>CAVVZK010000001.1:0-242922 GCA_963752655.1 uncultured Acidobacteriaceae bacterium
GCGTCAGCCGGGGAGAAAGGGCCCTTTGCGCGCGGCGTTGTTCGCGGTCAAGTTCGCGGGCCTCATAGGCTGCAGTGATCTCCTCGATGAAGGCCTGAGCGCGGGAGAACTCCTGGCCGGAATAACTGTGGAGGCGAACGAAAGGGAACAGCCCATTGTCTCGTTTGTATTTCGGTTTGCAGTTGGTGAAGCCGGGGAGCCGGCCGAAGCGTCTCCAGTCGGCTGCACTCGGATCGGCGCCATAACGAGCGGCAAGGGTCTGCGCAGCGAAGGTGCCGAGCAGCTTGGGAAGAACTTCGGTGTGTTTGAGCCAAGCCTGGAAATTGCCGCTGCTGGTCTCTACGACGGCACAGGGCTCGAAGCCATCGGCGGAGAGCCTGGCGAGCTTGGTTCGTCAAGATCGTCAAGCACGGTGTAGCGGTGCTCGCCGGAGGGCCGGAGGTAGATGTGGGAGCCGCGGGCATTGCGGAACTTGAGCAGGCGAAGCTTATCGAGGACAGCCGAAGCGGGGATCGCATCGAGGCCGGGGAGCATGCCGCGACTGCTCAGGACGCCTACGTCGTAGAGCGGAGCTTCTATCGCGGCGAGCATGTGGCGTACAGTCTGTTCGGTTCTGTCCATCGTGGCCCTGTTTTCGTAGTGTGTTGTACCAGAGAGGGAGGGGTGCAGGGGAGGGAACGGACCCGCCGCCCGCAGTGGTGGGCGTGGAGAAAGGCCGCTGTAGCAGCCTCCTCCAGGTTCTGCTCAACTTGAAGGCTCAGCAATGCCGCTTGTCTTCGTGCGGGGTTTGGGGCACCACGGCGCGGCCCGTCGCAGAAATTCGTGTTGAGCCGCTTCGAGTGCCTGCCGTGCTTGCAAGAGCGAGAAGAGCGAATAACAGGTGGAACAGCCGCCCTTGATCCCGGCCCTGCCGTCGCGTTCGGGGTTGTAGCGCGGGTGACGTTCGCACTTCGCCTTCACCCGCTCTGTGATCTTCAGCTTGTAAGTGAACTGGAACACTTCGAATCTCCTCAAGAGCTAGCGGGAGCCGTTGAGGACGACTCCCGCCTGGGTGAAGGGTTTAGGCAGCTTCTACGGTCTTGGCGCGTCGGGACTTTGGTTTTGTGACAAGGGTGGGCTTCTTCGTTTTCGTGCGGCTGGATTTCCTTTCAGGTGCGGGACTCGTGAAGACCGCATCGGCTTCAGTGAGGAAGTCGGGTTCGCCGTCGCGCGGGATGCCACGGTGACCGCTCAGTGCAAGCCGGAGCGCGAAGCGGGTCAGCTTGTCATCTCCGGTGCCGTCGAGGGTCGACAGCAATACCTCTTCGGCGCTGCGGTGGTCGGGCTCATGCTCTTTTCCGCGCTGATCTCCTCGGCAAGATCGTCCGCGAAGGTGTACGGGTCGAGGTTGACGATGGCGCGGAGCAACACCCGAAGTTGTGCGGCGTTGAAGCTAGCCGGGGCGTTTTCAAGGATGCGGTTGTAGGTGGCTTCGCGGGCTTGGCGCAGTTCTTCCCTGCGGGCCTGTTCTGCCTCGTACTCCTGCTCTTGCCGTTCCATCTCCTGCCGCCGTTCCTCGGCTCGGCGCTCCTGCTCGGCCTCGTACTCTTTCCGGCGTTGTTCGTGTTCGGCCCTGCGCTGCTCGGCTTCTTCCTCTGTCTCTTCTTCTGGTGCTGGTGGCATGACGGGCACGGGTTCGGCGGCCCTCCGTGCCGCCTCGCGTGGGTCATGGACCGGGCAATGGTCGTCGGTGCAGACGGTGATGGTTGTGCCTACGCGCTTGCCGTAGACGATGATGGCGGGTTTCGCAGCCGCGCAGGTGGGGCTGGTTCTGCGTCCGGGTTCTCAATCGCTGTGTCGATCTCGCGGAAGTGGCCGCGCTGGACGGCTCCGGGCCGCTGTTCGCTCGCTCTGCGCCAGCCGTTCTCGATCTGGATAAGCTCGGGGTTGGCGGCGATTTCGCGGTCGATGTGGGCTGTGACCTTGGTTTGGAAGCATGGGGCATCAAGGCATTATGTGGAATCAGGGCAACTGGCAAGTATCTTCCGCTGGCCCGTCACCGCCAAGCTCACCACGTGAGGCGAGAGGATGACCTGCTGTTGCACTCTACCCGTGTGGAACGATAGTGTTTGGGGCTGTCCAGGCGCGCCTTACCCAGAAGACGATGGCGCCTTCCCCGGTGATGATCAAAAACCAAAAGACGTATTTAGGCCAGGAATGTCTGTACTGCGCATAGATCTTCCAATACGACCCGTCACCTTGTTGAGCTTCGTCATTCGCCGCCTCCCAGGTTGTATTGCCCTCTGGAGATGACTGAAACGCTCGGGTTCGGGTATCAAAGGTGAATCGTCGAACACTCGAACTTTTGAAGTCGAACTGAGTGCCTGAGAAATAGCCGTTACCGAGCCGGAGATCGATGATGGAGCGAACGTAACCTGGACCTGCGACTGGTACACCGGTTTCAAAACCAGGAGCCTTGAAGTAGCCGTCGTAGGTGTTGTGGCTGCCGAGCACATACCCGTTCGGTAGAGTCACGTACGGATCGCCGCTCAGACCGCAGTCCTGGTGAGCCAATCTGTTTGAGATTTCAATATGGATAGAGAAAGCGACGATCAACCACAACAGGCCAAGAAAGGGAGCGGCTGCACTGATCCAGATGAACTTACGCGTTGTCGGTTCGCCATTCCGATGCGTGCGCTTAGCAAGCAGGTAGAGGCACAGCGAAAGACAGCTGGCGGCTATGATACCGATGACGCCAAACCTGATGATGGTCATAACAACTGCGAAGCCAGCCATGGAGGAATCTTAGAGGGTGGCTGGAGGCGCTGTCGTGTCTTGCTCGGACAAATGCGAAGCTGGCCTGACACAGGTGATCTGTACGAGTTCGCTCCCGATCTGCCGTTGCGTCGGGCCTGCCGGTGTGGGTACATCCGCCAGCTTCTGCAAGAGCCTTTCGTAGGCAGCGACGCCGTCTTCACGCGGCCTCTTCCGCTTCTCCAAGTGGAATCTCCTGAAGGAGGCGCAACAGGTTCGCCTTGCCTTCGAGCATCAGCGCGGCCGAAGACTGCTTGGGCATGTAGAAGTCGCACTTCGCGCAGGCCATGCGATGCGGGCACTGTTCGAAGAAGTCGTACGTGCAGTAGCCGTGCCCGAGATCGTAAAACTTCCAGGGGTCTGCTGGGGCGATCCCGGTACGAACGGCGTCCTGGTCGATCAGGACTTCAATCGCGCGGAGGTTGCGGGCAAAATAGCCTGCATCGGCGTAGGACTTGGCCAGCTTCAGTGGAGTGATCTTCGCGTAGTGCTGGGTTGCGGACGGGCTTGCATGGCCCAGCCACTCCTGCAGTTCGAAGAGCGTCATCGGCTCTTTTGCGTTGAAGAGCTGGGATGCAATGGTGGACCGCGCACGGTGGGTGGTGATGTTGCCACGAATGTCGGCCAGCGGAACTCCAGCCTTCCGGCAAAGGGCCGGGATGAGGGTCAGGTTGATGTAGTTCCTGCCGACGACGGTGTTGCGAATCAGAAAGAGAAAGGATACGACCTCGCCGGTCTTCCGGTCGGGGAGCTTGTTGCCTTGCGGACGAACCTTCTCCCATGCAGTGATCGCCTCTCCGACAAGCCGATCTACCGGCTTGGTAAATGCCGTACCGGTCTTGTTGACTGGAACATCAAGCAGGCAAACAGCGTCGGCCTGGAGGAGCTCTCCAGTGCCTGGGACAGTGACGTCTTCCCGTTGCCAGCGAATGCAGCCCAACCGCAGCCGGAAGATCTCGTTGTTACGAAGGCCGGAGAACAGCCAGGTGATGACAAGGGCCCTGCATAGCTCGATGGGATAGGTGGTGTTCTGCAGTCCGCCGGGGCGGGTAGGCCCTTTATAGGGAAGATCTTCGGCAGTGATGTTGAGACCGGCCCAGACGAGCTTGGCCCAGATATCGTCTGCGATGACGCGGGGGTTGGGTCCGATCAGACCGACCAGGCTTTTTGGTGCGGTCAGGTGACGCATGGGGTCGAATCTGCGCGGGATCAGCTCCCACTCCTGAAGGTCACGAAAGAAGATACGAAGCGTGCTGATGCGGCTGGCCCGGGTGCTGGGAGCCAGGATCTTGCCGCGGCTCTTTACGTGCGCCGGATCGACACTGCACCAGTCGCCGCCATGCCACTGGCAAAGGACGGACACCACTTCACAGGCGAGATCGCGGTTCCAATCGGCCGGGGAGGTGGCCTCTGGATGAGTGTGACCGAGCCATCGTCCGACGTTCAACAGGAAGTAGAAGCTCATCGCCCTGGATCGCTGCGCGTAAACAGAACGGTCGTACCAGATCGTGCAGAGCCGCATCCACTCTGCAGGGACACCAAGAGTAAGTGCCAGGGAGCATCGTTTCCCCTGTACTGGTCGCTTGATCTCCATCGCCTCAGGAACCGTTCCCATACTGGCCAGCACGCGAGAAAAAGCAACCACGCACGAGCTGCCGATTCGTTGCTGTCTCCGTGCGATCAGCCCCTCAAGGTACTCCAGCTTCAAGTCGCTTAGGTGCGGAGAGCGGATGAACAGAAGCGCTTCGAAGACGGTTCTCATGATGTTCTGTGCGCACGCCTTCCTTGGCATAGCCCCACTCCAGGAGCACCGCCCGTACACGTTCGGCGACTGTGCTCATGTACTCGGGACCGAATACCTTGCGGGCAAGACACACATAAACCATGTGATCGCTCTTGAGCCGATGCAGGTCCGAGAAACCACACAGCAGATACGCAATCGCCACGACCTGCTGACGTCCCGGTGCCCACCGGTCGATCGAATCGATCCACTCTTCCGTGGTCCATGCCCAGAACGTTCGCTTGCGCTCTGCGATCTCCCGAAGAAAGAACAGCAGCACAAACCTTCGTTTACCTGTCTTGCATCCGGCGTAATCGAGAGCATCGTTAAGAGGCCGGATGATCCGATCCAGGACGGCGCCGAAATCCATCGTTCTTCCATAGCGATAAAATCGGTACGCTTCCGTGTAGCGGGTCAGCATGTCAGCCTCGGCGACGCTTAGCTCGCCGTCCTGGTCGTAGCTGTCCACGTCGAGAGGCCATGTCCAGGACCCTCGCCTGCCTTCTTGGGTTCATCCTTGGCTGGTCCCCACTGCGCACGAGTGGCCTTCTGCACAAGCGCCTTCTTCTCATCGGTTGTAAGTGCTTCGATCCACGGGCCGATGTTGTTATGCCACGGCTTGCCATCCCGCCTCATCCGCTTCTGCTTCACTGGGTCACCTCCGCTAACATCCGGGCGCGGTGCCATGGATCTGCGTCATGCCCGCCGCAAGCTTCAAAGACAAGTCACGGCCGCTGAGGTGGATATAGAGCAGCGTGGTCTGAATGCTGCGATGGCCGGCAAAGGTGGCAATCTCATGGATGTCCCACCCGGCGCGGGCCAGATCGGTCAAACAGAGATGACGAAGCGTGTGGGTCGAGAAACTCTCGACTCCGGCCTGCGTGCAAACGCAGGACGATCTTCGACCAACTCCATATCGAGATCGGATCGCCATAGTTCCGGCGAGACTCGGAGAGGAAGAGCGGCCCACGCTTCCGGCCGAATGCCCGACGATGTTCGAGGTACTGCTGCAGCAACTCGCTGCTGGAAACCGAATAGGGCAGAACGCGTTCACGTCGGCCCTTGGTCGTCTCTGCGCGAACCCTGAGCATGCGCCTAGACGGATCGAGATCACTTGTCTGCAGACTGCAAAGCTCTTCCCGGCGAAGGCCGGCATCATAGGCAAACGCAAGCATAGTTCGGTTACGGATCGGCTCCGCACGAGCCGCAGACAGGAGGCCCTGCCAGTCCTCCTCGTTCGGAATCCAGGGCAGCTTATGATGTCTCGACACCATCCCACGTCCGCCAGCAGGTCTGTGTGACAGGGTTGTTCGCGCGAACGCTCTCTTCCATCAGATACGCATGAAACAGGCGAACGACGGTGAGAAGCTGCTGGACCGTAGCGTTCGCTAACCCCGCCTGAAAGCTCGCAAGATAAAGCCCCACATCGCCGCGCGTCACAGTTGCCGCGCTCATCGAGGACCGCTTCAGAAACGCTAGATAACGCTCTAACGCTCGCGAATAAGCATCCAGGGTGTTGGGTGCCAAGCCCCGCCGAGACTGAAGCATCAGCCAAGAGGTGGCATGAAGATCGGCTGCGACGAGCGGGCAGCGCTCCCAACGGATCGGGTGAACAACGAAGTCAAGGACAAGAGGATCTCCTGGTGGAGATCCAATGAGAACAGGCAGCCCCGCGAGGTCCGCTCACGTGGTGAGCGCGGCGGCGGCGAGCCAGCGGAAAATACTTGCCGTTGCCCTGATTCCACATAACTTACACTGATCGCCCTGCTACGTCCGCAAAGAGGGAAGTGTTGTATCCGCTGCGGCGGGGGCAGGTGACACAGGCTCCTGCTGCGGGGTTGAGGGTCGGGTCTTCGCGGTCGAACGGCGCATCGGCAAGCGAGAGATAAAGGTTCGCTCTGTATCCATGCGGAGAGGTGCTTCGCGGGTAGGAGGTGAGCCTCACTCGTCCTGCCAGTCCTTGCGCCAGCACTGCTCGTACGCTTCGGCCTGAGACTCCTGCGGGAGACGGGCGATGAGGTTGGCGTGGCTGGCGGTGATGCGTTCCTGGCTGAACGCCTCGGCTACTGCGGGGATGAGTTGCAGCAGCGAGAGACGGGCGTAGATGTGGCTTGCGCTCTTGCCCGACTTCTCGACCAAAGCGGAAACGTCGTAGCCGGGGAGATCGAGCAGGCGCTGGAAGCCCTGCGCCTCCTCGTAAGGATGCACGTCGACCCGCTGCGAGTTCTCGACCAGCTGCCATTCCAAGCGCCTGGGCGTCGTCGATCTCGACGATGCGGGCCGGGATGGAGAAGAGTTCCGCAAGCTTGGCCGCACGGTAGCGCCGTGCTCCTGCGATCAGCTCGAAGCCATCCGCGTTGGGGCGAACGGTGATGGGCTGGATGAGGCCGTGATGCCGGATGCTCTCGGCCAGCTCCTCGAGCTTGCTCTCCTCGAAGGTGCGGCGGGGGTTGGTGGTGGACTCGTGGATGGTATCGATGGCGAGGTTCTGGAATGCGCTGCTGCTTTGCATGGGTCTGCCCTCCTTGGGCGGGTTCTGAAGCGTGGTTGGGCTCAGGGGGGCGAAGGCCTGAACCTCCGTCCCCCTTCGGGGGAAAAAGGAACGGCGCCGCCCAGACTCTCGCATCGAGATATGGTGCGGACCCAAGTGCGGCAGATTGGAGACGATTTGGGCGGCTCCCCGGCTTCACCAACTGCAAGCCGAAGTACCGCAAGCCGGACCGTCTCTTCCATTTCGTGCGCCTGAAGAGTCACGCCGGAGAGCAGTACGCCATGGCCGAAGCCTTCGAAGTGGAGATCAGGCAGATGTACGCGGCACGGGAGCAGGAGCGAGAGGCCCGACGGCAGCTAGCGTCTCTTTCTCACCGAAGGGGACCGAGGTACGCGCCGTCTTTGGAACGTTTCCGCACTTCCGGCAAATACCAGGACCGTCCCGCCGCAGCAGACATCGCCTTTTGTGTGGTCGCGAACCGTGAGCTTACGGCCGTGCTGGACGGTCAACAACGCTTGACCGCCCTCAACATCGGCCTTCGTGGTTCGATGGCTGTGAAAGAGCCGAACAAGTGGCGCACGAATCCCAACGCATTTCCAAAGAAAACGCTTCATCTGAACCTCTTCGCTCAGAAGGGCGAAGACGAAGAAGGTGAAGCCTACAGCTTCCAATTCCGTGATTCTGAAACCGCGAAGAACGATCTCGACGCCCTTTGGTATCCCGTCGCTTCCATCCTCGCCGTGGCACACGTGGGAAAGCTGTCCCAGTGGCTCTATGGCGTCTTCAATGAGCGGAAGATAAGCCCAGACAGTGCACTGTTCAACCGCGCCAGCGATACCCTGCACCGGCTATACGAAGTGGTACACACAGCTCCGACAGTGACCTTCTACACGGAGAAGAGCCAAGACCTCGACAGGGTTCTAAGAATCTCCATCCGAATGAACTCAGGCGGGACGGTGCTCTCCTACTCTGACCTCCTTCTAAGCATCGCGGTCGCGCAATGATCCAAGCTGGACGCACGGCAGGAGATTCATGCCCTTGTGGACGGTCTAAACAAGATTGGGTCAGGGTTCAACTTCTCGAAGGACTTCGCGCTTAAAGCCGGCCTGGCACCGATTCTCCGGACGCAGCGTATTACGACTCAACCACCCACCTGTACTACATCGGCAACGGGGGTGAGTCCGCCGGAACACCCGACTCGGTCATCTCGGTCTTCTCGGTCGACGAAGGCAAGCTGATCGGAGACATTCCGATCCCAGGTAATAACGTGGAAAGCATCGGCGTTGACGATTCGCGGCACCGCCTCTACGTCAACATCAGGGACAAGCAGGAGGTCGGGGTCATTGACCTCACGTCCAAGCGCATGATCGATACCTGGAAGGCGCCCGGCCTGAATGGCAATACCGCCCTTATTCTCAACCCGAACGACCAGCAGGTCTTTGTCGCGGGCCGCAAGCCCGGCATATTTTATGTCTTCGACATGCACGGCAAGGTTGTGGCCCAGGAGCCCTGCGTTGAAACAAACGACGACATGATGTGGGACCCCGCACTCAAACGCGTCTACATCAGCGGCAGCCAGGGACTCAGCATCTTTCAGCAGGAGACGCCCACCAGATTTCGCGAGATCACACGCCTCCCGACAAATGGAGGAAAGACGTCTATCATCGTCCCTCAACTCCACAGGTTCTTTGTCATCCATCCGAAGACGGAGATCGATGTCGCTGCTCTCCTGATGTACCAGGTAAACCCCTGAAGTCTCTGTGGTCTGCTCAATGACCCGCTCCCCGGCGAATTCTAGGGCAGCACTCTCGGGATCATCGGTCACGGCAATCTCGGGAGACGCATCGAAGCCCCAGGCACTGCCTTCAGAAACTATCAATGCTGAAAGCTAGAATCAGCTGCCTCGATTGGGAGCTTCCATTCGCCGAGGTGCTCGAGAACCTCTAACGATTCGCCTAGCCGCCGCCCATCGTGCTTTGGGTTGGAAAGAAAGGAAGAGTCCGGATCCGTTGCCCGGTCGCCTTGAAGTAGGCGTTGGCCAGGGCCGGACCGAGGGGAGGAACCCCGGGCTCCCCCGCACCCGTTGGGGCATGGGTGCCCGGCAGGAGAGCGACACTGATGACGGGCATCTCCCGCATTGTGAGCATGCGATAGTTGCTGAAGTTTGTGGCACTGGCAACGCCGTTGGTGAAGTTGACCTGTCCCCACAGCACGGAAGAGATGCCGTGGACAATGCCGCCCTGCATCTGCGCGGTGACCGAATCGGGATTGATTACTCTGCCGCAATCCACCGCGCAGGATACGCTGACGACGTTCAGCGATGTAGCAGTTGCGCCGGATATCTCGACGACCTCGGCAACCACTGTACCGAAAGCTTCCGCGATGGCGATACCGCGGAAGTGACCCGCGGCAGGGGTTCTTGTGTATTCCCCAAGAGCGGCCGCCGCCTCCAGAACGGCAAGATAGCGCGGGTTGTTGACGAGCAGGGTGCGGCGATAAGCGTAGGGATCGATGCCGGCGTGGTGGGCGAGCTCATCAATGAAGCTTTCCACGACAAACGCGTTGTAGGAGTGGCCGACCGATCTCCAGAAGCCAATCGGAACGGGCGAGGGGTGCGCGCCGTATTCGACCAGGCTGCTGCCCAACGCGTAGGGCAAACCCGTCGCACCTTCCGTTGATTGGCCATCTTCGGAGCCCGCGGCAATCCATCCGCGCTGCGCGAGGATCGAGGGCGAGACAATGCGGTTGGTCCAGGCTGCAATGCGATTCGAGTTGTCGAGCCCCGCCTTGACGTGGGACGTGACAAGCGGACGATACTGGTCTTTGCCGAAGTCTTCCTCGCGCGGCCACATCAGCTTGACAGGCCGTTTTACGGCCATGCCGACTCGGACAGCTTGAGCGATATAGTCCTGCTCTATCTTGCGTCCGAGGCCGCCGCCAAGCAGCGTTGTGTGCACGACGATCTTCGCGGGGGCAAATCCGGTAAGGGCCGCTGCGGTACCCTGCACCCATGCGGCGGCCTGCGTCGGAGCCCAGATCTCGCAACCGGTTCGGGTGACGCTTACGGTGCAATTCAGCACCTCCATACAAGCGTGTGCAAGGTAAGGAAAGTTATAGGTGGCCTCCAGCACTTTGGCCGCGCTGGCCATACGCGGTCCCCACATTCCCAATGGTCTCGGCAGGAACCACGGGGCCCTTCGCGATGATGGCGCGCGGCCTCCTTGGCAAACACCTTGCTATCGATATTCCTGGAAGACGCAGGAACGTTCCAGTTGATGTTGGACTGGTCAAAGCCAGACATGGCATTCCAGGTATTGTCGGCGACCATGGCGACCGCGTTGCCAAGGGGAACGACGGCAACTACACCGCCTCCGGGATTGTCGGGCGCCCGGCTGAGCGTGCCTCCAAGCGACGGGCAGTGCCGCACCACGGCATAAAGCATGTTCGGCACGCGTACATCCATGCCGTAGACCGCGCGACCGTTTACCTTGTTGGGAAGATCGAGCCGTTGCACGGGCTTGCCGATCAGGCGCAGTTTGGCGTCCGGGATAAGAATCGGGTTCGTGGGCGGGGCGAGCTTTGCCGCACTCGGCGCCAGCTCACCATAGGCAAGCACACGCTTCGTGGGTGTGTGGATGACGTTGCCATTACCGGCGACGCACTGCGTAACCGGTACGGCCCAGGTGTTTGCGGCGGCCTGCACGAGCATCATGCGCACCGCCGCGCCTGCGTGCCGGAGCGGCAGGTAGTTGACGCGGATCGCGCTGCTGCCGCCCGTTATGTAGGACAAACTGCCCGCGAGCGCTGTTTGGGTCGTGACCTTCGACCAGTCGAGCATCAGTTCTTCGGCGGCAAGCTGAGTGAGTCCTGACATTGCCCCCTGGCCCAACTCGCAACCGCCGAAGAAGACAGTAGCCGTACTGTCGGCATTGATCTGGATATAGGAATTAAACTGGGTCGGGGGACGGACCGAGGCCGCTTGGGCGAAGCGGGGTTGGCCCGGGAGACAGAAGTGAAGGATAAATCCGCCGGTGGCTCCGACGAGGAACTGTCGCCGGTTGACGCGCGAGCTCTCAATGGGCTGCGCAGCTTCTTCCGAAACTTGCGTGGACATGATTGCGGCTCCTGGTTTCAGCTTGCGTTTAGAGAGTAGCGGCCAGCTTGATGGCTTCGCGAATACGGACATAGGTGCCGCAAACGCAGATGTTTGAGATCTCGTTGATGTCGGCGTCCACCGGCTGTGGATGCTGCTGAAGTACGGCCGCGGCGCACATCAGCATCCCAGACTGGCAAAAACCGCACTGCGGGACCTGGAGCTGGATCCAGGCCTTCTGCAGGGGATGGCTCTTGCCGTCGGCCGAGAGACCCTCCACGGTGGAGATCTTGATGCCCTGCGCCGACCCTACATCGATCTTGCAGGACCTCTGCGGGTCGCCATCCATCAGGACCGTACAAGCACCGCATACTTCTATGCCGCAGCCGTATTTGGTGCCGGTCATGCCGAGGATGTCTCTCAGTACCCAGAGTAGAGGTGTACTCGGATCGCTGACACTGACCTGGTGGACAACGCCATTCACGTTGAGTGAAATCATCTTGACTTCCTCCGTTCAATCGTTCAAAAAGGGCCCTCGCTTCGCCTTGACGCTGCGGCAGCGAATACATCGAAAGTCTTTCGACAAAGAAGAGCGCCAGCAGGAGCACTCTTCGTGAAGAGGAAGCCATTGACAATTTGTTCAATACTCTCATTGCCTGAGAGCAACATCAACAAAGCGGAACCATAGTCTTTTCTTCGTCGAAGAGTCAAACGTTCTGCATCTTTCAGCCTTGAGCTTCTGCGAGCCCGAAACGCACCGGCGGACTCACCGCGCGTGCAGGGCGGCCCTGGCTAGCTGACGCAGCGAAGCTCGCGCGGGAATTGCGATAGGCACGAGCCAAAATTGAAACCAGCTAACGAAGGCGTAGTGGAGTACGTAGACGCCAAACGCGGCGCCACCAAGGGCCTCCCATACGCGGTTATTGCCGTTTACAAATCTGAGAAAGACGGCGAAGACAGCGAGCGTGGAAGTAGCGCAGGAGATGCAGAAAGCGAACGACACGATGACTCCCAAAAGGGTTCATGGTGGCTGGCGCATAGCGATGAGCGCCAGGCTAACCATGAGCAGGAAGGAATCGATAGAGGCTGCCAACCATGTCCACCATCGTCTGGCGAGTAGGCTTCCGGAGTGCAGGACCGATCCCTCGAGACCAGTGGCGCCGAGAAGTAAGCCTGCAATGAAGTACGCGAGGTAGTGAAAGATCCGGCTGGTCTGTACCGAGAACGGGCCGAAGGTCGACCAGCACATCGAGCCGAAGTGCAGGGCCATGGGTGCGAAGCAGGCCGTCGAGAACAGAGTGAGCATAACGAAGAGGATAGAAGGACGATAGTTCCTGACAGATGTTGCCAGTGCTTCTGTGCGCTGCGGGGCGAAGCGAAACAATTCGGCTGCTAGAAGGTCGAACGCAAGCAAGATCCAGAGAAACCATGAGGGACCGGCAGGCCATGAACCCAGCGCAGACCACTGCTTCCAGAAGCTCGCTGACGGATGAGCGATGCCGATTTGCTTGTAGGTTGCGTAGTACGCGAGCGGTGAGATGACGAAGGCTGCGAAGAGGAAGGCTTTGCCGAGACGCAGCGATCGATCGCGCAGAAATGCAATGACTCCCTTGCGGCGCAAGCTGCTCCAAACAAAGAGGCCGGAGAGAAGGAAAAGGGGCGGCCATAAAGAAGGTGTCGTTCAAGGCGACGAACAGGCCGAAGCCGCTCCACGTTGCGGGATCGACGATAGGAAAGGCCTGCCACCAGCGGGGTGCAGCGACCAACGAGCTGGCGACCGGGGGAGCCTCAGGGAGATAGGCCATGGCGGAGTGGTGCGCGACTACGAGCGCTACGAGGAAGGTTCTCATCGCGTCGAGTGGGAGGCAACGCGTGGAGGGCAGGCTAGGCGCCTGAGGAAGGCGGTGTGACGCTTGGTGGGACATTAGGTTCTCCTTCACCCCCGCTGGGAGTGTGAGTTTCCAGCCTTGTGAATCTAAGAACTACTGGATGAAGTCAGCGACGATGTCGGCCTGGCGTTGGGCCTCGGCCAGACTTTGTCCAGCGATTACGTCGGCGAGGCGTTTGTACCACGATGCTTTCGCAGCGAAGCGGAATCTCTTGAGCACCTGGAGCAGCAGGGGAATCAAGGCCAGGCCTGCGAACATGTTCGTCATGATGAATCCGGGCGTGAGATACCGGTAGGCGTCAACTCCAAAGAGCATCTGAAGGGAGACAATGAGGAACGGCATCCACCAGACAATCTGGCCGGTCAGAAAGAGCCAGCGGAAGGTCTTGAGTCGCAGTATCCGAAGCCGTGCCAGTTGCCGCTGGACACCTGCAATCGGCTCGTCGTAGTTGATCTTGGTGGCGGTGAGGATCTGACGGACCGCGGCGATCAAGGCCGCGCCGAACCAGACGTCTATGAGCACGGCGGGCCACACGAAGCGGGCTTGCGTGACGTGGTTGGCGAGGAAGTTGCCCATGACCAACATACCCGCTGCAGAGAGAGCAATTTCGAGCCACAGCGAGACGACCATGCTGCGCAAGGGCACTTTGACTGGCGAGACGTTCTCGTGCCGAACCTGATCCGCAACCAAAAGGGTGACCTGATCGAGCTTTGCGCTCTGTACTTTCCATGCTGCTTCCATCTCTTCAAAGGTTGTCATCATGTTTCTCCGGGCCATCCGACTGGCCTATCTGCTGTTTCCATTCGTTCTTCAGGCGGTTCATCCTGGTTGAAACGTTCGAGGCCGTGATGCCGAGGACCTCGGCGATTTCCTGATGGCTGTTGCCATCGAGATACAGCATCACGAGGGCTTTTTGCATTGGGTCCAGATTATCGATGAGGGTATACAGGAGGCGGAGTTCATCAGACTCCGCGTCTTTGGCAGGGAAAGAGATCAATAGCCGCTCTTCTGTTGGCTCAACGTGCCTGCGGCGCAGGCTGTCATGACGCAGCCAGGAGATGGCTGTGTTCAGGGCTACTCTGTACATCCAGGTTGAGAAGGCGCAGCGGGCATCGAACGCTGGAAAGGAGCGCCAGAGTTGAATCAGGATCTCTTGTGCCAGATCTTCCCGGTCTTCGTGCGATGCGCCGTAAACGTTGCAGACCTTGAAGAGGATGCCGCGATGGCTTCCTATCTGCTCGTTAAACCGTTGTTCTGTGTCCGCTGCCTGCATTCAGAAGATTCTCCCAGCTTCTGAATAGTTATTCGCGCGCCAGCAGGAAACATCACACGGCGTTCAGGCCTCTACGGCCCTTCGCAGCCTCAAACGAGTGATCCTAATTTCCTTAGCGTACGATTTTTGACGTTTGGTGTAGGGACCCCAGCTACATGGGAGACCATACGGCAGCGCTAGAGTGCGAGCAATCTCTTCTACCCTTCAGTGCCCAGCTTTGCCACAGCCGGGCGGGCTGCGGGACTCACCAACTGCGGGCCCCGGATGTAGACATCAGATTCGTCGACGCTAAAACGTACCTCTCCCCGGTTTCCCGAGCTATCGGTTTTTGCACTTGGGGAGTGCGTTCTTACCAAATCCCTCTGAACGCGCAGCTTTACCGACTGGTGCTCCCTGTTTCAGGCGGACGCCCGACTAGACTCAGCATCGACTCGGCCACTACTTGCCTATTAGGTGGCCAGGAGGGCTTTCTGCTGTTCAAGCAAAGGCTCACGCGTGAGCTTCGAAAAGAGTAGGCAGGCAAGAGTCTGGAAGACAATCCTTCCGAGGACACGCTGGGAGATCTCCCTGGCGGTCTTCATAACATGACCATCGAACTATCGTGAGCCGGAGCGAGGGAGACCAGTGCCCAGATTGACTTGGCTGATGACCGACTCCCGGATCGCCCCGTCCCGCCCCAAGAACTAGCGTGGGCGTCGCCCGCAGAATTACCACGAGAAGGGCACGACTGACCTATATAGAAGGTTGAGAGTTTGCTTGGAGTAACTTCCCCTAAGATTTCCTGTATGTTGGGGCACATTGCCGAACCCTTCGCTGTCGACCCCTAACTTGTTTGGAGCACAAATCGCGCGGCCCTCCACGCCCATTCGACAGAGTACCTCTGCGCTCGCCACGGCCGCGCGAAGCGGGCCTGGGTCGATGACTCGATCTAGACGTTTACCCAAGACTGGGACCCGTGGTGGATATTGTCCCGGGCAGGCGCGACTAAACGCGGAATGGGAGGCCAAGAGACGGCCGCCCCAGTACCTGAAGCACAACATCATTTGTGAGGCTCGGAACCCGCATCACTCTGGACTCGAGATTTGGGGCAAGGCCACTTTTGCCAGCCACGAGATGTACTGCTGGCTACATTTGGCTACACTCTTTGGCTGGTACGCGGTATAACAAAACTTAAGGCGACTCGCTCCGGCTTAAAGGAGGATTCGCAAACCGCACGTAGATGGGCCGTTTATGCCAATATTGTGTCTATTTGCCCAGCGATTGAATGATATGGCGGAGAGACAGGGATTCGAACCCTGGATACCTTGCGGTATACACGCTTTCCAAGCGTGCGCCTTCAGCCACTCGGCCATCTCTCCGCGGCCACATCCGACCTTGTAGAAGGTAACACAATTTCCGCAGCTGGCGTAGCTGCGCCGGCTCTATGCGAGCCCTTCGCGGCCGCCTCCAGCAGGAACGGATCCCCTGGTTCCGCCGCCGTCCACAGGCTCACAAACTTCCGGTACGCCGCGGCGCCCTGCCGCCTCATGCTTACCCGATCTCTCTGAGCGTGCAAGCTCCAGCTCCGCCATCGGGTACGCCACCGTTCCGGTTACAAATGCATAGCCCCGATGCGGGTCGATGCTCCCGAAGTCTTCGATCGCGAGTTCATCATGGTGAGCCGCAACATGCGCCAGACCCAGCAGATAGCTCCCCAGCGGAGGCTCATCTCGCATCTGGTGCACACCCGAAAGCGCCTCCTGTGCCCGCAGGCCGTCCTTCGCAGAGATCGCCATTCCGCCCCGAAGGAGGGGGACATAGAAGTCCTCCGCCCAGGAGTTTGGCACGGATCCTCGCTCCAGACGCTCCAGCGCCTGGACTGCCCGCTGGCTCTCTCCGCAAAGTCCCTCGGCCAGCCCCGCCTCAAAGTCCGCACCCTTCCCGTAAGGCCGTGCCCTCGCCTCCTCGGCAAAGCTCAAGGCCTCCTTGCAGTGCCCCGTCAGAGCGCGATTCAGAGCGCCTTCGCGCCAACATCGCCGCGCCCGCAGATTGGAGGCCCCGTGCACCCTCCGACGCCCTTGCCGCCGAATGCCAGGCCTCTCCGCCGGCCCGCAGGCCTCCCGAATTGTCCAACGCAATCGCCTGGTCCGCCATCGCCGCAATCGCAGGGCTCACCCGGCTGCCTTCGCCTACTCGGCCCCTCCGGCGCTCCTCGCCCGCTCAGGTACGCGGCCGCCTCTCTCCAGGAGTCGTCCGCCACCCCAGCCTCTTTCGCCGTATCCGCCAGCCGCAGCGCCTCCTCGAACCGATTCAAGCCGAGCAGCGCCCGCCCAGCCTCCCGATATGCCTCGCCGCTCGTCGGCTCGCGCCGGTATGCCTCCTCCGCCGACAGGAGAGACTCGGTCATGTGCCCCTGGAGCCGCATCACCCTGGCCAGCGTCAGCAGGCTCGTCTCATCCTTCGGGTAAAGGTTGATCAGACGCCGCGCAGCACCGCCGGCAGCAGCGTAATCCTGCGTGTCAAGCGCCGCTCCGGCAACCTCCGCCATCATCCGCACTCGATCCCCGGAATGCCCCGCACTCTGCTTCGCCTTCCGCGCCGCGTCCGCTGCTTCCAGCTCCGCATACTGACTCTCGTATGTCCATGCGAGCTCAACACCGGCCAGCGAAAACTCTGGAGCAGCCCGCAATGCCTTCGCATAAAGCTCAACGGCCGGGATTAGATGCGCACTCTCGCGCGCCTCCTCTGCCTGCGCAAGCGCCGACAGCGCTTCCAGGTTCGCCGTACCCTGCGACTCGAGGGCTGTCTGACGCTCGCGAATCGTTCCCGCGTCCTCTCCCAGCCTTTGGCGAAGGTCGATCGCAAGCCGATCGATCGCATGCGCCACGTCGCGCTTCCCTGCTGCTGTCTCCGACAAACTCGCCAGCCTGTCGTTCGACTTGGCCTCAAGCACCTCCACGTTGATCGTGTACGGAGCTCCGTTCCCGGTGACCTCGCCATACACATACGCCCGCGCCCCGAGTCGCAGTGCCGCCGCCCTCCCTGAAACGTTGCCCGCGTTCACGTGATCAGCGCTCACAACCTGCCGGATGCCGGCGCGAAAGGCCTCCTGCCCCCTCCATCGCAGAGCAGACTGCGCCAGCTGTATCTCGAGCCCCTGCATCACGGCGCCATCAAACGTCGGATCGCCCGTCTTATTCTGAATCTCGGTCAGCAGCACGGAATCCCCGGGCCCAAGAACCACACGCCCAAAGCCTCCTCCCCGCACCCACAGCGACAGGCCCAGAACCCCGGCCGCCAGCAGGCCAATCGCCGCGATCAGCCCATAGCTCGATCGGGAGCTGCGGACGAGTTCAGGCTTCTCACCCACCTCTGAAAGCGTCTCTTCCTCGAGCGTCTCCGCGGCCCCGGCACTCAGGCTGTCCACTACCGGCGTGCTCGGCTCGGGTGGCAGCACGGTAACCTCCTCGGGCTCCACCTGGACCGTCGTCTCCGGCTCGGGTACGCGCACAGCCCTACTCCGCGGTCCGGCAACAGGCCCGCCCGGCACAGGAACAGGCGCAGCGTCCGCCGGAGCTGCCCTGGGAATCGGCCCTGAAACCGCCTCCTTGCCGGAGCTTTCCCTGGCAGGAGATGGCGCAGCTAACGCGACCTCGCCCACGACCTCCGGGCCAGCGTGGACCCCTCGTCCAGGAGCGGCGGAGCCTGTGCCCGGATCTGATCCTCCGTCAGCTGTCCCGTCAATGCCCCGATCAGATCGAAACGCGCTCTCCCTTGGCCCACTCTCGCGCGTTGCCAGCCGCCTCGGACGGATCACATCTCCGCCAGCATCCAATTCCGCTTCTTCGTTCACTCGAGCAACAACGCTGAAGTCGGCCGCAGGAAACGCCGAGCTCGATTCCTTCCTCCGACCCCTGTTCTCCCTCGCCACCGGATCCGGAGCCTGCACCAGGGGAACGGAGGCCCGCGGTACCTTCTTCAGCCAGTTGCCCTCATCCTTAATCGATAGTTTTCTCAGTGCGGCGTAAAGCTCCTTCGCACTCTGTGGGCGCTCCGAACGATCCTTCGCCAGCAGCCGGAAGATCAAACGCTCCAGGTCCTTCGGGATCGTGTCGTTCCACTGCCGCATCGATTGGGGCGCCTGGCTCAGAAGTTCCACGTACACCAGCGCCGTGGTTGACCCCCGGAACGGCACCCGCCTCGTCGCCATCTCATACATCACGACGCCCAGTGAGAACAGGTCCGATCGCGCATCCAGTGGTTCGCCCCGCGCCTGTTCCGGAGACATATACGCCAGCGTCCCCACGGTCGATCCCGCCGAAGTAATCTCGATCGACTGCGACGCCCTCCCGGCTCGCGAGGCCTGGTTGATCTTTGCCAGGCCGAAGTCGAGGACCTTGGCCTGCGGCTTGCCGCCCGGCTTTCTCACCAGGAAAATATTCGCCGGCTTGATATCCCGGTGCACTATCCCCTTCGCATGCGCCGCCGCAAGCGCCTCCGACACCTCCTCGGAGATCCTCACCAGGTCCTCGACCGGCACAGCGCCCTGCGCAATCTTCTGCTTCAGGGTCATGCCCTCGAGCACCTCCATCACCAGGTAAGGTTCGCCCTCCTGCTCGCCAATATCGAAGATCGTGCAGATATTCGGATGGTTCAGAGCAGAGGCTGCCCTCGCCTCCAGCAGGAAACGCTCCCGCATTCCCGGCGTCTCATAGTCATCATGAAGCAGCTTGATCGCCACCTCGCGATGCAGCCGCTCATCCCACGCCCGGAAGACGATGCCCATGCCGCCGCCACCCAGCTTGCCCAGGATCTCGTACGGACCGAACCTTTGTCCCGCCTCGGGAACCATCTATGGTTAGCCCTGCCTCAGAAACGTGCGTCTTTTGCATCTAGACTTTCCTCCGGATTCTACCCGCCAAATGTCCGACTCAGGTTACCTTTTTACTCCGAAGTAACGGTTCCTCCCGTGCGCGCCCGAAACCCAGCCCCTACCGCCGCACATAGACGCAGATCTCAGGATCCCCGGCACGCAACCGGTACACCCCCGCAAGCCGGTACCCCGAAACCAGCTCCTCGATCGCCGAAACCAGAACCCTCTGCCCGCTCGGCCGCCCTCCCCTCCAAAGCCTCTCCGCATCCCTCTGCGCCTGCTCGGTCTCACGCGTAGTACACAATCACCGCCGGCCGCGCGAGGCGAAGACGCTCCGCCTCCTCCCCCGCAAACTGGTCATTCAGAACGTCAATATTGTGCGACCCGGACACGGTCGGGTAGCTTCGCCCACTCAGCGCATACAGCAGACCCATCTCCGGGTAAACGAAGATCCGGTCGTGCTCCCCACGTCTGGCTGCGGATCGTCGCAACCGTCTCATCCAGAAAGCGCACCGTCTCCGCCGGAAGCCGTAACCCCCTAAGCTGCGCCTGCACCGATTCCGAACGTGCAACGCGCACCGGACGCCTCATCCTGGTAGTCAAACCCAAACGGCACGTCGAGCTTCTCCCGCATCTGCATCATCACCAGCAAGCCCAGCCCCGCATACACCAGCGGCAGGCTCTTTCTTCGCACTCCCTCCACCAGCGGCGCCACCAGCAATCCCAGCCCCGGCAGCACCATCGCCTCAAACGCCGGCCACGAAAGCGACAACGTAAACGCCACCGACCAGGACACCGCGCAGAACAGCAGGCACTGCGCCCCTCTTCCATCGATCGCGCGAGAACCCGTACTGCCATCGCCGCTGGCGAGCCGCATAACGAGGGTCCCGACCGGCCGCGCCCAAAGCCCATCCGCGCGCATACCACCAGCAGCAACGTCAGACCCAGAAAGCGTGAAGTAAACAGCGCTCTTCGAAAAGTCATGCAGAGCCGGCACGACCTCGCAACCATCTCCGCCGTCCCCAGCACCGCCAAGCACCGCAATCAGCACCTATCCCGCAGCTCGCACCTCGGCGCGTGCCTCTTCTTCGGAGCGGAGGATTCGCCCACCTCTTCCTCCTCCAACGACCGCAGCAGCGCCCGCCATGCCAGCAACAGCGCAAAGCCCCCCAGCGTCAGCCAGCCGAAGTTGTCCCACCCCACCCGCAGCTCGCGCACCAGGAAGTCCGACATGTGCGCCGCCTTCGCCGCCGGCCCCTTCACAAACAGCATCTGGAGAAGGCCCCGAGCAGATGCATCCGCGCCAGCAGCAGGCCACCGCCCCCACCGGCATACCCGCTCCCAGCCAGGAAGCCGATCAGCCATACACCCGACGCCCTGCTTGCCCATACGAAGCCATAGAAGCAGCCGCCACAACCGCCGCGAGGGTGCATGCCGACCCAAGCCCCACCGTCTGCTTCGTCAGGATACCTAGCCCCGCACACCCCCCCGCCACCATCGCCAGCAACCAACGATCGCCAGCCCCGGCCGTCCCGTCGCCCAGGGCAAAACTCCCCGCCAGTCCCGCCAGCATCGCCCACAGGATCGCGTCGTGGTTGTACGAGGCAATCGGATCCGTCCTGTCCCCCGCCGACAGGATCAGAGTCACCACGCTCGCCACCAGCGCCGGCACCGGCCGAACATCTGCCGCAGCCACCCAAACAGCACCGCCGCAATCAGCAGCCGCTCCGCCACACCCGCCGTCCGGCTCACAATCAGCGCCGTCCCAAATACCTTCAGCAGCAGCGCAGACTTCAGCAGGTTCAGCGGCGGCGCCGTCGTAAAGTAGTCCCGGTAAGGCATCTGTCCCGACAGAAACGCCACCCCCGCCGTGTACTCGCCATTGCCCGATCGCAACCCGGCAAATCGGTTGAAGTAGGTCAGAAAAAACGCCCCGACAGCGATCAGCAGCACGGCATACATCACCGCGTCTGCAACCCTCGCCTGTCGACCTCTCGCCGCAATCCATCTCTCCCACATCCTGCGGAGTCCACCCGACACCGCTCTCGTGGCACACGCCAATGCTCGATCGAGCCTACCATTCTCGTCCGCGCCGATGCTCCCCACGCGATCCTCACAGCGCCCTAACGCACGGCCGCCCGCCCCGAAATACAATGACCTATGACGTCCCCAAACGGAGCATCCGCTCCACCCAGGCCGGCGCCTCTCCCAGACCCTCCTCATCGACGCCGATGACACCCTGTGGGAGAACAACATCTACTTCGAACGCGCCATCGCCGCCTTTATCTCCTACCTCGACCACCGCGTTCACACCCCGGAAGAGGTCCGCGAGCACCTCAACTCCATCGAGCGCGCCACCATCGCCGCAACGCGGCTACGGCCTGTCAACAGCTTCCGCCACTCCCTCGTCACCTGCTTCGAACAGCTCTCCGACCGCTCCCATCACCCCCGAGCGCCACGAGCGCATCGTCAGCTTCGCCCAGTCCATCGCCGACCAGGAGATCGAGCTCCTCCCCTCCGTCGCCCATCACCCTCGCCGACCTCGCCCAGCGCCATCGCCTCATCCTCGTCACCAAGGGCAGCGAGTCCGAGCAGAAGGACAAGCTCACCCGCTCCGGCCTCGCGCACCTCTTCGCCGAGATCGAGGTCCTCCCCGAAAAACACACCGACGCCTACCGCACCCTCGCCCGCCACCACGCCTTCGAAGCCTCCTCCACCTGGATGATCGGCAACAGCCCCCGCTCCGACATCAACCCCGCCCTCGCCGCCGGCCTCCACGCCGTCTTCATCCCCCACGACTACACCTGGGTTCTCGAACACGAGACCGTCGACCAGCCCCGCGGCAAAGGCCAGACACCTCCTCGAACTCGCCAGCTTCGCCGACCTCACCCAGCACTTCTAGGCTCAGGCGGCGAACATCGCTTTACAACTGTCGCAACGACGACCTCACGTGTTGCCTTGCGTCAGCATCAGCCGCCTTCAACCGGCTGCCAAAGCTCAACGCGGTTTCCTTCCGGGTCGGTGCAACCAGCCGAACTTCCCAAAACCGTAGCTCTCGCGTTTGGGATCCACCAGAACACCTTCGGCGATCAAACGATCCAGCACTCCATCAAGGTCATCCACCTGGAGGTTGATCATCACCTTCTGTGCCGGAGGAAAGTATGGATCCTCTTGCCTGAACAGGGCGAAGACAACCTGGGCGCGCTCGGCCGGTGCAGGAAACGTGTAAAACCCCTTGGACTTTATCAGGCCGAGATGCCGCTCATACCACGCGTACAGAGCCTTCGGATCGCTCGCTCGGATAAACGCACCGCCAAAGCCGGTGACTGAAGCCATGCAACCTCCTACCGGAAGAGAATGACCCGAGCTTACCCCAGAACAACTCCATGCCGGCGCAAATCTGACGTCCTTGCTTCCTTCCGCAAAACGCGCTCGCGAGCCCTCAACGTCAGCCTTCGCCCAGACCTTACCCCTACGGCTCGTCCCGATAGATCCCCATCTGCACCGCTCCCCCCTCCACCAGCCGCGCTCGAAACATCCCCGGCGTGTTGAAGCCCCACGCCATCTGTCCATCCGGCGTTATCGCAATCACGCCCCCGTCCCCGTGGATCGCCGTGAAGCTGCCTCTGCACCACATCATCCACCGCCGCCTGCAGCGCCATCCCCTTGTACTCGACCAGCGCGCAGATCGTCCTCGCCACCGTCAGCCGAATAAAGTACTCCCCCGTACCCGTCGCCGAAACCGCGCACGACTCATTCGCCGCATACGTCCCCGCACCGATGATCGGCGTATCTCCAACCCGGTTCCAAAGCTTCCCCGAAACCCCGCCCGTCGTTGTCCCGGCCGCAATGTTTCCCTTGCGATCCCGCACCACCATCCCCACCGTCCCGTACTTGTGCGTCTCCGGCGTCTCGATCTCCGCCACCGGCTGTCGTCGGCTCCGGCGGAGCGCCCACCGGCCGCGGTGGAACCGGCTTCCCTTCCTTCTTCAACTGCTGCACCAGCCCCTGCCAACGCCGCTCCGTAAAGAAGAAGCTGTTCGGCACCTGTTCCAGCCCCACACTCTTCGCGAAACTCATCCGCCCCATGCCCGATCAGCATCACATGCGGGCTCTTCTCCATCACCGCCCGCGCCAGCGAGATCGGATGCCGCGTCGTCGTCACGTCCGCCACCGCTCCCGCCCGCATCGTCGCGCCATCCATCAGCGCCGCATCCAGCTGGTTCGTCCCGTCCGCCGCAAACACCGCACCGTGCCCGCAGTTGAACAGCGGATCCTCCTCCAGCACTTTCAGCGCCGCCTCGATCGCGTCCATCGCAGCGCCACCGCCGTCAAGCACCGTCGCCGCCGCCCGGATAGCCTCGATCCATCCCGGCCTTGTACGCCGCCTCGGTCTCCGGCTTCATCGAGGCCCGTTCAATCACCCCGGCGCCGCCATGCATCACGATCGCCCAGCTGTGAGCGGGCGCCTTCGCGACCAGCGGTGTCCCCTTCGTCTCGGCCATCAGTCCCGCCCCACCCGCCATCCACAAACCCAACCCCGCACTCAGCAAACCTATCCGCCCCATCACGCCGTCGCCCACTCCGAACCATCACCTTCACCTCATATCCACGGCTCAAACCGCCATCTCCGGCCTGATCCGGATGCTATACTACCCATCGGATTGATCGTCACGCCTGCGCGCCACAACAGCGCCAGGAAGCAAGCGGAGGTGGCGAAATTGGCAGACGCACTAGCTTGAGGTGCTAGCGCCGCAAGGCATAGGGGTTCAAGTCCCCTCCTCCGCACCAATCCACCTTTCAGCCCTCAACCGGCCACCTACATCGTCCGAACCGCAACCCCGGCTCAGCAAGCCGCAGAGGTCCCGAAAGCACCGAATGATCTACCTCCTCGTTACCCTCCACATCATCATCTGCCTCTTTCTCATCGGCGTCGTCCTCATCCAGCAGGGCAAGTCCGCCGATCTCGCCGGTGCCTTCGGCGGCCAGGGCTCACAGACCGCCTTCGGTCCCCGCGGCGCAGCCAACCTCCTCACCAAGCTCACCACCTGGTCGGCCATCCTCTTCATGCTCACCTCCATCGGCCTCACCATCATGTTCTCGCGCAGCAACGGCGACCACTCCGTCCTCTCCGGCACCGCGCATCCCACCTCCCAAACCGCGCCCCAGAATGCTCCCAAAAAGTAGCCGGCACAGCTCCGCAGCCCCATCATCCATGCGCAGGCCGACGGCCTGCGCATCCTGTTTAATCACTCACCGCACACCTGAGGCAATCTCACGTGATCCACGAAATCCTGGCCGTCGGCCCGCTCCAGTGCAACTGCTCCATCCTCGGCGACGAGATCTCCCGCGAGGCCATCGTCGTCGACCCCGGCGACGACATCTCCCGCATCCTCCTGCTCCTCGCCAAGCATCAACTCACCGTCAAGCAGATCCTCATCACCCACGCCCACATCGACCACATCGCCGGCGCGCAGCAGCTCAAATCCATCACCGGCGCCCCCATCCTCTACAACCAGCTCGACCTCCCGCTCGCCAAAATGATGGACAAGCAGGCCAGCTGGATCGGCGTCCCCACCCCGGACGTCGCACCGCCCGACATCAGTCCCGCGCACAACAGCACCCTCAGCATCGGGCCCAACACACACACCGGCCACGCAGCCATCGCCGGCACAATCCTCCACACCCCCGGCCACACCCAGGGCAGCCTCTGCCTCTTCCTCCCCGACCACAATCTCCTCCTCGCCGGAGACACCCTCTTCGCCGGCTCCGTCGGCCGCACCGACCTCCCCGGCGGCAACACCCGCCAACTCCTCCGCTCCATCCACGAGCGCCTCCTCCCCCTCCCGGATTCGACCCGCGTCCTCCCCGGCCACGGCCCCGCCACCACCATCGGCCAGGAACGCCAATCCAACCCCTTCCTCCAAAACCTCTAACGCTGCTGTCACCCTGAGCGAAGCGAACGTCCCACCGCCGTCCACAACCGCCCGTCTACCCCAAGCATTGTCATCCTGAGCGAAGCGGAAGGACCCCGCATTGGCCCTCGCCCTTGCCGTCGTCCCTCGCTCCTTGACGCCCCCTCAGGCGCATCCAGGAAGCCCGCCTGAGGCACCCTACCCGCACCACCCCCGCACCACCTCAATCCCCTCCCGAAACTCCTCCTCCCCCACAATCAAACTCACCACCACCCTCCCCCTCTCCGCAATCCCATAAAACTCCCCCGGGTGCACCACCACCCCAGCCCCCAGCAGCTCCATCGCGACATCCCCTGATCTCTGCGGCAGCCGCAGGACCGCGCTCCACCCCCCATCCATCTGCAGCATCTCCACCCCACTCTCCCCAACCGCCCGCACATTCGCCCGCACGCGCCCCGCAATCTGGTCCCGCACCGCACCCCGCCCAGCGATCCAACCCGGCAGCGCCAGCTGCACCGGCGCACTCATCGACAGAAACGTATCCGCCACCACCTCCAGCCGCCCCAGCGCCTCCCGCTTCACCTCCGCCGGCCCGCACACGGCCACCCACGCCGACTTCATCTGCGGCAGCCCCGCAACCTTGCTCATCCCGCTCAACACAAAGCTCAGCACCGGATGCGGCCCCACCGCGAAGCTCCGGATCCGTTCCCCCTCCCGCAGCGGGTAATCCAGAAACACCTCATCCACAATCAGCGCGATCCCCCGCCGCGCGCAAAGCTCCTCCAGCCTCCGGCGCTCCTCAACCGACGTCGCATGCCCCGTCGGATTGTTCGGATGCACGACCACGATCGCCCGTGTCCGCGGCCCGATCATCCCCTCAAGCTCCTCAAAGTCGATCCACCATCCGTGGTCATAAAACAGCGGATAGCTCCGCAGCCGCACATCATCGAGCTCCGCCAGGAAATCAAACAGCGGATAGCTCGGCCGCGCGATCAGCACCTCGTCCCCCGCATCGCACAGCAGCCGAAACACAAAGCTGTACGCCTCGCTCGTACTCGTCGTCAGCACGATCTCGTCCGCCAGGACCTCCGCCCCGTGCTCCGCGTAGTACCCCGCAACCGCCTCCCGCGCCACCCGCATCCCCCGCGGATCTGGATCGTACCGCAGCGCCTCCGCCCTTCCAAGCGGCCCCAGAATCGCATCGGCGTCGTACCGAAACCCACACACCGTAGGGTTCGAAACCGTCAGGTCGATCAGCCGTCCCCCCGCCTCCCGCGCCCGCCGCACCGCCGCAGAAAACCCACTCTCCCCAACATCCCACCCGGTCCGCGCTGAAAATCTCCAACTCACCCCGCAATGCTACGTGACAGCCCTCACGAGACATGCCGCGATCCAAATCGCAAACACCCACCGTTACAATCTCCCTATCAGCCCATGACCGACTCCCACCTCCCCACACCCATCCGCGCCATCCTCTTCGACTACGGCCTCGTCCTCTCCGGCCCACCCAACCCCGATGCCTGGTCCCGCCTCCGCTCCCTCACCACCCTCGAAGAAGAGGACCTCCACCGCGGCTACTGGGCCCACCGACACGCCTACGACAGCGGCCACCTCTCGGGTAACGCCTACTGGAGTCTCATCGCCGCCGAGGCCGGCCTGCCCGTCCCCACCACCGACGATCTCACCGGTCTCTACGACGCCGACACCGACCTTTGGACCGACCTCAACCAGCCCATGGCCGCGTGGGCGCACTCCCTCCACCGCGCCCACATCCCCACCGGCATTCTCTCCAACATCGGCGACGAGATGGAAGCCGGCGTCCTCCGCAAACACCCCTGGCTCCTGGACTTTCAACACATCACCTGGTCGCACCGGCTCCGCACCGCCAAGCCCGACCCCGACATCTTCCGCCACGCCGCCGAAGGTCTGCGCCAGTCCCCCTTCAACATCCTCTTCATCGACGACCGCCTCGAAAACATCGAAGCCGCCCACAACTCCGGCATGCAGACCATCCAGTACAGCACCCACGAAGCCTTCGTCACCGAGATGAAACACCGCGGCCTCGACTCTCTCCTCGAAGACCCACCCCGCCTCCCAATGACAGCTCCAGCACCAACCCAAAGGCTGTCATCCTGAGCGAGCAAAGCGAGTCGAAGGACCTGCGTCTCCCGACCCCACACTTCACACTAACGAGCCGCCCCCGCCCCGGGGCTGATCGCCACCTGCTCCACGATCTCGATCCCAAACCCCTGCAGCGCCGGCACATGCGTCGGCGTATTCGTCAGCAGCCGGATCTTGTGGATCCCCAGGTCCGACAGGATCTGCCCCCCCAGCCCCACCTGCCGCAGCGTCCTCTGGCTCCGGTCATCGCAATCCCGCGCCCCCTCTGCTCCCGGTGCAGCGTAATGCGGTTCGGCGACCGTCGTCCGGTCGATCCCGAACCCCTGCGTCCCATTGTGCAGATACACCAGCGCCCCCCGCCCCGCCTCCGCAATCATCCGCAGCGAGTTGTCCACGATCCGCCCTGCAGTCGCACAGCGTCGTCCCAAACACATCCCCCGCCAGGCAATGCGTATGCACCCGCACCGGCACCGCCTCGCCCCCGCTCACATCGCCATACACCAGCGCCACATGCGCTCTCGCCGCCGTCCACCTCGCTCTCATACGCAATCATCCGGAACTCGCCATACGCCGTCGGCATCAAGCCCTCCGCCACCCGATGGATATACCGCTCATTCTGCAACCGGTACCGGATCAGATCCGCCACCGTCAGCATCTTCAGCCCATGCTGCTCGCAGAACGTCACCAGGTCCGGCACCCGCGCCATCGTCCCATCGTCGTTCATGATCTCGCAGATCACGCCCGCCGGAACCAGCCCCGCCATCCGCGCCAGGTCGACCGAAGCCTCCGTCTGCCCCGCCCGCACCAGCACCCCACCCTTCCGCGCCCGCAGCGGAAACACATGCCCCGGCCGCGCCAGGTCGTGCGCCGTCGAACGCCGGATCGATCGCCACCCGGATCGTATGCGCCCGGTCCGCCGCCGAGATCCCCGTCGTCACACCCTCGCGCGCCTCGATCGTCTCCGTAAACGCCGTGCCGAACCGCGAAGTATTCTCCTGCGTCATCGGCCCCAGCCGCAGGTAGTCCGCGCGCTCCTCCGTCAGCGTCAGGCAGATCAGCCCGCGCCCAAACTTCGCCATGAAGTTGATCGCCTCCGGCGTCACAAACTCCGCCGCCAGCGTCAGGTCGCCTTCGTTCTCGCGGTCCTCGTCATCGACCACCACCACCATCCGCCCCGCCTTGATCTCCGCTACCGCCTCCTGGCACCTCAGCAAACATCCCAAAACCTCCGCCACCAACTGCTACCATCAGCTTCGCACGTCCAGCTTCGCGTCGCACAAAAGAAGCGCCGCCCACATAGGGCGGCGCTTTCAGTATCAACCTGCGAAGTCAAACTCTACAGCGTCGACTCGATCTCAAATCCCCAGGCCTCCAGCAGCGCCTCCGGAATGTACTTCGAGTTCTTGTTCCGCCGCGCCCACTCCCGCAGACGCGTCGACCGGATGTACTGGTCCGGCGTCAGCTTGAACTCCTTCACCACCTGCTCAAACGATGTGACCGTCGGAACAACCGGCCCAATCGGCTCCGGCTTGCCCCAGTTCGGATTTCCACGACGTTTTGCCATCTCTTACAGTACCTCTCTTCAGCGTACAGTTCACAGCTCCGCTATGCGAGCACTGGAAACATCCGCAACACCTTATTCTAGGCGATACTGCCTGCCAGATCAAACGCGGCTAGTCGCACCCGAACGCCTGCAGTAGCTTCTACCGCCTGACGCGCCTCCGCCATAAAACCGCGTCCATATCGGCCTTCATCTCCTTCAGCGCCTCCACATTCAGATACACCATGTGCCCCGCCGGATAGTACCCAAACTCCACATTCCCCTTCAGCGCAGCCGGCAGCATCATGTGGCGCAGGTCATACTCCGTCCCGAAGAACGGCGTCGCCAGGTCGAACCACCCGTTCGCCGAAAACACCTGCAGCTTCGGATTCTTCCGCATCGCATCCGCCAGGTCGACCGCCACATCCGGTGCCGTCTGCTCGCTCGCCACGCCCCCGCACCCGCCGGCGCAGCCCGAGGCCGATGCTTGAAGTCCCACGCCTGGTTCATCCCCGGTCCCTGGAGGTAGTACGGCTCCGTGCTCATGTACTTCAGCTCCCTCTGCATGTAGTCGTGGAACGCCCCGACATACACCCCGCTGATGCCCGTATCCGACGGGTCATACCCCGGGTTCTCCCCCGCCGCATCCGGATCCCATCCCTCGAAACCGCGCATCGTACCGGCCCAGAATCCGCTCCTCGTCCGCGCAGCAGCTCCTTGCGGAACCGCGTCGCCTGAGATCCGCAGCTTCGACTCCTTCACATACTCCACGCTCAGCCCCGTGAACGCCGCCACCTTCGCCGCCATCGCGTCGAACTCCGCCGCCGGCAGCCGGTCGCCCTGCGCCAGCGCCGTCAGGTACGGCCCGCGCGCAAACTGCCGCGCCTGCTCCACCCACTCCGCCATGCTCGCCCGTCGTGCTTCACCTTCTTGTAGTGGTACGCGATCGCCGCATACGACGGAAAGTACGCCGACCGCCTCGATGGTCATACCCCGGGTTGCGCACGGTTGTAGTTCAGAATCGACGACAGCAGCGTCACCCCATTGAACTCGATGCCGTCGTTCTGCAGCGCCGCCACCAGCCCCGCCGACCGCGTCGTCCCATAGCTCTCGCCGAACAGAAACTTCGGCGAGCCCCACCGCTGGTTCACCGTGATGTAGCGCACGATGAACTTCTCAAACGCCTGGATATCCTGATCGGTCCCGGCAAAATCCTTCGCCGTTCCCTTGCCCACCGCCCGCGAAAACCCGCACAGCGGCGCATCGATAAACACCAGGTCCTCTTGTCGAGCAGGCTGTACTGGTTCGGCACCCACTGGAACGGCGCCGGCCCCGTCGCCTCCGGGCTCTCGCGTAATCACCCGCACCGGCCCAAACGATCCCATGTGCAGCCAGATGCGACGCCGCCCCCGGCCCGCCGTTATAGAAGAACGTCACCGGCCGGCTTCTGCGCGTCCGCGCCATCCTGCGTGTACGCCACGTAGAAGATGCTCGCGTTCGCCTTGTCCTGCTCGTCCCGCAGCAGCAGGTTGCCCGCCGTCGCCGTGTAGTGCGATCGTCTGCCCGCCCGCCGTCCAGTCATGCTTCGTCACCGAGCTTCGTCTCCGGCGGAATCGGCAGCGCTCCCTCGGCCGTCTGCGGCGCGCTCGCCCTTCTGCCGAGCCTCCGCCACCCGGCTCCGTGTTGCCGCTGCTGCTGCCTCGACTCGCTGCCCTGCTCCGCGCGTCTGCCGGCTGTGGGCTCACCCGTCTGCGCACCAGCCCTCATCCAAAGCAACGCCACCACAACCGCGTACGCCCACACCTCGAACTGCTGCAAACCTCAAGTCAGCTCTCCCTAATTGCACATAACGTTCACGCCAGATCTTTGCCATCATCATACCCGGGCTCCCCAGCGGGCGAAGTACAGGGGCATCTTTTACCATCCCACGCCACGTCTATGCCCCCTGACACCCAGTTACGCCGTCATCCAATCCACTAACCGACCATCTGAGGCAAAGCAACATGAGTAAACCACCCTGCGCAGACCTCGAACTCGAGGACGCGAGCGCCATCTCCTCGCCTGACATCCGAGCTTCTCCCGCCGCACCTTCGTCAAGACCGCCGGCGTCCTCGGCGCAGGCGTCGCCACCGGCATGCCCGGACCTCGCGCTCGCCGAGCCGCCCAGCTCGAGCGCCGCCAGTCCAGACCCTCAATCTCACCCTCAAGGTCAACGGCGAGTCCAAGTCCCTCACCGCTCGACACCCGCACCACCCTGCTCGACGCCCTGCGCGAGCACCTGGACCTCACCGGCACGCAAGAAGGGCTGCGACCACGGCCAGTGCGGCGCCTGCACCGTCCTGCTCGACGGCCGCCGCGTCAACTCCTGCCTCACCCTCGCCGTCGCCGCCGAAGGCGCCGAGATCACCACCATCGAAGGCCTCGCCAAGGGCGACGAACCTCCACCCCGTGCAGGCCGCCTTCCTCGAGCACGACGGCTTCCAGTGCGGCTACTGCACCCCCGGCCAGATCTGCTCCGCCGTCGCCCTCGTCGACGAAGCGCAAGAAGGGCGAGCTCTCGCATCGTCAGCTTCGCACACCGGCAACACCGCAACACCCGCAGCTCACCGACGACGAGATCCGCGAGCGCATGAGCGGCAACATCTGCCGCTGCGGCGCCTACCCCAACATCGTCGCCGCCGTCCGCGCCGCCACGCAGAGGAGCTCGCGCATGAACCCCTTCAACTACCAGCGCGCCACCGCCCCCGACGCCGCCATCCACGCCGGCGCCGCCGCACGGCGCAAAGTTCCTCGGCGGCGGCACCAACCTCGTCGACCTGATGAAGTACGGCGTCGAGCACCCCACCACGCTCGTCGACATCAACCACCTCGGCCTCGACCGAGGTCACCTCCACGCCCGACGGCGGCGTCACGCATCGGCGCGCTCGTCCGCAACTCCGACCTCGCCAACCACCCGATCATCGTCGCACGCAGTACCCGCTGCTCTCGCAGGCGCTGCTCTCCGGAGCCTCCCCGCAGCTGCGCAACATGGCCACCACCGGCGGCAACCTCCTGCAGCGCACCCGCTGCTACTACTTCATGGACACCGCCTTCCCCGCCTGCAACAAGCGCGTCCCCGGCTCCGGCTGCGCCGCCATCAAGGGCTATCAACCGCATCCACGCCATCCTCGGCCAGACCGACAAGGGCCCGACCAGCCGCGAAACCTGCATCGCCACCAACCCCTCCGACATGAACGTCGCCATGGCCGCCCTCGGCGCCACCGTCGAAGTCCAGGGCCCCAAGGGCAAGCGCACCATCCCCTTCGCCGACTTCCACCGCCTCCCCGGCAACACCCCGCAGCTCGACACCACCCTGCATCCCGACGAGCTCATCACTCGCCGTCACGCTCCCGCCCGCGCAGCTTCGCCAAGAACTCCTACTACCTCAAGGCCCGCGACCGCAACAGCTACGCCTTCGCCCTGGTCTCGGTCGCCGCCGGCCTCGAGATGGACGGCGGCACCATCAAGTCCGCCGGCCTCGCCCTCGGCGGCGTCGCCCACAAGCCCTGGCGCTCCGTCGAAGCCGAGCAAGTCCCTCGCCGGCGCAGCCCGCCAGCCCCGAAGCCTTCCGCAAGGCCGCCGACCTCGCCCTCGCCGGCGCCAAGGGCTACGAGCACAACACCTTCAAGATCGAACTGGCCAAGCAAGGCATCGTGCGCGCCCTCACCCTCGCCGCCCAGGGCACCAGGAACCGAAGGAGTACAGGCATGATTGCGCAGCAGGCAGCCGAAGACACCCAACCCAACCTCGAAGCAGCTCGACCATCGCTACGACGGCGTCGCCAAGGTCACCGGCAAGGCCAAGTACGCCGCCGAGTTCACCGAGCCCTTCCCCAAGAAGGACCTCGCTCTACGCCTACATCGTCCAGTCCACCATCCCCAGCGGCACCCTCGCCTCCATCGACCGCACCGCCGCCGAGCGCGCCCCCGGCGTGCTCGCCGTCCTCACGCCCTTCAACGCACCCAAGCTCCCCGTCGGCCAGCCCCAGCCGCCCGCCCGCCGCAACCTCACCGTGCTCCAGGACACCGAGGTCAACTACAACGGCCAGCCCATCGCCGTCGTCGTCGCCAAGCTCGCTGCCCGAAGCCCGCTACGCCGCGCGCCTGCTCAAGATCAAGTACAACCAGACAGCCCGCCAAGCTCGACTTCCACGGCCGCCTCGGCGAGGCCCGCTGGCCCAAGAAGCCCGGCAAGGAGCCCGCCGGCAACCAGCGCGGCGACCTCGCCGCCGCGCTTCGCCAAGGCCACCGTCAACCTCGACGCAGACCTACATCACGCCCATCCAGAACCACAACCCCATGGAGCCCCACGCCACCATCGCCTGGTGGGACGGCGAAAAGCTCAACGTCTACGACGCCACCCAGTACATCTCCGGCGACAAGCAGTCGCATCGCCACGCCTCTTCAACATTCCCCTCGACGACGTCCACGTCCAGTGCCCCTACACCGGCGGCGGCTTCGGCTCCAAGGGCTCCATGTGGTCGCACGTGCCGCTCGCCGCCATGGCCGCCAAGGTCGTCAGCAAGCCCGTCAAGCTCGTGCTCGAGCGCGAGCAGATGTTCGGCCCCGTCGGCGCGCGTCCCACCACCGTCAACAAGATCAAGCTCGGCGCCACCGCCGACGGCAAGCTCACTCGCCATGCAGCACGACGTCGTCATGCACGCCTCCGTCATGGAGGACTTCACCGAGCACGCCGCCAGCCCCACCAAGATCGCTCTACGCCAGCGAGGCCAACGCCGTCACCGAAAAGCTGGTCGAGATGAACCTCGGCGTCGCCACCTTCATGCGCGCCCCCGGCGAGGCCCCCGGCACCGCCGTCCTCGAGATCGCCATGGACGAGCTCGCCGAAAAGCTCAAGATGGACCCCCTCCAGCTTCGCCTCGTCAACTACGCCGAAAAGGATCCCAGCCACGATCGGCCCTGGACCTCCAAGCACCTCACGCGAGGGCTACACAGCAGGCCGCCGAGCGCTTCGGCTGGTCCAAACGCACCGCCAACCCCGGCCAGATCGTCGAAGGCAACGAGCTCATCGGCTACGGCATGGCCACCGCCACCTACCCCGCCAACCGCTCCGCCGCCCAGGCCGTCGTTCGCATCCTCCCCAACGGCCGCGCCTTTGCCGGCTCCGGCACGCAGGACCTCGGCACCGGCATCTACACCATCATCGCGCAGACCGCCGCCGACGCCCTCGGCATCGATCCCACGCTCGTCGACGTCAAAGCTCGGCGACTCCAACCTGCCCAAGGCTCCCGTCTCCGGCGGCTCGCAGTCCGCCGCCTCCGTCTGCCCCGCCATCCGCGAGGCCGCCATGCAGGCCAAGCTCAAGCTCGTCGAGCTCGCCATCAACGACGCGCAAGTCGCCCCTCCACGGCCTCAAGACCACCGACCTCGACACGAAAGATGGCAAGCGTCTTCCAGAAGTCCAAGCCCGTCGAAGTCCGAAACCTTCGCCGCCCTCATCGACCCGCAACGGCAACAAGCCCATCGAAGCCAACGGCTCCGCCGAGCCCGGCGAAGACCGCGAAGCCTACACCTCGCACTCCTGGGGAGCCGTCTTCGCCGAGGTCGCCGTCGACAAGCGACACCCACATGGTCAAGGTCCGCCGCGTCGTCGCCACCTACGACATCGGCACCCTGATCAACAACAAGACCGGCCTCAACCAGCTCATGGGCGGCATCGTCTGGGGCGTCTCCTTCGCCCTCCACGAAGAGGCCCACATCGACCCCGTCTACGGCCGCACCGTCAACGAAAGCCTCGCCGAGTACCACGTCCCCGTCAACGCCGACATCGGCATCATCGACGTCACCGTGCCTCAACATCCCCGACACCAAGTTCAACCCACTCGGCGCCCGCGGCATCGGCGAGATCGGCATCACCGGCGCCGCCGCCGCCGTCGCCAACGCCATCTACAACGCCACCGGCAAGCGCATCCGCGACTACCCCATCACCCCCGACAAAATCATGGAGACGAAGTCCAGCATCGCCTGAGCAACATCTCCCTCACAAAGCAAAGGCCACGGAGATCTCCGTGGCCTTTCTTCTGCCTCACGATCAGTTACACACGACCAGAACCTACAGCCTGTGGTTCCGCCGGAGTTCCAGCACGCTTCTCCAACCGGCCCGGCTCCGCACCCTCCCGCGACTCCGCAAAGATGTGCGTAAACTCCGCCCCGAAAAAGAAGATCTGCGCCGAGTAGTACACCCAGATCGTCACCACGATCAGTGACCCCGCCGCACCATACGGCGACCCAACGCTCGCCTTCCCGATATATAGCCCGATCAGAAACTTGCCGATCGTAAACAGCAGCGCCGTGATCACCGCGCCCAGCCGCACATCCCGCCACTGCACCTTGGTCTCCGGCACGAACTTGAAGATCAGCGCAAACAGGATCGCGATCGCCACAAACGACACCAGGAAGTTGATCGCGCTCAGCACCCACGCCGGCATCGGCAGCAGGCCCCCGAAGAACTTGCCCGCCGCCGCCAGACCTGCACTCAGCACCAGCGACACCAACAGCAGAAACCCAATGCTCAGCACCATCCCGAACGAAAAGAACCGCTCCCGCAGCATCCCCCACACCCCCGCCGACACCTCCGGGCTCACCTCCCAGATCTTATTCAGCGCCGCGCGCAGCTCCCCAAACACCCCCGATGCCCCAAACAGCAGGGTCAGAAATCCGATCACCGACGCCGTCCATCCCGTCGATGGCTTCTGCGCATTCTCAAGCAGCGACTGGATCGCCTGCCCGCCCTGCGTCCCGACCATCGCCTGCACCTGCCCGACAATATGCGACTGCGCCGAGCTCTTGTCGATCACCAGCGACACCAGCGCCACCACAAAGATCACCAGCGGCGAGATCGACAGGATCGTATAAAAGGCCAGCGCCGCACCCAGCCGCGGAGCCTCGTGCTTGTCCCACGAGCTATACGTCTGCTTCAGCATCCCCATGTAATTCTGCATCGTCTGCACCACCCCTTGATCTGTTTTGCCCTCAGCTCACCGAACTTCGTGCACCGCCCGCTCACGTCCAGTCGAGGAAGTACCCGGCGACGGCGGTGGCCGCAAAGGCTCATCACGGCCCAGCGCGTACAAGCCACCACGTCCGCCCCTGTCGCTATATCTGATGCGCCCTGGCGACACCAACCGTCTCCCACATCGCACCATGCGCCCGCACCGTCAAACTCCCCGGCGCCCACATGCGAAGATGAGGACAAGGACAAGCACGATGCCCGCCCCCCCACAGAGCACAGACCTCACCTCCCTGCTCCACCGCACCTTCGGCCACAGCGAGCTTCCGCGCCAACCAGGAGGCCGTCTGCGAGGCCGCCACCGACGGCGCGACGTCCTCCTCGTCATGCCCACCGGCGCCGGCAAAAGCCTCTGCTACCAGCTCCCCGCCATCGCCCGCGGCGGCACCGCGCTCGTCATCTCCCCGCTCATCGCCCTCATGGACGACCAGGCCGCCAAGCTCACCGCCCTCGGCCTCAGCGTCGCCCGCATCCACTCCGGCCTCTCCCGCGAAGACTCCCGCCAGGCCTGCCGCGACTACCTCGACGGCACCCTCAACTTCCTCTTCATCGCCCCCGAGCGCATGCGCGTCCCCGGCTTCCCCGAGATGCTCGCCCGCCGCAAGCCCGCCCTCATCGCCATCGACGAGGCCCACTGCATCTCCGCCTGGGGCCACGACTTCCGCCCCGACTACCGCACCCTCGGCGAGCACCTCCCCGCCCTCCGCCCCGCCCCCGTCATCGCCCTCACCGCCACCGCCACCCCCACCGTCCAGCAGGACATCGTCGCCCAGCTCCGCCTCAACAGCCCGCCCTCTTCATCCACGGCTTCCGCCGCCACAACCTCGCCATCGAAGTCGTCGAGCTCTCCAAGCCCCGCCGCAACGAGTTCGTCGCCAACCTCCTCAAGCCCGCCGGCGCCCGCCCCGCCATCGTCTACGCCCCCTCCCGCAAGTCCGCCGAAGAGCTCGCCGCAGCTTCTCGGCGGTCAGCGCCGCCGCCTACCACGCCGGCCTCGACCCCGGCACCCGCGACCGCGTCCAGACCGCCTTCCTCTCCGGCAAACTCGAAGTCGTCGTCGCCACCATCGCCTTCGGCATGGGCATCGACAAGGCCGACGTCCGCACCGTCATCCACACCGCCCTCCCCGCCTCCGTCGAGGCCTACTACCAGGAGATCGGCCGCGCCGGCCGCGACGGCCTGCCCTCCCGCACCGTCCTCCTCCACTCCTTCGCCGACCGCAAGATGCACGACTTCTTCCTCGAGCGCGACTACCCCGCCGCCACCGAGCTCGCCCGCGTCGCCGCCCTCCTCACCCCCGACCTCCAGCACCCCGACGACCTCACCCGCCGCCTCCGGATGGACCCCGACATCTTCGCCAACTCCCTCGAAAAACTCGCCTCCCAGGGCGCCGCCGCCTATCGACATCGAAGGCAACGTCCGCTCCACCGGCAACAACAACTGGCGCACCGGCTACGACGCCCAGCTCGACTTCCGCCGCGCCCAGATCGACCGCATGGCCGCCTTCGCCGAATCCCAGCAATGCCGCATGACCGCCCTCATCCAGCACTTCGGCGACACCGCCGACGGCCTCCGCCCCTGCGGCCACTGCGACTTCTGCTCCCCCGAATCCACCACCGCGCAAACCTTCCGCGCACCCACAGACCAGGAGCAGCGCCACCTCCGCTCCATCCTCCGCGCCCTCGAAGGCAACGGCCGCTCCACCGGCAAACTCTTCACCGACCTCGCCCTCCCCGCACCCTACGGCAACAGACCGCAAGGACTTCGACACCCTCCTCGACGCCCTCGCCCGCGCCGGCCTCATCACCCTCACCACCGACACCTTCACCAACCCCGACGACAAGGACGCCGGCCGCACCATCACCTACAAAAAAGCCGCCCTCACCCACGAAGGCCGCTTCCCCGAAGAAGGCGACCTCCCCGTCACCCTCCGCGACTCCGCCAAGCCGACGACCCCCACCCGCCCGCAAACGCTCCTCCAAAGCTTCGTCGTCCAGCAAAGATCTGTCATCCCGACCGAAGCGAAGCGAAGTGGAGGGACCTGCGTCACCAGCCCAGCCCCTCACCCCCGCCCAGCAGCACCTCGACGCGAACCTCCGCGCCTGGCGCAAATCCGAAGCCGCCAAAACCGGCAAGCCCGCCTTCATCGTCCTCTCCGACCGCACCCTCACCGCCATCGCCGCCGCCACCCCCCAAACCCTCTCCGACCTCAACCGCATCTCCGGCATAGGCCCCGACAAATCCGACAAGTACGGCGCCGACATCATCGCCCTCTGCCGCGGCTCCGAGACCGCCGCCAGCTCGCGCGCAGCACAGCCAAGCTCCCTCCCAGACCTCGCCTACGACCCTCGCCCCCTCTCCCGCAAAGAGCGCCGCGAAACCTCGCCGTCCGCCCCGTCCCACGAAGCGCCTTCATTCCGACCGAGCGCCGCAATGGCACGCCCACCAGCAACGGCAGGCTCTCTCCCACGCACCCCGCAACCCCAGCCGAACCTCACCCCCGCCCAGCAAGCCCTCGACACCCGCCTCCGCACCTGGCGCACCGCCGAAGCCGACCGCCTCGGCCTCCCGCAGTTCTTCGTCCTCGGCGCCACCTCCCTCCGCTCCCTCGTCCTCAGCCGCCCCTCCACCCTCGCCGAACTCCGATCCATCGAAGGCATCGGCCTCGAAAAATCCGAGAAGTTCGGCCCCGCCCTCCTCGAGCTCCTCCACCCATGAGCGATCACCTCCCAGACCACCTGGACCACACCATGGAAGCCGCCCCGCCCGAGCCACCTCCAACCGGACCATCGACGAGCTCGCCGCCCACTGCTTCGGCTGCGGCGCCGCCAACCCCCAGGCCTCCACCTCCACTTCGACCTCGACACCACCCACCCCGACACCCCGTCGCCACCGCCACCGTCGAGCTCACCGAACTCCACCAGGGCCCACCCGGATACATCCACGGCGGCATCGTCGCCACCCTCTGCGACGAGGCCATGAGCAAGCTCAACCGCCCCCTCAACGTCCTCGCCATGACCCGCCACATGGAGGTCGACTACCTCCGCCCCGCCCCCCTCCACACCCCCCTCACCCTCACCGCCCGCCACCTCCGCCGCGAAGGCTCCCAGGCCGCAAGCTCTTCCACACCGTCGAGCTCCACCTCCCCACCGGCGAAATCCTCGCCCGCGGCAAAGGCCTCTTCATCGTCATCGACCCCCGCCACCTCGAACCGTCAGGCAGCCGCACAGCCTGATCTACTGGCCACCCGAAACGACACCGGGCCATCTGTTCGATTATCGACCCGCTTGGGCGAAATCCGACCACCCCACTCAAAACAGCCTCGCACCGCAACCACCTCACCACACTCGGCACAACGTTCTCCCGCCTCGAGCACCCACCGAAACTGCTAAACTCGAGTCTCCGCCGCAACCGCCCGCGCACCTCGCGCCGCGCCTCCCGGCCCGCAAGGAGACTCCCATGCCAGACCCCATCCAGAACGGCAGCCACCCCGGCAACCAGAACGGCAGCTACCCCTCCACCACCCTCCGCCTCAAGACCGGCCTCGCCGAGATGCTCAAAGGCGGCGTCATCATGGACGTCATGAACGTCGAGCAGGCCCGCATCGCCGAAGAAGCCGGAGCCGTCTCCGTCATGGCCCTCGAACGCGTCCCCGCCATGATCCGCGCCGAGGGCGGCGTCGCCCGCATGGCCAGCCCCAAGCTCATCCGCCGCATCATCGCCGCCGTCTCCATCCCCGTCATGGCCAAGGCCCGCATCGGCCACTTCGCCGAAGCCCAGGTCCTCCAGCACCTCGGCGTCGACTTCATCGACGAGTCCGAGGTCCTCACCCCCGCCGACGAGACCTACCACATCGACAAGCACGCCTTCACCACGCCCTTCGTCTGCGGCGCCCGCAACCTCGGCGAAGCCCTCCGCCGCATCGCCGAAGGCGCCGCCATGATCCGCACCAAGGGCGAGCCCGGCACCGGCGACGTCGTCCACGCCGTCCAGCACATGCGCCAGATCGTCCGCGAGATCAAGGCCCTCACCGTCCTCGGCGACGAAGAGCTCTACAACGCCGCCAAGGTCCACGGCGCCCCCTACGAGCTCGTCCGCATGGTCGCCAAGGCCGGCAAGCTCCCCGTCCCCAACTTCTCCGCCGGCGGCATCGCCACCCCCGCCGACGCCGCCCTCATGATGCAGCTCGGCGCCGAAACCGTCTTCGTCGGCTCCGGCATCTTCATGAAGGAGGGCGCCACCCCGCTCGATGTCGAGAACAACCCGCTCGAGCGCGACGAAGCCGTCTCCCGCGCCAAGGCCATCGTCCTCGCCACCACCCACTTCAACGACCCCAAGATCGTCGCCGACGCCTCCGAAGCCGTCATCGGCTCCATGAAGGGCCTGGCCGCCGCCGCCATCGAAGAGAAGAACCTGATGCAGACCCGCGGCTGGTAAGCAAACCCTGGGATGCGCCACTCACAGCCAGCCGCCCCAACAAAGGGCGGCTGGCTCGTCTCTGGGGCTTCACAGCGTTTCTCTATGTGAGGTTCTCCGGTAGTTTCACGATCCTCCGTACGACCTCAGTGCGAGTGCTGGTCCCCGCCATTCTGGTAGCCCTGCTGTCCCTGCCACCCCTGCTGATATCCGTAGTCGTGTGCCTGCCTGTCCTGGTCGCTGTGGAACTTGTGGTGGTGGTTCGCTCGCTGCTGGTTTTTCTGGTGATCCTGGTACCCTTCACGGTTGCCTAGTTTGTAGTACTTGTTACTGGCGTACTCCGGGTGATCCTGGTGGTCGCTGTCCCTGTGATCGTTGTCCCGGTGTTCCTGTTCCTGTACCGCACCCACCGCGGCCACACACGGCACAGCCGTTGCAGCCACAGCCAGGCTCACCGCAAACGCAAAAACCTTCAATCCATCTCTCATACTTGGTCCCCGTTCCATAAAGCGATCTGTTTCTGACATCTGAGCCTAGGATGCACGACGAGGCGTCCCGGCACACTCCGGAACCCAGACCCGGGAGGTACCAAAGTCCTCCGCTTTCCCAAAGTGGGAACACCCTCCCATATAACTAGGGAGTAGGGGTAAGCCGCATGTCCGAAACGCTAACCCGGGACTCCTCGCTCACCATCGGCATCCTCGCCCTCCAGGGCGCCTTCGACGTCCACGCCGCCATGCTCAAGCAGCTGGGCGCGACCCCCGTCCTCATCCGCCGCCCAGACCAGCTCCGCCAACTCCACGGTGAGCCGCCCCTCGACGGCCTCATCATCCCGGGCGGCGAGTCCACCACCTTCCTCAAGCACCTCGAGCACGACGGCTTCTTCGAAGCCCTCAACACCTTTGTCCGCTCCACCCCCACCTTTGGCACCTGCGCCGGCTGCATCCTCCTCGCCCGCCAGGTCGAGCACCCAACCCAGGCCTCCTTCGCCGTCCTCGACATCACCGTCGAGCGCAACGCCTACGGACGCCAGATCGACTCCACCATCCTCATCTCTCCCACCAACCTCCCCGGCGGCCCGCTCGAGATGGTCTTCATCCGCGCCCCCCGCATCACCCGCACCGGCCCCGGTGTCGAAACCATCGCCGAGCGCGACGGCTTCCCCGTCCTCGTCCGCAGCGGACACCTGCTCGCCGCCACCTTCCACCCTGAGCTCTCAGCCGACACCCGCGTCCACCAGCTCTTCCTCGACCTCATCCGATCTCGGCAGCCTTCCGCCCGATGAACCTCCTCGACCACCTCCGCACCCTCGAAGAACGTCTCCTCGACCGCCCGCCATCGAGAACCTCCACCTCCAGGCCTCGGCCGACACCTGGGCCCTCCTCACCTACCGCTCCGTCCGCGGCAGCGCCGCGGGCTCCATCGCAAGCTCAGCCCTCCGCAGCTCCCTCTGGGTCCTCCGCGACACCCGCTGGGCAACTCCTTTTTCACCAGGGCACACCGCAAGCCACCACCCCGGATCCGCATCTCAAGTAACGTCTTCCGGAACCGCCCCATCTTCTTCTCAAGTCCGAACAAAGCCTCACCGGTTCGTCACGCACCGCCGAGCCTCACCGAAAGGGCCTCCATGGAACAGCCAGACACGTCCACCACCGGCACCGTCGTCGGATTCTTCGAAGACCAGGCCGCCGCTCAGCAAGCCGTACGAGCCCTTCACGAAGCCGGCTTCACCTCCGCCCACCTCGGCACCGCCCATCCAGGCACAGCCGAAACGGCAACCGCCAGCAACCCGTCCTCCAATCAAGCCTCCGTCTCCGACGTCACAAACACGATAGCGAGGCAGACAGAAGAGCTCCTCGACAAGCTCACAGACACCCTCTGCGCTGGCACACGCGAGAGCGACTTCACCACCGACCACACCAACCCAGCCAGCGCAAGCACCTCCTCCCCCGCCCCCACACCCGACCCGGTCAAGCCGCAGGACGGCCTCACCCTCAACGAAGATCTCTCCCACTTCGTTACCGGCGAGACCGGAACCAGCAGCGAAGGAGCTGTCGTCACCGTCGAAGCCCCCGGCCGCCAGTCTGAAGCCGAAGCCATCCTCCGCAACCTTGGCGCCGACGTCTAGAAGCCGGCACCAGCTGGCGCCGCACCCGCACGTTCACCACGCCAACTCCTTCGCTCGTCCGTCGTTGCCGGCAACAGGGTCGAACTTCGACGCACGATATCCTAGGAAGTGTGACCGCAGCTCCCCTCACATCGTCGCCCGCCGCGCTCCTCCTGCGCCTCTGGCCCCTCCCGGCCAACGCGAGCGCCCACGGTCCCGCGCTCGATCGCCACCTCCTCCTCAATCTCTGGATCATCCTCGCCCTCGCTGCTCTCGCGCACCTCCTACTCCTCGCCGGCCTCCTCGCCCGCCGCCCCTCTCCCGAGCCCGCGCACAACCGCTCCCACAAGCTCCGCCTCGAGTACCTCCCCCTCCTCGCCCTCACTGTTCTCTTCTCCGCCCTCGCCATCCACGCCGAACGCCTCTGGGCCGCCACCCGCTACACCGGAGCGAGCGCCGACGCGCTCCAGGTCGAGGCCACCGGCATGCAGTTTGCCTGGTACTTCCGCTACCCCGGCCCGGACTACACCTTCGGCCGCACCTCCCCCACACTCGTCGACCCCGGAGCCGGCAACCCCCTCGGCCTCGACCCGGCCGACCCCCACTCCGCCGACGACCTCACCACCTCCGAGCTCGTCCTCCCTTCCGACCACGAGGTCGACCTCACCCTCCACGCCCAAGACGTCATCCATGGCTTCGCCATCCCCGAGCTCCGTCTCAAGCAGAACGCCGTCCCCGGCCAGACCCTGCACATCCACTTCACCGCCACCAGCCCTGGCACCTACGCCATCCTCTGCACCCAGCTCTGCGGCTCCGGCCACTTCCGCATGAACGCCACCCTCCGCGTCCTCCCACCGGAAGCCTTCGCGGCATGGCTCGCCGCCAGGTCCAAAGCCGCTTCCGCAGCGGCAGCTCACGCTCCCTAGACCGCAGGGCTACGTCCACGGCTCACCACAGGGCGCGTCCACAGCTTAGGGGTCAGCACCGAGCCGAAGCTCCAGGCAACCTTGAAAATCTCGGGCACCACGCCCACCCCCTCTAGAAAAGAGGACAACTTTGAGCCCTCCACACGGCGTCATTCCCACAGGGAGCAGCCTCTCAGCTATATTTCTCTAGCCCCCCTCGGACCGACATCATCTACGCATATCTTCCGGTACGAAAAGGACGCGAACGATGCCATTGAACCCCAACACACTTACCCGCCGCAGCTTCGTGGGCGGAATCGCCGCTGCCGGCACCCTCGCCGGCGTCTCCGCGCACAGCCCCCTCTCGAGGGTCGTCGAAGCCGCTACCGCCCTTCCCCATCCCTCCTCCTCCGGCATCGAGCACATCATCGTCGTCATGATGGAGAACCGCTCCTTCGATCACCTGCTCGGCTGGCTCCCGCGCGCCAACGGACGCCAGGCCGGCCTGACCTACTACGACAAAGCCAACCGGCCCCACTCGACCTACCACCTCACTGACTTCCAGAACTGCTCGAAGCAGGATCCCGACCACAGCTACGCCGGCGGACACACGGAGTACGACAACGGCAGGTGCGACGGCTGGCTCAAGGCCGGAACCAACGATCTCTTCCCCATCGGTTACTACGGGCAGCACGACCTCAGCTTCCTCGGCCACGCCGCGCCCGACTGGACCGTCTGCAGCAACTACTTCGCAGGCATCCTCGCGCCCACCTATCCCAATCGCTTCTACCAGCATGCCGCGCAAACCGACCGGCTCGACGGCAGCACCACCATCTCCAGGCTGCCCGCCATTTGGGATCGTCTCGCTGCTGCCGGTGTCAGCGGCAATTACTTCTACAGCGACATCCCCTTCACCGCCCTGTGGGGGTCAAAGTACCTCGGCATCAGTCGGCCCTTCACCGACTTCCTCGGCGCCTGCGCCACCGGGACGCTGCCGCATGTCTCGTTCGTCGACCCACGCTTTGAAGACGAGAGCAGCGGCACCTCCAACGACGATCACCCACACGCCGACATCCGTAACGGGGAGGCCTTCCTCAACCAGGTCTACCAGGCCGTCACCAGGAGCCCCAACTGGGCCAACACCGTGCTCGTCATCAACTTCGATGAGTGGGGCGGATTCTACGATCACGTTCCGCCTCCCGTGCTCCCTATCCCTCCAGCAGACAAAGCCCTCGGGAGCGATGGCCGCATCGGCTTCCGCGTCCCCGCCCTCGTGATCTCCCCCTTGGCCCGGCGCCAGTACATCGCCTCGACCCAGTTCGATCACACCTCCGTCCTCAAGATGATCGAATGGCGATGGAAGCTGAACCCGCTCACCGTGCGTGACGCCACCGCGAACAATCTCGCGTCCGTGCTCGACTTCGAATCCCACAATCTGGCCGCCCCCACGTACACCGTCCCCGTTGGCCCGTTCGGTGGTGCGTGCGTCAACCCGCCCAGCGTCGTTCCCGCCCCCAACACGGAAGAGACCGAATGGAAAGCGATTCAGGCCATCGCCACCAGCTACGGCTTCCCCATCTACTAACTCCATCGCCTCGCATTTCCCGTTCACCCACAACACCACCAAAGATCTCCGGCCCTTTTCCATTCACTTCAGTTACCGCTCCGCCAGGCCGCATCGTGCAAGTCACGTTGCGGCCGTTTTGCTCTACCCTGAAACCAGCATGAAGCCCCAGACCTCCAGCCCGGCCAGCACCTATCGCCCATCCTTCCTGCGCCGCTGGATCCTCTCGACCGACCACCACGTCATCGGCCTCCAGTACCTCGCCCTCGCCCTCGTCGCCGTCGCGATCGGCACCGTCCTCTCGCTCCTCATGCGCCTCCACCTCACCTGGCCCGACCGTGTCCTGCCCTTTCACGGCGCCATCCTCCCCGAGGACTACCTCGCCCTCGTCACCATCCACGGCACCATCATGCTCTTCTTCGTCCTCACCACCGCGCCCCAGTCGGGCTTCGGCAACCTCATTCTCCCCGCCCAGATCGGCAGCCGCAGCATGGCGCTCCCGCTCGCCAACGCCCTCTCCTTCTGGATCACCGCCGTCGCTCTCCTCACGCTCCTCGCCAGCACCCTCGTCCCCGGCGGCTCCCCCATCTCCGGCTGGACCGCCTACCCGCCCCTCTCCGCCGTCGCCTCGGCCGGCCCCGGACAGGGCGCCGGCATGGACTGCTGGCTGGCCTCGATCGCCCTCTTCGCCATCGCCACCTGCCTCTCCTCCGTCAACACCCTCACCACCATCTTCAAACTGCGCGCCGAAGGCATGACCTGGCAGCGCCTCCCCCTCACCGTCTGGGGATGGTTCACCGCCGCCCTACTCTCCCTCCTCGCCTTCTCCGTCCTCCTCGCCGCTCTCCTGATGCTCTTCTGCGACCGCCACGCCGGCACCGGCTTCTTCATCCCCGCCGGCGATCTCGTCAACGGAACCCTCCAGGCCGCCGGCCACCCCGGCAACGGCTCGCCCCTCCTCTGGCTCCACCTCTTCTGGTTCTTCGGCCACCCGGAGGTCTACATCGCCATCCTCCCCGGCATGGGCCTTACCTCGATGCTCCTCGCGAACTTCTCGCGCAGGCGCGTCTTCGCCTACCGCATCATGATCTCGACCACCCTCCTCATCGGCTTTCTCGGCATCCTCGTCTGGGGACACCACATGTTCGTCGCCGGCCTCAACCCCTTCGCCGGAACCGCCTTCTCCATCTCCACCCTCGCCATCGCCCTTCCCTCCGCCGCAAAGGTCCTCTCCTGGCTCGCGACCATCTGGCGCTCCAGGCCCCGCTACACCTCCGCCTTCCTCTTCTCGCTCGGCTTCGTCTCCCTCTTCCTCACCGGAGGCCTCACCGGACCCATCCTCGCCCAGCCCATCCTCGACCAGTACCTCCACAACACCTTCTTCGTCGTCGCCCACTTCCACCTCATCATGGCCATGGCCGGAGTCTTCGGCCTCTTCGCCGCCACCTACTACTGGTTCCCCCTCCTCACCTCCCTTAACGGCAGCCCCGGCCGTCTCATGAGCGAAAAACTCGGCCGCTGGCACTTCGGCCTCACCTTCACCGCCGCCTACGCCACCTTCCTCCCCATGCACCTCGCCGGCCTCCTCGGCGAGCCCCGCCACTACGCCCAGCTCTCGGGCCTCCCCAACGCCGCCGCCAACCATCTCCTCGCCCCCACCCTCCCCATCAACACCCACATCACCTGGGGTGCCTTCGTCCTCGCCGCCTCACAGCTCCTCTTCCTCTACAACCTCGCCCGCAGCTGGAACCACGGCGATCTCGCCCCCGAAAACCCGTGGGACGCCACCACCCTCGAGTGGGACCCCCGCCTCCAATCCCATCCACAGCGAACGTCCCCGTACCTCATCACCCGCAACCAGGCCCCTCAAAACCCCTCACGCCTCGCCGCCTCGAACGTCAAATCAGTGGCCGTTTCCGCAGCCCTTGTTGAGCCGATCACCGTTTACCGGGGGCCCTGCCATTACATCGGCGAGAGCTTCCTCGCTCAGGCGCAAACGCCCTCTTCCACAACCATCGAAGAGGAGTAAGCTACTCAAGCAACGTCCGACGCGAGGGGCCTTATGCCTGCCATCTTCACTCCCGGAACCGACCGCGAAACGCGCCGCCGGACAGACGATCACGACATCGGCTCCGGTCGGCGCCCGCCCACAGACATCGACAAGCGCACCGGCGGCGGCGGCGACGGCGATAACTGGAACGACCGCCCGCAAGGTCGCCGCGGGCCACGCGAACGCCTCTCCCGCTACCGTATGGCCGTCCTCTTCGCCCTCGCCGGCGACCTGATGTTCTTCATCGCCATCGTCAGCGCCTTCTTCGTCGCGCAGTCCTCCGGCCACTTCGACGCCTATAACGCCTACATCAACGAGTGGCTCCCCACATCCGTCCCGCCCATCCTCTGGCTCAACACCGCCGTCATCATCCTCTCCTCCGTCGCCATCGAGATCGCCCGCCGCCAGATGTTCTCCGAAAAGCACGTCATGGAAGAGTGGTTCGGACTCGGCAAACCCACCTCCCGGCGCGCCATGCCCTGGCTCGCCGCCACCATCCTCCTCGGCCTCCTCTTCCTCGCCGGGCAGGCCCTGGCCTGGAAGCAACTCGCCCTCCAGCACGTCTTCTTCAAATCCAATCCGTCCTCCCACTTCTTCTTCCTGATCACCTACACGCACGCCATCCATCTGTTCCTCGGCCTCGGCGGTCTCCTCGCCGCGCTCTACGGCCTGTATGCCTCGCGCGTCCTCGAAACTCGCCAGATCCTCGTCGACTGCGCCGCCTGGTACTGGCACTGCATGGGCGTCTTCTGGCTGTTCCTCTTCGCCCTTCTCGTCTTCTTCCAGTAACCTCGCACGCCGCACCTTCCCCAGGCCCGCAAAGTACGCCGCACCCTTGTCAGTCCCCGGGCTCTAGTTGAGAACCCACTCTCCCCCATGCTGCCACTCCCCCGATACCAACCCCACCTCGACCTGAATCGCGGCAGCCTCTCCCGCTCTCTCAACCGAAGCGGACGGCTCCTCCTCCTCAGCGCCTTCCTCCTCCTCCCCCCGGCCGCCCACCCTCAGGGCTGCACTCAATGCCGCGACAACGCCGCAGCCACCCCGCCCTCAACCCAGCGCGCCTACCGCCACGCCATCTCGCTCCTTGCCCTCACCGCCGGCGGCATCTTCCTCGGCACAGTCGTTCTCCTGCGCCGGCAACGCTGATCCCGCGGTGTATGCTTCGTTGTGCGCCGCCTGCCCCTGATAGCCGCCCTCCCGCTGCTTGCCGCCGGTTGCAGAGTACCCGACATCCCGGCCAGGCCCAGCCCACAGGAGTACGCCGTCTACAACGCCTGGATCGAACAGGCCAGCGCCTCTCTCCCCCGCGATGTCGCGGTGGTCGTCGACTCGTCCACACTCCACCCGCAGCAACACGAGCTGCAGTTCGAACGCTGTCTCCCGCCCCGCATGGAGGGCGTCTTCGATGCCTCTCCCGAAGCCACCCTCACCGCAACCTCCAGCAACGACTGGCTCGGCCTTGGCGACGGACGAACCGCCAGGCTGCTACCCCACGAGGCCACACTGGGCTTCACCGAGCGCACCGAGCTCTTCCGCCTTAGCCGTGTGGCGTTCACCCGCCTCGGCTACCAGGGGTTCTTCTGGGCCGAACATCGGAGCTGCACCCCCGCCCAGGGCCCCGAGGGCTGCAGCGGCGCATCGGGAACCCTCATCCACGCACGCAAGTCAAATGGCGCCTGGCTCTTTGAAGACACCCTCTGCCAGACCATTCTCTTCCCAACCTGAGAACCTCGAACGGCAAACCTCCGCCCTCCATCTAACCCGCGCACAGTCGGCCAGCCACGCCAGCCAGCCGCGCAAGAACGTCGCCCCCTTAGCGACCCTTCTTCGCCGCCGTCTTCCCTCCGCCCGAACCACCCTTCGCAGACGGCTTCTTCGCAGCAGCCTTCTGCGCCACCTTCTTCGCAGCGGCCTTCGCAGGTGCGTGCTTGGCAGAAGAGCCATGCCCGCCCTTCGCCCCCGCGGCAGGCTTGGAGCTCTTCTTTGCCGAGGCTGCAGGCGCCTTCGCCTTCGCCGGCGCCTTCTTCGAGCTCGCCCCGTGCTTCGCAGCTCCGCCCGTCTTCTTTGCCGTTACAACCTTTGCCTGGGTCGCCCCCTTCTTCGGCTGTGTCTTTGCAACCGCATGGTGGCTGGGTCCTGCGGAGCTTGCCCCCTTCACCGGCTTCCCGATCGAAGCGGAACCCGCCTTCCCCGCAGCTGCAGCCTTCGCAGCCGGTGCGGCCTTCGCCGCAGGTGCAGCTTTCGCAGCAACGTGGCTCCCGCGAGCCTCTGAAGCGGCCACCTTGAGCCCCTTCGGCTGCTGCGCAGGCTCCGGATCTCTCTGCTTCTTCGTTCCTTTCGCCGACGCCGCGGTAGTCGGCACCGCGGCGACCGGAGCGGCAGCCTCCCCCGCCTTCGATGGTCGCTCGTCCTTCCGCGCCGCCTTGTGCGCCGCGGCTGTCTCGGCCGGGGCCGCCGGCGTCACTGCTCCGGCATCCGCCGTCACTCGCTCCGGTGCGTCCGTCCCGGCATCTCCAGCCGTCCCGCCAGCGGCGACCTCTGACGCGACCTCAACGACGTCACCCCCGTCCTTCCCGTTCTCCGCAACAGCCTTTTTACGGCTCTTCGCAGGCTTTGCATCCTTCTTCGAGGCCCGTGGACGCCGCAGGCTTACCGGCGGCGGAGGCGCCGGCGGCGAGTACGGCTCAAGGAACGCCTTCATCTCCTCCGGCGTACTCAGCCGGCCATCCATCAGCTCGTAAAACAGCGTCTCCAGCAGCCCTTCGTACTCCGGCAGCTCCGGCGTTATCCTCATCTCCTGCAGCAGAAGGTACGGTAGTTTTTGCCTCGCCTGCGGCCACTCCGTGTAGAAGCTCTTGAACTTCGCCTGCAGCGTTGCACTCTTGGTCGCGTGCGCGGCCCACAGCACCGCCTCCGGATCGCTCGACAGGATCAACTTGTACGCCTGCGAGGGCTGGCTCGCACCCTTCGCCCCCAGCTGCGCCGCAAAGCTCCTGCCCATCTCCTCCGCCTGGTCGATCTCGGCCACGAAACCCGGGCGAGGAAAGCTCTTCTTCAGCGCCTCCACCTCTTTGCTCGACATCTTTGCCGTCAACAGCGGGAAGCTCACCGCAACCCCGTCCGCAACCACCCCTTGCGTCTGCAGCTGCGCCTGCGCCTCCCGCAGACGCTCAAGCTCAGGTATGTTTGCCTTTGCCGCGGATAGCGTCGGAGCCAGGTGCTGCATCCAGCCCTCCTCCTCCAGCCTCCGCATCACACGCAGCGGATCTTCCTCGTGAAAGATCTCCTCCGTCTCGTAACCCCGGTGAAACGCGTCCATAGCCGAGATATACCCCTCGGCCTTTCCAGTCTCGTACCGCGCCAGGGTCTTCTCCTCCATCCCCCATCCAAGCCGTGCCATCAGGCGCGCACCTCGGATCATCCGCACCGGGTCTTCAATAAACCCGTAGTTGCTCACCAGCCGCAACTCGCGGTTCTCAATGTCGGCTACACCGTTCAGCGGGTCCATCAGCAGACCGTACGACCCCTCGTTCAGCGACAACGCCATCGCATTCGCCGTGAAGTCTCTGCGCCTGAGATCTTCGAGGATCGTCGACGGGGTATACACCGGCTTGCCCGGCTTCGGGTAGCTCACCGCCAACGTGCTGCCAATCTCCATCCGGACACCGCCCGGAAACCGCAGAAAAAACGCCTGCCCGTCGGCCAGCTCCCCCGCCGTCACCCCGCCCGCATTCTCGATATGCTTCCGTATACTTGGGGCGTTTCCCTGAACCACAACATCCAGATCGCGGACCGCTGTTCCGCCGATCAGGTCGCGAACCGCGCCGCCCACCAGGAACACCGTCAATCCCTGCTCCCGCGCCACCTCGCGCACCGCTGCCAGCGCAGACCGTTGGGCCTTCGAAAGACGCGTCTCAAGCAGGTAAATATTGTCGGCCATATCGTTCTGCGAACTCCCTCAGGCTGGCGCCATCCAGCTTCTCCGTGCAATGATTGAGTAACAGCTAAACCTAGACATATGTGGGATTTATAAAGATCTGCCACGTCCGCACAAAGGTGTATCCTACCATAAGGGGCGGGGGGCGGGCACCTCAAAGCGCACCTTTGTTGAGGCAGCCAAAGCCCTCGTGTGCGACAATCCGCGAGAGAAACCATGGCCTCAACCCACAAAAAGGTGATCGTTCGACGCCTGCTCGGCGATACCCTGCCCGGCTACCTCCCGGTAAGTGGCTTCGTAGAGCGCGGTGCCCTGGGCCTGCTCGACCTCAACGGGCGCATCAACTCCGTCCTCCTTTCCGACACAAAATACGTGTGTTACGTGCGCGACTTCAACCTTGGAGACGCCACCAACCCGGAACGCCTCACACGTCGCGCCTTTCTCGCCCGGCCCCGCTCCGACGGACTCTGGATCCGACTCACCTTCCGAAGCGCCGGCCCCGCTCCCCCCGATGTCCGTGCCCCCGATCTCATCGAGGGCCTCGCCGTCTCCGACGTCTCTCTCTTCGATGACTTCCTCTCGGACCTCGGCCTCTTCCTCACGCCGCCCGATACCCGCTCCAACACCCAGCGGATCTTCATCCCGCGGTCCTCGATCGCCGACCTCCAGGTCCTCGCCGTAGTCACCTCGCCCTCTCGCCGGAAGATCGCCTCCTCCCCCGCCTCCCCCGTTCAGGACGAGCTCTTCGAGACCCTGCTCCCACCAGACGCTCGTCCATACTGAACCATGCCCATCTCCCTCACGCTCGGAAAGCTGGCAGAGCATCTCAACGCAACTCTCAGCGGCGGCACCCCCGAGACTCTCATCCACGGCGTCGCCGGCATAGAATCCGCCACCTCCGGCCAGATCACCTTTGTCTCGAATCCCCGCTACGCCGGCCTCGCCCGGTCGACCGCAGCCTCCGCCATCCTCGTCGACCCAGCCTTCCCCGAGATCGACACCCCCACCCTGCGCACCGACAACCCCTACCTCGCCTTTGCCCGCACCGTCGAGATCTTCTACCAGCCCCCAACCTACCCTCCAGGCATTCACCCCACCGCCGTCATCGCCGACACCGCCAGCCTCGGCGCAGGTGTCCACGTCGGCCCTTACGTCGTCATCATGGATCACGCAGAGATAGGACCTGGCGCCGTTCTCCTCGCCCACACCGTCATCTACCCCCACGCCCACATCGGCCGCAACCTCTTCGCGCACGCCCACTCCGTCGTCCGCGAGCACTGCCACCTCGGGCACAACGTCATCCTCGGAAACGGTGCCGTCATCGGCGGGGATGGCTTCGGCTTCGCCAAGGACCCCACCCGGCCCCCCGGCAACCGCTGGTACAAGATCCCGCAGTCCGGCCCGGTCGTCCTCGCCGACGACGTCGAGATCCAGAACAACGCCTGCATCGACCGCGCCTCCGTAGGCGAAACCCGCATCGGCGCAGGTGCCAAAATCGATAACCTCGTTCAGGTCGGTCACGGCTCCGACGTCGGCCGCGACACCCTTCTGTGCGCCCAGGTCGGTCTCGCCGGCTCGACATCGGTCGGCAACAGCGTCATCCTCGCCGGCCAGGTGGGCGTCGCCGGCCACTGCACCATCGGCGACGGGGTCGTCGCCACCGCACAGTCAGGAATACCCTCAGACGTCGCCCCGGGACTCGTCGTCAGCGGCTACCCGGCTGTGGAAAACCGCAAGTGGCTTCGGTCGGTTGCCCTTACTTCTAAACTGCCAGATATACTACGTAACCTAAAGGGTGAAAAAAAGTAACCAGTTCCGGTTACTGTGCCATATAGTTGTGCTACCTCACATGGCCGCCTTCATGACCCCGGATATCTCCATCGCACACGATCTCGCACCGCCCCCCCTCCCAGCAGTTCGGATTTTGCTGCTCGATGACGACCCCACAAATCTCCTTCTCAGGTCCGCCATCCTGCGCCAGCATGGCTACGAGTGCCTCCCCGCAGGAAGCATTGACCAGGCTACCGAGCTCCTGGACCACATCGATATTGCAGTGCTCGACTACCACCTCGGCGGCGGCGAGTTCGGCACCGAGGTCGCCGCCACACTGCGCCGGCGTCGCCCACACATCCCCATCATCATTCTCTCGGCAACCCTGGAGCGCTTCTTCGGCGGTGTCGAGGACATGCACCTCCTCAAGGGCTACAGCTCCATCGAGGACCTCCTCGCCGCGCTCAGCTCGCTCGAAGCCAAGCGTCGCGGAGCTCCAGTCGTCGTCGACGCACGCGACTTCTTCTACTCCCGCATCTCCCGGGCCATCGGCTCCGACGCCCTCGTCCAGATCTTCAACGACCGCGGCACCTGGCTCTTCTGCAACGATCCCGCCGCCGAATACATCGGAAAGCCCCGCGACTGGTTCCCCGGGCGCTGCGTCTTCGACGAGCTCACCGGATTTCTGCGCGACTGGCGCGAGGTCCTCCTCACCGTCCCCCGCACCCGCGAGACCTTCATCGATCGCACCCGCCTCGGCCTCCTCCGCGCGCCCAAGGTCGGCGAAGAGGGCCTCACCTGGAGCGTCCTCGCCTTTCCCATCCGCCTCCACGACAACAACGACGGCGTCGTCCTCACCGCACGCATTCTGGAGCGCAACGGCTCGGACCGCCCCAGCGCAATACCAACCTAGCTCCTGCTACCCTCAGGACATGGCTCGCAACACCTCCCTGGCAGCTCTCCTGGCTACCTCGACACTTCTGTTCTCGGGCATCGGTTGTCACTCCGCCATGGTCGACGCCACCGTCCAGAACCACTCGGGAGGGGCACTGAGCCTCCTCGAAGTCGACTATCCCAGCGCCAGCTTCGGCACGCAAAACCTGGCCGACGGCGCCGACTTCCACTACCGCTTCAAGATCCTCGGCAGCGGCCCCCTCAAACTCACTTACACCGACAGCGCTCGCCACGATCACGCGGCCACCGGCCCCACCCTTGATGAGGGTTCAGAAGGCCTCCTCAACATCACCGTCGACCCCGCAGGCGTTCGCTGGCAGACGACCTTCAAGCAGAAGCGCTGAGCCCACAAGGCAAGCCAAACGCTTCATCAGTTCTCGCCCGAAGCTCTTCCCTGGCTGGGCGGCCGCTTCTGCACCTCGGTTTCGGCGCTCTGCCCCCGCCGCTTCTGCCCTCCAAACGCAAACACCCACACCACAAATCCAAGAATAACGACCCCGAATAGAAGCAGAAGTACGCCCGTAATCATCGCAAAGCTCCCTCTCTGAGAAGACCCCTGGTCCCGACCCCATCGTCCCGGCTCGTGTCAGGCGAACCGCCCACTTCCTGAGATGCCGGCCGCATCCCCTGCGGTAAACTCCCCTCATGCATCGAGGCTTCTTCATCACCTTCGAAGGCCTCGACGGCTCCGGCAAAACCACCCAGCTCGCCCGCCTCGCAGCCCATCTTCAAGCCGAGGGTCACCAGGTCACCACCCTTCGCCAGCCCGGCGGAACAGCCCTCGGCGACCGCATCCGTTCCATCCTCCTTGACTCCCGCTCCGAGGCCGCACTCGGCCCCATCGCCCCTCACGCCGAACTCGCCCTCATGTTCGCCGACCGCGCCCAGGCCATCGAAGAGGTCATCCGGCCCGCGCTTGCAGCCGGTCGCATCGTGCTCTGTGACCGCTTCACCGACTCCTCCGAGGCCTACCAGGGCGCAGGCCGCCAGCTCGGCTCGGCCACCGTACTCGAGATCCACCACGCCGTCTGCGGCGCCCTCCAGCCAGACCTCACCCTCCTCCTCCTCCCTCCGCTCGCCTCCGCCCTCCGTCGCGCCCGTCGCCGCAACCAGCGCCACCTCCGCCGCGAGGGTACCGACGAGAACCGCTTCGAGCGCGAGTCCGACACCTTCTACACCCGCATCGGCAACGCCTACCGCGAAATCGCCCGGCGCGACCACCACCGCGTCCTGATCATCGAAAGCGACGGCTCCATCGACGACATCAACAAGCTCATCCTCGCCGCCGTCGCCGAGCGCCTTCCCTCCCGCGTCGAATCAACATGACCACCCCGCTCATGCCCGCACCTGCTGATCTCGACGAGGCGCAGGCGGGCTCAGAGCCCGTAGGGCAGCGCAACGGCGGACCACCCCGGCAACCGCAACCTCTTTCAATCAATCCAACGGAGACTCCCCGCGCCGACCCATCGCCCAACACCGGCTACCGTATGCCGCCGGGCCTCAAGTACCCCCTCCACGCCTATCTCGGCAAACCCTGGGTCAAACTTGGCGAACCCATTCGCCTCTTCGAGCACCTCCACAAGGTCTACGGTCCCATCTCGCACTACCGCTTCCTCGGCACGCCCATCGTCTTCGTCAACGACCCCGCCTACGTTCGCGAGGTCCTCATCAACCAGGCCGCGTCCTTCGTCAAAGAGCGCACCCTCCAGCGCATGAAGATCCTCCTCGGTGAAGGCCTCATCACCTCCGACGATCCCATCCACATGCGCCAGCGCCGCATCGCCGCGCCCGCCTTCCACCGCCAGCGCATCTCCGCCTACGCCGGCCAGATCGCCTCCATCAGCGCCGCCGAGTCCGAACAATGGCGCCCCGGGCAGACCGTGGACATCAACGCCGGCATGATGGAGCTCTCCCTCCGCATCATCGCCCGCACCCTCTTCGACACCGAGGTCACCCCCGACATCCTCTCCATCAACACCGAAACCAACACCGTCATGGCGCTCTACAACTTCCTCGTCGCCATGCCCATGCTCGAGAAGTACCTCCACCTCCCTATCCCCGGCGTGCTCAGGTTCCGCCGCTCCAAGGCCCGCCTCGACAGCATCGTCAGCAGCCTCATCACCGCACGCCGCGAAGAGATGCTTCAGGACCCCGCGCGCGACCGCGGCGATCTCCTCTCCATGCTCATCGCCTCGCGCTATGAGAACGATGACGCCGAAGAGAAGCCCGGCACCGAAGGCATGGACGACGCGCAGCTCCGCGACGAGATCCTCACCATCTTCCTCGCCGGCTACGAGACCGTCGCCAACGCCCTCGCCTGGACCTGGTACCTCCTCTCCCAAAACCCCGGCCCCGAGGCCGAGCTCCACGCCGAACTCGACCGCGTCCTCGGCACCGGCCCCAGCCGCCGTCTCCCCACCCTCGCCGACATCCCCAACCTCCCCTACACCGAGCAGGTCTTCGCCGAGTCCATGCGCCTCTACCCACCCGCCTGGGCCATGGGCCGCATGGCCACGAAGCCCGTCACTCTCGGCCAATACCGCATCCCGCCCGGCTCCCACGTCTTCTTCAGCCAGTACGTCATGCACCGCAGCGCGGAGTTCTTTCCCGACCCGCTGCGCTTCGACCCCACCCGCCACAGCCCCGAAAACAAGGCCGGCCGCGACAAGTTCGTCTACTTCCCCTTCGGTGGCGGAGCCCGCCAGTGCATCGGCGAGTCCTTCGCCTGGATGGAAGGTATCCTCGCCATCGCCACCATCGCCAGCACCTGGCGCATGCGCTACACAGACCCCCGCCCGCCCGTGCCCCAGGCCCGCATCACCCTTCGCCCGCGCGACCCCATGCACATGCTCCTTAGCCCCCGTTAGCAGCCAGGACCCGGGCCTCCCCACCCACCGCACCTCGAGCCCCATACAGCATCGCAACTCGCGCCCTCCGCCCCTTCCATCTTTCGCTCGGAAATCGCGTACGGTCCCAGCTATAATCACGTTCCGAACCAGGCACGTGCTTCTGACGGGCATACCCAGAACGGTGATTTGAGGACCGATGCCAGTCAAACAGCCATCGCCGTCTTCCGCGCAGCCCACCTCGGAGGAGCCCGTCTCGCTCTCGGAGGTGATCTCCGCCCTGTCCTTCGCCATCGACCTCACCGAGGGTGCCATACCCGGGCACGCCCTCCGCACCTGCGTGCTCGGTATGCGAATCGCGCGCCGCGCCGGCCTCCCTACCGACATCCTCGGCGACCTCTACTTCGCCCTGCTCCTCAAGGACATCGGCTGCAGCAGCAACGCCGCCCGCGTCAGCCAGATCGTCGGCGGTGACGATCGCGTCATCAAGGCCGGCATCAAGTTCGAAAACTGGACCGGTCGCTTCAACGGCAGCCGCTCCAACTTCCGCCTCTTCTGGGGCGCCGTCCTCCCCGATGCCGACCCCGTACGCCGCCTCCTCCGCATCGCCCGCATCGCCATCGATTCCACCAAAAACAACATGGAGCTGATCGCCCTGCGATGCGAGCGCGGCGCCGAGATCATCCAGAAGCTCGGCTTCAACCGGGCCGTCTCAGATGCCGTCCGGTCGCTCGATGAACACTGGGACGGCCGCGGCTTTCCCAAACGCCTCGTCGACGGAACCATCCCCATCGCCGCAAGGATCCTCGCCGTCGCCCAGCATCTGGACGTCTTCGCCTCCGCACGCTCTCCCGTCATCGCTCTCGAGGTTCTTCGCGACCGCAGCCGCCGCTGGTTCGATCCCGACCTCGTCGAGATCGCCATCTCCCTCGACAGGGAGGGCACGCTCTGGACAGGCTGCTCAGCCGCCGACGACCACAACACCACCCTTCGGCTCGTCCTCGATCTCGCACCGCACGCTCCCCAGCCGCTCGCCCATCAGGAGATCGACCGTCTCTGCGAGGGCTTCGCCGACGTAATTGACGCCAAGTCCCCCTTCACCTACCGGCACTCGCTCGGCGTCGCCGAAGTCGCCCTCAACATCGCCAGCACCCTCGGCCTCTCGGAGACTCGCTGCCAGCTGGTACGCCGCGCCGCCCTCCTCCACGACCTCGGCAAGCTCTCCATCCCCAACACCATCCTCGACAAGGCCAGCGACCTCACCCCCGACGAGCGGGCCTACGTAGAGGAGCACCCCCGGCTCACGCGCCAGATCCTCGCCCGCATCCGTGCCTTTGCCGAGATCGCCGCCGTCGCCGGCGCACACCACGAGCGGCTCGATGGCTCCGGCTACCCCGATCACCTCTCCGCCCCCGATATCCCCATCGAAGCCCGTGTCCTCGCCGTCGCCGACATCTACCGCGCCCTCACCGAACATCGACCCTACCGGCCCGCCCTGACCCACAACCAGGTCATGCATCTCCTGCACTCCGACACCCCCGCAAAACTCGATCCGCTCGTCGTCGCAGCCCTTGAGACCTGCTACCGCATGCTGTCCCCGCTCCCCCGATCCGCGCACCGCGTGCCCGACACAGCCAACGGTGGCAACGGCGCCATCCCCCCGATCGACTGACCTCACCTCCGGCCGCCCCACAGTCGCGGGAACAATCCCGCCCCCTCGCGCGTACCTCAGCTCTGAAACGAGCTCCGCGGCCCATGCCCCTTCGCGAAATCCTCAGCCAGACCATCGCCGCCCTGTGGGACAACAAGCTCCGCAGCTTCCTCACCATGTTCGGCATCGTCTGGGGCATCACCTCCGTCATCCTCCTCGTCGGCCTCGGCATCGGCTTCAACATCCAGCAAAAGGAGCAGCTCCGCACCATCGGCACCGACATCGCCATCATCTTCGGCGGCAAGACCGGCATGCCCTCCGGCGGATACGCCGCCGGCCGCGACGTCCGCATGACCATCGACGACGTCATGGCCATCAAGCGCGACGCCCCGCTCGTCAAAAACGTCTCCCCGGAGCTCCGCCGCACCGTCTCCGAGGTCAGCCCCTGGAACGCCTCCTCCCGCCCCGTCCGCGGCGTCTGGCCCGAGTACCAGAGCTTCCGCTCGCTCAAGGTCGAACAGGGCCGCCTCTTCACCGAGGCCGACGAAAGCAGCTCCCGCCGCGTCATCCTCCTCGGCTCCGAAGCCAACCGCCAGCTCTACCCCGGCAAACCCGTCGTCGGCGAAACCCTCATGGTCCAGGGCTTCCCCTACACCGTCATCGGCGTCCTCGAAAACAAGAAGCAGAACGGCTCCTACGGCTCCGGCCCCGACAACACCCAGCTCTTCGTCCCCTACAGCGCCATGGCTCGTGACTTCCCGCCCGCCGAACGCCCCGGCGTCTTCCCCGGCTGGGTCAACAACATCGTCGTCCAGCCCGTCTCCCCCGACCTCCACGTCGAGGCCCTCGCCCAGGTCTCCCGCATCCTCGCCGACCGCCACCACTTCGACCCCTCCGACAAAGAAGCCGTCTGGGTCTGGGACACCCTCGAAGGCGCCAAGTTCACCGAGCGGATCTTCTCCATCATGACCCTCTTCTTCGCCATCGTCGCCCTCCTCACCCTCGCCCTCGGCGGCATCGGCGTCATGAACATCATGCTCGTCGCCGTCACCGAACGCACCCGCGAGATCGGCGTCCGCAAGGCCCTCGGAGCCACCGCCGTCGACATCCGCCGCCAGTTCCTCGCCGAGTCCGCCATCATCACCCTCGTCAGCGGAACCGCCGGCCTCTCGCTCGGCGTCGGCATCTGCCTCGTCCTTCGCCTCCTCCCCCGCCCCGACTTCCTCCCCCTCCCCACCGTCTCCCCCATCGCCATCGCCGCCTCCCTCGTCACCCTCGGCCTCATCACCATCTCCGCCGGCACCTACCCCGCCCTCCGAGCCGCCAGCCTAACCCCCATCGAGTGCCTCCATGTCGACTAACCTCTCCCCAGCATCATCCGGCAGCCACCACTGCCCCCCGGCTGTCATTCTGAGCGAAGCGGAAGAACCCCCGTACTTCGCCCTCGCACCCGCCCTCGCCCGCACTTCTGGTTGTCATCCTGAGCAAAGCGAAGGACCCGCTTCTCTACCCCCACCCCCACAGTCGCCCTCGCAGTTAGTCGTTGTCGTTGCCTGCCCTTCTGGTTGTCATCCTGAGCGCAGCGAAGGACCCGCTTCTCTACCCAAGAGGTCGGTTCACCGGAGCCTCCGCCCATGAACCTCGCAGAAGTCCTCCGCCAATCCCTCCAGGCGCTCATCCGCAACCGCCTCCGCTCCGCCCTCACCATGCTCGGCATCGCCTGGGGCCTCGTCACCGTCGTCCTCCTACTCTCCTACGGCAACTCCCTCGGCAAGGAGATCCTCAACGGCTTCATGGGCATCGGCAACAACGTCATCATGATCTGGGGCGGCCAGACCTCCATGCAGGCAGGCGGCGAGCGCTCCGGCCAGAAAATCAAATTCCGCGACGGCGACGTCGAAGCCATCCGCGACTCCGTTCCCTTCCTCAAGGCCGTCTCCTCCGAGACCGACGACGGCTTCTCCTTCCACTACGGCCCAAAGGTCGTCAACATCCAGTCCAAACTCATCGACCTCCCCTACGGCGAAATGCGCAACCTCGTCGTCGAGCAGGGCCGCTACTTCGAGGCCTCCGACTTCACCGACCACCGCAAGGTCGTCATCTTCGGCCCCCACGCCGCGCAGAAGCTCTTCAACGGCCTCCCTCCCGTGGGCGAAACCGTCGAGATCGAGGGCCAGGTCTTCGACGTCATCGGCGTCCTCCGCAACAAGATCCAGGACTCCTCCAACAACGGCCCCGACAACGAAAACGCCTTCATCCCCTTCCCGCTCATGCGCGAGCTCCGCCAGCAGCGAGACCCCGACTCCATCGTCTTCGAACCCTCGCGCCCCGACCTCCACATCAAGGCCATCCAGGCCGTCCGCACCGTCCTCGCCCAGCGGCATCACTTCGACCCCACCGACCAGAAAGCCCTCGGCTCCTGGGACACCGTCGAAGACTCCACCTCCATCCGCCAGTTCTCACTCGCCCTTCAGGTCCTCCTCGGCATCATCGGCGCCATGACCCTGGCCGTCGGCGGCGTCGGCGTCATGAACATCATGCTCGTCTCCGTCACCGAGCGCACCCGCGAGATCGGCCTCCTCAAAGCCCTCGGCGCCCGCCCCCGCGAGATCCTCAAGCAGTTCCTCCTCGAGTCCCTCACCCTCACCTTCCTCGCCGGCATCGTCGGCATGGTCGCCGCCGTCGTCGTCGCCCACCTCGTCCCACCCATGCCCCTCTACTCCGACATCTACAAGACCGCCAACCACGAGGGCGACATCATCCTCTCCGTCTCCCCCGTCATCCTCCTCACCGCCTTCCTCATCCTCGCCGTCATCGGCATAGTCTCCGGCCTCATCCCCGCCATCCGAGCCGCCCGCCTCGACCCCGTAGCCGCCCTCCGCCGCGAGTAGAAGCAAAAGTGAGCACCCCAGCCCACCCAAATTGTCACCCTGCGCCCGCCTCATCCCCGCACTTTGGTTGTCATCCTGAGCAAAGCGAAGGACCCGCTTCTCTACCCAAATCTCGACCCGTCTCCCTCCCCCTAAAACCTCCCGCCCGCCAATCCCCGCCCTCCTGGTTGTCATCCTGAGCAAAGCGAAGGACCCGCTTCTCTACCACGAAAGTAGAACCCGCCCCAGCTCCCGCCACCTCTATCCTCCAATCAGGCATGACCGAGCACCATTACTACGTCTACATCCTCGCCAGCCGCTCCCGAACGCTCTACATCGGCATCACCAGAAATCTCCTGCGCCGGATCACCCAGCACCGCGAAGCTGATAGCCCACACCTTCACCAGCCAAAACCAAATCCACCGCCTCGTCCACTACGAGCACTTCCGCTACATCAACAACGCCATAACCCGCGAGAAACAGCTCAAGGGCTGGCTCCGCATCAGGAAGCTAGCACTCATCGAAGCAGCCAACCCCACATGGGAAGACCTCTTTCCTGAACTCACGGAACAGCTCCGCCAACCTCCCGCATCTTCCCCTTGAGCTCTTCTCGAGTTGTCATCCTTCGCGCAGCGGAGGATCTGCTTCTGCCCTCACCGTCGCACTGCCCGTCCCCGCCACCTCACCCACCGCGAGCCCCTTCACCGGGCTCCCAAACAAAACCAACCCAAACCAGGCAGCAAACACCACATAGGCAACCGCAAGCAGCACCGCAGCAGGCATCCGCATTCCACCCCCAACCAACCGCAACAGCGCCATCGCCACCACCACAAAATGCAGGAAGTTCCCCATGGCCACCGGCCGGCTGTAAACACCTCCAATCAGGTTGTCCTTGGCCATCCAGTTCAACAGCGCAAATCCCAGGTACAAGGCCCCAGCCGCCTGCGCTACCAGCGTCGCCAGCGGCGCAGCCCCACCTCCGCCCCGAGCCAGTGTCTCCTGCGGCGCAAACGTCAGAAGGAGCCCCAGCACCAGCAGAAACAGTGCACTACTCTGCATCAGAAGCTTTGTTCGCATCACACTCCCATTCGTCACCCCCACAAGAGTAAGCCGGGCGTCTTGTTCACGCCCGGCCTGGCACCTGTCCATCCCCGCCTGCTGCGTTAGAACCGCGCCGTAAACGTCCCCGTAAACGCACGCGGCGCGCCCACCTGCAGCGTGTTGTTGTTCACCGAGGTAGGATCGCTCGCAACAAATCCATTCGTTCCAATGGTCGAGTAATACTGCGCACCCGCCAGGTTGTAAACGTTGAACTGCAGCTTCAGCTGGTCGATCGGTCCGATCTCGTCCCGGTGGTAGCTCGCTCCGAAGTTCGCCAGAAAGCGCCCGTCCACCGAGTTGTCATCCGTATACGTGAAGTACCGCTTGCCCATGAAGTCCGAGTCGATATGTGCCTCGAAGTTGTTCCGGTTATACGAGAGCTCATTCTTGTACAGGAACTCCGGCGCATCCACCACAACCTTACCTCCCGTCGGAACCACGACTCCGTTACTGCTGTAATCAGAGTCATAGGTCGATCGCGAAAAAGTGACCGCGTTGTAGAGGATCCAGTTCGATCCCACGCGGATCGACCCCGCCGCATCCACACCGTTCGTCGTCACCCCGCCCACGTTCGACAGCAGCGACGCGTTGCCCGCGATGCCCGGACCCTGCTGTACCGCCAGCAGCCGATTCGAAAAATTCACGTGGAAGTAGTTCGCCTGTGCCGAGGTGTGCGAGTCCGAATAGCGGTACCCAACCTCCTCCGACCACGAACTCTCCGGCTTCAGGCTTCCCGTCAGCGCGTCAAACCCCGCCTGCGACGTACCCCATGGCGATGTTCCAAACCCCGGTCCGCCAGCTTGAAACGCCCGCACGTTCTTCGCCACGTCCGCGAAGATCTCGCTCCGGCCGTTCAGCTTCCAGTCCCCGCCAAACTGCGGCAAAAAGCCCGAGCCCGACTCGAGGCTGCCCTGCGCATACTTCGCGCTCGTCACCGTGCTGCTCGCTCCATTGCCGATGTTGAACCCCGTCAACGTGCCCGTCTGATTCGTCTCCACAGACTTGAAGCCGGCCGACAGCGTCACCGCGGGCGTCACCTTGAAGCGGTCCTGCAGATGAAGCTGATAGACCGTAGTCGGAAAGTTGTAAGCCCATTGCGTGTAAAACGGGTTCGACGGAAAGTCGTACAAGGAGTGCATGGGGCTTCCCACGCTCGTCGCGTAGAAGCGTCGCGCAAGATCGAACGCCTCCTTCTCAAACCACGCACCACCCTCCACCGTGTTGCGGCTCGTCTCGTAGGAAAGCGATGTCACAAACCCGCCGCGACTGATCCCATACTCCGAAGTCCGCAGCGCGATCGGCGAAACCGCGACATTGTTGCTGTCGTACGTCGGGTTATAAGGCGTAAACCACAGGCCACGGCCATCGTTGCGATGTCCATACGCCGTCGTCTTCCAGGTCAGGTGCGATCCAATCGCTGTTTTGTAACTCGCATAGGTCAGAAAGTCTTTTCTCAACCCGGAAGCGCCATAGTACCCCGCATCGCACGGGTCCTCGTTCGCCGCCAGGTTGCTCACCGGCGACGGATAGCTCCCAATTCCATCGCAGGCAAACGCCGCCTGGATACCCTGGCCCCAGTTCCCGAAGTTGTCCCATCCATAGCCCAGCTTCTTGGTCCAGACCTTGTTCAGATCCTGGTAGTCAACCTCTTGCCGGTTCGAGTAGTCCGCGTACAGCGTGAACAGCCCCTTGCTCCCCACGAACTGCTCCAGCTTTCCATTGAACTGCAGGTAGCGCTGGTTGATCTCACCCACGCTCTTCCACTTGTCCGCCGTCTGGTAAACCCCGGCGATGTAAAACTTCGTGTGTGTCGGGAGCAAACCGCTGTCAATCCTCCCGAAGTCCCGCATTCCGCTGAAGCTCCCGAACGACTGCTGATACCGGAAGCCCCTCTTATCGAGCGGATCCGACGAGTAAAACTGCACGCTCCCACCCAGGTTGCTGGTCGACGCCGTCTCAAGCGCACCCGTACCCTGCGAGAGCACCACCCGGCCCATATTCTCGTCGATGATCGCCCGGCTGATGTGTAACCCGTTCAGATTGCCGTAGCTCATGTCCCCCAGCGGAACCTCGTCCAGCGTAAATCCAAGCTGGTTCTGGTTGAAGCCGCGCACGGAAATGCGCAACGCCCACTCGTACGATCCATAAGGGTCCGCCGACGTCACACTCACCGACGGCAGCCGCGAAAGCACCGAGATCGGGCTGGTGCCCGGAGCCGCCTCAAGCAGCAGCTGCGAGTCGATCGACTGCTCATCGCGCACCTCGCCCGGCGCCGTCACCGTTACCGTGTCGGTGGTCGTGATCTTCGGGTCCTCAACCTTCGTGTCGCTCGTCTGTCCCCCGACTCCGGGAGAAGTGGATGGCGAGTTCGTCGCGGTGTGCACCTCTGCAGTCTCGGCGGGCCTGGGGCTCTGCTGGCCACCGGCAAACACTGTGCAAAGAAGGGCGAAAACGGTGATTCTGGCCAGGGAATTCGGTCGGTACATCAAAGTTCCTCCATCGTGTCGCACCTGAACATCTGCGGATCGGCAACGCCCAGCGGCGTTCGCCCGTGGCTGCGTTCTTCCGAAAAGCACTCGCTCCGCCTCCACACAGCGCGACCCAGGCTCCCGGCTTCTGGAGCAAAGCCCAGGCCGGTGGTAAACGCAGGATGAAGGGAGTATCCCCAGCAACATGACACAGCGCTTTGTGAAAGCAAGTTGCGGTACGTTGAATTTCCCGTGAATCGCCCTCGAGTGGCTTCGCCGCCCCGAACCGCCACCCACTTTCCGCCAATTCCAATTAGCATCGAACAGGTATGAATGAAGGTCGCTGGGTCCTGCTGATTGCCTCCGAAGTCGGAGGCACCGATTCCGTCTCTGATCGCGCCATGGAACGCCTCGTCGAAGCCATCGGCGAAGAAGGCTACGAGGTGGTCCGAACCTCCACCCCCGAGGACGGTCTCTCGCTCGTCACCTCCGATCCCTCCTACTCCGCCATCCTCCTCGACTGGGATCTCGAAGGCGAAGACCAGTTCGACGAACGCGCCGCCCTCGAAGTCCTCCGCGCCGTCCGCCACCGCAACAAACGCGTCCCCATCTTCCTCATCGCCGACCGCACCCTCGTCTCCGAACTCCCCCTCGAAGTCGTCAAGCAGGTCCACGAGTACATCCACCTCTTCGGCGACACCCCCGCCTTCATCGCCAACCGCGTCGACTTCGCCGTCGAGCGATACCACGAGCAGCTCCTCCCGCCCTACTTCCGCGAGCTCAAGAAGTACACCGACCAGGGCGCCTACTCCTGGGACGCCCCCGGCCACATGGGCGGCGTCGCCTTCCTCAAGCACCCCGTCGGCCAGGAGTTCCACCGCTTCTTCGGCGAAAACCTCCTCCGCTCCGACCTCGGCATCTCCACCGCCCCGCTCGGCTCCTGGCTCGACCACATCGGCCCCCCGGGAGACTCCGAACGCAACGCCGCCCGCATCTTCGGCGCCGACTGGACCTTCTACGTCCTCGGCGGCTCCTCGAACTCCAACCAGATCGTCGGCCACGGCGTCATCGCCCAGGACGACATCGTCCTCGCCGACGCCAACTGCCACAAGTCCATCTGCCACTCGCTCACCGTCACCGGCGCCCGCCCCGTCTACTTCAAGCCCACGCGCAACGGCTACGGCATGATCGGCCTCGTTCCCCTCAAGCGCTTCTCCCCCGAGAACGTCCGCGAGCTCATCGCCAAAAGCCCCTTCGCCGCCGGCGCCCGCTCCCAGGAGCCCACCTACGCCGTCGTCACCAACTCCACCTACGACGGCCTCTGCTACAACGTCGACCGCGTCGTCGACGAGCTCGCCAAATCCGTCCCCCGCGTCCACTTCGACGAGGCCTGGTACGCCTACGCCAAGTTCCACCCCATCTACCGCAACCGCTTCGCCATGGGCGTCCCCGACGACATGCCCAACCGCCCCGCCATCTTCTCCGTCCAGTCCACCCACAAGATGCTCGCCGCCTTCTCCATGGGCTCCATGGTCCACGTCAAACTTTCTGACCGCGCCCCCCTCGACTTCGACCAGTTCAACGAAGCCTTCATGATGCACGGCACCACCTCGCCCTTCTACCCGCTCATCGCGTCGCTCGACGTCGCCGCCGCCATGATGGACGACCCCGCCGGCCCCACCCTCATGGACGAGACCATCCAGGACGCCATCTCCTTCCGCCAGGCCATGAGCTCCATCGCCCACCGCCTCCGCGCCGAAGCCGACAACGGCGAAGGCTGGTTCTTCCGCCTCTACCAGCCCGAAAGCGTCACTCGACCCCAGCACCGGCGAGCGCATCATCTTCGAAGAGGCCGAGGACGAGCTCCTCATGAACCACCCCTCCTGCTGGACCCTCAAGCCCGGCGAAGACTGGCACGGCTACCAGGACGACGACATCGCCGACGAGTACTGCATGCTCGACCCCGCCAAGGTCACCATCCTCACCCCCGGCGTCGACGCCCAGGGCATCATCACCGACTGGGGCATCCCCGCCGCCATCCTCACCGAGTTCCTCGACGGCCGCCGCGTCGAAATCGCCCGCACCGGCGACTACACCGTCCTCGTCCTCTTCTCCGTCGGCACCTCCAAGGGCAAATGGGGCTCGCTCCTCGAAAACCTCTTCGAGTTCAAACGCCTCTACGACGACGAAGGCCCGCTCGAAGAAGCCCTCCCCGAACTCGTCGCCAAGTACCCCTCCCGCTACCGCAACACCACCCTCAAAGAGCTCGCCGACGACATGCACCGCGTCATGGTCGAGATGAACCTCGCCGGCCTCGTCAACGAAGCCTGCGACGAAGACTTCGACCCCATCCTCACCCCCGCCCAGACCTACCAGAAGCTCGTCCGCGGCGAAACCGAACGCCTCCGCTTCGCCGACATGGCCGGCCGCATCGCCGCCGTCATGCTCGTCCCCTACCCCCCCGGCATCCCCATGTCCATGCCCGGCGAGCGCCTCGGCGGCCCCAACACCCCCGTCATCCGCCTCATCCTCGCCATGGAAGAGTTCGGCAAACGCTTCCCCGGCTTCGAGCGCGAAGTCCACGGCATCGAGGTCGACTCCGACGGCAACTACTGGATGCGCGGCGTCATCGAAACCCCCGCAGAATCCCCCTCCAAACCTGGAAAAAAGCCCCGCCGCCAAAAGGGCCCCGGCTCCTCCCCGCCCCACGACTACGCCCCACCCATCAAACCCGTCCGCCGCTCCATCGGCTAAGCGGCATCCGCGCAGGAACGTTCTGCACACTTGCGACCAAACAGTTACAAGCTGTGACCAAACCTACATCACGCAGCCCTGAGCAGAACCCGCCCTCCGAGCGTAATGCGCACGCCGAGCGTGGAACGGAGCTGCATCGAATAACCCCCACCTGAACTCTGCTGAAATGCTGTCATCTTAGCTGAAGGCGCAGCCAAGTCGAAGAACCCGCTTCCCGCCCGGCACCCACCGCCACTGTCACCGCCCAAACGTAATCCCCCGCCCAAGCACCACCACATACGCCACCCCCAGCACCGCCCCCGCGACCCACCATGCCCTGCTCGGCCCAACCTTAAGCCCTCCGCCGGCGCCTCCCGTGGCATCAGGCTGTCCGCCCACATCAACCCCGAGGTCCCGCCAAACGCCGCCGGCATCGTCGACAGCAACATCATCTTCCACCCCAGCGGATCGAGCGCCCCCGCCACACAGCTGAACACGCACCCGGCATAGTACGGCAGCCGTCCAATCGTGTTGTACTCCGAATTTGTAACCACAAACGGTCGCACCGCAACCGCCAGCGCCCGCACCACGACCACCGTCAGCAACACCCCCAGCAGCGCCAGGCCCACCCGCCACGCCACCTGGTGCGGCAGCCCCCGAATCACCTCGTTCCAGTCCCCCACCGCGAACACTCCCGAAAACAGGAAGTACCCCGCCCCCGGAAGCAGGTTCATCGCCGCCAGGATCCAGAAGAAGTACCGCGCATTCGCCCTCCCACCCAGCCGCCGGGAAACCACCAGCGCCAGCACCCCGACCACAAGATTCACAATCGTCCCACCCGCGTCCACCCACTTATCCGGCCGCTCCGCCGAAAGGTGATTGCTGGTCAGCGCCGTCACCACATCCCCGCGCACTGCCGCCACCACCCCGTGCCCCAAACCCTCGTGCAGCAGCGTCGCCGCGGCCGAAGCGATCACCGCCATGCTCACAATCGTCGCCTTGCTGTGCCCGCTCACCATGCCTGCCACTCTAACCCAGGCCGAACCCAACCAGCCGCCGTCTCACACAACCCCCTTCAACCTCCGCACCTCTGGCGCCACCCGCGTCCCCAGCAGCTCAATCGCATGCATCAGCTTCGGGTGCGGAAGCGCCGCCACACTCATCTGGAAGTCCAGCCGCGCAATCCCGCCCAGCACCTCGTCATACTGCATCACCTTCTCAATCACCGTCTCCGGATCGCTCACAATCAGTGCCCCGCCCGCGCCCCGCACCGCCTCAAACTGCCCCCGCGTCACCGCGCCCCATCCCCGCTCTTTCCCGATCTTCGTAAACGCCTGCGCATATCCGGGGAAGAACTCGTCCGCCGCCGCCCCATCCGTATCCGCCACGTACCCCAGCGCATGGATCCCGACCTTCAGCTTCCCCGCATCATGCCCCGCCCGCTTGCCCGCCTCGCGATACAGCTCCACCAGCGGCCGAAACTGCTGCGGACTCCCCCCGATAATCGCAATCATCAGCGGCAAGCCCATCGCCCCCGCCCTCGCAAACGACTGCGGCGTCCCGCCCACACCCAGCCAGATCGGGATCTGCTCCTGCAGCGGCCGCGGGTACACGCCCTGCCCCGTCAGCGCCGCCCGGTGCCTCCCCGACCACTCCACATGCGTGTTCTCCCGCAGATGCAACAAGAGGTCCAGCTTCTCCACAAACAGGTCGTCATAGTCCTCGAGCTTCAACCCAAACAGCGGAAACGACTCGATGAACGATCCGCGCCCGACCACCATCTCCGCCCGCCCACCCGAGATCAGGTCCAGCGTCGCAAACTCCTGAAACACCCGTACCGGGTCCGCCGCACTCAGCACCGTCACCGCACTCGTCAGCCGTATCCGCTTTGTCCGCGCCGCAGCCGCCGCCAGGATCACCGCCGGAGCCGAATCCAGGTACTCCTCCCGGTGATGCTCCCCCAACCCAAACACATCGAGGCCCACCTGGTCCGCCAGCTCGATCTCCTCAAGCAGTCCGCCCATCCGCTCCGCCGCCGTTGGCTTCAAGCCCGTCCGTGGATCCGCAACCAGCGCCGCAAAACTATCAACCCCAATCTCCATCACAACACCCCTCAAAGACAAGTCACGTCGTTGTGCAGCCCGGGTCGCTTTCCAACAAACCCCGTCAACCTACCCTACCCAACCCAAGCCGCAGACGCAGCCGTAGTCGCAATCGCAATCGCAATCGCAAAGGATCCACTTCTCCACCCATGCTCCCCCATCCTTCCCCCCAAAGCTTGTCATCCTGAGCGGAGCGCAGCGAAGTCGAAGGAGCCTGCGTCTCTCCCCATCCTCCGCCCCAAGCCTGTCATCCTGAGCAAAGCGAAGGACCCGCTTCCCCACTCCTCATCCAAAACTCACCACTGAACCTTGTCATCCTGAGCAAAGCGAAGGACCCGCTTCCCTACTCGTCATCCAAAACTCACCACTGAACCTTGTCATCCTGAGCGAAGCGAAGGACCCGCTTCTCTACCCAGACGCTCCAACGCCCTCTTAGCGGCACTTTGCGAGAAACCCGTCACTCCCGCCGCCCCTTCTCCCACTCCGCATACGGAATCCGCGGCTGGTGCAAAAACGCATCCCGCGTCCGCACATAACTCCCCAGCCCATTCATCCGCCCAATCGCATGCAGCTCCTCCGCCTTGATGTACGGCCCAGCCGGATCCACAAACCGGTCCTCCACATACATCGCCACCACCCGCCCAAGGATGATCCGCGACCGCCCAATCTCGATCGTCTGGTGCTCCACGCACTCAAGCGCCGCATGCGCCTCGCGCAGCCGCGGCACCTTCACCAGCTTCGACTCCGCCGTATGCAGACCCGCCATCTCGATCTCGCTCACCTCCGCCGGAAAGTCCGTCGCACACACATTCATCTGCTTCAGCAGGTCCTCCGTCACCACGTTCACCACAAACTCCCCCGTCCGCCGAATATTCCGCGCCGTATCCTTCGGCACAAACCCACCACCCGGCCGATCCGTCACCCCGATCCCCACCACCGGCGGATCCGTGCACAGGTAGTTGTACGCACTGAACGGAGCCGCATTCATCCCGCCCGTCTCGTTCCTGCTCGTCACCAGCGCAATCGGCCGCGGAGCCACCAGCCCGATCAGCAGGTTGTAGATCACCCGCGGCTCAACCTTGTCTACTTCGAAGTCCATCGCATGCCTCTCCTCAACCTAGATGCGCCCGCGCACAATCCGCTTCTTCCGTGGCGCAACTACCCCCCTCGTCTCGGTACACTGGAATAGGGGCGAATACCACACGGGGTGGGAGATCCGCCACCTCACAAACCCCAAGGAATGAAGAGCTTACGGCTAAGACCGTCGTCCGCAATACTTTACCCTAGGTACCCCCAGCTATACCCAGTCCGCCGAATACTTTAGCCGAGAAGTACCCCCGGGGAGGGTACCCCGCGAACCGCCACCGCAGGCCTCGAAACCATGGACCTCCTCAGCCGCACACCTCCAAAGGCCGACCACCGCATCCCGTACGGCCCCGGCCCGCAACAGTTCGGCGACCTATGGCTCCCACCCGGACCCGGCAAGGCGCCCCTGCTCGTCTTCCTCCACGGCGGCTGGTGGAAGTCCGAGTACGACCTCGCCTACGCCGGCCACCTCTGCTCCGCACTCCGGAAGCCGAGGGCGTCGCCGTCTGGTCCCTCGAGTACCGCCGCGTCGGCGCCACCGGCGGCGGCTGGCCCCATACCTTCGAGGACGTAGCCGCAGGCTACGACCACATCAGCACCCTGGCCCGCACCTACCCCCTCGACCTCAACCACGTCGTCGCCGCCGGCCACTCCGCCGGAGGCCACCTGGCCTTCTGGCTCGCCGGCCGCCACCACATCTTCACCGGCAGCCCCATCCACGACCCCCAGCCCCACAACCCCCCTCCAAGGCGTCGTCGCACTCGCCGGAGCCGTCAGCCTGGAGCTGACCATGGACCTCGCCGGCTACCTGACCTTCGCCCACGACAAGGCCGAGGTCCGCCAGCTCATGGGAGGCACCCCCGCCACCCACCCCGACCGCTACCTCGCCGCCGACCCCGGCCACCTGCTCCCCTTCAACATCCCACAGCACCTCATCCAGGGCGCCGACGACGACCAGATCCCCCCTGACCTCCCCCGCCGCTGGGCCGAAAAGTCCCGCGGCCTCGGCGATCAGGTCACGGTCACCATCCTCCCCGGTGCGGGCCACTTCGACGTCGTCGACCCCGAAAGCAAAGCCTGGCCCACCGTGCAAGCAGCTATCCTGCACTGCCTCCACGCCTGACCATCTCCACCCAACAGCCTGGATCTCTCTACTTCACCGGAGCGGAAGACGTCGGCAAGGTGTAGATCACCTCGCCTGGCCGTGTGTAGTGAAGCTCTTCCCTGGCCTGGTGCTCAATCGCATTCGGATCGCTCTCGAGCCTTGCGATATGTCCCTTCAGCAACTCGTTCTCCCGCAGCAGACTCTTGCTCTGGAGCTCAAGCTCACGCGAGTCCTGTCGCTTGTGCTTGTACACGGTTAAGCCGTTCGGCCCGAAGACCACGTGATAGGCCATTGAGATCGCCAAAAGCGCGGCGACCAGAGTAGCCACCTTCCGCCACCCAATCCGACGCCAAACCAGCCGCCCCACCCCCACCCGCGTCGATCTCACCCCACCTCGCTGCCGCATATGTCCTTAGTACAAGGTCGGCAGGGGAGCTCGTCAAGAAGAAAGACACATTTTCTCTCTGGTCGAACCTACTTTGTACTCGAGTAGACGAACCACGTATCAGCGCCTTCGATGCAGTGCGGCTACAACAACTCAATCCGTTGGAACCAGCCCCTTGTTATGCTTGGAGTTGAAGATGTAACAACTGCTGTGGTGGCGTTACCTGCTGCGACGAGCGAAGCTCTTTGCAGGAGCACAACCTCATGAACTGCTCGCGGATGAAAACGCCTGATTTGACGCATATGCCCTGCTGAAACCCGTTGAGTATCACCGTTGAACTTACCTTGTAGTCTTTTGCGGTCTTCTTCGAATGCTCGGACCGACATGCTTCACCAACACCCTGGGTCATCGAACCCGACCGATACTTATCTGCATCATCGCCGGGTGGCCGCTTGGGCTACCATTTGGAACGGTTCCGCCAACCAAGGACACATGAACATGACCCCGATCTCGCGTCTCGCCCTGCACTCTCAAGCGGAAGCTCGCCGCCATCCGATGATCGCCCGCGCTGGCGTGACGATTACAGCTTCCCTCTTCGTCGCTATATGTGCCCACATCTCCTTCTCGATGCCGTTCACTCCGGTTCCGACGACTCTCCAGCCCTTTGCCGTCATCCTTGTCGGCATGGTGCTGGGGCCCGTCAGCGGCTTTGCCGCACTCACGCTCTACCTCTTCGAAGGAGCTTCGGGTCTCCCCGTCTTTACCCCCCAAGGGCCCGGCGGGGTAGCTCAACTCCTCGGTCCGACTGCGGGCTACCTGTTCTCTTATCCGCTCGCGGCAGCCATTGCAGGAGCCGCGGTTGCTCTTTTCCGTCGGTGGCGATTTCCAGCGTTTGCTTGCGCGCTTGCTGCAGGGTGCCTGGCTCTGGTTCCGATCTTTTCCGCGGGAGCATTCTGGCTGGCTTATCTGCTTCACCTGAATCCCACCCAAGCGATACATATGGCAGTAACTCCCTTCCTCGGCGTAGAAGTAGTTAAGCTACTTGCGGCAGCTGCGGTGTATCGCGCTCTGGATTTCGCGCGACCAAGTTGAACATAGATCAACAGGTCATATGTATTGACCGAGCACCCAGTCTGCATCTGACGTATAGCACTGCAAAGCCCTCAATACCTCCGACTAGGAAGATCGATACATGTCACTAAGCAGCACCGCAGTCCAAGAGATCAGCATTGCCCATAGCCCAGATTCGGACGACGCTTTCATGTTCTACGGCCTTGCAACCAACAAGGTGCGCGTGCCTGGATTCAAGTTCACCCACGTGCTCACGGACATAGAAACCCTGAATCACAAGGCCATGGACGAGGCGTTTTACGACATAACCGCCATCTCCTTTCACGCGTACCCCTACATCCAGGACAAGTACAGACTTATGGCCTGTGGCGGAAGTGTGGGGGACGGCTACGGTCCAATGATCGTATCTACCCATAAGCTCTTCCCCCCAGAACTGAAGAAGACGCGGATCGCAATTCCGGGAACGCTCACCACCGCCTATCTCACGTTGAAGCTGTATGAGCCCGATATCGAAGTATCTGTTCTTCCGTTCGACAAGATCATCCCGGCAGTGCTATCGGGTGAGTTCGACGCCGGTTTGATCATCCATGAGGGGCAGCTGACATATGCGCAAGAAGGACTTATCAAGCTTCTCGATCTCGGTCAATGGTGGCGCGACAAGATGTCCTTACCCCTCCCACTTGGGGGTAATGTGATACGACGATCCCTCGGAATCGACGTCCAACGTACCGCAACCAACGCACTTCGGGACAGCATCCAGCATGGTCTCGACCATCGAGATGAGGCTCTGCTCTATGCCATGCAGTTTGCTCGCGATCTTGACACGCCTACCGCTCATCGCTTCGTGGGTATGTACGTCAATGAGCGCACCCTGGATTATGGGGATGACGGTCGCGAAGCAATCACCAAACTCCTCAAGATGGGCTTTGACCGGGGAATCATTCCGATCCAAGCTGCGGTTGACTTCGTATCCTGACGTCGAAGGTCGACCCTCGACGTAATCTCTATGTTATCTTGGAGATGTTCGGGTGTAAGACGTAGACTGACGTCCGCGATACTCAGCCCCAACTCCCATTGGACGCGTAGCTCAACTGGCAGAGCATTCGACTCTTAATCGACAGGTTGAAGGTTCGATTCCTTCCGCGTCCACCACAACTCATTCGAGATCCCGGGGCTGGCTGGTGCGTGAACCTCGGAAAATTCAGTCCGCCTGTGGCAGCTGAACGTCCCGTTCGTGGTCAGGGCAAGGGCAGCAATCACAGGATTAGTGGCGGGTCATGCACTTGGCTGAGCCCTCTCCAGCGGAGACGCCCGACACTACGCTACGCGTGAGCGGTACCTTTCCCCAACGCGAACAAACCGAGAGCAAGTGCCGACGCTCCCGGCACCGCACGCTGTTCTGAAAAGGCAGCGTGACCCGATGCAACACTTCGGTCCTGGGTGCCGGCAACGGTTGCACCTCCTTGCCGCAGTCGGAAGGAAGCGCTTAGCCACTCAGCCTCATCGGCGCCATTAGCCAGACCCGACGGCACGTGTTCTGGAGTTTGGGCGCGGAACGTTTGTTAGTCTCTGCCAGACAGTCAGCTCGGGGTCATTCGGGTCTCCGGTCTTTGCGAAGTTGAGCCAGTAGCTCCGCATCCTCGTAACCGGCAAAAGCACAACGGGACCTAGAGCCCTTGCCGACCATCATGACCAGCAGCGCGAAAGAAGAACCCTCGCCAGCTATACGGATCGGGACGCGAGAAGGGTGACAGCAAGAGGCCAAAGGGTCGTTCTTAGCCCCAGACACGGCGCAACACGGGGCGGAAGAGATCAGTAAGGTTTGGTGTCGGGCAGATAAGGCCCGCCAAATTTGTTCATGTGCCCGAGAGGATTCGCGTTCGCATTCACGGTCAGGCTGCCTACACTTTGCTGTCCATCAACCAGGTGTACCCGGTGATCCCACCGCTCTAGCTCGACAGCATCGACGCCCTCCACCCAGAGATGGACTTCATAGTCTCCCGTCGGCACGTTGTCGATCTTCAACGTACCGTTGTCATCCGCGCGCGCCCACCACCGAGTCTTCAGCGCCAGGACAACGGCACTCATCTCCGGATGGATGTTGCAGAAGATGTAGGACACCCCCTCGTGATTGAAGACAACCTGCCTGTTGATCCCTTTTTCGTAGAGCCCCAAGTCGAAGCGTTTCCCGTTGTATAGGGAGAAGACATTGTGAAAGAACGGATCGGCGTTAGGAAAGCTCACAGGCGTTCCCAGTGGGACTACGAGCACGTGGGGCACGAATCCGCGGTTCTTCTGCAACAGCGTATAGGACGGATGAGGACCTTCGGGTGCTGGCGCCGGAACGGGCTGCAGTGGCATAAGCCACAGCACCGCTGATGGAAGCGGCCGCTTCGATCGCTGTGCCGACGCCGCGGGCCGCCACTGGATAGAAGCCGTGACCGCCGCTTGCCCTTGCGCGGCCCCGATACTCAGGCAGCTCCCCAGAGCAAATAGCAGCACCAGGATGGCCCGGAGCCCAATCAAAAGCGATACCCTGCACCGAACGCGAAGATGTTCGTGTTCCATAAGGGTCCTCTTACCGGTGCCGTGTACAGGCGGCGGTATTCAAACGAAAAAGGAAGATAGGGTCGCGGTGTCCAGATGAGATTGCTGGTGATCGTGCGATTACGCGCGATCCCCGCGTAGGGACTTCTATTCACCGAGTACGACCGAAGCTGGCCCGCAAACACGTTGTCCATACCGAAGGCATTGTTCCAGTCCAGCATCCCGCTCAAGTGAACTGCGGCCTGAGCCCATCCCCCGACGTCCTCCGGGGCGTGCAGGTGTACTTCCGTGCCATACGTTGCGGACACCCAATCCTTGTAACCGCCCGCACCAAGTCCACCAAGGCCCGCGCCGCGGTACAAGCTGCCCGTAAAGTCTGCGTGGCGACCAAGGGGCGTGCGAATGTCTACCGTCGCTGCCCAGGAGTCGAACGAACCGACTCCCTGCATTTTGTGCGGTGCGAGGTAGCCTCCGACTCCGACGCGCAGCCCGTGCACCGGATCACCGCTTTCGAAACCAATCCGTGCCTCCCCGCCCGGGATGCGGCTTGCCTCACTCAGGGTCGCTGGCTCGCTCCCGTTGCTGACGTACAGAGGCGCAGGATAGGGGGCATCCGGTGGCGAGACCCAGGCGCCTTCGAGAACCAGTACACGTCGCTGACCGAAGTGGGACGAGACCCCAAGCTGTGGCATCCAGTTCCATAGATTGCCCGACCAGGAGAGTCCGGGCTGTGCGACCTGAACGAGAGACGCCGGCACATTGGGATTGAGCAGCGTGCGATCGAGAGAGAAGAAGAGTTGCGCGTTGGGCCAGTCAAGCGCCGCATGCGCCGTTCGGAGCCTCAACAAACCGCCTGCAGATGGGTAACCCCCGGCAGCAGCGCTGGCGAAAAAGTCCACGCGAATGTCTGCCGAACTGCGCGCGCCAGCAATGTGAGGGCCGGTCGCATCCAGCCCCAGAATCGTCTGCCGCAGCGACAATGCCGTGCTGCCTGGGCCACCGAGAGACGCAGTAGGATCGGTCGGCGAGTCCACCCCAGTGCTGTTGACGCTGCCTGTCAGCAGCACCATCCCGGTCACCTTCAGCGGGAACTTGGAACTCGTCTCGACCTTGGTCTGGTCCAGCGTTGCAATTTGGCTGGCTTGCATAGCCACCGCTTCCGCGCTATCGACAGCCGCTGTGGTCACCGGAGGTTGAGCATCCGCTCGAACTGGAGCCGTGGACGCGAGCGCGGACTCCAGCTCTGCAAGTCGCGCCTTCAAGGACGCCAGTTCCCTCTCGGAGTCACGGAGGCGGAGCTCGGCGGCCTGCACCTCAACAGACAGTTGCCGCACCTGCTCTACGGCCATGGTGGGCGTGGGGGTAGCGGAAGTGGTCTGCCCAAGGGCCCTGCAACCGACTACGCCCAGAACTCCGGCCACCAGCAATGAACTTAGCTGTCTGCTCATACCACCTCCCCTTGGGAGCGGCTCACCACCTCTGCGGTGCTCTTATTCATGAGCGTCCCCGGGCTGGCGTGCTCGGCACATTGAATTGAGAAGCGGAAGCAGGTGTCCCCGGGTGAGCTGCGTTCGATCGTGATCGATCCCCCATGGTCGCGGGCCACCTGGAACGCAAGCGTTAGCCCAAGTCCCGTGCCATTTTGCTTGCCCTCACTGACGAACGGCTGAAAGATGCTGCTTCGCAAACCTTCCGGCACGCCGCTGCCATTGTCCGCGATGCGCACCACAACGGCATCACGCTCGACGGTCAGTCCCGCCTGGACCAAAGGCTTCGCCGCGAAGTGTCGGGCAGCCTGTGACGCGTTCAGCATCAGATTGCAGAGCGCCCGTTCGATTTGCTTGCTGTCGCATAATGCATAGGCCACATGGGGCTTCGTGTGCAGCTTCAAGTGGACGCCGATAGCCTCCGGGTGCCGCCCCACGATCTCCGCGGCGCGCCGAAGAACGGCGTCGATGTCGTGCTCTCGGCGGGGCACAGGTTGACCCGTGCGGCTGAACAACAGCAGCGACTCGATCATCTCCGTTGTGCCCAGCACCGCGACTCGGATCTCTTCGAGGAACTCGTTCCGCTCGTTCGCGGTGAGCTCTGCGGTGGCCAGAAACTCGGCATTGGCATACACCGCGGAAAGATAATGGCGCAGATCATGGGACACCGAACGCGCCATCCGACCGATGGTGGCCAGCCGCTCGGCTTCGAGCAATGCGCGATTCGTATCTTCAATCTGTTGTCGCATCGCTACGAAAGCGCTGCTTAGCTGCAGCACTTCACGCGGTCCACGCTCCGGAAGGCGAACGTCGGCGTCTCCGCGTCCGAAGGCTTCCACACCGCGCGCCAGTGCTCGTAACGAGCGAGTCAGGCCATTCGAGACGAATAGCATCAGCCCCGCGCCCGCTATTCCCGTGAACCCGGCGACCAGCGCGAGCAGGCGATCGATCTCGCCGGTCTGCGCCTCGTCCTGACGCAAAGAGCGCAGTAGAAGTAAGCGCAGCGGAGATGTAGCGTGAGGCGACAGGTCACGTGCAACGGTTGCGAATGGCTCGCCGGCCAGTGTCACCCGTTCCGGCGTGGGCTGAATTCCTCGCTCGAGCCCAATAGGCAGCGTCTGTCCGGCGGACAACGTGCTGGCGAGAGTGTGTCTGCCGCTCAGGAAGATCACCTGGAGACCGCTCGCATCTGCCAATCGACGAAGCTGTTGCGTGTCGATCGCATAGCCAGTTATCACGTAGCCCAGCAAGGTGCCGGTTCGCTCATCACCGAAGAAGAGCGGCTCGACGGAGTAGCCGAACAGCCGTTCGCCGCTCACTAGATACTGTCGATCCTCGATTTTGAGCGCTGACTCGAGATCATTACGAAGTACCTCCGTGGCCGGCTCCCCCCGCGTGTAGACCGTGCTGATATGACCATTTCGGAGTGCAAGCGCGAACAGGTCCTCACCGCTGGTCTTCCAGAACCGCTGCCCACCATCCTGGAGGGTGCGGTCGTCCACGGTCGTCATCAGGGCTTTCAGGCTCGGAAGGTCCGCCAGAAGCGCATTATCGCGCTGCAATTCGAGCAGGCGCTCCGATTCCGCGTTTGAAAACGTCGAAAGGGAGCGGTGCAACTCAACGCGCGACGCCTCTGCGATCCGCTGATGCAGACGCGCATCCACGATGCGGAGGCTCACCGTTGTGAGGCACGTAATGACGGCGCTGAGGGTGAGTACCAGCATCCAGCGAAGTGGGATCCCACGCTTCGCCGGCCGGCTAACATCAGGCGACAAACTTGTACCCCGAACCGTAGATCGTTAGCAGATGGCGCGGATTTGTCGGATCGTCTTCCAGCTTCTGTCGGAGCTTCAGTATTTGATTGTCCACGGTCCGCGTGGTGGGATAGGCGTTGTAGCCCCACACCTTGGTCAGCAGCGCCTCGCGGCTGAGCACGTTGCCGGCGTGCTCGATGAGATGGCGCAACAGCTTGAATTCCAGCGTGGTCAAAATGATCTGCTCGCCGCCACGCTCCGCCGTCATCTGTCCGAAGTGCACAGTGCAGCGGCCGAAGGCGTGCTGCTCAGGCATGTCGGCGACTATGCGCGTTCGACGGCTCCGGCGCAATGCCCCCTGCACGCGCGCCAACAACTCCCTGGGGCTGAAGGGCTTGGTGACATAGTCGTCCGCGCCGAGTTCGAAGAGCAGCACCTTGTCGATGACCTCCGACTGCGCGCTCAGAATCAGTACCGGTATCTCGGGCGCTTGCGCCTTGATTTCGCGGCAGACCTCACGACCTGACAAGCCGGGGAGATTCAGGTCGAGGATCACCGCCCGCGGCCGCCTCTCTCGGAAGCGCTCCAGCGCCTCCAATCCATCCCCGGTTGCCACGACCTCCAGGCCCTCTCCGGCTAACGCTCGTTGTAAGACCTTCTGCATGCGCGGATCGTCTTCCACGACCAGCACTTGCACGCTTTCTGTGGGCGTAGCTACCGAGGAATCACGGATGTCCGGGCGTAGTTCGTTTCGCATAGTGGCTCAGAGTATGCCTCGAAGCCCCGAGCTGGGAAGCCCAACTGTCCAAACACCACGAAGAAATGACAATGCAATGACGATTGTCCAGCATTGGTGGACCAGCGACCCGAAGCGCCCCTGGAATTCAGATCAGGACAATCGAATGACAAAGCCCGGACGATCAGGGTTCGGGGAACAGCGGATGCGGGTGCTGAACTGATTTGCCAGCTCGTTACTACTCATCCCTGGGGGAGCGACCGTGACGGCAGTCTCCACTTCCAGCTCTATTGCCTCCTGCGGAAGACCCGGGATGCGCAACATGCCGATGCGGGCGCACGCAATCTGCAGGCACAACGGTGCAACACGCGGCCACTGCCGTCCAAGAGACACAACCATCCCAGAACTAGAATCGCTTTTAGTATTTGGAGCCATCTTCGGCATGCACCTCACCGACATCTTCGCCTCCTGGGCGAGCCTCGCGCTCTGCCCCTCTCGCCGGCTCGCACGCTGGTGTCTCCTTGTCGTCGCATGTCTTTCGTCAGTTTGCTCCCAGGCTTACTCCGCGTCGCCGTTCGCAAAAATCCCGCAGGAGGTGAGCTCGTCCCACTTCGTCGTCTCCATCAACGGCACGCGTTCGCCCGTGCTGCATGCGGCCAGCAACTATTACCTGCTTAATTTCGACGTCTCGACGCCCACGGTCATCTCTATCACGGCGGAGGATCCTCACTTCTGGGACCGTGGAGTCGTGGTCCAGCCGATGCGGTACGGCATACGCCCAAAGCGTACCGGTGCCACCATTACCTTTCCGATACCCGGCCCCATAAAGCTGAGCGTCTCGCGACCCGGCGAGCACTTTGCTGACTCGGAGATGCTCTTCCTGTTCGGAAATCCGCCCGCCTCCGCAAACATCACCGCCCAGACGCGAGGGATTCGCTACTTCGGCCCGGGCGCCCATCGCGTGAATATCGACGCACACGACGGCGAGCAGATCTATCTTGCGCCGGGAGCGGTCGTCTTCGGCGCGCTCAACATCTGGCAGGTGCATGACGTGCGCGTCTTCGGCACAGGAACCCTCATCTACGACGGATCCCAGTACCCCTACAACGATGAAGGCTGGATGCACAAGAAAAACTGGCACTGCATCGTGATGGATAACGCCACAAACATCGAGATCGACGGAATAACCTGCATCACCCGCAGCCGTACCTGGCAGATCCAGATGAAAGACTCGCGCCACATTGGCTTCTACAACGTGAAAGTCATCGGCGGTAATCCGAACAATGCGAACCAGGACGGTCTCGACTGGCTGGGTGGAGGCGATACCACGGTTGCCAACAGCTTCTTTCGGGCGTCCGACGACGTCTTCGCGCTCCAGGGCAATTGGGACGGCTACGATCTCCCCCTACTCACCCGGCCCGGCAAAGATGTCACGAACATTACCGTCGAGAACACGGTCGCCTCCACCAGCATCTCCAACATCGTTCGCGTCGCGTGGCCGCAAAAGACCTTCAACAGCGCCCACTTTCACATGAGTGATATCGATGTCATTCACACCGGCTTTGGTGGGTGCAAGATTCCCTTCGCCTTCTTTGAGCTCTGGGCCGACCCCGAAGGGAAAGGGGCGCACTCGGACTACAGCTTTCGCAACATCCGCCTGGAAGACTGGTACTCCCTCTTCCAGGTTCGCCAGTCGCTGCCGCAGGTACGTAACTTTAGCTTCAAAGGCGTGTGGGCGATGGATGGACCGGCGATGCTCCCGCCGGTCCTCAAGGGCGACGTGCGTGGCATCCGTCTTAACGACGCGTCGCTGGAAGGTGTTGAGGGGCAAACAACATCGGTCATCGACAACACAGAACCTCCGCTCATCACAGCGGCAGCCGTCGACGCGAGCTTTGCCTATAGCAGCGGCATCCTTGAGCCGCGCCAGCCCGTCAGCTTTATAGCTTCCTCTTCCGCGTCCACCAGTCTTCAATTCGAATGGATCTTCGGTGACGGCTCCCGAGCATTTGGGGAAAAGGTGACGCACGCCTTCACCGACAGCCTCGGAACCGATCTCGACGGCTCCGGACGCTTTCGCGTGGCGCTTCACGTCACCGATTTGAAGTCGGGTGAGCAGTCGTGGAGCAGCCGTCATCTGGTGCTCAGGTCCCGCGCTCCGAAGCCAACCACAACCAGCGTTGTAGAGGGCTCGCACGTGTATGCCGCCGAGTTCAAAGTCCCTGCGGATGGGGGCTATACATTGACCCTGCTGACAAGCGCCAGAGCATCCCTTTCTATCGACGACATCGAGCCCGCACTCTCTCCCAAGCTGCGTCCTCAGGTGTGCGGATCCCCGGGCAATGCCGTGCAGCCAACTCGCATCAGCGCTGTCCTGAAGGCCGGTCCGCATCGCCTTCGCGTTACCCGAGATGACTCGCTCGAGAACGCAGCCGTTACGGACTCGAACATCCCATTCCTGCTCTTGGAAGGGCCTGACACACCAGTCTTGCAACGGCTACCTTCCCCTGCTACGCAGCGATGAATCTGTTCCATTCGGGAAGGAACTTCTAAACGCAGCGGCCGGAGCGGGACGCCATGTAAGCACGCGTCCCCTCAGTCCCAAATCAACCACACCAACCCGGACCAGGCAGAACTCCGTCCAAGGAAGGGAGCGATCTCAACAAGCTCTTAGAGCGTATTCGACTATGACCCGATCCTTGGACGTGCTGGGAATAATCCGTATTGAATGCTGTTCGCCTGTGAGCCGAACAGTATCGTCTGGAACGGAGAGGTAGAACAAACGCCTCTAGCTCTCCGGCGCAGTAACGCCCCTGATCCAGCATCAGATACCCACCAGGGGGACGGCGAGAATGCATCTCCTATAGACATAGTTGACAGACACGGGGCCCCGCGCTAATCTCCTATGCGTATAGGAGAACTCGATGGAAAAATCTGCAAGAGTTCTGACGCCCCTCGAACGACGAATCATGCACGTGCTTTGGGATGGGGGCGCAGGAAACGTACAGAAGGTTCTTCAGGGCCTCAAGGGAGAGCCCCAACTCGCCTACACCACCGTACAGACCACGTTGAACGTATTGCATCGGAAAGGACGAGTGAAGCGGAAGCTGGTCGGGCGCGCCTTTGAGTACAGCGCCACCGTCTCCCAGGAGACAGCCGACTCACACGCAATCAAAGACGTTCTCAACAAAGTCTTCCAGGGGTCCGTCGACGACCTTCTCCTCGCCCTGGTACGCACCAGGCACCTCAACGCCAAAAAACTCGCTAAGCTGCAGGCCACCCTGGAACGCGCCGCGGATGCCGAGGAGGAGACGCGATGACCGCGACGCGAGAGTTCGTCTTCGATTGGCTGTTCAACGCCTCCATGCAGGTTGCGCTGTTTGCCCTGTTCGCCGCCATACTCCTGCCGCTTACGGTGAAAGCGGAAGCCAGGTATCAGCATTGCCTGTATCTCGTCACCTTCGCCCTGTGCCTGACCACGCCGATCGTCAACACGCTCTGGCGAACCACTCCGGTGGACGTTGCGCAGAAGCAGCTCCTGCAGTCCACAGGGCACCCCAGGAATCACCTCTGGCTCTCGAGCGCACACTCCAGGCCCCAACGGTCCATTCTCCCGGCACCCGCGGCAAAGACAGTCCTCCTTATGCTCTGGCAGGGGTCTTTCCTCTATCAGCTGGCCCGTCTCAGCCGTGGCCTCTACCGCGTTCGCCGCCTGCGAAGAGATGCTGTCTCCATCTCCCCCAGCCAGATCGGGCAAGCTGGCTCGATCTTCAACCTTCCGGACCGCGTTGCCCTTCTTCAGTCGACAACCATCCACGAGCCCGTAACCATCGGTGTCTTCCGACCCGCCATCATCTTGCCCACAGCTATGATTCCACTTCTCGACGGACCGGATCTCACGGCGATCCTTGCTCACGAATACGAACACATCCGCCGAAGAGACTATCTCGTGCACCTCCTGTGCCAGGTCGCGGCGCTGCCTTTGGCCTGGCACCCCGGCATGCAGTACCTGATGTCGAAGATTGCGCAGACGCGTGAGCTTGCCTGCGACGATTACGCCGCCGTTCGCGTCGGAAAGCGGCTGGTGTATGCCCGAACACTCGTACGCCTGGCATCCTTGTGCCTGCAGGTTCGTCGCGGCAACGCCATGGGGCTGGGTTTCTTCAACGGTGACAACCTGGAGGATCGAATCATGAAGCTGACTCAAACGAGAACGTCGCTATCCCGCGCCGGCCTGGTCGGAATGGCCCTGGCAACCACCTTTATCTTCGGCTCAGGCGCAGCGCTCGCCCGCGCAACAAGCCTGCAGGAAGCCTCCGCACCCACCCCAGCCGCTCAGGCATTTGCTGGAACCTGGCACTGGATGTTCCATGGCCGAAGCTTCTCAACGATGATCCTCGTTCAGAACGGCTCAGCAATCACCGGAACGGTTACAGGATCGAGGATCGCGCTCGACGATCGAGGAGAGCTGAGCAGAGCCGACCCCACCGACAGCAGCGCCCCATCGCCTATCACCGCGACAAAGCTCGAGGGCAACGCGCTCCACGTTACCGTCGCCGATGACAACCGGCCCTTCGAGTTTCTCGTCACCCTCAAAGACGCGGGCCATGCCGAGATCCATCCCATAGGCGCTCCACCAGAGATGAAGCCCATACCCGCCGAACGCGCCCACTAAACCCTACCCACAGCCACAAGGGGGCATGATCAGGCCGGGCCGCCCGGCAGGCTCAGCCCCTTTTCTGAGGGGTAGCCGGTGAGCGGCGGTGAGCAGCCGCTGAGCAGTGGAAGTCCATGTCGCCGCCGGCAAGCTGCCTCCCGTAAAGCACCAAGGCCCCTGTCGCTCACCCACCTCGACCTTGGAATCCTCCATCACGCCTAAAGCTCCTGCTCCAGCACCTTCGCCGGCAACCACGCCCGCTCCTTCGACTGCGCCCACCCCACCAGCACCACACCCACCACCACACTCCCCAGCGCCGCCACCTGCGCATTGCTCATCCCGAAGTACAGCTTCGGATTCACCCGCACAAACTCCACCAGGAACCGCCCCGCCCCGCTCATCACGAGGTACACCCCCGTCAACCAACCCAGCGGTCGCACCCGCTCACCCAGCTTCCACAACACGGAGAACACCAGCAACGCAAACAGCAGCTCATACACCGGCGTCGGCTGCACCAGCGCACTCGCCGGATACACCGGCACCAGCGCATCCGGCCGCATATGCACGCCCCACGGCAGCGTCGTCTTGATCCCGTAGTCCCCGTCCCCACTCGTCAGGCACCCGATCCGCCCCACACCGTACCCGATGGCCGCCGCCGGCGCCGCCAGGTCCAGCATCCGCACCGCGCCCCGCCACCCCGTCAACCCATTCGGCCGCGCCTCCCTGCCCTGCCACATCAACGCCGCAATCCCTGCCAGCAGCCCGCCAAACCACGCATACCCCGCCCGCAGCCATGTCAGAAACCCCAGCACCACCGCGCCCGCATGCGCCCATCCCGGCTCCCCGATCTGCCGCATATCCAGCATCAGCCCGTGCACGTCCTGCAGCTCGTGCCACACCTTCGCACCCACCACGCCACAGATCAGAACCATCGCCACCACGCTCAACGCATCCGCATCCACGGCGTTGCGAACGAAGTTCCGATGCAAGACAATCGTCGCCACCACCGCGGCAACCCACAACAGCAGCCCAAACGTCCCCAGGCTCATCGATCCAAGGTGGATATACGGATACATAACCCTCGCTTCCTCCCCAAAGTATAGCGGCGCAACCCTCGCTCTCGCCCCCTCAGCCGGCCCCCGTCCCGCACGGGAGCGGCCCTCATCTTTGCCCCGCGTCGCCTTCCGAGATACCCTCGTCCCTATGCCCAACAGCACGTCCAGCCTCCCACCCGCATCCGGCATGCCCGTCCTCCTCTCCCGCGAGCAGATCGCCCAACGCGTTGCCCAGCTCGGCGCCGACATCACCCGCGACTACGAGGGCAAGTCCATCGTCCTCATCGGCGTCCTCAAAGGCGCCGCCATCTTCCTCTCCGATCTCGCCCGCTCCATCAAGATCGACGCCACCTTCGACTTCGTCGCCGTCTCCTCCTACGGCCGCGCCCGCGTCTCCTCCGGCGCCGTCAAGCTCATCAAGGACATCGACAACCCCATCGAAGGCAGGCACGTCATCCTCGTCGAAGACATCCTCGACACCGGCCTCACCATGTCCTACCTCCGCGGCCTCATGCTCCAGCACAAGCCCGCCTCCCTCAAAATCGCCACCTGCCTCGACAAGCCCGACCGCCGCCTCGTCCCCATCGAGGCCGACTACATCGCCTTCAAAATCCCCAACCACTTCGTCGTCGGCTACGGCATGGACTACGCCGAGGTCTACCGCAACATCGAAGACATCCGCCTCTTCCCCGAAGACGCCGCCGGCGGCCACTAGGCCCGACCGTCAAGCTCCCACACACCTCACCTAACTTAGAACATCGGTGAACATCTGGGCCTGGTTCAGTCCCTCAAGAAGACCGGGCCGCCGACTGATCCGCTTGGGCCCGCGCAGGCGGGATATTGTGGTTATTGCAGAACAGATTCGTCGGATCATATCTGGCCTTCAGCTGGGCAAGCCGAGCGAACTTCGCAGCGCCGTAAGCCGACCGCACGCGTTCCGGAGCTTCGTCGGCCGTCATGTGATTCGCGTACACCGCAGAAGACACATAAGGCTGGGCCGCCGTCCAAAGCTCACGCGCCCACCGGATGTTCGCCGCGTCCTGAGCAGGGTCCTTCCACTGCGCAATGATTGACATCTCGAAGTTGTGGTCCCGGTGATCAAACGCCATCGCATCGCGCGGCACACGTTTGATCGCGCCCTTCACTTCGAACAGCAGGACCATCGACAAAGGTGAGGGCGCGGAATCCGCTCCCTCACGAAGCACTTCCGCAAGCTCCGGGCTGAGCACATCGACGAAATTCGACTTCCAGTAGTATCGGGATCCTGCCGGGAGCCCCTGGTCCACAATGCTCTGAATCGCCGTATACGGCATCGGTTGAACGAGGTCCGCCATGGGAGGACCGAAGGCGCGCAAAGGGGCCAGCACTCGTTCGCCCTCTTCAATAACCCCGGCATACACCACGATCGCGCCGACCACGGGCGTGCCATCCGGCAGATGAAGAAAGGCCAGCGTGGTATCGAGTTCATCCGGCGTCCCGTGTAGGAAATCCTCATAAAAAGCTACGAAGTCCTTCGCGCGCTCCCGCGGATGGATGATCAGCCCGCCAAGAACGCCCGCCAGTGGATGAAGACGATAACGGAAAGATGTCGCCACGCCAAAATTCGCGCCAGCACCGCGCGCCGCCCAGAAGAGATCCGGGTTTGTTTCGTCGCTTGCCGTCAAGTGCTCCCCTTCAGCCGTCACAAGATCGAGGGAGAGCAGGTTGTCGCACACGGCCCCATGCTTCCCCATGAGGTAACCGAGCCCACCTCCAAGCGTCAACCCTGCGATGCCGGTATGCGAGACCTGGCCGCCGGTGGTAGCCAGTCCATGGCTCTCCGCTGCGCGATCAAACTCGCCCCAAAGGACACCCGGCCCGGCCACCGCCTCGCGTCGTATCGGATCCACCACGACCGTCTTCATGGGCGAAAGGTCGACCATCAGGCCGTCCTGGCAGACAGCAGATCCCGCCACCCCGTGACCGCCGCCGCGAACGCTCACGTGCAAGCCCTCGGCGCGTGCGAGCTTGATCGCAGCCGACACGTCCCCGGCCGACGTGCAGCGGGCGATGAGGGCAGGCCGTCTGTCGATCATGCCGTTCCAGATAAGGCGAGCCGACGAAAACTCTTCACTCCCGGGGGCAAGCAGTGGTCCGCTAAAGCTGGGCTGCCACGTCTTAACGATCGCCAGGATCTGTGCGTCTGTCATATACGCCTCAAAACGAACGACGCCATCCTACGACAGCAAAAGGGGAAGGGCTACCCCGATCCACGCCCTCAGGCACCGATATCTAGAACCTGGCGAAGTCCTCTATTCCATCCGCTACTTTGGCACGAACCCGCAGCCCACCCGGCTTCCAATCTACTCCCCAGTCGCGCTCCGCAACTCAATCACGACCAGTCACTTCCTCCGTCCTCACAATGGCACCCGGCTGAGCTTTCCCGCAAGGTGGCGTTGTCACCCCGCCAGCGACATCCTGCCACCAACCAGCCGCCGGTACTCAAGCAGCATGCTCACACGCCAGCGCACAATCATCCCAAATGCCAGTACGAAAAACAGACCTGCCGTCTGCTGGATCGACAGCACCGTATCCAGGTAGCTGTGGGCCAGGATTCGCACGATGGCCAACACAATCATCACAACAAAAAACGCCGCCGAACGATGCATCATCACGCTCTCCCCTTGAAGCGTCAGCCGCGACGTGCGTGTCAACGGATACGCAAGCACTACCGCCCCTACCGCGAACGCCCCTATCGCCCAGACCACGGGAAAGCGGAACGCCGGTAGGACGAACATGCTGAATCCCGTCGCCATGCCCAGCGGCGGAATCACAATCTTCCGCACGGTAACCGCTGTCCTGCCCTCGCGGATCCTCCACGCAAGCACGGCAAAAAAACCAAGTACCGCGCTAGCCACCGACATCCACGGATGAAGAACCATTCCAGAATGCTACGCGACCCTTCTCTGAACTGCCCGGAACCGGCGCCTCAGCTCAGCAGGTCCTTGTGCCGCCGCATCGAAAGCACCAGCACCCTCCGAAGCTGCAGCGCCAGCACCGGCGCCAGCAGCGCCGCAAGCAGCGCCCAGATCACCAGCGCATGCCACTCCCACTGCCACAGCAGATGGATCAGCTGCAGCGGATGACGATGGCTCAAATGCAGGATATCCGCACGCGACATGGGCAGCCTGTGCGCCCGGAACACCACGATCCCGGCATGAATAAAGGGCAGAAACAGCAGCCACTGCAGCGGCGCCACCACATGGATCCCGATCTGTGTCGCCACATGGTTCAGCCCAAACATCCATGCCAGCAGAAGCATCGACACCGTCGTCAGCCCCAGAAACGGGTTGATCCCCACCACCAGGGCCACCGCAACGCTCCACGCAAGCCGCTTCGGGCTCACCCCGTTCTTTAGCAGTCGCAGCATCGGCCGAAGAACTCGACACCGTACAAAATTCCGTGTCCGCTGCGATAGTGTCTTCACGTTAAGTAGGAGTGCGTCAGCCGCGAATTGGTCGCTTCAGCAGCAGCGGATCAGCCATTTCTCATCGCCCGCTCTCAGCCGTCTCCGGCCGCGTCCGGCGACCGACGAAGGGAGGCGATCGCCGTCGTCCCCAGCCACGCACACGCTACGGCAAACATCACACCATCAAGCATCTGAAACAACACCGGGCTCAGACGAACCGGCGTCCACAGAAAGCAAAGGATAAGCACGCTCAGCGGCAGCGACCGGTTCGATCCACTCTCGTTCAAGTCGTCGACGAGCACCGCAAGAGCTCCAAGCAGAAACATAAGCCGGTACGTGTAGTTCGACCCCCGCGCAAACACGAAGCAGAAGATCGCCAACCCCGAGACCGCAACGGATGCCCTCGGACCCGCGACGTCCAGCCGCGGCAGAAACCTCCCTAGCCTGTCTCGAAACACCCATCCGATCGCGACCGAAACCACCGCCATCAGCGACGCCAGGCCACCAACAACAACATGGTGGTCCAGAAGCAAAGGACCGAGCCCGGGCGCGAACCTCTGAGTCAGGAGATAAAACGAGGGCAGCGCCCCGAACGAGTCTCTCGTGTCCTGCGGCGTATTGGCCGAGATCTCCCGCAGGCGGGGACCAGCGGTGAGCACCACGGCAATCAACCCGGCCGCTCCTGTCGCAATACCGGTCATCACCCATCTCCGCTTGCGCGCAAACACCGCAACGGCTGCAATGGGGTAGACCTTCAGGATGGTAAGCAGGACCACAAGCAACCCTATCGCCGCCGGTCGTTCTCGACCAACCTGACCCTCAATCCAGAAGACCCCCAGCACCAGCAGCGAAAAGACCACCAGGTCGATATTGCCCCGCTCCACAGCCAGCAGAACCGGCGGCGACAGCGCCCCACAGAAGATCAGGATCCCGCTCAACCTCCGCTCCGCCCGGAATAGCACCAAAAGAGCAGCGAACGTCATCCCGACCATCGCACCAGCCAGGATCGAAGTGGATCTCGAACTCACCCCCGCATAGCGAAGCGAAAGCCAGATTGGCGGATAGTTGTAGAGCCGATGAAACGCGTCGCATTCCTTGACTTCGTAAGGATCCACGCCCACCCGAACGCAATCGATCGATTGCGTGATCAACCGAGCATCCGCAAAGGAAGGCGACCAGGCAGCCACTCCCAACATCCGCCACGCTCCCACCGCGCTCCCGCGAAGATGCACCCCAAGCACCAGCAGAAGAACCAGCGTCATCAGGGCGCAAAGGACCGGCAGCCTCGTGCAAAACCACCTCGTCGCGCTGCCCTGGAAGTGTCTCGTCACAAACTCATGCGCGCACTCCTCCTACCAGTATGCCTCCATCGATCTACCCGCCCCGGCCGCAGGTTCGAGTCAATCACCAGCAGGCTGCACCGAATGTCCGAGCCCCACGGCCGCATTGTCCAGAAGCTCGTTCACACCCCGGTCACAGCTCAGGCCGCCGAACTCCGGAGCGACCGCGCCTCGGCGCCCTCCTCCCCGAGCCCAAACACCTCAGCCAGCAACTCGTAGCTGCGCAGCCTGGCCGCGTGGTCCCAGGTGATCGTGTTCACCACCAGCTCCCCGATCCCCAACTGCGCAGCCATACTCTCCAGCTCCCGCGCAACCCGCTCCGGCGTCCCCACGACATACCGCGGAAACTCACCCTCCTCACCCCCAGAATCCCCGAACGCCCGCAGCTCCTGTAACGCATCCTCAGGCGAAGCCACCGGGCTCCGATCACCCAGCCGGATCCGCCTCTGCAGCAGCCGCACGCTCGCATGGAGCCGCTCCGCCTCCGCCTGCGTCTCCGCACAGATCACCCCGATCGCGATCATCGCCTCGGCCTTCGCCCTGTACTGGCTCTCCACGAAGGTGCTCTTGTACGCCGCAATCGCCGCTCGGGTATTCACCGGCGAAAAGAAATGCGCAAACGCATACGGCAGACCGAACTCGGCCGCAGCAGCCGAACTCCACATACTCGACCCCAGCATCCACACATCCGGCCCCCCCGGCATCTCCGGCGAAACCTTCACCTTCCGCAAATGGATGCTGCGGCGGAAATCCCTCGCCTCCGTGCCCCAGAAACGCCAGCAGCTCCGCCGTCTGGTCAACAAAGTCGTCCTGCATCTGCACCCGCCGCTCCCTCCGCAGTGCCAGCGACTCCACCGGCCCGCCGCCCGGCGCCCGCCCGATCCCCAGGTCCACCCGCCCCGGATAGAGCGCATGCAGCATCCGAAACTGCTCCGCCACCTTCAGCGCCGCATAGTGCGGCAGCATAATGCCGCCCGACCCAATTCTGATCCGCTCCGTCTCCGCCCCAATCCTCGCCAGCATGATCTCCGGTGCCGTACACGCCAGCGTATCCATCGCGTGGTGTTCACTCATCCAGAACCGCGTATACCCCAGCCGATCCACATGCCGCGCCAGCTCGATCGACCGTTGCAACGCCTCCCCCGGCGTGCTCCCGGCCGACACCGGCGACTGGTCCAGCACCGACAAGCGCAAACCCGTCCTTGATCCCACTTCACTCATACCGTTTAGATGTCATGACAGAAACAGTCGAACCAAAGCCTTGGCCTTATTCTCCTTTTCTTCGCCGCTGGACGCTACAATAATCGCACGGGCAAGCTCCATGCACCTACACTCCAGTAACGCATCGACCCACCTCGCCGCAGCCCCATGATGAACGTCCAGCAGAAGCTCGAGATCCTCGCCGACGCCGCCAAGTACGACGCCTCCTGCGCCTCCTCCGGCGCCAAGCGCGCCGGCCACCGCCGGCGGCATCGGCCACTCCGACGGCACGGGCATCTGCCACTCCTACACCCCCGACGGCCGCTGCGTCTCCCTGCTCAAAATCCTCCTCACGAACTTCTGCACCTACGACTGCGTCTTCTGCGTCAACCGCGTCTCCTCCGACATCCGCCGCGCCCGCTTCACCCCCGAAGAGGTCGTCAACCTCACCCTCGACTTCTACAAGCGCAACTACATCGAAGGCCTCTTCCTCTCCTCCGGCATCATCCAGTCGCCCGACTACACCATGGAGCAGCTCGTCGCCGTCGCCAGAACCCTCCGCGCAGGTCCACAAGTTCGGCGGCTACATCCACCTCAAAGCCATCCCCGGCTGCGACCCCAGACCTCATCGACGAGGCCGGCCTCTTCGCCGACCGCCTCTCCGCCAACATCGAGCTGCCCACCCAGGCAGGACCTCGTCCAGCTCGCCCCCGAAAAGAAGTCCGCCGTCATCGAGTCCACCATGGGCGCAGATCGCCACCCAGCAAGGACGAGGCCGACGAAGAGCGCAAGCTCCCGCCTCGCCCCCGCTCTCAAGCCGCCCAAGTTCGCCGCCGCCGGCCAGTCCACCCAGATGGTCGTCGGCGCCACCCCCGCCACCGACCGCCAGATCCTCTCCACCGCCACCCACCTCTACGGCGCCTACAAGCTCCGCCGCATCTACTACACCGGCTTCTCCCCCTACCCCGAGGCCGACACCCGCCTCCCCCTCAAGCCCGCACCCCTGATCCGCGAGCATCGCCTCTACCAGTCCGACTGGCTCATGCGCTTCTACGGCTTCGAGGCCTCCGAGCTCACCACCGACGACCAACCCCGACCTCTCCCTCACCGAAGATCCCAAGACCACCTGGGCCCGCACCCACCCCGAGTTCTTCCCCGTCGACGTCAACGCCGCCCCCCGCGAGTCCCTCCTCCGCGTCCCCGGCATCGGCTACCGAAACGTCGAGCGCATCCTCTCCATCCGCAAATACCACCGCCTCTCCCTCGACGACCTCCGCAAGCTCCACGTCCGCGTCAAGAATGCCCTTCCCTACCTCGTCGCCGACGACCACCTCCCCAGCGCCCCCATCCTCAACCCCGCAGCCCCACCACCTCTCGACCCCCGCAACCCAACTCGACCTCTTCGCCCCCATCAGCGCCCTCTCCGGCTCCATCTAACCCAAAGCACCCACCGCGCGCCACTCCCCCCAGCGCACGGGCACTTCCACCGCCCGTCACCCCCACTCCTCAAGTTGTCATCCTTCGCGCAGCGGAGGATCTGCTTCTCCTCCCAATCGCCACCCACCCCACCACCCACCACGCCACCCTCGTCCTCTCGCTCACTCGCGACCACCTTTGTTCAGCCGCCACACATACTGCCACCTAATCCATGAGCTCGCGTCCGAACCCTCCCCTTCAACGTCACCTGCATTCGCAAGCCCGCCGCCCCCAAGCATCCAACGAACAACGATGAAGCACATCCTCATCCAACCCGACTTCAACGACTGGCGCACCCACGCCCGCACCCTCCTCCAGCAGGGCTACACTCCCGAAGACCTCGATCTCGAGGACGCAACCGTCCCCTCCACACTCCTCCTGGCCCTCCACTCCCCCGAAGCCGACCACCGCCCCTCCGGCCTCCCCGTCCCCACACCCCACACCTCGCAGGCCTTCCTCGAATCCGCACAGGTCGCCGCCGTCCACCGCTCGCCCGACCGCTGGAACCTCCTCTACCGCATCCTCTTCCGCCTCCAGACCACCCGCGACCTCCTCAAGATCGAGATCGACACCGACGTCGCTCAGCTCCGCGCACTCGAGCAGCAGGTCCGCCGCGACCTCCACAAGATGCACGCCTTCGTCCGCTTCCGCAAGGTCGAACCCGACCCGATGGACGAGGCCAACCCCTTCACCCCGCGAGCCTGCGCTTTCGGCCGACGGAGCCGCAGGCTCAGACGGCCGAAGCCCCGAACACTTCGTCGCCTGGTACCAGCCCGACCACCGCATCCTCCCCCTCGCCGCCCCCTTCTTCGTCGAGCGCTTCGCCCTCATGCAGTGGACCATCCTCACCCCCGACGCCAGCGTCTCCTGGGACCCCATCCGCCCGGCAGCTCCACTGGTTCGCAGGCCTCCCCCGCGACGTCCGCGCCCGCCCGAGCGACGAGCTCGAAACCCTCTGGCGCTCCTACTACGCCAGCATCTTCAACCCCGCGCGCCTCAACCCCTCCGCCATGCGCTCCGAGATGCCCGTCCGCTACTGGAAGAACCTCCCCGAGGTCTCCCTCCTCCCCACCCTCATCACCCAATCCGCATCCAGAGTAGGCACATGGTCACCACGCAAGCAGCCAAGCCCTCCGCCGCCGCCCTTCGTCCCGGCAAAGCACGACGCTCCCCGCTCATCAACGCCGCGCTGCCCGCCTGCAAGGGCTGCGACCTCTACCTCCACGCCACCCAGGTCGTCCCTGGCGCGGCCCAGCTCGCACCGTCCACAAGCCCGCCACCCTCATGCTCGTCGGCGAGCAGCCCGGCGATCAGGAAGACCTCCAGGGCCACCCCTTCGTCGGCCCCGCCGGCACGCATCCTCGATCAAGTCCTCGCCGAGCTCAAATCGATCGCTCCACCGTCTACGTCACCAACGCCGTCAAGCACTTCAAGTTCATCCAGCGCGGCAAGCTCCGCCTCCACCAGAACCCACGCATGTCCGAGATCACCGCCTGCCGCCCCTGGCTCCTCGCCGAAATCGACGCCGTCCGCCCCAAGGTCGTCCTCTGCCTCGGCGCCTCCGCCTCCAAGTCCCTCCTCGGCGGCACCTTCGCCCTCATGCGCGACCACGGAAAGATCCTCTCCACTCCCTACGCCGACCAGGTCGTCGCCACCATCCACCCCTCCGCCGTCCTCCGCGCCCGCGACCAGCAGTCCGGCGACCAGCTCTACAGCTTCCTCCGCGACGACCTCGCCCTCGCCTTCCACGCCGCCCTCCACGGCACCGCCGTTCAGCCAGCCGTCACCTCCATATGATAGAAATTACCCCGGCGCGTGACCTCCCCGGACACGGAACTTGGCACCAACCAGCGCCGCACAGGAGCAACCCGCTGTGAGCACCAACCCTCTCGCTGTCTCTGAAAAACAACCCTTCCTGAACTCCAGTCCTTCCAACGGGTGGGACGCCGCAGTCTTCGCAGCGCAGGCTCTCTCCTCACCGGGAAATCTCGCCGCCGTCCTCGACCACACCCTCCTCAAGCCCGACGCCACCCGCGCCCAGGTCCTCCAGCTCTGCCACGAGGCCGCCGAGCACCGCTTCGCCTGCGCCATGGTCAACCCCACCTGGGTCTCGACCGCCGCCGAGGCCCTCGCCGGAACCGGCATCCCCGTCGGCGTCGTCATCGGCTTCCCCCTGGGCGCCACCCTCTCCGCCTCCAAGCGCGACGAGACCGTCCGCGTCCTCAAAGCTCGGCGCCCACGATGTCGACATGGTCCTCAACATCGGCCTGCTCAAGTCCGGCCCGCCCAGCGACTTCGACGCCGTCGCGCCAGGACATCCGCGGCGTCGTCGAGCTCGCCCACGGCTCCGGAGCCATCGTCAAGGTCATCCTCGAAACCTGCCTGCTCACCTTCGAAGAAAAACTCCGCGCCGCCGACCTCGCCCTCTCCGCCGGCGCCGACTTCCTCAAAACCTCCACCGGCTTCTCCACCGGCGGCGCCACCGCCGACGACATCGCCCTGCTTCGCGGCGTAGCCGGCACCCGCGCCGGCGTCAAGGCCTCCGGCGGCATCCGCTCTCTCGCCGACGCCACCGCCATGCTCCACGCCGGAGCCTCCCGCATCGGCGCCAGCGCCAGCGTCAAGATCCTCGCCGAGCTCGCCGGCCAGAGCCATCCAGCGGACCGCCCAGCACACCCCACCCCGCGCCAACAAGCTCATCCGCACAGCCGCTAACACCGCCACCGACGCTACGCGCAATCGCCTCAATCCGACCTCCAGCAGCCACTCCCGCAATCCCACCCCCGGTAGTATCATCGGCACGTCCATGCCTCCGCCGACAAACCCCGCACAGCCGCCGACCCCGATCCTCTCGCTCGGCCGACACGGCGGAGCACACCTTCGAAGGCGACTACCGCCCCAAGCGCCGACCCCGCCACCCCACGCCTCGCCCCAACATCCGCGTCGAGCCCCTCCAGGTCGACTTCCTCCACCGCCTCGCCGACGCCCTCAACACCACCCTCGACCTCAACACCCTCATGCACCGCGTCGCCGACCTCGTCCGCGCCGTCATCGACTACCGCATCTTCGCCATCCTCCTCCTCAACGACCGCACCCACGAGCTCTGGATGCGCTTCCAGACCGGCCACACCCCCGAGGTCGAGCGCATGCGCATCAAGCTCGGCCGCGGCATCGTCGGCCAGGCCGCCCTCCAGCGCAAATCCATCCTCGTCGAAGACGTCCACCACGCAGTTCCGAGAACTACATCAACGCCAACCCCGACGTCCGCTCCGAACTCGCCGTCCCCCTCATCATCAAGAACAAGGTCATCGGCGTCATCGACATCCAGTCCGAGAACCCCGCCTTCTTCACCCACGAGCACCAGCGCCTGCTCGAGCTCGTCGCCTCCCGCATGGCCATCGCCGTCGAAAACGCCCGCCTCTACACCCGCGTCTCCCGCCAGGCCCAGACCCTCACCGTCCTCAACGAGATCTCCCGCGAGATCACCACCATCCTCGATCTCGACGACCTCCTCGAGCGCATCGGCCAGCTCCTCAAGCGCGTCATCGACTTCCAGATGTTCACCATCCTCCTCTGGAACGACCGCACCGAGCAGTTCGAGCACCGCTTCTCCACCCGCTACGGCGAGCGCGTCACCCGCGAGCGCAACGTCGCCCTCGGCGAAGGCCTCATCGGCACCGCCGCCAGCCCAGCGCACGCCCGTCCTCGCCCCCGACGTCCGCAAAGACCCTCGCTACGTCGCCGAAAATCCCGAAACCCGCTCCGAGCTCGCCGTCCCGCTCATCTACAAGGGCAACGTCATCGGCGTCATCGACCTCGAGCACACCCGCGTCAACTACTACAACGACGACCACCAGCGCACCCTCACCACCCTCGCCGCGCAGGTCGCCATCTCCATCGCCAACGCCCGCCTCTACCAGCGCATCCACGAGGAAGAGCAGCGCATGGAGCGCGACCTCGAGATGGCCCGCGAGGTCCAGCTCCGCCTCCTGCCCTCAGCCCCGCCCCAGCCCGCCGCACGCCGAGATCGCCGCCCGCTTCCTCCCCGCCCGCTCCATCGGCGGCGACATCTACGACTTCCTCGACTACGGCTCGCCCGAGCACCCGGCACTCGCCATCGCCGTCGGCGACGTCAGCGGCAAAGGCCGCTCCCGCCGCCCTCTACGCCGCCCTCGTCAGCGGCATCCTCCGCTCGCTCGCCCCCCAGCACCTCGCCCCCGCAGACCTGCTCGCCGCCCTCAACGACCAGCTCCAGGAGCGCAAGCTCGCCGCCCAGTACGTCACCATGCTCATCGCCCTCTGGGACGACGCCAACCGCACCCTCCACATCGCCAACGCCGGCTCCGTCCAGCCGCTCTTCGTCTCCACCGACAACGCCGACCTCACCCACGCCATCGACGTCCGCACCATCACCGTCGAAGGCTTCCCCCTCGGCCTCTTCCCCGACGTCACCTACGAAGAGCAGCCCTCGAGACCAAGCCCGGCGACCTCATCGTCTTCTTCTCCGACGGCATCGTCGACGCCGAAAACATCCACCGGCGACATGTTCGGCACCGACCGCCTCTGCACCCTTCTCCAGCGCCACCCCACCGCCGCCCAGTCCGCAGAGGACCGTCGACGCCATCCTCGAAGCCGTCACCACCTTCCAGGCCGGCGCCGAACACTTCGACGACGAAACCGTCGTCGTCCTCCGCGTCCTCTAACCCCCTCGCGGTCCGCCTGCCAGCTCACTACCGAGCCGTCACGTCGAAGATCACCCGCCCCCCTCGAACCGTGTACAGCACCCGCGCAAAGTTCCGCAGCTCCCCGCCTCCCGGATCCGCTCCCAGGATCGTCAGGTCCCCGTCACCTCCCACCCTGATCGAGCCAGCATGCGACGCCACCTTGAACTCCGCCGCAGGACCGGTCGTCAGCATCGCCAGCACATCGCGAAACGACAACCCCGCCAGCTTCAACTGGCGATACTCCTCGCTCACATCGTAGTCCGTCAAAAAACCCGTATCCGTCCCGAACAGCAGCACGCCGCCGTCCCTGTGAAACTCCCCCACAATCTCCCGTATCCGCCCAATGTGGTCACTCCCCGAAAACAGCTTCAGCGTCGGCACCATCGCCAGATGCCGAGCGACCATCGCCCGGATCAAATTGGCATCGACACCCTCAACCGTGTCCGGCGCATGCGCCAGGACATCCACTCCGCTATCCATCGCAATCCGCACCCCCTCCAGGTCCGACGGGTGCGCAAACACCAGCTGCCCATGATGGTGCGCCACCGAGACCGCCTCACGCGCAACCCCAGGGGCCATGTGAGTCACCCGGTCCGGCGAAACGTAAGAGCCCGTGAACAGCTTCACCACATCGCTCCCCTTGGACATATTGCGTTCCACCGAGCGCAGCGCCTCCACCGGCGTCGGCGGAGCCTGCAGCCTCGCGCGCTCCTGCGGGCTCAGGTCGTCCAGGTAAAAAGGAATCCCGTGTGGCGGATACAACGCCAATCCCGCCGTGTAGATCAGCGGCCCCGGCACCTCTCCCGCCTCCACCCGCCGCCGCAGCGCAACCGTGTTCTCCGGGTCCGACGCCGTGTCCACAACCGTCGTAAACCCGGAGTGCGTCAACATCCGCTGCAGCTCATGGCTTAGCGTGGCCGCCGGCGCCTGGCCGGCACCCGCCCACTGCGAGCCCGTGAAGTGCACATGGGTGTTCCAGAAGCCGGCGAACACCACGCACCGGCCACACTCCACAGTTCGCACGCCCTTCGGAACACGGACGGCGCGGCCCACGGCGGCAATCTTTCCGCCCTCGATCAGCACCGTCGTGTGCGGTTCCGCAGCCGCCCGCGGTGAGGTGTACACCGTGGCGTTCACAACCGCGAAACTCTGCCCGTGCGCAGCACCGCCTGCCGCAATCGCAGCAACGAAACTCAGCATCAGCCGCATGCGGAATTCTACGCAACCTGGCCCTCGATCCCCGATCAGAAGTGACCGCCCTGATAACCGAAGTACCCGTCCCCTTCTCGAACAGCAATGCAGACCGCACAGACCTCGAAATCCAGGCCCCAGCCGCCAGAGATGTCCCACCCTTGGTTGTCATTCCGCAGCGAAGCGGAGGAATCTGCTGTTGTCTTCGCCTTTGCTCGTCCCCAAACGTAGACATTCTCAGCGAAGCCAAGACGCCCCCCACGAAACGCCCGGCAACCTCCTCGCTACACTCCAGCGAACAGTTCGCCCTTCGCCCTCATCCGTGCAGAGGTTCCTCCCGCAATCGAAGCAGACAGCCGATTAGGTACGAAGAGACGACTTCTCGGGACCAATCCCGGGACGGCCGGCAAGTGTACGAGAAGCCCGTTACACGGACACTGACGATAATGCGACATATCGTTACTAAGCCGGACGCGGGGGGCAAGCGTACGAGAAGATCGCTGTCGGACACTTGCCGGGGATGAGCCCACCCAGGCCTTCCAGCTTTCGAGTGGACGACGACCTAAATCAAAGCCTATGACCCCGCTACTTGCAATGATCTTCCTTTGATTGAGTGCTTCCGAACTTCCCGCCGTGATTCACGGTTTGGAGCACTTTATCTTGCTCTGAAGAAGAGACCACGCACGTGGCGCTTCTCATGGGATCAGTGACGATCGCCGGATTGATCTTGTCATGAGTCATGCCTTCAAAGCTGGGTCCGCCGTAAAACTGCGTGCCAAACACCTGAGGCTGCCAAATGGACCGAAGGTACCTATCAAGTGTCGCCGCAGAGAGCCAACGGGCTTCTTTACTGCCTTGTGCAACTGCGTCCATTGCAAGCACATGAGCCATTAGGTATTCATCGGGATTCTGACCGTGCTGAAAAATCATTGCTGCATGAAAATAGTCATTTCCGGTGCGAACTCCGCCAGAGGAGAGCATCTGACGGAGGTCAGTTCTCCTTTGTTCGTCGTCTTTCGTGAGTTTCGCCCAGTCGATATGATCCCCTTCTCTCGCCTTCTGATCAACGTTGAACATTTCAGTCAGCGTTGGATTATCCGAGACGGCTGAGGGCGAGCTGTTGCTCGAACTGGATTGAGCTAAGAGGCTGGATGAAGTTAAGGATAAGAACAATACGACGGCTAGGCGCATAGCCGCACAAGTATATCGGCAGAGAGTAACGCACGCTCCCTCCCTTCCAAATGGGCCGGAAACCTTGGCGATGATGTATTGATCGAGGCTCGTGCAACTACCTTTGACTTTGAAAGTCTTTTTCTGCGCCGAGAATGACCTTGGCTGTAAGTCCTGAGAAACGCGGTTCTCGTCAGTTGACGACAAGTCGGCTTATCGTACACTTGCCCCGCAGCCGCCGGAATCAGTAACGGAAACGCGCCCGTCCGCGCTTGAGAGAGACGCAAGACGCACACCTCCCCGCACCACAAACACACAACGCCATGCGGGGACACGAAAGGACACCAGGAAACACAAACCCCCGCGCCTGTATCATCAGCACCGATGAAATCGACCCACCTCACCCGTCGCCGCCTCCTTCGCAACACCCTCGCCACCTCCGCCGCCGTCTCCCTGTCTCCAGGCCTGCTCGCCCAATCCCAGGCTCCCTCCCGCCACATCGCCACCGGCCCCTTCCAGCCCACCTGGCCCTCGCTGCGCGCCTACAAGACCCCAGACTGGTTCCGCGACGCAAAGTTCGGCATCTGGGCCCACTGGTCCGCGCAGTGCGTCCCCGAGCAGGGCGACTGGTACGCCCGCCAGATGTACCTCCAGGGCCACCCCCAGTACGAGCACCACCTCCGCACCTACGGCCATCCCTCAAAGTCCGGCTTCATGGAGATCGACAACCTCTGGAAGGCCGACCAGTGGAACCCCGAAGAGCTCATGGGCCTCTACACCGGCGCCGGCGCAAAGTACTTCGTCTCGCTCGCCAACCACCACGACAACTTCGACAACTTCGGCTCCACCCACCACAGCTGGAACTCCACCCGCATCGGCCCCATGAAGGACATCGTCGGCACCTGGGCCGCCACCGCCCGCGCCCACGGCCTCCGCTTCGGCGTCTCCAACCACTCCGCCCACGCCTGGCACTGGTTCCAGACCGCCTACGACTACGACCCAACCGGCCCCGAAAAAGGCACGCGCTACGACGCCTACACGCCTCACCAGGGCCGACGGCAAAGGCAAGTGGTGGGACGGCCTCGACCCCCAGGAGCTCTACACCGGCCGCAACATCGTCATGCCCGACGGCCTCGCCACCATCGCCGCCGCAAACGACTGGCACGAGCACAACGACCGCGTCTGGACCGAGGACCCGCCCCCCAACAACCCCGAGTTCGTCAACACCTGGTTCCTCCGCTGCCAGGAGCTCATGGACAAGTACCAGCCCGACCTCGTCTACTTCGACAACGACGACCTCCCCCTCGGCCAGGCCGGCCTCGACGTCACCGCCCACTTCTACAACTCGTCCATCGCCCGCAACGGCTCCCTCCAGTGCGTCGTCAATGGCAAAAACCTCAAGCCCGATCACACCGGGGCCATCACCCTCGACATCGAACGCGGCCGCGCCAAGGAGATCCTCACCGTCCCGTGGCAGACCGACACCTGCATCGGCGACTGGCACTACAACCGCTCCGTCTTCGAAAAACACGCCTACAAGACCCCGCGCACCGTCATCCACACCCTTATCGACGTCGTCAGCAAAAACGGCAACCTCCTCCTCTCGATTCCCGTACGCGGCAACGGCACCATCGATGAGGACGAGCACGCCTTCCTTAAGGATCTCGCCACCTGGCTCCCCGCCCACGGCGAAGCGATCTACGGCACGCGCCCCTTCACCGTCTACGGCGAGGACGCACCCAGCGCCAGCAACACCCTCACCGACAACAAGGGCTTCTCCGAAGACAAGCAGCGCCCCTACACCGCCGAAGACATCCGCTTCACCACCAGGGGCGACACCCTCTACGCCTTCGCCCTCGGCTGGCCCCGACTCCGGCAATCTCACCATCCGCACCCTGGCCCGCAACTCAAAGCACCTCCCAAAACCCATCCAGCGCATCGATCTCCTGGGCGCCTCCACCCCCCTGCGGTTCACTCAGACAGCCGACAAACTCACCGTCACCCTCCCCCCCGAAAAGCCCAACCCCTACGCCTACGCCCTCCGCATCACCACCTGAACCCGGTCCTTACCCCTACGGACTTCAGCGGCCCGAGCTGTTACACCCCCAACCGGCCCTGGCTAGACTCCCCGATACCCTGGCCTGTCCTTCCTTGGTTGTCATCCTGAGCAAAGCGAAGGTCCCGCTTCCCCACCCAAACATCACCCAAACCTCCCGCCCCACCACCCCTGCACTTTGGGTTGTCATCCTGAGCAAAGCGAAGGACCCGCTTCTCTACCCATACCGCACTGACCTCCCACCTGCATCAGCCCCTCAGCTCAGTCCATCGACTTCGGCTCCACCCTGGCGTACCCGGCAGGAATAGCAAACCGGCTCGCATCCGCACTCGCCTGCGAGAAGTCCGTCATCTCCGTCCTGCTCTCCATCAAAACGGCTGAGGTCACCTGCGCGCCTCCAGCCGTTCCTGCCGGCGCCATCGGAGGCCTTTGCCGACGACGCGTCCGAGGTCGCATCGGGCGCTGCCGCCACCGGGGCATCCGCCTTCTTCTTGCGGCCAAACCCTCCCATCCCGCCCAAAACCGCCCAATCCACCCAACCTGCCCACAATCGCCGATGCTGCGGTCTGCTGCGCCACATCGCCCACCGAAGGCATGGGAGGCGCATCGGCAGCCGGCGGCAGCGGGGCCTCGGAGGCGGCCGGCAGCGGTTGCCCGTCTACCGTCGTTCCCACCCGCATCACCTGCAGCAGGGGTATCCCCTTTAGCTTTGACATCTCCTTCACCATGTCCGCCATTCCCTGGCCCAGCCCCGGCTGCATCGCCAGCAGCTGCGGATTCATCGCTCCGCTCATCACGCGACCCATCTTGGCCGCATACCGCTTGTAAAACTCGCCAACCTCTTCGTACCCCGGAACTGCCGGTGCCAGCCACATGTCATTGGTGATCGCCAGGCTCGCCGTCTGCCCAGAGCTCTTGTCGGTCGCATCCATCATCATCGCCAGGATCGACTCGTTCGCATCAACACCCGATACCGCCTTGACCGCGCCCGTCTGCCGCACATGCGCCGTAAACTTCATCTCCGTTGTCCCGGGATCGCTCGGCGGCGCCGCCGGCGTCGGGTGTGCGGCCTGCTGCTCCTTTGCCTTCCGCATCGCCGCGTCGATCTGCTGCTTCATCTGCGCAAACGTCACCACCGTGTACTGACGCTTTGCGGGGTCGATCTCCGTGATCGTCTCCTGGTCGAGATCGATGATCTCCGTCCTGTCCGGGCCGATACGCGCCATCCGGTTCCCCTGGATGATGACCGTCGACACCACCGGCTGACCCGCCGCTCGCGCCTGCTTGCTGAACGTTCCAGCCAGCTTCATCATCCCCACCAGCGTGCCCCCGGTAATCTGGGTCGTCTCCTGGTACGTGAAATCCGCACGCACAGTCAGGGGAGCCGCCGCCACCAGCCCCAAAGCAACCACTCGCCGCATCCACATAAGCTCATCTCCAGTCCATCGACTTGGGCCCGGGATCTCAACATTGGAAGCCGCGTGTCACACTACTACCGCGTAGGTACAAACACTACTCCCGGCGAAGTCATCCGTCGAGGCAAACCATCTCATTCTCACCATGGGTCACTTCGGATCTCTTCCCGCTCCAGGTGGCGTAATTACCCCGCCCGGTCCGGTGTGTCGAAGGAGTCACGGAAGCGACAACTCACCGGGGACTCCCCCAACAAAGCCCAGGCCTACGCCCTCCGCATCACCACCTGAACCCGCGGGCTCTTTAGGTGAACCCCTTCCCTGCCACACCCAATCCCTGCTCGTTACGCTGCCGAGCCCGTGGCGTAGTTACCCACCCGCTCCCGTAAAATGGAAGTAGCCTCGATCGCTGTGTCCGTGTCGATGTATTGCAGAGAGTGGGTACGCGGCTAAGCCCGTCGCGAAAGGTGGCTGCTCTCCCATGTACCCCCTCGCTAAGCGTCATCAATCGAAGACTTTGGGTACAAAGTACGGGGGGAGGGGTACCCACCCGAGCCTCGCCAGGCAACCGCAACCCGGACCCGGAAGCAGGTACGATAGAAGCAGATGTCCACCGAACTCATCCGCCCGGCCCGCAACCTCAAAGGCTCCCTCCTCCTCCCCGGCGACAAGTCCATCTCGCATCGCTACGCGATGCTCGCCGGCCTCGCCGAAGGCACCACCCGCCTCACCAACTTCTCCACCGGCGCCGACCCCCACTCCACCCTCGCCTGCATGGCCCAGCTCGGCGCAACAGTTGAGAAGCACAGCGACGGCGTGATCAGCATCACCGGCACCGCCGGACACTTCGTCCAGCCCGAACACAACCTCGACTGCGGCAACTCCGGCTCCACCATGCGCATGCTCGCCGGCCTCATCGCCTCGCACCCGCACACCTTCGTCCTCACCGGCGACGAGAGCCTCTCCGCCCGTCCCATGGAGCGCATCCGCAAGCCCCTCGCCCAGATGGGAGCCGAGATCCACCTCACCGGCGGCGACGGCGCCACCGGCGGCCACGCCCCCATCACCGTCGTCGGCCACCCCCTCCACGCCATCGACTTCACCACCCCCATCCCCTCCGCCCAGGTCAAAACCGCCGTCCTCTTCGCCGGCCTCCAGGCCCACGGCACCACCTCCCTCTCCGAAGCCATCCGCACCCGCGACCACACCGAGCACGCCCTCAAAGCCTTCGGCGCAACCCTCACCGCAGCGGCTCCGCCGCACGACGGCTCCAGCAAGCTCAGCATCGAAGGCGGACAGCGCCTCTCCGCCATCGAGGCCACCGTCCCCGGCGACCTCTCCTCCGCCGCCTTCTTCCTCGCCGCCGCCCTCCTCTTCCCCGAGTCCCACCTCATCCTCGACGCCCTCGGCATGAACCCCACCCGCGCCACCCTCCTCGACGTCATCTCCGCCCTCGGCGCAAAGATCCGCATGCTCAACGTCGAAGAGTTCCACGGCGAACTCGTCGGCACCATCCAGGTCAACGCCGACCCCAACGCCCGCAAGCTCACCCAACCCTTCGAGATCTCCGGCACCCTCGCCGCACAGCTCATCGACGAGCTCCCCGTCCTCGCCGCCATAGCCCCCTACACCCCCTCCGGCATCCGCATCCGCGACGCAAAAGAACTCCGCATCAAAGAGTCCGACCGCATCGACCTCGTCGCCCGCAACCTCCGCGCCATGGGTGCCGAGCTCACCGAGCTCGAAGACGGCCTCGACATCCCCGGAAACCAGCAGCTCCACGGTGCCGTCATCGACTCCGGACACGACCATCGCATCGCCATGGCCTTCTCCGTCGCGGCCCTCCGCGCCACAGGTGACACCGAGATCCAAGGAGCCGAAGCCGCCGCCATCTCCTTCCCCGAGTTCTTCAGCCACCTGGACCGCCTCGCCCAACGCTGATGACCCCGCCCCCCGATCAGTCGCGCCCGACTCACGGGCAATCGTACTCACGGAAATCGGCGAGATGGGCGGAGCCGAGCGCGCCTGCCTCGCCCTCGCACGCTGGATGCACCAGCAGGATCTTCCGGCTCACATCGTGACCTACGAGGATCGCGTCGGCCTTGAACGTTTTGCCGACCATCCCCTTGCTGTCGTCCAACTCAGACCGAAGATGATCGCCCGGCGGAAGATCCAGGCATTGGGCGACCTACTTCAAGTCCCGCCCGTCCGCCCCACAGCCCCTCTTGTCCGGCTACCAGCCAGCCCTTCACGCAGCTCTTGCCGGAATGCGTGGCTTCCACACCCTAATGCACGACACCCCCAGCCTCTTCTCAGAGGCCGCAGAAAACGGGCTCGATCAAGCGCCGCCTGCTGCGCTCGGCGCGGAATCGCATCGTCTGCACACGGTCTCCGCTCAGGTGGAGTCACCATCGTCACCAGCCAATACCTCCGGGATGAGTGTCAACGTGTCTTCTGCGTTACAGCGCCAATCGCCCGCATGGGTGGTCTCTCCCACCCCGCCCCTCCCTCGCCCCAAGCCCGTCTCTGGCTCTCTCCGAATGCTCTCCGTCTCCCGGATCGAGGCGAACAAGCGTATCGACTGGCTCATCCGTTCCTTGGCAACCCTCGAGAACTCCCAAAACCCACTGTCGTCGGAGATCGACTGGCACTTCGACATTGCCGGTAAGGGTTCCGGGCTCGCAGCACCTCAAAACCATGGCTGCTGAGCTAGGCATGGCTGAACCGGGTTCACTTCCACGGCTTCGTCTCCGACCAACAGCTCCAGCAGCTCTACGCTTCCGCGCATCTATTTCTCATGCCCGCCGTCCAGGGCTACGGGATCCCGGCGATCGAGAGTCTCGGGCGTGGAATACCCGTCCTCCTCCATCGCGATTCCGGTGTGTCGGACATCCTCCTCGACACACCCTGGGCCACTGTCTTCGAGGGAGATGAATCCGCCCTCACATCCGCGCTTCAAAGAGCGATCACCTCAACCAGCGAACGCCGCCATCTTGCCGCACCGATCCCTGCCATCCCTACCGAAGATGAATGGTCCAAACAGGTCGCTCAACTCTGCAATTGGCTCTAGCCGACACATCCCAACAGAAAAGCTCCCGCCACGTCTACATCTTGTATCGGCCCATCTCATCGTCGTTTAGTCCTTCGAGCCAGCGCCGCACATCCTCCGCGTTCGTCGACTGCGCACCGCCATACTGCGCCTTCGATCTCTCCATCACCTCGCGATTGACATAGATCGGGCAGTCCCACCGTAACGCCATTGCAATCGCATCCGAAGGTCGCGCATCGACAGCAACGGTGTCTCCTCCCTGCTTCATCCAGACAATCGCGTAGAAAGTGTCTTCCCGCAGCTCCGAAACCACCACGCGCGTCACCTCTGCATTCAGTCCCCGCGTCACATTCTGTAGCAGATCATGTGTCATCGGACGCGGAGTAGCGGTCTTTTCGAGTTCGAGCGCAATCGCGTTCGCCTCAAACATCCCGACCCAGATCGGCAGAACGAGGTCGCTTCCCACGTCTTTCAGCACGATGATCGGCATGTTCGTCACCGGATCCATCATCAGGCCCCGGATCTGCACCTCGACTTCTGTTCCTGTACCTGCCTCTCCCGCCTGCCGTCTTCATCTCACACCGCCTCACCCAAAAGACTGTTCGGAAAGCTTTGGGTCACCCTCACCTGCACATAGCTGCCCAGAGCTGGCAGGATCGGCGACGTAGTCGTGAAGTTCACCGTCTTGTTCTGGGAACTCCGCCCCACAACCTGCCCCCTCTGTCGGTTGTGTCCTTCAACCATCAACTCCATCACTTCGCCGACGTGCCTGCCGTAGTTCACTCGCTGGATCTCCCTCTGGCGATCCAGCAGAACCTGCAGTCGCGAAGACTTCACTTCATCCGGAGATCGAATCGGTCATCGTCAGCGCCGGCGTATTCGGACGCGGCGAGTACTTGAACGCAAAGATCGCGTCATACCCCACCTCGTCGAGCAACGTCCCCGTCTCTTCCAGATCGCTCTCCGTCTCGCCCGGAAATCCGACAATAATGTCCGACGTCATACTGATATCCCGCTTCGCCGCCTTGATCCACGAGATCCGCTCCAGATACCAGTCCCTCGTATACTCCCGCGCCATCGCCTTCAGGATCGAGCTCGACCCTGACTGCACCGGCAGGTGCACATGGTCACAAAGCGTCGGCACTGCGTCGATTGCCTCGACAATATCCCGCGTAAAATCGCGTGGGTGACTCGTTGTGAACCGCACTCGTCTAATCCCGGTCAGCTCGCCCACGCCCGTCAGTAGCTCCGCAAACGTCATCGTCCCCGAGGGGTCCTTGTAGGAGTTCACGTTTTGGCCGAGAAGTTGGATCTCGGTGAAGCCGGCCTCCGCCATCCGCCGCGCCTCCTCGATCACGCTCGCCGCTGTCCGGCTCCGCTCTTTGCCGCGTGTATACGGCACAACGCAGTACGCGCAGAATTTGTCGCACCCCTCGATGATCGTGATGTACCCGCGATGCGGATTCGTCCGGGCCACAAACTCCGTCTCAAACGTCTGGTCGGTCTGCCGGTCGTCAAGCCCCGTAATGCGCGCTTCGCCCGCCTCCAGTCGCTCGAGCATCGACGGCAGGTTCCGGTAGCTCGCCGACCCCGACACCATCGACACGTACGGCGCCTTGTCGAAGATCTTCTCGCCCTCCTGCTGCGCCACGCAGCCGAGCACGGCGAACTTCTTGCCCTCGCCTTGCAGCTTCTTGTACTCGTTCAGCCGGTGAAACACCTTCTGCTCCGCCTTGTCGCGGATCGAGCAGGTGTTGTACAGGATCAACCCAGCGTCGGCCTCATCCTGCACCTGCGCATAGCCCTGCTGCTCCAGCGTCCCGATCACCTTCTCAGAGTCGTGCGCATTCATCTGGCAGCCAAATGTCTCAATGTAAAAAGTCTTGCTCACATCTTAAGTATATTCCCGCGCATCGGGCAGCAATCTCCTCATACCCAGCTCTAACTGGCCAACCAACCGCTCGGCAACAACCCCTAACAAGCCCCTACCCCTTCATCTCTACGCGGTTGGGTTCGTCCTTCAATCTGAAACGGTTCCCCCGACTTCCAGCGTTCCTGCGATCAGGGCTCAGGCGGTCCCATCAGCTCTGGAGCGGCAACCTCCCCAAAGCGGCCGTTCGGCAGCTTCTCAAGCGTAGGTGCAAATGTGCCGAGCAGCTGACGCCTCCACCAGACATTCTCCTCACGCTTAGCCTCCCGCGTACTGAACCAGTACTGCCATAGCACCGCCCTCACATAGCGCGGCGGATGCTTCGGAAACGGGTCTGCCCGGAAGAGTCCGAGCACGTCCTTCCGGCCTTCGAGGAGGCTCGCCTCGGTCAGCACAACAATGGGAGACTGCTGCCAGGAGCCTAGGGAGGCAAACCAAAGGTTCCAGTCGAACCGGGGTTGGTACGGTGCATAGATCCGCGGTCGCTCGTGCACCTCCTGCGGCTTGTAGCGGAAGGTGTACGCCTTCCAGTTCTGCCCATCGTCCGAGGCCTGAAACTCAATCTCATAACGATGCGGAGTCATTACGGCAAACAGGCCGTAGGTGTTCGCCACGCGGAAAGGCTCGAGCAGCGCGATTGGTCTCGTTGGGAGCGGAGACCCCGGCCAAAGCATCGCAATGACCTGTGCGCCCGTGGAATACCCAATCCATAACAGAAAGACACTCGCAACCAGTGCCTGCGCCATCCACGGACGAGGCCGGCCCCGCGACGTTGCCGAGTCGGAAGCTCCCTCGTGAAGCAGAGTTCCACGTGCTCCCGAAGGGAGCAGTCCCGCCCTGAATCGCGTCGGGACGAAACGCACAAGATACGAGTCGTCAAGAAGCAGAAAGCCGAGCACAAGCACGAGGTAGTTCAGAAACGCATAGTTAGCGGTAAGGATGACTCCCATCTGCCACACCGTCACGATCCAGAAGCAAACGATTCGCCATTGCCGTGGAAGAAACGCCATCCACACGAGCACCAGCTCAATCACCAAGCGTCATGCCCGCCGTAGCAATGTGGAACCAATGCGGCAGATGCTGGAGATACCATCCAACCCACGTGGGCAGCGGGCCATTCTGGTAGTACTCGTACATCGCCGTCAGGTTGCGCCACGTAGGATCGCCAGACCGCAGTTTCACCATGCCTGATTGGAAGTAGATCCGGAACCACTCCCAAATCAGCAGGAACACGCCCCCCCGAACTGGGGGACTCCACGCGCCCCACCCGGGCAGAATCCCACTAGGTGCCACAAACAGTGATAGGAACCCAGCTTCCAGGAGCATGCCGTCCGACTGGTACTGCCCAAAGTCCTGCGAAACCCCGATGAAGGACAGAAAACACAGAAAGCACATCAGCAAGGAGACCTTCGGAAGCACGTTCCCAATCACCAGCAGCGAGCTTACAAGCCCAACCCAGCAAACCGTAACCAACGCAATGTCGCTCGAAGAAATCCAAAACACGGACGGTGCATACCAGAAGCGTATCGGACCTAACCGCTGCATCGCACGAAGATATTCAGCCGCCGGTAGAACACCCTGCGATCCACCAGACCACGGATCTGAAATAACAAGGCAAAGAACGCCGCGAAGTAGATCAGGCCGAGCGAACGAAGAAAGATCCAGCGAGCGACCAGATGGTTCCCGACACCGTCCTCGCTCGAGAAGAGGTAGCGAAAGCACCGCGAAAGCTGTCCCATGACGTCACTCTCTCATTCCGCTTCGTTCTGGTTATCCTCCCCGAGCGGATCCACAGCCAACTCGCGTCTTCTCAGGCCAAACCCCGAGATCCGCCTTTCCATCCCGGCTCAGTGGCTAAGTGGGGACCCAGTCACATGCGTCGAAGTAGGAAGCTCTGGCGTGCTGTTCCTTACATGTATTGAATCCGAACGACACTTCGTGCCTATGCGCAACCGCAATCAGCGGAGCAACCACTCCCCACCGGTGAGTACTACGATTCCCCTCAGCTGCGAGATAGTTGCCAGCTAAGCGTCGCTCGGGCCTTCCGCCCGTTTCTGTACCCCTACTTAGCCCCGGCCGATGGAATCTTGCTCAGGCTAACCGGGTTGAAGTAGACCTCCACCATCTCCGGTACCCGGGGCTCACGTCTCGCATCTCGCATACATTCGGCGCACCGGCACGGAAGGCGCCCGGTGTCGGCCCGCTTCGGAACGCCCTCTGGCGCCAGAGCAAGTCTGTGCACGACATCAGGCCGGGAGTAGAATTCGCTGATCCAACACGGGCCCGGCGACCGAACCGCATACGTAGAACGGAGGCCTGATGCTCTCTCGTCCGTCACCGCACGTGGTCCTACGCAAAAGGCGCTCCCGGGCACTATTGGCAGCGCTGACCATCGGTGTGCCGGCTATGGAGTACGCGCAGTCACCCACCGAGCCGAACATCCAGGGCGTCCAACCTGCCGCCTCCAGGCAAGCCTCGCCCGCACCAAGAACGCAGCAGGTTCCGGCCGAAACACCCAAGGACGGAAACACCCCGCCTCATGCCTCGGCTCCTGTTCCCACGTCACAGCAACCAAGCACCGCTGGACGACATCCGGCCGATACGACTCAGGGCCGAACTCCTCACAGCTCCGGCAACGGGGCGGCCATCGCCGGGGCAATTGGCGCGGCCGGAGCAGGAATCGTCATTGCAGAACTGATCGCGCATCACAATACTTCGCCCGATACCCTCGGTCACAACGGCCCGCAGCTTCCAAAGCAGTTTGATATGAACACCTTCACAGTCAAGGGCCTCGTTGCACCGAGCTGGCCCGTAGTCCTCGACTTCATGCTCGACGGACCTGGTGCCGTGGAACTCGACATCGTTGCGGCCGACAAACACCAGTACCGCGTCAGGATGACGAACACTCCAAATCGTCGCGCCTACGCAATCCTCCACCTTCCCCCAGACTTTGGCAGTGGCTTGCAAACGGGGGTCTACCAGGTACATTCAATCGCTGCGCCTGGAGCCACCACGCCGCCGCCGGGCCTGCGCACGTACGGCATCGGAGCAGGCGAAAAAGCCGTCGGCTCCGTCGCAATTGATCAACTAACCTTTGAGCCGGCAGCCATCCATACCAGGGCCAAGGAGGTCGCGAACTACAGCTTCCACGCCCACTCCACCTTCAACGGAGTCCGTGCAGAGTTCATCGTGACCACACTCTACAACGGTCATCTCCTGATCGAGAGGGATCAGGAACAAGAGCTCCCTCCAATTCCTCAGGATGAACGTGGAAGAGGAACCTGGAACGGCTCCGGTAAGGGAGGCGAACACATGCTTCAGATCAGGGCGTGGCGTGGTCTCGAAAGAGGCGGTGATTGGGTCGTGGCCTGGTCGCCTGACATCGTCGAAGTGGTCAAGTAGCATCGCGGGGAGAATAGGTTGAGCAAGCTTGGGCAGCTCTGGGGTGCATCTCTGCTGTTCCGAAGGCTCACGGCAGCCTCGGTCTTCGTCCTCACGTCACTGCTCGTCTACCTTGGATCGCACATCCCACGCGCGATCTCGCTCCCCGCGGACGATCTCAACGCCAAAGCCGTTGCCCGCATCAAGGAAGAACAGATCGTCATCACGCAGCCCGTCATTGCACAAGGCAACCTTGCGCTCTCCTACACGGGCAACAAGAATGAGATCGCTGACCTCTGGGTCGAAAACGCGACCCTTGACGAAAGATCACGGCACCTGCTTTTCGGAAGCTCACCCCCACCTCCGCCTCAGAGGATCAGCTATACGACTGGTGGCACTGCCAACGTAAAGAACTCCGGCGACACCTGCCACACCACCATCGAAATCCGACGCGCGCAGGACTCACCGCCCATCGACTCCCTCGTATTCTCGCAGACGGATCAGACAGCGGGTGCGCAGCGCTTCCGGCAGATCGTCCTCGATCCCGGCCCCGCTCTGCTTGAGATTGAGGTCCACACCGACTCCCCTGGTCTGGAGTCGATCGATCTACCCGCCTGCCACAAGCTCTTGACCATCGGCAACAGCATCCCCGTCGACCTGCCCCCGATTCCGATCCACATCCTTGTGCACGGCGGCGGCAAGATCGATCTCCACTTCAATCCCGCAAATCCGGCACTGCCGATCTGGACGGGTGCGGATCAAACCTTCGAGGCGGTCTCCCTTGGGGACGGATCTCTGCTCTCGAGCCGGGTCCAGGTCGTCCCTACGGTACACGCTAAAAAGCCTTCATTAGACGTCCGCAGCTCGCCTCCCTCAAGCGTAATAACCCTGAACCGGCTGAAGCTGGGATCCGAGGTGCTCAAGCTAGACATAGGACGAGACTCCGAGAAGGCCGTCGCTTACGCAAAAGGTGAATCACTCTATAACTATGATCTCGTCGCCGAGGTCCAGAAGAACCCCATCCTTGGTTTTGCGTTCGCGGCAGTCCTGGTGCCCGCCCTTTGGAAGTGGATTCGAAGGAACTGCTTTCCCAATATGACCGAATAAACTAAAAGGGCCGGTGTGCCCGCGCAACGTGCACTGTCCAAGCATCCGTCGCCCACCACAAATCCACTAGGATTCTGACGCACTCGAGCCCATCCGATCCCATACAGAGCTCGATCATCTGGTAAACCTTTATCTCGGTGGTAAGAACGGAGCCCTATGCTGAACCGCCGCAACTTCCTACGCGCAGCGATCCCCGCCGGAGCGGCAGCGGCCGCCCTCGCGCCTTCCGCCCTGGCGCAGGCCTACACTGCTGCACCCGCTGCTCCCGTACCACCCCCGTCACAGCTCGAACCGTAGCCCTTATTGGCGACGCCGCTCCAATCACCCAGGCGACTAGAGCCGCAAATCTCGTCTCACTCGTTCAGAAATATCCATTGTCGAATGACACTTACCTTGGCAACGGCGCCGTTCAGCAACTCGAAGCAACATTCGCCAACCTTCTCGGCAAGGAGGACGGCGCTCTTCCTGCCAACTGGGACGCTTGCAAATAACCTTGCCGTCCGCATTCTCTGTGGGGACCACAAGCACGCCCTCGTACAGGCCGAAAGCCACCTCTACGCGGACGAGAGCGACTCCGCCTCCATCCTTAGCGGTCTTACTCTGGATCCCCTTGCCCCCGGAAAGGCTGCACCGTCCTACGAGGAGATCGCCGGAGCCATCGATTCCGCAAAGCACCGGCCATACCCCATTCGCATCGGCGCCATCTCGATCGAGAGTCCCGTTCGCCGCGCCGACGGAGCCAGCGTGCCGTACGAAACCCTCGCCAGGATCTCGGCCCTTGCAAAATCAGAAGGCATCGGCATGCACTGGGACGGCGCCCGGTCGATGCTCCTCACCGGAACTCCCGGGTTCGATCTCAAACGCACAAGCGAGCTCTTCGACACCGTCTACGTCTCACTTTACAAGTACCTGGGCGCACCGTTCGGTGCGGTCCTCACTGGCAGGAAGGACGTGATTGCAGAGGCGCGGGAGCTTCGCCACATCTACGGAAGTCTCCTCTACCAGGGCTGGGAGGCAGTCCTTCCACCCTTCGATGCCCTCCCCGGATTTCCGGCACGTTTTCTGAAGGCGCGTGAGGCTATGGAGCAGCTGCTCGACTCGGCTCGAGGCGGCAGGCGGCTTCACCCTCGAACGCGTCCCAAACGGAAGCAACATCGCGTTCGTCCGGATAGCTCCCGAAAGGCTCGGCGGGTTTGTCCGAGCGTCTCGCAAAGCGCGGACATCCGAGCTGCCACCCCTAAAGCCGGCAGGATGCCTCTCTTCATCAACGAAAGCATCCTCCGCCGCACTTCCGACGAACTGGCAGCCGCGATTCTCGGCTCCTAGCCGGACGGTCTCAGGTCTTCAGAACAGCAGCTTCAATCCAATTTGAATCTGTCGCGATGTGCCTGCGGATGTGATCACTCCTGCCGTCGGACTCTGCACGCTTGCGGCACTCCGCGCCGCCGCTGTCCCCTGTGTCTGCCCGGACGAGAAGACGACCGCGTTAGGTGTCAGTAGGTTCGTGTGATTCAGCAGATTGAAGACCTCCGCTCGAAATTGAAGACGTGCTCCCTCCGTCAGCAGCGTCGATTTCAAGAATGAGAAGATCCCAGTCCGCAAGGCCGGGTCCCGTCAACGTATCCCGTCCCAGATCGCCTACCGTCCCGTACTGTGGAGCCGAAAACGCGTTCGGATCGAAATAGCGCGCGGCGCGCTGCGCCGTTGTGCCCTGCGTATAGGTCCGCCCTCGGAACGCTAGATTCTTGTTCGGCCGCACCGGGTTCCGCGTATCGCCAGAGCCCGTCGGGTTATAGCCAAGCTGCGGTGAGAACGGGAACCCCGTCTGCAGATTCGCAATCGTGCTCAGCGTCCATCCCGAGACAGCACGACTCAGTACGGGACCCGCGTTCCCGAACCGCGCCTGATTGGCCCCAAACGGAAGATCATAGCTCCCATTGAAAGCTGCGAGGTGCCGCACATCAGTAGCCGCAGGCCCATAATCCAGAGCCGGATTTGCAGGGTACGAGACAAACGCCGGCGTGTTCGCCGAAACACTCGTATTCCATGCTGATCCGTTATCAAGATTCTTCGAATAGGTGTAGTTGCCCCGGAACTGAAATCCCTTCGCAAATGAGCGGCGCAGATCCACCTCCAGTGCGTTGTAATTGCTCGACCCCTGCGACACCCAGGATGTCGTATTCGCCAGTGCGGGATTCGCCTTCATCACGCTCGGGTAGTAGATCCTCCCATTCTGAATTCCGTTCGGGCAATCGCCCGCACAGACGATCGACGCCGGCTCGTTCTGGTCTTCCGACAGTATCTGATGGTATGCATGTGAACCCACGTAGCCGATCGTCAGCGAAGTCGACGGCGCAATCTCCCGTTCGATGCGCAGCGTGTACGCAACCACCGTCGGTGTCGCGAGATCTGGCTGAACGTTCGATGGCGAGATGAGACCCGCCGTCCCCGAGGTCGGACCGTGCCGCCGAAACGCCGCTATACGACAGCGTCGTGTTGTAAGGGGCAGCCTGGTCGAGCCGGTAGTCCAGGTTGTCCAGAAGCGAGTGATGCACCCCAAATGACGCCCGGACCGCGGTCTTGTTGGCTCCCGATGACATTCCAGGCCAGGCCCAACCTGTGGCTCGGGAAGGAAGCGTGCCCGGTTCGTCGTCAGGGCGGCCGAGCCCAACAGTCGGATTCGTGTTGATCACCCCGTCCGTGAAGCCGTAAATGCCCGCCCGTCCTTTCGTCTCATTAAAGCCGTTAGACGATTCGAAACGCACACCGGCACTCACCTCAAGCTGGTCCGTCACCTTCCACGTATCCTCGAGGTACCCCGCGCCGAACCATGCTCGCCATCCCAGCTCGGTCGGATCTGGCACCACCGTGAACGTCTTCATCGTGCCCGCGACAAAGGTTGCAAGCGATGCGAAGCTCGCCTGCCCATACTGGTTCTGTGCGAGGTTGTCGTTTGACTGCAGCCGCTGCACCCAGCCCCCGGCCTCAATCTGGTGGCGCCCGACCGTGTAAAAGATATGGTCGTCAAAGGTGAACAGATTCCGAGTGAGCGCATTATTCGATCCCACGTTTGCTCCCGCTCCCGTGATCTGCGACGAACCATTCGACGCCGTCGAACCTGCGATCACCACCGCACCGATCGGCTTGCCGGCAACAAAGCTGCCGCTCGCGGCCTGCACGTTCGCAGGCACCGATCCGAGGAAGTAAAAGCTCGCGCGCGAAAATCCAACCCGCGCCGTGTTCAGCAGGCGCGCCGAAAAGACGTGCTGCTCCTGCGCACTTAGCACCTGCTCCCGCAGGTCCTCGTTGATCAGCGAGAGCGGGTTCTGCGTCGGCGTAAGCGCAGTCGAATCGTCGATCGTGTACACCGCGAACAGGAGATCATTCGCCGTCATATTTGCGTCAAACCGCGTCGTCCCGAAGTCTTCTCGAATCCGTTGTGTCGGGTTGGAGTAGGCCAGCGCAATGCCGGTTTTGTCTCCCATTCGCGTCGAGCAGCTCAGGGCCGTTCTGGCTCGGCCAGAGATTGAACAGCGGCGCAACCCCCTCGCCCACTGTTACCTTCGTCTCCACACCGGCCGCGTTCGGCAGAAAGCCCGCCCGGGCCTCGGTATCCGGCACCAGCGTCACGTCCGTAATCCCAAGGTTCTGCCGGTACCCCTCGTAGTTGCCAAAGAGGAACAGCTTCTCCCGCCGGATCGGTCCGCCCAGCGACCCGCCGAAGTTATTGCGTTGAAAGTTCGGAATGTGGCTCTGGTCGAAATAGTTCCGCGCATCAAGGTAGGAGTTCCGAAGAAACTCGTACGCGGAGCCGTGTAACTTATTTGTGCCTGAAGCAGTTACAATCGAAATCTGCGCGCCTTGCCGCTTGCCGTAGTTCGCGCCGTAAGTATCCGCCACACGTTGAACTCGCGCACAGCGTCGACGCCAAGGAGTTGGCCGCTCGTTCCTCCCGGCGTCACGTTGATAAGCGATGCGCCCGTGTACTCGACCCCGTTGAGCAGGTAAAGATTGTCCTGCGGACGCCGGCCTGACACAGAAAACATATTTCCTACCGACGAGTTCGAGGTCCCGACCGATCCGGAGCGCTGGGCCGTATAGTTCACGGTCGCCGGATTCAGCGTGATCAGTTGGTCATAGCTTCGGCCGTTCAAGGGAAGATCTTTCACCTGCCGCTCACTCACCAGGCCCGATGTCTGCTGCGTTGAAACGTTCACGCTGGCCGGCGCGTCCTCAACCGTGACCTCTTGCGCCGCGGCCTCAACTGAGAGCGCGACGTCGACGTCTCTGGATTGACCCACCGCCAATGGAATGCCTGTCCGCCGCTGCAGAGCAAAACCGCTCGCCTCGACCGTCACCGTATACGCACCTACCGGCACTGAAGGCGCGCCATAGCGACCAGCGGAGTCCGTCTCGAGCCGCCGCTCGGTACCCGTATCGTCGTTGTGTACGAGCACCCTCGCATGTTGGATCGCGGCACCACTCGGGTCCGTAACCGTGCCCGCAAGCGTCCCTCCCACAACCTGCGATTCCGCCGTCAACGCCAGAGAAATCGCCATCAAGCTGCAAACCACCACCTGGAGAATCGCACTTACGAGACCCGCCGCATAACGTGCGTGACATTGCGAGACCCGCAACGGAACAAGGTGAAACATGGAGTTCTCCTTATGGATGTTTCGATCGAACCAAATGCGTCTTGCCCTAGGCCAGCACGCGGTCGCTCCCATCTACAGGTCGCTAGGGACAAGAACAACGACGGGGAACCCAGACCTCTGAAAGACCACGACAGATCTCAGAAACCATCACTGATTTGTGAGACTTATAGACGGCAACGAAGACGCTATGCGGCGCTGGGTAAGACAAGGGCTTTGAAGGAAGCTGCCGAGCAATTTGTATCCGTCAGCCCTGACAGCGAAATACGCGCATGCATACCCGCCGACGACAACAACAAAGGTGTCCGCGGTAATAACTGTGCGCCATGAGCCCGAGCATAGCGGAAAGCCTGGAGAAGTACAACGTGGTGACGATGGACCTCGCTGACGCGAGGGATGGTGGATCGACAATCCAAGCCTGTAAGGCGCGAGCCAAAGACCTTACCGAGTCTGGCGATGGTGCCAGCGCTCGCCTGCGGGAATATGAGGGCTAAGCGTCCACAGCTCGAGGGCAACGCACTACTTGGACCGATCAGCTTCTTCCAGGAACTGATATCTGGCGCGGTAGGTGTCCGGGTCGGCCTGTGAGGTCGCACCGAGCTTCATCGTCCGCCAGTCAGGTGGACTGTACTTCGGCCAATCGGGCAGCCCAGGTCCGTTTGGGTTGCCGGTACGTGCGAAGTTCGTCCAGTACTCGATCATCTCCTCGGAAAGCCTGCGGTCTTCCGGTCTCCACTTCGCGCCCGACCGCGAATCCAGGACGCCAAACACATACTCAATCTCGTCGGAGTGGAAGGCGCCCATCGCTGCTTCGTGATTGTTATCGCCCGGCGAACCAAGAGTGAAGAAATAGCGGTAAACGGGGGCGTCACCCGTCTTTGCCTGCGCCTCGATCCAACGCCACGTGGAGAAGGCGATAAAGCGATCCCCGGCGTAATCGGCTGCCGCGTTCCGGGCTTCCTCATCACTGGTGGCGGGATACAGCGCAAGAAACTTTGACGACCTTGCACCGAATTCCTTCTCTGCCTGCGCCTTGAAGCTTGCGCTCGTAACCGGCGGCTTTGCCGAGAGTATCTGCCCACGTCCCTCATCCGCGTTCCAGCCGGCGAGCAGCGGCACATGTGCCTGCCGGCCCGCCGCATAGATCGCTTCTACGCTCTCCGGCAGAAAGTAGCCGTCGATACTGGGACCAAATCGCTGTGTCGCTGGGGGTTCCACAGGCGCACGACCACCCACAGCGCCTGGCCGGGCCGTGGGGGAAATTACGGCTCGCAGGATGTCGTCGGCCGCGATATCGCGCAACCTGCCCACGTCCGAGGTGCCGAACGCCTTGTCCAGGAACGCAGCGTCCCGCGACTCGCGTTCGGCGAGCGGCTGATAGGCAAGGCCACCGCGGCCGAAGGCCCCTCCGCTCTCGCCGATCGCTCGCTGGAAGAGGTCCTTGGAAAGCGGCGATGCCATCAGTGTGCTCACCGCGAAGGACCCGGCCGACTCACCGAATACCGTAACCTTCTTCGGGTCGCCACCGAAGTTCGCGATATTCCGTTTCACCCAGGCGAGCGCCGCTGCCTGGTCCATGAGGCCATAGTTGCCGGAGGCGTGATGCGGCGACTCGGCCGTGAGTGTCGGCAGCGAGAGAAAGCCGAAGATCCCCAGGCGGTAATTCATCGACACGACCACGACGCCGTGATGGGCCAGCCACTGTCCGTCCTGCCGGTACTCCGAGGTGCCGCCCGTGACGAAGCCGCCGCCATAGACCCACACCATCACGGGCAGACTGCCGGGGCGTGCGTCCGCAGGCGCCCATACGTTGAGGTTCAGGCAATCTTCGCTCGCGCCAGAGTCATGGAAGGTCATGTCGTTATAGCCGTCGCTCTGGAAGCAGCGATGGCCGAAGTGCTTCGCATTTAGGGGCTTGGTCCACGCGTCGGCCGGGGCGGGCGGTTGCCAACGCAGCTGACCCACGGGAGGCGCGCCGAAGGGGATGCCCTTGAACGATATGACTCTTCCGTCCTGGGTCGCCGCGCCCTCGACGGCTCCCTTGTCGGTTTTTACCGTGAGCGGAATCTCCGCGTTTCCCACGCGAGAGAGCAGGCCGGCAGCGAAGATGGCAAGGAGAAGCAGAACAACTTGGCCACGCATGGTGGAACGCATAGATGGAACCTCAGAGAAGGAACGCATGATGCAGATCACAGCACCATACCTGGTGCGGAAGGGCTGGAGGTACTGGACGACAAAGGGGCATAGCGGTCCATCAGCCTGCCGTAACCAGCGATGGCCATGTAGGCGCAGAGCGGGACCAGATACCCAAGAGCGAGGCTGCCGGTAAAGCGTGCGACGAGACCCAGCAGCGGCGGAAAGACCGCTCCACCGATGACGGCCATGACGATGACGGAGCCGCCGAGCTTAGTGTTTGCTCCTAGGCCCTTGATGCCGATCGCGAAGATTGTGGGAAAGATGATGGACATGAACAGGCTTGTGGTGAGGATCGCGAAAGCTCCCTTGGGTCCGGGAAGAAACACAGCTACAGTGAGCAACGCGATGTTGATCAGAGCATAGGTGGCGATCATGCGCGTGGGGCGGAAATGTCGCATCAGCGGGATTGACAGCATTCGCCCGACGGCCAGCGCCACAAGGCTCACGGTGAGTAGGATGCCGGCTTCGCGCTCCCCCATGCGGGTGTACTGGCGCACATACGGGATAAAAGCGGACCATGTTGTCACCTGCGCTCCGCAGTAGAAGAACTGCGCGGCCACCGACAACCAGAGGCCGGTATAGGGAAAGAGGTCGCGTAGACTCCCTTGCGGGCCGGATTCGCGACCCCGCAGAGCAAATGCTGGAAAGCTTGTACGGGCGATCAGGAGGGCGCTGAGCAGGACCACGATGCCCAGCCCGACATAGGTCGGCACGACCCGCATGATCTCAGCGTGCATATAGCTCTCGTACTGGCCAGCCTGGCGCAGGGCCCCGGCTCGTGCCGCGGTTAGCTCGACACCGGAGAAGATGAAGAAGGTGCCGATCAGAACCCCCGTGATGGAGCCAACAGGGTTGAAGCTCTGCGCGAAGTTCAGGCGCCGCTCGGAGGTGGCTGGCGGACCGAACTCGGCGACCAGCGGGTTTGCTGCGGTTTCGAGCGTGGCCGAGCCGCAGCCCACGATAAAAAGCGCGATCAGAAATGGCGTATACCGGCCGATCACGGCTGCGGGCCAGAACAGCAGGGTCCCGCAGCCGAACAGCAAGAGTCCGAGCAGGATGCCGGCGCGATATCCATACCGCCGCATGAACGCAGCGGCTGGCATCGCCATGAGGAAGTAGCCCAGAAACACCGCCGTCTGGACCAGTTGCGCTTCCAGTTGCGAGAGCGTGAAGCTCTTGCGGAACTGCTGCACAAGGATGTCCGTGAGGTTATTCGAAAGACCCCAGATGAAGAACAAGCCCGTCACAAGCGTGAATGCGAAGCCGCCTCCGCTGGCAAACAATGGCCCGCCCTGGGTGGTGGGAGAGGACGACGTGTCGGTGGGCGGGGTTCCGGGAGATACCTGCATTCAGTGTTCCTTACTCACCACGACTGGTGTTCCGATGGCCTCGTTACCGCCGGCTATAGAGGCAAGCTCTAGTCCATAGAAGCTTATGGCGTTGCCGCCGAAGCAGGCGCGACGTTCGTCCTCGCTGAAGGGCGTGAAGTAGCTCCGCAATGTGGTCCACCACTGCTTGTATCCGGAAGCGACGAGACAAACCGGCCAGTCCGAGCCGACCAGCAGACGATCCACCCCGAAAGCCTCCACGGCTGCGTCCATGTAGGGCCGGAGAGTCTCGAGCGACCAGCGGTCCCATACCGCTTCTGTGACCATGCCGGAAAGCTTACATGCAACGTTGGGGCGGAGGGCCAACTCGCCCAGATGTGTCTTCCATGGTTCAAGCAGCGACGCCGCGATGTAGGGTTTTGCCAGGTGATCGAGCACAAACCGCTGGTGGGGATGACGGTCCACGAAGCGCGTCGCCTCTTCAAGCTGATCGGCGCGCACCAGGAGATCATAGGCGAGGCTTGCTTCGGTGATGACACGCAGACCTTCGTTGAACTCCCTGCCGTCGAGAAATCCCTCGGGCTCGCCCTGAACGACATGACGCAGACCGGCGAGCCTGCCCGAGGAAGCAAACTCGCGCATGGATCTCTCGAGCGCCGCAGGATCGCTGAGCGGCAGCCACCCCACGACGGCGGCGACCCGCGGTCGACTCGCGGCGACTGCTAGAAGTGCGCGCGTCTCTTCCAACGACTGCCGGGCCTGCACGGCAATCGAAAAATCGACGCCCGCACTGTCCATGGCTGCTTCCAGATCCGCCCCCGTGAAGTCGCGCCGCAGCATCGCCATCCGATCTTCGAGCCAGTCATATTCGGTGGCGTTGTAATGCCAAAGATGGTGATGGGCGTCAACGATGGGCGTCCCCACCCTCCCGGCGAGACTCATCGACACACGCTCCGTCGCCTTGCCGGGACGCTGGCGGAAGGGACATTCGGCCCGGACCGGCCAATGCGAGCATCTCTCACCTTCCAAGCTTGGTTCGCGCTCTCCATGGTCTAGTCCGCGTTCTCCGGCAGGCCAGAGGCCCAGGTCGTAGCAAAGGCATTGCCGATAGCCGCCTTCACTGCTCGCAGAAGATCGGGGTCGCCCGCGCTGGTGACAGCGCGTACATTTCGTTCCACCTCATCCGCCGTCGCCATGCCGATCAGCGTGCTTGCCGCGAACGAGGGCCTGACGGAGAACTGCAAGGCGAGTGTCGCCAGGTCTCCCCCTCTTGCCTCCGCGACCGCACCCGCACGCTGCCCGGCCTCTTTCAACTCAGGCGAGGCCGAGTGCCACGCTGGAGCGCCGGCCCGCGTCAACACGCCCATCATGAGGGGCGAGGCGTTGATAAGACCTATTCCTGTCTCATCCGCCAGTGGCGCCAGCACCTTCTCCATGTCCGTGTTCAGGAGGGAGTACCGACAGTACGAGAGGATGGTGTCGACTGGCGCCGCTTCGGCGATGCGCCGCAGCAGCCTGACCGGGTACGCTGTGATCCCGATGAAGCGCGTTTTACCTTCCGCCTGGAGCTCCCGCAGAGCGGGGATGGTCTCTTCAATGATCTGGGACTCATGTGCGAACTCGACATCGTGCGCCTGCAGCAAGTCCACGTAGTCCGTCCGAAGCCGTCGCAGTGAGGCTTCCACGCTCGAACGAATGCTTGCTCGCGAGAAGTCGAAGTCGGATACCCCATAGCGGCCGCACTTGGTGGCAAGCAGTACCTTCTTTCGCTTGCCAATGAGTGTGTCGCCGAGTCGCTCCTCAGCCAACGTGAGCCCGTAGTAGGGCGAGGTATCGAAGAGGTTCACCCCGAAATCGATGGCCACGTCCACTGCTCTCTGGATCTGCTCGGGAGAAGCTCGCCCGTAGACATCCCCGAAGGGTGAGGAGCCAAAGCCGAGGATGGAGACGTCGCATCCGGTGCTTCCAAGCTTGCGATACTTCATCCTAACCTCATCCACTACAACCTCGAAGAGTATGCGAACGGTGTCTTGTTGGCCAACCGAAACTTGCCTGCTTGACAGTATATTTGTACGAAACAGTTAACGTGTAAAGTGTCTCAAAAGGGGGAGATGGATGTCTCATCGGCGATACAGACACCCCCGGTGAGATCTGCTCCGATTTTGGCCGGCCTCGCCTCTGGCGAGTGCGCTTCTCTCCACGTCTGTGGCTGCACAAAATAGCGGGCCCACCCAGGACCTCGGCGCCAAGAGAGATTGCGGCGCGCAAGAGAGCTGCACTGAAACGTGCTAGGATTCGGCCACTTGGAGATGAGAGCACGCGTCGCTGGAATGCGAAACTTGTGTGCTGTGTGCCATCATGCGGCTCGGGAACTGCCTGCCCCACAACTGATACATGCGTTCGCGACGGAGCGTGAGATCTCTCACTGATTTTAGTTAAGGATTTCTGATCGCAAACCGATCCTCTCGCGGAGCAGGAAACATGGCCGCCGAAATAACCACCGTGATCACCTCCTGCAATCGCCATGACCTGCTGCACGAGACACTGAACAGCTTCGTCCAGGTTGAAAGTGGTGGGATGCGTCCGGATCGCTGCATCATTGTCGAGGACAGCGACGCCTCCATGCCCTGCTGGCTGGCAACGAACATGCGACTTTATAGCGCGTGCCTGGGAGAGATAACTTGGCTTAGTAATGGATTCCGGCAGGGACAGGTGAAGTCAATCGATCTTGCCTACTCTCTTGTCACCTCGGAGTACATCTTTCACTTAGAAGATGATTGGCGGTTCAACGAGTGCCGTTTCATGGAAGAGTCGATGGAGCTTCTTATGTGGTATCCGAAGATCATTCAGGTCTCGCTACGCGGTGACACTGGCTGGCATCCACTGGTGAAGACGCAATACTTTCCTTGCAAGACAGCTATGCCGCACTGGGGTACGGATTGGGGAGGCCTTTCGTGGAACCCGGGACTGCGTCGTCTGTCCGATTACCAAAGGATCGGTGGCTATGGCCGTCATGCTGCGAACGGTACTCACGGCTTAGTCCACGAAGCGCTGCTGTCGCGGAAGTATCTTGATCTTGGTTACCGGATTGCGGACCTAGGTCGTCCGATCGTCTCACACATCGGAGTTGGACGGTCGCGTGCATAGGAACTGCTCGTACTAGGTTTCGCAGGTTCGTCATCACGCTCGCTGAAGTGACTGCATCGGAGTGAACCGGGCGATCTTTCCCGCACGCCGGAGTTGATCTATCTGCTCCCGAGCCATGACATGCCTGGACCAAAATTCGAGTGCCGGCTGAAAGTTGTCCGCTTCGAGACACTCTCTGACGATGTCCCTGGACTCCAGGTGAAACGAGAGTGCAATTCGATGTTCCGGGTTGTCCCACCAAAATCCAGGGAAATAGCCCAGGGTCGTATACTTAGCGAGCCAACGCGTGTATGACGGGCATGCGTAGTGAAGGACCACCATCTCCGACGCAGTGAGTGTATCTCCCGTGTACCCGCCGAACGAGTGTGCATCACGCGGGTACACCTCCGGCCGGCACCGCACAGCGGCTTTCCCATTGCTATACAAGTTGAAGCGTAACCTTCCGTTCAACTTGAAGTAATTGCACTCGTTGAACGGATTATCGCAGCGCCAATGCGGGCAGACTTCATGGTTGAGGAGAGTTACGTGGCCGGCGGATGCCTTCAAATAGTTCTGCAGAATCGCGACATCCGGCGGATAGAGTAATTCGTCCGTATCGAGATGAAGGAGCCACTCGAGGCGGCTTGTCAAGCATCGACTTAGACCGCTCTGGGTGTTCTGATCCTGGCGAACCATGAAATCGCCGTGGACACTCCCTTTCCTGTACTGCGACCCGATGCGTATCTCTACGCGACTATCTAGGGGCAGATGAGCACTGCGCGATTCCGCCGGATCATCCAACCAGACGAAGATACGATCCACAACCTGCAGGTGGTAGCGACACCAGTCGCGGAACGTATGATCGAGATTTCTCGCCATCGTCGAAATGGCCACGCCAGGCACGGATCGATCCTCCGACGCAAGAGTAATGCGCGACTTACGTCACTTCAAGATCCTCCCTGGCGAAATCGCGCACGTCGCAGACGATGCGGCGTGTACGATGAAACGCAAAGGTTCATGCAACCCGTTTACTCTTCAGGGAAACTCGGGTATTGTGGACCGCTACCGGGCCAGAAATCTACTTCGAGATCGGCGAGGATGATGATGGTTAGCGCGGTCACAGTTCTCTCGCCTCCTGTAACGGCGCATGATCGCTCTTCGCGGTTTTCTACCTTCCTGGCCGATCAACCGGAATACTTGGTACCGGAACGGCTCCTAGCGGATGAACGGAGTTGGAAATCAACTGAACCGCTGGTGGTGAGCCCTGACGCATGGTTCACATGGCGTGATCAACTACCCCAGACTGTAGAGGCTTGCTATCCCCTGCCCCACAACTTTCTGTTGGATACCGAACTCATCTGGGTGAACGACCCCGTCACGCACTTGCAGAGACCATTCTGGGCGGGTGCCTGGTTTCAGGAAAAGCTAGCAGAAGCCCACCAGGGAGTCAGGACAGGCAACCTGTCTGCCCATCATGGCCGGGTACTCTTCGAGGCAGGCGTTCTCGTTGACCGTGATCAAACGGCTCATCGCTCCGCGCAGTGGCAGCAAAGCCTTATGCAAGCCTCAGGGAGGCTACTCTCGGAGGAATATGCTCGGCTCCTGGGTCTAATCCACCCGTTCCATCTGGGCTCACTTCGACGATACTACCGGCATATGGTCCGCACCGGGGGGAATGACCCTGGGAGACAACTGCAGCCCGCAACGTTACGTCGTCTATAACGAGAGCGTGGCGCAGTTCTTTCATCGCCAGTTTACGGACATCGTAAGTGCGGTTGTCAGAATGAGGGTCAAACCCTCATTTGTTTACGTCGCGTCGTACCCGGGCGGAGCTGACTTGCCCGTCCACACCGACCGGGAACAATGTGAATTCGCCTTATCGCTTCTTGTGGATTACACGCCCGAGCCGCTCGACCAGTCGCCATGGCCACTTCATTTCGAGACTTCCAAAGGCACGGCGGCGGTGTGGCAGGCGATCGGGGACGCGGTGTTATATCGGGGGCGGCGTGTTCCGCATTATCGAGAGCCGCTAGCCCGGAGTTCCACGTCGACGTCGATCTTCTTCTACTATGTCGACGATAGCTTTACTGGGCCGCTGGCGTAACTAGACAGAGGGCCTATGAAGGACTTTCGCGGCGACCTGATCAGTATGGAGGCGAAGCTGAGACAAGGGCAGCCCTTCGCGTTTTCGAGATTCGGCGATGGCGAACTTGTGGTTCTTACCGGTGGCCGCAAAATACATCCGGAGTTCTGGTTCGAGCCAAGGGACCGAGGTGACAGCTTCTTGCGGGATCAGCTGTTCGAGTCCTTCTGTTACCAGGAAGAGAGCTACTACGTCGGCATTCCGTGCCCGAGGTGCGTCGGGCAGGAGCGATTCCATTGGGCCAAGCAGAGGAGCGGTCAGCCCGAGAAACAACTTACCTGGGCCACCCTTTTTCTGAATTCAAACTACATGTACTTCAAGGAGCGCGTACTTCCGCTCTTTGCGAATTACCCCGTGTACCTTGTATGCCAGACTTCGGCAAATCTCGACAACATTCCATTTCCGGTGACTCGAGACTTCCGGGTCGAAAAGAACGCCTGGCGCGCCAGCTTCAACCTGGCTCACCAACTGACTGAACGGATTACGCGCGAACGGATCCGTGGCGCATTATTTGTTCTATGTGCCGGGCCCTTCGCGAATATCCTGGCGCACAAGATGCACGCCACATCGAAGGAGAACACCTATCTGGATGCTGGTTCGACTCTGGACCCATTGATGTTTGGCGATGGTGGACTTACTCGGCGCTATCTCAGGGGCGACCAGCGATTTTTAGGAGAAACCTGCACCTGGACCTAAGCGGAGCAGGAATTCCGCAGGGTTCAAGCAAGAAGACACTGGCGAGGTACGCGATGGCGGCAGCGGTAGGCGAAGTCACCCATTCGATTGTGTACGAGGAGTTTCTCGCGCTCCAGGAGCTCACGGCCCTGATTGCCTACACGAGAGCCCGGCAGTCGACTTTCAGGGCAAGCCAGGTACATGACCCGGGCCATCAGCGAGACCCCTACCGCCGTTCCCGCGTGTTGATGGATACAGGTCCGTTCCACGAGATCTTTCAGCATCGGATCACGTTCTACCTGCCGCGAATTCTCCGGGCATTGCGGCATCCATTGTTTGAGGTGACGCGGATGGAATCGCAAATTACTGCCAGCAATGATGGCGATTACTTTCGCCTGCACAACGACAACACCCACGCCAGCTGGCCGTCGCGCGAGATCACGTTTGTCTACTTCTTCCACCACGAGCCGCCGCCCTTTGCGGGCGGAGAGCTTGTGCTTTATGATTTCAGCCCGGACCGTGACAGGCCGGTGCACAGCGGAAGCGGGTGACGCCCCAGCAGAATGCAATCGTTTTTTTCCATAGTTCAACTCTGCATGAGATACTTCCCGTTCATTGCCCGTCGCGCAGGTTCGAGGATAGCCGGTTCACACTCAATGGTTGGGTTCACTGCTGAATGGACTACGTTGGTGACTTCCGCTCGAGGATAGTATCCGGCGAAGTGATAAGTCTACGAGAGTGAGGTTGCAGCGACCGCTTACTCTCTAAGAGGGGAGAGAGCATGATGAATGCTGGGAGCACCTACCCCCATTCCATAGCAGAGGTGCTGCAGAACCGGCGCTGGCAGTGTTGCACGCGCCCGTTCATCCATTACATTGCCCGGGACGCTTTAGTCCGCAGTTCTATTCGAGCTGGATGCTGCGTTCGGTGAGATGCTGGGCCGCGGACTCTCTGAAGATCACGATCCGGCTCGCTTTTCGCAGAAATATCCGTAATTACGACGCCTATTCGATGCTCTTCGATTGGAGTATGCCGGAGCCGTTTCGGCTGTTCCTCTCCAGGGAGTGGCACGACATGCTTGCGCATTTATCAGATGTCCCGTCAACCGGGGACGTTACCGGTGGTTTTCACCATCATCGCAAGGGAAGCAAGAGCGGACAGATCCATAACGATCTCAAATCCAGGATGGTTTGTTGACACACGCGAACCGGGCAGGGTCAACCTGTCGCGGAACGATCTGTGCGACTACAGCACGGGCCAGGTTCACGGCACGGGCTACCAGGTCCATGAATCGGTGCGGGCACTTGCGGTGCTCCTATATCTGCACAATGCTGGCTGGCAGGAGGGAGATGGGGGCGAGACGGGGCTCTACGGCAACGAACCCAGCCCGTCGATTCGCCAACCAAGGCGGTGCCTCCTGTCAACAATTCGCTCTTCGTCTTCGAGTGCACGCCGAAGTCGTATCACAGCTTTATGCAGAACCAGAAGGGCCCGCGGAACTCCATGATCATGTGGCTGCATCGGCCGAAGAGCGACGTAATTCAACGATGGGGCAGGGACGCCATCATCGGTTGGGGCAACCGCACCCAGGGCCAGCCCAAATGAGCGCGAATCCCAATCGGAAGGTGTGCTTGTTCACCGGCGCAAGCGGAGCTCTGGGCGAGATGTTCTGCCGTATGTTTGGGGCGCAGTACGACATCGTGGCAGTACTGGGACGGCGAGTTCCTCAGATCGTGACACAGCATCAGTGGTGGGTTGATCCTTTGATGCCGAATTCCCCGCTGATTGAAAATCGGAGCAACGTGTACGCAATCCAGGCTGATCTGATGGATGAGGCGGACCTGCGGCGCGTAGTAGAAGTCACGCTGGCCCGATTTGATCGCATTGACCTCCTGGTGAATGCGGCAGCTGTCGGCTTCTGGGCTCCTATGCTCGATGGTGAAGCATTGCTGGAGAGCGCGCAGCAGCAGTTTGAGACACACGTGGTACTCCCGCTGCGGCTCAGCTCTCTGGTTGCCGACTATTTCTGGAGGAATCGCGAAGCGGAAAACCGAATCTTAACCGCGCGATCGTGAATATCTCCAGTACTGCGGGTATTTATATCTATCCCGGTCACGGTCAGAGCATCTACAGCGCTTCAAAGGCAGCGCTGAACTATCTGTCCATGCACATGGGCGACGAGTTCAGCAGCATCGGGGTGCGTGTGAATGCGCTTGCTCCCACGAGCTTTCCCAGCTGATCCCAACCGAGACGGTCGCGGAAGGAATTCGCAGGCTGGCAGAGTCGGATGCAAGTGGACGAATACTGATGCTGGATGTAAATGGAGAGCGCTGGGTATAGGTCGGCTCCCGATGTACTATTTCCAGATGGCCGTCATGCACCAGGGAGTGTGTTAGAATTCGGCACTCCACCGGGCCCGAACCAGCAGAATCCTGCACAACAAAGATTCTCTTGAGGTAAACGGTATGGCGAATCAGCCACCTTATCCCCCCGGCGCACCTTACCCGCCGCATCCTCCTTACCCATCCGGCCGCGGTGGGGTACTTGTTCGCCCTATCCCCCTTATCCGCCCTATCCGCCGTACCCGCCGTACCCTCCATATCCCCCGGAGCCGTGTCCCTGCGAGGCACCACCGTGCCATGGAGTACCCTGCCCCGGACCGATGCCAGGCCCGCAACCAGGCCCTCAACCGGGACCACAACCGGGACCCCAACCGGGCCCGCAACCAGGACCCCAACCTGGACCCCAGCCCGGGCCTCAGTCCCGGACCCCAGCCGGGGCCACACCCCGGGCCAAATCCCGGGCCCCAACCAGGACCGAAGCCCGGACCCCAACCAGGACCACGCCCCGGACCAAACCAGGACCACAGCCAGGCCCCCACCCCGGGCCTACACCGGGACCACATCCCGGACCTACGCCCGGACCACATCCCGGACCTACGCCCGGACCACATCCCGGACCTACGCCCGGACCACATCCCGGGCCTACACCCGGACCGCATCCCGGGCCTACGCCCGGACCGCATCCAGGGCCTACGCCGGGACCACGCCCGGGCCCCACGCCTGGACCACGTCCGGGGCCGACCCCTGGTCCGCACGGCTCCTCTGGGGCATCAGGATCCGGCTCGGGATCGTCAGGCTCAGGATCGTCTCACTCAAGTGGCTCGGGATCGTCCGCGTCTGGCTCTTCCGGATCGGGTTCTTCTCACTCCAGTGGCTCGGGCTCCTCCGGCTCCGGATCGTCAACCAGTAGTTCGGGATCCGGTTCGGCATCGACCACGAGTTCCGGCTCGGCGCCTGGCAGTTCCCCAGGAAGCTCGGGCGGGCCGGGAAGTTCGGGTGGACCTGGAACCTCGGGCGGACCTGGAACCTCGGGCGGACCTGGAACCTCGGGCGGACCGGGAACCTCGGGCGGACCGGGCACCTCCGGTGGACCCGGGACGGCACCGGGCACAGCGCCCGGGACTGCACCGGGAACGGGCGCAGGCCCGGGAACGGGTAATGCCAGCCCCAACCTCCGGCCGCTCATCCGGCCGGCTCTCAAACGCCAGAGGTAAAGACTCGGGCAGCGGGACCGCTTCCCTTCCGCTGCCCGGCAAGCCATCCCAATCGGATGGTTCCCCGATCTCGATAGGTAATCCCGTCATGTCGTTGAGCTTCGATCTCCTACGACCCGAAGACCTTCTTGTTCTGACGATAGAGTTGCGGAACTTCCGTCTCGATAAGTCAGACCCGAAGAACCCTCTGCTGAGGATCGAGAAGCCCAAGGACCCCGCTTACGTCATCGTTCATTTCCAACCACAGAGCATCGTGGAGCAGGCTTTCTTCGAAACATCGGCCATCGCGCCGCCCCCGTACAACGTGCCGCCGCCGCCCGCGCATGCGCCACCACCGGATCCAGGTGCAAGCGATGCGCTGTTGCCTCCCGGCCAGGTGCAGGCGCGGATGACCGGAGCCAGTCGGGTCGTCTTTCACGCTCCCAAAGACATGCAACCGCTGCCGCTCTCCATGGAAGCGCTGCTGAATTGGGCAGGCTTGAAGCTCTCGGTTTCTCCCTCCGCGGCCGTGCTGCCGGGAGGCAAAGGAACACCGGCGTTGACGATCGTAGCGCCCAACGACACCGAGACAGCACTCGAGATCCCCTACAGAATCATACTTTCGCCGAATGCGGACGTCGGCTGGCTGCACGCGAAGCTGCCCGTGACTCACGCGGGAAGGACGGAACTTTGGCACACCCGCATGGCGCGCCTGGTAAAGCAGGGGACGCCGCCCGTACAGGTTCCGGTCGACTCCACCGCGCAGAATACGATTCCGCTTCGCGCGATCTGGACACCGCAGTTCGTGGGGCGTGCTCGGCTGCCGAACTTCAACAGCGACGCGCCCCTCGGGTATCTGACTGCGACGAGTCCGCGCGATCGGAATGAGATCGTAATTCTCACCTCCGGCTTCAACGGCTACTTCGCGGTGAAGCTAGATCCGACGACGGGCGGGATCACCCGCGTGCCTTTCGTTCCCCAGCCAGTCAAGGCCAGCCGGGTCTTTCTTTCTGCGCTTGGCGGGTGGCTAAGCTCGAGGGGGCATTGGGACCCGTTGGCGAACTACACCGTGCCACTAGGCCAGCAACCGGTCGGGAACATCGAGTCGCGAGCCGTCGAGCTTCCTGTCGAATCGCTCGAACTGAGCGAGTGGGACCACATCGCCACCCTGGGGCGAGACCATTACGTGAAGATCGTCTACGAGGGGTTCCTTTATCCCTTCGGCCATCGCGCTTCGCTCGTCAAGGTTACCGAGCGCAAGTTCGTCGGGAGCGACGAAGGCGTAGTGAATTCGCCAGTCGCCTACCTGCGGCAGCACATGTACATCGTTGTTCGCGAGACCGAAAAGAACTACACCGGCGTCCCGAATCTGTACCCGTTCAAAGGTCTCGAGATGCCGTTGAGAAACCAGGTCACCCTTAAGACGGTGGTCACGCCGGAGATCAATCAGCCTTCGTTCTCAATGGTGCTCAACGCCTCGGATTCCTTCTGGGTGCAGGTAGGCACCGGCGACCTCCCGTTCCACGTGGTCGCGAGAGACGCGGCCCAGTCTCAAATCGACTTCCACGCGCCCCTCATCTTTATGCCGGTGTCGGAGAATAATCCCACCGCTGTCCACGATGAGTACGCCACCGCCCAGGGCGGCGAACGGCGGGTATGCGTCCTGCACGCGAAGAACATGGCCTTTGCGGACCCCGCAGCCGGGGATACGGTACTGAAGACAAAAAAGCTCTACTTCGACACCCATCCCACGCAGTCAGGTCCCCCTTACGCAAACCCTCCCTTCCTGCCCAAGTTCGATGACCAGAACGCTGCCGCCGTGACCATTCCAGCGCTCGAAGCGCTCACCGGCCAATCGCCCGACGTCAACATACATCTCTATAAGCCCTACTTGGTGAAGGGGAGCGTCGATCCCAACGCGGGAGTCTTTGCAGAGATCAACACTCCACCTCCGGTCGGGTTTACGGCTGACAAGGCGGGTGGCTTTGCCACTCCGAATCTGAGCGTCTCAGCGATCTCAGCGCGCAAGGGGCTTGTGGGTGGAAAGTCCGATGACGCGGCCGCCGGCTTCATCGATCCCACCCAATTCTTCGGCAACGTCTCGGCGAAGCTCTTTGGGACAATCCCGCTGCAGGATCTGATTCCAATTGATCCGACCAACCTCAAAGCGCTCGCAGCCAGGAACGCTCCTGAGATCCGCACACACTTCACGCCCAATCAGAATCATCCGACAAAGGTCACGACCAAGGTCGACTGGTCTCCGGATCTTCAGGGTTATCCCGCTCATCCTTCGTCTTCCGACCCCCTGCAGGTGGAGTTCGACACCGACGGCAAAAAGTCGGCGCTCACGCTCAAGGCCACACTGGAGCGGCACTTCGATGGATCGCCTCCGACGAGCCAGGTCCATGGAGACCTCTCGAGCTTTCTGATCACTCTGTTCGGCGTGATCGGTCTGAAGATCGACTCGATCACCTTCGACTCAACGAACGGTTCGAAGACAATTGTTGCAGCGCATCTGCCGGCGAAGAATCCCATCCAGTTCCTGGGCGCGCTGGCCTTCATTCAAGCCCTCGCCGATATACTGCCGCCGGGTCTCTTCGGGGGCGCCGGACCGGCGATTACCCTTGCTCCCACGTTCCTGAAGGTGAGTTACACCCTGGGGCTGCCGCCAATCTCGGTCGGCGTTTTGTCGCTCGAGAACATCGCGATCACCACGGGTCTCGACCTACCTTATCTCGATGGCAAGCCCGGGTTCGAGTTTGCTTTCGCCAGCCGCAGCAAGCCTTTCCTTATCACGGTGGAGTGCCTCGGCGGCGGCGGATTCGTTCACCTCATCATCAACGCCGACGGTGTCCAGATGGTCGAGGGAGCACTCGAGTTTGGCGGCGAGTTCTCGATCGACCTGGGCGTTGCTTCGGGCGGCGTGCACATCATGGCTGGAATCTACTTCCAGCTTACGAACACGTCGACGACCCTGACCGGCTTTGTCGATATCGGCGGCGAAGTGTCGGTCATGGGGATCATCTCTATCTCGATCGACCTGAACCTGAGCCTCAGCTTCATCCACAACAGCAAGGGAAACAAGGTACAGGGCCGGGCAACACTCACGATCTCCGTTCACGTACTCTTCTTCGGCATCTCGGTTTCCGTCTCGGTGGAACGGAGCTTCGGAGACGCTGGCGGAGACCCGCGAATGAAGCAGCTGATCAGCCCCACAGCATGGGCCGCGTATGCAAGTGCGTTTGACTAGTTAAGGACCTCGATGGCAACGCAGACACTCACTCTCGTGGTTTTGCCGAACGGATTGTCGAGTAAAGGCGCGCTCCGACTGTCAGTGTTTCTGACCCCGCGGCTCCATGGCGCTGCCGAACTCCAAAGCTTCCCCGACATTCTTAATTGGACGGCGCAGGTGAAGACCCACGGGCTGAAGTTCAAACTCTCGAATGGAACGCGCAGTGCCGTCGCCAGTGTCTCGACCCAGTCGCTGCGCCCGGATATATGGAGCGCCATCTTCACCCCGAAGACACTGGTGGAGCCCTACGTTCTTCCTGACTTCGAGAAGCGCTTGTTCGTCTCCTATCCTGCTCGCGACGCACTAGCCTATGCAAAATACGCCTATCAAATACTCAGCGCGAACGTGCTTGGGAACACCTCGGATCGGGAGCCGATCCTCAACACACTTCTGCGCGACCTGGCATTTCGCAACACGGCGAACGCCCGCGACCCGGGTGGTTCCAACCTGGACGCGGCCCTCGCGCAGCTTCGGGTCTCTCTCTGGAGAGAGCAAAACGACACGGGCAGCGGAAACCTGGCCGTCATGTCAGAAAGCGTAGGTGGCGCGCTCCTACCTCCAGACGGGATACCCACCACGGGCTCCCAGCCGGCGAACACGAGAGACATGATCCAGCGATTTGCGCTGTTTCACGCCATGCCGCCGGCACCGAACAGAGCGGACTTGCCTCAGTCGCCCGCTGATTTCGCCAAATTGCTGGATTTTCATAAGGCCCTGACTACGCTCAGCTCCTATCCCCTTCTGCTGCGTGCGCTGGGCCTCGTGTTCGATCTGGAGATACCAGCCAACTCACTCGGCAACTCGCCGGCGACGGCTGGCGGCGCTTACGCGAATATCGCAGTCGAAGAAGTCACCGCGGGCTTCAAGTGGAAGCTAAAGCCGATCCTCTTTCTTCCCCAGACCGCATACTTCCGGTCAGGGAAGCACTTCGAGGCTGCTCCGATAACCAGCAGCGGCAACGTCGCGGTCGCTAACGTACGACTCGGGCGATGTCATCGACGGGTACCTGGTGCTCGCTCCCGGCAGCTTCAACCTGACCCAGCTTGACCTTGACGGAGCCCTGCTGCAAGCGCTGGCTCTCGCGGACGCTCTCGCGTTTGCCGACTTCCGGAACTCGACCCGCACGAACGGTACCTCGATCGACGTCGAGCAGGTGCTTGCGGCACTGCGATCCGGCGGCATTTCGTTGATGGCCAGCGGACGCGCTGAACAGCTGCTGCAGGCTGTTCGCGATAACAGGCTCTTCAACGATGCACTGACGTCCGGCAAGAACGGAACGTCTCGGCCGTTCAATGTTCTTGACCTCGTGCGTGGCTATCGCATCGACATCTTTTCTTCACAGACGAGCAAGTGGTATTCGCTCCACCGCCGGAACGAGACCTTCAAGTTCGGCCCTTCGGCAGATCCTGTGCTGCACAGCGATGACCAGGAAGGGTTCACGCAGTTGGCCACCGCGCAACCAGCACCTGACCCCTCCCGGCCCGTGGACAAGGTGGCTCAAGCGGCCGGTGTTCCGCAGCCGGGCACCGACGTCTACGTGCATGAGCGCGTGGCCCGTTGGCACGGGTGGAGCCTCAGTGTGCAGCGGCCCGGCGGTGCTCTGAACCGCAGCGCCGATCCGGCCAAAGCACTCGACGCCGATCCGACCACGAATGAGCCCGTTACACCGTTCAAGATGACGTCGAGTTTTACACCGGTGCATCGCAGTCTGCCCCGGCTCCGTTTCGGTGTGCGCTACCGCATGCGCGTAAGGGCCGTCGACCTGGCCGGCAACAGCGTGCCTCTCACCCAGCCCTCGCAGGCCAATCTGTCCCTGCCCAGCGGAACAGACCTGCCGTATCTGCGTTTCGAGCCGGTGCCTCACCCCGTGGTGGTCCTGGTCGAAAGCCTCGAGAAGGGAGCTTCGCTCGAAAGGCTCGTCATTCGCTCGTACAACCACGACATATCGCTCGACAATGTCTCCACTCACGAGAACGACCAGCGCCACATCCTGCCTCCGCGCGCCTCGGTGCGCATGGCGGAGCACCACGGGATGCTCGACGGGGCGGGACATCTGCAGGGCGACAGCACGACCTACGACATGCTGGTTACCCGCGACGAGGCGCAGATACCAACGATTGGCAAGGTGCCAACCGACACGCGCGCACAGGCGACCACGCCGTATCTGCCCGACCCCATTGCACACGGCGCAGCGTTTCGCAATCTGCCGAACACGCGCTCGAACACCGATGGCGAGGTTGCAAAGGGCACGCTGACGTTTACCGTCTCGCCGCAGGTGGAGTACAGACCCGGCTCTGTCACTCACATCTCGTTCGGGGCAGAGTGGCCCAATCGCATGCCCTTTCGGTTGGTGATCGCTGAGGGCAGGAACAAGCCCAGGTGGGACCCGGCAGAGCGCGTTCTCGCAGTTTACGTGCCCAAGAGCACGGAAGCCGAGGTCCCCCTGAGCTCCTTTATGAACCCAGGCGATCTGAGCCTGATGGGTGTGTGGGACTGGCTGCGACAGTATCTCGAGTTTGCGGAAGTGCAATCGATCCAGAATGGCGGTCCGGTCTATCCGTCGAACGGCATGGCTCTGCTCACGCAGCTGACGCTCGAGGGTGGTCACCCGATGATCACCCCAGCACGCACGCTGATCCTCGTCCACGCTGTGCAACAGCCGCTGGGAAAGCCGCAATTCACCATGTTGCCCGTGGCGCGGCCCGCAGGCCAATCGAGCGCCCTAGCCAATTCCTTCTCGCCCCTCACTGCGTGGCGCGATCTCGATTCTCACAGTACGGTACTTCTCGGAGCATTGCTCATTCACGGCAAGAGCACGTCCAGGGTGGACATCCAGGCGACGTGGCGTGAATTCGTCGACGATCCCGGACGGCCCGCCCCGCAGCAACTCCCGGCCTCCGCACATGTCGAAAAGATCGAACTGAAGTCGCTCGACTCCGGCCTTGTGTATGCGGATGCGTCACAGACCAGGGCCGTCGCCACGTACATTCCCCAAGGCGATACCTTATGGTTCTCCGCCCCGGGAGACACCATCCCGGGTGGAGCTTCCACTGTTCTGGCCGCGCCCCTGCATGTCTTCGCGGACACCAGGCATCGCCGGGTCAATTACCAGGCCATCTCGACGACACGCTTTCAAGAGTATTTTTCGAACACCAGCCTCAACTTCACCCGCAGCAGCGAGAAAGTTGTGGTGAATGTGCCGAGCTCCGCGCGGCCAAGCGCTCCCGACGTACGGTATGTGATCCCGGTCTTCGGCTTCGAAAAGCAGGAATCTACGAACGTGCGCACCGTGGTGCGTCAGGGAAACGGCCTACGTGTCTACCTGGGCCGGTCCTGGTATTCATCGGGTGAGTCGGAGCTGCTCGGAGTCCTGCTATGGAACCTGCAGCAGACTCTGGATACGCCGAGTCGCGAGAGATACAAGAACTACATCACGCAATGGGGCATGGATCCAATCTGGAAGAGTCAGTTTCTGGAGAACACACCAACAACCTCGGACCTGACCCTCGCGGTGGCCCAGGCACAGTCCCTATCGCTCGATAAGACGGACCTGCGCGTCGATGTTGCAGGGCATTGCGTCTTCTACGACGAGCAGAGGCAGCTCTGGTTCTGCGACATCGTCTTCAACAACCCCTTGGCCTACGGAGCGTTCGTGCGGATGGCGCTGGCTCGCTATCAGCCGCATTCGCTTCCAGGGGTAGAGTTGTCGCATGCAGTCCTGGCGGATTTCGTACAGCTTTCCCCCGACAGGTCGGCCGTGCTCAGCATCGATCCAGCACGCCCGAATACGGCGCGGGTCTTCGTCGGCGGACTCACACCCGAAGGCCCTCAGCAGCTGGTGTACGCCGTAAACGTGGAACGCCGCATGGCCGGCGTATACAGCGATGTGGGCTGGGAGACGGCCGCGTCCTCGGTCGTCACCGTCGTCGAAGACACTCCGGGCTCGGGGAGTCCCGACGAGGTTCTGTGGGCTGGCACCGTGACCTTCAAGCAGATGCCACCACTCGATCAGTTTCGGGTGGTAATTCGCGAATACGAGATGTTGCCCGTCGATCCCACCGCCGTCACCACGATCGCACTGGTGAACCAATTTGATAGGCGGCTGGTTTATGCGGCAATCATCCCCTATGACTTCCCTCAATGAGGGTCCGTGAGGAGAGACGAACGTGGGCTACTCGAATAATCCGCCGTATCCCCCCAACGCTCCGTTGCCTCCGGTTCCGCCTTATCCCGCGCAAGGCGAGGAGGGCGGTTGCGGATCGCCGTTTCCGCCGTATCCCCCGTACCCTCCTTATCCGCCGCATCCACCGTACCCGGCACCCGAGCCTGAACCGTGCTACGAGCCCTGGCCCGGTGCGCCATACCCCGAGCCGTACCCTGAGCCCGGGGGGGAACCCTGCCCTGAGCCATGTCCTGAACCCTGGTGGCCGTACCCCTACCCCGAACCTCGTCCTGAGCCAGGACCTGAGCCGGGGCCATCACCGGGTCCTACGCCGGGCCCCACTCCCGGTCCCATGCCCGGTCCGACTCCCGGTCCATCCCCGGGGCCGGCGCCCGGCCCAACACCCGGGTCCGGTGGCACTCCGTATCCGCATCCCAAGCCTCCGCCGCCCGTCCCACCCGGCACGGGCTCAAGCGGCAGCAGCGGATCCTCCGGCTCGGCGATGTGTCCAGTAGGAGCTCTCTCAGGCAGCGGCGGCATCTTGCCGAACCCCTGATCTGCCGAATCTCGGTCTATCGGTTCGGCGTTCAACCATCCGCAGTCTCAACTTCAAGAAAAGGGAAGGTGCTCGTAGTGGCGCAGCTGGCGGACTTCAAAGGAATTCATCACGGGGAAGCGATCCTGGTCTGCGGGCTGGGCAACTCGCTCAATGCCCTGGGCGATCCCTACCGGTTCCGGACCATCGGGGTCAACGATATCGAGCGGGCCTTTACGCCGACATACATGTTTTGCATGGACGAGCCGAAGTCCTTTGCGCCGGACCGCCTGCACTTCATCCAGAACTCCCGGGCAAGCCACATCTTCACCGATCATGACCTCGGCATCCAGAATCCTAATGTTGTGAGGTTTCCGATCCGAAAGCGAGACACTCCCTTCGTCGATGACCCGAACGTGCTCTACTTCACCGGCCGGCCAATCACATCACCGTTCATCGCTATCTGCATCGCTGCTCATATGGGTGCCAAGGCGATAGGGCTTATCGGTGTGGATTTCACGGCCGGGCACTTCTTCGCCGCGGACGGCAACCACAAGCTGACAAATGCCCTGGCCGGCATCGACCGGAGGTTCTATACGCTGGGCAGCGTCCTGTTGAAGCGTGGTGTAAAGATCTTCAACCTGAGCCAGGAGAGCAGGATCCGCGCTTTTCCGCGCCTCTCGCCCGACGAATTCCTTGAACTTCAACTGAGTGGCCGGGCTCGTTCGTGGACTCGTCCAGCCAGCCGCGTCTACTTCTACTCAAGCGCGCCTGCAACCGAAGATCTGGCCTCGCTGACGAAGCTCATCAACACTGAGACAACGTTGTGCTGTCGACTAAGCGCACCTGGATCGTACGACATCGTGCCCGGATCCATGCGCGACGTGGAGCAATCGATAGCGGACGATTCTCACGTGGACCTGGACTGCGAGATCGCTCCACTGCCCGCCAAGAGAGTCGACAGGAGTGACTTTGAACGTGCATGGACCCACCAGCTGCGACCCCTTCTGTTTGCCTCTCCTCGGCCCACAAATGGGCATCGACGCGCCCTGACACTAAGCGTGGTCGTCTCCCAGGAGCGCGCGTCCCGCGAGGAACTGGGGCAGACCGTCGCCAGCCTTTGGCCAGCGCTCGGCGGTTCAGACGAGATCATCATCCTGGGTTCGCGCGAGGCCGCCTATCGCATGCCGGAGTGGCTCAACGGCGATGCGCCCATCCGCTACCTCGAGCAGGCAGCCGGCGAAAGCTTTGTAGCGGCACGGAACCGCGCAGCTCTGGCGTGCTCGGGCGATCTTCTGGTCTTCACCGACGCCAACATCCACGCACCTCCACATTGGGCCGAGGCGGTCCTTGAGGCGTTTGGAAACCCCCTCGCTGCCGCGGTCGGATCCGCCATCTCAGACCTCTATCAGCCCTCGAACCGGACCTTCGGCATGAATTTTGTCGATTCGGAGTTGAATACGATCGGGCTGCCCAGGCAAGGGGAACGGCCCTATCCTGTGCCTCTTCTGGCAAATACCTTTCTGGCTGTACGCAGTGAGGTTATGAAGCGAACGGGTGGCTTCGATGGACGCATGCGCAGCAGCGGAGCGGATGACCTGGAGTTTTCCTTCCGCCTTTGGACCTCCGGGTACGAGTGCCACCTGGCGCCTCAACTTTCAGTGTCGTGGATGAACCCTTTCACGGCGGGAGGCCTCCGTCCAGAACACTACTGGAGCGATCTCCTGCATAATCTGCTGCGACTGGCGACGGTCCATCTCTCACCAGAGCGCCTCGGGGCCTTCATCGAGTGCGCCTCTGCCCACCCCGAATACCCAGGCGCCGCCGGAGCCATGTTGAACGGCGCTCTCGCGGACCACCGGTATCGCGTGCGTACGCTCCGGCAACACTCCGACGACTGGTTCTTCGACCGATTTAGCAACTGACGTCCAGCCATGGTGTTGCCCTTAATGCTTCCGATCCTTCAGTCTCCGGCTCGCCTGCATATGCATGATCACGGGATACCTGCGCCCGTAGGCACGCGCACTCATATCGTTACCACCGCCCGCATCGATCCACGTGTACTCCGGAGGCAGATTCACCACCCTGAGACCACTGCGGGTACAGAGAACCTCATGAAGATTGCGCTGCTCAGCGCACCGTCCCGAGGGTCTCTTACCGTTGCGCTCGACCCACCTCTCAATCAGCTCGAGGGTAGACGCCCCCGGACCGAAGTAGAGGGTGCCGGTAAGAAACTCCCGGTGCCGGTACCAATGGGCCGCCACATCGCACTGCAGCCACGTGAAAAGACGGGGCGGCTGCAGAACCCGCGCATCGGCATCCAGCCACACAAGCGCGCGATTCGGATGAGCCTTCTTGATATCGAGAAGGTATTCCGCCTTATATTGGGTGGCCCGTTGCCAGGTCCACGATTCGCTTCCCGGCTTCACGCCGGTTACCAGGTGCGGCAGCTTGTGCATGACCAGCGTGCGCACCAACTCGGCCGCTTCCATCTCATACCCATTGCCGATTGTGTAATAACTTACGTAAAGTGGCTGGCGCAGGATCATGGGATCTCGGAAAGTTGTAAATCGCAGTACCTGGGACCATCTGTAAATGGATGCTTGAGTGTAACTGAGCCTCGGCCCGCCGCCCCTTCTCAAGCGTCTTGATCATGGGATCAAGTCGGGAGCTTGACCATCAGCGTCGGATGCTACCCGGCTGGAAGTTCGCGTGAAAGGGTGTCAATGCCCAGGAACCCGTACCCTCCTTATCCACCGAATCCGCCCTTCCCCCCGCTGCCGCCACTTCCTTCGGAGATGGCGAGTGAGGCTCCTCCGCCTCTTCCGCCCTATCCGCCTTACCCTCCAGTGCCGCCCATCACCTGCGCGAACGAAACGTACCTCGCGCCCCCAACCGCAGATCGGACCCGCACTCCCTGTCTCGATCCAAAGATGCCAGGGACACAGCCCGGGACCGCTCCGGGTATCGGCCCAGGTATGGGTCCCGGCCACACACCTGGGCCTTCCGCGGGAAGCTCGCCCGGCCCCGCTGCTCCCGGCCCTGTTGTTCCCGGTCCGACTGCTTCCGGTCCGACTGCTTCCGGTCCGACTGCGCCAGGTCCAACTGCTCCCGGTCCAACTCTGTCCTCGAGTGGCTCGGACCACTTCGGCTCATCGGCCGGAACCGGATCGTCCGGGTCCACCGGACACCTTTTGTTGCAGTCCGGTTCAAGTGGGTCCGGTGTTCCGGGATCTTCCCCAGGCGCCACCGGCTCGTCGGCCTCGATCAGCCCCGGTAGTTCGCCTGGTACCGCCGACTCCTCGGCATCGTCCGCCCGCGGGTCCAGCGGCTCGGGTGCCGCAGCCAGTGGCGGGTCGTCCGGATCCTCCGGCGCGGCAAGCTCCTCGTCTGCCCAAGGCTCTTCTTCTTCGGGCATCAGCGCGGGTTCTTCCAATCATTCGGGAGCGTCGGGCTCATCCGGAGCAACAAGCTCTGGCTCGGCCACGCATTCAGGTGGATCGGGCTCGGGCGCGACTGGCTCCTCAGGCCACCCCGGCTCATCAGGCGTAGGATCGAGCGCCCTGAGTCATCTCTCCACCTTTGATGTCGAGCCGCTAGAACTCGCCCCTGTCCCTCGAGTACCACAGCGGCACCGGTACCTTCGAAAGGCCGCAGCTCATTGTGGATCCCACCTCGGTCCCCGGAACTGGAAGACTCGCCTTCCTTTCGTCCAATGTGCACGTCACAACAAAGCTCTACGGGATTACGCAGCAGGTCGTTCCTAACTGGTTCGGTGTGGCGATCCCAGAGGGACTGACGGACTTCTCCCATCCCAACATCTTCTTCCACCCCAGTCCGGGGCAGGCCGGCTACCGCGATGCAGACTATCCCACCAAGTCCGGCATGTGGCCGCAGCTCTTCTACTACATGCAGGTGCTGGGCTTTCAGGTAGACGGCGCCATCAAGAACTTCGCGGCACCTGCCAACCAGGTCGTGATCATGCCCTTCCTCACATCCGCCGCGACCAGCACGGGAATCTTCCCGGCGAATTGGTTCGGCATCGTGACTGACATCCTCACGGACGCTCGTAACTCGATGGGAGTAGGCGGCAGTGGTCCGGTAGAGATCGCAGACGTGGTCGTCTCCAGCTTCAGCGTCGGCTACGTCTACTCGGCAAACTTCCGTCATGCGGCAGCTGGCCTCGAACCACTGCTCACTGAGGTGTGGGACTTCGACGGATATCCAAAGAGCGAGTCAAGCAGTCTCGTGTCCACTGGATCGGTCTCAGCGATCAAGTACGACCAGGGCGCCGAGCCGGGATGCTTCCACGTTCCGCTGTCGCGATGGGCGGACTACCCAAACCCTGTTCCCAATCCTGACGTGGACTGGCCAGCTCCGCAGAACGGAGGTGACGTCCATCAAGCCATCGCGCATATGCTCTTTCTCGACGCCGCTTCGCGAAGATAACTCGCCACAAGGCCGAACATCCAGTGCCGCACGGCCGTGGGTCGGGAAGGCACCCCTGGAGCATCTCTGCTCACATGCCCCATTTAGAGCGCGGATGAGCTTATGTGTCGAAAAGGGGCGTCCTCAAAGAGCCTCTGACCCATGCACTAAGTCTCTTTGCTGAAGAGACCGCTGCTTTCAGTCGTACGCGCACCACCTTCGGGGCGAAGCCCATGTTTCATGGACAGCGCATCTGACGAGCTCCGACGAACGCGGCTTCCTGCGAAATCCAGCCGGCGTTCCGTCTCTTTATGAGGTCTTGCTCTAATTTGTCGGTTCCGGATCGACGGTTTGCTGGGAGTCTGCTGGTGACTTCCCTTCACCGGTCGAGAAGTCGAACGAGAATATCTGTCCGACGCATTGGATACCGTTCCCTGCCCCCACAGCCGTAGCCACCAACACCTCACGGCCCTTGTGACCGGGAGAAAAGGGAAACCAATGAAGCTCAGACTAACCCTCCTTGCCCTCGCACTATCCGCCTCCGCCATGGCGCAAACCCTGCACCTCACCCCCGGCGGGTGTGGAATCTCCAACCTCAACTGCAATTTCGTCGGACTGGCTGAAGGTGGTCACGTCTGGATCAATATCGCGACCTCCCCCTACCGTGCCAACTTCATCCAGTTTTCGGAGGCCCACTCTCACATCACTGGAACCGCCCATACGCCCAACTACATGAAGGAAACAGTCGTTGCGTTGCCGGAAGAACACAACAGCTACAAACTCCTCGTAAACTCGTTCAGCTTCATCGACACAGACGAGAAGGCCCACACAGGAACGGCTGAGATCTACTACAGCTATGTCTACGTGGGCGGTCGCTACGGTGGTTGGCACGCGGCAATCAACCGCGGCACCATCACCCTGCGCTAAACCCCCGGGCCAAGTGGGGCAAACACTTGGCTTCGATTCCCTTGCCTTGACAGATAGAGCGAACGGAAGGGTCCAGACTCGAGAGAACGGCTGCTAGGAGGCAGTCAGCGGCGAGCTGTCCTCCCTTGAGGAGGATGGTGCAGACTTCACGACGGCGTCACTGGACTGAGGGATCCTTCGTCGACTTCTGAAACTGACCCGTTCTAGGCGTTCCTCAATTGACGAGAACAGGTCGATGCACTCATTGAGTTCGGGCCGGGCACAAACATTCGTGCATCTCGGCGATAGGTCGCCCATTGTTCGGTTGCCCGCAAACCACGATGGCGCAGAGCGTCACTTCCGAGTTGCCCGTCACTCGGGAGTGGTGCAGAAGTGTTGAGCTGGAACGACGCTCCATCGGCGCATTTGCCAGTTTCACGTCCATTCAGGTCGTCAACAAACCATTGGATGGAGATGGTTGGCGCGGCAACACAAACCTGTAGACATTACTGGACAAGCGTGTCTAGAATAGGGCCGGCCAGCCGCATTTGGTCATTGCGGTGGAGCAAGGTGTTTGTTGAACGGGGAAGTCATGGCACAGAAGTTAGCAGTGATGACTGGAGCGAGCGGCGGGCTTGGTTCGTACATTTGCGAGCTAATCTGTCAGGCCGGAGTTGAGCTCGTCCTTGTGGATCGGGACCCGAAGAAGTCAGGCGCCTTCGCGGCGAAGTTGGCCAAGCGCTTTCCGCAACTGGTGAAGGAGTCCTATACGGTTGACCTCGCTGATCACAGCGATATCAGGCGACTCACCGAACAACTGCTCGCGTCATACCCGCGTATCGATTACCTCTTCAACAACGCGGGTGTACTCACCGAAACTCTGCAGTTCTCACGACACGGCAATGAGTTGCATTTCGAGGTGAACTCGCTGGCTCCCCTGCAGCTCATCGACCAACTCCGCCCGGCACTGCGGGCAGCAGGTGGTGCAATGGTCATCAACACCTCAGCAGGTCTCTCGTTACGCGCAAAGACGCTTGACTGGAATGAGCTTCTAAAGCCGGCGACGTTCCAAAAGCTTTACGGTCCTTACGTCAACTCGAAAGCAGCGTTGAACGTACTTACCTCTGCGCTCGCCGAGGAGATGGCAGCGGACAAAATCTTAGTGAGAGCCGCTGACCCGGGCCCAAATCAGACAGGGTTGACCAAGGGAAAAGGCACGCCCCTCTGGATGCGCATCTTTTATGGTTTCCTCCCTACTCCGGACAAGGGAGCAAAGAGGATCTTCGATGGCGGCTTCTCTCAAGAGTTCGGCACACAAAGCGGAGTCTTTCTTTCTGGAGGCAAAGTGCAGCAGCTACCCCCGATGCTGCGCGGACCTGACTTCCAAAGAAGCTTCCTGGCGCAATGCCGGCTCCGTGCCTCCATCCTCGACTGAAGGACGGCCGAGACCGTCGGATCGACGCGCCTCATCGGCGCAGTACGCCCGTAAGAACGTCTTCACGCATTCCTTGACATGCTTCTGAAGCATCGCAGCGGTTGGCTGCTCTTGTAATCCGATTGCGTTGCATACGTCGACGCTGGCAAGCATACCAACGAGGTGACGTGCCGCAGTTGCTGGGTCCGAGACCTTCAGCTCTCCCCGATGCTCAGCGAGCTGCAGTCGTGAGGTCAGCGTATCCAAGACAACACTTGCCGCTTGCGAGAAGATTCTTGCCAGGTCTGGATAATCTTTTGCCTCCTCCTGCCGCAATCTGTTCCAGGCCTTAATGTCCGGTCGACTGAGAAACTTCACGAACGCTGTTCCAAATGCAGTGAGCTCTTCTTTCAGAAAACCGACCTTGAGTTCAGCAGAATCGTGGTTGATCTCAGACGGGAACGCGAGTGCTTCAGCCAGCGTCGTCGCCTGCCTCTTGATGACCTCACGAAATAAGTTCTTCTTGTCCCCGAAGTGGGCGTACACAGTCATCCGCGACACATTGGCTTTCTTCGCAATGGCCTCAAACGTCACGGGCACCACCCCATGCGCAAAAAATAAGTCTCGGGCAGCGTCTAAGATCTCCGACCTCTTGATCAGATCCTTTGGCCTTCCGACAGACTTCGGGATTTCCGGCGCTTTCCGCAAATGTCTCCGGCGAAATCTTACAGCTTGCTGAAGACAGGATACCGACTCACAAGCGATTTGAGTTTAGGGGAGCACCGGGCGCTAGCCAGATCAGTTCCGACCATGCCTTGAACTGGTTCGTTGCGCGGATGATCTGGCGATTCCAGGCTGATGAATTCATTGAGAAGCACTGGTTCGCGTTCGGGGCGGGTGGTCGGCCAGTCGGAAGTTAAGCGACCAGGGCGTCACTTCCGGGTAGACGGTCATGCGGGAGCAACCGGTATCCCTTTCATAAGCCTAGTTCTCCGTGTTGGATGCCCCTGTCGCTCAGCCGCTTGAAAAGCCGAGTCGGCGAGAGGCGACGACGCTCACCTGTATTACCCTCAGCGCCATGGCAGATGGCGCAAATCCTGTCTTTCGTACGACTGACGAAGTTTTGCTGATCGGAGCAATGGCCGTCTACGATTCGCAGACGGAAGCCTCACAGGGAATCCCGCAGCAGTGGCGCGCGTTTCGGCTGAGCCATCCTGCGGTTGGTAATAGTTCAGCTTTTTACGCGCGTCGCCCTGCACTTCCAACCGCAAGATCCACTACCTGACGGGCGTCGAGGAAGGGCCGGACCATCTGGCTGATGGCGAGCGTTTGACGCTTCAATCGGGAGAGTACGCGGTTGTCGATGTAATGGATCCTGCTTCGCTTCGTGACACCTGGATATGGCTACTGAGCCAATGGCTGCCCGCTTCCGGGCGTCGAGAGAAAAGCGCGCCTGAATTTGAGCGGTTTACCGGGATTTCGAAAGACGGCACACCCATCGGACCGGTCGAAATCTGGATTCCTCTCGAGCCACTTGTAACGGAGTGAGAGGCCTATGGCGGCTCCACTCGCGATGGCATCGCCCGAAACCGAAAATCTGATCGAGTGACCGTGCCCGGGGTGTTTAATGCTGCGCATGCGCTCATGTGCCATGACTCTCATTGCTGTCTCAATCCTTGCAACTCCACTCGGCGCTCAGAGCGTGTCAGCGCCTTCTTCCTCAACCGCAGGTATCGACGCCGAGATCCGCGCGGTGGAAGCTGGTCTTCTGCCCGTGGTCATCGTTGCGGGGGATCCCCATCCCTTGCGATCGCTTGTGGAAGAGATGCGCCAGAGGCACGTTCCCGCCGTCAGCATTGCAGTGGTTCACGACGGAACGATCCGCTGGGCCCATGCGTGGGGCACGATTGATCCCGAACGAAACGTTCCTGCTGGCCCTGACACCTTGTTCCAGCCTGCCTCGATCAGCAAGTCGCTCGCTTCAATGGCAGCGCTTCACCTTGTTCAGGAACACAAGCTTTGGCTTGACGCCCCAGCAGGCACGGAGTTGAAGAGTTGGATCCTGCCACAGAACAGCTTCACGGCACAGAAGCCAGTCACCTTGCGGGAGCTTCTGTCTCACACTGCGGGAACCAATGTGCATGGCTTCCAGGATATGCGGCGTCTGCTCCGATCCCAACCCTTGTCCAAGTGCTGGACGGAGTGAAGCCGGCCAACACAGAGGCCATAAGGGTCACTACTGTCCCCGGCAAGGCTTGGTCCTACTCCGGCGGTGGTTTCACGATTGTTCAGCAGATGATGATCGATGCGGCTGGCGAGCCGTTTCCTCGGATCATGCAGTCACTCGTGCTGCGTCCCGTCGGTATGAAGCACAGCACTTATCAGCAACCGTTGCCTGCGGCTCGGTTGAAGGACGTCGCATTACCGGCGGACGATCAAGGGAGGCCGATCACCGGCGGTCCGAACATTTGTCCTGAAATGGCAGCAGCCGGCCTATGGACCACGCCGTCCGATCTCGCGCTCTGGATCATCGAAATGCAGCGTTCGCTCAAAGGCCAGGCAAATCACGTCCTCTCACCGGAGATGACGCGCGTTATGCTCACGCCGGTGAAAGAGAACTACGGCCTGGGTGTTGGCGTGGCAAAACAGGACGAGGAGCCGTCGTTTGCTCATAGTGGCGGAAACGCTGGATACCGCACTTTTTACGTCGGGTACGAGAACGGCGAAGGTGCAGTGATCATGACCAGCGGTGACAATGGAGGGCCACTCTACCCTGACATCCTGCGGAGCATCTCGCATGTTTACGGCTGGTCGTCCTGGAAACCGACCGAACGCACCGCCGTTGATGTTCCTCTCTCGGCGATCACCAAGTACACGGTAACTTTTATGACGCAGCAGCTCGAAAACATCGAGATCACGCTCGAAGCCGGACACCTCCAGGCGAGCCTTTCCTACTACGGATCCAGTCCCCTGTACCCCTCCTCGGACAATGTATTTTTCGCCACAGAGGCAGAAGCCGAGTTGCATTTCGATTCAGCGGATTCCGGTACGCTCAGCCTCGACCATCAATCCATTTCCTTCACTCGCGCGAGATAGCCTTTCTGCTGTAGTCGGATCATGACCGAAACGGACGCGCGCTCGATTCAGTAAACTCCGATTCCGTGGGATGTCCTCCCCCTGGGCGAAGCACCCGTCCCATGTGCACAAAGGTCCGGCGCGCCTCTCCTTCAAAGCCCTAACGTACGAGTCGTCCCTCGTTCAGGTTTTGGGCAGCGAAAGCTCGAATGGCGAGAACAGGCGAATGCACGTTTCCACCCCTGACGTGCTCAAGGAGTGACTCGGCGATTTTGCACTCACCTAGGCCACGAGTGATGAAAAGTGCGTTTAGTAGGGAGTATCCGAAAATCATGCAACGTAATGTTCCTCGCTTAGATCAAGCTTCGTTATCGCGACTCAGTGCAGATTCAAAGGCACTTTTAAGTTCGGCGAAGACCGAACGGCGGGGCGCGGGCGCTCCGAGATGGATGCTTCTGAGTTCAGTCATGAATGCCTTCCACATTCTGTCACCGCCTTGTTCCAGCAACTCCGCGCGGATCGAAAGTTGGCGAGACGGGGAAGTAAACCGGCATCCCCATGCACCCATGTGCGCTAATAGAGGGACAAGCTGAATGGAAGCTTCCGTCAGGCTGTATATCGCTTTCTGCTTGTGGGCTGGGTTATCAGTTCGCGACAGCAAGCCGGAGTGAACCAGGCGGACGAGCCGGTTTGCCAGGATGTTCGAGGCGATCTTTTCATCGGACGACCTGAGCAGATCGCCGTAGTGTCGGCGATTGCCGAACATGATGTCCCGAATGACGATTAGGCTCCAACGGTCGCCGAGCACCTCGAGCGTCAGATTAATAGGGCATCCCGAACGAATTGTCCTTGCAGTTACGGTCTTCTTCTTCATAGGCGTTACCACTTGCAATACGCACTCAGTTTAGGGTACCGTACAAAACAAAATGCAACACGCAAGTGGCCTGACGGGAGGCGTCTTGGGCAACACTGAGCTTCGGAATGAGGTTGCGTTGAAGAAATGGCTCAAGTGGGTAGGGTATGGCCTTCTGGCCTTCGTCGTTGCCTGTATCCCGGCTTACTGGTGGGTCTTTGTAGAGAGTCATAAGGCTCCCGCAGGAACATATGTCATCGACATCGCGGAAGTGAGAAGGCTTGCGGACGCGGAGGCCGGTGAGAAGCCGCTGCTCATTCGCCAAGAAGCGGTGGCGCATCTTTCTGCGCCCGCAGTCTTTGTTGTTGCGGGGGACAGCTGGCATCCCATCGATTTGCCGGTGTCTTCGTACGAACTGGTCTACAAAAACCACGTTGCTGTTCTAGAGACAGCGCTTAACGCGGACATGGCCAAGTCCATGAGCGCTACGTCCTTCGACAGCGCTGCGTACTCACGCATGAGTGGCGCGCTGGCGCGCGCCACCATGATCGTCGTTACACATGAGCATCCGGACCACATCGGGGGGCTTCTGGCGCAACCCGACCTGAAGAAACTGCTCGCTGTAATGCAGCTCACGCGAGAACAGGTCGACGAGCTGAAGCCCAACCTCGGTGTGGATTCCTTCGCACCTCTGCGTTTGCCATCCAATCTGTTTGACGGCTATCAGTCGCTTGAATATGAGCGATGCCGGGCACTGGCGCCAGGAGTCGTGCTGATCAAGTCGCCGGGCCACACTCCGGGCAGCCAAATGATTTATGTTCGCCGCGCGGATGGCGTGGAGTTCCTATTCCTTGGAGATGTCGCATGGAGTATGCGGAACGTCGAAATCCAGAGGGAAAAGGCGCGGTTGGTTGTGTACGTTGCTGGCGAGAACCGCGTTCAGGTCCGGGAGGAGTTGGCGGGGCTCAATGAGCTTCATGTTGCCCATCCCGAAATCCACATGATGCCGGGTCACGACGCCGCGGTGATTGATTCCTTTATAAAAGAAGGACTACTCGTAAAGAGCTTCTGAGACAAGCCTGATCCATAGCCTATCTGGGACGCCTGACCAGCTATCACTCGGCCGGAATGGTCGGCTTTCTGGATTATCCCGATAGTGTCTTTATAGGGCGCCCCCGTTTGAGGCGCTGGGCGATCTCGTTGCAGACCTTCCCATCGACGGTGCCGAGGGCGACATTGTCAACCGTGAGGAAGCCGAGCTTGAGGTCAACGGCGGGGCCATCGGTGTAGGTTCCGGTGACGCCGCCGCGGCCCTCGTTGGTGCGGGTGCGGCCGGGGCAGGTGACGTTGTTGTCTTTCCCCAGAAGGCGGATGTCGCGGACTGGTTTGGGGGATCTGCGGCCAACGGCGAGGACTTCTTCGCCGAGCATCTGGCCCATGGAGAGGATGCTCTTCCATAAGTCGTTGGGCATCGGGTTTGTTGCAATCCATGCCTTCGCCGCCGGTAGGCATAGGGTTGTGTAGATGGGGCTGATGTATGGGCTGGCATTACTTACCTACATTGCAACCTCTGGTTATGAGGGCTGTCTTGACCGCGATAAACGTCCATTTGCGATGCCAAGACCCGCAATGTACACGTAGCAGAGAACTGGAAGCAGGAAGGCCAGTTGCAGACCAATTGCATCGGCTAGCTTACCGGTGGCCAGTGGGATGATCGCTCCGCCAACGATAGCCGCGATCATGAGGCTGGAACCCTTACTCGTCAGTGGTCCGAGACCCTCAATCCCGAGAGCAAAAATCGAAGGAAACATAATGGAGTTGCAGAGGCCGACAGCTAGAAGAGCGTACATCGCGAGGCGCCCGTGAGCGCTGACTGCGGTCACAATGCAAACGATCGAAGACATCGCGGCAACCGCAAGAATCGGTCCGGTGGGGATGCGGGTTAGGATCACAGATCCTATAAATCGACCAAGCATCGCGCCTCCCCAATAGATCATCAGGTAGCTAGCTGCTCGTGCCTCAGTAAGACCGGCGATCGCCGGCAGCTCCATAAAGCTGATGAGAAGGCTGCCGATCGCGACCTCCGCGCCGACGTAGACGAAGATGCCGAGCGCACCGCCAACCAGCCAAGGCTGCCGCCAGACGCTCTGCTGCGAGGGAACTGCGCCGTAGGCTCCGGGACGGAAGTCGCGGGTCTGATCGAGGGCTGATTGCTGCGGCTTTAACTTGATGGACGCGAGGCCGGTTGCCAGAACGAGGAGTACAACCGCCATGGCGATGTACGGAAGACGACCCGAGCCTGCCTCGGTGACACGATAGACCTGCCGTGATGCCTCTGACATTGTGTGCAGGGCTGCAGGCGACGCGGGCTTAGCACCTTTCAGGATGAACATGGCCCCAATGAATGGCGCGATGAAGGTGCCGACCGAATTGAATGCTTGCGCAAGGTTGAGTCGACTTGAGGCGTGCGCGGCGGCCCAATGATCGTGACGTAGGGATTCGCAGCGACTTGCACCGTGGTCATGCCCGCTGCCAGCACCACTAGCGCGCAAAGAAAAACGGGAAAACTGGCTAACGCGGCTGCGGGTAAAAAGCCAATGGCGCCAAGCCCCTGGTCAGCAGCCCGCTGACCATCGCCCGCTTGTAGCCGAGCCTATCCACTAGCTTTGCACCCGGAGAACTAAAGACGAAATACGAAGAAAAGAGGAGAATTGAACGAGCATTGCCTCGGCATAGGAGAGCATCAAAGATGCTCTTCAGATGAGGGATGTTGACATCATTTAGACAGGTCAGAAAGCCGACATAGAGAACAGCGCGATGGCTACGGCCATGGCGCGGACGTCAGTCTCTGCGGGTGCGTTTCCGTATTCCCGATCTTCCGAGATGCTGTTCAGGGTCGGCCTCAAACGGGTTCCCATCGGAGAGTGGCGGAGCTAGACTCAGCGGCAACCGAGTACATCGTGACCTCTGCCGCACAGGGCGCGACGGCTGCATGGACGGCGGCGCGTCTACAGGCGTCGCGCCTAATGCAGGCTGCGTTGGCACAGGGGCGAGACTCGACCTGCAGGAAGGACGTGGGTTGAAGCCCGGCGGGATGGATGGCGCTGAGTGGTTGCATCTGGTGCTCCTTTTCTTCGCTGAGGGAAGGACGTCTTTTGTTCGTGGGCGGAAGCGAGACCGCTTCCGCCACGAACGCTTGCCAGCAACTAGTCCCAGGGATCGGCGCCCAGCAGTTTGCGGCCGAGCGGGGTGAGAACTGCAGTCTCGTACCTTGTGCGTTCCCACTCGCGTGGATCGCCGGGGAACGCGAAGCCCTCCGGGGCGCGGCGTTCCTGCCACGATTCCACACGGCGCGTTCGCAGCTCCTCATTGTCCGCCGCTGCCGGGGTCATCGAAATGTACTGCGCCATGCGCACCTTGTTTTCCGAGGTGTTGGGCCGAATGCCGTGGGCAAGAAGGCTGTTGAAGATCATCAGATCCCCGGCCTTCATGGGGACGGGGTAGACCTCGAAACCGTCGACATTGGGGCGGAAGCCATCGCGATCGGCAGGCTGCCGCTGCTTCCACTCTTCGAAGTGGTGGAACAGCTCCGGTACGCACTGGAAGCCGCCAGTCTCACCGTCGACATCGACCAGCGAGAGTACACCCTGAACGTTGACGGGCAGCGGCTCGAGCGTAGTGTCGACATCGGTGTGGATGAAACCCGCGAACGCGCGCCCGCTGCGGTTCGGGGTGTTGAGATTGGCGCGGTCGATAGTCACCCAGAGATGTTCGTCGTCCCAGATGTCGACGAAGGCGTTGTAGAGCCGTTCAGTCTGACGGTTGTCCCAAAGCGCCTGGTGATTGTAGATCTCGACCATGCCGCTGTTGTTCAACTCCTTCATGGCGTGATTGCGCAGCTGCGCGGCGTTCCACGTAGACATATCGTTGGGGTTCATCTCTTGGAACTCCCAGAGAAGCTTCTTGAGCGCCTCGACATTTTCCGCAGGTACAGCCTGCTTCACCACGACAAAACCGAAGGTCTGCCAATGCTTGGAGTCCTCAGGCGAGAGCACACGCAAAGGAAGCTTCTTCCGGATAAGGTGAAGCGGCTCCCGCACGATGGTGGGAGTGAGTTTGTTGTCGCCTGGCTTGCCCGCTACCGCTTCTTCGATTGCTGCTGCTGCTTGATTCATAACGTCTCCTCAGCGCTCTTTGCGCACAGGAGAACGATAGGCACTTGCGGCCCGGATTTGTTTGCTCAGGATTCCAAAAACTGGTACCGAAATCGCATGGAGATGATGGAGACAGGTAGAATGCCACCACTTAGGGAAGCTTATGCGGCCTTACCTCGAACATATCGCGGCTTCGCAAGAAGGATCCTGGACTTTATTTGATCGGCGTCTTCCAGCCATTCCGTTTGAATGGCACTATAACCACGAGTACGAGTTGACCCTCACGCTGAACAGCCGCGGACAACGGTTTATTGGGGACAGCATGTCCGCTTATGAGGATGGCGACCTGGTTCTGATCGGACCCACGATTCCGCACACCTGGTGTTCTAGCGAGAGTGCGGGCGCAGGCGAAACCCACCAGGCGCTGGTACTTTGGTTCAGCGAGGCGTTCGTCCAAAACCTGATCCGATCGCACATCGAATTGCGGTCTGTCCAGACGCTGCTCGAGAGTTCAACCCGAGCGCTTGAGTTTTCCGTAGACGTGAGATGCAGAGCAAGGGAAAGGATCTGCGCCATGTTGACGCAGACTGCGGAAGATCGACTGCCCGCCCTTCTTCAGCTGCTGCTGCTGCTTTCCACGGACAAGCAGGCGAGGCCACTTACCTCATCTTTGACACCGGCACCGGCCTCCGTGACGGAGGAGCGCATTGGGAAAGTTCTGACGTATCTGCATGGCAACTATCGGAAACCGAATTCCGTTGCAATGCTTGCAAAGGTTGCGGCTCTCAGCCCCAGCTCCCTCCATCGATTGTTCAGAATCCAGACAGGCATGACAACAAGCGACTATGTCTCACAGCTGAGGATTGGGAACGCATGCGCTTCATTGGTTAACAGCACAAAGCCTATTGCATTGATCGCCGACGAAGTTGGATACGGCAATCTTGCAAATTTCAATCGACAATTTAAGGCGTTGAAGGGCAAGACACCGCGCGCCTTTCGCGATGCTTTCAACCTTAGGGAAAACAGAAGCCGCAGCGGCCACCGTACGTCTGCCTGACTGGCACTTCGTTCAGAACTTCAACACGCCGAACCTCGCGCTCGCTCATCCTCCTGCAAGCCTCCTTAGAACCTGACAGCTCTAATAGGCGCGGGGACCCGACAGGAGACTGCTTCACCGAAGGATAACCAGATCAGCCAAGCCCAGCAGGGCCAGCTCAACAGCAAGGTCAGGCTTACGGCATTGGACTCAGCCTCTGAATAGAGACATCACTGTCGCAAACATCTGTAAGTCTCTACTTTCGTGGCGGCCGAGACGCTGGTCAACCGTCGAGTACGGAACTGGTCGAAAAAACCGATCGCGCCCAGTCAACGCGCCCTGCCGCTCAGAGATCACGCAATCGCAAACGGCACGTCGCCGACGAAAGAACACAGAGGGACAATAAGGGTCTTCTGCTTTCGCGAGACCCTTATGAGAAGTCCCGAGATTGGCGATTTGTAAGGGCCGACGAGTAGGCTTAGCACTACCTTATGCGCTTGATCGGAGGCGCAGCCCCGCTTTTCGGAGCCCGTCAAGTGGAGACGGCCCTGGCATGTCAGGTCTGAAGCTGAGCAATTCGAATTGCGACCACTCGGCCCCTGCCCGTACGTGAGCATCAGAGATGGTAATGAGTACCCGGCTTCAAAGAGCACAGAACTGTTTATCGGAACATCCGGGTACTCCTACCCGGACTGGAAAGGTGTGGTCTATCCGAAGTCCGTGAAGAAGGATCTCGGTGGACCTGTTCCAGAACTGACCTATCTCTCACGGTACTTCGACACCTGTGAGATCAACGCCACGTTTTGCCGGCAGTTCGAGCCGAAGATCGCAGAACGTTGGTGCGACGCGCTCGAGAACCCGGGGTTCGAGTTCGCAATCAAGGCGAATCAGGCGTTCACCCACGCTGCGGGGACGCAGCCCGGCGAACGAAAGGCTCAAACTTCGGTGTGTAACAGCAACACCCAGCACCAACCGTCCTTGACACCTTCTTGCGTTGAGTGTATCGTGTCGATTTTCAGATATACTGCTTCCTCAACGACAAGGCCCGAGGCGTTCTGAACCAGTGAGTCATCAGAGTCGAGGCAGAATCAGGTGGCTAGATCCGGCAAAGGCGCGCTGCTATGGATTGCCCTTTGGGGAACGCAGAATACCGCGTCCATCCCCGCGGTTAGCTGTCAGAGTACGCCGCAACACAACCTGAAAGACTCGACAACTTTTCAGGCGCCCTCCGAAGCAATGGGCCCGTATTACGCGCTCGTGATTGGAAACAGCAACTACACACGCGTCCGGAAACTGGAAACCCCTTTGCAGGATGCGGGAGGCGGTTGCGGACCTTCTGCGCGACAAATACGGCTTTCAAACCCGCGTACTGCACGATGCAACACGGGCAGACATAATGAACTCAATTTGGAGCTATCGCACTTTCCCCGAGAATTCGAGCTTCCTCCTGTACTACGCAGGCCATGGTCACAAGGACCCGGTCACTAAGCGGGCCTATTGGATCCCGGTCGACGCGCAGGACGATAGTAATGCGAATTGGATCAGCGCGAGTGACCTGAGCGAAAACATAAGCGCCATTCCCGCCAGACACATCCTTATCATCTCCGACAGTTGCTTCTCAGGAGATCTCACCAATGACCGCGAAATCAACGTCTTGCGCGGTTCCGCTGAACGTGATGCGTTTCTCTCCAAGCTGATTCAACGCAAATCGCGTGACCTGCTTGCCAGCGGCGGAGATGAACCCGTCGCGGACGGAGGAGGTGAAGGTCACTCAATTTTTGCGTCCATACTTCTACAAACGTTGCGCGAGATGGATGGGGAGCAGTTCGGCGCCGCAGACATCTTCTTCAGCATTCAGCACAGAGTCGGAGGACGGTCCGATCAACTGCCAAGGTACAGCTATATTCAGAATTCCGGTGACGACGGCGGCGATTTCTTCTTTTCGCGCTACCACGGGCCAGTGATCCCCGCGGAGGTGATTGGCGAAATCCGTCGCAACACTACGCAGGATGACGCTGTCGCCGGCGCAAAGGAAATTTTCTCGAGATATCAGACCGCATTCGAGAACAGAGACATGGCGGCATTGGTCCGCCTATGGCCCGGCATCTCCGGACGGGCGCGCAAGGAAAACACAGACTTTTTCGGCCATGCCACCAACGTGCGAATGAACTACAAAATGTCGGGAACGCCGGTAATCGCAAACGACAAAGCGACTGTCAGATTTTCGCAGGAGCTAAGCTTCACAATCAACGGACGCACTCAAACATTGGTAAACCCCCAGGTAACGATGACGCTGAAACGGGCCCCAGACCAACGCGGTGAAGCAACTTGGCAGATCGGCGCGGTGAATTAGCGAGTCACACCGGAGGTTCTATGTTGCAAATGCGACGTGCGCTCTTGTACGGCACCCTTGTCTATGGTGCTTCGTCCTTATCTGGTTACGCCCAAAGTGTAAGCCCCTGCCCAACCCAGATCCTTACGGGCAATATCCCGTCGACATCTAGCGCCTTGATTTGTTTGATACCCCAGGTATACGGTCCCGGCGGACTTGTCGGTACTGACAATGGTGGCCCGCTGACCGCGACAACAACCCATGAGGTTCACTTCCAGGCTTCCGCAATCCGCAGCTTCACACCAGTCAACGAAGCGATCGGGACACAACTCAATGAACTGCCTCTCACCGCGCCAGTTGCCGGGCTTGTGTTTTCAGGCGGCGCGGTCGTGTCCGCTACGCAGAACCTTGGACCTATCCTGACCGACCGCGCAGACACTCTAGGCAGAAGCCGTATGTTTCTGGGTTTGAGCTATCAGCGCTTCGAATTTGACAAATTAGACGGCATTAGTCTCGGCTCGATCCCGGCGGTGTTCAAACACGAGGTAGTTGCGTGCACGTTCCCCGGAACGGCCTCCGACATGGGAACTGCCGATGATTGCCTGTCCAACAATCAATTTAGGTACACAAATAGCATTATCGCGACCAGGAACCAGCTGAATCTAACATTCAACCAGGTCACATTCGTAGCCACCTACGGCGTAGCCGAAAACTTCGACGTTTCGGTTGCGGTTCCGGTCCCCAGTGTCAGAATGGGGCTTACTTCTGCAGCGACGATCTATAACGTTCCCACGCTTCCCGGCGACCCAGTGTGTGGCCTGGAGCACACGTTCGTCAACACAACAGATCCGACCGCGTGCCTGACTCAGACGTTCTCAAATTCCGAGACTGCCACAGGGCTTGGCGACATCACTTTACGCCGCAACATGCGCGTATTTCACGGCGAGAAAACGTCGTTCTCGGTTGCCGTAGATGTTCGGCTGCCAACGGGAGATGCTATGAACTTTTTGGGTGCTGGAACGTGGGCATCCGTCCGTTCGGAACATATAGCGCGAACCTCGGAGTTCTCTCCCCACACGCGACCATAGCGTACAGGGCAATGGTCAGTCGGTGCTGGCTGGGGACGTCACCGGCTTTTCCGCTCCGAACGGAATCAACGCTTCTATCTCGAAATCCCATCTCCCCGATATCCTCAGCTATGCCGCAGGTGTGGATGCCACCATTCACCACCGCTTCGGCGCGTCAGTCGATTATCTGGGGCAGACGCTCTTCAATGCGACTCGTGTACGCACCATACCCTACCCCGGGTATAAAGATCTCAACCCGGTGTTCCGTAATCCGGGTGTTAGTACCTATTATTCGATCCCCTCTCAGCCCGATCTCACTACCTACTCAGCCAACATCACCCTCGCAAATATCTCCGCAGGTATCAAGGTCAACCTATTTCGTAACCTGATCGTTACTGGAAACGGTTTGTTCAGGCTCAATGTCGCCGGCCTGCATGCGAAACCGTCGCCTCTGGTCGGAGTGTCCTATTCCTTCTAAGTTCAAGCTGGGTGCAAGTCTTCGGAGACGATATTCACATACTCATTGACGCATCCGTCGTGATTTATCGATCGGTGGTCCTGTCATGCATCGTTTGAAACCTATCTGCATGGTAACGCTGCTTTGGCCGGTCGTAGTCTCAGTGACCTCGCTGAAAAGCCAACAAGCACAACCGGTAGCCGGGGTCTTAGACTTTACCGGCAACTGGCAACTCTACGGCCAGCAAGATCCCGTTAGATTGGGACAGAAGCTCTATGCTGGAGACAAGCTCTCGACGGCCTCGTACAGCTACGCAAATTCGCTCACTATAGTGAACTATAACGACGGCTCCCGAACCCGGATCTCCTGCGAGAACTCTTCGAAGAACCCCTGTGCCAGCCCGTACATCGTGAATGCACCAACTTCGACTGCCAGCCAGGGTACGTCATTGTTCAAAGCAGCGTTGAATTTGCTGCTCGGAACCCCGCTCGCAGTTCTGAACACCGAGCCTACGACCATCAGTCGGGGCATGTATGTAGTCTCGACACACGAAGATGTGGTCAAGTTCGACAGGGGAAAGGGTCTCTCCCTGAACGGCAGGGTACCGGTCTTGCCCTTAGGAACCTACAAAATCGAGGCTTCTAATCTTGATAACAATCAGCCCGCATTTAGAACTCAGGCCAGTGTAGATAGCGAAGGAGGGTGGCGACCTCTGATCCAGGTTCCTGCACCGGGCCTCTACAGAATCGACGTGAGCGACGCAGACGGGAATCTGCGTGCGAACTTAGTTCTGTTGCTTGTAAACGCGCCCCAGTACGAGTCCGTCAAGCAAGCATTCGACACGGTTAGGAATGAGGCGGACACTTGGCAGGGCGTCAATGCACGATCTGACGAGGATACCCTCTTGCGTGCGGTTCTTCTCGCAATGGGAAAATCAATATGAGCATTGACGATATCGCTGATCGTGAACTTCCTCACCTGCTAACTATCATCGAGAAACAAAAAACGGGATGGGTCAGTGCTCTTTCGAGATCGAAGCTCGCTCTTCTAGCCATCGCTGTGCTCGTCGTCCTCTTTCAAAGCCGGGGATTGCCTGGCAAGTTTGCAGCCGAGTCCTTGGACGCTGCGGTTGCAGTTCAACAACACTTCCCGTCAGATATAGTTTCGCTGCTGGTGATCGACGACGATGCGTATCTGAATCTCTTTGCTGACACCAGCCCGCTCAATCCCGAGATCTTTTCCAAGCTGCTTGAGGCAGTCGCGACTGGCGGAGCCAAGGCTATTGTCGTTGATGTCGAGACGAGCGACTCCCGGTTCGCAACCATGAAAGTTCCCGCCATACCTACCGTATGGGGCATGGTCGGCATGCGCAACGACAAAGGGTCTTATACCGTGAGACCTCCTCTCGGAGGAAGGGTGTTACCAAGCGGGTCAGTGTCAGCTATTGCGCTTGTTCCCATTGATGATCGAGGCATTGTTAGGGGATACCGACGACTCTACAGACGCACGGACGGCAGTGTGACGGCATCTCCGGGCTATGCACTCGCGACGCTCTTGAGGGGCAACAGCCCGGTCTCCGAAGACACCCCAAGGGAAAACGAGAGGTATTTGGACTTCCGATATGACTTCCGAAAAGCGTTCAAGGCACGTGATGTGATTAGTGATGCGAAGTTCACATCTTGGCACGCTTTGCAGATGTTCAATAATAAAGTCGTTGTGATCGGAGGTACGTATTGGGCATCAAGGGACCGTTATGCCACCCCCTCTGGGCCTCTTTCCGGTTGCGAGATCGTTGCGCAGGAAGTACAGGCGGAGCTTGATGGTACATCCATCGCTCCGGCCAGCCGATCGTTAACCGGGCTCCTGCTTGTTCTCGGCGGCCTGGCCACCGTCGTCGTTTACCACTGGCTCAAGCTGCGTGCCGCGTTTGTTCTCTCGTTGATCCTAATACCGCTTCTGTCGATCACCTCAAACTGGATTTTGTTCCATCGCCTGTCAATGTGGGGCGCGATGGTTCCACTTGTCTCAGCCGTACTTATGGTCCAGCTTTACGCACAGGCGTCGTTGTACCTCCAGGCTTTGAAGAAGATTACAGATGCGAAATCCCCTATAGATTCTGAGCCCACTGGTATCGATGAGCCAGTAGCCCTTGCAGGACCTTCGTAGGAAGCGACTCCATACCTTCCACTGACCGGAGGGCAGTCAAGAGGCCATTCTGAGGCTAGATGAGTTGGTTCCAGAGTGGGAACACCTCAATGAGTTCATCTCATGTGCAGTAATCCTCGCTTCCCTCCCGACTAACGGTCTAATCGGAAGCGATCCGCAATGGGGGTGATGCAAGACACCCTTCTCCTCATCTGGAAGCGAAGTCGCAAAGCCGATTACTAACCTGCGCCGGAAGGTAATTATGGCACTGTTGCGTTAACCGGGCTCTGGGAGTGTGGGGGCCTACGATGGTTCATGTTCAGACGCCGTCGTTTTCCCGTTGAGATCATCCTGGTCTGCATTCGGTGGTACTGCAAGGACGGGATCTCATACCGAGACCTGACCCAGATGATGCAGGAACGCGGGGTAGAGGTGGATCCGTCCACGATCATGCGCTGGGTCCACCGCTACGCGCCCGAGCTTGAGAAACGAGTGCGGGCTTACCAGGGCTACGGCTCGACTTCCTGGCGAGGAGATGAGACCTACGTCAAGGTAGGTCGCCGATGGAAGTACCTGTTCCGTGCAGTAGACAAGTACGGCAAATTGATCGACTTGATGCTCTCGGAGCGGCGAAACACCCACGCTGCGCATCGCTTTCTGAGCAAGGCCGTGACAACCATGCGGAACTGGCCGCCGATGTCGATCACCACCGTTAAGCTCCGTTCCTACCCGGACGCGATCGAACGTCTCAAGCATAACGGCCAGCTGTCAAACGATACGAGACACCGAACCTCGAAGTACTTGAACAACATCATCGAGGCGGACCATGGGGCGTTGAAGCAGGTCATCAAGCCAATGCGAGGGTTCCAAACCATGAAGACTGCGACGGCCACAATGAAAGGCTTCGAGATCATGCGAATGATCAGGCGCGGACACTGCCTCACGTGCAAGCCAGGCGTCCGTAATGAGATCCGCTTTGTGAACCAACTCTTCCAGGTTGCCGCCTGATCACTCGCCCAAAAAGGAGCGAACTGTGCTCCAGCGACTTAAAGCAACAGAGCCGTTATTTTCGCTCGTGCGCCTGTAAGCCACACCGGCGAGCGATACCCCATGGCCGAGGCCTTTCAACTGAGGAGACCGTTCTGTACAAGGAACGGATTTGGGCCATAGCGCGAAGGTCTTGCAAGATGCTTTCGCTGCGATTGTCTAGCCTCTCTGCATAGTTCACTCTTTCGCTTTCCTATTCTGCTGTTCTACAATTCGTTGAGGAATATAGTGTGAGACACTCGAGTCGGCTCTTGGTGCTTGCCGCGTGCGACGTCGGTTTAGCGATCGGAAGTCTCACCGCGCACGCTCAGTTCTCCTCAGGCCAGGAAGCCAGCGCCTTTACCGGGGCATGGTGCGCTCAGGGGGACGCCAATAAACACGCCTCCATCGCTAGCAATGGAGCGTTTCTCACGCTTACCAACGAGACCGGGGACACATCGCCCGGGCAACTTCAAGGCAAGAGTGGCATTATCGCGCCGGGTTGGCAATTCGTATCAGGAACGCTCAGTGGCGACGCCAGCCAGATCAACTGGTCAAATGGCACCTACTGGACTCGTTGCAATACGGGCAGGGGAAGGGCACACTACAAGCTAAACCTCACCGGTACCTGGTATGCACAGGGCAACCGCTCTCAGAGTTGCTCCATTCAGCAGAACGGAAAATCCCTGCAACTGACAAACGAGTCTGGAGCCACGGCGACTGGCCAAGTGACCCGCAAACGGCAATTGTCCAGTAACTGGAATGGAACCACCATCGGCGCAACGGTCACACCCGATGCAGATCGGATTGACTGGACAAACGGAACTTATTGGACGCGCACTAGACTATTCGGTCGCCAGACTGACTCTCGCCGTGAGACGTCTACGCACTAGGTATTTTCAACACCGTTCTGAGACGACGTCCTTCTTGTCGTCGGCTACCGTCAATGCGGTCTAGGCGTCAATCGCGTACTGGGGTACGGAAGGTGTGGCAGCCCATCTTTCTAGGTTACGCAGCGAGTTCTCCGGGAATCGCTCGTGGTTGAGATGCGGATGCAATGCGACATCAACGAAGCCAAGCGACCGGCGGCTTCGGCCGGCAGAACATGACCGCCGTCCGTCGTTCTTTCACGGGAGATCACTGCTCGATGTTGGCCCTGTAGGTAAGTAGCTTAGATGAACCCTGCCTTCCTAATCAGCGATCGTGGTACGCATCAGCCTTTCGCCTGTGTAGCACCGCAACTGGCTCGCCGCTGCAGGTTTCTCGTCGAAGAAGATCTGCAAATCGAAGAATTATAGCTGTACAGGCTGATAGATGCCGGGCTGTGCACAGTCGCTTGTCTGAGCAAGCAGATATCCGGACAAAAGCAGCAGGACGGTTACAAACCACAGCGTCATCATTGCTTTTGCACGAGTGATGGTGGACTGCTCGAAACACCACACCATGACAATGATCCGAGATCATGCCGATGGAACATAGCGAGACATCTACCAGTTGCGGCCAGCGAGTCGCAGGGTATTTCGTCGGATGCAGCCCGAACGCAGCAAGCCTTCGGCGTAGGAGTGGAACTCTACAGATACCTTCGTTTTGACCAGAGCCGCATGATAGCCCAGGGTATCCCACATGCTGTCGAGCCGTCGTTCTCATGCTGACAAGAAACGTGGGTGGCGTGCGCGCGGTGATGTGCTGCGAAAGGGTGCCGCGTTTGAAGGCCAGATGCCCTGGGTGCGATCTCCTTCAACGTCGAGGCCACAATATCCTGAACCACACGAATCCGGCTCCGCCGATTGGCATTCTAGGATCGGCGCTGTTCGGCCGGTCCAATGCTCTCAACACTTTTTCCAGCGAGGCTCCGCCAACCGCGTCCTGAATCTCGGCATTGGCTTTAGCTTCTAGGAGCCAAACGATCCCAGCAAGTCGGAAATCCCTTAACGCTTGCTCTTGAGCGCTTCCGTACCTCAGCCAAGAACCGAGACCGACCCGCCGCCCCAGACATCGCCTTCTTCATCGCCCTCTTTGCCGATGGCATGACCTAGGACGGAATCTATAATGCCCTTGTGATCCCAGCGTAGAAAGCGAGCCGCCTACATCCGGAGGACCATCGAGAAGATCAAGAGATAGGTCGAGCAGTAGAGCCTTCACGCGCGATTAGCCTTGTCAACTGGACAGCTCGCGACTCTGACTTGCCATTCTCTCTATAACTCACGCCAATGAGTGATTTCGTTGAACAGGAGGCTCCCTTCCAGTTTGCGTCTCTCTCTGCGTTCAGTGTGCCGCGCTCAAAGCATCCCCGCCCTTCGGACGCACGCTCTCCTTCCTGTGATCCGCTTCGAGCCTCTCCGAGGTGCGGACTCCTGCCCCCAGGCAAGCTGTGGTCCCCTTCCGCAGATCCCGTCCAGTTGTCGAGGGAGTGGGTCGCGACGGCACACCCTCTGGGCAAGCAAGTACCGCAGACAGCGGACAAGCCAGAAGGAAACGGAGCCACCATGTTTACAAAACCACTCTCATCGGCCGCCTCGGACAGCATGCCGACGCAAAGACAGCCCAGAACAACCGCGAGTATGTTGTCCTTAACCTCGCAACCCAGGAGAGCTGGAAGAACGACAAGGGCGAGTACGAGACCCGCACCGAATGGCATTGCGTCTACGCCTGGAGCAATCTCTTGAAGTTGGCCAGGATTCTCCAGAAAGGGCAGCTCATCACCCTTGAAGGGACACTACGGTATCCCGAGGTCACAGAAGACGTCGAGGGTGCAAGCTTCAAGTACCGGATCGCCGCGATCCATGCCATCAGCATGAAGCGGCTCTCGAGGCTCGAAGCCGCTGACCATGCCGCAGACGGAGGCGGCGACGAGTAGTCCCGGGCTAGGGCGGGCGGGACCGATTGGTCCCACCCATGCTTCCTTTCGAGCGGAAGGACAACCGGCGTTCACCACTTGCGGACCGCAGGGCGGGATTTGTACACGCTGAAGCGCGCCTCGCACCACGGTGGATGCGCTTCTCGAAAACCCGCACAGCCGTGCGAGTTTTCAAGAGAGACGGATTCAATTCCGTCCTTTAGTCGATGCTCTGCCAGCAGAGATGCGATCTGGTCGGGGCTTGGCAACTAACCCTGAAACGGTTTGGCACGTCCGGTGTGACGATATAGAAGGCAGATTCGCGTACTTGAGGGCGTATTCGACTATGACTCGGTCCGTGAGCTAGCACAGGATGATGCCGATGGAGGGCCGTTCGTTGGGGAGGCGAACGGTATACAGGTCTTGCCGCCTTTGTCCACCTGAACTGGGACACGGTATTGCCGTGTACTGCGCGATGCCATGCTGCGGGAAGTCAAAACCCTGAAAGGTTAGATTCCATAACGCGAATCTCCCAACCTCCAGAAGACTGCTTCCATACCTCATGCGCTGCTTGCGTTTCTGCACCTTTCTTCGATTCTTCTAAGCAGAGTCGGAAATACCCGGACCGCTGGGCCTGATCTTGGCTGCGGCTTCGGCTCCCAAAACGGGGAGCATGTCGTCAGTCAACAGCCCGATCTGTTTCAGCACGGAGGCCTGATCCCAGTAGATATGTTCGTGAGCAAGCTTTCCGTCGCGAAAACGCACGATTGCTACAAGCGCGACCTCCACCCGGAGGTGCGTAGGAGCCACTCCCGGCAACATCCAGGGCATCTCCTGCGTGTGGGTGAAGGAGAAGATCATCTCGTCCACCAGCTGATCCTCTCCGACGGTTCTCGAGATGGGTGTCAATGTGGTGTCGGGCGGCATACTGGAAATAAAATCCTCCGAGTAAAAACGCCGGAGTTCTTCCTTCCCATAACCTCCGGTCATGACCGGAATGTGATTTACGTAGGCATCGTCGACCATCGTTCTAAGCGTGCCTTCCACATCGCGTGTGACGAATTCGTCACGCGTGTGTTCTTCCCAAAGTTTGCTCAGGTCCATAGGAGAATCATCCTCTCTTTAGAACTAACGCGCTGGTTCATTCCGCATGTCATCTGGCCTCGTTCTATCGCTGGATCAGGCGTCGGCAGCATGCCCGGCATCTTCGTCTCATTGAATGAAACTCGGCCTGACCACCCCGCAAGCCGAGCAGACCGGATCCGAGCAGCATGAAGCTTAGGTCCGGCGATGCTTAGCGGTCAAAGTGACCGACCCTCCTGTGTTTGAGCCACAATGGCGCAATCCTGAGATCTCAGGAGGCGCTCGTACTATCGCTTCGCCGAATCTTCGCGCAAAGTGTAGTTATGGATGACGAGGCTTCGGTCTTCGATGGCAGCGCTTGGCTGCTCCTGGGCGTCGGTCATTTCAATGGCTAGCACGTCGCCATGTACGACTTTGGTCTTGGTCATTAGGTAATCCTCAACCACGTGGGCGCTAGTGCCATCGGGCAGGGTGACTGTCAGGAACATCTTCCCGCTTCCATCAGCGTTCACGCTGTAAGTACCATTCAGGCCGATATGAGTTACCAACCGGCCGCCGTTGGGGCCAGGTTGATTGACGATGGCTGCGCCTGTGAGCTTGCCGTCTCCGTCGAAGGTTTCAGTCCCCAGTGCGCGAGCAACGTTTGCGCCGTAGATTCCTACAGCCGCGAAGGTTCCGTGCACGCTCCGAAGTGAAAAGCTGGCACCCCCCTCCGGATCCCTTGAATCCGCCTGCGGTATCGGCGAGAGCAGATTGCTCAGCAAAGGCAAAACAAACAACGTAATCAGGCGAAGGGTGTTCATGTGCTGCTCCTTTCGGAACTGTTATGGAACGGGGAGAGACCCTGTTGCTGCCGAGGTTTCCTTTTAGCCACAGCTCGGGGGTACAACCGAGACGGCCAGAATGACTGAAAGCCTTGGGACCTATGCTGCGCGTCCGTGCATAGAAGGCCTGCGTTGATGAGAATAGTTTGCAAGGGGATTTGCGACTGTAGGGGTGAAAAGCGGGTTACATCGACCCTGTAACCCGCTTTCTGGCTCGCAGCTTCCCTGTAAAAGCAGAAGAGCCTCATGCAGCTGCGGACCTCCAAAGCTCCCCACAACCCATGTACTACAGGAGTCGGAGGCTCATTTCGAACTGCCGCCCTCCCTACCTCGATGGCCTCCTTTGTGACCGTTCCACTCGATGAAGTGGGCCACGGTCCAACCCTTGCTGAGCAGCTGGCAGACGCGGACACCCAACCTCCCTCTGTTACCTCGTTGCCAGCAGGAGACGAGGTCGGCTGATGGTTCGGGAGAACCTCCGAAAGTCGGTTCCTCCGGCCCGATTTCACGCCAAAGCACACCGTGCGGCCATCCCGGTTTGGGCGAAAACCTCGTTACTTGTTGCTGCCGGCATTGCATTCCTATCCGTCGTGGTCTGGATTATACCCATCAGCATCCTCAGCTATGCTCCGCGAGCACTCGGTTGTCGTGTCAGACTTCACGAAAGTAATCGGGGGTCCGGTGTTTGATGGCACCTTGCGACAGGGACTCATGGCCCAACTGGACCAGTGCCGGTTCCTCAAACTGCTCTCCGAGACGCGTAGCAACCCAAACGTTGGCTCTGATGGAGCGGCCCTTGGTTACCAAGCTCGTTCCAGAGATACCGCGGGAGGTCTGCTTGCGAGCTGGGCTGCTGCCACGATCGAAGGTAATCGCCAGCCTTAGTTCCGAGTTCGTTCTACATCCTCATGCGGTTAGCTGCAACACAGGGGACGTACTAGGGATGGAGGAGGCGACCGCAACAAAACGGAGAAGGCTCTTTCCGCTCTTGCCGACGCGGCCCCGACAAGGTGACCGGGATCTTGAAAAGGCGTCGATAGATTTCAGGCTCTGGGCCGAGACCTATCCTGCCGATGCCGTACCTCACGCCGCGTTAGGAGATATCTACACCGATCTTGGACAGGAAAAGCGGGCCCTGGCTGAGCGCGAGGAAGTGTTGAATCTGGACCCGCGCCCAGGGCTGCACTATGGCAATCTCGTCAAAACGCTGCTTATGTTGGGACAGTTTGAGAGGGCGGAGTCGTTAGCTCGGCTAGCCGAGAACAACGGACTCGACTCGCCCTCGAAACCTAGGAGTCCGCAATGAGATCCGCTTTGTGAACCGCCTGTTCCAAGTTGCTGCTTGATCGCTCGGCCGAGAGGATGATCTACGCTTCAGTTCGTTAATGCAACAGTGCCTCTATACCGATCCCAGTCTTTTGAAGCAGTCTGCTTACATCCGGCAGACCATAGAAAAGGCGAGAAGATGGGCCGAGCGGTAGCCTGTGCTCTAAGAGAGAGAATTGCGGCGCTTCTCCGCCGCCGCTAAGAGCTCTCGGTTCTTCAGGGCTACCTGGACATGGCTTCTTGTAATCGGGGTGTGCTCCCGTTGCCTTAGCATCAGCTTCGGACATGTATTTGCCTTCCTTGGTCTTTCCGTAGAATTCCGAGCCAGCGCAGTGGTAGACCTTGGTCGGCGTATTAACCCACACCATACCCGGACCGCCTCCGGCAGCCTGCGGTCTAGACGCTGCTGCGGCTGCTGGGCCCTTCCGGCTGGTCGCACCTGTCGAACCGGACGGCGCTGGTGCTGAGGCGGGAGCCGAAGCTACAGGGGCAGGTGCCGCAGAGGTCGGAGCAGTCACAGGTACCGGTGCTGAGGGCTTCGTCGTTCCTTGGGGAGATGTGGTCGGAGTCGCGGCCAACCAGGTCTGCACACCCTTATGTCCCCGGCACGCTCCGGATTTGCTCGCGGCCGTTGTGTACGTTCCATCCTTGCACTGCCCTGTGGATCCGGCTGGGGCTTGTGCCTCTTACACCTGAGTAGCAAGCTCCAGCATCGCAAGCGCGGATAGCCACTGTGACTTATTCACATTCCCTCCTCTAGGGCGTGGAGCTAGATTTCAGAAGAGTCTACCGCCTGACGAGGAAGCCAGTCCCAAACAGCCGAAAGTCTTCAATGAGGCTGAACCCGTCACTGGCCCCGGTGTCAACACTACCAACCTCCGCAACACCCACCACACCATTGTTGGCGCAGGTGGTCGTCCGGTCATGGATTCCATGGGTCACTTCTGGTCGGGCGAGCACGTCTTCTCGAGCGGCAGCCTTGTCGCTGATCTTCTGCACAACTTCTTTCTTGAGACCGGCGCGCCCATGCACAAGCACCGCTGTTATCAGATGACCACCAATCAGGCGGGGCGCGACGTAATCGGCTATCTGATGGTTCGCGGCGGCGTCCACCAGGCTGCGTACGCGCTGGCCTTGCGCAAGTCACCGGGGTCGAGATCACCAAGATGCTCCCCACGCCCAACCTCGACGACGCCAAGATCTACTAAGCTCGAAAATGGCAGGAGATTGGCTCCCGCCGCAAGCTCTACACCTGGTCCAACGAGGGAGAATACGCCGATGTCAAAGGTGTCTGGTCTGGCCCTGCGGACTGGGCGGACGGCGAAGATCTCGAAGTCCTTGCCGGAACCCCCGATTACGCAGCCGAAGGTCCAGTCATGGAAGAATGCCGCACCCTGTTCTCGCCTGACTATGCGCCCGAACAGATTTACGAGATCGCCGCACAGCTCATGCAGAAGGGTGGCAGCTCGCCCCTGCGGCCGGGCGATGGTCTCCATTCCCGGTTCCAGGGCAGCACGCCTGACACTCCCGAGCCTCTGCACAGCCCGGTCGCAAGACCGAGCCCAATCAAAGCAAACCGAAGAAGCACAGCAACTAAGGTTCATCGCCACATCGAGGCTGGATGTGACCAATAGGTCACAGCCTTTGCTTCGGTATGACGCCGTACCATCTGCAGTGCGGCTTTTGAGAGTGAAGCGCGGCAGGCACGGCGCGGACTATGGGCCGGCTCGGAGCCTGTGCCGCCATGCGAATGGCGCAGGAAACAGTACAAAACATCACATAGGACCGCAAAAGAATGTACTTGGCTACATATGTATCGAAGTTCATATTAGCTCATGAAGTGGACGGTAGCTTTTCACGATGAGTTTGAACCGGAGTTCGATGTGTTGCCGGTCGAGGTGCAGGATGAACTTTTGGCGGAGGCCGGCTTTGTCGAGCGATTTGGCCCTGAAACGGGCCGTCCGCACGTCGATACGTTGAATGCTTCTAACTTCGCCAACATGAAGGAGTTGCGTTTCGAGGCGACGAACGATGAATGGCACGTGGCATTCGCATTCGATCCGAGTCGCACTGCAATTCTTCTGGTCGCCGGCGGGCATGGAAGGGTGCCAGCATGGCACACCGGTTCGAAGCCAGTCAACAAATGCTGGCAAGCTCGCCGTTTGGAATTTGTGCCCAAAGGAGGAGGCCTTTGGACATCTTCCTGGAACGGGCTTAACGTCCATTCTGAATTGCTTGGTCTTGTCAGTTGCGTCCTCGGATCCATCCGATTTGCCGAGATCACCCTGGCGACCAACCGCCGCGGAATTGTTCACCGACGGCGCTGAGGCGAAGCTGTACGAGCTTACCGGGTCCATTAAGCTCAACGGCTTGATTCAGCTCATCACGGTACGTCCCACGACCAAGGGCAGTAATTGTCGGCGAGCTAGGCCCTACTGTGCCAAAAGGTTGCGTCGCAACTCGATCTACTGCGTAACGGACCTCACGAGTTGCGGACCGCGCGGGCGCAGATCCGATGCGTCTACGGTGAAGCGCACCTCGCCCCTGGTCCCGATGCATCGGTAGTTACTTCCGGATTGAGCGGCCGGCCAACGATAAGCGTGTTCTTTTCCATTCTGCCGGACAAAGCGATCTTCTTCAGGTCCTGAACGTGAGGTCGAGGATCATGGACCTCTACTAGGCGCCGGATATCGACGCAGCACTTCCTTGAGGATAGTTCGAGTTATGCTGATGCTGTGTCCGACCGAGGAGCTGAGCCGCGGTCTAGGTAGGGCGACTTCTTCCCTGGCCAGACGGCCGGCCACGATGATCGCTGCTATCGGAGGATATCTGGGCGCTTAGCTGCGCCATGTAGACCAGCGAAGCAGGCGTTTGTTGCCAGGAAGCGCAAACGCCACCTTTCGACGTCGGCCCGCCTCCGGTGCTGTGCAAGGCGGAGGCGTTGTCGGAGTCCACTGGCTCACCGACGGCTCGGTCACGCCATTTGCTGGAAGCGCTCCGTTCGCCATCAACACCTCGTAATTCAAGGAGTACACGTTACGCCAGTAGTCCACCGCGACCTTCGCCGCGTTGAAACCCTGCGTCGTTGACAGTGGCAGGCCGCTGGTGGAGTCTCGCGGGTAAATGTCAAGCCGATAAACTCCATTGCTGTGTGAGAGCACGTAGATGAACCCACTAAACTCGGACGCGATGTCCAGGTACTGTGTGTTGTTGCCGCCCGTCGCCGTAAGCGTCAGGAAATAGGGCACGGCCTGTCCCGTGAAATACGGTAGGGGATTTCCAGAGACATCCACCGCATGAATCCTGTTGTTGCCGCTCTCCAGAATCAGCACCACGCCGTCTGCGGTCACGGTGGCCGCAGTCGGCGCGCTGAACAGCCCGGGCCTCGACCCAAGGCCACCATGCAGGTTTGCAACAAGGCTCACCGCTGCCTGGGCGTCCGGAAGGTATGTCGACGGAATCGAGAGCGACTCCATGCGGCTGAGGGCCTGGTTCACCGTGACGATCGCGCCCGAGGGATGAATGAGCAGGTCGTCCGCCGGCAGCGTGAACTTACCCCAAGCCTGGTTCCCGCGCGGGTCCGAGAAGACGGTCGGGTTCAGCGTCACCTGACGTAAAAGATTGACGTTATTCGTCGTATCGAGATAAAAGTTCAGCGTGGAACGCCCTAGCGGATCGTAGACAAACTTGGTGCTTCCGATCATCGCGCAGGGCAGGCTCGCGTAGCCTCCCTGCGCATCGCTGCCAGTGTTGACGCCGGGGATGCTCGCAAGCTGATCGAGCTGTGCGATCTGGTTGGGTGTGCAGGGCGATGTGCTGTACGAGGTCCATCCGTAGCCCACGTTGCCCAGCGTACCGTTATACGTGATGCCGCGGTAGTCGCAGATCGCCCCCGCCGCAGGAGCGCAGTTCGGGGCGGTCACCCCCGGAGCCGGCGCGCACACCCAGAGGTGATTGCCGTCTGCGTCCAGTGCGGTTTTTTGCTTATGCTGGTAGACCGTCGATGCATTGATCGGTAGTCGCACCTCCGTGATTGTGATTGTTGGCGAGCTGGCCGGCACATTGCTGATAGCTCCGGTTGTGCCGTGTCCCACCATCGCGTTGTCCGCGGTATAGAAGCCCACGCTCAGAGTCACGCTGCCACCCAGCGGAACGCCCAGGAAGACGACGGGCGGGAGCGTTTGAGTTCCAGTGCCGGGCATCTGCAATGTCTGCGTGTGCGGCGTGCCGTTGTCAAAAACGGCGGATACCTTGTAGGTCGCGGCCGTGGCAGGAAATCCGTTCGGATCGTTCGTCGCCGGATTCAGAGTGAGACTCAGGTCATAGGTCGCCACAAGGTCATACACGTAGCTCCAGGGCGACGAAAGCGTTTCGGTGGTTGTCTCGGCGAGTTCCACCAGCGTGCCGGCGATTCCAATAGCCTGAACGATCTCGCCTACGATCGGTATGGCGTCTTCAAGGGAATCGATCAGCTCGTACTCCGCGAGAAAGGCAACAAACTTCTCGAGAAACGCCTTAAGCACCGGTCCAACTGCGCCACGCACGACCGATCTCCAGAAGACCGTGGCAACCTGCGCGCTGCTTCCGTCCGTCACCACCAGAGCGATCTCCCGGGCGACCAGCAGAGCAACAGGAAATGCTAGCTTTTGAACAAAGATGTCGATCTCGGTCCCGAGTCCCACGGCCAGCAGCGCCGGCGGGATAATCAGATTGAACAGACTCGTCATCACAATGCCCAGAACTTCGGTGTCCTGCGCCGTGTGTGACCCCACGCCGAGGCCGCTCGCAAAGATCTTCGCCGAAGACGCTACGCTCGTGGGAAACGGGAACTCAAACTGAAAACCGGACGCCTGCACCGGGATACCATAGATGGTGAACTCAGGTGTCAAGGAGCCTATCAGCAACTCGTTGTTGCTTGTGATGAACGCGTTCGTGGGAGCGATGCCGTCCGGCAGGCTGCTGATGGGTACGACACTATCGGAATTTAGAAACTGGATGTACAGGCCGAGGTAGCGCACATACCAGTTCTTGAAATTGAGTGTGACATTGGTAGCGCCTCCGCTCGCCGCGGTCGACGCCGTGCAACTGTAACCGCCGAAATACGGGTTGACGTTGCTGAGCGTATACGTGCTGTTATCGGAACCGACCCGCGTCCCGGATACCCCCGGGCTCTGGTCGATCGTGGCGACGCCGTCGCTGCGTGTCCAGATGGTGCCCGCCGGTACCGCGGGTGGGCTGTTAGTGACGTCGGCGCCAAGTGTCGTATCGTCTTTTGCCGAGCGCAGCGCCGGCCCCATTGCAGCGTTCACAAATTTCTTCAGGCCTTGGTTCCACTGTGGATCGTACAGAATCAGCCCGGCATTCCTGCCTGTCTGATTGACGAGCGGCTGACCGGTCTCGTCGGTAAAGGGCACGAGCGTCGCCCAGCCGTTAGTGTTGTTGCTGGACCCCTGCTGCGGCGTAGCGGGACCCGCGCCTCCCAGCACCTCCGATAACTCAAAGGTTGCCGGCAGGTGTTTGATATAGCTGGTCTGGATATGCGCGGCCGAGTCCGGGTCCGCGCTCACCAGCTCCGGATGCACATTCACCATCGCCGTTGCCCAATCCGTCGTGTCCAGTAGCACCTGCTCCTCCAACAGGTCGCGCAGCGAGGCTACGGGCGGCAGACCATACTTGCGCCGCTTCGCGGAGAGCAGAGCCGTTCCTTCCACGCCCTCATGATCGTGCTTCGCCTTTTTCCGCATCTGCTGATACGCGTAGTCGTAGCTGCTCGCAGGCGGCAGAAGGAAGAACCCAGACATCTGCCACTGGCCGGAGGTTGTGTCTGGATCTTTCACCAGGTAGCTCAAAACGACCTGCGGTCCCGGAGGCTGTACGCCTTCGAGCGCGTGCGTAATCATGAAATCGGGCACGCCGCCGAGAAAGCGATTAGACCGCCGCGCCTGCTCTAAGCCCGCATCGTTGCGGCCAAGCTCGCGCAACTTGTATCGCCGCTTGCCCAGCAGCAAGTAGTACGCATGACCGGCGAAGTTCTCGTGCGACAGGTTCAGAAACCAGGTTCGGCGCCGGTGGTCGTCGTCATGGTCCCGCTTGTGCCTGCGCTCATGCTCATCATCGTCGGCGAGCAGCTTTGGTGAGAGCGACAGCAAAGCCCCGGTACCTGCGGCGGCCTCCAGGAATTCGCGGCGCGTTATATCGCGCAGATTGCGGCGGCGTTTGCGCATCGGTGTAGCCTCCTCTGGACTGGGCGCCCTCGCGGCACACCCGGCCCTGCGTCAGTGGCCCGAGTGTTGTTGATCGTGATTGTCGTCTGACGACGAATCCGGCCCTGGCGGTCGCTTATGCCTGGGCCTGCGATGGCGGGGCGGATCAGGATCGTCAGGATCGTGCTTCGGAGGACGGCCCAGACTGAGTGGCACCCACTTAAGATCCGCGTTGCAGATAGGATTGCCGCTCGCAGGTGCCTGCGTGAAGGTGCTGTTATTGAGGTACGAGGCCTGCCCTGTGATGTCGATCTGGCTCTTCCATTGCAGGTTCGATCCGTTCGTCACGCCACATCCCGCCGTGTATCCAAACCCGTTGGGGCAAGTCGTTTGCGCGTTTGTCACCGGAACGCTAGTCGCCCCGCTGTAGGTCATCTGCGCGCACACGGCCTCGCCTGGCGTGTTCCAATACCCTGCAAAAGTCGTGTGCTCGCCGCCTAGAATCAGACTGATGGTGTTCCCGCCCATGAAGTCCACGAACGCGTTCTGCAGTGAAACGCCGCCGCCCAGAGTCAGTCCGCTCAGGTTGGCCCCTTGCAGAAAAGCCCCCGAGAAGCCCGAATCACCACCCCCCGCGCTCGCCGAAAGGCTGGCATTCGCAAAGTTCGCGCCCACGAGGAAGGCATCACCGAAGTTGACGCCCTGCGCCGTCGCATGAGTAAAGTCGGTGCCAAACAGGTACGCGCTGTTGAAAGCCGTCTCGTCCATCGTCGCGCCCGCGGCAGTCGCGCAACCGTCGGTAAAGCCAGTATTCGGGTCCGGCGTACACAGCCCCGAACCCACCGCCACCTGGCTATAAAAGTTGGAGCTGCTGAAGATCGCGCCGCTCAGCTTCGCCTGCGACAGATTCACGCCGCGCAAAAACGCGCCCGCAAGGTTGGCCGCTCCGACGCTGCCGTCCGGCGCCTTCGTCAGCACGACGCCGTTCATGTTCGCACCCTCCAGGTTCGCATTCGGCATCTGCGCCCCAAACATCTGAGCGTTCTTCAAACTCACAAATCGCAGACTGGCGCCGTTCAGCTGCACTCCTGCCAGGTTCTGGCCTGCTAAACCCTGCGCGTAATCGAGCACCGCCCCCTGCAGCGATGCTCCTGTCAGCACCGCTCCCCCAAGGTTCAACGGCGCGCTCTGCGTCGAGAGCACCTTCCCCTGCAGCCCATTCACGACAGCCCCGGTGAGGTTCAACCCGCCCCACTGCAGCCCGATATTAGCCGCCGGGTTCAACTTCGTATACGACAGATTAGCCGCGCACGCGCTGCTCAAGACCACCTGCGCTCCCGCGAAGTTGCCGCTCGTCAGGTCCAGCAGATTGAAGCCATTCGTCCCGGAGAGGCTGATCCCGCACAGCGTCGCACCCATAAAGGGAAAGGCCGCGGCGTTCAGACCGGCGAGGCCGACGTTGTTCAGCGTTGCGCCGTTGAAGCTTAGGTTGCTGCCCCCGCGGGTCTGGTCTGTACCTAGGTCGATCTGATTCAGCGTCGCCATCGAGAAGTTGAAGTTGCTTACGTCGAGCCCGTTGAAGTGCACCCGGGTAAGCGTCGCGCCGGTGAAGTCCAGGCCCGCGCTCGTAAGTGTGGCGTTACTGAGATCAACGTCCGTCAGCGTCGCTCCCAGAAACTTGGCTCCGCTGAGGTTGGCTGAGTTCATGTTGATGTTCGTCAGAACGGTGTGCGAAAAGTCCGCTCCCGTGAGGTTCCAGTTGGAGAAGTTCGCCAGCGGCGATCCCGCCGCGTAATTTAGACTCTGCCCCGGAAAGGCACACTGCACGCAGCTGTTGTTGAGCAGACCGCGCGCCACCGCGAGCGTATTCGTTACTGGTTCAACGAAGAGCTGTCCGGTGGGCCCGTTCGCGAGGCAGCTGGTGCTGCTGACAACGGCGCCTTGAATCGTTGATGGATTCGGTCCCCAGTACACGCTCGAACCGGCCCCGATGTTGATTGATTTCGCCGTGCCGGCCAGCGTCGTATCGCCGCTCGAGAGCGTCGCGAGCGGATACGGGGGACTCACAACTCCCGCGCCGTTCAGCGGAATGAATACAGCCGTCTTGCCTTGAGAGTTGCAGCCTTGTGAGAGCGAGACCTCGCCGGCACTCAAACCGCTGAGCTGCGTCCCGTCCGGGTAATACCTGAACACCACCTGAAACGTGTCGCCGGTCAGGTTACCTTGCAGGTTAGGCATCAACTCGATCCGCGATTGTTGGGTGTTTGCCTGCAAATTAATGTCGCCGGCGATCTGCCCGCGATCCAGATCCCAGACAAACTGGTAGTTGCCGTTATCGTGGATCTGAATCCCCGGTGGTGGACCATAGGCGCTGCCGCAGTAATACCCGCAAGGGTTCACCACATAGGGGTTGTAGAAGAAGAGTGACCAAACATCTCCCGCCGCATCCGGGATAGCCTGCAACTGCTGCCCACTGATCGGCGGTAGCTGGAACAGAGAAAGGTTGTCGTACGCAGTGCTCGGATCGACGACAAGGTGAGAGTCGCTGCCCGGTGCGGTCGTCAGAATGCGATTCCCAAAGGTTCCCTGAGCGTTGATCGTGGTGTCCTGAATCGCCCAGTATCCTCCTACGGGAGAATTAGTTGAATCGACCAGCGGAACCGCCGCGCTGGCCGGCGGCGCAGACTGGTCAACACGGATCGTTGTGGTTGCCCATGCCGGCGGCGATGGCCGCTTGCCTCCTGGTCGCAAACGCACCGTCACATTCTCGCCGTGTAAAAAGACGAGAGCACACCCCTCCCCGTCCAACGTCCGCTCCGTCGAATGTTCCCCTTCTATCTCGAGCAACAAGTGTTCGAAGGCTCCGGCGCCACCGCTTACGCAGAATCGATGCGTTCCCTTTGTGAGCCGAAAACGGCCCACACTGTCACGCGCATCCGCGGCAAAAACAATCGTTTGCTTGGAGTCAGCGACTAAGGAGGCGTCCGCGGCAAAGTCCCGATCGAGCACCAGGAGCGGCTTCGCGTGACCTTCAGAATCAGCAACCTGTGCTGGCATCCGTGCCGCGAGAAGCGGGAATAGAAGGGCTGCACACCGAAGTGCGTTTTGGCACAGAACGAAATTTCCAGGGCCCCAGGGTCTGTGCCGTCGCAAAGGCAACCCTCCGCTAAATGTCTCTTATAGGCCTCGAAGCTCTATCCTTCCTACAGGAAGGCCAGGATCCCTGTCAACGACTCGAACCGTGGGATGATGCGTATTTTCCACAGAAAGCTGCGCGTACGAGATTCGAAACGCCGGACCCACCGTGGGCGCCAATGAGCCATCGAGGAGACGTGGCCCTCCTCAATTACGATGGGCTCGGGTTACTCTGCTGGCGCGGCGCACTTCGACGCGTCAACCGGATGGAAATCGAAGCGGCGATCCAGAGAACTGAAAAGGATTGTCTCAGTCGGTCCAGCCGTCCGTTGGTGGTTCATGCGCTTAGCGACATAGGTGAAACCGCCGACCCTCAGCGTCGCACCAGTTGCGCCCCCATGTGGCGCATGATGACTGAGCCTCTCACTACCAGGTTGCTTTCGTTGGCGGTGTGCCAATTGCACGGTGAAATCGAGTCGGCGGAAAACTTCCAGACCATCTGGGTCGCGCCGGTCGCCTCGTCCACCTTGAGCGTCGCAACATAGGCTTTCGGCGACGAAGCAGACCGCAGCCTAAGCTCGCTCCTTTCCTAGAAAGGAGGAGCTCATGTTCCAGTTCACATACAGACTCAGATCGCCGAGCGGGTCAAAGCAAAATGCGAACGACATCCCCGCTACAACCCCGCAGCGGGATGGAAGAGGCGGCATCAAGGGCGGGTGTTCCACCTGCTTCACCTGCTCGATCTCCATCACGCACGGCTCACCCTTGAAGCCGCTCACTGCAACTTCATCCGAAAGGCCGCGCCCTGGGCCAAGGTTCGTCTCAAGCGAGCGAAGGCGACGGCAGCTAGCGTCTTTTTCTCCCCAAAAGGACCGAGGTCCGCACCGTCTTTGGAATGTTTCCGGACTTCCGCCAGATACCAGGACCGTCCCGCCGGAGCAGACATCGCCTTTTGTGTGGCCGCGATTGCCTATGGGGCCACTGAAGACCGAATCGAACGGGCCCTCGAAGACGACTACCTCTCCCGCGATCCTAGTCCTCTGTGCGAGCTGCTTACATCCGGAGGACGATCGAGAAGGCTAGGAATGGGCCAAGCAGTAGAGCTTCAATTCTGCGATAGCCCGGTATTCCATGCTCCTCCTTGGAGCTTTTGACCGCACTCTCTGGACTGTTTCGCCCTTCGACTCGCGTCATGAGAGGGGATGTGTTGAACAGGGAGACGCCCTTCCGATTTGCCTTCTGTCTGCGTTCAGTGTGCCGCGCTCAGAACACCCCCGCCCTTCGGACGCACGCTCTTCTTTCCCTGATGGGCTTCGCGCCTCTTGCGAGGTGTGGACTCCTGCCCCAAAACGAGTTTGGGTCCCTTCCGCAGATCCCGTCCAGTCGCCGAGGGAGTGAGTCGCGACGGCACACCCGTTGGGCAAGCATGTACCGCAGACAGCGGACAAACCAGAAAGAAACGGAGCCAACACCATGTTCAACAAAATCACTCTCATCGGCCGCCTCGGACAAAATGCAGAGGCAAAGACAGCCCAGAACAACCGCGAGTACGTCGTCCTCAACATCGCCACCCAGGAGAGCTGGAAGAACGACAAGGGCGACTACGAGACCCGCACCGAATGGCATCGCGTCTATGCCTGGAGGAGTCTCTCGAAGTTTGCCAGGACACTCCAGAAAGGCCAGCTCATCACGCTCGAAGGGACACTCCGGTATCGCGAGATCGAGACCGAAGGGCAGGCCAAGCAGCGCCTGGCCGAGATCCACGCGACCAGCATGAAGCGGCTCTCGAAGGTTGAGGCCACAGATGATCCGCACGACGGTGCCGGCGAGGAGTAGTCGCCGGCTTGAGTGAGTGAGGCGCAAGCCTCACTCACCTGTTTTAGTCGGGCGAACTTCCGACGAGCGTGTTCATCAGGATCAATGTTCTGTGGCGGCGCCTGTTGTCACCAGTTGAGAATAGCTTCCGACAAGCCGACTTGTCGGTAACGTCAGCTGAAAACAGCTTGGTCTGAAGCTCGTGACTGCCCTTCAGGGGAACAAGGGTTTCGAGGAAAGCTCTATAAATTCAGCGAGAGACCAAGGATTCAGATCGTTGATCTGCTCGAGCGTTTTGGTAGGTGGACAGCCAGCGAGGTCCTGGAAATCCCGGATCATGTGCATCTGGTCGAAGTATCTGTACTGATGTGCGATCTGCAGCCAGCTTCGTCGTGGCGCGTGACGCTTGGCATCGATAGCGCTTTGAAAACGCGCAATCCGGGCATACAGCTTTGGCGAACAACCTAACTCTTCAAGAAACCGGCGTTCATACTGCCGGATGCCCAGACCTGTGAGCTGGGCAAGACGTTCGATCCGAACGGAACCGTGGCAAGCGAAGAGGTGGTCGGCCGATCGCATGATCGCGGAAGGAGTTATTGCTCGCATCGCTAACGGCAGGAGATAGTCTTCGACGCGCCTGACACGTTCAACAAAGGACTGAGGTTCCGCGAGAAGATGCCAAAGATCACGAAAGGAATGCCCAAGAACGTCTTCTCCGTCCAAGTGCGAGTTCGTCAGCATCGCGGGTGGAATATGGAAGAGCTGCCATGAAGCATGCGGGCGGAGGAAGACAGCGAAGCCGATGATATGGCCGTCGAACCGGTGTTGACCGAATGGACGGGTCAGCGATCCCCAGAGATTGATGGGAGGGCAATGACCGTCCAGCTGACCTGGGTACTCCAGACGCATCCGATCACGAACCTCGAATGCGAGCACCTGTTCCAGTACCGCAATATTAGCCTGGCTGGATCCGGGCTCCTCCGCAGTGATCTCACGCTGGGCAAACAAGCGGACGAATTCACGGAGTTCTGCTCCCGGCGTTGCTGATTGAATGGTTCGCAAAGGTGACTCCACCGAGCGCTTGGGCGAGCCCGCGCCATTGCCGGCCATGGTACATCAGGGTTCGGAAAACCTTAGCCGAATGTCGGATTTCTACTAGGCGGGTTCAGGGAAACCGGAAGACGGTTGGATCACAACACAATGGAGGCTTAAATGTCTGTGATCGGTCGTCGACAAGCACTTCAATTTTTTGGTCTCGTTTCCTTCACGCCATTGCTCTCGGCAGGCGTCCCAGCGAATCGTAAGGAGATCGTAGTAAGACCAGGAGAAAACCGTTACCCCTACAACGTTGCTGCGCTGCGTACAGGAGCTGCCTGTAAGCTCACGGCGCAGGACTCCGGTGGTACCTCGTCAATCTTCGAGCTGGTCGTCCCTACACGCACGGGACCTCCTCGCCACGTACACCATCGCGAAGATGAGTGGTACTACGTGCTGACGGGGCACTTCGCCTTTGAGGTTGGCGATACGAAACAGACGGTCGCGACCGGCAGCGCTGTCTGGGCACCGCGGGACATCCCGCACGTGTGGGCGAATACCGGGACCGCTGATGGACGCATGATCCTGTTATGTCAGCCTGGCGGCTTTGAACAGTTCTTCGACGAGCTCGCAAGAGCAGAGATGAGCAAGGATGCACCCGCACAGATGGTTCAGGCGATGACGAAGTACGGTATAGAAATGCTGGGCCCGCCACTCTTTCCACCCGTGCGTTGAGGGAATGGGGGGGACCTGTTACACCACGTCTGCAGGAAGAACCGGCAGGAAATCGCGCTGCGTTTCTCCGAGGAGCTTTGTGGGAAGGCGATCCCAATAGCTGCCCACAAACGCGCTCCGCGTCACCGATCTTCGACTGGCGGCGACCTCTCGCCTTCCGAATGAGCGCGATACCGCCGAGTCACTCATTGAGACCGGATTGATGCAGACAAGTCGCATTAGCGGAAGTTGAGGGTCGGCTTTGCCGCCCAAGCCCACTGATCCCGATTTGATGCGGGGCAGTTCATCCCACCGCGTCGTCCAGCGTGGCGTGAGATGCTCCGACCGCAGCTTCCAGGCCGCATCCTTCGCGCCCACGCTCAGGATGCGAATAGTGCCCCGCCCCAGCGTGGCATTGAGCTGGTCCACCGTCTTCCAGGCTCGCTCTCGCCGCTCGGCTCTGTTGCATTAACTGCGGCGCCGTAGTTTGGGGTGAGTCGAGGAACCCTGTCCGTGTTCAATCGTCGCCGTTTCCCAGTCGAGATCATCCTGGTCTGTGTGCGATGGTACTGCAAGTACGAGATCAGCTATCGGGATCTGGCGGAGATGATGCAGGAGCGCGGCGTTGACGTAGACCCATCCACCATCATGCGCTGGGTGCATCGCTACGCGCCTGAGTTGGAGAAGAAGCTGCGCTGATATCAGGGTTATCGTGCGACCTCCTGGCGAGTGGACGAGACGTATGTCAAGGTCGGGGGCTGCTGGAAGTATCTGTTCCGGGCCGTCGACAAGCATGGCCGGTTGATTGACTTCATGTTGTCGGACCGGAGAAACACCCGTGCAGCACATCGTTTTCTCGGAAAGGCGCTGACGACGATGCGCCACTGGCCGCCATCATCGATCACCACAGACCAGCTCGGTTCATATCCGAAAGCCATTCGCCGGCTGCGACGAGAAGGCAAGCTGTCAGGCAATACAAACCATCGCACGTGCAAGTACCTGAACAACATCATCGAAGCGGACCACGGTGCGCTCAAGCGAGTCATTCGCCCCACAAGAGGTTTCCAGACCATGAAGACGGCTTACGCCACGATCAAAGGATTCGAAGTCATGCGCATGATCCGCCGAGGACACTGTCTCACGTGTAAGCCTGATGTCAAAGACGAGATCCGTTTCGTGAACAAGCTGTTCGAGGTCTTCGAGATCGCCGCCTGATGTGAACGGCGCAGCCGCCGAACTGCCACCCAACGCGTTAATGCAACAGTGCCAGAACTCGCGCCCCCATGCGGGGAGCATCCATGGAGGGCGGGAGCGAAAACTGCGCGATCCAGCGCGATTCGGGCGTTCTAGGGGCGTACGCTCTTGACCACTCCGTTGATCGGCACGGTTCCAAAGTGTCTGCTTGCGTTTGAACCTGGGTAAAACATGAGGGTAATGTTCGAGAATGCTACTTTATGCGAGCCGGTAATGCAGACTCTGAGCTGCGACTTCTCGCCATTGGGTGCGAAGGGCGGGTTGCCTCCATTTCCAGTAGTTGTCGCCCACCCCTCGACGGCGAAACCGGTTGTGGTCGCGGCAACGGTGAACTGAGCCGTAGGGCAGTTCGCTTGCACGTATCTCGGGTCAGAGATCACCTTGGCGTGGCTCATCGTAAAGTGGTGTGTATGCTGGTCACGTTGTGTTGTGTCGGTGGTGTTGTTCTCGATCATCCAAAGATCGGAATGCTCCATGTTCAGTGCCGCCGAAAAATCGGAGATATCGGAAGCTCCCTTGACCGTGAGCGACCACGTGCCACGCATCTCGTAGCCACCTTTCTCGAACGGGTTGTAGTCACTGATCGTTCCCTTGAGCGTGATCGGTTGATGATCCTGATCGACCGATTGATGATCCTGAGCGATGGCGCTGCTGCTCAGTGCAAGCACCACTATCGCCATCTGTGCGAACCACAATGAACCTTTGCTTTTCATGTGAGATCTCCATCCTCTGATTTTTGTAGTAATGCGGCCCCATGGACGCGAGTGCTTGATTCCTGAAGCCTGTTGGTACCGAGCAGCCGGCGTTCTGAAACGGGCTTTGATCATGTCTCACACACCCGAAAGGTGCAATGGATCGAGTCTTGTCAGATTCTTATCCTTTTCTGTTCAATCAACCTGAAGAAAAGAGGAGAGTTAGCTCCGTGGCGCAAGTGCGTGGGATAATTTTGCGATTCGCGGGGGGGAACTATGTTTGAGGTTGAAGGCATCATTTGTTTCGATCGCTATGAGGTCGACCTTCGCGCCGGCGAACTTCGTAGAAATAACCGACCGGTGAAGCTGCAGAATCAGGTCTTTCGCCTGCTGCTAACTCTCCTGCGAAATCGTGGCCAGGTGTGGACGCGAGATCAGTTAAAGACGCAGATTTGGCCCGCGAATGTGTTCATCGACTCCGATAACGGGTTGAACACCGCGGTCCGAAAGCTGCGAGTTGTTCTGGGAAAGCCGCCGGGTGGCCGAACCAGGAGCAGCTATATCGAAACGGTGCCGCGGGTTGGGTATCGCTTTATGCCCGTGGAGAATGGAAGGAGTATCGCCGAACGCCTCAATTCCGTTGCGATTCTTCCCTTCACGAATGGTTCCGGCAACAATGATCTGGAGTTCCTGTGTGAAGGACTAACCGAGGCTTTGATCGATGCCGCTTCTCAGATTCGCGGTGTCCAGAGGGTCATTGCTCGCAATTCGGTATACCGATTCAAGGGCCGTGACCCACAAGAAGCCGGGCGCGAGCTCGGTGTGGAGGCGGTTGTGAGCGGCACCGTGCAGACGACCGGCGATCGTTTGCTCGTGAGAGCCGAACTTCTCAGCACTACGGATGGGGCACGCATCTGGGGCACTCGGTATGAGACGCCCCTGCAAGACATGCCGCTTCTTCCGTCAAAAATCGCTTCGGCTTTGCAGGTTCGCTTCGGATCGAAGTTCGACGCGCGGACACGGCACAGCGCGGCTCATCGTGCAACTACTAACCCGGAGGCGTACCGACTTTACCTGCGCGGTAGATATTTCTGGGCCAAGCGCCCGACCGCCGGTTGCGTGGACAAGGCAATGGACATGTTCAGCGCGGCAGTAGCGCTCGATCCCTCTTTCGCTCTGGCCCATGTAGGACTTGCCGATTGCTATAACACCTTAGGCGCATGGGAGGGAGGCGTTCTGGAGCCCACCGTCGCTTTGGAAAAGGGCAAAGCAGCTGCCCATCGGGCACTGCATTTGGAGCCAAATCTGGCGGAGGCGCATACTTCGCTTGGTTATTGTCACCTCAGCTATGACTGGGATTGGAGTGGCGCCGAAGAAGAGTTCAAACGAGCCATTCTTCTGAACCCCAATTACTCTCATGCCCACCACTGGTATTCCCATCTGCTGATCGCGACGGGAAGGATTAAGGAATCCCTGCAACACAGTCTCAGAATCATCGAACTCGATCCACTTGATATGCTTATCAACTCTCACCTTGCGTGGCACTATCACATGACGGGCGAGTACCAGGCGGAAGTCGAGGAATGTCACAAGCTTCTCGAAATGGAGCCACAGTTTCATAAAGCTCATTACTTTATGGGTCTTGCCCTTGAGCAGCTCGGGTGTGCCCGTGAGGCCACGACGTTCTTGCAGAAATCGTTTGAGCTCTCGGGAAGCACGGTCATGCTGGCTGCGCTCGGACATGCCCACGCGGCAGCCGGCGATCGCGATAAGGCGGTCGGCGTGCTTCGCACGCTGCAGGAACTATCGAAGACCCGCTACGTTTCTGCTTATGAGCTCGGGACGATTCACGTCGGGCTACAGGAACACGAGCAGGCCTTGGGGTGTCTGGAAAAAGCTTATATTGAGCGGTCCGGCTGGATGCCGTACTTGGGCACCGACCCCACGTTGGCGCCCTTGCGAAGGGAAGGTCGATTTCAGAGGCTTTTGCGTTGCGTCTCAAACAAAGACAACGAGCAGGCACTGTTGCGTTAACGGCCCGCTGCCGTTCGGGTCCAGAGTCCGGGGATCTACGATGGTTCATGTTCAAGCGCCGTCGTTTCCCCGTCGAGATCATCCTGGTCTGTGTTCGTTGGTACTGGAAGTACGGGATCTCGGGCACTGTTGCAGTGACGGGCCAGCCGCCTTCGGGGTTTCGGAACCCTCGGGGCTACGATGGATTCATGTTCAGGCGCCGTCGTTTCCCGGTCGAGATCATCCTGCTTTGTGTTCGGTGATACTGCAAGTACGGGATCTCGTACCGAGACTTGACGGAGATGATGCAGCAGCGTGGCGTCAAGGTGGACCCGTCTACGATCATGCGCTGGGTGCATCGCTACGCGCCTGAGCTCGAGAAGCGGGTACGGGCCTACCAGGGCTATGGGTCCACATCCTGGCGGGTCGACGAGACCTACGTCAAGGTCGGCGGAAGGTGGAAGTACCTGTTCCGAGCAGTCGACAAACACGGCCGGTTGATCGACTTCATGCTGGTGGAGCGGCGAAACATCCGCGCTGCACACCCTTTCCCGAGCAAAGCTGCAGTCACTATGCGGGACTGGCGGCCGACACCGATCACAACGGATAAGCTTCCCTCCTACCCCGAAGCAATCGACCGGCTCAAGCGTGAAGGTCAGCTCGCAGAAGACACAAAGCAACGCACGTCGAAGTACCTGAACAACATTATTGAAGCAGATCATGGTGCACTCAAGAGGGTGATCCGACCCACACGAGGCTTCCAAACGATGAAGACAGCGATCGCCACGATCAAGGGCTTCGAGATCATGCGCATGATCCGGCGCGGCCACTGCCTCACATGCAAGCCAGGCGTCCACAACGAAATCCACTTCGTGAACCGGCTGTTCCAGGTCGCCGCTTGATCGCGAGACGAGTGGGTGCTATACGCTTCCGATCGTTAATGCAACAGTGCCCTCGAAAGGGCAGGCAGCCAGTTTTCATCCTTAGGCGAGGACGAAAGATAAAGGCGCAGTACCTGCAACAGCATGATGGGCGCAAGGTGCGTCAGCATAAGCTAACGGCCGACGCCCCCTCCCCGCATTTCAGCGCTGAAGCGATCTAAGCTCCAACGCAACACCGCAGCTGGATTTGAACTGCCGTCGATATGAATGACCGACGGGAGGCGGCCGAACAGAATCGACGGCAGATGCCCTTCGAACCGAAAGATCGGGCCGGCAACGACAAAGTCTCAGCCTCGATTACATACAGCCAGCCCACCCTGCGCGTCGGTAAACAACTGTTCTGCACGAAAACGCTTCTTGAGCTGAAAGTTTGTAGCGAGTGTAAACTCCCTTCCGCCGGTCAGCAGAAAGCAGTCTCCCGCTTTCAATCGAACGTCGTAACGGCCGCTGGCAACGTAAAGCCAGCACTCTCCTTTTGCACGACGCTGAGCGTAAAGCCTTCACACGAGGGAAAGTCGATAGCCCAACTTCCACCGGCGTCGAGGGTAACGTTCAGGTATGCCCTCAGCTTCATGGTAGTCAGCGCGGTCGAGAGGGGGTCGGAATTCGAACGAGGCTTAGCTTCGATCAAAGCATGGACTCCGGAGCATCATCCTTGGACAATAGCACATCGAAAGCCGCATCCCATGTTCGATCATAGACTCATGAGCAAGTTACCGGACACCTCTTTTTCGCAGCCGTTACGGATCGCAATCGTTGGCATGGGCGGCATCGGAAGCACATTCGCGTTTCAACTTGCGCGCATCGGCCACCACAACGTGACAGCCATTGCTCGACCCGGGTCGCCACGGCTCCAGCAACTCAAACGTGACGGTGGTGTGGTCAACGTCAAGGGGGAACGCGCAAAACTTCAGGTCGACGATCATCTAGACGAAAACGTCGCATACGATCTTGTGCTTGTAACGCTGCCAGCTCACCAGGTGGAAGCCGTGCTACGGGCGCTCGAGCGAAGCGCCGCAACGTGGATTCAGTTTATGTTCAACACGTTCGACCCAGAGCGGCTCCAGGCGGCCGTCGGGGCCGACCGCTGCTCCTTTGGAATGCCGTTTGTGCAAGGAAGCATCGACTCGGACGGAAAGCTGAACGCAAAGATCGGCGCGGGCGGCCAAAAGAGCATCATGAACAATCAAGTGTGGGTAGACGTCTTCAGTGCATCCGGTCTTCCAGGGAAGTTGGAACCGGCTATGCTTCTTTGGCTCCGCTGTCACGTGCCAATGTGTATCGCCTTTGAGAGCGTGTCGGTGGCGGGCATGCGCCGCGGTGGCGGGGCATCCTGGAATGAAGCGATGGTGATCGCCCATGGCATGAAGGAGAGCCTCATGCTGATTCGACATCTCGGTTACCAGATATACCCCGCCGGAAAGGCGCGGCTTGACTCCAGTCCGGCGTTCGTTACAGCAAGCATGTTGTGGTTCATATCGCACGTACCCTCCTTCCGAAAGCTGCTTGCCACAGGCATCAACGAATGTCGTGCGCTGGTGGACGTTCTGGTTGCAACTGCCCCTCAGGCGAACTCTGCTGTCGCTTTCACCAAAATCAGAGCCATGAAACCCATGGACCACTAAGTTTCTGCATGCCATCGTTCTCATAAATGGAGGAAAACGAGAGCACCGCTAGTTAAGAAGGCAGTATGAAGGATCCTTAGCCCTTCGCCTTCTCGAATGCAATCCTCCGCCCTTTGCCCGCTCTAACGAGTTCCGAGAAGAAAAGGCTTGGCAAGACGGTGGCGCGGGCAGAACGCAAAACCGAAGCTTGCTGTACGCGAGCGTTGGGGTCGGTAAAGGGCGGCTCAACCCGGCAATACCGTACTGGCACCCCGCGATCCCCGGAACGCGATGTAAAGCCCCGCGGCGACGATCAGGACGGCGCCAGCGAGCATCCAGGCAGTCGGCTTCTCATCGAACAGCAGGTACGCCACGAGCGTGCCGGACACGAGCTGCGTGTAGTAATACTGGGACACGGTGGCGGCCGTCGTGTACTTCAGGGCCGTGTACACGCAAATGTTGCCTACTGTGCCGAGCAGGCCCATGACGAGCAGGGCGGCCAGCAGCTTGCTGGTCACCGGGACGGAGTGGACCAGCATGCCGGTCAGTCCTGCGGCTGCGTCACCAGGTCGGAGAAGAACGTTATGGTTTGTGCTCGCTCAGTCTGTGAGATGACCCGCGACCAGACGATAGCGACAGAAAAGCATGAGACGCACACCGCACTGAGGCGCTCGCCCTGGCAGTGTTGGATCTGGCTGACGAGGTTCAGAGCCTGAAGGACCGGGTCTCTTCCGGTCACGCCGGCGCCAAGGTCACGGACATCGACCCGGAACGGATCGCAAAGACCAACGGCCACACCTATATCAGGGAATGACCTAAAAAGTTCTCGTCATATCCCATGAAGTCGTTATCACCGCGAAATCCAGATCTCTCAATGCTCTGGAATCGTGAAAACGCCGTATGCCTCTCTTCCCTTAGGTATTCCTCTAATCGACGCGACAGGTGTTACTGGCTTGGTTTCCCTGAAACACAACCCTTCAGTGGGGCTATTCGGATTCTCTTGGTGGACCAGCTTGATTCTGACGCCCGTTGCCGTGCCCGTGCTATGTTCTGGACCTTGAGGCTGTACGGCTCATCTGTTTTAGAGACCGCGAGCATCGGCCGGTATGATGCCTTCAAAGCTTCCTGGCTTGTCCTAGCCATTTGGTACGTGAAATAGGTGTATATAAGCACGGCCGCAGTGGCCGCCGCTGTTCCGTTTTTGCCATAGATCAGCCAATGCCAAGGATGAGAAACGTTGTAAAGGATCGGATGTGCAACCCAGTCGGGGGTGTCTTTTGCGAGTTGATAAAGGCCGCTAGCATGGACCCGAACAGCTTACATCCTTGACACTATTTCACCCCACGCGCACGATCCGGACCTAATTTGTTCACCGTAACCGTCGATAACAAAAGCATGCGGTACCTGCTCATCGCCCTCTGCCTTGTCTCCTCACCGGCTTTCGCCCAGACCATCGGCAACAGCGCAGTCTGTTTCGTGCCAGGTCCGGAAGACTGCGCGGAAGTAGTTGCGGCTGAGATCGCCAAAACCCAGCACACGATCGACATGCAGGCCTACGACTTCACGGAGCCGCATATCGCGCCGGCATTGATCGATGCGCACGAACGCGGCGTGACCGTCCGGCTGATCAGCGACAAGACTGGACCGAGGGAGAGAGCAGGATGGCGATGCGGTATTGCAGCTTGCGCTACCGCGGCGAGCCGGCCTGTCAGTGAGAGATAAAGAGGCCGAACTGGATGGTTCGTGGCCCGCTTGAGTTTGTGATCGATCCAAAGCCGCACGCGAGAGGTCCCGAACACCCGGGGCCTCCGGCCGGAATGAACGGCGACGAAAGGTTGGGCCCGCCCACATTCGGCATATAGATATGGCGGTTGAGTATGTTGAAGAACTCCGCCCGGAAGTCCACTGTAACTCGTTCGTCGAAAAGCTGCGTCTTCTTAGCCAGCGTCACATCTTCGTTCTTGCCGGCGTTGAAGCGCGCGCTCGCCAGGGAGCGAGGCTCATTGCCAAAGGTCAAGGGTGCGGGCTGCGCAAAGGCCGCCGCATTCCAAAACGACGTCGAGGCCGGGCTGCCGGAGTTGGTCTGCCGAACTCCGGGAAGCACATTCACCCGCGCCGCTCCCGTAAAGTGGCAACCGGCAAACAAAACATCGCCAGCCGTTCCGCCGCACGGGCCATAGACCTCCGTCGGGTTCCCTGACTTGTAGCTCAGGATCGCCGAGACGTTCCAGCCGCCCGTCAGGAGATTGGTCGCCGCATTCTGGTTTAGATACCTCTTCCCGTGCCCTACCGGGAGTTCATAGAAGAAGCTCGCGACCAGGCTCTGCGGCGTATCCAGCTGGCTGACAGCCTTCTCCGCGCGACGATCGTAGGAGTTCTGCCCGATAAACTCGTTGGTCCCGCTGAAACCCGAGACACCCGGACCGGACGAATCCGCATCCGTGATGTTCTTGGAAATCGTGTACGAGACCAGAAAGCTCAGACCCTGCGCGAAGCGTTTGTCCAGTGACATCTGCATCGCGTTGTAAGTCGAATTTCCTGTGCGATCTGGCGTAAACGAGTTGTCTTCCTGGTTGAAGTCGCCATATTGCGGAAATGGGCGCAGCGCCTGGTTGATGCCACCCGTAAACCCGGCATACGGCACCTTGATCCCCGCCGCCAAGGCATTGGGACAGCTCCCGGCAGACAGGCACGTTACGTTGGCCGTTAGATCGGTTCCGAGAGAAAGAAAGGAAGGATTGACCTGGTTCGGGATAACGTTCAAGGCCGGCAAGTGCGTTCCCTTCGAGCCGACATAGGCCACGCTCACGATCAGGTTAGCCGTAACCTGCCGCTGCACGTCCACGTTCCACGACTGTATGTCGGCTGGCCGGCCGCTGTTCTTCGGCACCAGGATCACCCCGTTACTGCCGTTCTGCCCATCCGGCGTCAGCGGACCGAAGTCGGGGAAAATCCGGGTCACGCCTTTATCGATCTGGATTGGGCCGCCATTGGTCGGGCTGATCGTCTGCTTGTTGAAGAAGCCCAACCCATCCTGATCCGCAAACGAACCCTCTTTGAGCGGCTCGTAGAAGATTCCATATCCGCTCCGCAACACCGTCTTGTCATTGATGCTGTACGCAAAGCCCACACGCGGCCCAAACGCGCTGCCGTAGATATCCTGGGGCCGCTTCCTCCCGTTTCGCCCCGCGCCCGATCCGAAGTAGGTGTAAGCCCCGGGAATATTTCCCGCGCCCGGGTTCGGTAGAGTCGGATCCACCGCTGAAAAGCGATCGAACGCCTCCGACGCAGGCAGGTCCACGTCATACCGGATGCCGTAGTTCAAGACCAGCTTCGGCAGCGCCTTGTAGGTATCACCCGCATAGATCGCATAATCCTTGTAGCGAACCCCGCTGTAGGCGCCGTAGTTCAGGGTCGACGTGTTCACCAAACCAAATAGTGCGCTCGCAACCGGGTCTCCGCCCGTCCCATCGAGCGCTCCTGTCTCCGTCGTCTTGAAATCAAACTCGCCTGAAGACTGCGTCAGCCGGCGCACATTGAACTGCAGCGCGCGAAACTCTCCCCCAAACCGGAAATCATGCTTGCCCTTGTTCCAGCTCACCGAATCGGCATACTGAAACACGTTGTCCGCGAACTGCGAATCGCCGCAGTTGTTCAGCAGGCTTTCGTAAGGTCCACCGATAAACTTGAAGCAGGGCAGCGTAGTATCCGCAACACCCGTCAAACCCAGCTTAGTTGGAAAGCCCTGCCCGATGCTGTTGGAAGCCTCGGTGCGGAACCGCCTGCTAAATCCGACCAGAAAGTGATTCACCAGCGACGGGCTCAGCACGTAGTAGTGGTTCAAACGCGCATAATGCGTCGTCTGTGGCGTCGAGGAGCCAAACAAAGGTCCCAGGACGGACACGCCGCCTGTCTTCGTGAGGTCTTGATCGTACCCACCCGAGATCCGCTGCTTGTCGGAAATGGTCTGGTCGATCTTAAGGTCAAAAAGATCGGCCGTCGTGCTCGAAATCGTTCGATCGATCACATTATTCGTCAAGGAACCGTTAGTAGCCGGAAGCAGCGCAAACAGCTTCGTGATCACGGAACTCGGCGTGTAGTTTGGGTCGTTCTTCAGGATGTTGCCCGGAATCGCCGCGTGCGTTGTCGGATCGAAGAGCTGCACTTTCGGCAGAAGCGCCGAGAAGTCTCCGCCACGAAACGCCTCATTTGGCACGCTCTGGAGAGAGGTGCCGCCGGTGCTGAAGCGGAATCCCTCGTAGTCAGTAAAAAAGAAAGTCCGGTTACGCCCATCGTAAAGATGCGGCAGACGCACCGGCCCACCCAGCGTTGCGCCAAAGTCGTTCTGCGTGTTCACCGATTTCCCCACGCCTAGGGTGTTGTTGATCCAGCTGTTCGCGTCAAGCGCGCGATTACGGTAGAAGTCATACACCGACCCGTGATACTGATTCGTCCCCGACTTCAGCGACAGGCTCACGATGCCGTCACCGGCCTCCCCATACTCTGGAGAGAAGTTGCTCTGCAACACCTTGAACTCCTGCACCGCTTCCGTCGAGACTCCTTTGTTGAACTGCGTATTTGGCGAAACAAGCGAGATTGATACACCGTCAACCAATATGTCGGTACTGTTCTCCTGCCCTCCGTTCACCTTGAAGTTATCCGTCGAGTTACTCCCGGGGTTATTGCCCACGTTCCCGACGAATCCCGGAATCAGCGTGATGAACTGGACCGGGTTCCGGACGGTTCCCGAAACCTCAAGCGGCAGGTTCTCGACCAGCGTGTTCTCCACCTTGGAGCTGATGTCCGAGGTCGCCGTCTCGATCTGGGCAGCATCGGCATTGACCACGACGTTCTCGCTCACCGAACCGATCGCCATCTGAACATCGAGCGACGCCGTCGACCCCGTCTGCACCTGCACGCCGGAGCGTGTGTAGGTCTTCAGGTTCGAGATCTCCACCACTAACGAGTAACGGCCCGGCGGAAGGTTCGGTACCGAATACACTCCCGCTTCCGTCGTGACCGTGGATTGGATCAGGCCTGTATCGAGATTGCGCGCTGTCACCTTGGCACCCGCGATGGTGGCCCCCGACGGATCGGTGACGCTTCCGCGAATACCGCCATCGGTGGTCTGCGCACATACGAAGGCTGTCAGAAAAATGCAGGAAATTACATTCAGAAGAAGCTTCTTCATACGTGCCGCCATTCTCAATCCATTGATGGAGAGAGGTTTCAACGTGAAGGTGGAGATCGAGCGAACAGTACGCACTACAATGGCGTTCGTCAAGGAGTATCGCTACGATCGCCCGATCTATGAATCGATGTTGTTTCGCAAAGCGGACAAAACCATCTCGGCAGCCCTCAAACATCGGCGCGGAGCTGCACGCCGGGAGTCAGGCTGGCCCGCAATCCCGCTCATTCCTCTCGTTGGCCGTCTCTCTGCTCCTTCTCGGAGCGACCACAGCTCTGGGCATCGCCGCTGACGCGCGTGCCATGGCGCAGACCTCCCCAACTCCGCGCACGCAGGGACGCCTGGCAGCTGCCGGCGAGGCTCAGCGCGCAGGAAACTATCGTGTCGCCGAGGAGGAGTACAAGGCCATCCTCTCCGAGCAACCTGGCTTCGGCGAGGTTCATATGAACCTTGGCCTCATCTTTCAACTGCAGAACCGGATTCCCGAAGCCGTGGCGCAGTTCGAGCAGGCCCTCAAGACCAACCCCCATCTCACCGGCGCAAACTTCTTCCTTGGCGTCGACCTCTGCAAGCTGCATGACGCCCGACGAGCCCTGCCCTTCCTCAAGATCGCCGCCGACCAGGAGCCCGGTCGGCCGGAGCTGCTGGCCGCGCTCGCGACCGCGTTCGACATGACTGGCGAGTTCGAGAACGAAGCCGCCACGGTTCAGCGCGCGCTCGCACTCCAGCCTGGCGACGTCGATCTGCTCTACACGCTCGGCCACACCTACGAGGCGCTCGGCAGCAGCGCAAGCGCCGATCTCGAGAAGCGCGCCTCCAACTCCAGCCGCACCGAGCAGCTTCTGGGAGAAAGTTACGCCCAGAGCAGCGAGTGGCCGTCCGCAGTCCTCCACTTCAAGAACGCTCTGGCAGTCTCGCCAAACCTTCCAGGAATCCACGTCGAACTCGGCGAGGTCCTGCTTCGCTCCGGCAATGTGACCCGGGCACTCGAGAACTTCGAAGAGGAACTCAAGCTGGATCCGCACAGCGTGCGCGCGCACCTGCGCCGTGGGGAGGCGAAGCTGCTTGGAGGAGACACCGGGGTGCTTCTCGAGGACTGGACCGATGCCATCGTCACCGACGAGCCGCAGGCGCGCCGCGTCCTCGGCCTTGTGGCGGCCCCCGATCTCTCCTCCGATCGCCTGCCCGAGCCATTGCTCCAGAAGCTCGGGAAGCAGGCTCCCGAGCTTCGCGCCACGAACACTCCCGCGGCCCACCTCGCTCTGGCCTTTATTGCCGCCCAGACTGGCGAGGCGGCCAGCGTAATCCTGGAACAGAGCGACATCCCGCAAGCCCACATCGTGTGCTCCGCGGAGAGCGTTCAACGATCCCTCGAACAGGACCGCGTCTCTGCGGTCAAGCCCTGCATGCTGCACCTCCTCTCGCAGCCCCTGCCTCCGGAGCTGCGCCTCCGGATCGCCTCCTCCCTCTTCGAAACGGGAGACTATGACCAGTCTCTCGTTGCGCTTGCGCCCGCTTCCCGAAACGCTCCCTCATCCCCCGAGCTGCTCTATTGGCGTGCCCGCTGCTACGAAAGACTCGCCGCCGGCGCCTACCTCAGGCTGTATCAGGCCGATCGAAACTCCTACCGCGTGCACCAGCTGCTCGCGGATCTCGCTACCGCTCGCAGGGACGACAACACCGCTATCTCCGAATACCGCGCCGCCATCGCCCTCAAGCCCACTCTTCCCGAACTCCACTACAGTCTCGGCCATCTTCTCTGGAAGAACTTCAAAGTCCCCGAAGCCCGGTCCGAGCTCGAAACAGAGCTGGCCCTCAACCCGCACCACCCCGGTTCGCTGGACGACCTCGGCCAGACCTACCTTCTCGAGCAGCAACCCGAAAAGGCGCTCTTCTACCTCAAACGGGCCGCGACCGAAGGTCTCGATACCCCGGAGCTTCACCGCGATCTAGGCACCGCCTACGCCAAGCTCGGCGACTACGCGCGCGCGGGCACGGAGCTCAACCAGGCGCTGCCCAGCGATCACGACGGCTCCGTTCACTTCAAACTCGCCAAGGTCTACAAGGCCGCCGGCGAGAAGGATAAGGCCGCCCGCGAGTTTGCCTTGGCCGGCAAACTCAACTGGGCTTCGCACCAGCAAGCGCAGCAACAAGAGCAGCGGCGGATCGACAGTGAGAAATGACCGCAAACGCCTGCGCCGCGTCGCTCTTTTGCTCGGCTCCTTGGTGATCGCACCGGGTCTGTGCCTCGCCAAGCCTCAGCCCCAATCTCTGCCTCCCGAACGTTCTACGGGGAAGGCGGACGACCTCTTTCAGCAGGCCCTCCTTGCCCTCAGGGAGAATCACGTCGAGGCTGCCCTCGATGCGCTTACCCAGGCCGAGCGCGAGCATCCGCAGGATCCTCGGATCCGCAACTTCCGCGGCGTCGTACTCGCCCGTCTGGATCGCGGTCCCGAAGCTGCGGCGGAATACCGCGACGCCATTCGCCTGGCTCCATCCATGGCAGACGCCTACCGGAACCTGGGCTTCCTGCAGTGGACCGAGCACCTCCTCGAGGACGCCCGCAAGAGCCTCGAGCAGGCCCTCGCTCTCAAGCCCGACGACAGCTTCGCCCACTTCTATCTCGGCCGCGTTCAGCTCGACGCCCGCCAGTACGAGCAGGCCTTCCTCGAACTTGGAAAATCAGGACTCGAGCTCCCGGCCGATTCCACCTTCGTCCTCGCTGCAGCGACCGGCTACGCGGCCATTGCCTGCCCGGACGACGCGCGCGCCATTCTCCGCCGCCTCGATCTCCATTCCCTCTCCCCCTCCGAATCCCTCCACGCCAGTTCGCTCTTTGCTTCGCTCGGGCAAGCCGACACAGCAGTGGAACTCCTCCGTAGCTTGGACAGTCCAGCGGCTCGATCCAACGCGGCAGATCCCCCGCTCTGGTTACGCTTCGATATCGCTCTCGTCTCGCTCACCGCCGGAGACAACATCGCCGCGATCAGGCAGGTCACGCCCCTCACACAAGCACCCGATGGCCCACCCCCTTCCGGGCTCGGCTCTTCGCTACAGCAGTCCGCATCGGCATGGTCACTCCTCGGCATAGCCCACGTGCGCCAACACGAGACCGAAGCAGCGGTCAACGCTCTACGCCACGCCGCCGAACTTGCTCCCGGCAAGGAAGAGCACTGGCTCAATCTTACCCGCGAACTGATGGAGCTCAGGCGCTACACCGATGCGATCACGGCCACGCATCAGGCGATCACCGCCATCCCGCACTCCTACGCGCTTCAACTTCGCCTCGGTGCCGCCGACCTTGCCGCCGGTCGCTATGCCGAGGCCGAGGCTGTCTTTCGCGAGCTCGTCACCGCCGGTGATCCTCTTCCCACCAGCTACGTCGGCCTGGCCCAGGTGCTGCTCCGCACGGATCGCGCCGATCAAGCCTCCACAGAACTCGCCGCGGCTCACCAGAGGCTCGGCCCCACCTTCCTCATCAGCTACTTCCAGGGGCTCTCCCTCAACCGCATCAACCGTCGCACCGAAGCAGCCGCCGCCTTCCGCGAAGCCATTCGCCTCAACCCGCAAAGTGCTGAAGCCCATTTCGGCCTCGGCAAGACCGATCTCGCCCTTGGCCACATCCCCGAAGCGATAGCCGATCTGGAGGAGGCACACCGGCTCAGCCCGGGCGACCTCCCCACCCGTCGCCTGCTCACCCAGGCTCGCTCCCGAATCGCAGGCCCTAAGTCTGAGACCCTCAACCCGCTCGCGGACACGCTTACGGAAACCACAGCCGATCCAGAGGTCGTGCCGACCGGTGACTTCTTCCTCCCCGACTGGCAGCTCCCCCCAACATCCTCGCCCCAGAAACCGGAACTGTCCCCGGTGCTCCAGCCAGGAGGACTACGATGAACGCACCATGATCATGACGTTCGCTACGGTCATCACCTTCCTTCTCCTCTCTGTTCCCTTCGCGCAGTCCCCTGCATACGCTCAGGCGCCATCCGGCTGGCAGCTTGGTCCCTTCACCCGGCCCGCTAACGGCAACCCCGTCATCCGCCCAAATCCCAAATCCACGTTCTCCGATCCGCTTCGCAAGGAGCCCGTCGCCTGGGAGGCCCTCCACACCTTCAACCCCGCCGCCATCGTCCGCAACGGCAAAGTCGTTGTCCTCTACCGCGCCGAGGACAACACCGGCGCAATGGAGATCGGGATGCACACGTCGCGGCTCGGTCTCGCCGAAAGCGAGGATGGCATCCACTTCACCCGCCGTCCTACTCCCGTCTTCTTCCCCGCGGCCGACGACCAGAGATCCCGAGAGTGGGAGGGAGGCGTTGAAGATCCTCGAATTGTCGAATCCGAGGACGGGACCTATGTCCTGACCTACACCCAGTGGAATCGCAGCACCTACACTGTAGGTATCGCCAGCTCGCGCGACCTCCTCTCCTGGCACAAATACGGCCCCGCCTTCGGCACCTCGCCCGGCGGAAAATACAGCAAGCTCAAGTACAAGTCGGCCGCCATCGTCACATCCCTTCGCGGTGGCCGCCTCATCGCCACTCGTATTGCCGGCAAGTACTGGATGTACTGGGGTGAAGGACAGGTTCACCTCGCAACCTCCGCCGATCTTCTCCATTGGACCCCCGTCGAAGACGCCTCGGGCGCGCCCATCACAGTCCTCGGTCCGCGTCCCGGCCACTTCGATTCCCACTTCCCCGAAACCGGCGCGCCTCCCGTACTTACCTCGGCAGGCATCGTCTTCCTCTACAACGGCAAAAACAGCGACACCGACCGAGACCCCACAATTGACGCCAACGCCTATGCCGGCGGAGAAGCCCTGTTCGCCGCCGACGATCCTGCCCGGCTCCTCGCCCGCACCGACCAGCCCTTCTTCAAGCCCGAAGCCCCTTTCGAAAAGAGCGGCCAATACGCCGCAGGAACTACCTTTGTCGAAGGCCTCGTCTACTTCCGCGGCAAATGGCTCCTCTACTACGGCTGCGCCGATTCGCTCGTCGGAGTGGCCATCAGCAACGCGTCGGCTGCCCCGTGATAGTGACCAGGAAAGCGGGAAGGCAGGCACACCCTCAAGGCCTGAATGTAGTCGAAGCCATACAAAGCTGCCTGTTACACGCGAAGTTAGAAGCTGTTAGCAATCCTTCGAATAGTAAAAAATGCTACGTCTAAGGCTCCATAAAGCTAACTGCGGGCTCGTCCTCAATAGGCTGCTTGGCAGACCTGCTCGCGATTGTGCCAATCCGAGACTCTACCGCCGACTTCCAGACTGAGTCAGGCACCGTGCTTCCGGAGGCCCACGTTGTCTACGCAAGGGACAATTTGTACGGCTTTAGCGTATCACCCGCTTGGCTTCGCGAATCGGCATTGTCGTGGGTAACAAAAAGTTCGAGCTCAGCTCTTTAACGGCGAAACGAGCTACTTACCGTTGGTTCTAGCTGCCAGACGTGGCGCTGCGTCCGTTTGCTCCAGCACAAGCCAGGATAGATTCGGGTTTTCCTTGCGGCGCATGGGCAACAGATGCCTGATCACATCAGTTGGCCTTGACCTCTCGCATAGGGAGAAGTGTCCATAGTTGGTTCCGGTCCAAGGTGCGGCATGTAGAAAGATCGACCTGAAGTTGGCGACGATGGAATACTTTGCTCGCCGACGCATGATGCCGCGGAAGTGCCACCTAAGTGCCACCAGCGCGAAAGGGCGAACGCACCAGCATTCTGCCCGATCCTCTAACCTATTCGAATGATTTGGGTTTTGGTAGCGTTATCGGGGCTCGAACCCGAACTCTTCGCCTTGAGAGGGCGACGTGTTAACCAGTTACACCATAACGCCACAACAGATTCATCACTGCAAGAGCCAGCCATACCCGCTCGCATCCCACACTCAAAGTATAACAGCGATCAACGGGGAGACTCAACAAACGCTCCAAACCGCTGCCTGACAAAGGAAGTGAATGATCCTTCCAATCCACCGCTCGTGAATCAAGCGAGTTCCCTCCGATTGGCGTAAAGGTAAGTCACAACGGGTACACTTAAAGAATGAGGGCACGAAATTCGCGGCTGATGCTACGAACTCGCATCGAATGAGGAATTTACCTCTAAGTTCAAAGGAAAGAATAATTTAGCGACCGCGGCTATTCTAAGTTGCACAAACGCCGTAAGTTAGACGTCGATCAGGGGGGGCACTAGACGCCAGGCGACCCACCTAAATTCCGAGTTTCTTCACCTCGTCGTTGTAATACTTCCGGTACAGAATGTCCCATTCTTGTGAACCTTCAAGGATGATCTTCCGTTGTGAAGCAATCTTCTGCCGGGCCGCTTGGTCTATCTTCAACTCGTCCATCAACAGCTTCTCGAGAGCCTTGCGTGCCTCTTGGCGGATCGTATTTCGGTCTTCCTTGAAGTCGACCTCATCCACCTCGGCGAGGGTGTCGGCAACAGTGTGCGCCAGCTTATTCAACTTGTCGCGCGAGATCCTCACAACACCGCCTTGTACTGGTTGACCAGCTTCATCTTGATCTTCTTGAACATCTCGGGGTAGCTCACGCCACCTTTCCGCATGTCCTCCTGGATCGCCTCAAGAATGACCCGCACCTCATCGTTGATGCGATCCTCGAGGGACAACTCATCCACCATGGCCGCGCCCACCCGCTCATTCGCCAGCGCCAGCTTGCTCGTTTCAATCATCTTGGTATCAACGAGGTGTTTCACGGTCTGCCGCGCCAGGTAGCCTACGTAGTCTTTTGAAAAAATCATCTGAGATTTCCGAATCTTACCACGTTGAAACGGCGCTGCTTATACGACGTATGAACGACGCCGCACCCGGTCGAGGCGAGCTTGATCAACCCCGAACCAGCTTCAAATGCACCACATCCGCCAAATCTGAGAAGATAAACACAATGCAACCCGACAACCTCGTAACTCTCAAAGACGACATGATTGCCTTCATCTCCGGTCACGGCATGCGTCGGCTCCCCGCCTATGTCAGTGAAGAAGTACCCTCCGTGATCTTCGAGGAAGAAACCCCCGACAGCTGGAAAGATTTTGTCGAGCACGCCAAGGCCGCAGGCGCTCCGTTCGTGACAATAAGTGAAGTCGTCCTTGAAAAGGCAGACGTCTCCATGCTCCTCGAACAGATCCGTGATCAAAACTTCCCGGATGCCGAAGCACCTGAAATGGACGACGCCGAGTACCTGGTCAAGCACGTCGGTAAGATCGGCTACTTGCAGCTGGGCTTCGCACACCAGGGTGTCATGTTCCTCTTCGAAACCGCTACCGATTGGTACGACCGTTTTCAGACCCTGATGGAAGCCGTAACCGAGATGGGCGGTATCGTGGTGGATGACCGCGACGAGGATTGAGTCAACCTAACCTCACATTCACGAAGCAAGATTTCCACCCCTCTAACTTCGGTTCTATCCAGTAGGAAGGGAACGACCTGTGCCTGGCGCACCCTCTTTGCACTCTCAGCGTGAGTGGCAAATCTCGACGGCCGACCCAGAGGCCGTGCGGGCTGTCGTGACTCACCTGGGCTGCCCTCTTCCCATCGCGCACCTTCTGGTGTCCCGCGGGATCTCCACAGCTGACCAGGCAGACGCGTTCTTGCATCCTGAGCTGGGGCAGTTACATTCCCCCAACTTGATGAGCGGCATGGAGCGCGCTGTCAGACGCATCCAGCACGCCGTCACGGAAGGTGAGCCTATCCTCATCTACGGTGACTACGACGTAGATGGCACAATCGCGACCGTGCTGCTCATCACCGCGATCAACCGTATCGCACCGGCCCACTCCCCTGCCAGGGTAAGTTGGCACATTCCACACCGGATTCGGGATGGATATGGAATGCAACCGGTCCGCCTGGCGGAAGCCGCCCGCGAGGGTGTCCGGCTTGTCATCTCGGTTGACACTGGGATCCGTGCATTTGCGGCGGCTGAAGAAGCGAGGCTGCTAGGTTTGGACCTTATCGTCACTGATCACCACATCCCGGACGACAAGGCTGGCCTGCCCGAGGCCGTTGCCATTCTCAACCCGGCACAAAGCCAGTGCACCTACCCGTTCCGTTCCCTTTGTGGGGCGGCCGTATCCTACAAACTCGCCCATGCTCTGCTTCATTCCCACGCTGAGGCGGCTTCCGATCCGGAAGCCCAAATCCTTTACTTGAATCAACGCCTGCTTCCTTCTCTTCTCAAACTTGTGGCGATCGCCACCATTGCAGATTCCGTACCCCTTCTCGGCGAGAATCGTGTGCTCGTTTCGCTCGGACTGCGCGAGCTCGCAAATCCGATACAGCCGGGGCTGCGAGAACTTATGCGTGTTGCCGGTCTGGCGCTCGACCGATCCCCGACCGCAGCAGAGGTCGGCTTCCGTATCGCGCCGCGTATCAATGCCGCCGGTCGGATGGACGTTGCTGACGACGTCATCGAGCTGTTCCTGACACGTTCCACGGAGCGGGCGCAGGAGCTTGCGGAAAAGCTGGACCGGATGAATGAGGACCGCCGCGCTACGGAGAGAGAAGCACTCGAAGACATAGAACAGCGCCTTGCAACCATTGCTACGGAACACTCCCAGTACCCTCCAGAACCAATCGTCTTCGCCCACCCCGACTGGCATCGTGGAGTTATCGGCATCCTTGCTGCACGTATCGCGGAGCGTACTGATCGGCCCGCCCTCGTTCTGACACACGATGACGTTCAGGCACATGGATCAGGTCGCTCCGTACCTGGATTTCACCTCCTTAACGCGCTTACTTCCGTGCACGAGGTACGTTGCGATAAGGCTCCTTCAGGCGAGCTGTTTACACGGTTCGGGGGCCACTCTCACGCGGTCGGCTTCTCTCTTCCCGCCTCCCATGTGCAGCTTCTTAGGGATCGCCTCACTTCGCATGCGAGGTCCTTCTTGAGCACTAGCTCGCAGCCCTCACCTCTCTTCTGCGATGCCGTGGTTCCTCGAGAGTGCCTTAGCGATGAGCTAACCGACTGGGCAGAACGGTGTGCTCCCTTCGGCAACGAAAATCCTGAGCCGGTCTTTGTCACCCGCTCGCTCATCCTCTCGAAGCCTCCACGTGTTGTGAAAGACCGTCATCTCTGCCTCCAGTTCACGCCCTCCATCGATGGCTGTGCGATGCAGGCAATGGGGTGGAGCAGGAGAATCGACTGGCCTGCCCATTCTCAGGACCTCCGGCTCAATGCCGGAACAGCGGTTGACGTCGTTTATCGACTGAAGGTGAGTTCAGGGCCCTGGTTTTCAGGGCTGGAGCTTGAACTCTTAGATTTAAGAACAGCTCGGGACCAGAATTGATCTCGAACTTCTGCATCAAGTCCGGTGCTTTCCCGTCTTATATACTGCGACACGACCCACATGACCACGGTTGACACAAAACAACGGAGTCCAGCCATTGCCATCGGCGGCGTGCTCGCAGTTGTGCTCGCGGTTTTCCTGATCGTTAGGTCCTTCGCAAGGGAGACTATTGACGTTCGGGTCTCTCCGGTCACGCGAGAGAACCTTGTGAGCTCCGTGTCTACAAACGGTAAGATAGAGCCCGTCGAGCCGTTTCAGGCACATGCACCTGCGCCTGGAGTTGTCCGCCACGTATACGTAGAAGTCGGTCAGAAGGTTCGAGCCGGAGACCCACTCCTTAAGCTTGACGATGCTGACGCCCTGGCACACCTCGCTGCGGTAACGGCGACGCTTCGGACCGTGCAGGCAAATGCAAGCGATTTAGAACAAGGTGGGACCCAGGACGAACGAATCAGCTTCGCAGCTGAGATCGCGCGCGCCCGTCTTCAGCAGCAAGAGGCGACAAAGGATCTGAATGCAACGAAGGCCCTTCGGGAGAAGGGAGCCGCATCCACAGCCGAGGTGTCCGCTGCCGAGCAGCGCCTCGTCAGTGCAGAAAACGCTCTTGAAAGTGCACGCCAGCGAAATAGCCGGCGATTCAGCCAGAATGACCGAACTAAGATGTCTGCCCAAATTGCCGATGCTCAGCAAGCGCTTTCAGCCGCGAAGACGGATTACGAGAAGTACAACATTCGCGCTCCTTTCGCGGGGACTGTCTATAACATTCCGGTCAGCTCGTACGACTTCGTCCCGGCAGGAGAGGATCTATTGGACCTCGCTGACCTCGAACGCATTCGGGTCAGGGCCTATTTCGATGAACCTGAGATCGGCAAACTTGCACCCGGCCTTTCCGTGAAGATTGTCTGGGACGCGAAACCTAACCAGGTCTGGCACGGTCACATCGAAGCCGCGCCTACTACCGTGATTACGTACGGAACGAGGAACGTGGGTGAGTGCATTATCACGGTCGACGACGCGCACGGGGATCTCCTTCCTAATACAAACGTAACCGTCACGGTGACGACATCCCAGCGTTTCAACGTACTGAGCGTTCCCCGTGAGGCTCTCCACACTGAGAGCAACAGTAACTACGTATACCGGGTGGTTGGACGTAAGCTCGTACGCACACCCGTTCAGGTAGGTGTCGTCAATCTTACCCGGGTGGAGATCACCGGGGGGCTTACGCCGAAAGATACTGTTGCGCTCAGCGCCGCCAGTAACCGGGACCTCACGAACGGAATGCAGGTCAACCCGGTAGAGTGACATGTTCTGCTCACGATTTCGAACTTCACCATCTTTTCTGCTGTGCTTTGGTCAAGTTACATTCGCCAACACCGGGATCTCCCTCTGCTCGGTCCAGAAATCTCACTTGCGCCCTAACGAACATCCAATTCCCGATGCCTTGCCTTCGGGTCCGAACCAGACCGAGTCTGGCGCGCAGCATTTGAAATTCAAAGGCGTGAGCGAACGGCCAGGTCTGGGCAGCGCTAGGTTGTGGTACCCACATGGAGAACCCGACCCATCGACGCAGGCGGTAGGACAAAGGAAGGTTGACTTGCTTCGGATAATTCGTGTTCCACCTCTCATACCAGCCGCTCTCATCGTCCTGTCCCTTCTGTCTAGGCCTACGCACGCTCAGATCTCGATGACGACGGCGGTTGATCTTGCGCTTCGAAGTAATCCGCGCGTCAAGCTCGCTGAATCAGACGTAGACAAAGCTCGAGCAGCCCTTTCCGAGGCGCGGGACGTCTACATACCGAGCCTCGTGGGCGGTTCCGGTCTGGGCTACTCTTACGGATTCCCAATTGGCCAACCATCCATATTCAACTTCAGCGCACAGTCCCTCGTGTTCAACTTCTCTCAGCGGGACTACGTCCGAGCGGCGCGTTCTGCTCTTCTCGCAGCCAACCTCGCCCTGATGGAGGCGCGGCAGGCTGTCGCCGAAGATACCGTCCTCACCTACGTCGCATTGGATCGCGACCGGGACAGGATGAGTGTTCTGAATGAACAGAGTGGACTTGTGCAGAGACTGATCTCGATCATTGAGACTCGATTGGAAGCAGGGCAGGATACGCCGATGAACCTTACCTCCGCACGGCTCTCAGCTGCCCAGCTACGGTTGAGTTTGCTGCGTACCGAAGATGATGAGGCTTTCGACAAGCTTCGTCTTGCGCATCTCACAGCACTGCCTGAAGAGAGCTTGCAACTGCCCGGTGGAGCCATTCCCGAGATACCCTCAACAAGAGCAGGGACATTCCGTTCCGAGAGCGTCACGTCGCCAGCAATCGATGCCGCGTTTGCGAATGCTCGGGCAAAACAGGAGATAGCGTTTGGAGATGCGCGCTATCTGTACCGGCCCCAGATTGCCTTTGGAGCTCAGTACAGCCGCTTCGCTCGATACAACAATTACGATCTTTACTACCAGCGTTTCCAGCAGAACAACGCAGAGATCGGGATCCAAATCACCGTACCTGTTTTTGACCTGGGTCGGAAGGCGAAGGCACGCGAGTCCGCGGCTGATGCTGGCCACGCCCAGCATGATGCTGAGCAACTGCGGGATCAATTTACAGAAGGACGCTTACGCCTCAAGCGCACCGTGCTTGAACTCGCCGGACGTGTGGAGATCGCCAGTCTCAATGAGCAACTCGCTCAACAACAGCTCGAGGTTCTACAAGTTGAGCTGGATTCGAGAAATCCGAACGGCCCGCAGATGACGCCAAAGGAAGAGCAGAACTCTCGCATTGCAGAGCGCGAGAAATTTCTTTCGGTGATCGATGCACGGTTCCAGATGCGTCAGGCGGAAGTAAATCTCCTTCGGCAGACTGGTGATCTCGAAAGCTGGTTAAAATCCGCCGCTCAGACTCCGTCACAGAACACTGGGCAGCCCGCCCCGATCGGTCAACCAGGATCCCCAAAACCATAACGTACTACGGATAACCCACTGTTACACCCGGGTCAACCGGTCTAATTCTTTGCTGAATGGTAAACTGATAGCACACATGGCGCCTCTAAAGACACTATTCCTGAACCCGCCCTCGTTTGAGAACTTCGATGGCGGAGCCAGCTCCCGTTGGCCTGCAACTCGCGAGATCGAGTCGTATTGGTACCCCGTATGGCTCGCTTATCCCGCTGGAATGCTTGAAGGCTCGCGGCTGCTTGACGCACCTCCCCATCATGTCTCGGCAGACGAGACGATCGAAATTGCGAAGAGCTTCGAACTTCTAGTCTTGTTTACGTCAACCGTGGGCTGGTCTGGAGATCATGCCCTTGCACGTGCAGTAAAATCCGCAAATCCAAGCATCAAGATTGCCTTTGTAGGTCCGCCGGTCACCACGGATCCGGACCGTGCTCTGAAGGAGTGTGAGGTCATCGATTTTGTCTGTCGCCGCGAATTCGATTTCTCTGTAGTTGAGTTCGCGAACGGTAAGGCCCTTCACGAGATACTGGGAATCAGTTACATCGACGCGAACGGGGTGATACAGCACAACGCGGATCGACCCCAGGTCGAAGATCTAGACTCTATGCCTTGGGTAACGGACATTTACGCCCGCGATATGGACGTTACCCGCTACAACGTGCCATTCCTGCTCCATCCCTATGTGTCTCTGTATTCCACACGCGGGTGCCCCGCTCAATGCACTTTCTGTCTCTGGCCTCAAACGCTATCGGGGCATGCCTGGCGGAAAAGGTCCACTGACGATGTAGCAGCTGAAATGGCTCATGCCAAAAAACTCTTCCCACACGTAAAGGAGTTCTTCTTCGACGACGACACCTTCAATATCCAGAAGGCCAGAACGATTGAACTTTGCGAGAAGTTGAAACCCATCGGCCTGACCTGGTCGTGCACCTCACGGGTGACAACCGACCGTGACACACTCAAAGCAATGAAGGATGCAGGTTGCCGCCTCCTCATCGTGGGTTTTGAGTCTGGCGATCCTCAAATTCTGAAGAACATCAAGAAGGGCGCGACCGTGGAGCGTGCTCGCGACTTCGTCAAGGACTGCCATGATTTGGGCCTTATCATTCACGCCGACTTCATTCTCGGACTGCCGGGCGAGACAAAGCAATCGATCCGAAACACGATAGATTTCGCTAAAACGCTTGACTGCGAAACCATTCAGGTTTCCATTGCACACGCTTACCCGGGCACGGAGTTTTATGACTTCGCTCATAAGAATGGATTCATCACAAACGAGGCGATGGAAGACGGTGGAGGTCACCAGATGGCCCACATCGAGTACCCGGGGCTTCCAGTTGAGTACGTGATGGAGATGGTGCACAAGTTCTACGACGAGTACTACTTCCGTCCGAAGGCTGCGGCACGCGTGGTTTGGAAGGCGATCGTGAACCGTGATGTGCCACGGCTCTATGTGGAGGCGAAGGCGTTCATGAAGCTCCGGTCGCAGCGCAACAAGGCTTCGAGAGCCAAGGCAGAGGAGAATGCCTTGAAGCAGCAAGAGTCTGTCAGCATGAACGCCTAGATTCGATGGGAGTGCGGATCCGGAGCGACCATGATGTCGATCAGCGTCCGCACCCCTTGATTACCTGATCGCGTCTGAGGCTCTCAAACTCAGCTCATCTCCACGTTGCGTACTCATCCCATCATTGAACTGGAGCGCTGAGCGGGTCGAGGGCACCCTAATCTCTCGACGTCTCTCCTTTCAAGAAGCTCCTCCTGACCATGCGTGGTACGACCGCTACCTTCGCCGGAGCCTCCGTCGCGCAGCCTCTGCGGCGTCGTTTGGCTTCAACGGCTCTACTCGAGTTTGGGTTGGAAAGTTCGCGTGAGCGTAGTTCCCGTTAGCAGTCACGCTCTAACAGGGGTGAAGGTCCGCTTACCCTAACGCGGTCGCCAACCTGAAGATCTCCCTGCGCCGAAGCAGGCGCTTTGGTAACGAGAGCGCCGAAGCTGCAGCGTGCCTGCCGCCGATCTGACACACCCGCGGTGTGACGGATATGCATTGGCTCACGGACGGCTCGGTGACGCCGTTGCTGGGAAGGGCGCCTTTGAACGTGAGCACTTCGTAATTGAGCGAGTACACGTTGCGCCAGTAGTCGACCGTGACCTTTGCCGCATTAAAGCCCATTGTGGTCGAAAGGGGCGATGTGCCTGGAAGTGTGGGATCGTAAATATCCAGCCGGTACACGCCGCTGCTGAGCGAAAAACAAGTAGATGAGGCCGGTGAACTCGACGCCGATGTCCAGATACGACGTACTTGCGCCTCCGGTTCCAGTCAGGTTGAAGAAGTAGGGTACGGGCTGCGTCGGGAAGTGACGAACGGGGTTCCCGGAGATATTCACTGCATGGACGCGATTCTTGCCGGATTCGAGACTCAGAACGACACCCTCGGCGGTGACGGTAGCCGCTGCCGGCGCGTTGAACAGACCGGGCCTCGATCCATGGCCGCCGTGAAGATCAGCGATCAGGCTGATGCCGGCTTGGCAATCGGTGAGCGGAGCCGCCGGAAGGATCAGCGACTCCATCCTGCTGAGCGTCTGATTGATGGTCAGGACGGCTCCGGAGGGGTGGAGCAAAAGGTCATCAGCGGGCAGGGTGAATTTGCCCCAGGCCTGGTTTCCCTTGGGGTCGGAGAAGACGGCTGGGCCCAGGGTAACCCTGCGGAGCAGATTGATGTTGTCGGTCGTGTCCAGATAGAAGTTGAGGTCCGGCCGGCCGAGCGGATCGCAGACCAACGCTGACTTTCCTGTGAGGACGCAAGGAATGGCGGCGTAGTCGCCCTGGGCATTTGAGCCCGAGTTGAGGTCGGGATGCTTGCCATCTGATCCAGTTGTCCCATTCCTTTCGGGTCGCAGGCGTGCTCGCTGAAGGATTGCCATCCATAGCCGATATCGCCAAGCGTTATGTTGATGGTGATGCCGCGGTAGATGCAGATCTGCCCGGGGGCGGGGGCGCGGGCCAGGCAGAGATCTCGGTCGGGGCCGCGGGCTCTGTCGTGCACAGCCAGGTGTGGTTGCCGTTAGCATCGAGCGTGGTCTTTTGCTTATGGTGGTGAACGGTGGACACGTCGATGGGCAGACGGGTCTCGGTGATGGTGATCGCGGGCGCGGTGGTGGGCAGGCTGGGGATCTAATCCCGAAGCTCACTGAGGTTCTCCTCCACAGGTTCGAGTTGGGGATGCGCCATGTGTCTAGCCCGGAAGCACGGACAGCTTAGAAGGTCGTCCGGAACCTAAGGATGCGAGTGCCGGTGGGTTGTCCCAGTAAAAAGGACGGCGAGATGAACCGAATTAGTTGAAGCGAATAGCCTGCCTATACGGTGCGGGTGCGAAACCCATTTGTAGTAGAGCCGCAGCGACGGATACGCGGAACGACGGGCTGATTCGCTCCATTCCTAAGACAAGGCCACCTTCGTACAACGCCTGCTTGGCGGTCAACGGACGCATCTAATCTGCACTGACAGGTATTCTGGCAATGGCTGCGCGGACATCATCGTAGTGGGAGCGTCCGCTGGAGGCCTTCAGGCTAATCAATCTCTCCTCGCCCACTTGCAGGGTGATCTGCCACCGTCGATCTTTATCGCCCGGCACAGGGCGAATGTCGCAGAAAGTCCGGATTTGCTGCCCGGCATTTACCTCGAATCCTCTCATCTCATACCGGGAGCTGCGCTGGAAGGCGCACAGTTTGAACATGGGCGCGTCTAGGTTGCACCGGGCGGTTCACATCTGCTAGTCGAACGCGGCTTGATGCGACTGGAGCAAAGTCCGCGCGAGAGTCACGCTCGGCCAAGTATCGACGCATTGTTCCGCTCAGCAGCGCTCTCGTACGGGCGACGGTCGTCGGTGTGCTGCTCTCGGGAACGCCCAACGATGGCACTGTGGGCCTCTGGCTAATTCGGAAGCGCGGCGGCATCACCATCGTGCAGGACCCAGCTGAGGCGGCCTTCGGCGACATGCCGAAGAATGCGATTGCGAACGTCCCCGTTCACTTCACTCTTCCGGTTGCAGAAATAGCCGAGAAGATTCTCGCTTTAGTAACGGCACCTTCAAAGCCGGCGTCGCTTCATCTTTCGCAGCCAGTGGGAGTGCTCATCGTGGAGGACGAGCGCATCCTGGCGATGAATCTTCAGAACCGGCTGCGCGATTTAGGCTACGACGTCGTAGGTTCGGTGCCATCGGGTGAAGCTGCAATCGAAATTGCCGAAGCAACGCTACCCAATCTGGTTCTAATGGACATCTACCTCGCCGGAGACATGACAGGGACAGAGGCCGCAAGAATCATCTGGGAGCGCTTTCAGGTTCCAGTGGTATACCTCACAGCATTCGCGGACAAAAGGACGATCGAGGCTGCTAAGACCTCAACGTCTTTCGGATACGTCGTAAAGCCATATCGCCCGGAACAGATTCATGCGGCGATTCGGATGGCGCTGGATGGCTATGAACGCGAGATCCTGACTTGACCGGCCTACGCGAGGTTGTAGGGAAAACGTAACGAGACGCTTGCACCGTGCGAAGTCTTAGATCGAAGCTGGGCCCGAAGCTGTTCGGCAAGCACACGTACCAATTGCAATCCAAGCGAACTGGAGGGGATTGGATTAGGAAATCCAATGCCGTCGTCCGTAACTCTCGCGATAACCAAGCCCCGATCAAGATGAAGAGCGACTTCCACCTTACCGGAGCGGTGTAACGGAAAGGGCGTGCTTGAGCGAGTTCGAAATCCACTCATTCAGCACAAGCCCCAACGGCACGGCGTACTGAAGATTCAGGAAGGCATCATTCGCCCGAATAAGCAGACTTGGGCGTTTCGCGTTGGATTGAATAGCGGACAGAGATTCACCTAGACGCTCTATAAACCGGGCCATATCAACGTGCGCCAAGTCAGCCGAGCCGGAGAGCAGCTGATGGATTTTCCGCGATCACCTGAACGCGGTTTGCCATCTCGTTGAGGATTTCGCTCAGTCGCGTATCCGGAAAGGCATCAGACTGCAACCGTAGCAGGCTGTCCACAATTTGAAGGTTGTTCTTAACGCGATGGTGGATCTCCTTCAGCAGAGTTTCCTTCTCCGCAATCGCATTGCGGAGTGCTTCTTCGGCCCGGCGGCGAGCAGTTACGTCACTCGCAGCGCCGAACCATTTGGCGATATGCTTCGTCGATCGCCTTGCGTACGTCGGGTTGTGCTTCGGGCGGGATGTAGCGGTCGAACCAATCCGTGGTTTCCTCGATTGTTTCTTCCAGAAAGCCGGCGCTATTCAGCTGGCGCATCTCGCTCCAGTCCGCGCTCATGCGGTCAAGACATCGGAGCTTGCGGTTACTAGAGCTCGAAATCGCGCATCACTGCCCTTGCCTAGCTGGCTACCCGTCGTCAAGCTCTGTGCTTTGGTGGAGTTATCCATTGGGAATCAGCCCTTAGGATGGATCGGAGTAAATGCGACGTACGCGGAATGATCAGAAAACGCCGAACGCTCGTCGCCGGCTTGCGTGCGATGCGTGTTCTCTGATTCCGCGATTGCTCCTGGAGCTCCAAGAGCTGCCTGCTGTCTACCAGTGGTATCGAGTCTACGCCAGAACCGCCCTACGGACCTGCCGCACTTCAATCACTGCTAAGAGGCGATGCCATCATCGAACGAGGTTTGGTCTATTCGATCATTGGTCCTGCAGATGCACTTCCAGTCGCTTGCGCAGCTACCGCTTCGCAGCGCTAGAGGCTGGATTCCCTTTCAACTCGAAAGAGAACGAACGATCTTGGCCGCAGGCTTCTTCGCGGTGAAGTCAAGCTGCACGTTTTCGTGACCTTCCGGGTGCTGCTCTCGCAACGCTCCAGGAGAGGCGGTACACAATTGAGAGAACCGTATTTGGTTCTACCGACCTTCACATCGCAGCCTCGGCACAACGACAACGTCTGGTTGCTGATTTGTCCATTGGCGGCTGGAAGATACCTCTTGTGTTGACGTCGCCCCCTGATTCGGCATCCACAATCCGGTCTGGAGAGTAGCGGCACCGGGTAGCGACTTGACAGCAACAGCGGACAAGTGCCACCTACTTCGTCATCACCGCGTCTTTGTTGGTGCCGGGAGGGCCGCATCTGGGAAGCTGCAACGGGTTGTACAACTCAGCACGCCATCCCATAACTGTTGACATCGATGGAGTTCCTGGACGGCCATCGTCGCACACCAATGCACTGGGCAGCACCACAGTACGAACCAAGTGGCACCGGATCGCATCTTCCTGTGACCTCCGGAGACGCTATTGATTGCGCGCATAGAGGCCCATCTCATTTCTGAAACCCCGCGTTGGTGCTGCGACCAAAGTTACAGTCCTAAAGAGAATCGCTATTTTCGTTTGAGCAGCTCGGGTCGCACTGCGGCGGGCCAACTGTACGAGATGCCGACCCATCACAATCTTGATCGCTACCTGGAGGAGTACATGGCGGCGGCTGGCATTGCCAAGGACCGCAAAGGACCACTTTTTCGGACGACAAGAGGACGGTCCGGCGAGCTTACCGGTAATTCCCTTCTCCAGTCCGATGTGTGGCGAATAATCCGCCGGCGAGCTCTGGCTGCCGGGGTCAAAACCGAATCGGCTGCCATACCTTCCGGGCGACCGGCATCACTGCGTATCTCAAGAATGGCCCCGTCTGGAGATCGCGCAGCAGATGGCGGCGCATGAGTCGGCTGGGACGACAGGGCTTTATGACCGTAGGAGCGACGAGGTTCCCTCGACGAGGTTGAGAAGATCGGGATCTGAGCAGGTCGCCTTAAAAGCGGACCGATAGAGCATGTTCGCGATTTCATCGCTCACCTGGCGGCAATCACCGCTGCACTCACCTCCAATAATGAGGATTCTGTATTGTCGAGCTTTCCGCCAAGTAGAAATGTCGCTTAGGCCGTGTAAGCCGACTTCGCGGGACCGATCTGGCTTCGAGGCATTTCACCATGCCAGTCGATGCATAAGCCGTTCTGACCGGCGTAAGCTTGCATCTGCTGCCACGGAGAAAAGTCTGAAGGAGATCCGATCCGCTAACCAATCCGAACAGCTTCATGTAGACGAAGCCGCGGGTCGAGGGTGGGGCCTTCCGCAACGAGTGCTCTTTCGCTTTGCATTCTCATGGGTAGTGCTGACGTGTCTTTTTGAAAGCCATGGGATCCTATTTGGAGCGATTCCCGTCGTCGGACGTTCCATAGGGGAATGGCTGCGCACCCCGATGGATGGCTTGAGCATTTGGTTCGGGGTGCATGTCGCACACCTCACCGGACGGGCAGCAACCATCCATGAAGCGACCGGCGACCGAGCACTAGCGTGGGTTGCCATGGTTTTGATCCTGCTCGCGAGCGCAGCCGTTGCGGCTGTGTGGAGCTTTGTTGACCGAAAGCGCTTAAACTACTGTGCGTCTTTTTCGGTGGTTTCGGCTGGTATTAAGCATAACGCTGGGCTTGGCGTTGCTGCCCTACGGGTTTATCAAGGTCTTTCCGTTGCAGTTCCCTTCGCCTCCGTTGGCGTTGCTGAATGAGTCGTTTGGAAATGCCTCACCGACTCTTCTGTTCTGGAGTCTGTACGGGTTGAGACCAGGATTCGAGATGCTGTTGGGCTGGGTGGAAGTGCTGACGGCTGTGCTGCTGCTTTTCCGACGTACCGCTTTTGCAGGTGCCCTGCTTGCCTTGGGCGTAACGGCAAACGTCGCACTGTTGGACACAGTTTTCGATGTGCCAGTGAAGCTGTGGTCTCTCACCTTGGTGCTGATGTCTCTTGTGCTGTTGCTGCCCGAGACGAAGAGGCTTGCTGCATTCTTCTTCACTCGCCACGCCTTGCCGCAACGGCCACTGTGGGCCCCCCAGGCCCGGACCGCGCGAGCGCGAAGGGCAGCGTTCGCAGCAGAGATGCTCCTCACTTTCGCTGCCTGCAGTAGCTACGCTTGGGGCACTTGGACCGTATACCGCATGAAAGTCGAAGCCCTCCGCAATCCATCAACCTTCAACGGCGAATGGCATGTAGATGGACAGAGCGGAATGAGAGGTGGCGACGGTCAAGCAATCACGACAATATTCTTCGATCCGAACTCGGACATGATGCTGAAAGATGCGCAAGGGACAATGTGGCGGTCGCGTTCCATCTATGACCACAAAACTCATGTGCTCCGCGTTCTCTACGAAGCAGGAGGCTTCATGATGTTTATTGTCAATCAGCGCGATGCCAACAATCTCCTCCTTATGCCCAGTGGCCCAACAGCGGCGCAGATGGGACCAGTGACGCTAATTCGTATACCTATCCCGCAGAACTACCCAGTGCTTCAACCCCAGTTCCATTGGGTAAACGAATTTGAGCCTCTGCGCTGACCTCCTCCCAACCAGAGGGACCCTCTTGCACCAAGCTGACAGGCGGGCGTTATAGGTACCGGAAACGCGCTTCTGGGAAGCTGAGCGCCCGCCCGGACCTCCAAGGCCGGTCCGTTAGGATTTCTGACGAGAACCCTCTTTCACTGTACCCAAGCCTAGGGCTCTACTGCAGGTTCAGTAGCTGGAACTCCCCGTTGTACCCCTCCATCTCCTCCTCTGCTTCCATGGGCCCTCGGGCGAGGTGGCGCACAGCCAAATGAAGCAGCATGGTTGTCACCACGACCGGAACCAGCAGCCAAAGTTCTCGCTCCAACCGCTTTTCCGCGTACACAATCCCGAACAGAAATGGGGTCAGAACTCCCAGGTACAGTGTCAGAAATAAGGCAAAGTTGGATCGCCCCGGCATCCTCGGCTGTATAAGCGGTGCCGCTCGCGCGTAGAAGAAACCATCTGTCAGAAACACTGCCAAGCATGCGCCAAAGACCGCCTGCACCAACAGAGGACGAGCAGTCCAGCCTGCCGCGGCCAAAGCTGCCACACTGCCACAAAGCAGAACCACCGCCGCCAAGCCTGCCCATCGCTTCCCGGCTGCCGCCAGGTCGCGGTCATCCGACCCGGCCACACGGAACACCCACCGTGCCGCAAGCGTCTCCGGGAACGCAAACGCCGTCCGCATTCCTGCCACCACCCAGAAGCACAGTAGCGCAAAGACCGCGTGCATGCCGAAGTCGGAAAGCAAAGGTGCAGCCGTCTCCGACCGCAGCACCACGCCGCATGCCAGAGCCAGCGCCACGCCCGTCCCGCCGTACATCGCTAGGTACACATGGTAGCGAGCGATGCGCCGTATCGTCTGCCCAACGAAGTAAAACATCGCTCGCTCCTGTGGCTGCCGCACCATCGCACAGATACCGCGCGACATCGTCGCCAGCGGTGCCTCTCTTTGCTGCGCATCTCCCTCCAGCGCCATGCGCCGCATGCGCGCCCACGCCCCTGGATACGTTGCCGCCGCCAACCCCAGCGCAACGCCCGTGCCCCATATCGCCCACGGCGTCAGCTCTCGCGAAAACTCCGGTCCTGTCGCCCCGTGCAACAGCTCCTCATAGAGCCCTAAAAACCACAGGGGCGGCAGCCAGCGCGCATGCCGGGCCTTCGCCAGAAGCAGGTGCAGCGACTGTCCGTACCGCGCATACTGGACCACCAGCAGGACCAAGCACCCCGTTACCAGCGTTTGCAGCGTCGCGCTTGCAATCCGGAAGTGCCGGTCGCGCAGAACGCATCGCAGCAGGCCACCCACTGTTACCAGAGCCGCCGAAATAAAGACGCCGCCCAGCCCAGCCGCCACCACGTGCGCCAGCAGCGGCCGCAGAAACGTCCCTTTCGCGATCATCGGGTACAGCAGCGCGCCGGGCAGGCTCGCACCCGCCAGGAAGAGAGCGAAGAAACACAGCAACGCCGCCGCCTTCGTCGCCATCACCCACCCCTGTCCGAGCGGAAGGGGCGTCAGCACCAGGAAGTCTGAGCGATCCGGAAACAGCATCTCCCACTCAAACACCGTCACCATGCCCATCACAACAAACGTCAGCAATACGAAGAAGTACTCATCGTCCCACCGTCCTGCCAGGTCTCGCTGCGGGTACTGATTCTGCATAAAGAACGCCACCAACAGCCCGGGCATGGCCACCATCGCCAGAGCTCGCGCTACCGTCGTCATGGTGTCGCCATCCACCTGCACTGTGTCGTTATCGAAGAAGCGCCGGAAGAAATGCACCGTGAGCAGCCTCAGCGTTCCTCTGCCGTCACGCATGGCTCGCCTGCATGACCTGCACCAGCTGCCGTGCAACCTGCTCCGTATCCGTCTGCCGCACCAATTGTGAGAACACTGCCTCCAAATCAGGAAGTTCCATCAGCCGCGTGAGCTCCTGTGGCTGGGCATCGGCTACCACTCTGCCCTTCGACAGGATGATCACCCGCTGGCACACCCGCTCCACCACCTCCAGCACGTGCGAGATGTAAAGAATCGCTTTGCCTTCCTTGGCCAGCAGCACCAGCAGGTCCTTGAAGAGGCGTGCCGAGACCGCATCAAGCCCGGACAGCGGCTCGTCAAAGACGATCAGCTTCGGATCGTGCAGCAATGCAGCCGCGATCAGGACTCGCTGCTTCATTCCCTTCGAGTACTCCGTCATCGGCGAATACTGCGCGGCCTCCAGCGACAGAAGGTGCAGCAACCCTCGCGCCTTCCGCTCGATCGATCCCTCTGCCATCCCTCGCAGCCGCCCCACGAGCTGCAGGTACTCCATACCCGAAAGATGCGTGTACACCTGCGCCTCCTCCGGCACATAGCCTAGTTGCGCCCGATAGCCCGCAAGGTTTGCGTGGATGTCCTTTCCTGCAAATAGCACCTTTCCGCGAGTCGGCCGGATCATCCCGATGACCATCTTCACCGTGGTCGACTTCCCTGACCCATTCGGTCCCAGGTAGCCCAGCACTTCTCCTGGCCGGAGGGTGAAGCTGACGCCCTCCACTGCCGGAATCCCACGGTAGCTCTTTGACACCGATTGCAGCTCCAACATCATGTCTCCCCGGGCTATGTAGTGAACTACTTTATGGTAGAGTACTACATAGTCATGACCTCTCTTCGACTTTCTCACAGCGCCGCTCTTATCCTCAGAGCGCTCCATCTCGGATATCGATTCGGACTTGAAGTGATGGAGGTCACCGGCCTGCCTAGCGGCACCGTCTATCCCGCTCTACGCCGTCTTGAACGCGATGCCCTTGTCGAATCCAAGTGGGAGTCTGACGCCGAAGCCGCCAGTAAGCAACGCCCCGCTCGTCGCTACTACGAAGTCACCCCTGCCGGGAAGCTCGCCGCCCACGCCGCCGCGGAGCGTTATCCGCTCCTCGCTCACCTCACCGCGGAGCGACACGCATGAACTTGACAGAAGCGCAGCAAATCAAACTCCTGCTGCGAGTCGCCCGGATCGTTCCCGCTGCTGATCGCGCCGAGTGGTCCCGCTTTTGGCATGCCGAGCTTTGGTGCCATCGGCACGCCACCCACGTTCGGACCACCACCGATCTTCATGCTGGCCTGGTTTGGGATGCGCTCTGGATCCGTATGGAAAGCTCACGGTGTGTCCTGCGCGGAACCGCCGTCCTCTGCCTCCTCACGCTCGCGCTTGCCTGCACCCTGGCCCTCTTCCTCACGACCTGCAGCATCGGCAGCTGGCAAGGAGTCCTCGCACATCTTGCCCTCGATTACGGTTGCTTCCTCATTGCCACTCCACTCGTGTTGCTAGTCACCTTCTTCACTGCCCCACGGCGCGCAGTCCACGCCAACCCCAAAGTAAAGCACCTCGTCGCGCGGCATACCGGGCTCGTTCGCGCCACGTTCTTCGCGGCGAAAGCCAATTTGCTTTTCGTCCTTGCCTATCTCCTGAGTGCTGCCCTCTGCGCGCCGCTCGCTGTTCCGTTCCCGAACACTGCTGCTTTTCTGCAGATTCCGCTCTATGTCGTGCTCTCTGTGCTTGCGCTTCGCTGGTCGTTCGAGGATCAGGAGCGCCGCTGCAAACACTGTCTGCTCCTCCTTGGAGCCCCCGCCCGTGTTGGCCGGCCGTCCCACAACCTGCTCGAATGGAGCGGCACAGCTCTGGTCTGTGTCCGCGGGCACGGCGTCCTTAGCGTCCCCGAACTTGAAACGAGCTGGCACCAGACCAGCGAGTGGACCCAGGCCATCGTCGACCCTTTTACGCCCAGCGCCGAGCAGCTCGCCTGACGCGCGGCTAGGGCGAAGCTTTTGAAAGCTACATGCTTCGGCGACGTCGAAAGGCGGGCTTAGATGAGAACCTATTTCGCAATCCTTTGCTTGCTCGTAGTTCCTCCAGCTCTCTCCCAGGGAAGCGGCCCCTCCGCTGCGCTGCGGCCTGATCAGGTCTTGGCGAGCCATCCTGTCCACGACACTCAGGACACGGCCCCTAAACCTGCGATCCCGGGCATTCTGGCACTTTTCGAGACGTTTGAAGTCGTCGCGATGCCGGCAGCCCACGGTGAGAAAGATATTGACGACTTTATTCTGTCCCTGATTCGTGACCCACGCTTTCCGGCTTCGGTGAACGACATCGTCGTCGAATGTGGCAATATGCGCTATCAGAAGGTTCTTGATCGGTATATTGCCGGCGAGAACATCCCGTTCACCGAGGTCCAGCATGTCTGGCGAGACACTACGGTTCAACAGATGTGCGGAGCATCCGGTTTCTACGAGCAGCTGTTTCCGCTTGTCCGTTCGCTGAATCGATCCCTTCCTGTAACCAGCCGCCTCAGAGTCGTTGCCCCAGATCCACCGATCGATTGGAGCAAGATTCGCTCGTACGATGACCTCAGGCCGTTCTTTGACAGGGATGGGAACATTGCTTCTGTTATGGAAGCAGAGGTGCTATCGAAGCGCCGTAAGGCGCTGATGCTCTTCGGAACCGCCCATGTGATGCACGGAGGCGGCCCAGGCGAAGGGGATGCTGTGACGAGGTATGAGCGCCACTATCCCGGCAAGACTTTTGTCATCAGCGAGTTTTCGGACTACGACGTCAGCAAGGAACCTCTTGAATCCTTGAGTGCCCCTGGTGGCGTTTGGCCGTCGATCGTGAGAACAAGAAACAGCAGACTAGGCTTGCTAAGCCTTGACGCGTTCATGGAGTCCCCGCTCACAACAGACGAGGACTGCAACGTGAGAGAGGCATTTCCGGCCGCCCCTTCCAACACCGTCGCAGATCGGATCGATGCGTTTCTCTATTTAGGTCCTCAGATAGCAACATTGACCGAGCCCCTACCAGCGAGTATCGCTCTTGATCGGACCTACAGATCCGAATGGCTGCGCCGCATGATTCTTGTTGGCATGCCTGGCCCTTCGACACTGGAAGAGGTCGATGCTCAGATCATCGCGAGTGCAGGAAACGAGCCGAAAGCGGTTCCTCCTACAAGACATTCGCTCTCACAAGAGACAAAGGCGAGCATTCGGCAAAGTTGTCTGAGCAGAAATGGCCCTGTTTCCAAGCCCGTCCGGCAACTCATCCTTAGGATGCCGCTTCCAAGCACGTCCACCTCCCATGACAAGCTGGGTGTGAGTGGAGCGGCTAATGGGCCGGCGTGACCGAGGGCGGACGATCCCTCACAGCCGTTGCCCATGGTGCGCCTCGCCGCGCGCCCATGGTGAAACGCAGGTGGTTGGTGCCCCCGCTCAGCTCTCCGAGTGCAAGCCAGCTGCCCGTATGCGCCTTCCCATTCAGATCTACAGACTGCACGTAAGGCCCGTTGCCGGACCGCTCGACGTTGAGTGTCTTGCCATCGCCGAGGGCCAGCGTCGCCTGCTGGAAGCGCGGCGCGCCTAGAGCTACACCCGACAAGCCAGGAATGGCCGGATACATTCCCAGCGAGTTCCAGACGTACACGCCGGAGGTGGCGCCCAGATCGTCATTGCCGGGCAGGCCGCCGGGCGAGGTGTTGAAGGTCTCATTCTCGACCCTTGTCAGGACCTCCGCTGTCTTCCACGGCTTACCCAAGAACGTATAGGCATACGGCGTGACGAAGTCCGGCTCGTTCGCCATATTGAAGCAGGGCTCTCCCCAGCAGACGAGCTTCTGGAAGAACTTGTCCAAGCGCACCTCGGCGATTTGCCGGTCGCCGATGGCCTGAAACAGTCCCTCGTAGTCAAACGGGATCATGAACGTGTACTGGTAGGTATTGCCCTCTTCAAAGCCGAGTTGGTCGGTGGGCACCGGTGCACCTACCCGATGTGGCAGGGACTTTTCCGGATCGAAGCCCGCTAGCCAGGATCCATCTGCTTTTCGAGGCCGAATCCAGCGCGTCTCCGGATCCAGCAGATTGCGCCAGTTCTCCGCCTGCCTCAGCATCCGCTCATAGTCTGGATTGTCGCCCAGCACTCTTGCGAACTGCGCAATGGCAAAGTCGGCGCTGTTGAACTCCAGCGACTCCGACGCGGAGATGTCGCCGGTAGCATCCAGCTTCTCTGCTAGGGGAATGTACCCGTGCTGCAGATAGCCCTCCAGACGCTCGCGCTGCAGACCGCCGTGAACACCCAGGCCGGGTTCGGTTGCGCCCCGCAACATCTGCTCGAGAGCACGCTTCGTGTCAAAGTTGCGTGCTCCGAAAGAGTAGACCTCGGAGAGCAGGATCGCGGCCGAATCGCCACCCATCACGTACGAGGAGTCGTTGTTGATGGCCCACCGGGGAAGCGAGCCCATCTGCGTTGCATCGTTCACCAGGCTTTGAGCCATATCGCCCGCTCGCCTCGGGTAGAGCCAGGTGACAAATTGCATGGTGTTGCGATAAATGTCCCAGTCGGAGAAGTTCTGGTACTGCGCAGTTTGGCCGGGTGCGGGGGTGTGTGGCTTGCGATCGAAGCCCGTGTACTCGCCATCTGCATCGCTGAAAAGACTGGGCGCGAGCAGCTGGTGATACAGGCCGGTATAGAAGATGGTCTGTTCCTCTTTGGAGGCACCCTTAATCTGCACCTTATTCAGAGCATCGGTCCAGGCGCGCTCAGCTGACTGCCGGACGGCGTCAAAGTTCCATCCGGGCAGTTCGGCGTGAAGGTTAGCCCGGGCTTTCGCTTCGCTCACGTACGAGATTCCGACTCTAACGAAAGTATCGGAGCTGGTTCCCAGGTCTAGCCAGGCTGCCGCCCGTCTTCCAGAAGCGTGTGTACCGCTGATCTCCTTGCCATCTTGCCAGAGCCGCGTTTCGGACGGTCGCGACTGGAATTCGTAGGCCACGTATAACGTGTACCGGGTGGGTGTGCCGCAGAAGCCACCGCTGGTGACGGTACCGGCAAGGCTTCCGTCCGCGGCGATGGAGAGGCTCTCTCCGTCCCGTTCGCGACCAATCGGCGGCAGCTGCTGCATGTGGACGTCAGCGCTCGCGCTACCGGCGGCGTTGATCAGGAGACCGTGCCTCTTGCCTGCGGCGTAATGGATCCGCGCCAGGCCGGCACGTTCTGTAACCGTCAACTCAACACGCGTGCCGTCCTCCAGTTGCATCGCGTAGTAGCCGGGGTGCGCAGACTCACCTGCGTGAACGAGGGCCTGCGTCTCCGGCGCGCTAGGCCGGTCTGCCGCCGGGCTTTCACTCCAGGGCAGGAGCGGCATGTCTCCAAAAACGGGGCAGCCAGCCCCGCTCAGGTGCGTCAAGCTGAAACCGTTCAGGCGCTTGTCATCGTAGAAATAGAAGCTCTGGTGCGTGTCTGGAGACCACTGGATCATCCCAAAGGGCATGGACGCACCTGGAAAGGTATTGCCACCGTTTGAGGTTCCTATCAATGGGTCCACACTCTGGAAAGAGCTTTGTGCCTGCGTTCTCAAGGCCACGCAGAACAGCAGGCCCAAGTAGAACGGCAGTTGTTTCAGGTGCGACCTATTTTGCAAGCGCCTCTCCTCAGCGTAGATGTATGGCCGCAGCAGCGCGGTCCCATGGTCGCCAACCAACATGGTATTCGACAGACTCGTTTCGGATAACAATTAGGGATAGTACAAGCGTGAGCTACCGGCTCGCCAAGGCTGCGAAAGATGCCGTTGTGCCACCGCAGAAGTGGCCGGTTACTGAGGCGGATCGAAGGGTTGGGCGAAGTGCGGTCTGGGCGTAGGACCGTGACTGCGGGGCAGCCGTACTGGCGAGAAGCAAGCGGCAGGCAACCACTCGGCCGCGATGCCGTGGCCATTTTCCTCCACCCGGATTGTGACCGTAGCCGCATCCCCGGACGCCGCATGTCCACCGTCCCGCTGTCTTCGGTTACCGCATCGACGGCATTCGCGACAAGGTTCGACAGCACTTGCGCACTCCTCCGAATGTTTGCCAGGGCAGTCGGATTTTGCTCGGTTGCGGTTGACGGTGCTGATCCGCTTGGCTACGTCAGAGATCCCACGATTGCGGCCCAGTAAAGATCTCGCGAAGGATCGTGCGGGCAATGAGCACAAAGTTGTCCGGCTAGCCGTGCCCGCACGCTGTGCGTCAGCGATATACTTTCGCACATGGGATTTGACCAGTACCACGAACCTGCCGGTGAGCTCTCAGAAGAGACTCGCACCTTTGCTCGCATGATTGCCGGAATGATCGAAGAAGCTGAAGCGATCAACTGGTATGAGCAGCGGATCTCAGTGGAAAAGGATTCGGATGCAATGGCCATCATGCAGGATGCACAAGGAGAGGAGTTCAAGCACTTCGGCATGGACCTGGAGTTCTTACTTCGCAAAAAGCCGAAGTGGAAGGCTATCTTGAAGGGAATTCTCTTCCAATCAGGAAGCATAGTCGAATTAGGCGAGGCTTCCGAGAAGGCGAATGACTAATACTAAGGATTCTGTACAGTCAATCGCGGAGAGTGTAATCGGACGCGATCGACCGTTGGTGCCGAAGAGGCCAAGCGAGAAGGCTGACTCCCAAAGAGCGCAAGCGAGCACGATGCGGGCTGCGCGACGTTCGCGAGCCTCTCGCCAATGATGTTTGATTGATTGAGCGTCCTTTCGGCGATCCACGGAACCGATGCGATCATTGCGAACATGGTGCCAGTGACGCGGGCAGCAACGTGCCATTGCGTTCGGCTCAACAGGATCAACGCTGGGAAGGTCACAGCAACTACGGCGAGCTGCAGGCTCTCGATGCCAAGGTTGAAACCAAGCAGACTGATGAGCCGGTACCATCCCGTGACGCCAAGTTCATTGAGAGCTGAGGCAAAGGCGAGCCCATGCACAAGCCCCAATGAAGCGGCAATAATCGCCTCGCGTCCCGGAAACAGCGGGCGAAGCGCATGAATGACAGAGACGAGAATCGAGACCGCGATCAGCAGCTTGATTGGCCGGCTCGCAACCTGGACGAGGCCGAACACGGAAAGGGCGAGGGTAAGCGAATGGCCAAGAGTGAAGGCCGTATGCTTTCGAAGGTGAGCTCATGTCGCCCATGGAAGAGCGGCGATTGGGCAGAAAACGCCAATCGAATCTCTCCTGTACCGAGCTTAATCGACTCCACCGATGGAAGGTTTCCAGCATCCAGGTGTAGATCGAGGCGAACGCCGTCTTCGTTCAAGCGCAGATCGGACAAGACCTGCCGGGCATGGCGGTCCTCTTCTGCCGAAGATACGGTCCCGTTGTGGTCCTTGTCGACGTTCTCCAGAACAGCGGAAGCTACGGCGACGCCGGGGACCATTCACAAGGTACCGCGTCTCATCCCCGGCTCAATAGAAAGAATCGTTGCCTGGAGATATTCATCCAGCCGGTGAGCCTTTGCGGATCGCGTTCCACAGACGAGCATGACGACGACGATCAGCAGCCCTTTGGTGCAGTTGAACGTCCTATTTGCCAACCGAGGCCTGGCCGTAGTCGTCCGTCGGATCGCGATAAATCGTGTGCACGTGATTAGTCGGTTCGTCGCTCTGTGGAGCGTACTCAATAACAAGGTGCGGCCCTTGAATCCGGTAGTACGCCGTAATGTTGGTTCCGAGCTGAGAGTCTGTCGAGCCGCTTCAGGCGAACCATGTTTCGTTCAGGTCAGCCTTCAGTTGAGTCATGCGAACAGACGCCATTGGGCCAAGTGGCGTTGTGCTCCAATCAGTTCCGAACGAGTTCTCCATCTCGCCACCGCCAACAATATCGGGAAGGCCTTGTCCGGCGTGTCTCCGTGGGAGCGGTTTCAGGGACCCAAGAACGTCATCACTCATCAGTGCTTATTTTAGTGGAGTCTTTGACTGGGCGACACCAACCGTGACCTTCACATGCTCCAGGCCGTTAGAGGGGCGCAGTACCCGCTGGTCACCGTCCGCTTCCGGATCCCGGACACCGACACGGATCGGCCCAGCTTCAATGCCGACCTCGAGGTCAGCTTTGCCGGCCAGACCGTACACTATCCGGGAGTGCCCTTCCACCAGCAGGTCCGTGATCGTGAGCACCACATCACAGGAGTAGTCCCAGCCACGGTCAGTGACTTTCACATCTCACCCCAGCTTCTCACCCTTCCCAATTACAACGAGATCCCTCTGCGCGTCGACAGCACCTCGTACGCCCAGTAGCTGCCAGGGTCGTACATTCATTTGATACATCGTCTCAATTTCTCAGTCTTAGACGCCGCCGCTCACAACTGCAGCTACTCGATCGCGAGAAGCGAGACGCCTCCCTTTATGATGGGAAAGTTAGTTCGTCATTCTCGCACCGGTATGGGTTGAAGATTCCTTTAGATCAGGAAGAAGTGATACATGCGTTCGTTGAAGCACCGTTTTTTGCTCGCTGGTGTTGCATTAGGAGTTGCGGCGTTTCCTGCTTCCAGAAGCTGGGGTCAGGTTTGCCGAGCACCCCGGCTTGCTGGCGCTGTCGAAGACCGATCACACCCTGTCGATCGTTGATCCAGTGACGCTGACGATCATTGCGAAGATTCCGGTCGGGCCGGACCCGCACGAGGTGGTCGCGTCCGCGGATGGAACTCGTGCGTGGGTCTCCAACATGCTGAACAGCCAGGGACACGAGTTGGATGTCTTGGACCTGGTGAACCGTAAGGCCCTGCCGAGCATCGATACAGCGCCAATGATCGGTTTGCACGGTGTTGACGTTCAAGGTGCCAAGCTGTTGTTTACGGCCCAGGGTGCGAAATCGATCGGCCGGCTGAATCCAGCGACGGGCAAGACGGAGTGGATCATGGGTACCGGGCAGGATTTTACACACCTGATTCGGGTCAAGCCTGACGGTCAGACAGTCTTCGTCTCGAACGCGCATTCAGCGAGCGTGAGCATCATCGAAGAACGTGAGATTCCCTCCGATCCGGGGCGTCCTGCGCCGCCGGGACCGGCGCAGCGCGACTGGTTCGTGACGACAATTCCGACTCGTTGGGGACGGAGGGCTTCGATGTGTCGCCAGACTGGAAGGAGTTGTGGACGGCTGCGGCGAGCGATTGGCAAGCTCTGGATCATCGATACTGCGCAGCGGAAGGTAGCTGCATCAATCAATGCAAAGCTGAACGGCGCCAATCGCCTCAAGTTCACGCCCGATGGCAAGCGCGTTGTGATCTCTATCCTTTCGACTGGCGACCTGTTTGTCTACGATGTGGCTTCGCGCAAGAAAGTAGCCGAAGTGAGCTTGGGCAAAGGGTGCGCCGGCATTCTGATGGATCCGGACGGTTCACGGGTGTTCGTGGGCTGCACAGCAGCGAACTACGTTGCAGTGTTAGATCTGAAGACACTAACTGTCACGAACCATCTTGATGTGGGCGGCGGACCGGACGGGCTTACGTGGGCGAAGCGACCATGAGCCGCTGCTCGGGTAGCAAATGCGGCGGCGCCACGTCGCGTTCGCTCTGGTGCTCTGCCAACAACTCCTTCTAGGCCTGCCCGGATGTCCCTGTGCAAATCGCACCTCTTACCCGGCTCAATCCCCCAACAAAAACGCCGCGACCGGCTGTAGCCCCTGCTTCTCACCCGCAAGCTTCGGTCCCGAACCCATAGGCTCCTTCGACAACGTTCATCGCAATCCCTACCACGGACCCGGGATCCTCAACACCAACATGATCATCGCAAAGAACATCGCGGTTTCAAGTGAAGGTGGGCGATACATTCAGCTCCGCATGGAAAGCGACAACGTCTTCAATCACACACAACTTAATAACCCTACCGGAAGCATCGCCTTTGGCAACTTCGGCTTCATCACAAGCGCCGTATCCGGTTGCCAAACACAGCTCGCGGCAAAGATCTACTTGCAGTTGCAGCAAACAGCTAGGCAAGGAAAGGGGCGCCACCAAAGTGGCGCCTGATCCCGACCGGATCCAGTTTTCGAATCGAATGCCTCACCAGCTTTAGTGCTCTCCCTGGATTTGTGTGGACGGCTCACGGACCTCTGAGATGCTTCTCTGCAAACTCATGCCATGGGAGATGCCGCTGAAAGGTAGACTTCGTTCCGGTTTCCCCTTCTGTCTGCATTCAGCGTGCCGCGCTCAAGCACCCGCGCCCTTCGGTCGCACGCTCTCCTCCCGTGATCCGCTTCCCGCCGACCCAATTCTCGTGAATGGCCCGTTTGATGTGTCTGAGTCCAGCAAGCACGTCTCGCTAACGTTGGATGTACGAGTTGGCCGTAAGTCGGCACATGCTCAAGGTATTATCGTCTGCGGAGAGTCGCAGGACCTTGGCCGGAGGAACGCTTCGACGCTATGGATCGGCCGCTACTTAGACGGCGGAAGGCCCCATGTTCCAGTTAGTGAGTGACTATGCTCAGGTTTCAGATCCTTCGGGCGCGACATCGTATCGGTGGATGGGCGAGGTCGTTTGTTAGAGATGACACCCAAGAGGTACCGGTAATGCACACTCCCGACGAGAACCATTCATTCACTAACGAGCGTCGTGTGGGAAACGGCTCCAGAGCAACGTCGCTCACGCTAGTTCCGATTGTAGGTAGCATCACCGTGGGATTGGTCACGCTGTACTGGTACAACGTCGGAACCGCGGGATTCTTTTGGGCTTTAGCTTGCCTCGCACTTGGGTCACTATTCGGAATTGTATTCGGCATCCCCCGAGAAGCACCGCGGTCCGCAAGCACAGGAACGGCTCAGACCGCCGGCTTACGCGCCAATACAAACATGGAAGAGACTTCCGACTGGCTGACCAAACTTTTGGTTGTGCCGGCCTTGTTGAATTAAAGAGCGCTCCCGTCCGTTTGGCTGCTTTTGTCAAGTATGTCGCAGCCTCTTCCCAACTCATTCGCAACCAGCGACTGCCATTGAGTCGATTGCCGCGTCCCTCATTACTTATTTTCTAATCGAGGGATTCATCGGAGGTTATCTCCTAACCAGAGTCTTCTTTCAAATCGCATTCCAGAGATCTGACGAGCGATTAGGTCCGGAGATCCGCAGCTGGCTGGCAGCAAAGAAGGTGCCTTTGAGATTTATGTTTCAGAGTGCGATCAAAGTCCTCCTCGCTCACGTTCAATGCCAGGTTCATCGGGGCAACGCCGGTGTTGTCCACCAGAACGTCCAGTTCGCCCAGCCCCGCGGAAACGGCGTAAGTCGCGTGACGGATCTGCTCGAGGTTGACCATGTCCATCTGCAGGGGCTGTGCCTTGCGTCCGAGCGCTTCGGTTCAGCGACTACGCCTTCCTCCCGGGTTGCGTCGCCGACACCGAGTGCGACGTCCGTGCCTGCCTGGGCGAGCGCTAGAGTAATAGCCCGGCCGAGGCCGCGAGCGGCTACGGTGAACAACCCGGTTTGGCCTTGAAGACGGAAGGAGGGCAACGATCCCAGCGCGTCTTCCAGAATGCGGCTAGGCTGCTCTATAGTGGCCGGACTGAACTATACCGGCCACGAGCGCTATTTAGCGGAGGATGCGTTCGCTTGCCGTGGTGGCTACGCGGTCTGATGAGTTCAAAGCAAATAGGAGCACTAGAAGATGACGGTTCTCTCGATAAGGTCTCGCCTTTGTCGTTCGCTAAGCGCGACGGCGCTCTGGGCGATGGTACCTGGGCTTTCAGCACAACTCTCACGTGGGCCGGCGGGCGCTCTAACCCAAAGCGCGGCAGCCAAGCAGCCCCAGGAGCGTCTTCGCAGCCAGATTTTCGTCTACGACCTGCACGATGGGACCTCGCGAATGGTCTATACGGCGGATGCCGTGTGGGAGGCTCCTAGCTGGTCACCAGACGGAAAGTATCTGATCTCGAACTCCGGCGGGGGTATCTACAAGCTGTTTCTCAAACAGGATGGCGCAGTAGAGGCCCCGCAGCGCCTCGCTATTCCGATGGAATATCGGTGCAACAACGACAAGGCGATCTCACCTGACGGCAGGAAACTTGGTTTCTCCGCGACCCGCGCACCGCATGAGGGATCACAGGTCTTTCTTGCCGATGCAGATGGCAGCGACATCAAGCTCTTGGCGGAGGAATCACCCAGCTACTTTCCACGGCTGGTCGCCGGATAGCAGCACTCTCGCCTTTGTGGCACAACGCGGCGGAAGCGGCCAGTACGACGTCTACCGGGTGCCAGCAGCGGGCGGCCCGGAGCAGCGCTTGAATTCAAGCCCGTCGCAGGAAGATGGCCCGGACTACTCGCCCGATGGCAAATGGATCTATGTGAACTCAACGCGTTCAGGCAAAGAGGCGATCTGGCGATTTCCTGCGGAGGGCGCAGGGCCCAAAGATGCGAGGGCAGAGATGGTAGTCAGCGACGGTCTTGAGGACTGGTTCCCGCACATCTCACCTGATGGCAGCAAAATGGTGTACATCGGATATCCGGCCGGCACACTTACGCATAATCCAAGGGATGTTCGTATCGAGATCAAGCTCGTAACGATCAGCAACGGGAAGGTCGGCGCCACACAGAAGACGCTGGTGCAGGGGACGGGCGGCCAGGGAAGCTTAAACGTCACCTCCTGGGCTCCGGACTCGATGCGTTTCGCGTATGTGACGTACGAGCCTCTGCCCTAAGCTACCGGGTGCACGTGGCCAGTGGAGGATTCAGCCCGAGGCGTGCAATCGCACTCAGGCTATCGCGTCAGTGTACGTGAGTGACCCAGGATGCAATCCTTGCCAAAGAAGTTCGACGGCGATGCAGGCGATGCATTTGTGGATCGCGGTCCGTTGACCCTGATAGAGTGCTGAGCCATGTATAGGAAGTTGCCGCGCTTTGCGCGAACACGCTTGTGCCGAACCGTTCTGCTGATACCTATGCTGTCCGCCATACTTGGTGCCATAAGGGCGCAAACGCCTGCCCCTGCAACGCCTGAGATCCCGGCGTGGGCGCTACCCGGCTCCGCAACACACAAGCAGGTGCCGCCACCGGCTGACTTTCATCGCCCTAGCCGCAACTTCGATACGCCGATCGGGATGTTCCAAGGGCAGTCCGAGATCGGCGGCGCGTTGGTACCGGGCAGCGCGTCCTTCAACACGAAAACGAGGACGTACACGATCAACTCGGCTGGGTACAACATCTGGTATCAACGGGACGAGTTCCGTTATCTATGGAAGAAGATGTCTGGGGATTTTTCGATCGCCGCAGATGCGAGCTTTCCCATTGCGAAGACTCCGGAGTATGACCGAAAGATCGTCCTTGTCGTGCGGCAGGATCTCGAAGACGACTCCAAGGAGATCATGACGGGCGAACATGCGACTGGTATGGTCCATTTGGCGGAACGGCCCGCGAAAGGTCGCATGATCGAAGACATGCAATACCGTGTCGGGGGATCACTGCTGGATGGCGTCAAGCCAAAGCGCATCGGGCTTGAAAAGCAGGGTGACGCGTTTGCCATTTTCGTGAGCGTAAAGGGAGAGCCGATGCATCAGTTTGGTCCGCCTATCTATCTCCATCTGGACGGCCCCTTTTACGTCGGCATAGGTTTCTGCTCGCATTACCCGGCCACGTTGGATACTGGGGTGCTCACTAACGTTTTACTCGAGAACGCGGCAGGCGAGGTTCGATAACCGACCTTGGGGCCAAAGCCTATCGCATGAATCTCTCTGGGCCTTCCGTTCTCGCGATGCTGATCTTCGCGTTTACACTCGCAGCCTCGCAAACGCCGGTCCCGTCCGGCACGCCCAACCGGGTGCCACCCACCCGCGACCCCCATGCGCGGGCTTCGTCGCTAACAGAGAATGGCATCGCGTCCACGCTTGGACCAACCTCTCGAAGTTCTCCCGTACTCTCCAGGAAAGAACAGCTCATCTCCTTGGAAGGAACACTCCGTTCAAGCACCGGATGGCCGAGGTCCACGCCACCAGCATGAAGCGGCTCTCGAAGATAGAGGCCGACGATGATCCTGCAGATGGAGCCGACGACGAGTAAGCGCCGGCTCAGTTGATGAGATCCGCTTGGGTCTCATCCACCGCCTACCGCCCAGCGAGTAACGTCATGCAGGTCTGAGAACTGGCGTTGTACCCCGGACGGGGTAGAGAGGTCGAAACCGATACTCTTCTGCTTTTCGGGTCTGGTCGGGTTGGTTACAAAGTCCAGAGCTCAAATTGAGAAGCATCTTGCATTACAGAAGTACATCTGCTCGCCTTGATCGGCGACGACGTAGTCATCTTCGGATACGTCAGCCAAGTCGTAGGAGCAGATCCGGCGTTGTGCGCACTTCAGACCATGAAGAGTCACTATAACCCGAGACTCTCCTTCACCTCGAACGCGATCTCCTGCTCTTACCTACGTCCCGCTTGCATTCGCGATGGTTGAGTTATCCAAGAGGACCTAGATTCCGAAATCCTCCGATCCACCCGATCTCTCCTAAACAGGCGGAGTTGTTATGGGCAACACGCCTCGCGAGTTGAGACGCAGTAACTGCACTGTGTGGGCGCTCTGAGCGAAACTCACGCAAGCCGACCACCTTCAAACCCACTGCACCTCACGGACGTCGGAGGAGGCACCCTCCTGTTCTCCTCTTCAGCCCGCAATCCCCTTTCCGCTTGCGCTCTCGCCTGAAATCAAATATTGTTGCGCTACCCTTTTCCCTAAACAGCACTTTCACGGAACTCTAACCTTCCACCCCATCGCATCGCGCGTTGGGCCTTGAAGTATCAGAGTCAATCCATCGCAGCCGTAGCTCGCCGCGATCGTGCCATACCTACGTCACTTTAGAACGCCGTCCACGAGATGGCCCTAGATCCGTATCGCCATGGAGGCTTCATGCACAACCCGATCCACCGGTCGACCCGCCGCCTGTGCACCCTTCTGTTCGCAATCCTAATCTCCGCCCCTCCCCTCCTCGCACAAACTTTTCGCGGCGGCATCAACGGATCCGTTACCGATGCAACAGGTGCCTCCGTACCCGATGCCGCTATCAGCGCGAAAAACGTCGCCACCTCCGCAACGCTCTCCTCCGTCAGTTCCTCCGCGGGTGAGTTCCTCTTCAACGACCTACCTCTCGGTACCTACACGGTCGTCGTCTCCGCTCCCGGCTTCGCCACCTCAAAAGTCGACAACATCATGGTCTCCGCCGGACAGATTTACACCCTTCCCGTCAAGCTCGCCGTTTCCACGAATGCGCAGACTATCGAGGTAAACGCTGCCGCCGTCGCCCTCGATACCACGACCGTCACCCAGACTACGGTCCTTGACGCCAAGGAGGTCGCAAACATGCCGCTCAACGGCCGCGACTTCACCCAGATGGTCGGACTCACGCCCGGTTACTCCGGTTACACCGGCGGTGGCTACGGCTCGATGAACGGAACCCGCGCCAACCAAATGAACTGGCAGATCGACGGCGTCGATAACAACGATCTCTGGCACAACATCCCCGCCGTCAATCAGGGCGGCGTCTCCGGCATCGCCGGCATCATCCTCCCGCTCGACGCCGTCGACCAGTTCTCCGCACAGACTCAGGCTGGCCCCGAGGGAGGACGAAATCCCGGCGGCACCATCAACCTCACCCTCCGCTCCGGCACCAACTCTCTCCACGGCTCTGTCTACTACTTCAATCGCAACGAGCTCTTTGGCGCGAGGAGCCCCTTCTCCGATACCAAGCAGAAGGTCCGGAACTACAACGCGGGCTTCTCGGTCGGCGGCCCCTTCCTCAAGGACAGATTCTTTGGCTTTCTCACCTTTGAGCATCAACGCTTTGTAATCGGGGAGTCAGGCACCGCTACCCAGCCCTCCGTCGGCTGGCAAAATCAGGCCAACGCGCTGCTTACCCGTTACCATGTAGCCCCGCAGAGCGTCATGCAGAACACCCTCAACACACTCTGGGGGACAAACATCCTTTCCGCAGACAACATCGGCTCCGTCAACAACTTCCACTCCAACGACCCCGAATATGGTTATAGCTGGAATGGCCTCGGCAAAGTCGACTGGCGCTTGACCGACAAGGACAACCTCTCCGTCCACTGGTTCGTGGGTCAGGGCAATCAGGTCGCCCCCGTCGGATCCCAGCTGCTCAGCTTCTATGAGGTCGCCCCCATCCACGTTCAGAACATCGCGATCGTCTATAACCGTGTCCTCAACCCGCACATCACCAACCAAGTCCTTGCCGGCGTCAACTACTTCAATCAGGTCTTCAACGACAACAACACCGCGTTCAACGTCCAAAGCCTCGGCTTCATCACCGGCGCCGGATTTACCAACGCTCCCAACATCAACATCGGCTCTTTCAACCCAGTCGGCCTCACGCCCCCAGAGGGCCGAAACGACATCACCGGCCATCTCACCGATCAACTCTCCTGGGTCAAAGGCGCGCACCAGATGCGCTTCGGCGGCGAGTACCGGCAGGCGCAACTCGACGAGTTCTACCACCGCCACGCCGTCGGCTCCTTCACCTTCGATGGAACCCGCATCGCCACCGCGATCAATGCCACCCTCCCCGGCTGCTCCACTACCCCCCAGACGGCCACCAACTGCTACACCCCGGATAGCTACGTCGCTCCGCTCGCGGACTTTCTGGCCGGACAGACCTCCGACGCCTCCATCGCCATCGGCGATCCCGAGCGCCAGGTCTTCGTCAATACCTTCTTCCTCAACGCGGGCGACAACTGGCAGCTCAACCCCAAGCTCAACATCAACTACGGCATCCGCTACGACTACACCGGCCCACTCCACAACAGCAACAAGGATATGTCCGTCTTCCGCCCGGGATTGACCTCGAGCGCAGGCCTCGCCATCCAAGGTGCAGAGATCCCAAACCTCTTTCAGCAGTACCGTACCTCCTTCAGCCCTCGCCTCGGCTTCAGCTACGCTCTCGACGAGAAAACCGTGCTCCGCGCAGCATACGGCTGGTATTTTGACAGCCCCAACCTAAACCCCTTCCTTGACAACCGACCCGGCAACTCCGCCCCCAATGGCGTCGAAGGCAATCCCACCGGCCCGAATCCCGTCTACACCGTAGACGTCGGCGAAGTGCAGATCACACAGGGTAAGGCCATCTTCCCCACCGCGCTCAACGGATCTCCCTGCACGGCAACCACTCCCTGCGGCGTCTTCTCCGCCGATCAGAACTTCCGCCCCTCCTACAACGAGAACTACAGCTTCAACATCGAACGCACCCTCTCGCCCAACGTCATCGCCCAGATCGGCTACGTCGGAAGTCAGGGTCGTCACCTCCTGAGCCTGCTCGATATCAACCAATCCGCTCCCGGCACGTACACAAACGCCGCCGCTCGCAATGCTGCTCGTCCCTTCTTCTCCAGCTACCCGCAGTACGGCAATATCAACCAGATCGAGAGCATCGGCACCTCCAACTACAACTCGCTCCAGACACAGCTGCGCTTTCAGAACTTCCACGGACTCACCTCACAGGTCATCTACACCTGGAGCCACACTCTCGACGAGGTCAGCGCCTACCGAGGTGCACTCCCGCAAGACAGCCGTAACTTCAAGGGCGACTACAGCAACTCGGACTTCGACACCCGCAATACTTTCGTGGGGCTCCTGAGCTACGCCCTCCCCGGCTCGTCTCACGGCCCCCGTGAACTCACCCACGGCTGGACCGTCGGCAGTCTCCTTAGCTTCCACGGCGGACAACCGTTCACCGTGAAAGCCACCGGAGACATCAGCGGCACCAATGAGGGCAACGATCGCGCGGTCCTCGTCTCCAACCCCTACGCCGGCTTCGGTCACGAGAAGCCAAACGCCTCCTGGCTGAACCCCGCCGCCTTCGCAAACCCCACACCTGGCACCTTCGGAACCGTCCGCCGCAACCAGTTCTACGGTCCCGGCTACGACGATGTTGATCTCTCCACCCTAAAAGACACCCGCATCCGCGAGCGCGTGACGGTTCAGCTGCGCGCCGACCTCTTTAACCTCTTCAACCGCTCAAACTTCGCTCCGCCCTCGAGCGCCAAGGCCTGCGGCACGGCCATATCGAACCCATCTGCCTGCTCCAGCACCTTCACCCTCAACGACACCATCGGCGATTACAACGGAGCCCCTGGCATCGGCGCCGGCGAAGCCTTCAACACGCAATTCGCAGCCAAGATCATCTTCTAAACATCCAGCAGCAGCCAACAGCCGAGGGGCACGTCATCTCGAAGCGCCCCTCGGCCTCTTCACTCAACCCGCAACCTACGGCCGAGCCCGATCGTCTTTATAAACCATCCAGCCCTTCATCACCGCCGATCCCGCGACAGCGGATCACATTCACTCACACAAAAAGGGGTTCTTCATGGCAATATCCAGGCGGGATTTTCTGGCGAGGGTTGGGCAGGCGGGCGGGTACGGAGCTACGTTTTCGGTGATGCAGGGCATGGGCCTCATGCCGTCGTCAGCCGGGGCGGAGTCGTTGTCGGTGGCACCGGGAACGGGCAAGGGCGTAAAGGTTGTCGTGCTGGGCGGCGGCATCGGCGGCTTAGTAGCGGCTTACGAGATGCGGGACTCGGGGTACGAGTGTACGGTGCTGGAGGCAAGGGAACGGCCGGGCGGGCGGAACTGGACGGTGCGGCCGGGAGACAAGGTCTCGCTCGAGGACGGGACGTCGCAGACGTGCAGCTGGGACGATGGGCATTACCAGAACTTCGGACCGGCGCGTCTGCCATCCATCCACAAGAACATCTTGGGCTACTGCAAGAAGCTCAAGGTGGAGCTGCAGGTCGAGGTGAACACCAGCCGGTCGAGCCTTCTGCAGAACGACGCGGCAAACGGGGGGCGGCCGATCGTGCAGCGGCAGGCGGTGAACGATACCCGCGGGCACGTGAGCGAGTTGCTCATGAAGTGCGCGAGCCAGGGTGGCCTTGATGCGGAGATGGGCAAGGAGGATCGCGAGCGGATGCTGGACTTCCTGCGGTTCTACGGACCCTTGGACGATGCGGGCAAGTACGTAGGGAGCGATCGTGCTGGGTACGCCAGAGAGGCGGGCGCGGGCGATGACGCGGGGACGCTGGCGACGCCCGTCGACATGCATACGCTGCTCGATGAGAACTTTTGGCAGGGGATGCTGTTTGAGGAGAACTTCGATATGCAGGCGACGATGTTCCAGCCCGTAGGCGGCATGGACCGGATTCCGTATGCGTTTGCGAAGGACCTGGGTAACACGGTGAAGTACGGGGCTGCCGTGACCGAGATCCGCAAGACGACGAAGGGTGTGCGTGTGGGGTACACCATTGGCGGGAAGCCGATGTCGATCGATGCGGACTACTGCATCTGCACGCTGCCGCTCTCGATCCTGAAGAAGACCCCCAACGACTTCAGCGCGCCGTACAAGAAGGTGATTGACGAGTGCAAATACTCGTCGGCGTACAAGATTGCGTGGGAGAGCCGGAGGTTCTGGGAGCAGGACTACAACATCTATGGCGGGCTCGAGTTTGTGACGACGGGTTGTAGCCCGATCTGGTTTCCGTCGGCGGGGATGCACAGCGATCGAGGTGTGGTGGTGAGCGGGTACACGGAGGAGGACGGGATTCCGTGGTTCGCGAAGCAGGATCTCGAGGGCAAGATCGCGGAAAGCCGCAAGTCGATCGAGCGCCTGCATCCGGGGCACGGCAAGGAGCTCGAAAAGCCGATGTATGTGTGCTGGGGCAAGGTTGCGTGGAACCAGGGGTCGTGGATTCACAGCTATGGTCCGGACCAGGAGCGAGCACCGGCGCTGGCCGTGACGCGGCAGACGGGAGCGAACCGGAATCCGGCGGCCTCGCGAACGCAGACCAACCCGGGGTATGAGACGTTGATCCAGGCGGACGGGCCGATCTTCTTTGCGGGCGACCATGTGAGCCATATTGTGGGATGGCAGGAGGGTGCGGCGCTGAGCTCGCTGCGGGCGGTGCAGATGATCAGTGATCGAATCAAGACGGCCAGGGCTTAGGGAGCGGTTTGTCACTCAGTTCTTCGGTGGTGAGGGGATTTTGGGAGGCTTTCGAAGGTGACGGTGCGGAAGACTGTGGCTGCGCCGTTGATGTTGGCTGGGGCTTGTGCCGCGCGCGAGCCCGGTGGTGGTCAAGCATCTGCAACCGAATAACAATTGCCCGATTGCGAACGGTGTGTGGGCGAAGGACAGTCATACCTGAGCGGGCAACTGGCTAGCCGGCGACGCCGGCCAATTCCGCAAAAGGAACGGACGCGGTTAACGCGGATACCAAGGCGCAGTCAGTTTCAGCTCTGATAAAGAATTCAGGCACCGCTGAACGAGCAGGGTCTGGACATGAAGGACGTGGTGAGGAACGCCGGACACGATTACGTCACTGTTACAGCGCGCCGCTTAGGCTCGCACCCAAATGAGCCACGGGTCGTAGTTGTGCGCCTTGAAGCTCATTTGGAGACGTGCCTAGTACCTGAAAGGCATGGACTGAAAGTGAACAGCAGAATCCACCAAATAGACGAAGTGCTTTGATCTTGCGCATGGCTGACAAGTATAAGGAACGTCTGGGGGCAGCACGTAACGAGCGCTTGGCGCTACCCACGACAACTTCGGTTCGCACGAGTTTCCCCCCAGTGTCCGCTAATCGATCTACTCGTACCGTGTACACCTGTTCACCATATAACAGGGCCGCATCTCTGGTGGTCCTGAGAATCCGCTCTTCCGGGTTCTGGTTCTTATCCGTCAATCGGTGAAGAGCAGCCCGGCAAGCTGAGTTCATAGCACGATCCGACGGGACTTGTTCTTCGTGTTATCCAGTTGGATGTAGCCACGGTCGAAGTCAAGCTGTTTCCACGTGAGAGAGAACTGCTCACCTTTTCGCATACCCGTATGAAGCGCAACCTCGAGCGCTCCCATATGTTGGGGATAGAGTTCGACAATCACGTCACGGAGCCGCTACTCCTCGACCTTGCTCAGATACCGTGTTCGTCCGTTACCCTCTTTACGCTGTGACACCAACGGAGCCGGGTTCACCGCCACGTTCTCGTTTCGGACGACCTCTGTATCTATCAGGGAGAAGACGGCTTGTAACGGTTGGCTGTAGGCGTAGTCTTTGTGTTCTCGTTCAGCCACTCTTCGATGTCCTTCGGCTTGAGCCGGTCTGCCTTGACCGATCCGAAACTCCTTTTGAGGATCGCCGTTCGCTGCCTGAAGTTGCGATTGTCATTGTGATGGGTCGACGAATACAGGAGAGCGGCGTCGGCGATTTCACCGAACATTGGACAGGTCGCTCGAAGGTTTTCGGGAAGCTTGATGCCCGACCGGATGTCTGATCGACGTTTCCTGTGAAGAGCAAGAGCGTCACTCTTGCGCCCGACCTTCTCCCGGCGGCGAACGCTGGCATCCATGTAGCTGATCCACCAGATCCCGCTCTCCGGTGGCCGCTGGAAGATGCCTCTGGTCTTGACCTCGCCCTTGGATTTCGGCATCCACACTCCGGTCTGGAGCTTAGTGGCACCAGCTCAACAGCAACAGCGGATATAGCGCCACTTATTTCGTCCCGACCGCGTCTTTGTTGGTGCCGGGAGGGGGGGTCGAACCCCCACGACCTTGCGGTCGGCGGCCCTCCCCGCCCACGTAGGAGACCTGTATCCACAGGCTTTTCAGCGATTCCCGCTATTCCGCCCTTTTCACGCGTGCGGTTCGGTGAGGTTCGATTAGGGCCGGACCGTCACGAATAGGTCACGTTAGCTCCGATCACTCAATCGGCCTGCATGGGGGCAGAAACTTGCGAGGGGTCACTTCGCCGCAATCAGAGAGAGAGTTCCATGGCACCGCCAAATGGGTGATCCAACGCTACGTCTCTGCAACGGTGCAGGGCTCTCCGCAGTCGGAGATAGTACGGACGTAAATTTAGAAGAGCCAATCTAGAAATTCGTAGATGAGCCAAAGTAGGAGGACGGTGATTATGATGGTGCCAAGGCTATTGCAGTCATCTGCGGTAAGACAAGTTGTTTGGCTGGTGCCGTCTGGGTTCGTGACTACCACAGTGCAGGGGCAAATACCTGTATTGTTGTCGAGTTTGATCTCACCGATCATGACCGCCAACTCGCTTGCGCGTTGATTCATCCGGGCGGCGTAGCCTTTGTCACCTAGTGAAAGCTCTAGAGCGGTCACGCTCGAAGCGCCTATTTGCAGGAGAGCCGGTTTAAGCAGGCGTTCCAGGTGTCAATGCCACGAGCGCTGAACATTTTCGGGTCCAGACGGTTACGGCTCGATCGTAGTCCCTCAATGGCAGCGTCGTACATAAAGGCTAGACCAGCGCTAAATATTAGCGGCATGGGGCCAATTGCTATACCTAGCTTGTCAGCCCCCTTATCCTTCAGAGCGGCGATCCGGACCGCATCCTCCGAGGTGTTGATGTTGCCGTTGAAAGCCTTTTGAAAGCTCGCGAACGCCTTCTCCATCTCCGGGTCTGTTTTCACTGCGGCAGAGAAATCCTTCCACAGTGCGGCAAAGGCCGCAGTGGGATTAGCGACACGAAGAGCCGCCAGTTCCTGATTCGAAAGTTTCATTTGCATATCTTTGCCGTCCTCTCAGTGATGTTGAAGTTGTTCGAGCGAAACGCCTTGTTCTGCCCGAGATTTACGAGTGGGATGTCGAATCGGTAGCACAACGCGTGGAAGTGGAGATACCACCCGTATTTGCATTTGTTGTACCTCTACTTCGCGTTCGTATCACTCTGCGTGCGAGCGGTTCTAAGTAGCCCCGCATCTGTGACCCTCGTGGATGGGACAAAACAACTGGGCCCATGAGAAAAGAAGGGCTTGCAAGGATCGATCCGGGCCATTTCGAAACAAAGAGCACTACTGAACGCGGGGAAAACGACGCAATGTTTAGGCCGGGCAAAGTTAGGCCGGGCAAAGCTGCTTCAGAGTGCCCTTCACTATACGCACAGAACGTGCACATGAACAAGACGAACTTAGAGAAAGACTTTGTTGAGCAAGACAGCGGCGAGAGGTCGAAATGACACCACGAGCCTCGTCTAGGACGAGAGAATTCTGAGACGGGGGGTCCGCTTGGCGGGCAGCTCCGCTCCATAACCACTCATCAGGACTGCATAAGCTCAGATAACCCACACTGAATGCGCGATACAGTCACTCTCCCAAAGCGAGCGCTCCTTCGGGCATTATGCCGAAACGTTGGAAAAAGTCCATCAGCGAAGCCGCACTGTGCCTCTCATATCGTGCTTGTAAGCGTGTGTAGGTCCCTGAGTGCATACCTTTCGGTTTGGGTGGAAGAGGGTCGAAGAAGGTCCCCCAGCCCCCAGGCGCTCTCTAATGGCGTTTGCGCGTGATGCAGCGCAATCCGCAGGGGACTCCCGCTGACTCGGATATGAGAGCTTGTGGCAAGATCGGCAAGCGAAGATCGTCCCCGTAGAGAATACGGACCCTGCGCCTACAGTTCCGCGCAGGACACACGAACCATGGGCGATTCCCTCCGAAGTGACATGGTGTCCACTCGACGTAGACAGGATATTGCTCCCGCTGCCACTCTCCCCCGCTTCTCCGATACTGGTAATGCAAGATGACGCGGTCCGACTCGGCCCGAATTTCCATTTCGGCAGACTGCGGTGTGTCTCTCCTCCACCCGACGTTGGATTCGGTCCCTATCGCAAATGCTCCCTTGCTCGCGAGGAGGCGCGCGTCTAACTGGCGAAACGCTGTGGTCGAACTACGGGACCGATACTGCTTTCCACTCCCATATCCGCCCATTCAATCTCCTGATTCATCGAAATCATATGCACAATTGGCGCTTGCTCTCTGTGGGTCTCCTCCCGAACCCACTTCGGCAAGTCCACCCAAACTGCAGTCATACTTGACATTGTGGTTTCTCCGAAGCAGCACCGCAAGGAGAATCAGTTGTTCATGAAAGACCCGACGAGGTGGTTATATTCGTCGAGCGTCTTGCATGTCACACTTTCCACCACACAGGAGTACACGGAGTCAGTCTCTTTCATGTCGAATCCCACTAAATGGCTCTCCGAGAAATCAGCGTATTTGGAATTCTCGTACACATCCCAGAGGCTCACACTGTTCGCCCAGGAGCCTCGCCCCCATTCGTCTTATGCCATTCCACCTGGATGAAGCACTTGGTCATCCCCTTGTTGTAGTGGTTCGTGTAGTCCAAAAGCAGCGTATTTTTGTCGGACCCACTCTCCACTGTTCTTTGAACCATACCCTCGCATCCTTTGAACATTTGGATTGCAAGTCGAGATCGAGCGCCGCAGTTTGCCGTTGGATTTGCGCCTTCAAATCTTCATTCTGCCTTTCGAGGCGATTTGTCCTTTCCGCATCGCAACCGCAGATCACACACAGCAATATCGCCGCGCAAATCGTTCCCCACCGCGCCATGTTTTCTCCCGTATCGGGAGTCTACGCCAGGGCACGCCGAAGGGACCTTTCGTCCAGATGCTGACATCAGCATGTTCGATAAAATGTCCATACCGGATAGCGGCTGACTGATCCTCAGCGGCAACAAAGCGGGACGCCTCCCCGTCCCGCCTTCCAGGTGCTTGGCGAATCGGGAGGGGTCACGGACGGGTGACACATGGAAGCTGGACATTTGCGCTCGCCTGCGAACGAAACGCAGGCTCTTTCCCTGATTCAAAAAGGTGTTGACCTTCGGCTTTCACTTCTGACATTGGAAACGTCGAGCAAGAGCTATTACAGCTACGGCCCATCTGACACTCGGCGCTCTGGTCGAACACGAAACCGAAAAAGCAGAGAGATACCTTGAGGCTATCTATGAGGCTTGCTGCGACGTCGCTGACACCGAAGGTGTAAGCAAGAATCGTCACTTCAACGGTGCCGTCCTGCGTGTCTACTTGATGCGTTCTCTCGCCGGGATGAGTTCTAGCATTCACGGGAGATTGCAACTGACTGACATACGAACGAACAGGCATGGGCACAGCGTATCCGCCCAAGGTGAAATCAGACGTAGATTCGATGGTCTGTTTCAAAAATGGAGTACGAAGCTTGAAATCGCATCCCTTGCTTACGAAGCCGGGGAGCGTCAAGCTTGGGCAAGAACTCGTCAGCAATCAGCCGCAATCCACCGACACCCGCGATTCCGCCGAAAACCACCAGTGCTGTAAATCAACAGAAACCCCAAAAAGCAACTTTCACCATTCCCGGAAGCAGGATACCCGAAATCCGGATAATCTTCGGATGCATTCAGGCCGGTTACGAAGGCCGCGTTTACTGTCAGCACCTTGACCGTCGCGGTCTCAAGACACCGGTCAAATGGCAGGAAAGGGGATGCCCTGGAGCATTACAAACAGGCATATGAAATCAAGAGTTGGCAAAAGCTTATTCAAAGTGAGAAATCAAAGATGCTGGGCAGGTATCAAAGAACTCTGCCAGCAGATCGCGAGTGCCTGATTGAGGGTCGTGGCGCTGTCGGGGTGGCCAAAGGCCACCAAAAGTGAAGATCCGTAAGTCCTTGTAAGACAGCCCATTAGGCAATGGATCACTGGCAATTGCCACCTGTGGCTCATCATCTCGCCGTGTGATTCGGCATTGTTTGCATAGCAACAAGAAAAACGGCACCTGCGCTCTCCCTGGTAGGACTCGCATGGTGCCGCTCTCGAGGTGACTATGCAACAAGTTGAACACAGCCCGAATCGCGCTGCAAGTCGTCATATTGTGCGCGCCGCCGCCCTTCTCAACCGTGCCGAGCGACATCTCAGCGCCGCAAATTACAGTTCTAGCGACCGATTCCTCCAGGAACAGCTTCAGGGACTCGCATTCGATCTCCGCCGCCTTGATGCTCCGCTCTATCGACTCTCCAACGCGGTGCGTTTCGGCGGTGAACGATCAACGGGCTTTGGCGGGACCATCCGCCGCGCAACTCCGACAATCCCTAATCAAACCCGGTCGGAAACGCAATAAGCTGACCCAAGCTGACCTGCTGATCTCCATGCTCCGGGATGCGCGCTCCCACAATCTAGCCTTTGGAGTTACCCGCCATCATGCAGGCGGGCATCGCTCAACACGGTGCACGCTTCAACGAAATCCGCTCACGCGGTTTTGAGATCGAGAACGAGCTGGATCGCGACAATGGGGCCCTCCGCTCTCGATATTTTCTCAAGTTCGATCCGGAAGCGGAGGTGCGGTAATGGCCGCACTCCAGAAGCTAGAGAGAGGCCCCGCAAAGCATCGCGGGGTCGTACCTGAAATCGAATGGACACATCAGCCTCGCATCATGCCAGGGGAGTATCCGCCCTACACCCGTTCCGCTTCGATCTACTTCGACAAGGGGTACAAGCGATGGGTCTGTGCCGTGCAGGTCGATGTGCTTATGGGTGATCTTCACACTCTTCTGACTCGAATAGTGGTTTATCAACATGGGGTCACGTGAGAAGCCCAGAGCGACCAGACGAATGAACTATTGGACGGAGTGGCTGAGAGCAAATGGTGGCCCGCCCGTTCGCAAGGACAGGCTTGCGCCACACGTGTTCACCAAACGGCATGCCTTAGTCACCGTGGGAGACACCACTCGGACGAGCAAGCAATCCAGTGTAACGGCGGATGCGGCTTACAGCGTCGTACGAAGCATAGTCCGCTGGGAGAGTGGGAGAGGTGAGCGATGAACCACACCTCCGTCTCTTTGCTTAGAAGGGATCAACTAATCAACCAAATCATCCATCAAGGAAAGGCTCCGGGAAGCGCCGCCTTTACTAGAAGCTTACCGGAAAGCTTGTCATCCGACGATTCAAGCTTCGGCCCGTGCCGGGTCGAGGGATACCAACTCAACCAATCCCAAGGGGCGGGCGTTCCAAAATGGTTCGCCCGTCAAAGGCCACAATCAAACGCAATCAAATGCAGAATACGGCGGATATTGAATCCGCTGAGGCTATTTCAAGTCACGCGATTCCAATGGCTTACAGAAGGGGCGTGACTAAATCGTGAACTTAATCTCCAATTGCGATTTCAAAACACTAGGTAAACAGTCAGCCGCAATTTCCCAGCACCCGCGACTGATCCGATTGGCAATAGCGAGGCGGAATACCTGAGTCTCAGCCCTTGGAAGATTCGACGCTTGATCCAAGAGGGACGGGGGCTTCCGGTAGTCCAGGACTGTGAAGGCTCGGCCGTTCCTCATTAGATGTTGTGAGAACCTCTAGACGTTTACGTTGAACCCCGAAACAAACGCTCCACGCCGCTCTGATTCAAATTGACATCTTGCTTACCGTCAAGCATGATAGAACCCTATGAAAAAGAACACGGCGGCACAAGCTGCTCGGGAAACTGGGAGGGATTGGCAAGAGCGAAGAGCCTTTCCGACTCCCCAGCGATCCGAGGATACGCCAAGCAGGGGGCTTCAGCCCCTACAAGACAAATTCAGTGCGGCTGAACGGTCCGAGATTGCGCGTAAAGCGGTCCAGGCGCGCATTGCGAAGCAAGGTCAAACCAAACGGAAAGACGGGAACGCATGACCACCAGAAGACCGAAGGGAACAGGATGCATCTACCAGCACCAACTGACTGTTTACTGGCTGAAATACTCGCTGGCTACGGCAAGTCGTACAGGGAATCAACCCGAACAACTGACGAAAGGAGAAGGCGCAGAAGATGCTGAAAGATGAGATTAGTCCGAGATCACCACCGGGCATATTCGTAGGTCCAAAGGCTGAGAAGGTCGAGGTTGAGGAATTGGCGGAGGACTTTATCCGTGAGTACCGCATCAATGGTCGAAAAAGTCTCGATGACGCGACCACCCGATGGAACCTCCATCTAAAGCCCGTCTTCAATGGAATGCGGGCTATCGACGTAAACAGCGATCACGTGTCGCGCTACGTTGACGCCCGCCAGCAAGAGGGTGCGAGCAATGCCACGATCAACCGCGAAGTTGCCGCTCTCAAACGAATGTTTCAGGTAGGTCAGCAATGCACCCCGGCGAAGGTCACACGCATGCCCTACTTCCCTCACCTGCAGAGAAAACAACGTTCGCAAGGGATTCCTTGAGGACAGCCAATATCGCGGCTTTGGTTGACGGTGCCGACCTTTGGTTTCGGACATTGGTGGAGTGCGGTCGAACCTTCGGCTGGCGGGTATCTGAGTTGGTAGGCATGAAAGTCGAACAGGTGGATTTTGTTGCAGCGCGTCATCCGACTCGCCCCCGGGACGACAAAGAATAGTGAAGGACGAGAGGTATTTATGACCGATTCTCTTCACCTTCTGCTGTTCAGCTTGCGTCCAGGGCAAGGGTCCCGAGGATGCCGTGCTCAGCCGTCCGAACGGTGTGCCCGTCCGCAGCTTCCGTGAGGCTTGGGAACGTGCTTGCTGCAAAGCAGGTGTGGGGCAGTTACACCTGTACGGATTGCAAAGTTGGCCTTCGCTGACTGGCAACACTTGCACCCAAATGCGAGAGCGACCGTATGAAGTACACCGGGCCTGATCTTCCATGATCTTCGCCGGACAGCGGCAAGGAACTTGCGCCGTGCTGGAATCTCAGAGACGGTGATTATGAAGATCGGAGGATGGCGCACTCGCAGCGTGTTCGAGCGCTATGCAATCGTGAGCCGTGGCGACATGGTTGACGCAATGCAGAAGCTACAACGCAGTGAGCACGAATCGCAGATGGGTCACGAAATAGGTCACGTTGCAAGCACCAGCGCCTCAGCCATTCCGCCCACCAGCGTGAATTAGTCAATGGAATGAGTTAGT
>CAVVZK010000002.1:0-562007 GCA_963752655.1 uncultured Acidobacteriaceae bacterium
GCGCCGGGGCTGGGTGACGGTGGGGTCATCGACCTCGCTGTGACCGTGGCGCCGGTAGCCGATGAGGTCGACGACGACGTCGGTGTGGAAGCGCTGGCGGAACTCAGCGGCGATGCGGGCGACGCGGACGACGGCATCTGGATCTTCGGCGTTGACGTGGAAGATGGGGATGGGCAGGCGCTTGGCGATGTCGGTGGAGAAGCGCGAGGAGTTGGACTCGGTGGGGACGGCGGTGAAGCCGAGGAGGTTGTTGACGATGATGTGGACGGTTCCGCCGACGTCGAAGCCGCGGAGGGTAGCCATGTTGAGGCTTTCGGCGGTGATTCCCTGGCCGGCAAAGGCGGCGTCGCCGTGGATGATGAGGGGGAGGACCTGGTCGCGGCCGAGGTTGGCCGGCGAGGCCGATGCGCTCCTGCTTGGCGCGGGCGCGGCCCATGACGACGGGGTTGACGGCCTCGAGGTGGCTGGGGTTGGAGGCGAGGTGGAGGGCGACGGTTTTGCCGGAGAGGGTGTGAAAGCTGCCGGTGGCGCCGATGTGGTATTTGACGTCTCCGCCGCCGAGGGTGGAGCGCGGGTCGACGTCCTCGAACTTGGTGAAGATCTCGGAGGCGGGCCGGCTGATGATGTTGGCCATGACGTTGAGGCGGCCGCGATGGCTCATGCCGAAGACGCAGGTGGTGGCGCCGTGGTCGGCGGCGGAGGTGAAGAGCTGATCGAGAAAGGGGACGAGGGCGGTGAGGCCTTCGAGCGAGAAGCGCTTGGTGCCGAGGTAGCGGGACTGGATGACCTGCTCGAAGAGGTCGGCGCGCACGAGGCTGGTGAGGATGCGGGCCTGGGCGGCAGGGTCTGCGGGTGCGGGCGGAGCTTCGAGCTGCTGCTCGAGCCACTGCCGCTGCTCGGGGTTGCTGATGTGCATGAACTCGACGCCGACGGTGGAGCAGTAGATGGCTCGAGCGTCGCGTGCGGCGTCGCCTTCGGGTGCGGGCGTGGGAAAGGGCTCGGGCGCGAGGTACTGGCCGAGGGGATCGAGGCTGGCCTGGAGGAAGCCCCAGCGGCGGAAGATGTCGAAGACCTGCTCGCGAGAGAGCTGTGGGGCGGCGTGCTTGAGGGCGGGATCTGGGGCTGAGATGGGTGTGCCGTTTGTTGGTGTGTCGGTGCTTTGGGGCTGGCGGACGCTGGCCGGGAGCTTGTCCCTACCTTGGTGGGCATGGTGAATCCTCGCAGAAGGTTGCGCGCGATGGGAGGGCGCGTTACATCTCTATGCTAGACCTTTCGGCGGGGCGATCGCACAGCCCAGTTTGGAGGAGGTTCGCGGGTGGATCAAGGTGGGGACGGGTCGTGCGAGTGTGAGCGGTTTGAGGTTGCGGGAGGACGGGTGGATATAGTGGGGGCTATGGGCGCCTCGCAGGGGATGTCTTAGGGCTGATGACTGTGGCGGCGGCTGACCGCGATGTGCGGGCCTGCGACCGGATGGGGGCAGGCGGCGGGGGTGGCGGGGGTGAGGGTGCAGGCGACGGAGCGTCCGCTGCCGGATGCGGGGGTGTTGATGCATGCGGTCGAGGCTCACCAGAGGCAGGATGAGGCGGCGTTGAAGGACTACATCTACCGCTCGGTGGAGACGGAGGAGCAGAGCGACGGGCGGGGCGGGGTGAAGAAGCGGGAGGTGCGGGTGTATCGACGTCTTCTGGCTGCAGGGCGTGCCGGTGCGGAAGATGCTGAGCAAGGATGGGCGGGCGATGACGCCGGAGGAGCTGAAGAAGGAGGACGAGCGGATCGACAAGGAGGTGGCGAAGGCGAAGGAGCGGCGGGAGCGGAACGATGCGAAGGGGAAGCAGACGAGTCCGCGGGGGGACGAGGAGGTGACGGTGTCGCGGCTGCTGGAGCTAGGGGTGTTTCGGAACGAGCGGCGCGTGACGCTGAATGGGCGGGACACGATTGCGGTGGACTACCTGGGGGATCCGAAGGCGAAGACGCGGAACCGGATGGAGGACGTGATCCGGGACCTGGCAGGGACGGTGTGGGTGGATGAGGAGGATAAGACGATCGTGAGGCTGGAGGGACGATTTCTGAACGCGTTCAAGATCGGCGGCGGTCTGCTGGTGAATATCCGGAAGGGGACGAGCTTCGAGATGGTGCAGAAGAAGGTGAACGGGGAGGTTTGGCTGCCGGAGCGGATCGAGGGGCATGGGGCGGCGCGCGCGATGCTGATCTTCAATTTTGACGGGAGCGTGCGGGTGGAGGACTCGGAGTTTCGGAAGTTCAAAGGGACCGCGACGATGCAGCCAGGGGTGGGAGTGGTAGAGGATGCACCGAAGCCTTGAGCGGCGTTAGAACCAGTAGTTGGGGGCGATGCGGCGGAGGAGGGCGCGGGTGGCGCGGGTGAGGGTCTGGGCGGGCGAGCTGTAGGGTTTGGAGGTGAAGCCGGAGACGCCGACGGGTTCGACGTTGACGGGGAAGCGGAGGTGGACGCCGGGCTGGCCACGGAAGGGGGCGACCTGGTGGGCGACGAGGTGCTCGAGGAGGCGGATGTCCGTCGAGTTCATGAGGTGGCGGGAGTCGCGGAGGACGCGGTCGTAGAAGGTGTGGGAGGTGATGAAGATCTGGGTGTTGGCGTCGAAGCCGCGGCGGGGGAAGCCGAGCTTACGGAGGTCGAGGAGGAGGTCGAACGGGGTGGGGGTGCGGTCGATAGCGCGGCCGATGGTGGGAAAGATGAGGCGGCCGGTGACCTTGATGAGGTGGGTGGTTTCCTGGCGGAGGCGGCTCTGGGCGAGGCCGTCGTCGAGGAGCTGCATTTCGGTGAAGCCGTAGTTGCGGCCGGGGGGGATGTGGTTGCCGGGGACGGAGAGGATCTCGACGCGCTTGCCGAGAGGGTTTTCGTGGTCGGCGATGTGGTGGAGGGGGGCGAGGTCGGCGCCGGAGTTTTCGAGCAGGAGGATGCGATCGGCGGCGGGGTGGGGGTAGCGGAGCCAGAAGCGCAGGGCTTGCTTGTAGTCTTCGAGGCGAACGGCGGGGTCGGAGCGCTTGACGCTGGCGCCGGGGGCCGGGACGACCGTCGCGGTCATGGTGAGGAGGTACAGCTGCGGAGGAGTGGCGACTTTGGAGGTGGGCGAGCTCAACGGGGCGGTGGTTGGGTTTGGCGCGCGGGTGTGTGGGCTGGTGGGCTGGGTCGGGGCTGGGTTCTACAGGTTAAATGCAAAGGGGGAGTGGCCGGCACCACTCCCCCCTCGCGAAACCTGGTGTATAGCCGGGTTCAGCCGATGTGACTAGAGGGGCTGAACGTCCGATGCCTGCCAGCCCTTGGGTCCCTTGACCACGTTGAACTGGACGGCCTGACCTTCCTGGAGGCTCTTGAAGCCGTTCGAGTTGATGGCGGAGTAGTGAACGAACACATCCTCGCCATTCTGACGGCTGATGAAACCAAAACCCTTTGCATCGTTAAACCACTTCACTGTTCCCTGTTCCATGTTGATGAATTCCTTAAACCTTTGAATTTGCCGCTTGACTCAAAACTGGATTTCGACAGGCCTCGCTTGCAAAAAACCAGTCTGTTTCTAACGATGTGCAGAGGTTAGCATAGCTGTGAAATTTTCTAGTGGAAAAGTTAGAAATTCTTCAAATCGCACAAGTTATGGTGCAACTGATGGTCTGCGCCGGGCCGGATGTGTTGGGACGACAGTGGTTGTTGCAATCAGGGGACGAGGTGAGCGCGAACGATCTCTTCGGCGCGGCTCAGCACCTGATCCAGGGTGAGCGCGGTGGAATCGATGATGGTTGCGTCCTCGGCTGGGCGGAGGGGCGAGTCGGCGCGGTTTCGGTCGCGGCTGTCGCGTTCCTGGAGATCGCGAAGGATGGCGGCCTCGGTCTGGGCATCGGGAGGGGCGACGGTGATGGGCGAGATGGCGTTCTGCTGGAAGCGGCGGTTTCCGCGTACTTCGGGAGCGGCATCGAGGAAGATCTTGACCTCGGCGTCGGGGAAGACGGCGGTGCCGATGTCGCGGCCTTCCATAACTACGCCGCCGCCGGAGCCAAGGGCACGCTGCTGCGCCACCATCCAGGAGCGAAGACGGGGGTGAACCGAGATGCGCGAGGCGGCCAGGGTGACGTCAGGGTCGCGGATACGGCGGCTGACCTCGTGTTTGTCGAGCAAGACGCGGTTTCCATCGCGATGCGGTTCAAGGGTGATGGTGGTCTCGGCGGCGAGCGCGAGAAGCGCGGCCTCTTCATCGAAGTCCAGGTCGCTCTCGATGGCTTTGAGGGCCAGGGCGCGGTACATGGCCCCAGTCTCGAGGTTGAGGAAGCCGAACCGACGTGCGAGGTGGGCGGCGAGGGTTGATTTGCCGGCACCGGCGGGACCGTCGATGGCGATGACGGGACGAGATCGCCTGGCCGACTCCGGGGATGAGGGCCTGGAGGGGTCGACTGGATCAGAGGGAGGAGACAAGGGCGAAGTGGGCACGATTGGTATTATGCCTCGGGCCTGGGCTTACGGCCCGGGGGACGCTTGCCCCAGGGCTTGTTGCCACCCTTGAACTTGTCGAAGGTGCTCGCTCCGGGGGCATCGGCTCCGCGGGGGCCGGTGGGCCTGGCGGAGAAGGGCTTCTTTCCAGCGAATCCGCCGGGCTTGGCACCTAAGGGCTTTTTTCCGCATATCCGTCGCCTTTCCGTTTGCCGGCGGATCCGCCGCCTTCACGCTTGCCTGCGTAACCGCCCCCTCGCGTTTGCCTGCGTAGCTGCTGCCGCCTTCACGGGGACTGGGGGAGCCGCCTTCACGATCCTGGCCGAGCCGCCCTCACGGCTGGCCGAGCCGGGCCGGGCCGTCGTGAAAGGGCTTGCGGTCGCCAAAGGAGCGGACGGGCTGCACCGGCGAAGTCGCGGCGTGGGGGGCGTCCTTCGACCACTGCTTCCCGCGGGGTAGAAGGCTTACGGGGTGCATCGAACTTGCGGTAGGCGGGGCGCTCCGGACGTGCGGAGCCTCCCTGAGATTCGCCACCTTCACGGTCGCGGGAGGTTCGCGGCTTCCAACCTTCGCGCGAAGGGCGGCCGCCTGGAGCATCGGCGCGGGGGGTGAACTCGCGACGCGGTGGACGGGATCTCGCCGGAGGAGTCGTCACGGCGGAAGGGCCGGCGGACTTTATCGGTAGAGCTGGGGCGCTCCCGGACGTAGAGCGTCACCAGATCTGGGGCGGTCACCGAAGGACGGGGGATCACCGAATGCGCCTCGCGGGCCGGTCGGGGCCGGTGTTGGGCGAGCCGTCGAAGCGGCGTGCGCCGAAGGCGGGCTTGTTGAAGGGCTTTCTGTCGCCGAAGGAGGGCTTGCCACCGGCGGCGAAGTCGCGGCGGGGCGGGCGGGAGTCGGCACCTTCACGCGGTGCGAAGTCGCGACGCGGCGGGCGGGTTTCGCCTCCACCATCGCGGTTGCGGCCGTACGCGGGACGGTCGGTGGACGGGCCTGGGGAGGGCCGCGAAACGGGGGTTTGCGGCCGTATGCGGGGCGATCGCCTCCAAAGGCCGGCTTGTGGGAAAAGGCGGGACGGTCTCCGCCGAAGCGGGACTTGCCTGCTGCCGGTCGCTGCCGGCGCAGGGTCGGTGAAGGACGAGGACGGGCAGGTGCGGAGGAGGCGTCAAGATCGATGTCCTGAAACTGCCGCGGCTCGCCTGAGGCTGTGGTTGCGGCAGATGTTTCGGCGGCCTCACGGTCGGCGCGCCCCTGCCTTTGCTGCTTCTCTTCTTCCCAAGGCTTGTTGAAGGAGGGGCGGTCTGGCGCGGGAGGACGGGCGGTGGACTCGCCACCGAAGCGCGCGCCTGGGTTTGCTGAAGGGGCGTGCGGGGCGATCGCGGGGCGGGCCATTGCGATCTAACTTGGGGCGGTCCGAGGACGAGCGGTCCGAGGATGAGCGCCCCTCGCTGGAACGGCCTTCATAGGAACGGCCTTCGCGCGGTGGCCGGGCGGGGCTGCTGCCCTTGCCGAAGGGCTTTGCGCGCCCGACGTAGCCGGTGCCGATCTTGCGCGGCTTGGCAACGAACTTCTTGATGCGGGAGCCGTCTTCGGCAAGCTCAACGGCAGCGGAGGCGGCTTCACCGTCGGCCTGCTGTGCATTGGCGTCAGCGTCCTCGTCGAGGGCCTGGTCCTCCTGAGCGTCGGCTGGGATGCCGGCGGTGAGAAGGTGGGAAGGTCGCCATGGACGTGAAGGTGGGTTTTGCCGTCGACAGCGATGCTTTCGAGCTGTCGGGCGCCGGCCAGGGCGTGGATGACGTCGCGAACGCGGGACCGGGGTGCGAGCGGGGAGAGGAAGGTCTCGATGTCGGTCTCGGTGGCGAGGAGCGACTGCGAGAGATAGAGGCTGATGAGGGCGGAAAGGGCGGAGGGCTGTCCGGCGTTGGCACCAGCCTTGAGCTGTTTGGTGAAGCGGGCGGCGACCGTCTCCCAGAGTGTGGGGCCGCCGGCGGCGTTGGGGACGGGGAGGACGCGGAGGTGCTGCCAGAGCTCGCTGAGGGCGCGGAGGACGGCGGCCTCGGTGATCTCCTTGCCGAGTGCGGTGGCGAGGTCAGAGGCGCTGGAGGCGACCGTTTTCGACGATAAGGGTGTAGGTGTTGAGGGCGAGCGGGGTGACCTTGGTGGCGCCGCTGGTGGCGGGTGGCTGCTTCCAGGCCTTGTCGCCGCGCAGGGTGAAGATGTAGGGGAAGGTGGCGGCGGAGGCGACGAAGTCGGGTGCGTCGGGGGTGGTGGAGGGGGCGCCGAGGAGGTTGAGGGGGACGGCGCTGCCTTCGGCGATGAGGCGCGCGAGCAGGGTGCGGGCGGTGGCGCTGGCGGCGATGGTGGGCGCGGGGTTGGGGGGGGCGAGGGTGGCCTCGACGAGCGAAGGCGCGGGGGAGTTGATGTGCTGGGGGCGGGGGAGAAGAGGATGAGGCCGAAGGTGGAGACGAACTGGCGGGCGGCCTCGACGGTCTGGATGGGGCTGACCGGAGACGGGGAGTCTTCGGCGGGGTTCTGGCGCCAAAGGGCGAGACGGGCGGCGGCGAGTTGATCGGCCGATGGGGGCTGCGGAGTGCTCAAGGTGATGCCTTTCCTGGTGTAGCAGTGGGAGGAGACGGGAGGATCGCTGGCCTCGGTGAGACGGCGACCGCTAAAGACCGGCGAGACAGGTCGATGGCGCGCGCCGGGCGGAGGCGCGGGCTCTCTCGACGCGGACGAACCTGTGCGTACCCTTGAGGATACAGGACGGGGGGCTCCGAAGGGGAGGGAGGCTGGGAGTTGGGGCGGAGCTGGGAACGAGGAGGTTGGAGGTTGCGGGAATCTCTGCTGAATCGCCGACGCGAGGCTAAGGGATCGCGAGGTGCAGCCGATAGGTGGCGTATGTGGACACTGGACAAGGGCGCGAGACTATCGTTGAAGGTGCAGCAGGATCTTACGGAGCGATCGAAACAAGGTGTATGGGCTCATCCGCTCTGCCTGATCCTTGTGGGGGTGACGACGGGTCTTCTGCATCGCGCGCCGATGCTGATGTGGTGGTCGATGGCGGTCGCCGTGGTGCAGGCGGTAGTGCGGCGGATGCTGGTGACGCGGTTGATGGGGGGACCCCATGTTCGGCAGCGACGGCTGGAACGGGCGCAGGTTGGGGTGCTGCTCTCGTGTGCCGGGGTGTGGGGGATCGTTGGCGGAAGATCGATCTTTCTGTTTGGCTGCCACGATCGGGACGTTCTGATGATGCTGCTCTACCACGCCGTGGTGGCGTTTGCGACGGTGAACCTGCTGGTGCATGACCGGAGGTTGATCGGCGGTGCGATGGGACTGCTGTTCGTGCCGCTGATTGCTGGACACATGCTTTCGGGCGAGCCGCACGTGCTGAATTATCTGAGTGCCGCTGTGGTGTATCTGGTGTACTGCCTGGTGCAGGGAAGGAAGTTGAACCAGCTTTATCGGCAGCAAATTTCGGATAACTACGAGCTGTCGGTGGCGGCGTATCGGGACTGCCTTACGGGGTTGCCGAACCGGCTCTACATGGAGGAGCTGGTGGAGTCATGCGTGGATGGGGCGGAGGACAAGCGGCGGCAGATAGCCTTGTTGTATATCGACCTTGACGGCTTCAAGCAGATCAACGACCGGCACTCGCACAAGGTGGGAGACATGTTTCTGCGGGAGGCGGCAACGCGGATGCGCGAGTGCCTGCGGACGGGAGATGTGGCAGCAAGGATCGGCGGCGACGAGTTTACGATTTTGCTGCCGGAATGTGCCTCCGAGGCGGAGGCGATAGGGCTTGCGAATCGCATTCTGTGGGGCGGCACGCGAGCCGGTGCTGGTCGACGGTCACCGGTTGAACTATTCGACGAGCATCGGTGTGAGTTTGTATCCGCAGATGGCTTCAAGCGCGGAGCTGCTGGTGCGGTCGGCGGATGAGGCGATGTATGCGGCGAAGATGTCGGGCAAGGACCGGGTGTGCATGGCGCCGTCCGCGGGGGGTGGGCTGCTGTCGGCGGGCGAGTACGAGATGCCGGTGCTGACGTTCTGTTCTATGGGAGGCATGACGGGGGGAGGCATGATGGGGGGCGGAAATAAGGTCATCGCAGGCTGCTTCCGGGGCTTATGCCTGCTGAGATGGGTTTCGGGCCAGCTATTTGGATGGGACGCAAGGGTGGTGTTGCCGATACCCGATCTGGACCATAGGATCGATCTGCGATACATGGACGGAGGTTGTGTGGGAACGGATTTTATGCAGATCGATACGCTGCTGACGGCGGACGAGAGGTTGGTACGGGATTCGACGCGGGAGTTTATCGATGCGGAGTTGAAGCCGGTGATCGAGGGATGTTTTCGGGAGGGGCGATTTCCTCGCGAGCTGATCAAGCCGATGGGCGAGATGGGGTTCTTTGGCGCGAACCTCGAAGGCTACGGATGCGCGGGGATGAACAACGTTGAGTATGGGCTGATGACGCAGGAGCTGGAGCGTGGGGACTCCGGTGTGCGGAGCTTTGTGAGTGTGCAGTCGGCGCTGGTGATGTATCCGATCTACACGTTTGGGTCGGAGGAGCAGAAGGAGCGATGGCTGCCGGGGATGGCGAAGGGCGAGCTGATCGGGTGCTTCGGGCTGACGGAGCCGGACTTCGGATCGAACCCTGGGGGGATGCGGTCGCGTGCGCGGCGGGATGGGGACGAGTACGTGTTGAACGGGGAGAAGATGTGGATCACGTCGGGGTCGATCGCGGATGTGGCGGTGATCTGGGCGCGGGATGAGAGTGATGCGGGGAAGATGCGCGGGTTCCTGGTGGAGACGGACCGGCCGGGGTTTAAGGCGACGGATGTGCATGGGAAGTGGTCGCTGCGGGCGTCGGTGACGTCGGGTCTGTCGATGCAGGATGTGCGGGTGCCTGCGGAGAATGTGCTGCCGGGGACGGGCGGTTTGAAGTCGCCGCTGATGTGCTTGAACCAGGCGCGGTACGGGATTGGGTGGGGCGCGATCGGGGCGGCGATGGACTGCTACGAGACGGCGCTCGACTATGCGAAGGAGCGCAAGCAGTTTCGGGAGGCGGCGATTGCGAGCCACCAGCTGGTGCAGGAGAAGCTGGTGTGGATGGTGACGGAGATCACGAAGGCGCAGCTGCTGTCGCTGCAGGCGGGGCGGCTGAAGGATGCGGGCAAGCTTTCGACGGAGCAGATCTCGATGGCGAAGCGGAACAATGTGTGGATGGCGCTGGAGACGGCGAGGATGGCTCGTGACGTGATGGGTGCGGCGGGGATCGTGGAGGATTATCCGATCATGCGGCACATGATGAATCTCGAGTCGGTGAAGACGTACGAGGGAACGCATGACATCCACACGCTGATCATCGGGCAGGCGATTACGGGGATAGCAGCGTTCTAGGGAGCGCGATCAGGGGTGCGCAGGACGGAGGTGAAGACCAGGCTGCGTCGAGCCAGCTGGGGGCGGTCAAGCCGTTCTGCATACGACGGGAAGAGGAGGACCCGGAGATTTCTTCGTTGGTACGCGGTTTCTGATGTATAAATTCACTACCGAGGCTTGACACAAAATTCTCGCAACTTAGACCCGTGTTCCGGGTCAATCGAAGAAGTTCCATGCCGCCTGCCAATACTGCTCGTCATTCTCCTTTGCTCGTGAGGTCTTGTTTTGAACAAGCTTGTTCTTTATTCATTTTTGCCCTGGCCGATCTCCGGCTGCGGCGGTAACTCTGGGCCCACGCCGGACTTTTCGATCGCCGCTGCTCCTGGAGTTGTGACGCTAACAACGGCGGCGTGGGGCAGCAGGTTACGGTGACTGCTTCGGCTCTGAACGGGTTCAGCGGAGCGGTGCAGGTTTCAATCACAGGTCTGCCGACGGGAGTTGTGGCGACTCCCTCCGAGGTCGCGGTGACCCCTGGACAGCTGCAGCAGATTACGCTTTCAGCGAGCGGAGCGGCGGTTACGAGCGGATCGATGGTGATGCTCCAGGGCGAGCGCTGCCGGTTTGACCCACACGTCGGGCTTATCGCTCGCGGTTAACGCTGCCCCACCATCCGTGGTTACGACCGCGGTGTTGAGTGGGACGACGTTCTCTTTTGGCGACGACCTGGTTGGAACGGCGTTGACGAAACAGGTCGTGACGGTCGAGAACACCGGGACGTCCGCGCTCGGACTAAACCCCGCGCTTTCAGGGGATGGGAGCTTTTCGCTGGCTCCGAGCCAGGGGTGCGGAGTCGAGCCTTTCCGCCGGTGCGTCGTGCACGGTGAGCGTCGTGTATGCACCGAGTACAGCCTCGGGCGCCACGGGGCAGACAACCACGCTGGATCTGGGTTTTGTCGGGGGCGGCGGTGGGAACACCGCAAAAGGTGACGATCTCGGGCGTGGCTGCCGTTCTGCCGCCGGGGACTGTGACGTCGACCAACAATCCGCAGGTTGCGCTGTACACGCTGACTCTGCCGTTTCCCGGAACGATGACGGTGAACTTCGGGGCGGACACCACTTACGGGACAAAGACCTGGGGGCAGACAACCGCGACGAATGGTCAGACCGTGAGCACGTTTGTTGCGGGCATGATCGGGAACTCGAGCTACCACATGCAGGCGCAGGTGCAGTTCAGTAACGGCCTGACGGCGACCGATGTGGATCACACGTTCAACACGGGGACACCGTGGGTTCAGCCGCAGCTGACGGTGACAACGACACCGGGCACGACGCCTCAGCCAGGGATTGAAGAACTGACGGGGGTCACGGGCGCGGCGTACGGACTGAGCGTAACGGATCTGAAGGGGAACGTTATCTGGAGCTATAAGCTTCCTGGAACCCCCGGACCGACAAGCATCCAGGGGGCTACGCTGCTGCCGGACGGGAACTTCCTGGTGAGTTTCGGGAGCGGGTCATCGCAGGCGCTGGGAGGACCACCAGCGGCGGGGGTGAACGTGGCAGCGCGGGAGATCAATCTGGCGGGAGAGATCGTGAAGGAGATCTCACTGCCGGACTTGAACGCGGAGCTGACGGAGTCCGGGTACGGCTTTCAGCTGCTTACCTTTCATCACGACATCACACCCCTGCCGAACGGACATTGGCTGGTGCTTGGAAATACGACGAGGGCTTTTACGAATCTGCCGGGATATCCGGGGGTGACGACGGTTTTGGGGGACGTGATCGTGGACCTGGATACGAACCTTGAGCCGGTTTGGGTCTGGAACGAGTTCGATCACTTTGACGTGACCCGGCATCCGATGCTGTTTCCGGACTGGACGCATACAAATGCGGTCGTCTACTCGAAGGACGACGGGAACCTCGTGGTGTCGATGCGCCACCAGAACTGGGTGGTGAAGGTCGACTACAACAATGGGCAGGGTGCGGGCGATGTTCTGTGGAGACTGGGTGCTGGCGGTGACTTTACGTTGAAGGGTGGAACGGATCCGACGGACTGGCAGTACGCGCAGCACTACCCGAGTTTTGCGAGCCCGAACACGAGCGGTGTGTTTTCGTTGATCCTGATGGACAACGGCAACGACCGGGCCTTTCCTGCGGGGGTGACCTGCGGATCAACGGGAGCGCCGCCTTGCCTGTACTCGACAGTGCCCATCTTCCAGATCGACGAGCCCGCGAAGACGGCAACGCTGGTGTTTCACCAGATCGCGCCGGCAAGTCTTTACAGCGTGTTCGGAGGGAGCGCCGACGTTCTGGCAAACGGCAACGTGGAGTATGACCTTTGCGGCGTGAATGGAATCGGTGGCACGTCCGATATCTTCGAGGTGACGCCGACGAGTACGCCGGAGACGGTTTGGCATATGACCTCGAACAACGGGAATTTGTACCGGGGGTACCGGATACCGAGCCTTTATCCGGGGGTTCAATGGTAGTAATCGAGCGGGCGCGCGCCAGGGTGCCGGCCGGGGTAGCCAGGAACCTCTAGGTTCGCTGAAAGGCTCGGGCTATGTCTCGGTGGGAGTAGCGGAGGGCGATGGGGCGGCCGTGCGGGCAGGAGGTGGGGTGCTCGGTTTTGGCGAGTGCTTCGAGCAGCCAGGTGAGCTTGGCGGGGTCGAGCGGCGTGTTGATCTTGATGGCGGCGTGGCAGGCGATCGAGGCGGCGATGCGACGAGCGCGGGTGCCGGCGTTTTCGGTCTGCTCGTCGGGCGAGGGTGCAGAGAGGAGGTCCTCGAGGGTGAGCTCGAGTTCTCTGCCCTCGAGGCCCACGGGTGCGGACTTGATGGCGAGGGTGCGTGGGCCGAAGGGCTCGGCCTCGAAGCCATTGCGGTCGAGCTCTTCGGCGAGCTCGGCGAAGCGAATCATCTGGGCGGGGAGGAGGTCTACAAGCAGGGGCATGAGGAGGCGCTGGCGCTGGGCGGCCTCGGTCTGCCGCTCGCGTAGAACCTTTTCGAAGAGGATGCGCTCGTGAGCGACGTGCTGGTCGATGATCCACAGGCCTTCGTCGTTGGTGGCGAGGATGAAGGAGTCGCGGATCTGGCCGAGGGGCTTGAGGGTGGAGAGGGCGTTGAGGGTGTCCTGGATGACGGGGCTGCCGGCGACGGGTTGGGCGCGGACGGGTCGGGCGTTTCCGTGCGGGGGTGGGGGTCGTAGCCTACCGAGATGGGTTCGGCGGTGTGGAAGTCGAGGCGGCCGGGGACGGGTGGGAGCGACGGGTTCGAAAGGGTGAAGGCGGCGGTGTCGCCGGCCTCGGGGTCGGGCTCGGAGAAGGGGCCGTTGAAGGTGGTTGCGGGGCCGGGGCGGAAGAAGGGCTGGTCGAGGCCTTCGAGGGCTGGTGCGCCGGGGCGGTAGAGGGTGCCTAGGGTGTTGGCTGCGGGGTCGCCGAAGTGCTGTGGCCTTCCTGGTCCGGGCGCGTTCGGGTGTGGGTCTTCGAGCGAGGTTGGGGTCGGAGTTTCGGCGAGTGCGGGCGGGGTCGCGATCGGGGCTCGGCTCGCCGGGAAGGGGGCTGATGTCGATGTTGAGCGAGGAGGCGAGGTCGTGGGGGCCGCCGGTGAGGGCCTGGGCGAAGCTGGCGGCGGGGCGCGCCTGGATGAGGGCGGTGCGGACGGTGTCGCGGAGGAAGTCGTGGACAAAGGACGGCTGGCGGAAGCGGACCTCGGTCTTGGCGGGGTGGACGTTGACGTCGACCTCCTGCGGTGGCATGTCGAGGAAGAGCAGGACGACGGGGAAGGAGGTGGGCGGGATGATGTTGCGGTAGCTCTCGGTGAGGGCGTGGAGGACGAGGCGGTCGCGGATGAGGCGGTGGTTGACGAAGACGTAGATGGAGTTGCGGTTGAGCTTCTGGAGCTCGGGCTTGGAGACGAAGCCGGAGACGCGGAGGTAGCCGGGGGTGGCGGGCTCCCAGTCTTCGTCGCGCTTCCAGGGTGGGGGCTCGGGGAGGCCGGCGCGGCGGAAGTCGAGCTCGGCGGCGACGGGAAGCATGAGGGCGGAGGTGTCGCGGCCGAAGATCTGGAAGAGGCGGTCGGAGGACTGAGCTCACCGCTGGAGCGATGAGCAGGGCCTGGGTGGAGGAGTGGAGCTCGAAGTGGCGGGTGGGATGGGCGAGCGCGTAGTGGGTGACGAGGGCGGCGATGTGGGAGAGCTCGGTCTGCTCGGACTTGAGGAATTTGCGGCGGGCGGGGGTGTTGAAGAAGAGGTCGCGGATGGTGAGGGTGGTCCCGACGGGGTGGCCGGCGGGGTCAACGCGGAGGATGTTGCCGCCGGCGATCTCGACGAGGGTTCCGGAGTCTTCGAGCGGCGCACCGTCCTGGGGGTTCTTTGGCGGCGCGCGGGTTTCGAGGGTGACGCGGGCGACGGAGGCGATCGACGGGAGGGCTTCGCCACGGAAGCCGAGGGTGGCGATCGAGAGGAGGTCGTCGGAGGTGCGGAGCTTGGAGGTGGCGTGGCGTTCGAAGGCGAGCAGGGCGTCGTCGCGCACCATGCCGTGGCCGTTGTCGGTGATGCGGATGAGCTTGCGTCCGCCGGCCTCGACGTCGACGCGGATGCGTGTGGCGTTGGCGTCAAGAGGAGTTCTCGAGGAGCTCCTTGACGACGGAGGCTGGACGCTCGACGACCTCGCCGGCGGCGATCTGGTTGGCGACCTGATCGGAGAGGACGTGAATGCGAGCCATGAGATTCCGATTGTACGGTGGAGGCCGGGAGGCTGGATTGCGCGGGCCCCCCGCGTTAGGGGACACGGAGTAGCACTGTTTACGTGCGGGATAGTTTCGGATTCTTGGGGAGGCAACGCACAGCCGACACGATGCGCGCGAAGGCATCCAAGAGGGGAGAGGTTCTGGATGAGTTGGCTGGTGTTTTTGATCGCCGTCGCGTCGGGTGTGGCGAACCCGTTTCAGTCGGGAACGAACGCCCAGCTGAACAAGCAACTGGGAACGCCGATGTGGGCGGGCATCGTCGTGTACGCCACGGGGCTTCTAGGGCTGCTGGTGCTGCAGATCTTTCTCAGGCAGGCGTTTCCTGCCATGGGAAGGATCGCCGCGGTGAGTCCGTGGGCATGGATCGGCGGGCTGATCAGCATTGGGTCCACCATGGCGGGGCTGACGCTGGCGCAGAGACTGGGGTCGGGCACGTTTACCGGGCTATCGGTTACGGCGGCGCTGGTGAGTTCCGTCGTGCTGGACCAGTTGGGTGCGGTTGGATTTCGGCAGCATACGGCGTCGCCGATGCGGCTGGTGGGATGCGCGCTGATGATCGCGGGCGTTTGGATGATGTCGCGCTTGTGAAACGCCGGGAACTGCCCCAACGGGTGCGGGTCTTTGCGTCCCAGGCGACTGGGCGTGCATCATGTATAAGTGCGCGCTGGCGTGTACGGGCGTGACGGGCCCATAAGGGCGGAAGGGATGGTCGCAGATGGGCGTTCGAACGATGCTTCGAGTTGGTGTTGGGCCGGTGCTGGCAGCGGTATGATGGTTGGCTTCGCACCGCTTGCGGGCGGACAGATGGCTCCACCTTCGGTGCACAAGCATCTGTACTCAGAGACCGCGGACCCCACGGCAGATATTGCGGCCGCGATAAAGCGGGCTGGTGCGGAGCATAAACGGGTGATCCTGGACTTTGGCGGGGATTGGTGCGGCGATTGCCAGGTGCTGGACATCTACTTCCATGAACAGCCCAATCTCGACCTGCTCGAGAAGAACTTCGTGCTGGTGCATGTGTGGATCGGGCGCATGGATAAGAACATCGACGTGGCCCAGAGGTACGGTGTGCCGATCAACCGGGGTGTCCCGGCGCTGTCGGTGCTGGACGCACATGGGAAGGTGCTGTTTGCGCAGTCGACGGGTGATTTCTCGAACATGCGCGGGATGAACGTGCAGGCGGTTACGGAGTTTCTGACGAAGTGGAAGCGGGCGTAGGAGCCATTCCGGCTGGCCCACTGCGATCTTCTTGAGAGCTTTCCTGGCGTTGATAGCAGGCTAGTTTGTGGCAGGCTGTCAGGGTCTGAAAGGGCTTTGGGAATCAGCGAATAGGCTATCGGGGCTGCCGGGCTCAGGGTAGTCTGGCGGTGTGGATTCCGCGCTACGACTTGCGGTGGTGTTGAAGCGAGCCCTGACGAGGGCGATACAGCACGACGTCCTGAATATTGCGCAGTCCGCGGCGTATTCGGGGATGGTGGCGCTGTTTCCTGCATTGATTGTGGCTTCGGCGGCGATTGGGGTGCTGCCGGATACAGCGCCGATCCGGTATGAGCTGGCGGTGTTCTTCGACCGGGTACTGCCTTCGGATGTGAGCCCGCTGCTGGCTAGCTACTTCTCGGTGACGGAGCATACGTCGACCTCGGCCAAGGCCTTGTTGCCGGCGGTGCTGGTCTCGGTTTCGGGGGCGTCAAGCGTGATTGCCACCTTTATGGAAGGCGTTCGCCGGGCTTACGACCTGCCGGTGGATTGCTGGACCTTTCTCCAGAGGCGTGGTCGAGCGCTGATCCTGGTGCCGATGTCGCTGATTCCGCTGGCAGGGGCGAGTGTCCTGGTCGTCTTCGGCCACTACCTCAGCCTGTGGATGGCGATGCATTCGATGCCGCAGGTACGGATGCTGGTCTACGGTGTGGCGCTGATCATTCGGTGGACGGTGGCACTGACGGGGAGCGTGGGGCTGGTGGGGCTGCTGTACCACATGGGCATTCCGATGCGGCAGAACTGGCGAAAGACACTGCCCGGAGCCCTGCTGGCGACGGTGATGTGGTTTGTGGCGACGCTGGCCTTTGGCTGGTATGTGACGCGATTTGCGAACTACTCGAAGGTGTACGGGTCGCTTGGGGCCGGGATCGCGCTGCTGTTCTGGCTGTACCTGATCTCACTGAGCGTGCTGATCGGGGCTGAGTTCAACGCACAGTTCGCCAGCGCGTCGCGGCAGAGGCCTGCGGACGCGGAGCCGGGACCGATCCTGCGAGAGGAAAAGCTCTGAGTTTTCCGGCGGCCGAGGGGATGACGACCGCGGAGAGGCGCGGCGGCGCGCCGTGTAAGCGGTTTCCCGCGTAGAATTGCATCGGCATACGGAACAGCTGCTGTAACGGATGACCGCGTAGGTAATCAGCTGCAACCAGGGATCCAGGCAAGGAAGACATGACTGCGACTGCAACCGACTTTAGTACGACCGGGGCGAGTGAACGCCCAGCCGAGAGAGCATCTCAGCCCCCCATCGAACAGCTTCGCCGCGCCAAGATCGTGGCGACGCTGGGTCCTGCTTCGAGCACGATCGAGGTCTTTCGCGAGTTGGTGCGGGCAGGCCTGGACGTGGCGCGTTTGAATTTCTCGCACGGCTCGCACGAGCAGAAGGCAGAGTTGATCGCGATGGTTCGCGCGGTTGCGAAGGAGTTTGGGAAGCCGATCTGCATCCTTGCGGATCTGCAAGGGCCGAAGATACGGACGGGACGCCTGGTAGATCACAAGCCGGTGCAGTTGATTGCCGGGAGGCATATCACGATAACCCCCGAGGACATTGAGGGAACGGCCGAGCGGGTGGGGACGGTGTTTACGACGCTGGCGGAGAACCTCGTGCCGGGCTCGCGAATTCTGCTCTCGGACGGTCTGATCGAGCTGCGGGTGGAGCGTGTGGAGGGCCTGGATGTCGTGTGCGAGATTGTGAACGGCGGGACGCTGGGAGAGAAGAAGGGTATCAATCTTCCCGGCATCCCGGTCAAGGTTCCATCGCTGACGGAGAAGGACGAAGAGGATCTCGAGTTCGCGATTTCGCAGGGTGTGGACACCGTGGCGGTCTCGTTTGTGCAGACGGCCGACGATGTTCGCTACGTGAAGCACCGGCTGGCGGAGCTGCGGTCGGACGCATGGGTGATTGCAAAGCTCGAGAAGCCACAGGCGATCGAGCATCTGGACTCGATCCTCGAGGTGGCGGATGGCATCATGGTGGCGCGCGGCGATCTCGGCGTGGAGGTGCCGCCGGAGAAGGTTCCGGCGCTACAGAAGCACATCATCCGGAGAGCGGCGGACTACCGGAAGCCGGTGATCACGGCGACGCAGATGCTTGAGAGCATGATCGAGAACCCTCGGCCGACACGTGCCGAGGCGTCGGACGTAGCGAACGCAATCTACGACGGGACGGATGCGGTGATGCTGTCGGGGGAGTCGGCGGCGGGCAAGTACCCGGTGGCCTCGGTGCAGATGATGGCGACGATCGTGATGGAGACGGAGCACCAGATTCGGCTGGACCCGCCGCCACGCAAGCAGAGGAGGCGGGCGACGAGGCTAAGCGTGGCCGAGACCATCTGCGAGTGCATGGCGCACTCGACCGAGGACCTGGACCTGGCGGCGATTGCGATCTTTACGGAGTCAGGCTCGACGGCGCGTCTGCTTTCGAAGTACCGGCCGGATCCGCCGGTCTATGCTATGAGCCCGTTTGAGCCGGTGATCAATCGCGCGGTCCTGCTTTGGGGGACGTACCCTCTGCTTTGCGAGCGGTTCCGGGATACGGACAAGCTGGTGACGATGGCGGAGGAGATTTTGGAGAGCCGCGGGTATGTGCAGAAGCGGCAGATTGTGGGAATCGTCGGGGGGACGCGCACGCTTTCCGGCGCGACGAACTTCATGCGGCTGCATATGGTGGGTGACCGGGACTCTGACTCCTAGGCATCGCGAAAGATCAAAGAAGAAAAGAGCCGTCCCGGTATGGGACGGCTCTTTTGCGTGCGGTATGGATAGGTTATGCAGTGACTTTGCGGCGGAGGATGCCGAACGCTCCAAGGGCGCCTGTACCGAGCAGAGCAAGCGAGCCGGGCTCAGGGGTGACACCGGTGGGCGAGGTTGAGACGGTGATGGGTGAGTTCACGGTTTCGAGTTCGAGGCCATTCGAATAGACGCCGAGGATCTCAGAATCGGCTCCACCCTGCGAGAAGAGCGTGATGGCGTCTCCGTTGCTTAGAAGGAACGCGAAGCCATTGAAGTCGAACGGACGTCCGCCGGTAAGCATCGCTGCGGCGTTTCCTGTGTAGTAGACGTTGTTATTGCCGAGGAAGGTCATGTATGGCGCCATGCCAGTGATGTTGACGCTGGTGCCGCTGATGTTTGCTGTCCCGTTGATGCCTGTTCCGAGGAACTGTTCGGAGGCCGAGGTGGGAGCGAAGGTGAAGTTACCGGAGGCTGAGAGGTTGGGGCTCGAGAAGCTGAAGGATTCGGCTACGGCCGAGATACAGGGCAACGCAGAGAGGGCGAGACCGCTGAGAAGGATTGCGAGCTTTTTCATTCGTGCTCCTGATGGGTTGAGGCAGGCTTCGGTTAGAGATGAACTTCGCCGATTAGTCTACTGAGATGCGTCCCAACTGGGCAATGCACCGGCTAAAGTGTGGAGAAGTACGCACAAAGTGGGCTTATGGATGGGGCTGATATGCACCTCTTTGCAGGCGCTGTTGGACTTCGTTTCTCAACTGAGAGGATGGCGACGGGGTGAGTACGTCTCTCAGTACGAGGGAAAGGGGACGAGAGATAGGAAGACCTGCCGGGGCAGGAACGGGAGGAACCAGGGGTGACGGCGGAACGCCTGGCCCCGAAGCACCAGGGAGCTGCGACGGAAGTGTCGTATGCTGACGTGAGGATGCGAGCCTCGCTTTGCTTGATGTTGCTGCTGATGATGGGATGGGTCCGTGGTGAGGCGAAACAGATCCTGCCGACGATCAACAAGGACCCGAGCGGCTATTCGCGCGTAGTGGTGCTGTGGCCAGGTGGCGCGCCCGGTGCGCTTGGAAACAAGGACGTGGATACCCCAAAGCTGTACTGCTATCCGGTTCGGGAGGGCGAAAGGAGCCGGGGGGAACGACCGGAGCAGAGGGGTGAGCAGAGACCTGAGGCCAAGGGTGGAGAGCACGAGACCAGGGCTGGGGAGCGGGAGCCCAAGGCTGGAGAGCGGGAGGTCAGGGTTGGAGATAGGGAGCCCAGGGGAGAGCGGACGGCGGTCATCCTGATGCCTGGCGGAGCTTACCGGACGCTGGTGATGGAGAAGGAAGGCGCTGCGGAGGCTCGATGGTTGAACGAGCACGGCATTGAGGCCTTTGTGCTCGAGTACCGGCTGGGTCCGAAGTACCACTTCCCTGCACCGATGCTGGACGGGGCTCGGGCGATCCGATACGTGCGAAGCCACTCGGCCGAGCTTGGGATTGCCTCCGACAAGGTCGGGGTCTGGGGCTTTTCGGCCGGAGGACACCTTGCTGGGTACCTGGCATCCGTGAACGATAGCGGGAACCCGAAGTCCGCAGACCGGGAGGAGCGGGTGAGCGATCGGCCGGACTTCGCGATTCTTTCCTACGCTCGCCTGAGTATGGATCCTTCCATTCCGCGGTCCACGAACCTTGAAGCGTTGATAGGCGAGCACCCGACGCAAGCGATGATCAACGAGGTCTCGATCGATCGGCGGGTAACCAGGACGACGGCGCCAAGCTTTATCTTCTCGACCACCGAGGACCAGCAGGTGAATTCACTGACCTCAACGGCCTACTACGACGCGCTGAAGAGAGCGGGCGTACCGGCCGAGTTACATATCTTTGAACGCGGTCCGCATGGTGTGGGACTGGGACAGAGACTAAAGCTGCTGCCCGGTCTGAGCATCCTTGAACCTCTCCTGGAGGACTGGATGGAGATGCATGGATGGATGGTCCCTGATCGATAGGCGGCGGTATGCCACGTTTTGGGGATAGCGGTACGGTCGACGGGATTCCATTCTCTAGATGCTGGCGAAGGACGGAATTGGTATTCTGACGTACTCGATAGGTGCCTCACAACAGGCCTCTGCAGGGAAACGATGCCAATTGCAACATTTCTGCTCCTGTCTGACTCTACGACGGTATCTGGTTGAGGTGATCGTGAGCAGTGACGACATGGGCGTGCATGGACTTGGGGTTCGCACCGTCTTTTGCGCGAATCGAGCGATCCTATTTGCTGCGGTCTGCTTCTGCGTCTGGAGCGTACAAACGGGGCATGGGCATGGCGTCGCTGCCGGAGCGTTGCTTTCGTTTGTTTGGCCGTGGACACCGAAGCTCGTGAGCGGAAGCGAGACCGGCGAAGACGGGCCGAGCGAGGAAGAACGCAATCGATTTCTTGCCGCGGTTGATACGAGCCTGGATGCGTTTGTCATTCTGGACACGGTGCGGGACGACTCGGGAAAGATCGCAGACTTTCGCTGCAGCTACGGGAATGCAAACGCAAATGCTCTGGTCGAGGGTGAGGGCGACCTGCAAGGAAGGCTGCTGAGCACAGTCATCCCGGACTCTTTAGACGGCCCCTTCAAGAGAAGCTTGTGTCAGGTGGTCGAGACGGGCGCTTCTGCGCGCGGCGAGGTTGAGGTTCTTGAGAACACCCGAGTGAAGGCGTCCTGGATCCGGTACCAGATTGTGAGACTGGGGGATGGTGCGGCCATCGCCTTCAGCAATATCAGCGAGGCAAAGGCGACGGAGCAAAGGTATCGTGAGCTCGCCGAGTTTACGTCGTCCATCTTTGAGAACGCACCCTTCAGCATGCTGGCCGCAGACGTCGACGGTGTGGTGACGGCGATGAACCGCGCCGCGGAGAAGATGAGCGGATACAGCCGGGAAGATCTGGTCGGGAAAGCACCTCTGACGCTGCTGCACGATCGTAAGGAGTTGGGCGCACGGGCAAAGGAGCTTGGGTTGCCTTCGTTGATGCCGATGGACGGCTTCGAGGTGTTGACGGCCAAGGCGGCCAAGGGCGGGGTTGAAGAGCTGGAGTGGACCCTGATCCGGAATGACGGCGTGCGGATCCCGATCCACACCGCGGTGCGGGCTTTGACGAGTGACGCCGGCCAGGTGACGGGCTTCGTGAGTATTGCGTACGACGTCACGGAGCGCCGGGCCATGATGGATTATGTGACCCACCTGGCAACGCACGACCAGCTGACGGGCCTGGTAGGGCGAGCGGTGCTGCAGGACCGGATCGTACAGGCGGTGGAGCGGGCTCGGCGATACGGGACCAAGGTGGCCATCTTTGTTCTGGACCTGGATCAATTCAAGCGCATCAACGACCTGCTTGGGCACTGGGCGGGAGACCAGGTGCTGCTGGAGACGGCGTCCCGTCTTCGGCAGGCTGTGCGCAGCTCCGACACCGTGGCGCGAATGGGCGGTGACGAGTTCGTGGTGGTGATGGAGGACATTACGAGCATTTCGGATGTGGAACACTGTGCGACCACGCTGGTAACGCGTTTCGCACCCGAGATGTCGGTCGAGGAGCACATGCTCCATGTTTCGGCCAGCGTTGGCGTGTGTGTCTACCCGGACAATGCTGGAGACGCGCGGTCATTGTTGAAGTGGGCCGATGCGGCGATGTACGCAGCCAAGGAGGGCGGACGGAATCAGTTTCAGATGTTTCAGGTCGCCATGCTGAAGGACAAGTCCGACCGGCTGTCAATGGAGCGATCGCTACGCCAGGCCATCTCCCGAGACGAGCTGAGGCTGCACTACCAGCCGTACGTCTCGCTTGTGACGGGTGCGGTAATTGGAATGGAAGCTCTGCTGCGATGGGAGCATCCGGAGCTGGGCTTCTTGATGCCCGCGAGTTTTATCAGCCTTGCGGAGGAGACCGGCCTGATCATGCCGCTGGGCGAGTGGGCGATCCGACGGGCATGCACCGAGGCGAAGGCCATGTGCGACGAGCTCGGGATGGATCTCATTCTCTCTGTGAATCTCTCACCGCGGCAGTTTCAGCAGAAGAACCTGCTTGAGGTGATGGAGTCGGCGCTTGAAGACAGCCGGCTTTCCCCGCGGTGCCTGGAGGTGGAGATCACGGAGAACACGCTAATGGTGAATTCCGCAGCGACGCTGGCGAAGCTGCAGAAGATGCGGGAGCTCGGGGTACGGATCGCGATCGATGACTTTGGGACGGGGTTCTGCAATTTCAACTACCTGCTCGAGTATGCGGTGGATAGGTTGAAGATCGATCAGCACTTCATCAAGCTTGCCGCCACCGAGGCGAACGCGGCTGCCGTGGTGAGGGCGATTATCGCGATGTCCCATGGTCTGAGCATCAAGGTTGTCGCGGAGGGCGTGGAGACGGAGGAGCAGTTCCGGTTTCTTGCGCGACAGCGATGCGACGAGGCGCAGGGATACTTCCTGGCGCGACCGGTACCGGCGAGTGGCTTCTGTGATGCGGTACGGGCTTGCAACGCTGTGGCGACTCTGCAGTCAGCCTGAGGCTGCATCCGGTGGCGCCGTGTGCTGGAGGTGCGTAAGAGACCCCCAGCCTCGTTATTGGGAGTAACTGCCCCGTGCAACTAACCTACGCTGCAACAGAGGTCGGAGTTGTTCTGACGAGCGTTTGCGAGGGTGTGGTGTTGGTCTTCATCGGGACAAGCTTTTGGGCTCGACCTCTCATGTAGAAGACCGCGGCGGCGAGGATGAGGACGATGGCTACCGCAAAGCTAATGACGACCGGGAGGAAGCTCGGTCCCTTTGGCAGCTTTTCATCGACAGGTGTGGTGGGTAGGCTCATGCACATGGGATGCCGAAGAGCCTGAGGCAAGGTGTCCGCTGTGGCCCCTTCCGACAGGGCAGGTTCTTCGTGCCTCGCGTTTACACAGTTCGGCTTCGCCGCATGAAGTGGTACAGGCCGAGAAGGATGAGCGCACCGAGCAGCGACATCAGGAAGCCGGCGGACTCATCCGGGCCGTAGTGCCCGATCAGGCGGCCGAGAAAGGTGCCGAGAAAGGCTCCAGCGATGCCGAGGAGCATGGTGATGAAGATGCCGCCAGGATCTTTTCCGGGCATGATGAACTTTGCCAAAGCTCCTACGACCAAGCCAATGACTGCAACCCAGATCAAATGAAGCATCCGTCTACCTCGAAGATAGAAATCCGGCGATGCCGGTTGTAGCGGAGACGCAGCCCGGGTTCTTTGTACGTGGGAATCCGGTGACGGTCAAGGATCTAATATGCCGATGATCCATGGGCCGGTTTTGTTGGCTTTATTTGGAGCTCTTCCTGGTTGATTTCTTGTCAGCATCTCGCTTTGAGGCCTTGTTGTGATGCTTCTTCGCTTTTTTCGAGAGTTTGATTGTCACCTGTCTCTGGACTGACGATCGCGTCTTCCGGCGCGATGGGCGCGATGGGTGCGAAGGCAGAGATAGCTGGCTGGTGCCAGAGGGCGATGCCTCCCGTGATAGCGTTCGAGTTTGCTCCCAGGTGAACGTTCTCGGGGAGCTTCTTCATCAGCTTGGCATTGCCTCCGCCGAGGACGACGTAGTCGACCACAAACGCGGCGCGGAAACGTGCGACGACATCCAGTACGGACTCACGCCACAGCTTTTTGCCGCGCTCTTGGAGACCGGCGAGCCCGAGGTATTGCTCGTAGGTACGGTTTTTCTTGTATGGAAGGTGGGCAAGTTCGAGCGGGATGACGACGTGATCGACGATGAGGGCACTGCCAAGGCCGGTGCCGATGCCGAGGAAGAGCATCTTGCCCCCGGTATATCCTCCGAGCGCCTGCATGGCCGCGTCATTGATAAAGCGTATCGGTTTGGGGAAGGAGCTTTGATACGGGAACCCCACCCAGCCGGAGGCGAGGTTATGCGGCTCGCCGAGCGGGCGGTCATGGGCCACCGGGCCGGGGTAGCCGATAGATATGGCATCGTACTGCCAGTCCGTGGTGGCCGCGAGGACGTCGTTCACCATCTTCTTGGGGTTCATGGAGGGGCCGGAGACGACCTTGAGGGGGACTGGATGGTCCGAAGAGGCGATCTTGATATGGGTGCCGCCGATGTCGATCACAAGAACTTTCATTTTGATATCTGATGCCCCGTCTTGAGTCTCGTAGTACTCCTCACAACCCATCTTCCGACTTGGGGGTCGAACGACAGAGCGGAAGGGTTCTTGGAGAGAGTACACCGGCGCGCATGCTAGAGACACCTGCCGGCCGTTAGCTGATACGGGGGCACGGTCCAGTGCTGGTCGGCCTGCTACTGCGGAGCGGGGTTTGGCTTGTCGGAGCTGGTGGTGGCAGGCTTAACGGGGGGACCAGACTTGCTGCCCACCCTTGCGATCACCAATGCGATGACAAGCAGAGCGATGAGGGCGACGAGGAGCAGCTTGAGGTAGGGGCGGGTCTTCATTCCCTTGTCGGGGTCGGTTCCGGGATGGTCGACGGTCTTACGCGGATCGTAGGTCATGGGTATTTGGATGGCGGAATGGAGGACGGGGGGGCTTGTGGGGGAGGTGAGATGCGCTCCGTCAAAGGGGAGGAGTGCAGATTTGGGTATCTTGGCGGGTTCTGCCCGAAAAGGGTGATATGAAGTCGGGGGGCGACTGTCGTATACCGTTGGAAGGACGGCGGAACGATGAAGCTGTACCTGCTTAGGTCGTACAACGACCAGGAGGTTGAGCGATGACACCGGAACCAGAGAAGGCGATGCAACGTGCGACGCGGCTGATTTCTTCCTACCTGAAGGCGGCGGATGACGGGCTGAACGTCGACTCGGTAATGCTGTGCGAGGTAATCGGCGACGAGATCCAGAGCGTCTCGCTCCGGGTTGCGGCTGATCCGATGAAGCGGCTGTGGGCGGCGGAGTAGCCACCGGGTACCCTCCCCCCCGTACTTTTGGCTAAAGTCTTCATGATGCTAGACTTAGCTTGTGCTTGTTTGCTAAAGTCTTCGAAGTAGAGGACTTATGGTGGGCGTACTGCTTTCAGACGTTCGCTGGCCGAAGGTCGCGACCGATTTCTGCTAGATGTTAGGGCATCGGCTTCTCTAAGGATAGCGGTTGGGGTGCGCTCGCTACGCCACGGCTAAGGGGTTGCGGGTGTGCAGGATACGTCCCCGGGTGGGTTGACAGGGAATGTGGCCCATAAGTTGTAGGCGAAGGCCGATGCGGGTGATGGTCGGAGGCGCGCAGAACTCCCTAAAATGTGGCTTCGCCGGGACTGACGTGAAAGGTCTCGCGCAAAGAGAGTGAGTGTGCCCATGAATCCACTGATGTCCAGCGTCCCTGTCTTCCGTACCGATCTGCCTGGAAAGGACGTCGAGGTTGGCGCCGTGGCCGAGCCAAGGCCTGCTTGTGATCTGCTGCGCGGGTATGGGCTCGGGGTTGCCGTGCGGTCTCAGCCGTGCGTGTCGGCTGCGTGGGCGAATGCGCACATGGTGGCGGCAAGGCGATAAGTTCTCAACTGCAAGAGGGGTGGGCGAGGGCGGGCGGTGGTATGTGAGGACTCTGCCCGCTGCCCTTCTTACCTGGTGACGACGATGATGAGCCAGAGATAGCCGGAGAAAAAAGAGACCAGGGCGGCCAATCCCAGGGCTTCGCTGAGCGAGTACTGGAAGGCGGTGTGGGGGTTCCCCTGCTGGTAGTGTTCGTAGCAGAAGATCAGCCAGCCCATGAAGCCGACGGCGTAGATGGCGGCGAAGGCGAGGAGGACGAGCGCGGAGGCGAAGGTCCAGGGGAGCTTGCCCCCGTTGCCGTGGAGGGCGGTCGATCCGACCAGGAGGACGATCGAGCCGGTGGCGAGGCCGAGCAGGACTTCGGCGAGCTTCAGGTACTTCGCGAGGATGGGCTCGTAGGCTCCGGGCTTGCCCTTGGGGTCGAGGGTGTAGGCGGGTGTGGCGCGCCGCCTTTGGTAGAGGACGGACCAGGGCACGGGGAGGGCAAGGATCGCGAGGATGCCGCCTGTGGAGCCTGCCGGTACGTGGACCAACTTGGACGTCCTCCGGTGGGGCTATCTAGGTGTTCCGGATCATTGCGGATGGTTGTCTGCGGATACGGCATGTTGGCTGATGGACGGCCGCAGGTCAAGGGGTTCGTTCGTGTCGTTGTCCTGATAACTGCTCCATCGCCAGTGTTGGGGTTCCCTGACGAGGCCTCGGCGGACTGGGTTCAGGTGCATATAGCTGAGCTTTCCGGGGAGCCTGGCGGCGGTGTAGATGTTGAAGTCGTAGTAGCGAGTCTCCCAGACTTCCGGTTCGGGGCGGGTCCGGGAGAAGCGCTGCTTGAGGACCTGAATGGCAGTGGAGAGGGGCTTGGTCTCAGGTTCACTCAAGAGGAGGTGGACGTGTTCGGGCATGACGACGTAGCCAATAAGCTCAAATCTGTAACGCTCTTGGGTGTGCTTCAAGGATTTGGAGGAAGGTGTCGCGGGCTTCGGGGGTGCCGAGGATGGGGCGGTGGCGGAAACAGGAGAAGGTGATGAAGTGATCATGGCCCTGGGTTTGGTTCGTACGAGGCCGGTGGACATGCATCGAGGTTACGGGGCGTGGTGGGTTGATGGGTATGGCCTGAAGGTGGGGTTTCGGCTCGGGGGAGGGCGGTCGTTTGCTGCCGCCGCAAACGATACCCCACCCTATCGCGATGAGACTGCGAAAGGATGGGGCACCCGGTTCTGTGGTCGTGGGGTGGGTTGATGGGTATGGCCTGAAGGTGGGGTTTCGGCTCGTGGGGAGGGCGGTCGTTTGCTTCCGCCGTAAACGATACCCCACCCTATCGCGATGAGACTGCGAAAGGATGGGGCACCCGGTTCTGTGGTCGGTAATTTAGGTTTGGGGGTCCTGGTATAGCACCTGAGGGGTAGGTGCCCCAACAGGCCTGCTTTCCGGTCGAGACAAGAGGGGAGGACTGTTTCGAGTTCGCCGTTGTGTGAGGCAGGTCCTCCGCTGCGCGAACGATGACAAGGAAAACGGCAGGGCCGAGGCCCTGCCGTTGTTCTGTTTTGCGCGTAAGCGCGTTGGCTGCATGCAATGCTTATTCGCTGGCGGCGAGTTCTTCCTGTTCGCCTTCCATGCGCATCTGCTCGAGTTCGCGCTCTTCGGCGTCGTGGGCTTCCTGGACCTCCTGCTGGACCTGGGCTGCCGCTTCTTCGAGCTCTGGGGAGAGGGCGACGTTGCGGTAGTACTCCATGCCGGTTCCGGCGGGGATGAGGCGACCGACGATGACGTTTTCCTTGAGGCCGCGCAGCGTGTCGATCGAGCCGTTGATGCTGGCTTCGGTGAGCACGCGGGTGGTCTCCTGGAAGGATGCGGCCGAGATGAAGCTATCGGTCGAGAGCGAGGCCTTGGTGATGCCGAGGAGGAGCGAGCGACCGATTGCCGGGCGTCCACCTTCCATCAGCGTCTTCTGGTTTTCGGCGTTGAAGCGGAAGCGATCGGTCTGCTGATCGACGAGGAAGCCGGTATCGCCGACCTCTTCGATCTTGACCCAGCGCAGCATCTGCCGAACGATGGTTTCGATGTGCTTGTCGGAGATGGTGACGCCCTGGAGTCGGTAGACCTCCTGGATCTCGTTGACGAGGTACTGCTGGAGAGCGCGCTCACCGAGGACCTCGAGGATGTCGTGCGGGTTACGCGGACCGTCGATGAGAGCATCGCCGGCGCGTAGCCGCTCGCCTTCCTGCACGTTGACGTAGACGCCGCGGGGGACAGAGTACTCCTCTTCCTGACCGTTATCGGCGGTGACGTAGACCTTGCGCTGCCCCTTGGAGACCTCACCGAAGCGAACGATGCCATCGATCTTCGAGATGATCGCCGGGTCGCGTGGTTTGCGCGCCTCGAAGAGTTCGACGACGCGCGGCAGACCTCCGGTGATGTCCTTGGTGCGCGTGGTTTCGCGCGGGATCTTGGCAAGGATGTCTCCGGGGGAGAGCTCGTCGCCGTCGGCGATCATGAGGTGAGCGCGTGAGGGCATGAGGTAGCGCTTGTTGCCCTGGGCCGACTTGATGATGATGGTCGGCTGACGCTTTTCGTCGGGCGAATCCGCGACGACGAGACGGGAGAGGCCGGTGACCTCGTCCACCTCTTCGTTGAGGGTGACGCCTTCCTGGAGGTCCTTGAACTGGACGGTTCCGGCGATCTCGGTGAGGAGGGAGAAGGTGTAGGGGTCCCACTCGCCGAGGGTATCGCCGAGCTTGACCTCCTGCGCGTCTTCGACCTTGAGCTTGGCGCCGTAGACGATGGCGTAGCGCTCTTTCTCGCGGCCCTTCTCATCGATGATGGCGATGGAGCCGTTGCGGTTCATGGCGACCAGGCCGCCATCCTTGTTGCGGACGGTGACGAGGTTGATGAAGCGCACGGAGCCGTTGTTCTTCGCCTCGAGGTGCGAGGCGTCGTGGACGCGGCTGGCGGTTCCGCCGATGTGGAAGGTGCGCATGGTGAGCTGGGTGCCGGGCTCGCCGATGGACTGCGCCGCGATGACGCCGACGGCCTCGCCCATCTCGACCATCTTGCCGGAGCCGAGGTTTCGGCCGTAGCAGAGGATGCAGCAGCCGCGCTTGGACTCGCAGGTGAGGACCGAGCGGATCTTGACGCGTTCGATGCCGGCGGCCTGTACGGCCGAGGCGCGATCCTCGTCGATCTCCTGGTTGATGTCGACGATGACCTTGCCTTCGAAGTCCTTGAGCTTCTCGAGCGAGACGCGGCCGATGATGCGGTCGCGAAGGGGCTCGATGGTCTCGCCGGCTTCGATGATGGGCATGACGTAGATGCCTTCGACGGTGCCGCAGTCATTCTGGGAGATGATGACGTCCTGTGCGACGTCGACGAGGCGACGTGTCAGGTAGCCGGAATCAGCCGTCTTGAGCGCGGTATCGGCGAGACCCTTGCGGGCGCCGTGCGTGGAGATGAAGTACTGCAGAACCGTGAGGCCTTCACGGAAGTTGGCCGTGATGGGTGTCTCGATGATCTCGCCGGAGGGCTTGGCCATGAGGCCGCGCATGCCGGAGAGCTGACGGATCTGCTGCTTGGAGCCGCGGGCTCCGGAGTCGGCCATGAGATAGATCGGGTTCATGGCTCCTTCCTTGTCCGCGCGCTTCATGTTGTTGAACATCTCATCGGCGACGCGCTCGGTGACGCCGGACCACATCTGGATGACCTTGTTGTTGCGCTCGCCGTTGGTGATGGCGCCGTCGAGGTACTGCTGCTGAACGGCGATGACCTGCTTCTCGGCCTCGTGGACGACGGTGTACTTGGAGTCCGGGATGACCATGTCGTCCAGACCGACCGAGAGGCCGGAGCGGGTGGCATAGAAGAAGCCGAGATCCTTGATGCGGTCGAGGGTCTTGACGGTGACTTCGAGACCGAGGTTGAGGTAGCAGTAGTTGATGAGCTGCCCCATGCCCTTCTTCTTGAGCAGGCCGTTGACGTACGGCATGCCTTCGGGGAGGGCGTCGTTGAGGATGGCGCGGCCGACGGTGGTGTTGATGAACTGCTTGTTGAACTCCACCGGCTCGGTGTGGGTGAGGTCCTGATCGTCGTACGCGGTGGTCATGTCGAGGACGGGACCGGTGTAGCGCAGACGGATGGGGGTGAGGGTTTCGACCTGCTTGGCCTCGAGCGCCATGAGGACTTCCTCGATGTTGGCGAAGACGCGGCCTTCACCCTTGGCGTTGACCTTGGCTTTGGTGAGGTAGTAGATGCCGAGGACGAGATCCTGCGTGGGCACCGTGATGGGCTGACCGGACGCGGGCGACAGGATGTTGTGCGAGGCGAGCATGAGGACGGAGGCCTCGATCTGCGCTTCGGGGCTGAGGGGGATGTGCACGGCCATCTGATCGCCGTCGAAGTCCGCGTTGAAGGCGGTGCAGACGAGCGGGTGGATCTTGATGGCTTTGCCTTCGACGAGCACGGGCTCAAAGGCCTGGATGCCGAGGCGATGGAGGGTGGGTGCGCGGTTGAGAAGGACGGGGTGATCCTTGATGACCTCTTCGAGGATGTCCCAGACGATCGGCTCCTGCATCTCGACGAGCTCTTTGGCCTGCTTGATGGTGGTGCAGTGGCCGGTCTGCTCGAGGCGATGGTAGATGAAGGGCTTGAAGAGCTCGAGCGCCATCTTCTTGGGGAGACCGCACTGGTGGAGCTTGAGCTCGGGACCGACGACGATGACCGAACGGCCAGAGTAGTCGACGCGCTTGCCGAGGAGGTTCTGACGGAAGCGGCCCTGCTTGCCCTTGAGGGTGTCGGAGAGCGACTTGAGGGGACGGTTGTTGGCGCCACGGAGAACGCGGCCACGGCGGCCGTTGTCGAACAGAGCGTCGACGGCCTCCTGGAGCATGCGCTTTTCGTTGCGGACGATGACCTCAGGCGCATGGAGGTCCATGAGCTTCTTGAGGCGGTTGTTGCGATTGATCACGCGACGGTAGAGGTCGTTGAGATCGGAGGTGGCGAAGCGGCCGCCGTCGAGCGGAACGAGCGGACGGAGTTCGGGCGGGATGACCGGGATGACGTCGAGGATCATCCACTGCGGGAGGTTGTCGGACTTGCGGAAGGCCTCGACGATCTTGAGGCGCTTGGAGTACTTGAGCTTCTTCTGGAGCGAGGTCTCGGTCTTCATGCGCTCGCGCAGTTCGATCGAAAGCTCGGTGATCTCGACGCGCTTGAGCAGCTCCTTGATGGCCTCGGCGCCCATCATGGCCTTGAAGCCGGAGACGCGGTACTGGGTGTCGAGCTCGCGGAAGCGGTTCTCGTCCTTGATGACCTCGCGCTCCTTGACGGGCGCTTCGCCTGGATCGACGACGACGTAGGACTCGAAGTAGAGGACGGCCTCGAGCTCGCGGAGGGAGATGTCGAGGAGGTGGCCGATGCGCGACGGCAGGCCCTTGAAGAACCAGACGTGCGAGCAGGGGCTGGCGAGCTCGATGTGACCGAGACGCTCGCGGCGGACTTTGGACAGGGTGACTTCGACGCCGCATTTATCGCAGATGACGCCGCGGTGCTTCATGCGCTTGTACTTGCCGCAGAGGCACTCCCAGTCGGTGATGGGTCCGAAGATGCGGGCGCAGAAGAGGCCGTCGCGTTCGGGCTTGAAGGTACGGTAGTTGATGGTCTCGGGCTTGGTGACTTCGCCGTGGGACCAGGAGCGGATCTTCTCGGGGCTGGCGAGCTGAATCTTGATCGCGTCGAAGTCTGCGATAGGGCCGGTCAGTTCAAAGGGGCTGGAGCGGAACATATGTTTTGCGTCTCCGGTGTTGCAGCCGGGCTGGGCTGCTGTTGCTGATGCTGTCTCGCGGTGACTTTTCGGCGCATCGCGATGCCGTTGGTTCTGTTGCTCAGGTGCCTATTCGATTGTGGGTGGTGCGTAGTTCTAAGCTCTTGCCTGGTTGCCACTCCGGTGAAGCAGATTCCTTCACTTCGCTACGGAATGACAACCAGAAAAGCGCGACTGCGTTAGTCGGCTGCGGCGATCTCTGGCAGCGGCACCTTCTTGTTGTCGGCCTGTTTGATCAGCTCGACATCAAGGCAGAGCGACTGCAGCTCGCGGATAAGGACGTTGAACGACTCGGGGACGCCGGGCTCGATGGCGGCCTCGCCCTTGACGATGGCTTCGTAGATCTTGGTACGGCCGAAGACGTCGTCGGACTTGGCGGTCAGGAGCTCCTGCAGGATGTAGGCGGCGCCGTAGGCCTCGAGGGCCCAGACCTCCATCTCTCCGAAGCGCTGTCCGCCGAACTGGGCCTTTCCACCGAGCGGCTGCTGGGTGATGAGGGAGTACGGTCCGATGGAGCGCGCGTGGATCTTGTCGTCGACAAGATGCGAGAGCTTCAGCATGTAGATGTAGCCGACGGTGGCGGGCTGCTCGAACATTTCGCCGAGCATGCCATCGACCAGCTGCGTCTTTCCCGAGGAGGGGAGGCCGGCGGCTGCGAGCAGCGCCTTGATCTCCGTCTCGCGGGCGCCGTCGAAGACCGCGGTGCCGAACCAGATGCCGCGCTTCATGCCGGCGGCGACGCGCATGGTCTGCTCGTCGTCGAGGTCAAGAAGCTGGTGGAGAGCGGCGGTCTTGGCGAAGCGCGCGCGGAAGAGCTCGCGAACCTCGTTGGCGTCGGTGTGGGTGGCGGCGATCTCGGCGATCTGCTTGCCGAGCTCGTGCGCTGCCCAGCCGAGGTGCGTCTCGAGGATCTGTCCGACGTTCATACGAGAGGGGACGCCGAGCGGGTTGAGAACGATCTCGACCGGTGTGCCATCGGGGAGGTAGGGCATGTCCTCCTCGGGCAGAATCCGGGCGATGACGCCCTTGTTGCCGTGGCGGCCGGCCATCTTGTCACCGACAGAGAGCTTGCGCTTCATGGCGATGTAGACCTTGACCATCTTGATGACGCCGGGCGAGAGCTCGTCGCCCTTCTGCATCTTGCCGATCTTCTCGTTGGTGATCTTGCGGAGAACATCGATCTGCCGCGAGGTCATCTCCTCGATCTCGTCGATCTGCTCGTTGACGCGGGGATCCTTGTCGGCGTAGCGGATGCGCTTGAGGTTTCGGGTGGAGATGAGCTCGATGGTGTCGCGATCGAGCACGTCGCCCTTGGAGAGCAGCTTCTTGTTGGTGCGCTCGTCGTGGAGGTCGGCCAAGACTTCCTTGGCGCCGAGAATCGCTTCAAGACGCTTGAGGCGCTCGTCGGTGAGAATGCGGATCTCATCGGCAAGGTTGCGCTCGAGCTTCTCGACCTGCTCCTGCTCGATCTGCTTGGCGCGCTCGTCCTTCTCCTGACCCTTGCGGGAGAAGATGCGGACGTCAACGACGGTGCCTTCGATGCCCGGGGGGCACGTGAGCGAGGCGTCACGAACGTCGCCGGCCTTTTCGCCGAAGATGGCGCGAAGGAGCTTCTCTTCGGGCGTGAGCTGGGTCTCGCCCTTGGGCGTGACCTTGCCGACGAGGATGTCGTTGTGGCCGATCTTGGCGCCGATGCGGATGATTCCCGACTCGTCCAGATCACGCAGGGCGTGCTCGGAGACGTTGGGGATATCGCGCGTGATCTCTTCCGGCCCGAGCTTGGTGTCGCGCGCCTCGATCTCGAACTCCTCGATGTGAATCGAGGTGTAGTAGTCCTCGCGGACCAGCTTTTCGGAGATCAGGATCGCGTCCTCGAAGTTGTATCCGCGCCACGGCATGAAGGCGACCAGGACGTTGCGGCCGAGGCCGAGCTCGCCCTGCTCCGTGCATGGACCGTCCGCGATCACCTGCCCCTTGAGGACGCGGTCGCCCTTGCGGACGATCGGCTTCTGGTTGATGCAGGTGTTCTGGTTGGAGCGCTTGAACTTCGTGAGCTGGTAGATGTCGGAGCCGACCTCACGCGAGAGCTGCGTGGGGTGATGCTCGCCTTCGACACGGACGATGATGCGCTCGGAGTCGACGGAATCGATGATGCCGTTGCGCTTGGCGAGGATGACGGCGCCGGAGTCGCGGGCGGTGACGCCTTCCATGCCGGTGCCGACGAAGGGAGCTTCGGCGACGAGCAGGGGGACGGACTGCCTTTGCATGTTGGCGCCCATGAGCGCGCGGTTGGCGTCGTCATGCTCAAGGAACGGAACGAGCGAGGCGGCGACCGAGACGAGCTGCTTGGGGCTGACGTCGACGTAATCGACCTCGGCCTTCGAGACGAGCACGAAGTTGCCCTGGCGGCGCGCGTTGACGAGGTCCTCGGTGATGTTGAGGTTCTCGTCGAGGTCGATGTTGGCCTGCGCGATGGTGTGCCGATCCTCTTCCCAGGCGGAGAGATAGAAGGAGAACGGAACGAGCTCCATGGGACGCTTCTTGTCCTTTTTGAGCTGCTCCGCAAGCTTCTTCGCCTCACCCTTCTCGAGGTAGTCGCCCTGCCGGAGGCCGGACTCGCCGGCGTTTGAGACGGCGACGAAGTCGAGCACGGTGCCATCCTTCACGCGGCGGTACGGCGACTCGATGAAGCCGTACTCGTTGATGCGCGCAAAGCAGGAGAGCGAGCTGATCAGGCCGATGTTCGGGCCTTCCGGCGTTTCGATCGGGCAGATGCGGCCGTAGTGGGTTGGGTGGACGTCGCGCACCTCGAAGCCGGCGCGCTCACGGGAGAGACCACCGGGTCCAAGGGCGGAGAGGCGACGCTTGTGCGTGATCTCCGACAGCGGGTTGGTCTGATCCATGAACTGCGAGAGCTGGGAGGAGCCGAAGAACTCGCGGATCGCGGCCATGACGGGCTTGGCGTTGATGAGGTCGTGCGGCATGGCCGTCGACATCTCCTGGTAGACCGACATCTTCTCCTTGATGGCGCGCTCCATGCGAACCAGGCCGATGCGGAACTGGTTCTCCATGAGCTCACCGACCGCGCGAACGCGACGGTTGCCGAGGTGATCGATGTCATCGACGACGCCGATGTTTTTGCGGAGCTTGAGCAGGTAGCGGATGGTGCCGTAGAAGTCCTCGGGGGTCAGGGTGCGGCGATCGAGGTGATCGGGGCTCTGGTCCTCGTAGAGCTTGATGTTGAACTTCAGGCGGCCGACGCGGGAGAAGTCGTACTTGCGCGGATCGAAGAACATGCCCTCGAAGAGCGCGGTCGCGGTGTCGAGCGTCGGTGGGTCGCCGGGACGCAGCTTGCGGTAGATCTCGATCAGCGCTTCCTCGGGCTTGCGCACGGAGTCGCGGCGAAGGGTGTTGGTGATGATGTTGCCGACATCGTCGCGCTCGGGGAAGAAGACCTCGAAGGAGGTGACGCCAGTCTGGAGGATCTTGTGGAGCTTGTCGGCGGAGAGCTCCTGGTTGGCCTCGTAGAGCAGCTCGCCGGTGGTGAGATCGACGACGTCGGACGCGGTCATGGCGCCGTCGAACTCGCTGGTCTCGACCTCAACCGTCTCGACCTTCTGGTTGCGAAGGGTGCGAAGCGTGTTGGGCGAGATCTTGCGGGTTGCGGGTGCGATCTCTTCACCCTTGGCAGTGATGGCGACGGCGGGGCGGGTGCCCTGGAGGTGCGTCAGGGTGTTCTCGGGCGCGACCGACCAGTGGAGCTTCTGATCGCGCACCTGGATGGTGTCGACGGTGTAGAAGGTCTTGAGGATCTCCTCATCGGTGCGAAGGCCGAGCGCGCGGAGGAAGATGGTGCCGAGGAACTTCCGCTTGCGATCGATGCGGACGTAGAGGGTGTTCTTCTGGTCGTACTCGAACTCGACCCATGAGCCGCGGTACGGGATGATCTTGCCGAGGAAGTAGGTGCGGTTGTTCGCGGATTCAAAGAAGACGCCGGGCGAGCGGTGAAGCTGCGAGACGATGACGCGCTCCGTGCCGTTGACGATGAAGGTGCCGTTCTCGGACATCAGGGGGATGTCGCCGAAGAAGACCTCCTGCTCCTTCATGTCGCGGAGGCTCTTGACGCCGGTCTCGGGGTCCTTGTCGTAGATCTTGAGGCGGATGGTGACCTTGAGCGGGGCGGAGTAGGTCATGCCACGTTCTTCGCACTCGGCCTGGTCGTACTTCAGCTGGAGACCGACGGGGTCGCCGCACTTGGTGCAGAAGTCAGGGGTGTTCTTGTTGTAGGTTCCGCAGAAGTTGCAGAGGACATCGCCCGGGTGGAATGGATCGGTGATGACCATGTGTCCACAGTTGGTGCAGGCGGTGCGGAGGTGGTTGAGACCCTTGAGGTAGCCGCACTTGCACTCCCAGTTGCCGATCGAGAAGTCGACGAACTCGAGCTCCGAGACGTTGCGGAAGTCACTGATGGGGAAGACGGAGGTAAAGACGGACTGGAGGCCGTTGTCCTCGCGCTCCTGCGGAAGCTTGTCCATCTGGAGGAAGCGCTCGTACGAGCGGCGCTGCACCTCGATGAGGTTGGGGATCTGGATGGATGTTGGGATCTTCGAAAAATCAAGACGGCTACGGATCGCGCGCATTTCTGTGGACATGCTCTCTCCTGAGACTTTGGCCTTCGAGGCCTCCCGGCTCGTGCTCCCTGCATCTGATCGCAGGTTGCCGGGACGGGAGGCGTGAACTGGTCGCGTTCACGCGTTTAATGCACTTGCGCACTGAAGCTTGAGTCGGTACCCTACCCTCGAAGCAGGGGACCGATGCGCGGAGTTTGGCTGCCAGAGAGCTTCCGGCAGGGACAACGTATGAGATCTGGGTGATCTGGGTGCCAGCGAAGCATTCTGCATGGCTTTCTCAGGAGCCCGAGGTTCCGGGACGAGACCGCTTGTAGATTAAGACGGTAAAGCGCTCACGAGGACAGCGAGCCCCGGGAGCGCAAAGTTCGACTTGTGCACTGTTTCTGTCGTATTGGTGTAGATACCTGCCACCGTTTGGGGCTCGCCTTGCCCCGAGGTTGCTGCCGCCGGTAGAGCTGGGTGACACGCTGGGATCTGCCGCAGGATCCGCATTGTGGCCGACTCCCTAACCTGCCACTCGCAGGATGAGCCGGAAATTAGCTAAGTGTTGGAGGCCGAACCGCGAGCGAACACGCCAAGGCGGAACGAGAACCTCATAAACAGAGGATAACGCGTTCCGCCCGGCGATGCAACCCTACGAGTACCTACTTGATCTCTACGGTGGCGACGCCGTCGAACTTCTTGGCGATGGCGGCCGCGTCGTCCTTCGAGATGTTCTCCTTCAATGGCTTGGGAGCTCCGTCAACCAGGTCCTTGGCTTCCTTCAGGCCAAGGGCGGTCACTTCGCGTACAGCCTTGATGGTGTTGATCTTGTTGGCACCGGCATCCTTGAGGATGACGGTGAACTCGGTCTTCTCTTCGACGGGCGCTGCAGCTGCTGCGCCGCCGCCTGCGGGTGCCGCCGCAACGGCCGCGGCTGCGGAGACGCCGAGACGCTCTTCAAGCTTCTTGACCAGAGCCGATGCTTCGAGCAGGCTGAGGCTAACGATCTGATCTTCCAACTGCTGAATGTCTGCCATTTTGTTTCTCCAATGTGTGTCGCTGAACTTTGTGGTGCGCTGTTACGTGAGGCCTCGAGGTGGCGCCTCGATGCTCCACCATCCCCGGGTTTCCGCTGCGCCCAGACTGGCGCACCCGGAGGGTGGCGGAGCGAAAGTTGGGTTACCCCTCGACGGGATCCTTGGTTGCAGCTGCTCCGGCCTGCGACGCTGTACTGTTTTCGGGCTGCGCAGGGTCCTGAATCGCTACGGGATCGGCCTCAGAGGCAGGGTTCTCCGCAATCTGCTGCTCGGGGGTCGTCTCGGCAGGGGTCGGTGCTTCCGCGGCGTGCGCCTCGGCGACAAGGGCGACTCCAGACGCCTCGGAAGCAGCAGCCTCGACAAGCGGCTCGGCTTCGGGCGCGGGTTCTGACGCCGGTGTCTCGGACGCAACCGGCGCTTGTGCCGCAGGTGCGGATTCTGACGCCGGTGTCTCGGAGCGCAACCGGCGCTTGTGCCGGGGCAGGCGCGGCTGCAGCCGCGGTGAACTTCTCCTGCTCAACGGCCTGGTTGATGACAACGGCGAGATCGCGACCGGTCGCATTGATCACCGTAGCCAGGCGCTGTGCCGGCGAGTTGATGAGGTAAAGCAGCTTCGAGAAGAGCTCTTCCTTGCCGGGCATTGTGGCAAGCGCACCGATCTCTTCTACGGAGATCAGCTTGCCGTCGATGATGCCGAGCTTGAAGGTGAACTCCGCGTTGTCCTTGACCCAGGTCGAGAGCGCCTTTGCGAGTGCAACCGGATCGCCCGAGGTGTACGCGACCGAGGAGACACCCTTGAGACCCTGGAGCGCGGCCTCGATTTTGGTTCCCTGGGCAGCTCGCGCGGCCAACTTATTCTTGACGACGTGGTAGCTTCCGCCCGCGCCGCGAATGGCCTTGCGAAGGTCGAAATCCTTGGAAGCGGTCAGCCCTGTGAAGCTGCCGACGATAGCGGAGGTCGAGCTTTCAAGCTCGGCTGCAAGCCTTTGGACGTTCTCCGATTTTGTTGCCCTGGTGAGTGCCATAGAAACTTTACCTTTATAGTGGCCGGCTAAGCTTGCCGGCTGAAGTGCGAGGCGTAGGGTTCGCGCCTGGCCCAGCTTCGTGGTGATTCCATCCCATGGATCGGACGGCGTGCCCGGGAGGGTGTTTAGGAGGCCTTGCCGGCCAACTCTGCCGCGGCGAAGTCGAGCTGGATCCCAGGTCCCATGGTCGAGCTAAGCGTGATCCCCTTGATGTACTTTCCCTTGGCGGCGGAGGGTTTGGCTTTGACGACCGACGAGATAATCGTCATCGCATTGTCGACGAGTTTCTGGGGATCGAACGACAGCTTGCCAACGGGAACGTGGACCAGCGCGGTCTTGTCCGTGCGGAACTCGACCTTTCCGGCCTTGATCTCGCGAATCGCCGCCGCAACGTCTGTCGTTACCGTTCCGGTCTTCGGGTTAGGCATCAGGCCGCGAGGTCCGAGCACCTTTCCAAGTCGACCGACGGACTTCATCATGTCAGGGGTTGCGATCAGGGCATCGAAGGCCGTCCAGCCTTCTTTCTGGATCCTCTCGACGAGCTCCTCGCCACCGAAGAACTCCGCGCCAGCGGCCTCGGCGTCCCGGATCTTGTCTCCGGAGGCGATAACGGCGACGGTCTTTGACTTGCCGAGACCGTGGGGGAGAACGACGGTGCCGCGCACCATCTGATCGGCGTGTTTGGGATCGACACCCAGGCGCATGGTGAGATCGACGGTTTCGTCAAACTTGGCGTATTTGGCCTTCTGAAGCAGCGGCACGGCCTCGGCCAACACGTACGGACGGGGCTCAACGAGAGCACGGGCCTTCTGCAGATTCTTGGAGATCTTCTGGGACATGGTTTCCTTTGTCTTCCACCCTCGGTACGCTGGGCAGCAGCGTGGAGCGTGGTCGCGACTTGTCTCGGCATCGCCAGAGACAACTTATGAAGTATGGCAGAAATATTTCCACGCCGCAACCGCCACTTACATCTGCCAGAGTCGTCAGTCGCAGTCCCGGCCGGTTCTGGTCCTTCAGGCAGTACCTGGAAATGCGTGTTGACAACAGAGGGGCGAGCCCGTAGCTTTTTAGACGGAGGCGAACAATAGGCGAAGATGAACGTCACGAACTCTCAATGCGGAACGAGTGAACTCTTCCCCATCCTTGGCGCCAGGGTGAGAGGGCTGCAGCGGTTGGCTGCGGAGGCGGAGTTTGCCGACGAAGGTCACGATGTGGAGTTTCGGACGATGGAGGTCCGAAGTCTTTTGAACCGGTCTGAGTCGAAGCGGCGCCTGTCACTCGCGTACAGCATCAATCCTTACCGGGGATGTGAGTTCGGCTGCAAGTACTGCTATGCCCGGTACACGCATGACTTTCTTGCGCCACCGGCTGAGATCGCGAGCCCGGGGGACGGCACGTCGGGCGGTGACGTCGGCTCGCTCGCCCCATCGGGAGATCTGGATCTGCGACGGCCCGAGAGCTTTGAGCGGCTGATCTTCCTGAAGAAGAATGCCGCGTGGCTGCTGGAGCAGGAGTTGAGGAAGATCGACCCGGCTGAAGAGATCGCGTTGGGCACGGCTACCGATCCCTACCAGCCGATCGAGCGCCGGGCGATGGTGACGCGGAGCCTCCTTGAAGTTTTTGCGCGGAAGCAGGGCTACCGCCTGGGTATTGTCACGAAATCTACCCTGATCGAGCGCGACATCGATCTCCTGACGACGATTGCGCGAAGAAACACCCTGGTCCTGCACGTAACCATCACGACGCCCGATTCCGCGTTGGCGAGAAAGCTGGAACCTCGCGCGCCGAGGCCGGATCTTCGGCTTGCGACGGTCAGGCGGCTGCGTGATGCGGGGCTGCGGGTGGGAATCCTGTGCTCTCCGCTGCTGCCTGGGATTACCGATACGGAAGCGGCCATTGACAGGATGGCGCGCCTGGCTGCAGAGGCCAACACAAGCTTCTTCGCCGCGGAGCCCTTGTTCCTGAAGCCCTGCTCACGGCCCACGTTTCTGAAGTTTGTGCAGGAGCACTTCCCTGCCCTTGAGGCGGAGTACCAGACGCGATTTCAAACGGCGGAGTTTGCCGGCAGGGACTACCGACATCTCCTCGCCAAGCGGGTGGCGAAGGCGTGTGCGAGGTACGGCATCCCCGAGCGCTCGACGGACGCACTGCTGACGAGGGATGTAGGCGGGGTGCGAAAGAGTTCAGGGAGGGTGGGAGAGACGGTCCAGCAAAGCCTGTTTGCGTAGGGCGGCTTATGCGGCTTTGCATCGGCGCGGAGCCGACGGGCAAGAAGCGACAGGCAGATCCGGGGATGCCGGACCTGCCTGGGTATGTGGGTGTCAGCCCTGTCTATGTGGTCGTGCTACGCGACGACTTCGATGCCCATCGAGCGAGCGGTGCCACGGATGGTCTTTGCTGCGGACTCGACCGAGGCTGCGTTCATGTCTGGCATCTTCTGGGTTGCGATCTCGAGGATCTGCTTTTCCGTTACCTTGCCAAGCTTCTCCTTGTTCGGGGTGCCTGAGCCCTTGGGGATGCCGGCAGCCTTGAGCAGGAGCACGGGTGCGGGCGGGGTCTTGGTGATGAACGAGAAGGTACGGTCCGCGAAGACGGTGATCACAACGGGAATGGTGAGGCCGGCGATGTCCGGACCCTTGGTCCGCTCGTTGAACTGCTTGCAGAACTCCATGATGTTGACCTGGGCCTGGCCGAGTGCCGGGCCGACCGGGGGAGCCGGCGTGGCCTTGCCGGCGATGATCTGGAGCTTGACGTATCCGTTGATTTTCTTCGGTGCCATGGGGTGCTTCCTTTTCTATGCTTCGAGCTGCTCAGGCTGTTTCGGCCGGCGGCTTCGGGATTGGGTGCTGCGGGTGCTTGAACATGTGTGCGACCGAAAGCGTGGTGCGGGCTACTCCGTGACCTTGTCAACCTTTGAAAATTCGATCTCGACAGGAGTGGAGCGGCCAAAGATGGAGACCATGACCTTGAGAGTCTCGCGATCCTCGTTGATGTCGTCGACGGTACCGGTGAAGTTGGCGAACGGGCCTTCGTTGATGCGAACCTGCTCTCCCTTGGCGAACTTGACCTTGAGGGTGGGCTTGTCCTTGTTGGCATCGCTGCGGAAGAGGATCGAGCTGACCTCCTGCTCGGAGAGCGCGACGGGGTTGTCGCCCGTGCCGAGGAAGCCTGTGACCCGGGGCGTGTTCTTGATGACGTGCCACAGGTCGTTATCGAGTTCCATTTCAACGAGCACGTAGCCGGGAAGGAAGACACGATCGATGGTGTACTTCTTACCGTTGCGCAGCTCAGTGACGGGCTCGGTCGGGATCATGATGCGGCCGATGCGGTTCTCAAGCCCGAAGGCGCGGATGCGGCTCTCGAGGGATTCACGCACTTTGCGCTCGAACCCCGAGTAGGCATGAATGATGTACCACTTGAAGTTCTGATTGACGGGTGGCGCGAGGAGCTCGGTGCCGTCAGGCCCCAGAACACCCGTGGCCTCGCCGGCGACGTTCGGGGTCTCGGTGCTTTGTGGTTCCGGATTTTGCGCTTCTTCCGCCATGATCACGCCTTCTTTTTGCATCGCTTGCTTCTTTCCGCTGGACCCGTTGAGAGGGCTTACCAGGTTTACGCCGGAGCTGGTGTTAGTGCTTTGCCGCTCGGTCCAGTACGAACTTGATGATGCCGTCCATGGCCGAGTCAACCACCCAGAAGTACGCGGCAAAGATGAAGACCGTGACGATCACGATGATGGTAGTCGCCTTGACCTCGTCGCGAGAGGGCGTGATGACCTTGCGCATCTCGCTGCGCACGTCCTTGATGAAGCTCTGCAGACGGGCCGGCTGTGACTTCCATGCCGGCACCTCACTCGGAGTGGTTGCGACGATTGCTTTTGCCATGACGCTTTCTTACCTTCTGACCTGGACTGACATGGGACGTTGCTTAGATTGCTGGCAGGGGCGCTCGGATTCGAACCGAGAAGTTCGGTTTTGGAGACCGACAGTTTAACCGTTGAGCTTACGCCCCTGTCTGAGGACACTGGCGCAAACCGCCCAGGCATCCGAGACTTGGAGATTACTTGGTCTCTTTGTGATCTGTGTGCTTGCGGCAGGTATTGCAGAACTTGGAGAATTCCAGACGGCCGGTGGTGGTCTTCTTATTCTTGGTCGTCGAGTAATTGCGGTTCTTGCAGACAGGGCACTGGAGGGTGATGATCTCACGCATGGAGGGGTTCCTTTCGGGTTTGGCCAACCACCTCGGCTGGCTAGCAGCGTGTCCGGGGGGTCACGCCGCGACGCAGGGTTTCGGACCCTGCAACCGGATTTCCTGAGTTGTGCTGCGGGAGGACGAAGCGGTCAGGCACGGATCGTCCAGATCTCATTATCCACGAGTTCGGGGCTTTGCGGAAGTCCCCTAGGGAGGTTGTTTTGTCGTCCCCGAGATGCGCGGCGGGCACAGCCTGCGCTGTGCCCACTGCTTCCATGCCCCTGGTTGAGGTTACTTGAGGATCTCGGAGATGGTTCCTGCGCCTACGGTGCGTCCGCCCTCGCGGATGGCGAAGCGGAGGCCCTTTTCCATGGCGACCGGCGTGCCCAGCGTGATCTCAAGCGAGATGTTGTCGCCTGGCATCACCATCTCGGTGCCCTCGGGCAGCTTGGCCGATCCGGTTACGTCCGTGGTCCGGAAGTAGAACTGCGGGCGGTAGCCGTTGAAGAACGGTGTGTGACGTCCGCCCTCTTCTTTGCTCAGGACGTAGATCTCGCCCTTGAAGGTGGTGTGCGGCGTGATCGACCCTGGCTTCGCCAGAACCATGCCGCGCTCCACATCTTCCTTGGCGATGCCGCGCAGAAGCAGGCCGGCGTTGTCGCCCGCCAGACCCTCGTCGAGCTGCTTCTTGAACATCTCGACGCCGGTGCAGACCGTCTGCTGGGTGTCGCGGAAGCCGACGATCGAGCAGGCCTCGCCAACCTTGATCTTGCCGCGCTCGATGCGGCCCGTGACCACCGTGCCGCGGCCGGAGATCGAGAAGATATCCTCGATCGGCATCAGGAACGGGAGGTCGACCGCGCGCTCGGGCTGCGGGACGTACTTGTCGACGGCCGCCATCAGCTCGTCGATCTTGGCCTCCCACTGGGCTTCGCCGTTCAGCGCGCCAAGGGCCGAACCGCGGATGATCGGGGTGTCGTCGCCGGGGTAGTCGTACTTCGACAGGAGCTCGCGAACCTCCATCTCGACCAGCTCGATCAGCTCTTCGTCCTCGACCGCGTCGCACTTGTTCAGGAACACGACGATGTACGGGACGCCGACCTGGCGCGCCAGAAGCACGTGCTCCTTGGTCTGCGGCATCGGGCCGTCGGTGGCCGCGACCACCAGGATCGCGCCGTCCATCTGCGCGGCTCCCGTGATCATGTTCTTGATGTAGTCGGCGTGGCCCGGGCAGTCGACGTGCGCGTAGTGCCGGTTCGGCGTCTCGTACTCGACGTGCGAGGTCGCGATCGTGATGCCGCGCTCGCGCTCCTCGGGGGCGTTGTCGATCGTGTCGAACGAACGAAAGGTGTTCTTCGGGTTGTGCTTCGACAGCACCTTCGTGATCGCCGCCGTCAACGTCGTCTTGCCGTGATCAATGTGACCGATCGTCCCAATGTTTACGTGCGGTTTGGAACGATCAAACTTTTCCTTGCCCATTGCTCTTCTCCTGATCTTGCCGGAGTTCCGGCGGTTGAACTCGAACTCTGTGGTTTGTCCCTTGTTGCCGCTCTCGTCAGTAGTACGCGTAGAGCTTGAAGAAGCGGTTCCGGAGGTCGGGGGCGACCTGCTCCAGGGATGCGAGGTAGAACTCGCGGATCTGACCCTGGTCCCCGGGCGCGAGGCCGGCGTACTGCCCTGCGTCATAGGAGCCAAGGAGACCTTTGCCGAGCACCGCTTCGAAATCCCGGATGCGAAGGGAGGAGCGTTCGATGGACTTCAGGAAGTCGGCAACGCGGGGGGCGGAGAACGAGGCGACGATGGCCTCACGAACGACACCGAATGTGCCGGGGTCGGCGATGGCGAGGACGGCCTGCTGATACGTGTTACCCAACCGAGACTCTCCCGCCAGGCCGGGCGGCCGTCTGGCCTGACTGCAGTTGAATTTTGGAGCGGGAGACGGGAATCGGACCCGCGACCAACAGCTTGGAAGGCTGTGACTCTACCACTGAGTTACTCCCGCTTTGAGGCTGGGTTTCAGGCTGCGTCTGGACACGACGGAGTGGGCCAGAAGCGAACAACCTGAAGACCCGACCTGGAAACCTGGAGCTGACGGAGAGGCTTGAACTCTCGACCTCTCCCTTACCAAGGGAGTGCTCTACCACTGAGCTACGCCAGCCTACGTGAAACCAAACTTCTCTATCCTACCGCGAACGCAGCCGCACCAGTACGATGCGAAAGGCAAAAAACCCCAGCAGCACCAGGGTAAGAGCCGATACCTGCCGGGCTCCATAGTGCACCAGGACGAGAAACGCAAGGAGGGCGAGAACGGCGAGCGACAATAACGAGACGTCCGCTGCCCGCCGGGCTGAGATCCATGACACATACCGCCTGGGGTGATCCTGCCGCAACCGTAGATTACCGTAAAGCCGAAGTGCTGGAGCATGCTGCAAGAAGAGATGGTGCACAGGGGAGGATTCGAACCTCCGTAACTCGTAGAGTGGCAGATTTACAGTCTGCTGCCATTAACCGCTCGGCCACCTGTGCCCCGGCTGCCGGACGTTTTCTCTGGGCAGGAACTCGAACAGGGACCCTTCAAGGGCGCGGTCTGGCCTGAGGATCAGGTCTTGCCGAGAGCCATGAAGGAGTGATCGGAGGCCGGCGACGGAGGTCGTCTGGCAGTGTCAACCAAATCCTACAACGAGTGACTGCAGATGCGGAGGTACCCAAGCGTGGAGGAACTGGAGCTGACGAAGGGATTTGAACCCCCGACCCTCTGATTACAAATCAGATGCTCTACCAGCTGAGCTACGCCAGCCCGGACACCGCTTGTGCCGCCCCCTTCACAGACCACCACGGACGTGCAGAGGTGACTGCGCAGGGTGCGCCGCAAGGCTCTACTTTAGCATGCGCTCCGGGTCGCGGCAATGGGAACACTCGGGAGGGCGACCGGGTAGAAAGGTGAGCTGTTTTCCGTGCAGGATCGTCCATACCTCACGAACTGTTCAGGTTGGAGCTCGGGGCGGTGCGCTAGGACGATTACCGCGCGCTCTGCAATCCGTAGGTCTGCCCGGCTGATTCGTAGGTGAGATAAGGAAATGAAAGAATCTGGAGATGATGATGCGATTGCTTGTTGTTCTGTTTGCCATTTTTGCCGCACCGTTCTGCCTGCGCAGAGCCTCTCGGAGGGCCCCCTGAACATCCCCTCGACACCACAAAGGGCGGTGGGCCTGGACAACGACGCCGTGATACGGATGAGCAAGGCGGGTCTTGACCCATCGCTGATCATTCAAACGGTGAGAACCCAGCCGGGGCACTATGCAACGGCTCCGGACGACCTGATCGGCCTGAAGGAGGCCGGGGTACCGGCGACGGTGATCTCGGCGATGATGGCGAGGTCCTCAGGACTTTCGGAGCACCCACCGGCCGGCGGTTCAGTCGAGGTTACGCCGCTTTCACCGGGGATCGACGAGGAAGGCGTGTATCGCAGAGACAAGGATGGCAAGTGGGTCGCGCTCGCACCGGAGCTGGTCCGGTACAAGTCGGGCGGATGGGCGAAGAGCACGTTGACGGACAACATCATCAAGAAGGATCGCAACGGCGAGGTGTCCGGGCGCGCAGTCTCCCCTGGTGCTCAAGCCCGGGGACGAGCTCGAGATCCTCGCACCACCGAACACCGATGCGATCGAGTACCAGTTGCTGCGCTTCCGTCTGCATTCGAACAGCCGCGAGTTTCGGGCGTCGACTGGTGGAGTGTTCAACTCGCATGATGGCGTCGAGAGGGACCAGGTCGCGATCAAGCCAACGCGGGTCGCCTCGCGAGTGTTCGCGTTTACGATTCCACCTGACATCGGCGGCGGTGAGTTCGGTGTGCTGCCTCCAGGGTGCGGCCAGCGTTCCTGGTATTGCGTTTGCGGGAAAGATCTACACGTTTGCGATAACAGTGGACAAGTAGCGCGGCTCGGCGCCGCCGCGCTCTTTCAGCTCGCGAGGTTCTTTGCCGCAACTTCCTCTCCTCCGCAGACGTACGCTCTTCTCGCTGACGGCGATGGTTCTTCTGTTTGCTGCGCCTGGGGCTGGCGGTGCTGCTGCGCAAGGAGGCTCCGCCCGAGGTTGCCAGGCTGCTGCCCGAGTCAGATGCGATCGTCTACGGGAGCGTGAAGCAGCTGCGGCTGGCAACCAACTTCGATCGGCACCCGGTGGCACATAGTCCGGGAGTATCAGAGCTTTATCGACGCGACTGGGATTGTGCCCGAGCGTGACCTGGATGCGGTGGCGTTTGCGCTGCACCGGATGGCGGATCCGCATGGACCAAACGGGCCCGTGGGCTACTCCGAGGTCTTCGAGGGGCACTTCGATGGGACGCGGCTGAACCAGTACCTCCGGTCGGTTGCGAACGCGCAAGGAGCAGTATGCCGGGCATGAGATCTTTACGGTTCCGATAGAGGATGACAGCTCAAAAGAGCGGCGCGGGTTGCGCGTGGTGCAGCTGGGGTACGACACGGTTGCGGCGTCGAACATGCCGACGGCGGAGCAGATCCACCTGATTCTCGACCGCTACCGTGCCGCAGCGTCCCCGTTTTCTGGGTCGTCGCTGTTGACGGCGCGCTACAAGGATGTGCCGCTGCTTTCGAGCGTGTGGGCGGTGGGCAAGGTCGGCCTTCCCTTCTCGGAGCGCGGCCATATCTCGGTCTTCGGGCTCCAGCTGCCGCTTCCGGAGGACACGACGTTTGTGGCCAGCCTGCGCTACGTTGGATCGCTTCACCTTCGCGTCGAGGAGATCTCACCCAGCCAGGCCGAGGCCACCAGGTCGGCCGAGAGCCTGCGGGCGCTGGTGGGGCTGGCGCAATCGTTTGGCGCGAGTCAGTCTCCTGTGAGTGGGACACGGGCGGCGGAGCAGGGGACGAGGAGTTGAAAAGGCTCTCGACTCGCTAAAGATCGATCAGAACAGGGAACGAATTATCGTCACGGCTACCGTTCCGTGGGAGCTGGCGAAGCGATGGAGCGGATCGGACCAGGTTGCGGAACATTGATTGTGAGTGGGCCGCATCATTTGTCCTCGAAACGGCATCTTTCTAGGTTGTGGCCAACACAGGAACGGGAACGCCAGGCGGCTTCGACCTCACCTACCCAATACCAACATCTGGCGGCGACGCTCCAGGCGAATCTGAGGATGATCTATGACACTGAAGGACAAGAAGTTTCGGGGAACTCTGGCGGCGGCACTGCTGGTTTCGGGGACGGTGGCCGGCGTAAGCCTGCTGCCACAGCCGGCGGCAGCGCAGGCGCAGGAGAAGGCCACCATCACCGGGCAGGCAGCGTTTACGGATTACACGCAGGAGAAGCCGGGCGTGCGCCGCAAGATCACCGTAGCGGATCTGCCCGAGCCTAAGGAGGACGAGTCGGTCGATAACGGGCCGTCGGTCGTTGCACGTCCTGAGGGCGCGTGGCCGCAGGCTCCGGCGGGCTTCAAGGTGGAGATGTACGCACAGGGGTTCAAAGAGCCGCGGCTGATTCGGACGGCTCCCAACGGCGACCTGTTTCTGGCCGACTCGCATGGCGACAAGATCATGGTGATGCGAGGTGTTGGGGCGGACGGGAAGGCGCAGAAGATCTCGACTTTCGCGAGCGGACTTGACCTTCCGTTCGGCATCGCCTTCTATCCCGCGGGACCGAATCCGAAGTGGATCTACATCGGCAACACCAGCTCCGTGGTGCGGTTCCCGTACAAGTCCGGCGACTTGGTTGCGACTGGCGCAGCCGAGAAGATCGTTGCGCAGCTTCCGGGTTTCGCGCAGCTTCGTGGCGGTGGGCACTGGACTCGCGACATCGTCTTCACCCCGGACGGAAGCAAGATGCTGGTGTCGGTTGGGTCGGGATCGAACGTCGATGACACCGATACTCACCCGAACGAGTTTCATCGCGCGGACGTGCTCGAGTTTTCGCCTGAAGGAAAGTTCCTCAAGGTCTACGCGAGCGGCATTCGCAACTGCGTGGGCGAGGCCATCAATCCGACGACGGGACAGCTGTGGTGCTCCACGAACGAGCGTGACCGGCTGGGCAACAACCTGGTTCCGGACTACATCACGAGCGTCAAGGAGGACGGGTTTTACGGCTGGCCATGGTGGTATATGGGCGGTCACCAGGATCCACGTCACGTGGGCAAGCACCCTGAGCTGAAGGACAAGGTGCTGACCCCGGACGTTCTAATGCAGCCGCATATGGCCTCGCTCGAGATGGCCTTCTACGAGGGCGCGCAGTTCCCTGCCGACTATAAGGGTGACGCCTTTGCAGCCGAGCATGGGTCATGGAACAAGAAGAACCGGGTCGGATACGAGGTGGTTCGCGTGCCCATGCGCGACGGCCATGCTACCGGCGAGTACGAGGACTTCCTGACGGGGTTCGTGACGCCGGAAGGAAACGTATGGGGTCGCCCGGTCGGTGTCGCGGTCGCCAAAGGATGGCTCGCTGTTTGTAACGGACGATGGCACAAAAACCGTATGGCATGTGAGCTACACGGGAGCGCAGGCGTCAGCGAAGTAAGGGTGAGAGCTCATTGTGCAAGGGGTGGGCCACAATGGCCCGCCCCTTTTCTTGCCTGTCGACAGGGCGCGAGTCTTAGCTTCTTGCAGTGATGTTGAGAGCAGTCGGCCCTGGTCGGGGGTTGCCAATGCGGAGTGCCCGGACTTGAGCTCCTGAAGGAGTCTTCAACTTGCTCATCGCGCTCCAGGGTTGCAAAACGATCTTCGAGGGATGTCTCGGCCATCATGGCTCCGGAGGCTTGATTGGTAGCCTGCTGCGCTTGAATACGAGACCGGTACCGATCGATCGAGGCAGCGCTGTCCGTTGGAGCGGCCAGCGCATTCGCCTGGTGAGCCTTGCCAACGGCGCGCGCGCGTCGGTGCTCGGCGATGACGAGATCGCAACGGGACCGCGTCTCGGCCAGCTTTCCCTGCAGCGTCAGGAAAGTGCTCCGCAGAGCCTCTGCCTCGGTGCGCTGGTCTTCGAGCTGCTCGGCAAAGCCCTGCGCGATGCCTGTGTGGCTCAGGGATCGGCCGAGGGCCTCGCGCGCCATGTCGTCCCGGCCTTTGCTTACGGCAAGCGCTGCCTTCTCCTTCCAGGTCGTGACAGCCGCATCGTGCTCGGCTTTCTTGCGTTCGAGAAGGTGCTGATCGGCGATCGCGATGGCGACCTGCGTCTTGACCTGCAGAAGCTGGTTCTCCATATCAAGGACGAGCTGCTTCAGCATCTTCTCGGGATCCTCAGCCTTGTCGACCAGGTCGTTGATATTCGCTCGGAGGAGAGTGGTAACGCGTTCCATGAGTGCCATGAGGTTTGTGCCCCTTTCGGTTACATGCTTGAACTGCGACGGTCAAACCCACCCGCTCGTTTCGGGTAGGTCGATCCGGAGATCTAGTGGGTGTTGTCGCTGTTGCCGTTGCGCGGAGCCATCTGCTTCACGTTGGACATCAGGTCTGACATCTTCATGCCGCTCAGGGCTTCAAAGAGGGCAGGTACCTGCGCGGCGATCAGCGTCATCTCGCCCGTGAGCTTGTGCGCTTCGATGTTGCCGTCGTTGCCGGTCGAGACAATGGTGATTTTGTCGACCTTGGAGAGTGGTTCGCTTTTTGAGAGCCTCACAGCAGAATCAATCCAGGGCAGTCTCTAAAGTCGGCCAGCCTCAACACAGAAGGTGCCTCAGGAAGCAGAGGTGATCCGGTCTACTGGCCCTCACCCCGCGTGCCTCGAAGGTAGGCCTGTCCCGCAGCGCCTTGGCCCGCAGAACAGGCGACCCGCAACTCAGCTTCGGCGCAGCCTCCGCAGGATGACCCCGGCGGATCCAAGCAACCCCGTGCCCAGCAGCAGCAGCGTGTCTGGCTCTGGTGTCGAGGACACTGCACCCACGAAGTCAAGCCCCGTCGAGGCCAGCGCATCCTGGTGAACAACGAAGTAAAGGTCGTTCAGTGTTCCGTCCGTCCTGATCCAGTTGTCGAGCGCAACCGTCACCGGCACCCTGCAGTTCGGCCCCACGTCCGAGCAGGTGGCATAGGTATTTCCAGCAAACTCGCCGTTGAAGACCACCTGGTGGCCATTCAGATACGCATCGAGCGTGTCGTCCGCCAGTACGGTAAGCGAGCCGGTCACGATGGGCGCGGCCGTCGCGAGGAAGTATGAGTGGTACGCATAGGTTCCGTTCGGCTCGATCACCATCCCCGAGGTACCCGGGTCCAGCGACACATAGCTCGACGTAATACCGCCAATCGACATCGGTCCGGTCCAGCGCGAGTCGCGGACGAGGTTGTAGGTCCGAGATGACCCGGCGACCGGCTGGATTTTCCCGGGCTGCGATCCCGACTGCGAGGCGGAGTAGGAGGTCATGCTGTTCCCGAATCCGGGATTCATACTGGCCGCGCCGTTCGTGTCTGTCGTTCCATAACTCCCAAGAAGAACAGTGTCAGCCGATGCAAACACGGCTGAACTCGCGAGTATAGCTGCAAGACTTGCAATTCGTGCGACGGGGCCCATGATTCCTCCATTCGAACACTTTGGTTCGAACACAACATAACTAGCATGTCGCCCACCACAATTAATCATTGAATCGAAAGGACTTACAGGATCCCAGAAATTCGGCTTATGCAGAAGTTTGCGACTAAAGGTGCTCTTCCGTCGCGAATCCACTTACCTCACACAGCACGAAACCCACCAACTTTCCCGTTGGTGGGTCTCTGGTCATTCCATATTGTGGGTACCTGCACTAGACGCTGAAGCTTGATCCACATCCGCAGGTGCTCTTTACCGCCGCATTCTCGAACTTGAAACCAGCCGCCTCAAGCGTCTCAACGTAGTCCACCACGCAGTTCTGCAGGTACATTGCGCTGGTCGCGTCCACAAACACCTTTAGATCTTCGAAGCGCAGGACCTTGTCCATCATCCCGCTCTGGTTTTCAAAACTCATCGAATACTGAAAGCCGGAGCAGCCCCCGCCAACAACGCCGATGCGCAGGCCCGCCGGAACTGGATCCTGCGTCGCCATAATCTCCTTGACCTTCACGATTGCCGCCGGCGTCAGCGTGACCGGGGTGGTCGAGGGGGAGGGTGCACCCGTTACTACTTCAGCGTTGGGAGTTGTTGTTGCTGTGGCCATGGTTCGATCTCCGTCGTCCTTCCTGAAAGGACAGAATCTGTTTCTAAGTGTATGCCCCGCTCCCATGTTGAACAAGGAGCAGGTCTAAGCCGTTCCTTATATAGATGCCATCGGCGGCCCATCGTCGCAAAAGGGCGTGGTGCACCCGTTTTCCGTCAGCCATCGCCGGGCGATCAGGCAGCGCCCTCGACTATGATCGGGAACGGAGTCGATTCTTCCCATGAAGCCCCTGCTCTGGCTTTCCAACATCTTCATCAACACCTTCGGGATCACCCAGCCGACGCCCGAAAAGGCACGGTCGATGGCGATTTTCATCGGTGTGCTCCTGGCGCTCCTGCTCGTCGCCGTGTTCGCCGCGGCCATGGTCCTTCGTGCGTCGTTTCACGCCTAGGCAGCCGGCCAGCCCATTCCGCATACGTCTATCCCGCAAAAGCTCTCAACGCCGCTCCGAAAACTCTGGTGATTCGACCGCAGGCCAGCGTATGATCCTGTCGGCAGCCACCCGCAACGGGCTACGCCTCATCCCATCCTCCCCAAGAAAGGGGATCAGCTTATATGACTCTCGCCGCCGCCCTTTCCGCAGTTCCGACACTGCTCATCCTGTGGGCCGTCGCCACCGCGCTCTTCGTTGGCCTCCTCACCTATCGCGGACAGCTCACCCGCTACGAGGACGAACAGCTCTTTCTGGCTGACATCAACCCCGATGGCCCCCGCAAGCAGAGCGAAATCGTTCGCCGCGTCAACCAGGTTCAGCCCTTTGTTCGCATCTTCGCCGGAGTCGCAGGTCTGCTCTCCGTCGGTATTGTGGGCATCTGGGTGGCGGAAGCGATCCAGACACTACGCCTGGCCTCCTGATTCCTGATTCCTGCAGACGCGAAGGCACCCTCGGTTCTGCCGAAGGCGCGTTCGGGGCGCGTGTGCAGGGCCCCAAATCACACCACCCGGCAGCCCCAGACGACTCCCCGTGCCCTCAACAATCGGCATCCAAAGCACCATGGATGCACGCAGGTCACTCCTCGCCTTCACTCTCATGCTCGCCCCCCTAAGCCTCTCCGCTGCATCTCCCGCACTGTTTGGGGACTGGACGACGGGGGATGGATCCGTCGTTCGCACCTTCCCCTGCGCCAACGCACTCTGCATCAAGATAGTCGCCATTACCCCCAGCGCCCCGGGCACGAAAGATCAAAAGAATCCGAACCGCGCTCTCCGCAAGAGATCCCTCTGCAATCTGCAGATAGGCAACAGCTTCAATCTCACCGGAGACGCCCAGGCCACAGGTGGACAGCTCTACGACCCTGAATCCGGCTCGACCTATAAAGGAAACCTGGAGCTCAAGGACAACACCATGAAGCTGCGCGGATATATCGGATTGGCCATCTTCGGCCGCACGGAGACATGGCACCGGGCCACCGCCGTCAAACCCTGCGGCTAGCCGCAGCTCCGGTTTCTCCCCTTCTACGATCCCGCTCGTTCCGGTCCCTCGCGGCCCAGCCCTACCGCTCACTATCCAGGTGCGTCATCGCCTGCTTGTCATAGCGCGTCCCCTGCACCTTTTCAGACGGCATCGCCTCCTCTATCTGCGCCGTCTCCTCGGGGGTAAGTCGAAGCTCGAGCGCCGCCGCCGCCTCTTTCCACTGGTCCGTCTTGCGCGACCCGATGAGCGGCAGGATCTCGTCGCCCCTGCCCATCGCCCACGCTATCGCCATCTGCACAGCGCTCACTCCGCGCCCTCCCGCCACACCCTGAAGCGCCTCGATCATCGACATGTTCGCCTGGAGATTGGCGCCCGTATACCGCGGCAGATACTTGCGAAAATCGCCCTTCTCGGCGGGCATTGACCTGCTCAGCAGACCTCGCGACAGCACCCCATACGCCGTAACACCGATCCCAAGCTCGCGGAGACCCGGCAGAACCTTTGCCTCCATGCCGCGGGTCGCCAGCCCATACTCCAGCTGCACGTCCGAGATCGGTGTCACCTTCTGCGCCCTTCGCGCGGTCTCCACACCCACCTCGCTCAACCCCACATACCGGGCGTACCCCTGCTTCACCATGTCGGCTGCAGCCCCCACCGTGTCCTCGATCGGCACCTTGTCGTCCAGCCGCGCCGGCCGGTAGATGTCGACGTTCGGGACACCGAGCCGAACCAGGCTGTACGCCAGCCGGTCCTTCACCGAACTCGGCCGCCCATCAAAGCCCGACCAGGCGCCGCTCGGCGTCCTTTGCGCACCGAACTTGACGCTCAGCACCACCTTGTCCCGCGCGCCTTGACCCATCTCCTTCAACGCCCGTCCGATCAGCAGCTCGTTGTGGCCCATCCCGTAGAAGTCGCCCGTGTCGAGCAGCAGCTTCGCCCCACCAGCCTCCGCGGTCTCGACCGCCGCATGGATCGTCCGGATGCTTTCCCCTTCATCGCTCGGCCCATACATCCCACTCATGCCCATGCACCCCAGGCCCAGCGCAAACACCTCCGGACCCGCCGTTCCCAGCCGCCTCGTCCCGTACACGCTCATCCGATCTCGACCTCCGTACATCCGATGCCGAACCGAGGACGCCAGAGGCAAACCCCCAAGCGAAAGCATCCGCACGCAAAGCACCCACTCAACCTTTTGCTTTCCTCAAAGTCGCCGCTCCGCTCCCGAGCGTCCGCGCCCAATTGCATTCCAGATGACACCTCCTGATCCCGGGCGGAACGCCGGCAGCGATGTTGTACCCTCAAACCCAACCTCCCGGCGCAGCGAACAGCAGCCAACTAGAACCGCCCTGCACCAGAAAGGCATCCGTGATCGCCCATCGTTTCGTCTGGACCCTCGCACTCGCCGCGCTCACTCTCCCCGCCGCCACCGGCCAGCAGCCCCGATCTCCCCGCACAAAACCCGTGACCCAGGCCGAAGTCGACCGCATCACCCGCGAAGCCATCCTCATCGACACTCACAACGACGTCCCCTCGAAGACCGTCAACGGCTACAACATCGCCAAGCCCAACAAGACCGGGCAGACCGACCTCCCCCGCATGCGAGGCTTTCTCGGCGCCGAGTTCTTCGCCGTCTTCGTCGACGCCGAATACACCAACGGAAACCACTCCGCCAACCGCACCCTCCAGATGATCGACACGGTTCGCACCGATATCATCGCCGCCCACCCCAACGACTTCGTCTTTGCCACCACCGCCGACGAGATCGTCCGAGCCCACGCCGAGGGCAAGATCGCCGCGGTCATGGGCATCGAGGGCGGCCACGCCATCGAGAACTCCCTTCGCCTCCTCCGAACCTTCTACGAACTCGGTGTTCGCTACATGACCCTTACCCACTTCAACACCAACGACTGGGCCGATGCCCAGGGCGACGTCGACGACCCCAAGGTCCCGCACCACAACGGCCTCACACCCTTCGGCAAAGACGTCGTCCGTGAGATGAACCGCCTCGGCATGATGGTCGACATCTCCCACACCGCCGACAAGACGTTCTACGACGTCCTCCGAGCCTCGACCGCCCCCGTCATCGCCTCCCATTCCTCCACCCGCGCCATCTCCAGCCACACTCGCAACATGACCGACGACATGATCCGCGCCCTTGCCCAGAACGGCGGCACGCTCCAGATCAACTTCGACTGCGCCTACCTCTCCCAGCGCTACTACGACGCCTCGAAACCCATCCTGGCCAGCCTCCGACCGCAGATCCGCGAGGCCCGCAACATCGCCGATCCCATTGCGCGCGAAGCCGCCGTCGACAAGCTCGAAGCGGAAGCCACCGCCGCGCTCCCTCCCGCCAGCCTCGCCGACGTCGTCGCCCAGATCGACCACGCGGTCAGCATCGGCGGCATCGACCACGTCGGCATCGGCACGGACTTCGACGGCGTCGGCTGCGTCCCCTCCGACCTCGGCTCCTACGACAAGTTCCCCGCCCTGACCCGCGCCCTGCTCGAAAAGGGCTACACAGCCGACGACATCAAGAAGATCTACGGCGGCAACCTCCTCCGCGTCATGCGCGCCGTCGAAGACCGGGCACGCGCCCTCCGTGGCACACCCGCCATCGAAACCGCCTTCACCCGGCCCGCTGCGCAGCAGCCCTGATCCCCAACCCAGCCCCTGTCCCTTCCAACGTTGTATCCTTCCGCGGAGCGGGAGGATACACTTCTTCCCCGCTAACCGGCCCAGAGACCCACCCAGCTCCCGTTCCCACCGATCCCTCGATGCCCACCCACCCTCTCCACCCCATCCGGCCTCTCCTGAGCTTCCGCAGCGTCCCCCTCCGCCAGCAGCGCTTCGCCATCCTCTTCTTCTTTCTCCTGCTCTCGCTGGTCGTCTACCCCTACGCGGAAAGCAGCACGCTCGGCTACTACGCCTTCCGTATCCTCGGCAGCCTCATCATCCTCCTCACCATCTACGCCGTCACCTTCCGTCGCAACCTCATCCTGCTCGTCCTCTGCCTCGCCGTACCCGCACTCCTCGGTCGCATCCTCATGGCACCTTCCGACCTCGGCATCGTCGCCTTCGTCAGCCGCCTGCTCAGCCTCATCTTTGACCTCGTCGTCCTCATCATCATCTACCGGGCCGTCTACGCCGACACCAAGCCCACCTCCGAGACCGTCTTCGGCGCGCTCTCCATCTACCTCCTCCTCGGCTACGCCTTCGCCAGCATCTACGGCCTTATCGTCAGCCGCCAGCCCAACGCCTTCTACCTCGACCCCACCACCAACCTCCACAGCGCCCCCGACCGCTTCGACTTCATCTACTTCTCCTTCGGCACCATGACGGAGCTCGGAACCCCCGGCATCACCGCCGTCTCACGCGAGGTCCGCTCGGTCTCCCTCTTTGAGGCCGTCCTCGGCATCCTCTACCTCGCCGTCCTTATCTCCCGCCTCATGAGCGCCTACCGCAGCGACCCCGTCCACAACTCCCAGCCACCCGCTGGACCGCCCGCAACCTGACCGCAGAGCTCACCCTGACGGCCTGAGCGAGGCAGAAGGACCGCGTCTCACCTGAAACGCGCCCGAGAGTTGTCATCCTTCGCGCAGCGGAGGATCTGCTTCTCTATCCTCAAAACCCAGCACCCAGCCTCCGCCCAGAGCTCCGCAGGCCAACCACGGACCCGCCTGGTGAGACCCCAAAGCGCGTTCCCGCAATCGCATCACGAACCGGCCCTCACTTCCCCCGAACCGCAATCACCTCAATCTCCACTAGCGCCCACGGAGCCGCCAGCGCGGCCACCTGGAACGCACTCCGAGCGGGCTTGTTCGGCTGCGCCGACGTCCCAAAAAACTGCGTATACGCCGCCTGCAATCCGGGGAAGTCCAGCTTGCCCCCATTCGCCGGGTCGCCAGCCAGGAACACCGTCATCTTCACCACATCCTTCATATCCAGACCCTGCTCCTTCAGCAGCGCCTGGATCTTCGTCAGTGCGGAAAATGACTGCGCCTTCGTATCGCCGTACACCGCAGACGTTCCCTTCGCCGCATCGGCCGGCGTCACCGGGTTCGCCAGCTGCCCGCTCAGGTATAACGTATCGCCCGCCCAAACGCCGTTCGCAATCGGACTCTTCTCATTCGGCTGCAGGTGCTTCACCACCACCTGCCCGCGCGCCCCCGCCACACCGACCAGCAACCCCGCCGCCACAAAAACCGCCGCCATCCTCTTCATCACACTCCCCCTTTTCATCTCTGAGCTCTTACATCCACTCTGTTGCCTTTCGCCCCGACCGCAGCCACCGCCTCAAAGCTGTTCCCTGTTCCCTGTCTTCCGCTAAGCCCGCCGCGCCTTACCCAGGCCCCGCATCTTGTACGCCGCCACCAGACCGGCAATGTCTCCACCCAGCACCACAACCTTCACGCCTTTGCCCGTCGCCGTGCCACCGCCAGCGGCTCCGATGCACCGGCCGAAGGCATCAGCCCCAGCCCCTGCATCACCGAAAACGTGGCCCCGTACCCGCCAGCTTGCCCCACCCTCGCCAGAAAATCCCGCCTGGATATTGCTATCGGAAAACCCCTTTGTTGCAGATAAGCCTCATCGGGGAGATCGGCAGCAGGGAGAAGACATCACCATCAACGTCCCGCGGGCAGCCGGCTGCGCTCGTTGCTCAAAGGTGGCAAAACGAGTCCTCGGGATCGCATCGCGGCCGAAGAACGATGGGCTGGGATCACGGCCCCTCCAGATCGAAAAAGACACCCAGCCAGAAGTATGTCGTTTCGTGTTTTTTCAAAGGTAAGCCGACTCTATCGCAGTCCAACCTCCGACCGCTAGCGGAATACACCAGACTGCCCACACGAAGTTGGAGAAGTCTTAGGCGCCTCATTGGCGCAATCTACTCGCAGCTCTGGCTACCATAGAAGAAGGGGACAGAGACGAGGTCGGGGGGCCGGCTCCTGGCTGCAGATAAACCTCGCGGATTGAGGAACTTGCCCGTAACCCCAAGGGGGAGACTAATTTGCCTCGCAGTTGCATGCTAAGTCCCTCCAAAACAGGATTTTAGCTCTGAGAGGGGGGGTGGGGGCCACCCAAAGCCGAAGAGAGGTCCTCGCCTCCACAACGCCCGGGGAAGAAATCTGTTCATCTTGTCTTCCCCTGCGATGCTGGACAGCAGGGACCGGCGTGTCTAGACTTGACCCGCAGTCGTGGTCAGGTCGCCTCACGAGCGTCCCCAGCCATCGCGAGGTCGAGCACCCCGCCCACCAGAACGAGTCCGTGTCTCCCTGGAGCTCCTGATGTCCCTCCGCCGCACGGCCGCACTGGCCATCGCTCTCCTCGCCCCCCTGGCCGCAGCAGCTCAGTCCCCCATACCAGACGATCCCAGGGCCGACGCCTTTGTGAACGATCTTCTCGGCAAAATGACCCTCTCCGAGAAACTCGGGCAGATGTCCCAGATCGCCGTCAATGCCCCCTCCGAGGCGCTTGGCAACGGAGGCGACGTCGTCACCATCGAAGACCGGGTCCGACGGGGCGAGGTCGGCTCCTTCCTCTTCACCACCGACCCCCAACGCATCAGCGCCCTCCAGCACCTTGCCGTCCAGGAGTCTCGCCTCCACATCCCGCTCATCTTCGGCTTCGACGTCATCCACGGCTTCCGAACGATCTACCCCGTGCCCATCGCGCTCGCCGCCTCCTGGGACCCCGCCGAGGCCGAGCGCGCCCAGAGCATGGCCGCCCGCGAAGCCTCCGCCGTCGGCATCAACTGGACCTTCGCCCCCATGCTCGACATAGCCCGTGACCCCCGCTGGGGACGCATTCTCGAAGGCGCCGGGGAGGACCCCTACCTGGGGGCCCGCATGGCAGAAGCACAGGTCCGCGGCTTCCAGGGCGACCACATCGGCGCAGACGGCCACATCCTCGCCTGCATCAAGCACTTCGTCGGCTACGGCGCAGCCTCCGGCGGACGCGACTACGAGGAATCCAACATCTCGGATGAGCAGCTCGAGAACGTCTACCTGCCTCCGTTTCACGCTGCCGTCAACGCCGGTGCAGGCTCGCTGATGAGCGCCTACATGGACCTGAACGGCGTTCCCGCCACCGGCAACCGATGGCTGCTACACGATGTCCTGCGCGACAAGTGGCACTTCTCCGGCTTCGTCGTCTCCGACTGGGAGTCAGTGAAGAGCCTTACAACCCACGGCTTCGCCTCAGGCCCTGAGGATGCCGCGGCACGCGCCCTGAACGCAGGGCTGGACATGGAGATGACCAGCTCCGTCTATCGCAACGATCTTCCCGCGGCGCTCAAGGATGGCAGCGTCCAGCAAGCGGAGATCGACGGGGCCGTGCGCAACATCCTCCTTGCCAAGTATCGCCTCGGCCTCTTCGAGCACCCCTACGCCGACGTCGCCTCCGTACCCTCTAAACTCGTCACGGCGCAGCAGCGCGAGGCGGCACGTTCCGTTGCAGCCCACACTGCTGTCCTGCTTCGCAACCAGGGCAACCTCCTTCCGCTCAGGGAGGGCCTCCACTCGATCGCAGTCATAGGCCCACTCGCCGACTCCAAACCCGACACCATGGGTGGATGGAGCCTCGCCGGCCACTACGACGACACGATTACCGTACTGGAGGGCCTCCGCAAACGCTTTTCAACCGGCGTCACGATCAACGCCACCAGGGGCGTGGAGATCGACCGCGGCGCACCCACCATCTTCGACGCCCTCTTTCAAAGCCCCAAGCCGACACTCACGACCGACGCGGCCCGCGAGACCGAGTTCCAACACGCCATCGATCTCGTCAAGCAGTCCGAGGTCGCGGTGCTTGTCCTCGGAGAACAGCAGAGCATGAGCGGAGAGCGCGCCAGCCGCTCCTCACTCGCGCTCCCTGGCAAGCAGCAGCAGCTTCTAGAAGCCGCCGTTGCGACCGGGAAGCCCGTCGTCCTTGTGCTCCTGAACGCCCGCCCGCTTGACATCACGTGGGCCTCCAACCACGTGCCGGCGATCCTCGAGGCCTGGTACCCCGGAACTGAAGGCGGTAATGCGGTGGCGGATCTCCTCTCTGGAAAAGCCGTTCCGGGTGGTCACCTACCGTTCGCCTGGCCACGGAGCGTCGGCCAGATTCCTATCAACTACGCACGCAATCTCACACAGATCCCGGAAGACACGGAACATCGGTACTGGGACGACTCGAGCCTCCCGCTTTACCCGTTCGGCTACGGTCTGAGCTACACGAGCTTCAAGATAGCCAATCTCAAAGAGGGCGCCTCTTCAGCGCACGCGGGTGCCACCCTGCCGATCTCGATCGACGTCACCAACACCGGAACATCGGCGGGTGACGAGGTGATTCAGCTTTACACCCACCAGCGCGCCGGTTCGGCCAGTCGACCTATCCGCGAGCTCAAAGGTTTTCAGCGGGTCACGCTGCAGCCGGGTGAGACAAAGACGGTCACGCTCGCACTCGACACGAACCAGCTCAGCTTCTGGAGCTCGCAGACACATCGTCGCTCGATCGAGCCCGGCACGTTTGATCTCTGGGTTGGAACGGACGCCAACGCAACCGAGCACTCGACCTTCAACGTTACCCAGTAGGGCTTGATTCGCCGAACCCCGAGACGCCCTTCAGAACGCATCCAACACCCAAGGTACCCCTTTGAATATGAGCAATCTTTCTCCCCAGGACTACGCCGACCTCCAGGCAGCCACCGACAAACTCGAATCCCGCAGCCTGGCCATGACCATCGCCGCCAAAGTGGGCATGCCGGTCGAAGCGCTCCTTCGGATGCTTCCCGCACGCACGCAGGAGTCCATCGGAGGCGCGGTCAACAAGGCTCTCGACCAGTGTCTGCGGGTGGCGATCAACCTCGGTCAAAGCAGCTCCGCCACGATGCGAAGCAAGCGTACACATACGATTGCGACCGCCTGCACCGGCGCCGTGGGCGGCTTCTTCGGTCTACCCGGACTGGCCGTTGAGCTGCCCCTCACCACCACGCTCATGCTTCACTCCATCGCCGAGATTGCGCGCAGCCAGGGCGAGGACCTTTCCCGTCCGGAGAGCGCTCTGGCCTGCCTTCAGGTTCTCGCCCTCGGACCAGAGGGCCTCCGAGGCGCCGAAGCGATCGACAGCGCCTACTACGCTACCCGTGCCGCCCTGGCCCAGGTGACTCGCGACGCGGCCGCCTACGTCGCGCAAAAGGGTATGACCAAGGAAGGTGCACCTGCCCTGGTCTCGTTTCTTGCCAAGATCGCCGCACGCTTCGGCGTTGAGGTCAGCGAGAAAGCCGCCGCTCAGCTCATCCCTGTTGCCGGTGCAGCTGGGGGACTCGCCCTGAACGTCATGTTCACCGAACACTTTCAGCGCCTCGCGGAAGGCCACTTCACCATCCGCCGCCTCGAACGCAAGTACGGCTCGGCCGAGGTGCAACGGGAGTACTTGCAGGCTCGCTCCATCCATTCAGTCTGAGAACTCACCCGGTCAGCTTGACGGGTCTTAGATCTCCCTCAAGCTACAAACCTCACCGGAAAAATTGCCACCGGGTCAGGAGGGACAACGAGGTCGGTGTCCCGTCAAACTGACGTCTTCCCGCAGACTTGAGAATCAATGCAAGCCTCTCCGGATTGGGGCAGCGATGAGGCTCGGTGCCAAGATTACAGATCAGCCGTACCGCACCCCTGATCATGACGAGCCATCGCTTCTCCTCGTCAAATCGATCGGAGCACGCCACCAGCCCTGCTCCGAACCTTCCATCTCGTGATCCTTCTTACCGATCCGAACCTTCATTTTGTCCAGGTACGGTGCCCAGACGGAGAACTCGCGCATGCCCTACTCTCTCACTAAAAGCGCCACTGGAAACTGTCGAAGGAGGCGTTCGACACTGACCGTTCCTCCTGGAACCTCTTCCCCCGTCATCCGGTTCGTCCACAGACCCTCGGGCAAGGTCACCGACGTATCCTGCCATGACCCGTCGAGGGTGAGGCTCAGCCGCGGAACAATGGTCGCCACGTGATCCCCCCGCAGATAGCCAACAACGTGCTCGCGCCGGCGCCCCGCAGCCGGAATCGGCTCATATCGGGCCTCCGCGCCGAACCACTCCGGGTGCTCCTTGCGCAGGTGCAGAGCCCGGGTAATCGTCCACATCTTAGGGAGGCCGTCGTCGCTGCGTTCCACAATTTTCGTCAGGGGGAGTGACTGCATCTCGCGGAGCAGCGATTTTCGCTGGTCATAATCGACGGGCCGGCGGTTATCAGGGTCGACCAGACTAAGATCCCATAGTTCAGATCCCTGGTAAAGATCCGGAACGCCCGGTGACGTGTGCTTCAACAAGGTCTGCGCAAGCGAGTTAAGCCTCCCGGCAGGACGTATCCTGGCCACGATCTGCTCCAGGTCAGCGATAAACGCCGTGTTAGCCAGCGTGCTATCGATAAAGGAGTTCAGCGCATCCTCGAAGTCCTTGTTGTTCGCCGTCCACGAGGTCTGCTGTTTCGCCTCGCGCGTCGCCTTCTGCATGTAGGCGTGGAGCCGGTCGGCCGTGATAGGCCATGCACCGATCAGAGTCTGGTAGTAGAAGTATTCGGTGTTCCGATCTGGATAGGCACCCGTGCGCAGCTTCGCATTCAGCCGCGACCACCGGCGCAGCGCCTGTCGGAAATCGCGCGGGATCTCGCTCAGCACGAGAAGTCGCGCTCGCACATCGTCCGACCGCTTGGTGTCATGCGTCGAAAGCGTGGTCATTGTCATCGGGTGGGTTGCCTGAATCTTTGCGTTGTACGCGTGGAACTCGTCCACGCTTAGCCCGTTATGCCCCGGGTCCGCACCCACCTCGTTCAACGCGATCAGGCGGTTGTAGCAGTAGAACGCGGTATCTTCCACCCCCTTCGCCATCACCGGACTGGTGAACTGCTGGAAGCGAAGAACGAACTCCGTCTCCTTTCGCCCGCGAACCCGCAGGGTCAGTACGTCGCGAATAAAATCGAACAGCGTCCCGTCCACGTCGGTGCGGCGGTCCTTGGCACAGTTGGTCGCGCGTTCGATGTAGTCGCGATCCTCATCCGTGATCTCGTCACGATCAGGTACCACATACGTGCGATACACCGCAAAGCACGAGGCCAGTTCGCGCAGCGCCCTTCGGATCTCGGTGCGCGTGAAATCGCGCTCGTTGCGGTTGCTCTCACAAATCTCGACGAAAAGGCTGGTTAGCCGATTGACATCACTCCCGAGCGCCTGCTCCATCACATTGATCTTCTTGTCGTGTGCAATCGATGGAAAATCCGTCGACTCACTCGCAAAGTCGGCATACACCTTGTTGAGTTCGGCAACGCCTTCCCGATGGACAAGAACTCCAGAAGCCACGTTCAGAAAGTCGTATCCGCTGGTTCCGTCAACAGGCCAGCTCTCGCGCAGGTACTCGCCCGGCTCCAGGATCTTTTCGCCGATGATCCAGCCATCAGGAACATGCTCGCGCAGTCGGCGGAAGTACTCGAGCGGGTCGCGCAGACCGTCCGGATGATCCACGCGAACACCATCAAGAACACCGCGGTGCAGCCACTCGATCAGGAGTGCATGCGTTTCCTCAAACACGTGTTCGCGCTCCATCCGCAACCCGATCAGGGTGTTGACGTCGAAGAAGCGCCGGTAGCCGAGTTGCTGATCCGCAGTCTTCCAGTACGCCAGCCGGTAGTATTGCTGATTCAGCAGATCGTCCAGCGCATCGAGGTTGGCGTTGGTCTCCGCGATTGACCGGTCGATGGCTTCGCAAACGAGGGGTTCCTCGGCGCACAGGCGCTTCAGCAGCGCCCACAGGACGCCCTTGTCGCGATGACGCGCAAGCACGGCACGACGATCCGATGCGTCGGGCACAGGAAGCCGGCCAAAGGAGGCAGACAGAAAGCTCAGAGGGTCGGACTTCGAGTACTCCGCCGCCCGGTTCAGAATCGCAGGCAGCGAGTTCGGCGTTACCGGCAGGGTCTGGCCCGCGGCCTCCACCAGGAACAGATCCGCATTCCGCTTCACCTTGATACCGCCATCCTGGAGCACGCGGCCGTACTGGTCCGCCAGAACAGGCACCAGGACCTTGTCCCGGAGACGCTCCTCCTGCGGCTGCCAGTCGATGTCGAAGAACGAGGCGTACCGGCTCGCCATTCCATTCTCAAGAACGTCCCACCAGAGTCGGTTTTCGTGGCCGAGCGACATGTGGTTGGGCACGATGTCGAGCACCTGCCCAAGACCGTTCTCGCCCAGTCGTATCGAGAAGCGCTCATGAGCCTCGCGCCCCCCGAGTTCCTCATTCACACGCTGGTGATCGACCACATCGTACCCGTGCATGCTGCCAGGCGCAGCCTGGAGATATGGCGAGCTGTACACGTGCGAGACGCCCAGATCGTAAAGATAGCTCGCTATATCAGCAGCGTGATCGAAGGTGAATCCCTTGTGAAGCTGCAGGCGGTAGGTGGAACTCGGAATTCGTCGCATGTGCTGCAGGATCCTTTTCGGTTTGCGAGACGGTAGGTACCGCGTCGCGCGGGGGCTCGACGCGGTACCTTGGGTCTTTCAGTGTCAGATGCCGAAGCTACGCCGTCGGTTCCACGTGCCGCTCCGGGTGCCACTTTCCAGCAAGAGTGAAGGCCGAATGCACCAGCGCGATGTGCGATAGCGCTTGTGGAAAATTGCCGAGAAGTCGCTTCTCCGTCGGGTTGTACTCCTCTGAAAGCAAGCCGACATCATTCGCGATGAGGATAAGCCGCTCAAAAAGCTCTCGGGCGTCCCCCGTCCGCCCGATCAGGTGGAGATTAGAGACCAGCCAGAAGCTGCAGGCGAGGAAAACGCCCTCGGTACCTGGCAGTCCGTCACCAGACGCAGCGGTGTCATACCGCTCAACAAAGCCGTCCTTCATCAGCCGACCCTCGATGGCCTCCACCGTGCCACGAATCCGCGGATCGTCGGCTGGCAGAAAACCGACCAGGACAATGCGCAGGCAGGAGGCGTCAAGCTCTTTTGAGCCGTACGACTGGACAAAGCTGTTCAGCTCCGGGTCGAACCCCTTCTCGCAAACCTCTCGATGGATCATCTCGCGATTCTCTCGCCAAAGGTTCACATCGGCGCCGCCGTCCAGGCTCTCGTAGTGCCTGATGGCACGGTCCAGGGCGACCCACGCCATTACCTTTGAGTGCGTAAAGTGTTTGCGGCCGCCGCGAGTCTCCCAAATGCCGTCATCCGGCTCCCGCCATACCCGGCAAAGGTGATTCATGAGCTTGGCCTGCACGGCGTCGGCATCCACGCGGATATCATCTTCAGCCTTCGGCGTGCGCGCGAGCGCCGCCGCAACCTCGCCGAAGACGTCGAGCTGGAACTGGTCCACGGCACCGTTCCCAATACGGACCGGAGCGGAGCCCTCGTATCCGGGCAGCCACGAGGCCGTCCACTCGTTCAGCTGCCTTTCACCGCAGATACCGTAGATCGTTTGCACCTGTTCAGGCGAGCCCGCGATCGAGCGCAGCAGCCACCGCCGCCATGCGATCGCCTCCTCCTTGTAGCCGGCAAGCATCAGCACCATCAGCGTGAACGACGTGTCCCGCAGCCAGCAGTACCGATAATCCCAGTTGCGAACGCCTCCGATGAGCTCCGGGAGCGAAGTCGTGGCAGCCGCGACGATTCCGCCCGAGGGCCGGTACGTCAGCGCCTTCAACGTCATCAGCGATCGATCGACGATCTGCTGGTGCCGTCCGCGGTACGTACTGCGGCTCATCCAGTCGGTCCAGAAGACGGCCGTCTCCCTGAGCGCGACCTCCACATTCGGGCTGTCAGGCACTGACCCCAGCGAAGAGGCGCTTGTCAGCACGAAGCTCGCCGCCTGGCCCGCACCGAGGTGGAACTCGCTCACGGTCGACATCCCTTTGCCCTCAAGCGGCAGCTTCGTTCGCAGAATCACCATGTTCGCACCCGCAATGGCATGCAACTCCTCTCCAACCTTGGTGACCCACGGGATGGTCCTCCCGTAGTCAAATCGAATCGCAAGTTCCATGCACATCCTGACCCTGCCGCGAATCCCGCGAACCAGGCGCACCACATGCGAGTGATCCCCACGGGGCGGCATGAAGTCCGTCAGGAGAACCTCGCCGTCTTCCGTGGTAAAGGTCGTATCGACGATCAATGTCTGCGGTCGATACGTGCGCTTCACTCCTGTGATCTTCCCGAAGGGCGCGATTCTCCAAAAGCCGTGATCGCTCGTCCCCAGCAAGGCCGCGAAACACGCCCCCGAGGAGAAACTCGGCCAGCACAACCAGTCGATGGACCCCCCGAGCGAGACGAGCGCCGCCGTCTCACAATCACCGATCAGCGCGTAATCTTCGATCCTTGAGCCGTGGAGCGGCGTTCCAGTCTCTGACACAATCTCTCCTGATCCGTAGCGTGGTGCGTAGCGAGTCAGTGTGTGGCAAGGTCAGCAACCGCCTCCCACCAATGCCGCATCTGTGCTTAACATAAAACTATGCTTTGGATGCCGTTCGGCCAGCGAGGCTTGGCCGTGGCCAAAATTGTAGAGTTAGTCAGGACCTGGGATACAGATGAAACCAAAAGAGGGCAGAAGGCGCGTCATCATCGAAGAGGTCGAGCCGCAGATCGACTGCGGACGCTACCCGGCGAAGCGCATCATCGGAGACAAGGTCGTGGTTACCGCCGCGATCTTCGCCGATGGGCACGACCACGTGGGCGGACGCCTTCTTTATCGCCACGGGAAGGAGCGCAAGTGGCGTTCCGAGCCGCTGACCGAACTGACCAACGATCTCTGGACGGCCACCTTCACGGTCGATAAGCCAGGCGAATGGCGCTACAGCATCGAAGCCTGGGTCGACCACTTCGACACCTGGAGGTCCGATCTCAAGAAGCGCATTGCGGCCCAACCTGACCCTGCCGTACCCGACTCGGGTCTGCCTGCGCAGAACATACCGCTCGCCCTCAGATCCGGTGCGATCCTCCTCGAGGAGACCGCGTCCCGCGCCGACGCCCCGGCAGCCAAGATCCTGCAGCAGATTGTGATCTCCCTTCGCTGGCTTGCCGATCAGGACTCCGCCCATTACGAGTACCCGCTTGCCGACGAGATCATCGAACTGGCAGCAAAGTACCCCGATCTGAAGTACAGCACGCGCTTCGACAAGGACCTGACCATCTGGGTCGATCGGGAGCGTGCCCAGTTTTCCGCCTGGTACGAGCTCTTTCCCAGGTCCACCTCCCCCGAGCCCGGAAGGCATGGAACCCTGAAGGACGTCGAGGCGCTTCTCCCCTCGATCTCCTCCATGGGTTTCAATGTGCTCTACCTGCCGCCGATCCATCCCATCGGGAAAGCGTTCCGCAAAGGCCCGAACAACAACGTCGTCGCTGCTGAAGGGGATCACGGAAGCCCGTGGGCCATTGGATCCGAGGAGGGCGGGCACAAGGCCGTCCTCGGGGAACTGGGAACCCTGTCCGATCTCGAGCACCTCGCGTTGGCAGCCCGCGAACACGGGATGGAACTGGCGCTCGATATCGCCTTCCAGTGCTCGCCCGACCACCCCTGGGTCACGGAACACCCGGAGTGGTTCCAGCATCGTCCTGACGGAACTATCCAGTACGCGGAGAACCCACCGAAGAAGTACCAGGACATCTATCCCCTGAACTTCGAGTCGAGCGACTGGCGAGGCCTCTGGGAAGAGCTGCTGTCCGTGTTCGAGTTCTGGGTCAAGCACGGGGTGGAGATCTTTCGCGTGGATAACCCCCATACCAAAGCGCTTCCGTTCTGGGAGTGGGTCATCGATTCGGTCCACAAGGATCACCCCGGTGTGCTCTTCCTTGCGGAGGCCTTTACCCGGCCGCATGTGATGTACTCGCTTGCGAAGGCCGGCTTCTCGCAGTCCTATACCTACTTCACCTGGCGCAATACCAAGGCTGAACTGCAGACCTACCTCGAGGAGATCACCCGGCCGCCGGTCAGCGACTTTTTCCGTCCCAACTTCTGGCCGAACACCCCCGATATCCTCCACGCCGCCCTTCAGGAGGGTGGCCGGCCAGCGTTTATGCAGCGGCTTATTCTTGCTGCGACTCTCACTGCCAACTACGGTGTCTACGGACCGGCCTACGAATTGGGGGAGAATACCCCGCTCAAGCCGGGCAGCGAAGAATACTTCAACAGTGAAAAATACGAGATTCGGCAGTGGAATCGGAATGCCGCTTACTCGATTGCGCCGCTGATGACCAGGCTTAACCAGATCCGGAGTGTAAGCCCCGCGCTTCAGTCCAACGAGCGCCTCTGCTTCCATAATGTCGACAACCCTCACCTGCTCTGCTATAGCAAGAGCACGGCCGACCACAGCAACACCATCCTGGTGGCCATCAACCTCGATCCCACACAGGAGCAGGCCGGCTGGATCGACCTCGATCTCGGCGAGCTCGCAATCCCCTACAATCGCAACTTCGACGTCGAAGATCTGCTCACCGGCAAGCACTACCAGTGGCACGACCGCAGCAACTACGTTGCGTTGCGGCCCGAGACCATGCCGGCGCATATCTTCCGTGTCAGCCTGCTGGCCGAGTAAGGTCAGCGTCAACCTCCCTATCGCAGCGTCCCGGTGAACACCTCGGGCTCAAACTCTGCTCAGAACTCGGAACTAGCATCGAAGCATTCGAAGGGCAACACGTGAAGAAAGCTGGAAGCGCCGCAGATCCACTCTGGTACAAAGACGCGATCATCTACGAGATTCACGTTCGCGCCTTTATGGACTCGAACAACGACGGCATCGGCGACTTCGGTGGCCTCATGTCCAAGCTCGACTACCTCCAGGACCTCGGCGTCACCTGCCTCTGGCTTCTTCCCTTCTTCCCTTCCCCCCTGCGCGACGACGGCTACGACATCGCCAACTACACCGATGTGAACCCCAGCTACGGCACGGTCGAAGACTTTAAGCAGTTCCTCGATGCGGCGCACCTCCGCGGGATGCAGGTCATGATCGAGCTGGTCATCAATCACACCTCAGACCAGCACCCCTGGTTCCAGGCCGCACGGCTCGCGCCACCCGGCTCGCCCGAGCGCAACATGTACGTGTGGTCGGATACGGACAAGCTCTACGACGGCGTCCGCATCATCTTCACCGATACCGAGAAGTCCAATTGGACGTGGGATGAGGTAGCCAAGCAGTACTACTGGCACCGCTTCTTCTCCCATCAGCCGGACCTGAACTTCGACAACCCGCGCGTCATGGATGAGGTGCTCGACGCGATGCGCTTCTGGATGGACATGGGCGTCGATGGTCTGCGTCTGGACGCGATCCCCTACCTGATCGAACGCGATGGCACCAGCTGCGAGAACGTCCCCGAGACCCACGTCAAGATCAAGGCCATCCGCGCAGCGATCGACGCCGAGTACGACAACCGTCTTGTGCTCGCCGAGGCCAACATGTGGCCGGCCGACGTCCGCCCCTACTTTGGGGATGGCGACGAGTGCCAGATGGCGTTCCACTTCCCGCTCATGCCGCGCATCTACATGGCGCTGCGCCAGGAAGACCGTCTGCCCATCACCGACATTATGGCGCAGACGCCCGACATCCCCGACAACTGCCAGTGGGGCCTCTTCCTGCGCAATCATGACGAGCTAACCCTCGAGATGGTCACCGACGACGAGCGGGATTACATGTACCTCGCCTACTCGGCCGATCCACGTATGCGCATCAACGTTGGCATCCGTCGCCGCCTTGCACCTCTGGTCGACAACAATCGTCGCCGCATCGAGCTCCTTAACTCGCTCCTGCTCTCCTTCCCCGGAACGCCCATCCTGTACTACGGCGACGAGATCGGCATGGGCGACAACATCTATCTCGGCGATCGCAATGGCGTCCGTACGCCCATGCAGTGGAACTCCGATCGGAATGCCGGCTTCTCAAAGGCCGTGCCCGCGAAGCTTTACTTTCCCGTGATCATGGACCCCATCTGGGGCTACCAGGCCATCAACGTCGAAGCCCAGCAGTCCGATCAGTCGTCGCTTCTCCACTGGACGCGCAACATGATCGCGCTCCGCAAGCTATTCCAGGTCTTCGGTCGCGGCAGCCTTGAGTTCCTCCACCCCGAGAACCGCAAGATCCTCGCCTACATCCGAAACCTCGACCGGCGTTCACCCAACGGAGAGCCAGATGGCACCAGCGAAACAGTTCTTTGCGTCGCCAACCTCTCCCGCTTCGCCCAGCCCGTCTCACTCGACCTCAGCCGCTACGACTGCATGCAGCCCGTCGAGATGCTCGGCTACGTCAGCTTTCCGGTCATTACCAAACTGCCCTACCCACTTACCCTCGCCCCGTACTCATTTCTCTGGCTTGAGTTGCAGCCCGCGGCACCAAAGCCGGAGGCGCCGGCCCTGTCGGCCGAAGACCCAGGCCTTGACCTCTTTGCAGGTGATGCAGTGAAGGGCGATCTCGCAAACCTGCTCAGCGGGGCCGGTCTCGATCTACTCCAGCAGCTGCTTCCGAAGTACCTCCCCCAGCAGCGCTGGTTCGGCGCGAAGTCGAAATCCATTCGCCACGTCGACGTGGAAGACTGGGTACAGATGCCGGGCCTCGACGCCGTGCTCGTCTTCCTCCGTCTCACCTACGCGGACGACAGCACAGACCTCTACCAGCTCCCTCTGGCCATATCCAGCGGAGAGGATGCCGACCGCATCAGAAACTCCTCCCCGATTGCAATCCTCGCAAATCTCGGAAGCGGCAGCCGAGCGGCCATCCTCCATGACGCCACAGCCAGGGAAGATCTTCGCCAGGGACTTCTCCATCTGATCGAATCGAACGGCTCTATTCCGGGCCAGAATTCCACGCTAACCGGTGCTCGATCCTCCGCCTTCGAATCTATTCGCGGCGACCATCCTCTCCACGCCCGCACCGGCTCCGCCGAGCAGTCCAATACCAGCATCCTCTTCGAGGACCGCCTGATCATGAAGCTGTTCCGGCGGCTCCAACCCGGCGAAAACCCTGACACCGAGATCGGCCGGTTCCTTACCGAGGTCGCTCGCTTCCCGAGGATCGCCCCATTCCTCGGCGATATCCGCGCCGTTTCCGCCTCAGGTGAGCCCACTACCATCGCGATGCTCCAGGGACTCGTCGCTAATGAGGGCGACGGCTGGGAGTGGACCCTCGAAGAGCTGAGCAGGTACTACGACTCTGTCGCCAACTGCCCTGCTCCCGACGACCTCGGCCACGCGGCGAGCTTCCTCGACTCGGCCCGCGCACCAAACCTCGCTCGGGAACACGCGGGCTTCTACCTTGACGCGGCCGCGCTTCTGGGCCGACGCACGGCAGAGATGCACCTTGCGCTGGCAACCCCCACGGACGATCCTGCTTTCCAGGCCGAGCTCTACTCGAAAGACGACCTCACCTCCGATATCCAGAGAATCTCCGCCCAGATCACGGGTGCCCTCGACGCGCTCAAGCGAGGCATGACTCGGCTTCCCGAGGCGGACGGAGCCGGCGGCAGCGTCGTCGACGACGCCGCACGTCTCGTCAGCCGTCGCCTCGATCTTCTCAGCCGTGCCCGTATCACCTCGGACCCAGGTACAACCGACTTCGGTCACCGGATCCGGATCCACGGGGATTACCACCTGGGACAGGTGCTCCGCTCAAAGAACGATTTCGTCATCCTGGACTTCGAGGGCGAACCCGCCCGTTCGCTCGAAAGCCGTCGCCGCAAGCAGACCCCGATGCGCGACGTTGCTGGCATGCTTCGCTCGTTCAGCTATGCCGCCTTTTCCGCCCTGGATCGTTTCTCGCAACGACGTCCCGAGGTCCGCAACGTGGAACCCTGGGCCCGCTTATGGCAGAACGCCGTGTCTACCGAGTTCCTCGCCGGCTATCGCCAGGCAATCACTGCCGATCCCAAACTCCTCCCTGCCCCGGCAGAGGCGCAATCCATGCTGGACGCGTGCCTGCTTGAAAAGGCACTCTATGAGCTGCAGTACGAGCTCAATAACCGGCCCGACTGGGTCCGCATCCCCCTTGCAGGCATCCTCGCACTGCTTCGTTAGCCGATCGCGCAGCAAGGCCTTACTCTGAACAAGAACGTATTCTGAGAACACCCAATGGCCGGATCCGAATCCATGACTACCGAACAGGAACAGGCGGCACCTACCTCATCCACGCGCCCGGGGTCGTCACCCAGCCCCCTTCTTGTAAGCATCCCACTCCTTCCCCCGGATTCGCTCGAGGCAACCCTTGCCAACATCGCCGCAGCCCTGCCCAATACAGCGGTCCGTGTTGTCATTCCGGACGCGTCAGGTTCGGGTCCAAGAGATCACGGCGACCTCTCCATCTTTCCCTACACACCGGCCGTCAAGTCTGGGAGCCCCTGGATCGTGACGGCCGCCGACTACCTGAATCTCTATGAGATGGCAAAGCAGCACGGCGCGCAGAGCTGCCTGGTACTGGGCTCCGAATCGCAGAGCGTCCAGCCCGAGTCAATCCGCGCTCTTGCACACGCGGCGCTCGCAAAGGCGGATCTTGTCACTCCGCGCTATGACCTCCGACCGCGCGAGGGACTGGTCAACTCGGCCATTCTCTACCCTGTCTCGCGCGCTCTGTACGGCGCGCGCCCGCGCTTTCCGCTTGCCGTCGATCTAGCCCTCTCCCTCCGCATGGCGGAGCGGCTGGCCATGGCTGCGCAGAGGTACACTTCGCTCGGCCAGAACGATGCCCTCCTTTGGCCCGTGGCTGAGGCCTCTGTCGCCGGCTTCGCCATCACAGAGGTCGAAGCGACCCACCGCACCGTACCGCAGCCCGCCGTTGCCGACCTCAACTCCATCCTTGCCCTTGTGGCCGGTTCGCTCTTCGCCGACGTGGAAGCCAAGCAGGCCTTCTGGCAAAGATCGCGAGTCACCCAGCCGCCGGAGAACTTCGGAAATGACGTGCGTGACGAGACCGCGCCCGACATCCATCCCATGCTCGACTCCTTCCGCCTGGCCTACACCAATCTGCGCGAGATCTGGTCTCTTGTTCTTCCACCACAGACCCTGCTCGGCCTCAAGAAGCTCTCCCTGATGCCGTCCGAAGGTTTTCGTATGCCCGAGGCTCTCTGGGCGCGCACCGTGTATGACTTTATCCTGGCGTACCGCCTCCGTACCCTCAATCGCGGCCATCTGCTGGGTGCGCTTACGCCGCTCTACCTTGCCTGGGTCGCCTCTCACCTGAATCTCACGCACGCCGGAACCTCCGCTGAAAGACATGTGGAGGCCACAGCGGTCGCATTTGAGGCAGAGAAACCATACCTCGTCTCTCGCTGGAGATGGCCGGACCGCTTCAATCCCTGAAGGTTCCGCGTTCCGGTCACGCGCGTCATTCAGATTCCAGAAGTATCCGCGCAAACAAACCCGCGCGAAATGTTTCGCGGTTTTCGGCAAGGAGAACAGCATGTTGCAAGTCAATCAATCGCCCGTTGCGCCGACCTACCCCGTCCCGGCCTATCCGGATCTCTCGCCGTCGTTATGGCAGCAGGTGGAAGGCGCTCTCAGCCAGTCGATGCACCGCGCGCTTGTCAAGCTGGCGAGCTTCCTGCCCGGAATCCTGGCATTGCTCGTCGCGGTCATCCTCCTCTCCGTCGTGGGCGCTCTGCTCTCGATCGCCATGCGAAAGGTTCTCACCAGCCTCCGCTTCGACGAGCGTCTCAATCGCAACAACGCCGCCAGCGTCTCGGACTTCTCTCCCTCGAACAGCCCCACACTCCTGGTCACGCGTTTTATCTTTTGGGGATGCGTTGTTCTCGGCTTCGTTATCGGTATCTCTGCCCTGGATGCCTCGTTCTCCAATAGCGCGCAGGTTTCCATCTTCCTCCTGCCCTACGTCGCGCACTCCGTCGGCGCAGTTATGCTGCTTCTGGCGGGCACCTTGATCGCCCGCTTCCTCTCCCGCTCCGTCCTGATCGGAGCCGTCAACGCTAAGCTCCAGTACGCCCGTTTCCTGTCGCTTGGCGTCAAATGGCTGGTGCTCGTCTTGACCGCGGCCATGGTCCTCGATCACCTCCAGATCGGTGGTGCCGTAGTCGAACTCGCCTTTGGCATCCTGTTCGGAGGCATCGTTCTCACGCTCGCGCTTGCCGTTGGTCTCGGCTCCCGAGACATCGTCAGCCGATCGCTAGAACGCAATGCGGATCTCCTGCCCCAGTTTGATCCGTCCGTCTCCGAGCACGCCAGCACCTCGACAGCGGCTCAGGAGAGCCTTCGCCACTTCTAGCGGCGGGTACGCCTCATCGACTTCCCGTAACGCTACTCAGATCGCCAAGAGCTTAGGCCACCGCTCCAGGAAGGATCATCAAGCCGAATGCAGTCTGAGGATATTTATCGGGAGCTCACGCCCATCTTTCACGACCTCTTCGATGACGAGAGCCTCGTCTTGACACCCGACCTCAGCGCTGGCGACGTCCCCGAATGGGACTCCTTCAATCACATTAATCTCATCGTCGCAGTCGAGGCGGCATTTCACATCAAATTCCAAACCGCGGAGCTCGAATCACTTCAGACAGTCGGGCACCTTGTAGATCTGATCTCGAATCGACTGGCAGCCCAGGGTCGCTAGCGCCTCCGAGAGCAATGATCTCGCACGCTCCACACGAAGCGATCCAGGCCTGTCCAGGTTGGCACACCTGGTGCGGTAAAGTCAGTCTTACTATAAGAGGCAGCGTCGCTCGCCCGCAGACTTGAGCATCCACCCCGGAGGTTCTCCCCATGGCAGCACCGAAGACGAAAACACCTCAAACCGTGAGTCCGCGTTCCCCACTGCCCGGCAGTGAAAAGGCCCCGTTCGGGCAAGCTCCAGCCGTGCGAGCTCCGTCCGGCAGCTTCACGGTCACCGTTCTCCTCACCCCCAGAACGCCCATCGATCCCCGCACACTTGGCCGCGTTCGCCTCACGCGCACAAGCTACGCGCGACAGCACGGGGCTAACCCCGCCTCTGTCAAGGCCGTCCGATCGTTCGCAAAACTCTTCGGCCTTGTCGTTGAGCCCGGCTCACCCGAGCCTGGCAGACGTGGCATCCGGCTTACCGGAACCGCCGCGGCCATGCAGCAAGCCTTTGGTGTCACCCTCCAGCAGCAGACCCTCGACGGTGCCACTTATCGTGTTCGCGATGGTGCGATCCAGCTGCCGGCAGAGCTCATCGGCCACGTGCAGGCTGTCCTCGGACTCGACAACCGCCCACAGGCAAAGCCCCACTTTCGCCTCGCTGAAACTCCGAACGCCCCTGCATCAAACGCAAGCTCCGGCACCAAGGACGTCTCCATTGTCGCCCGTGCAGCCGGCTCCTCGTTCACCCCCGTACAGATCGCGCAGCTCTACAATTTTCCGCCAAACAGCAGCGGAGCGGGTCAGACTATCGGGCTCATCGAGCTCGGCGGCGGCTACCGTACGGCCGACATCACCGCGTATTTCAAGACGCTCGGACAGACGCCGCCCAACGTAGTCGCCGTCTCGGTCGACAAGGGCAAGAACGCTCCCACTACGTCTAACAGCGCCGACGGAGAGGTCATGCTTGACATCGAGGTCGCCGCCGCGGTCGCGCCCGGTGCAAAGATCGCCGTATATTTCGCGCCCAATACGGATCAGGGTTTCATCGACGCGATCTCCACCGCAATCCACGACACCGCAAACAATCCAAGTGTCATCTCGATCAGCTGGGGAGCTCCGGAGTCGAGCTGGACCCAGCAGGCCCTCCTTGCCCTCGATCAGGCCTGCCAGGCCGCTGCGGCTCTCGGGGTCACTATCACGGTCGCCTCGGGCGACAACGGATCGACCGACGGGTCCACCGGCAATGCTGTTGACTTCCCAGCCTCCAGCCCACACGTGCTCGCCTGTGGTGGCACAAAGATCGTCGCAAACGGCTCCACCATCTCCTCCGAGGTCGTCTGGAACGAGCTGGCCAATAATGAGGGAGCTACCGGCGGGGGCGTCAGCAACATCTTTCCCCTTCCCTCCTGGCAATCCGGTGCGAACGTTCCTTCCCCGACTTCCGCGGGCGGAGGACGCGGCGTTCCGGACGTCGCCGGGGTTGCAGACCCCACCACCGGCTACATCATCCGCGTCGACGGACAGACTCTCGTCATCGGCGGCACCAGCGCCGTCGCACCTCTATGGGCCGGCCTCATCGCCGTCGCAAATCAGCAGAACAAGACCTCGGCCGGCTTTATCAACCCCGTCATTTACGCCGCGAAGTCCGCCTCCGGCTTTCGCGATATCACCGAGGGCAACAACGGCGCGTTCTCCGCCGGTCCGGGCTGGGATCCGTGTACGGGCCTCGGATCGCCCAATGCGGCCACGCTCATCCCTCTGCTCTCGTCCACCACCCCCGGCAAAAAGAAGCCCCCCACCAAGGGCAAAGGTCACAAGGGCAAGAAGGGCAAAAAAGGCGCTCCCAAGCCGGTCAAAACCCCGGGCCGTAAGCGGTCAACCTAAGAGAGCATCGGCCCCGGCAAGGGCTGGCCGCACGGGCGTCACACCCCTGCGGTCAGCCCAGCTCCTCTTACAGCTTGACTTCCGCGGCCCGGTAGATCGCAACCATGTGCCGCATATCGCGCAAGCCCTCCTCGCCCGGCGTCTTCGGCGTCCGGTTCTCGCGTATACACTCCGCCATGTGCTCCGCCTCGCGCTGAAACTGCGTTGGGTCCTTCTCCGGGTTCATCTTGTCGATCTCCTGCTTGTCCGCCAGGCTCGCCCGAAGCCTCAGGCCCTCGTACACAAACGCCGGCCCCATCTCGACCCATCCCTTCGACCCGTTCACCTTGAAGAACCCCGGCATGTTCGCGCCATACGTCGTGCTGCAGCTCGCCAGGATCCCAGACGGAAACCGCGTCACCCACGACACGTTCTCCTCCATGCTCTCGAAACGCCCATCATGGTCCCGCGTCGAAGCAAACGCCCGAAACTCCGCCGGCTCCTCCCCCGTCAGATACCGCGTCGCGTTCAGGCTGTAGATCCCCACATCGAACAGCGACCCGCCCCCCGCCATCTTCTTATCCAGCCGCCACACACCCTTCGTCGCGTTGAAGCCAAAGGCGCTCTCAATCGACTGCACCTCGCCGATCGCTCCACTCCGAATCAGCTGGATCGACTCCATGTTCAACGGCTCGTACTGGCAGCGATACGCAATCATCAGCTTCACGTTTGCCGCCTTGCACGCCGCAATCATCCGTTCGCCGTCCTCAACCGACGTGCACATCGGCTTCTCGCACAGCACATGCTTCCCCGCCTTCGCCGACCGGATCGTGTACTCCGCGTGCATGCTGTTCGGCAGCGCCACGTATACCGCGTCGATCGCCTTGTTCTCCCGCATCCGGTCCATATCCTCGTAGCTGTAGATCGATTCCTTCGGCACGCCGAACTGCGCCGCAATCCCCTCGGCCTTCTCCCGATGCCCGCTCACCAGCCCCGTGATCTTCGCGCGCTCGCTCTGCTTCACACCGCCCATGAAGTGCTTCGCAATCTCACCGAGCCCGATCACGCAATACCCGACCCGCCCGTCTCCACCCTGCGCCTCCGCGCGTGAAAGAACACCTGCCGCCAGTCCCATCGCTCCCAGCCTCGTAAACTCTCGCCTCGATATCCCCATTCCCGTCCCTCTCTGCGCTCTTGCTGCGCACTCCTGTCGAACAAACCGACTCCGCTCAAGCGAATCGCGCGAGCGTCCATACGCTCCCGATAACCGATGACGCCCGCCGGCTTTCGTTCTATCCTTGCCTCACCCTGACCCGCCGCACAGCATCAGGAAACTACGAGGCCGCACACCCGTTCGATGCACAAGGAGCTCCAGCCCGTCGTAGGCACCTCCCCTCCCCGCAAGGAAGGCCGATCCAAGGTGCTCGGCGAAGCAAAATACGTCGACGACCTCACCCTCCCCGGCATGTGGCACGGCGCCACCGTCCGCAGCTCCATCGCCCGCGGCCGCATCCGCTCCATCACCTACGACCCCTCAGTCAGCTGGACCGAGTTCACCATCGTCACCGCCGCCGACATCCCCGGCGAAAACACCATCGTTCACCTCACCAACGACCATCCCTGCCTCGCCGCCAACCTCGTCAACCACGCCGCCGAGCCCATCCTTCTCCTCGCCCACCCCGACAAGTCCGCCCTCCTCCGCCGCCGTCGCCGCCATCCACATCGACGTACGACGAACTCCCCGGCATCTTCACCATCGAAGACTCCGAGCTCGCCGCCGACGCCAACGACTCCAGCCGCATCATCTGGAGCGAACGAGCACGGCACCTCCCCCAACACCTTCAAGACCTACCTCATGCAGAAGGGCCGACCAGCCCATCCCCGAATGCCGTCTGGGCCAACGCCGACTTCATCGTCGAAGGCGAGTACCGCACCGGCGCGCAGGAGCAGCTCTACATCGAAAACAACGGCGTCATCGCCGAGTGCATCCGCGACCCCGAAGGCGCCCCCGAGTCCGTCACCGTTCGCGGCTCCATGCAGTGCCCCTTCTACCTCGTCCACGCCCTCTCGCTCGTCTTCAACCTCCCCGCCGAGAAGTGCCGCGTCATCCAGACCGAAACCGGCGGAGCCTTCGGCGGCAAGGAAGACTTCCCCTCCGTCATCGGCATCGCCACGCCGCCCTGCTCGCCATGAAGTCCGGCCACCCCGTCAAGCTCTGCTACGACCGCGCCGAAGACATGGCCGCCACCACCAAGCGCCACCCCTCCCGCACCCGCCACCGCACCGCCGTCTCGAACGACGGCAAAGCTCCTCGCCGGCGAGATCGACTTCGCCATCGACGGCGGCGCCTACGCCACCCTCTCCCCCGTCGTCCTCTCGCGCGGCACCATCCACGCCCCCGGCCCCTACCACTGGCCCTACCTCGACCGTCCGCGCCAAAGCCATGGCCACCAACATCCCGCCCCACGGCGCCTTCCGCGGCTTCGGCGCACCCGCAAAGCATCTTCGCGCTCGAGCGCCACATGGACAAGATCGCCCGCGTCGTCGGCCTCACCCCCGAAGAGCTCCGCCGCCGCAACTTCCTCACCACCGGCGACCGCACCGCCACCGGCCAGCTCCTCACCGACCCCGTCGACATGGAGCGCCCTGCTCACCCGCGCCCTCACCGAATCCGACTACCACGCCAAGCAGCAACGAGTTCGCCCGCGAGAACCCGACCAGCCCCATCAAGCGCGGCATCGGCTTCGCCACCTTCTTCCACGGCGCAGGCTTCACCGGCTCCGGCGAGCGCCGCCTCAACTCGCTCGTCGACCTCGAGCTCACCCCCGAAGGCCGCCCCGAGATCCTCGTCTCCTCCACCGAGTTCGGCCAGGGCACCAACACCATCCTCTGCCAGGTCGCCGCCCAGGCCCTCCACCTCCCGTACGAGCACATCCTCATCGCCCAGCCCGACACCAGCCGCGTCCCCAACTCCGGCCCCACCGTCGCCAGCCGCACCGCCATGATCGTCGGCAAGCTCGTCGAGCGCGCCTCCGGAAAGCTCTGCGCCGCACTCGTCGGCTCCGGCCATCTCGCCGAGCCCTACACCCCCGAAGCCTTTCAAACCGCCGCCCTCAGCTACCTCGCGCAGCACGGAGACCTCCGCGTCAGCGCCCGCTACCAGGCACCCGGCGACATCTTCTGGGACGACGACACCTACAGCGGCGACGCCTACCCCGCCTACGCCTGGGCCGTCTACGTCGCCGAGGTCGCCGTCGACACCCGCACCTACACCGCCACAGTCACAGACTTCCACGCCCTGCAGGAGGTCGGCAGGGTCCTCCACCCCATCCTCGCCGCGGGCCAGATCGAAGGCGGCGTCGCCCAGGGCATCGGCTACGCGCTCTACGAGAAGTGCGTCTACGCCGACGGCCATCTGCTCAACAACCAGATGACCAACTACATCATGCCCACCTCCGCCGACCTCCCACCCATCCACGTCTCCTTCGAGGAGATCCCCTCCATCCACGGCGCCTTCGGCGCCAAGGGCATCGGCGAGCTTCCCATGGACGGCCCCGCCCCCGCCATCCTCAACGCCATCGAGAACGCCACCGGCATCTGCCTTCACCGCCATCCCCCTCCTCCCCGAAGACATCTTCGAGCGCCTGGCTGCACCCGGAGACCACACCGCCGGCACCGAGCATCTCGAGCCCGCCATCGCCGGCCCTTACTTCAGCGAGACCCTCGCGTGATCGTCCTCCGCATCCGCGCCTGCTTCGCCGTACTCGTCTTCGCCCTCTCCGTCCTGGTCGCCGTCGCGCCCGTTCGCGTCGCCAATACCCTCATGCACAGGCGCGTCGCCGAGCCGGGCGATCTCTCCTTCACCCTCTTCTACCGCCTCGTCGCGATCGTCGGTGCGCTCGCATCCCTCTACCTTCTGCTCGGAGATCTATGGCACATCGCCCACCCATAAACCCGCAGCCGCAGTCCGCAATCTCGGGCGGGCAGGCAGGCAACACCGTCACGCTCACCTGCACCGTCAACGGCCATCGGCGCAACCGTCACCGCGCCTCCGCTCAAGCGCCTCCTCGACGTCCTTCGCGAAGACCTCCAACTCACCGGAACCAAGGAGGGCTGCGGAGAAGGCGAGTGCGGCTCCTGCTCCGTCCTGCTCAACGGCGAGCTCGTCAACTCCTGCCTCGTCCCCCTCCTGCAGGTCGCAGACGCCGACATCCTCACCATCGAAGGCCTCGCAAGCCATCCAGCATCACCGGGAGAGCCGCAGGTCCTCGAACACGCACGCAACACCAGCCGAGAGCAAGGGCCTGGGTCAGCAACGCCGCAAGGAGCACCGTCGAGAGAAGCGCGCCCCGTACCCGTCACCCCCACCCTCCACCGAATCCAGCAAAGCTTCCTCTCTGCAGGCGGAGCGCAATGCGGCATCTGCACCCCAGGCATGATCCTCGCCACCCACCACCTCCTCCAAACACATCCGCAACCAACCCTGTTACAGATCCAGGAAGGCCTCAGCGGCAACCTCTGCCGCTGCACCGGCTACACCCGCATCTTCGATGCCGTGCAGAAGCTCGCCCTCGAGGTAATGGACCCGGCGGAGATCTTATAGGTGCGCTCCGATCCCCAAGCCTTTTCCCTCTCCGCCCCGCCCACACTCGAGGCCACACTCGCCCTGCTCGCCGCCGAACCCGGCGTCCACACCCCCATCGCCGGCGGCACCGAACTCATGGTCGCCTTCAACACCGGCCGCCTCCCGCACCGTTCACTCCTCAGCCTCGGACACCTCCGCGAACTCCGCTTCATCGACGTCACCGAGAGCACCATCACCCTGGGCTCGGGCACCACCTTCACCGACCTCCGCCGGCACCCTGCCGTCAGCTCCGACCTTCCTCTCCTCGCACAAGCCGCCTCCTGGACCGGATCCATCGCCAACCAGAACCGCGGCACCCTCGGCGGCAACCTCGCCAACGCCTCACCCGCCGCCGACTCAAGCCCCGCGCTGCTCGTCTACGACGCCACCCTTACCCTCATATCCGCGTCAGGCCGCCGATCCATCCCCTACCGCGACTTCCACCTCGCCTACAAAAAGACCGCCCTCCGCCCCGACGAGCTCATCCACTCCATCTCGCTCAACCGTAACTGGGACGGTTACACACACCACATTCGCAAGGTGGGCACCCGCAACGCCCAGGCCATCTCCAAAGTGGCCGTCGCGATGCTCGCCCGCACCGACAGCGGACTCGTCGACGACATCCGCATCGCCGCCGCCTCCCTCGCCGATCGCCCCATCCGCATGCATGCCGCCGAGCAGGCCCTTCTCCACCAACCCATCACCGAAGGGACCATCACCGCCGCACGTAACGCCCTGCTCCAGCGAATCAAAGCCCATCGACGACATCCGCAGCACCGCCAAAGTACCGCTCCGCCGTCGCCGCCAACCTCCTCGAAGACTTCCTCCGCCAGCTCTAAACGGTTGTGCCCCCAAACAGCTCTCGCGCCAGCTCCAGATCCTCGGCCGTGTCCACATCCAGCTCACCATGCGCCAGCGGAATCGCCCGCGCATCCCGCAACAGCTCCCTCGCCCCCGCATCCCCCTCGAGCTCCATCAACGCCCCAAACACCCCCGCCGGAAAGTAAGCCGGAACTCCGCGCCGTCCCGCATACATCGACGCAACAACCCCCTCGCCCGAAGCGAGCGCTCGCAGGTGAGCCGCTGACACCGCAGGCTGATCGCACGTCATCACAATCGCTCCGTCCGCCGTCTGCGCTACCGCCAGCAATCCCGCACGGATCGACGCCGCCATCCCCTCCTCCGCCCTGTCGTTCAAAACCACCTCACACCGAAGCCGTCGCGCCTCCGCCAGCACGACCTCGGCCGCCGAACTCACCACCGCATACACCGTCCCCAGCTCCGACTCCGTCGCCACCCGCACCGCCCGCGCCAGCAGCGTCTCAGCCCCGATCCTCTCCATCTGCTTCGGCCTGCCCAGCCTCCGCGACCCCCCAGCCGCAAGGATGAGGATCGCCGTCACAGCGCACACTGCGCCTGCAAATACTTCGACGACCCACCCAGCTCCACGTTCCTCGCCACATCCTCCGCCGTCAATCGTCGCGACGCCCCGATCCGCCCCTCGACGCACGCATGGATCTCCGCCACCACCGCCAGCGCAATCGCACCCGCGCCCTCACCGCCCAGGTCCAGCCCCATCGGCGCATAGATCCGGTCGCAGCACTCCGCCACGCTCCGCCCCGCCATCCCCGCCGCCTCGCTCACCAGCAGGCTGCTCCGATGCTTCGCGCCCAGCAGCCCCAGGTACACAGGCGACTCGGATCAGCCGAAGCATCTCCGTCAGCGCCTCCCGGTCCTGCTCATAGCTGTGCGTCATCAACACCACCGCGTCCCGCGCACCCACCTACAACTCCGCCGCACTCCTTATCGTCACCACCCGCTCTGCCTCTGGAAACCGCTCGGCCGCGTACCAACTGCGATCGCCCGTCCGCCACGATCACGCTCCAGCCCAGCATCGCCGCCACGCTCACCACCGGTCGCGCATCATCCCCCGCGCCAATCACAAACAGCCGCTGTGGCGCCGCGATCCGCTCCACAAACACCCCGTCCTCCGCCGAGAGATCTCCAACCTCAACTGACTCAGTCTCTCCCGGTTCCAGCCCCTTACTCGCAAACCTGAGCGTTCCATTCACGTTATAGACCGCCCTCCGAAGCCTTTGTCCACCCCCCGGCAGCCACGTCGCCACCACCGACTCCTCCCCCGCCAGCGCCCGCTCCAAAGCCTCCATCAGCGCCGTATACTCCGCCGTCTTCGCCGGCTCAAGCAACACGTCAAGCACCCCACCGCACCCCAGCCCATACGGGATCTCAGCCGTGTCGTCGAACATTGTCGAGTACCGTTCCACCACTGCCCCGGCCCGCGTCTTCCACTCCGCCTTGCGGACGATCTCCGCCTCCAGGCAGCCGCCGCTGATCGTGCCGCAATAAACCGCGCGGGCCCCGATTAGCATTCGCGCCCCAGGCCGCCGGTACGACGAACCCTCAGCCCGCACCAGCGTGACCAGCACCTCGCCGCTACCCTCCCGGCTCATCGCGACAATCTGTCGACGCTCCATCACACCTCTCCCCTTCTATCTTCCACCTTTGTTTCGATGCACTCAAAGCCCTAGGACCAAGAAAGGTCACGAGGTGCTGTTCACCATCAGCTCATTTCAATAGCATTCCAACATCCGGCTCATCGCCAGCCCTGGCGTGCCATCGCTCGTTCGCCGGCCCCGATGAGACCGCGATCTCTGCTAAACTAACCCGAGCCGGTACGGAAGCAGGTTGAGTGCGCATGGCGTGCACGAGGCCAGTCAGATCCGGTATTTCCCGTCAATACCAAGGTTCGGGGCGTAGCGCAGTCTGGTAGCGCACCTGGTTCGGGACCAGGGGGTCGGAGGTTCGAATCCTCTCGCCCCGACCATTCTTCCGTTTTGAGCCCTATTGACGATCAGATCGAAGGGCTTTCTGTATGTAGGCGTGACACTTACAGCATCTACAGAGAAGTTCGAAAACACCATTCTGAGCAGCTTGGCTTGTTCGCTTGAATCCTGCGAAACATACAGAGAATAGGCCTTATTCGCGAGTTCGAAAATTCTGGCGGCATCCAGGGCTCGGTCTGAGTCCTTCGCGCCTGTTTGAGTCCGAGAATCGCCGATGCGGATTTGCTGTTCTTCATGCTTGCCAGTCTGCCGTCTTCCGCTCCCAGAACTCCTCTGAGATCTTGCCGTCCAGCTTGTCCACGTATAGGCCGCATCCATGCGGCTTGTGAATGCCGGATATGAGCCGCTTCTCGAGCCGGTCACCTGCTCGGTCGACGATCGTTGCTCGCCGTTTGCTCTGCTGATCCTGGCGCAACGCCTAGACGATATTTGCGGCGACTTGCCTCGGGTACCTGAATGTATCTTCAGTGTTTCTCCTAAGCGACTGCGCTATGATCTGCCTCACGAAAGCGAGGAAGCGGGCATTTCCCTCTATGCCCGGTGCAGCGGTAGTAGACGTACTTCTCTTTCTGAATGTCACCCGTGAGCGAGGCACCCGTCATAGGCGCAGGTGAACCAGCCCGCGAAAGGCGAGGTCGCGTTTCGAATGCTTCGGGCTTGATTGTGCCCGCTTCAGAACGGCTTGAGCTTCCCGGTATTTTCGAACGTCCACAAAGACGGCTTGTGTACCACTGTAGATCTGCCCTCGCCACCGGAAAGAACCGATGTAGAAGGGGTTCTTCAGAATGAGATGGAGGTTGTTCTTGCTCATCGTCTTCCCGTATTCGTTCCGTATTGTTCCCCGTAAGGTTTTGAGGGAATGAGTTCCGGTGGCGTAAAGCTCGAAGATCCGCTTGACTACTGCGAAGTTTTCCGGGTGAACCTCTATGGTGCGTTCCGCTTTATTGTTCCGGTATCCGAAGGGTGCATGACCGGGGAAGGTCCCCTGAGCGGCCTTCTCATGCATTCCCTTGATGACCTCCTCGCCGAGGTTATCGGAGAAGCCCTTCGCCATCACGAGGTGCATGCCATGGATCAGCTTCACTTGAGACTTGGATTCTTTCGAGAGGATCTGCCCCTCTTTGACGAAACGAATCTCTATGTCCAGATCTTCGAGCATCACCGCATCCCTGAAGTTGCGATAGAGCCGATCTGTCTTCTCAACCAGGAGCACTCGGCAGGCACGGTCGCGCTTGAATCGCGCGACCATCGCTGAGAAGTGTTTGCGGCCGGATACCTTCGCAGTCTCGATGTCCTCGAACGCTTCGACGATGCGAATGCCGTTCTGCGCCGCGTACTGGCGTAAGAGCTTGGCCTGGGCATCGAGAGAGAAACCTTCCTGTTCCTGCTCGCGACTCGATACACGGGTGTAGATCACGGCTTCTGTCATCATCCCTCCTTTGGCTCTTTCGAGCATTTCAACGGCCACATCAGACGGCGAACTGCTTTGTCATAGAATCCTCGAACAAGCCTTGCAGTTGGCCCGCCGTGATCCCCTGAGATCCGTCCAGCGCTTGCAAAAAGGGACCATACTTCTTCCACGCCCAAGCGCTGTTGCCATTCGTCTCCTGACTCAAGAAGGAGCTGATTGCCTGCATCCCATCTCGTGCGGCCATCTCTCTCAGAAAGTTTGCCGTGCAGCGAGTCTCGAACGAAAGTGAGGAATCCGTGAGAGGTTCGACAACGCCCGGTGCGAACTTGAATGCCTCAAAAGGCCTGAAGTCGCGACCACTCTCCATCACCTTCTGCAGCGTAGAAAGTGTTTCGGGGACCCGTCCCCCAATCTGACGCTCTACCCGTGTCAAAGCCGGACCATCGCTTCTTCTCCCGTACAGATCCTCAAAGGGGGGTGGCTGCTGGTCCTTCAGGGAGCGCGTAAGCCGTTGATAGGAGGCATGGTGCTCCGCCATCTTGTCGTAGATGCGGAAAAGGTTCGGTCTTCTGCCGTAGTAGAGAGTCTGGATGTTCCGATTACCCATCTCCCCGAAGAACCGCTCTCCAGTGATGCCCGCCCTCCAGCGTTTGTAGGACACTCGCACTGCCTCTCGAAACCAACTGAGGGGGACGTCTTCGACATCTGCCGTGAGATCCACGCGCATCACCCCCAAAGCAGTAGGGTCCGTGTCGAAGACGCTAGAAATCTCGCGCAAGATCTCGGCTCGCTTCTTTGTTCCCACGTCCAGCACTTCGATCTTGTGATCAGCAGACTTTTGCATACGGCAGAAGAGATTCAGGCGCACGTCAAAGCCGAACTCCCGCAGATCGCCCGCAACCTCGTAGTACTTTGAACCCCTCAGCGGGCTCCTCTCCATGGCCCGAATCTTGGGGTAAAGGCGATCGAATGAAGATGTGAACCCTGTCCTCCGGGGAACGCGGAGATCGAGTTTATCGACCATCCCGCTTGCACCCATCCGCGTATGGGGTACTAGAGTTGCAGGCTATTAGACATAGCCTGCAACTCGGCTTATTCAGCAGCATGCGGCACCGGAACGGCGCTGGCCCGCCGCTTTGCGTGACTCAAGCTCATCCCACAGCGCTCCGCCAACTCTGTAAACGCCTCGCCAAGCGGCTGGTGGATGCCGCGCAGCCCTAGGCGGCGCAGGAGCTTCAACCGGCTCTGTAAACAGGCAGCACAGAATGCTGTCGCCGTACTGCATCGTTGGTATCTCGGGGTACGGCCGACAGTAGAGATGATCTGGCAAAGGGACACCTCCGCATCGCCCTTGCACTCACTACAGGATTTTCGTGTCATCGCGCTTCCTTTCCCAGGTATCCAGCAAGAGGAAGAAATCAGCTAGCAGCCGAATATCGGCTGAATCAAGAGCTTCAGACAAAGCGCCTTCGGCGCTGATGGGGCTCTGCCCCAAACCCCGCCCACTTTTAGGCTGAAGCACAGGGCGCAGACTCGCGCCCTGTGGAACAGCCGGGAAAGCGTCCAGTTTTCGGCTGGCTCTTGCTGAGAGTGTTGGTTCCTTCAGCACCGGCACGGAGTGGGCAACCGTGTTTCCGGATTCAAGACGAACCGCATCTCGCTCCCCCAAGTTAGCCCGTTTGGCATCGTCTCTCGCAAAGCGTCGCGTTTCCCCTTCAGAACGTGTTTACGCGTTTACAACAATTCCTTTTTAGGGGAAGATTGCGCCTATATCGTTAGGAAAGAGGCTATGGAACGCAAATCGGGCAGTAAGTCACGCATCACGACGCAAAACGCGGCCAGGGATGATGAATTCGACGCGAAGCACTATCGGGTCAGGACTGAAAAGAGGATCGAGGGTCAAGAAGCACGGATCAAGGCTTTAGAAGCGCACACCAAAAGGCAGGCGGCGCGGATCGCTCGCCTCGAAGCGAGATCTCCTGATCGGGATTTTGAGTTCCTGTCTTCTACCTTCGGTCAAACCACTGAAACGAAGCGGGGGCCAAGGCCGAGGTACTCGAACGAGATCTACAAAGATCGCGACATGTTCGTGCGCTTTCTTGAGCAGTATTGGCCAGAGATCGAACCGCTTTGCGTGCCAAAGCTCAACCTCGCTAAATTGAAGGTCATCCTAAGCTCATTCCCCGTTCAGAAGTTCGGCCAAGTCGGCGAGACAGCAAACAGGCTGCTCGACCGACTTTCATTCATTGAGGACTCTTTCACTCACCCACAACTCAGTGCAAGATTCCGTAACGATCCCCGGGTTCTCGCAGGCGCACTCGCAGGGGTGCCTGAAGTGGGGCTCTGGCGCTCGCTGAAGCTCTGCCCGCCAAGAGGCTGCAACGTTCCGATGGGTGATAGGGCAATGCGCTCTTACTTGCACCGGAAGCATCCAGCACTCCACCGAGCGCTCCGCGCAGGCATGAACATTACACAAACGATGGTTTGGCTCAAGGAGTATCAAACTCGCGACAAACTGCTGAAGAGTTAACGAACCATCGATCTCCTTCGTGCGTGGGATTCGGGAGCCAGACTGACACTTGTCTCGTAGGTGCACAACTGTGCCAGGATGGAAGAGACAGTCTCCCGAGAAAGCTGCCCTTCCGTCCGCGGGACCGCAATAGGCTGTTCGAGTGCGCCTTTCAACAACGTTCAACCACACGCAAAAACCTAAACCACTATGAGCACCACTGAGCAAAGATTCCAGAGTTTCATAACGCGCGTTCGACCGCATCGGGTCGCGGTTTTCACTAACGCAGCCGAGGCCGACTGGCAGCACTCCTGCGTCGGGATCATCGAATTCTTCACCAAGATGTGGGGCGGCTCGCATTGCCTCATTATTCCAACCGACGGTAATATTATTGCCGACGAGTTCTGGGCCATCCTGTCTTCTTATGATCCCGATCTTCTGTACAGCTACCAGGTGACGGGAGCAGATCTCAAGATGAGGACTCCTGACAAGTTTGAGGCTCTTGTCGCGAAGGACGTCGCATTCCATGCCGCAGCGAATGAGATCTCCGAAGTTGAGATACGCTCTCAGATCGAGAAGGCAATATCCGAAGCACTACTCGACGAGTGGGCTTTATCTCCCGAGCTTCAGCAGCAGATTCTTCTTCGCCTAGCCCCGTTTCACGTTGATATGCAGCTCGCCGACAGTGCACCGGACAAACAACTCGATATACACCACATCACCCGCGGCGCTACTCCCTGTCATCCACTCACTTCGGCTGCGGACGTCCTTCGGGCGAGCGAGAGACCCGAAAACGTCGTGCAAATCATTCCCGATATGCAAGCCGCCGCCGGACCGCCGTCGTTATGGTTGTTGGCGACAATCGGCGCTGGCGACCACCAATTCTTCACTGAAATGAACCATCTGGAGATAGTTTCCCAGCCGGTTCCAATAACCAAGGATGATATAGGGCAAATCATCGAGTGGGGGATCCGCCCGCGCAATCGAGTGAACACGCGCTTTCCGATTGACCTTAGCCGGGCAGGACTAGCCACCACTACCTCTAGACGCTACGGACTTCCAACTGTCGTAGTAGTAGGTGATTCGTTGGAAGATTTCTGTCTATTCCACGCCCTTTATTGGCAACAGGGACTAGCGCTCTGGCTTCCGTCTTGGTTCCTCCCGGAATCTGGCAAATACCCGGAGCGGCTGATGAAGGCGATCCGATGCTTGGAGAACTCCGCTCGAGAAGTGCATTCTAACTTGTTGTCCTTTGTCAGTTTCACGCGATCGAGGTCAGATCTTGAAGATCTTCAAGGGGAGATCCGTCCACGCTTATCCCTCACCGGCATTGCAGTTGACCACCTAGACGCAGCGATGTTGTCGAAACAATTGAAATCTCCCTCTAGACTCTTTGCCGACGGAAATACGGGGGATATTACGACGCATTTGCTGGTAAAGGATAATTTGCCGGGATGGCTAGAGTCGCCAGTACCCCGTATGCTCCACCCGGCTAATCCCCTTTCACACCGTTGGCTGGTCGATATAACTTTCATGAAACACCTTATTCCGCGTCATCCAGCCCTCGGGAAGATTGCTATCACTGGGGCGAACGTGGCCGACGTGCGTGCCGGCAAGGGCTCTGTCTCCTACATGTGCCCGGGGTTCATGGTCAGGGGGGACAATATGGAGATGAACCTGCTTCGTCCGTCAATACATGTACCTGACGCAAATGAGGTATTTCGCATCATCTTGGATGATTGCGGTTACAAATCAGAGACCTCCGACAAAGGACGCTACGAAGCCGAAACAATACGCAAATTCCATGGTCTTGAAGAGGCTGGCAACGCGCTCTGGTCAGAGAAGCATCGAGGACTTCTCATGAAGTTCTTGGAAACGTCTAAGTCGGCACCTGGGGAGGGTGTTTACCTCAGGGATCGACGCAGATACCTCGATTTCGCCTGCATCAACAAGTTGCTTTGCGATGACGCGCTCTCGTGCAACATCATCGACGAGTACATAGAAAAAGGACTGTTTTATCGAGGCTTCATCTTTCTGTGTAGAAATTGCTCGGATTCAGCGTGGCACTCCGTTGCGGCAGTAGATCAAACGTTTACTTGTTTACGCTGCGGGCTTATACAACAATATAAAACTACAAGCTGGCGGAAGCCTAATGAGCCTTCCTGGTTCTACAAACTCGATGAGATGGTCTTCCTCTTTCTGGAGAATAATGGTCACGTGCCTTTGCTTACCTTGAATACGCTAAGACTGCAATCCAAGGACAGTTTTCTGTTCCGGCCCGAGGTGCGGCTGATACCAAAGGGGAGCGACAAGACCTATCTTGAAATTGATGTCTGTTGCGTTATTGATGGCAAGCTCTGCATCGGCGAAGCGAAGAGCACCAACAGCCTTGCGGGTAAGAATCTAACGGCGATGAAGACAGCTGAACGCTACCGCAATCTTGCCCTCAAGATGGGAGCCTTGATGGTTGTCTTTAGCACAACCGAGCCGGACTGGAATGAAACGAGTCGCGACGCAATGAGAATACTCTTCGAAAAGCATCCTCACATTCATGTGGAAACATTCACCTCATCCAGCCTATACGGCTAATGATCCGGCTCGGGAGACGAGTTCAAGCCGCCTCCAACTCACACCGAGGCGGCAACCTCGAGACAACCTCAACTGGCGGTTCCTTTGATCGTTCGGGCTGCTATCTACGGCGAAGCGTTCCGTGAACGCTTGCAAATGTGAGCGGCTGCTGTTAAACCGGCCTCTACAAGGCACGTTTAGGGCGTTTGCTATGACTGATGCATTGAGAGTACACCGGCTATTCAACAAGCTTATTGACGAGTCTCCGAACGAGCTTACTCTCATAATTCGATGTCACCACGCTATAGAGAAGGAAATTCATATGGCTTTGGAGCAGGCGCTACCCCGATCCGAACGCCTTGATATGAGGAGGATCCCGTTTCTAACAAAGGTTGATTTACTCATAGCTTTGAGCATCATCAGGAGCGATCTTTTCCCATTATTCGCAGAGACGAACAGGCTAAGAAATCGCTTCGCACATGATCCCAACGCTGCCTTCACGGATGAGGATGTGAACAAGATTAGGGCGCTGATAAAGTCCCAACCGCGCAAAATCGTCAGCCCCGATCTGAAGTGGGGAGACGCAAAGCGTACAGTCGCGATACTGCTGAACATCGTGCATGTCAACGTACGGGTTGGTTTTGAGGGAGTTTTAAGGAACCACGCTGAGTGGTTCGCCATAGACGGGATCTTGAAAGACAGATTCCCCGATATAGTTGCTCCCAAGTGGCAACCTAGGAATCGTGAACTGTTCGAGGAGTATGAACGTAGAGCAAACGAGTATATGCGCCTGTTTGATGAGGGCAAACTAGAGAACAAACGATGATGCAAGAGAACTCACGCAGCTTCCCCAGCGGAGGCCGGGAGTGTTCAAATCGTCCAGCAGCCCCGACCGATGCAGAACGGACACGTCGAGAGCTTCCACGGCAGGCTGCGTGACGAGTGCCTGAACGCCAGCTGGCTCAGAACCATCAACGATGTCCGGTGTACTCTGGCAGCCTGGCGTGAAGAGTACAACTGGGAGCGGCCCCATATCTCGCTCGACTACCGCACGCCTTACGAGTTCAAGCTCGCCCTCGAAGAGACCCGGGCCATGGCCCGGGTCTCTTCGCCAACCACAACCAGCAACACAACGGAGAAAACTCCACTACGAATGGTTGAGAAAAAGGGGGCAGGTCACCTACGCACACGAGCGTTCAACATCAAGAGAGTTCTGACGCTCTCCGATGATATTCTGATGCGCTTTGGAATCAATGATCCATAAGCCTCGTAATGCGCAGCGCGCTACTCGCCGCGAAGAAACAGAACAAACTGTAGTTTCCGCCCAAGCATCACCTGAAAGCTCGGAACCAATATGGTCCTCGACACTTTGTAGTCTGCTATGCACTCGTTCAAGGCATCGGCTGTGTGCGTTTTGAAATCTGATCGTTCAAGCACCTGATCCACGAAATGCGCCAACTGATCAGGTGAGAAAGGAAGTAGAGAATCATTTATCAGTAGAAGGCAGGTTGACCTGAAAGAAGCCGAGATGGGGGGCGATGATGAGGGAAACACAGACACTTCGTATTGGCACTCCAGTGTCGTGCCCTGGAGTAGCAGATAAGCTTTATCGTCTTGACGCACTTCCAGCGTCAAATGCTTTCTTACGGCAACAATGGATGCAGCATATTCGCATCCATCAATGATGTTCCGGGCGACGCGGAGGGTTGTCGATGTACCGTAAGCCATTTGGCTTCAGTCTATAAGCAATCTGCTAAATGGGGATCGCTCACGCAGCATCCCCGGCAAAGGCCAGAAGTGTTCGAAAATCGTCCAGCAGCCCCGACCAAAACCTCTCATAGTGCTTCTAAGCACGATCACTATCATCGTTCGTCCGGCACAAGGAAACAAGTATCTCGAGACCGACCGATGCCAGTCTCCACATGACAAGCGCGAAGGCTCCGATACCTGAGTCGCGCTGTCACCCGCCCGAATTGTAGTCTCGACCGGAGTGATGAGAGAACTGTCTCGAGCAAGGTACTGGCATGCAAGGATCGACGGGCACACGAGTGTCTTCCAGCTACTCGTTCGGGACGAAGATGCCTATGGGAGCTAAATCAGAGATGACTGATGTACTTACCTTGCGGCTCGATGGGCGCTCGCAGGCGCACTTTGAGGCTCTTCGGCAGCGGTACTTCCCGCCGGAACGGAACCAGATTCCGGCGCACTTGAGCCTGTTCCACTCCCTCCCTGATGATGACGCGACTGTACGAGCGCTCGAGGCTGAGGCGGGGGAGCAAACGTCGTTTCAGTTGGCCGTAACGGGCGTGCGGTCCCTGGGAAAGGGCGTAGCGTACCGGCTCTCGTCGCCGGCGCTTATGGCTCTGCACCACAGGCTGGCAGAGACCTTTAGCGAGCACCTGACGCCCCAGGACCGGCAGCCATTCCAACCCCACATTGTCGTTCAGAACAAGGCGACACCAGCTGCAGCGCGAATTCTGCTGGAGCAGTTGGAGCGACAGTTTGTTCCCTTGGACGTCGAGGCTGTGGGGCTGGACCTTTGGAACTATCTTGGAGGCCCGTGGGCGCTGGCGCGGACGTTTCTGTTTTCGACCAAGCTCCTAGGGTGAGTTGGCTTTGGGTCGGATCAGGAGATCGCAATACGATCCGCGGCCGTGCGTGCGTCGCGAATCAGATCGGGCAGGCCGACCCCGCGGTATGCATTGCCCAGCAGGGTCAGGCCAGGCAACGCGGCAACGCACTGGTCGAGTTCGAACATCCGTTCGACGTGGCCCACGGCGTACTGGGGGAGACTTCCTGGCCATCGGCGGGCGAGCGACAGTGCTGGCGTGGGCAGCGGACCAAGGATGCGGGTGAGCTCCGATTCCGCGAGATGGCTGATGTGCTCGTCGGAGGCGCGGAGGAGCCTTTCGGCGACAGCGCCACCAAAAAACGCGCGCAGCAGTCGGCCGCCAGAAGGGGTGCGACCGGGAAACTTCTGGTCGACGAAGGTGCAGGCGAGGAGTTGCGCGCGACCCTCCAACGATGGCGACGTGGAGGGTGGAACGAGAAAACCAAAGCCGGGCGGTAACACTAGAGACGGCGCGTCGAGATAGCCAAAGGCGACGATGATGGCGGATGTCGCCTCCATATCGAGCAGGCTGGCCGCGGCACTATCGATAGGACCAAGAAGGTTGCGCGAGACCTGCGGCGACGTGGCCACGAACACGGCGTCGAACTCCTCGGAGACGGTCGACGCGCCCTTGCCTGCGCCGGACAAACCCGAGGTGTGCGGGACTACAGTCCAGCCCCGTGACTTGGGTGCGATCGAGGCGACCGGCGTGTTGCGCCGCAGCCATCCAGGCGGAATCTCTTCGGTGAGCCGGTCGATAAGTGTGCCGAGGCCGCCGCGTAAGGTAGTAAAGATGGAACTCCCGGCGGCCTCCGATGTCCGGGCCTGGAACCCGGCGATCACGGAGCCGTGCTGGCGCTCCATAGCGACGAACTGGGGCAGGATTGCCTGGACGCTGAGTTGCTCGACGTCGCCGCCAAGCACGCCCGAGAGCAGAGGAGCTGCGACGCGGCCGAGGATCTCTTCCCCGAAGTGGCGACGCGTAAAGCTGGCGATGCTTTCGTCCTGCTGAGGCGCGGTGAATCGGAGCTCGGCTGCGCGCGTGAGTTCGTCACGATACGCCTGTTTGGCAGCAGTGCTGAAGAGGTGGGACCGATCAACCGCGTCGAGATTGGTAGGCACCATCATGCGCATACCGTCAGGCATAGTCTCGAGACTTCCCTCGAGCAGAATGTGGGTCTTGCGGGTTCTGTCATTCGAAGGGATCAAATCGTGCTCGAGACCCAGATCGACCGCAAGCTGGCGTGCCCAGGGCTTTTCTGAAACCCAGGCGTCAGGGCCGCACTCGATTACGAAGCCGTCGCGGTGGACGGTTTCGACGATGCCGCCCAGGCGGGGTGAAGCTTCAAAGAGCGTCGCTTCCAGGTCCGCGCCGGCGCGGGCGTGCTCTGCCACCTGCCAAGCTGCGGTGAGCCCGGCAATTCCGCCCCCGATGATAGCGACGCGCTTGGTCATATCGTCATGCCAGGGAGGGCAGCAAGCCGCCGCACCGGGCTCTCAAGCCTGGACGTGGATGGCGGAATCGAGATCGAAGATGTCCGCCTGGTAGGCGCCTGTAACGACCTCCCCGAGAGCCTTTATCAGCGTGGGAGAGTCGTTGAGGCTTTCAGCCCGCCAAAGTTTGAGGCCGAACTCCCGGGCCGTCTCGCGGAACGCGATGTCAATATCGTAAAGAATCTCGACGTGGTCGCACAGGAAGCCTACAGGCTGCATAACAACGCCGGGAAATCCCTGTGCGGCGATGGCCTTGAAGCTCTCCTCAACCGTCGGGCCGATCCATGGGCCGCCGCTGACCCCCTGACTCTGGAAGGCAAAGTACCAGTCGGTGTCGCGCATACCGACTACATGAAGTTGATCGGCGACAAGCTGTGCTGTGCGCTTGGCCTCGACGGGGTAGGGATCGGGGGTTGCCTGCTCGGGCGTGCCGGGGCGCGCGCCAATCACCGATGCGGAACCGGTCGATATCGTGCGGCAAGGAACGGAGTGCGCCGTGAAGAGTACAGGCACACGGGTCCCCGTGGACGCGCACGCCTCGGCCCACACGGGCCATAGCTTCTCGGCAAATGCCTGGGCCAGGAGCGGGTGCTCAGCCCATCCAGCCACGAACTCCACCTCCATCCCACCCGCCGCTTTGAGGACCGCCCCGCGGTAAAGACCGACGGAGGTCCGTGAATTCTGGGGTGCAAGACAGATCGCCTTAACGCGCGTGACACCATCGCGGCGCATCTGTGCGAGCACGTCGGCAATATAAGGATCCCAGTTGCGCATACCTACATAGACGCGTGGGCCGCAGAGCGAACCTTCAAGGAGCCGGCCCTGGATCATGGTCCACCGGGTCAGGGGCGGAGGTTGGGTGCCGGGCGTCTCGCAGAGGCCGATCTCCGCGTACCTGTGCTGGAGTTCGCGGACGACCTCGTCGGGCAGCGGACGGCCGCCGGTGACGCGCTTGAGGTACTCGGCCATCTCGCCCAGCACGTCGGGGGTACCGTGCGCGAGGAGCAGGACCGCGAACTCATTTCCAATCTCGAATGGCGTCGCCATGTTCGGGAAGTTGTTCGAGCCAGTCTGCGTTGTCATGGCTGCTTGAACTCCTTGACCCAGCGGACCACATCGATGACGTTTTCAACTGGTGTGTCGGGGACAATACCGTGGCCCAGATTGAAGATGTGCCCCGGTCGGCCAGCCGCTGCGCGGAGAATCTCATCGACTCGGGACTTGATGAGCTCTGAAGGTGCAAACAGCGTGATCGGATCGAGGTTTCCCTGCACGGCGCAAGACGTGTACCCGAGGCTTCGCCAGCCGACGTCGAGGGGCACGCGCCAGTCCAGGCCGATCACATCCGCCCCTGTGGTGCGCATCGTGGGAAGCAGCGAGGCCGTATCAACGCCGAAGTAAATCACAGGGACGCCCATGGACTGAATGCAGTGGACGAGCTCGGTTGTGGGCTTGAGGCAGAACTGGCTGTAATCACTCACTGAAAGAGCACCGGCCCACGAGTCGAAGATCTGGATAACATCCGCGCCCGCCTCAACCTGCTGCTGCACATAGCCGGTTAGAACAGTGATGAGCTTCTCCATCAACAGGGGCCAGGCCCTGGCCTCGGGTGAGCCGGGAACGCTGCTGGCGTACATGAGACGTTTGGTCTCGATGTAGTTCCGCGAGCTGCCCCCCTCGATCATGTAGCTCGCAAGAGTAAACGGCGCGCCGCAGAAGCCGATGATGCCAAGCTGTTCCCCCGCACCATCGCTGTCCGCACCCGCGGAAGGACGTGGGCTGCCGAAGTGCGCTGCTACTTTCTCTATGGCCCGACTCACGTAGGAAAGTTCGTCGATCCGGTCGGTGCGGAGCGACATGACCTGCTCGAGGGTGCGGATGGGTTGATGGACGACAGGGCCTTCGCCCGGGAGGAATTCAAAGTCGACACCCATGGGCGTAAAGGGCAGAAGGAGGTCGGCGAAGATGATTGCGGCGTCGACGCCGAGGCGCTCAGCGGCCGTGATTGTCACCTCGGAGGCAACGTCCGGTGTGCGGCAGATGTCGAGCAGCGAATGATGCTTGCGGACGGCCATGTACTCGGGCATGTAGCGGCCCGCCTGCCGTAGGAACCAGACCGGGGTTCGATCGACTGGCTGGCGGAGGCAGGCTCGTACGAAGCGGCTTCCCGAGCTCATCCCGGGCTCGGGTGCGAGTGTACTGGTCGCAAAATCGATCGAGGTGGCAAGAGGGTTCAAAGGGCAAGTCGCTCCTCTTCGAGCGTAGCATTCGACCGGCTTTCGAGCTCTTCCGTAAACCAGGAACGTGGTTCGGTGTTGACAACGCGGAAGCTCAGGCCGCTCTGGCCCTACGGCACGAGGTCGAGAGTGAACTCTTCTATGACGGGATTGGTCAGCACCTCTCGCGCAATGCGTTCTACCTCGGTGCGCGCCGTGTTCATGTCCATCCCGTCGTCGAAAGTAAGTACGAAATACTTGCCCTGACGCACATCGGCTACCCCACGAAATGACATGCGCCGGAGTGCGTCTGCGACCGTTTTACCCTGCGCATCGAGAACGGTGCGCTTCAAGGTGACATAGACATGAGCCTTCATCGTGTCTGATTATAGACATGAGCTCTGAGCAGACGGCGAGGTTGAGACATGTCCCTCGCGCTGCATGTATCGAGCTCTCGGTCGACGCCCTAAGGAAATCGCTGAAAGAGAGAAGACAAACTACCTATGACGAATTACCTCGAACTCCCTGTCGGATCTAAGTCACCTGAAGTGTTCAACGCCGTGATCGAGATCCCGCTCGAAGGCATCAACAAGTACGAGTACGACAAGGAGCTTCACGTCTTTCGGCTGGACCGCAACCTCTACTCTCCCGTGCACTACCCGGGCGACTATGGCTTTGTGCCGAGCACCCTCGCAGACGATGGCGACCCTCTCGATGTGTTGGTGCTGGTCGATGCCGCGAGCTTCCCTGGGTGCGTCATGGAGGTTCGCCCGATCGGGATGCTGGAGATGCTGGACCAGGGTGTCTCCGACGAAAAGATTCTGTGCGTTGGAAAGGGTAATCCCCGGTACAAGGATGTCTGGAACTTCTCCGAAATATATCCGCACATGTTGAAGGAGATCACGCACTTCTTTGCCATCTACAAGGATCTTGAGGGTAAGCGGGTTGAGGTTAAGGGTTGGCGCGACGCCTCCTACGCGCGGAACAAGGTGCTGGAGGCGCAGCGCAACTTCCTGGAGAACAAGAAACAGATCAAGGGCCAGTTGGCCAAGGCCTAGAGTTCGCGCTTCTCAACATAAGAATGGGTCCTTCAGCAAGGAGCCACGTCTCTTTTTGGGGGCGCCCCTAGAACCTGACACCCACGAGGTGGGGAAAGGCTCCGCTGAACGGGAACTAGGCGATTCCCGGGCCGCGCCGGTGCGCCAACCAGTAAAGGAGAGGTCCGGTTGCGGCGACCAGGGCGGCAAAGGCCAGGGCAGGCACACCAGCGACGTGCTCCGAACGGGCTGCCCAGAGAGCGAAGCCGATCAAGACGGTGGGCCCCATGCCAAGTGCAAGGACGACCGATGTCCCGCCCGGGATACGGAACGGCCGCTCAAGGGCGGGCTCCCGCACGCGAAGCACAGCCAGCGCAACAAACTCCAGAACGAGTGACCCACCGTACAGAACAAGGTCGATCGAGATGAGCCTCTCAAAGGTGAAGGAGAGCGCAAGTGCCCAGCCGACGCTGCATGCGAGAACGCTGAACCAGGGCACGCTATTGCTCCATCGCCGGGCGAAGATGGCCGGGAGAAGGCCGTCCTCTGCCATTGCCGAAGGCAGGCGCGTGTACGAAAGCACCAGTGCGTTGAAGGTGCCAAGCCCGTCGAGCGATCCAGCCAGCACGACCGCGGTGGCCAGAGCCGGCCCCCCGAGCACGGTCGCGGCGTCGACCCAGGCCCCAGTCGAGAATCGCTCCGCGGGGATGCCGGCGAGCCACACGGCTGTGAGCGGAACGAGATAAACGCAGGCCACGATCGCCGCAGACGCCAGCATCGCGCGTGGGTAGGTCTTCTGTGGGTTCTCGACCTCTTGGGCTATCGTCGAAGCGTTGTCCCAGCCCATGTAGTTCCAAAGCGCAACCAGGAGCGCCGCCGAAAGATCCAGATGCACGGGTGGGCCTGAGGACGCCGCGTGATAGCGGCCGTGCAGCAGACGCCAAAGGACGATGCCGACAAGCACGAGGAAGGGCGAGAGCGAGACCAGCATCATGCGCAGCGAACCACGTCCTACGGCCGCGGCGCCACGCAGGTTCCAAAGCGCCGCGACGATCACGATGCCGAGCTTCAGGAGGAAGCCGCGATGACCGGAGGTGAGATCGGGAGCAACGCGCGAAAGATAGAGGACAAAGGTCGTCGGATAGATGGCCATGTCGAAGACGCTCGCTGCAAGTGAGAGCCACGCCTCCTGGAAGCCCCAGAAAGGTCCCATTGCTCGTCGGACCCACTGGTAAAAACCCCCGTCCGAAGGAATCGCTGTCGCCAGTTCGCCAATCATCAGCGAAGTCGGGATGCTCCAGAACAGCGGCACCATCAGAAGGAGGAGAATGGCCCGGCTTATAGCCCGCATCCCCAATGATGTCCTCGAGACCATATGGCCCCCCAGAGACCATGAAGTAGGTTGCGGCGATGAGCGGCAGCAGCCTGATCTTGGCCCCGGAACGTGGCCCTCGTGACACCCCGTTTGGGTCTGCTCTCACACGACAAATCTACGCGATCCTTTCGGGTTGCAATCGCTTCCATGGAATCGGTGTCCCCTGTGGACCACCGGCTTTGCGTAACTCGGGACGCAGCGCCGACCCCGTTTCCGCAAGGGACGTCTCAGGCTATAATCACCGGAGCCGAAACATTGGAGAGTTGGCCGAGTGGCTGAAGGCGGCGGTTTGCTAAACCGTTATAGGACCAAAAGTTCTATCGGGGGTTCGAATCCCCCACTCTCCGCCATACCATTCAGAAGCTGGGCGAATCGACACAACCTTGGCATAAACGCCCCGCTTACGTGCGGTTTGCCAATCCTCCAATAAGCCGGAGTGACTCGCGTTATGTCCCCTTTTAGGGCGTACCAGCCCGAACGTGTAGTCAAAGTGTAGCCAGCCGTACATTTCGGGGTCCACGAGGGGTGGCGTACTCCCGACCATCATATTCAAAGACAGATAAGTTCCGAGCCTCATAGATGACATCGCGTTTCGGGAAATGGGGAGGTGCGCGCATTTGCTCGCCTTCCCGCATGGAAGAGCGCATTCCGAGGAGTACGTCCACCCAAGGATCCCACTCTTTGGCGAAGACGTAGATCGGGTCATTGACTCCGTCCCGCTTCGCGTGGCCGTAGCGGGCGGCCAGGTACTCCGAAGCAAGGTGAGGGGCGGAGGGCGAAGTGTTCCGCAGCACGCCAATAAAAGAGCTCGTCAAGGAAGTCACTCCAAGCGGAACTCGAAACCCCTCTCCATGTAGACCGGGCGCGTCGCGCGTCACCCGACCGCAACGGACGAGGTCAGGTGTTTGGAACTGTCCAGTGAATGCATTGGGGATAATGTGCTCATTAACGGGTTTCTTTCCCCGTGTGACGCTAGCCTTCTCAGAAGCCATAAGATCTGCCTCCTACGGCCGGATTCGCTGTTCGCGCCCGGTGAAGGGAGATGTCCCGGGTGAAGCCCGGGGGCAAATACGATAGAAGTGCATGTGTACAACGCTGCGGTAAACCTGCTCGTGGGACGGTATGAATCACACGACTTCGGGGTCAACTCGAAGTATGGCGAGTGCTTCGAACGACACGACATAGACCAGATACGTTCGCTTACTTCGGGCTCTTTGTGGCCCGGCGCTGCGCTTTGCCGAGCGCTAGGCGCTCGCCGGGAAATGTGACGCGACAGTGCGGGCGGGAGCCAATCGAGCCATCCAGCACCGATCAACGCGAGCGCTATCGTAGATTAGAGAATTCGAACCACGGAGAAGACCTTTGCTGAAGAAACGGACTGCCGTAAGTAGGACGTTGCTATTCGCTCTGATTCTGATGTTGAGCCCGGAATACTATGCTGCACATGCACAAAACAGCCCGAGCCAGCTTCCGCCAAGGTCTGTTCCGGCGAGGAGTCTGCCCGTGCCATCGGATGTCAGTCCGGGAATGCAGAAGATTATTGCTGCCCCGCTTAATCCGGACTGGAACGTGCTTTTGAGTACCGGGGAAGAGTGGCGGGCGGCGGCGAACCGGCAGGCGGACGCAACGTTGAAGCAGCTTCCCGGGTTGAGGGAGCGGCTGCATGTGTCGATGACCTCCGCCTTCATGGACGGTGTCAGGGTCAATATCCTTACACCCGACGTGATTCCGCCGGAGCATCGCGACAAAGTCCTCGTGCAGGTGCATGGCGGATGCTATGTCCTGTTTCCCGGGGCGTCGGGAACGCAGGAGGCGGTGATGATGGCCGGTTTCGGCCACTACAAGGTCATCGCGGTCGATTACCGGATGCCACCGGAGGCCTACTTTCCAGCCGCGCTGGACGATTCGGTTGCCGTGTACCAGGATGTGCTGAAGACGACGAAAGCGAAGAATATTGGCGTCCTGGGCACCTCGGCCGGCGGAGCGCTGGTCCTGGAGATGATGCTGCGGGCCAGGCAATTAGGCCTCGCGATGCCCGGCGCGATCGCGCCCAGCACACCCATGTCCGATGTGACGAGAGTGGGTGACAGCTTCTACAGCAACGAGATGGTGGACAATGTGCTCGTCTCGCGCGATGGATTCTGCGATGCGGCTACCAAGGTCTACGCTCATGGGCACGACCTGGGGGACCCGCTGCTTTCTCCGGTGTACGGCGATATGAAAGGTTTTCCGCCCGCAATTCTGACCACCGGCACGCGGGACCTACTCCTCAGCAACACTGTGCGGGTCCACCGCAAGCTCCGCGAAGCTGGCGTAGACGCGGAGTTGGAGGTGTATGAGGGTCAGTCGCACGCACAGTTCGGTCGTGATGACCGCTTGCCTGAGACCAGGGAGGCCTATGGGGAGATCGTGAACTTCTTTGAGAAGCACCTCGGCAGCCGGTGACGGGCCGTTGTACGTTCAGCGTTGTCAAGGAGTCATTGATCCCATAACGCATAACGGCCAATGCGCTCACCGAGGAGCGGTGGCTCGTGTCCCTGATGCATGCTCGGCCACTCGGAGGCTAACAAGAGCTGCTGTGGACCAGGCCCCGTCCCCCGCCCTCGCCAACCGGAGATGTCGTGGGTATCCACTTGATTGCCAACCAAAAGATCAGAGGACACGGTAGACAGACTTCCACACGTGAGCAAGAAGCCTAAAGGGCATTCTCAATTCTTAGCGAAGGCGAGAGACCAGCTTTTGTGCGTTGGGTAGCTTTGCTCATTCTTGCGGTGATCGGTGCTGGCGCAGATTTGAGCACGTACTACGGTGTATCTCGGACTATCTTTTTCAACCCATCGCAATTCTTGGTGTTCACTGTCGGATTCTCTAATGTCTGGGTTGGTGACAGTAGATCTTTCTGGCGAGAGAAGAGCTTTTGGGGGCTCACGGCTCTGGCCCTGCTCGCTCAGACGTTAGGATTTGCGGTGCTTCCGAACCACTTCGGAATCGAGCCAATCGTACTCTCCTTTTGAGCGGACGTTGAACCAGCCCAAATCACAAGTGAGACAACGATAACCAAACTCTTGCACGCAAGGATGGCCCCGCATCAACTCCGCCGCCGTCGTGTCACCTATCCTCTACCTAACAATGATCGTGGACTCCGTGTTCATTACCCGAAATGCCACGGATCTCAATACAATATGGAAGAGCCAATCGTTGTGGTTACGACGCCTGTAAGAATGAGCTTGACACACAGATGCAGCGGTGCCAGCATCATGTGGTTTTTTCAAGCTGCTTCCCCATCAGCTATAACCGACAGGCCAGCGTTCCATTTACGTTCGTTTTGGTCGAAACTGAGCGTTTTCGTCTTTTCCGCACTCTTACTTGCGGCTGGAAATAAGGATAACGCGGCGCCCCTGTGACGAGGTCGAGAGGTCGCCTGGATCGGCTCACGCTATAGTGCATCGCCATTCATCAACTGACCTCGGGGCGAGAAATGTTCACAGAGTTTCCATCATGCGCAACCCGCTAGAAACCATGATCTGCATAAAGAAGCGCGAGCGCACAACGGCGATTGTCTGCTTGTGTCTGCTTGCCTGGTTTGTCATGCCAGCATATTCGCAGAGGCCCGCGACCACGCCGTCCGGCATATTTGTGATCGCGCCTTCGTCGGGCGACTTTGGCAGCATCGCGGTCGGCCAGACCAGTCCGGCGATCTCATTCGTCCTCACGAACGAAACAACCTCAACGATCGCATATCTGGGACTTACGAACCTCGGGGAGTTCTTCGTGCAGCCGGGAACCTGCCATCTGGTGAGCGGCGAACTGATGCTCAATCCCGCCCAAAGCTGCGTCTTGAACGCGGTCTTCCAACCGACGGCAGCTGGACCTGTCAGCGAAACCCTGCAAATTCGAACGTCCTCGGGCACCTTCGACCTTCCGATAAGCGGAACAGGAGCGGCACTGTTGATCGCGCCGTCCCGCGCGGCTTTCGGTACGGTCGTCTTGGGCACGACGAGCCCGGCGGTTAGCTTTACCGTAACCAACTACACGACCACAGCGGCAACGTACGTGAACCGCCGGGGCTCCTCAAGCTTCAAGGTGCAGCCGGGCACATGCCGCCTGGACGAAAGCGACGCGATGCTCGCAGCCGGGGCCTCCTGCGTCTTTACGGTCAGGTATGCGCCGACGGCGAGCGGTGCCGCGACCGGGAGCCTCGATATCTCCACCAACCTTGGTCCCGTCGTTTTGCCAATGAGTGGAACGGGTTCTTCTCCAGGGTCGAGCAAACTCGCGATCGCGCCCTCGTCGGGAAACTTCGGCAGCATCGCCGTCGGCAAGGTCAGTCCGGCGATCTCTTTTACACTCTCGAACGGCACGCCTTCAAAGATGGAATATCTGGGTTACACGAACCTGGGGGAGTTCTACCTGCAGCCGGGAACTTGCCGTCTGGTGACGGGCGAGCTGATGCTCAATCCCGGCCAAAGCTGCACCTTGACGGCGATCTTCCAACCGACTGCGGCGGGACCTGTTAGCGGTACGCTGTCGATTCAAACCTCGTCGGGCATCTTTGACCTTCCGATGAACGGAACGGGAGCGGCGCTTGTGATTGGGCCCTCCCGGGCAGCCTTCGGTTCGGTTCCCCTGGGCACGACGAGCCCGACCCTCAGCTTCACCGCAACGAACTACACTACCGAGCCGGTAACGTACGTCAACCGGCGGGGGTCTTCAAGCTTCACGGTACAGCCGGGCACATGCCGCATGGACGATACGGACGTGATGCTCGCAGCCGGGGCCTCCTGCGTCTTTACCGTCCAGTACGCGCCAACGGTAAGCGCCGCCGCAACCGGGAGTCTCCAACTGTCCACCAACCTCGGTCCGGTCGTTTTCCCAATGGATGGAACGGGCGTCGGTACCACCTACAGCGAAAGCGTGCTTTACAGCTTCTGCTCTGCCGCGAACTGCGCCGACGGGAGTGCTCCGTCGGCTGGTCTCATCCAGGATGCTGCCGGCAACCTGTATGGCACGACAGCGAGTGGAGGTTCTAGCCGATACAGCGCCGGCACGGTGTTCAAGCTGGACAACACGGGTCACGAAACAGTGCTCCACAGATTCTGCTCTGCCGCGAACTGCGCGGACGGAGACCGTCCGGAGTCCGGCCTGATCGAGGACGCTGCGGGCAACCTGTATGGCACGACCACATACGGTGGGGCTAAGAACCGCGGCACGGTGTTCAAGGTGGACAACACGGGTGTGGAGACGGTGCTCTACAGCTTCTGCTCTGCCGCAAATTGCGCAGACGGGGCCTATCCGCTTGCTGGCTTGATTCAGGATCCTGCCGGGGACTTCTATGGCACGACATTCAACGGAGGTTCTAGCGACCGCGGCACGGTCTTCAAACTGGGCAACACGGGTGTTGAAACGGTGCTCTACAGCTTCTGCTCGGCCTTCGACTGCGTGGACGGAAGCTGGCCGTTCGCCGGCCTGATCCAGGACGCTGCTGGAAACCTGTATGGAACGACCCGTACAGGAGGTTATAACCTCCGGGCTGAGGGCACGGTGTTCAAGGTGGACAGCACAGGTCGCGAAACCGTGCTCTACAACTTCTGCTCTGCCGCACTCTGTGAGGACGGGAGCACTCCGTTCGGCAACCTGATCCAGGACGCTGCTGGCAACCTGTTCGGCACGACAGGCGATGGAGGTTCTCCGTGCCTTACCGGCAGCTGTGGCACGTTGTTCAAGATCGACAAGATGGGACACGAAACAGTGCTCTATAGCTTCTGCTCTGCTGCGAACTGCGCGGACGGCAGTGCGCCACGAGGTGGCCTGATCCAGGACACGGCTGGCAACCTGTTCGGTACGACCTATGGAGGAGGTGCTGCTGACCCCGCGCTCTGCCCACGCTTCGGCTGCGGCACCGTATTCAGGATAGACATCACGGGTCACGAGAGAGTGCTCTACAGCTTCTGCACTGCCGCGAACTGCGCCGACGGCAGTGACCCAGAAGGTGGCCTAATCCAGGACGCGGCTGGCAACCTGTTTGGCACGACCTCTGGAGGAGGTCTCAACGGTGGCGTGACGGCCGGCGGAACGGTATTCAAGCTGACGCCACACAGCAATTAGGCCCGCCCTCGATCCCGGTCGACGCGATGCCGCGAGCTTCGACCAAGACTCTACGCTGTACGCGTCCCGAAAGATGCCGAGGGCCTCAGGATATGTTTGTGTCACCAGTGGTGACACTTTTGGCGGGCTGAGGATTGTCCTCTCGAAAAGCGCAGATCTAAACTGTCGGTTATCGCATTGACTCTGCTCGTGCTAAGTTTCCCTAGGCTCTCTTTCCGGACACGACTATGCTCCCGCGAGGCACCGGCTCTGGGTTGCGAAAGAAGCGAGTACCCTTTCTTTTGGCCCTTTGCTTCGTTCTCTCTTCACTGTGCAGCCCTCTGCAGGCTTCCTCGCTGGAACAGAGGCCGCAGTTTACGCGGACAGCATGGGGAGTTCAGGACGGCCTCCCGGAAAACATAGTGCAGGCGATCCAGCAGACAAGCTCCGGCTATCTCTGGATCGGCACCACCGGGGGTGGCGTACGTTTCGACGGTGCACGTTTCGCACCGATCGTGGGAGCTGAGGGTAGCATCTTCTCCATCCTTGCCGCGAAGGACGGAAGTCTCTGGTACGGCACCGAAGGCTCAGGACTGTTCCACCTCCGCGATGGAAAGGCCAAGGCGTTCTCCACACCGGAGGGACTCACCGACGGGTTCGTTCGCGCCCTTGTGGAAGATCATAGCGGCCGCATCTGGGTCGGCACAGACAATGGACTCTTCTGGATAGAAGGTGATCGGGCTCAGCAGGTAGACACTGCCCGGTTTGGCCCTCCCCTCAGCGTCCATGCGCTGATGGAGGACAGCTCGGGTCGCATCTGGGTTGGCGGCTCGAAGCTCCTGGTGTTTTCACCTTCGACTACCTCCCACCCTGATACGAGTGGCGTGGTCCAGTACACCTTGCCCGGAGCCTTCAGCGAAAACCGCATCAAGAGCATGCTCGAAACCACGGATCACACGGTCTGGATCGGCACGGTAGGGGGCCTCGATCACTTGGTCGATGGACGCTTCAAGCGTGTGACGGGTGTTGCGGGGACGGTGAGAACGATGCGCCAAACCTCGGATGGCCTCCTTTGGGTGGGCACCATTGGCCATGGAGTCTACATGGGGGGTGCGCAGGAGAAGTTCACCCGGGTCGACGCGACAGGGCAGGGAGCGATCAACACAGTCCTGGCCCTGTTTGAGGATGATTCGCATCAGCTCTGGATCGGGAGTCAGGACGGCCTCTTCCGCATGCGCCACACACCGATCCGGGTCATCCCTCTGCCCGGCGACACCGCACCGGACTTCGCCACCATCTCGAACGATCGCGGCGATGCACTCTGGGCGGTCTCGAGCCGCGTGTACCACATCCAGGATGGAGTCGCTGCGCCCTATGACTTCCCCGGGCTGAGAGACGTTCCTATTCGCAACATCTTCCGAGATCGCGCAGGAACGCTCTGGTTCGGGACGGATGGCCGAGGCGTGTACCACCAGACATCCTCTGGTCTCCTTCACTTCCTTGCACCGTCGCGCCTGGTCAACAACTTCGTTCGAGGCTTTCTCGAGGCCATGGATGGCACGCTGTGGATTGCAACCGACGAGGGAGTCACACGCATTCGCGGCGAGCACGTGGAAAACCTGCGCATGATCGATGGTCTCGCGTACTTCAGCACGAGATGCCTCCTCGAGGATCGAACGGGGGATGTCTGGATCGGCACGGAACGTGGGCTCTCGCATTGGCATCGGGGCCGCTTCGTCCAGGACAGCGTGACCTCTGCCCTCGCACGCGAGAAAGTGTGGTCCATGCTCGAGGCGAGCGACGGTTCGCTCTGGTTCGGCACACGCGACCACGGTCTTTATCACCAGACGACAACCGGGCTCGAACACTTCACAACGTCGCAGGGCCTTTCGAGCGACAGCATCTACCAGTTGCTTGAAGGCGCAGGCCGACGTATTTGGATCAGTGGACCAGCGGGCCTCTCGTCTTTCTCGATCGACCGGCGATCGCCGGAAGAGAGCGGATATCTCGGCACAACGGTGTACGACCTTCCCGAGGGGGCTTCAGGCACGCAGATGTACGGAGGTCGCCAGCCCTCGGGCGTGGTCGACCCACACGGGGCAGTCTGGTTTCCGAGCACGCGGGGTGCAGTGGGAGCAGCGGACGCGGGGCAGCTTGATCACCAGGCGCCTCGGGTCGAAATCACCAGCATCCTGGCAAACGGGCAATCGCTCGACCCGGCATCAGCCGAGCTCGTCTTGCCGCCTTCGCTCACACGACTTGAGATCTCGTTCGCTCCGCTGCTCCTTCGGCCTCAGTCCGGCGTCCGTTTTCGTTACCGCCTGGAAGGGCTCGACCACGGTTGGATCGACGCCGGCGCGAGCCGGGTCGCTTCTTATACAAGCTTGCCCGCTGGCCCGTACCGTTTCCATGTCCAGGTGTTCGAGGCCGATCGGCCCAACCGTGTATCCGAGGACTCCTTCGCCGTACACATCCAGCGCCACTTCTACTCCACCCTGTGGTTTCTTGCCGTCTGTGTGCTCGCCTCCGCGTTACTTACATGGATCATTTATGCCTCCCGGATGCGGCAGATCCACCTACGCTTCGCTGCCGTGACCGACGAACGCAGTCGCCTGGCTCGAGAAATGCATGACACCGTTATCCAGGGCTGTACCGGAGTCTCCGCTCTGCTCGAAGCCATGTCGAGCCTCGACTCCGCCAGCCAACCGCTTCGGGAGGATCTTCTTGAGCATGCTCGGACCCAGGTCCGCTCCACCATTGACGAGGCGCGTCAGGCAGTGTGGAACCTGCGCAACAACAACCAGATCTGCGATGATCTTCCCTTGCGTTTAGAGCGCCTCGCGGCCCAGGTTCGCCAGGATCTATCGACCGAGGTTGTCTGTCGGACGGAAGGCACGAACCTGCCTATAGGGGACTTCGCGGCGCGCGAACTGTTGATGGTTGTTCGCGAAGCAGTCTACAACGCGGCCATCCACGGCGCGCCCGAGCATGTGGACGTCTCGTTGCATTCATTTCCTCAGAGTGTGTCGATCGAGATCCGGGATGACGGTATCGGATTTCGACCGGAGCTCACGCGCGCGGACACCGCGCTACACTACGGCATAGCCGGTATGCGGGAGCGCATCGAGCGGATGAAGGGTGAGTTCAGCCTTGTGAGCGAGACAGGAAAAGGCACGCTCGTTCGAGCAACGGTACGCCGCAGCAACCTGGTATCTCCAAAGTCGGGAGACTCCGCTCCACTATGAGCTCCGAGACGCACCAGAGATCGACCTTGCCAGATAGCGCCTCTGACATTCGTGTCCTTGTCGTGGATGACCATCCCATCCTCCGCTTCGGCGTCATCGCTATCATCCAGGGGTGTGCGGATATGACCGTCGTCGCGCAGGCTGGAACCGCTTTCGACGCCGTTCGCCTGTTTCAGGAGCACCGGCCTGATGTGACCCTGATGGATTTGTCGCTCCCGGACGGCAGCGGCGTTGACGCAATTCGCAAGATACTGCGATTGCAGCCTCGCGCACGCATTGTTGTGCTCACGACCTATGAAGGGGACGAGGATATCTACCAGGCCCTCGAAGCCGGCGCGATGGGATACCTGATCAAGGGCATGCCGCACCAGAGCCTCATTGACGCCCTGCGCCGCGTGCACGCCGGCCGTCGCTTTCTGCCCGCCCCGGTGACATCTGCTCTCTCTTCCAGGCAGCCTGATGGCGAACTGAGCGCACGCGAGCGTGAGGTCCTGGCCCTTCTGGTGCGCGGGCGAAGTAATCGCGAGATCGCTGAGGAGCTCTCCATCAAGGAAGCCACCGTCAAGTCACACGTCAGCGTGATCCTGCAGCGGCTTGAGGTGACAGACCGCACACAGGCTGTGATTAGCGCTCTCAAGCGTGGCCTCGCTCACCTCTGATCCAGCAGCTTTTCGTCGCGCTTCAACGATCTTCAACCAGTCCTACTTTGGTCGGATTCGCGTGCCATGCGTATTCGATAGAGTCGTCCGGTGCCGAACCTGACCTCCTCGCCCGAGCCGAAACATCCGCACCACTCAACGAATGCCGCTCGTCTTCTCCCACTCCTGCTTGCCCTTTGGATCAGTACGGGTGCAGCGCCCGCCCAGGAACCGGTTACGATCGACGCTCGCGTTCCTGCTGCCGTGCCGAAGCCGGTCCAGGCTGCACTCGGCACCAGCACGCGGCCTGACGGCCAGACCCTGACCGTCAACTCGCAATACCTCATGCTGAACGGCAAACCCTGGCTGCCGGTGATGGGAGAGTTCCACTACACCCGTGTCCCCCGTCAGGACTGGGAGGCCGAGATCCTCAAGATGAAGGCAGGTGGCGTCCAGATCATCTCGACGTACATCATCTGGCTCCACCAGGAAGAGGTCGAAGGCAAATTCGACTGGAGCGAACGTCGCGACCTCCGCGCCTTTGTCGCACTCTGCGCAAAGCACGACATGTACGTCTACCCTCGCATCGGTCCGTGGGCGCATGGCGAGGCACGCAACGGGGGACTCCCCGACTGGGTCCTCGCAAAAGGTCCAACCCGGCGAAACGACCCGACCTACCTCGCCGAGGTCACGAGCCTCTTCGGGCAGATCGCCAACCAGCTCCGCGGTGACCTTTGGAAGGAGGGCGGCCCGGTCATCGGGGTTCAACTCGAAAACGAGTACCGCGGCGATGGCAAGCCGGGCAGCGGCGCCGAACACATTCGCACGCTCAAGCAGATCGCCCTGGCCGCCGGCCTCGATGTGCCTCTCTACACCGTGACCGGCTGGGACGGAGCAGCGATCCCGCTCGACGCCGTTCTGCCCGTCTTCGGCGGATATCCCGACGCCCCATGGGACGGATCTCCCGTCAAACTACCGCCGAACGAGGTCTACGCCTTTCGCTCCGCCAATCGCATAGGCGGCAACATGGGCATCATCGGTGGCGCCGGACAACACCCGGCATCCGTCTACGCCGGCACGCCCTTCCTCACGGCAGAGGTCGGCGGCGGTCTTCAGGACACCTACTTCCGCCGGCCCGTTCTCTCCGCCGATGACATTGCCGCCATGCCAACCGTGCTTGTCGGCTCCGGTGCCAACCTCCTCGGCTTCTACATGTTTCAAGGCGGACGTAATCCGGAAGGCAAGCTCTCAACGCTTCAGGAATCCCAGGTGACCGGATATCCGACAGACGTGCCCATCAAGTCCTACGACTTCCAGGCACCGCTCGGTGAGTTCGGCGGCGAACGTCCGAGCTTCCGCCGCCTCAAGCTGGTCAACTATTTTCTGAACGACTTCGGTAGCCTCCTCGCCCCGATGTCGCCCGTCTTCCCAGCGACGCTCCCCGCCGGCCCCGCCGATCTCAGCGTTCCCCGCGTAGCCGCACGCGCGTCCGGCGACCAGGGCTTTCGTCTTCCTGAACAACTACCTCCGTGGCTCGGCAATGCCCGTTCGCAAACATTTTTCGGTCGAGCTCAAGCTCCCCTCGGGCACTCTCGCCGTACCCTCGAAGCCGATCGATCTGCCCTCCGGCGCCTACGGTATCTGGCCCGTGAACCTCGACCTTGGCGGCGGCCTCATGCTCCGCTACAGCACCGCCCAACTTTTCCATCGCTTTACGTTACGCGGCGACACCTACCTCTGCTTCTTCGCCATCCCCGGCGTAGACCCCGAATTCGCGGTCGAAACAGCCGCAAAGCCCATCGAGCTCACACCTGGTCTGTCGCGCCGCGTGGAGAGTCAAAGGACATACCTCAACGCGCACGACCTCGCGCAGCCACAGGATGCGGTCTTCGCAACCGGCGCCAGCAACGTGCACCTGCTGCTTCTCTCGCGCGAGCAGGCAGAGAACACCTGGCGGGTTCCTGGACAGAGCTCGCCCATGCTCACCACAGCTCAGTTCTATGCCGACAAGGACACTGTTACGCTTCAGGCCGACGGTGATCCCAACATCTCTTTCTCTGTCTTCGCCGGGGTGGCGAAACCGACCGCCTCCGCATCTCTCGAGAGCTCCGGGACGTCAGCCCTTCTAAAGACCTACACGGCTCACTTCGTGGCAAAGCACCTCGGCGCCAGCCTCGTCCCCGTCTCCCCCGGCTCTCCGAGAGGTCCACTCCAGTACGGCCCGTCCTTCGCCTGGCGAAAGCAACCCATCCCAAAGGCCCCGGACGAAGACGCCTTTCAGCATGCATCGGCATGGACCCTGAACCTTCCTGAGTCGCTCCCTTCCGCCCTCAGCGACGCCCGCCTCGTCCTTCACTACTCAGGCGATGTGGCACGGCTCAGCGTGGATGGGCGGCTCATTGACGATGATTTCTGGAACGGCAAGCCCTGGGAGTTAAGCCTCAAGGATCTACGGTACGAGGGTGTTCGTCACCAGGCACAGTTGCAGGTACTGCCCTGGCCGAGTGATCCGCCCATGTACCTGGAAGCCTCAATCGGCACCGATGCGTCCCATGGAAAGACTCCAGGCAAGCCGGCGATCGAGCTGATCCCGCAGTACCAGCTCGAGTTGCACCTTGCCCGGTGAAGGAACGTGTGCTCGTTGATCCCTGATCAACACAAGATTCAGGAATTACTCCCCAGTCCGACTTTGGTCGGATTCGCACTGTTGTACACGAGGCGTACTGTACGTCTGCTCAGCAGCACAAGCAAAGCTAAGCGCTAAAGATCGCGTCATGCCGCCGAGAGAGTTTTCCTTTAGGAGAAGGTCATGAACATGTCCAAGTACTTCCGCACATTCAGTCTGGTGTTGCTCGCTGCTCTCGTTCTACCTTTTGCCATCGCGCAGACGACGAACGCACGCCTGAGCGGAACGGTTCGCGACAGTCAGGGCGCCGTTATTCCAGAGGCCACGTTGACTGTAACCAATCTTGATACGAACCAGATGCGCACGCTGCAATCAAGCGCGTCCGGAGACTATGCCGACCCGTCGCTCGCACCGGGGCGCTACAGCGTAAGCGTCGAGCACCAGGGCTTTCAGAAGAGTATTCAGACCGGTGTCGTGCTCACCGTCAGTCAGGATGCGACGCTCAACATCACCATGAACCCCGGCAACGTCTCCGAGACCGTCAACGTGGAAGCAGGTGCTGAGCTCATCAACACCACGACCGCCGAGATCAGCACCGTGGTCGACGAACACGCCGTCTCGCAGCTACCCCTGAACGGCCGCGATCCCTCGAGCCTTGTCTTCCTTTCGCCAGGCGTGACCAATGTTCTCAACACGGGCGGCGGTGCGCTCCAGGGCGGCTTCGCCTTTCCCACGGAGACCGGCGGCTCCGCGAATGGAGGTCGACAGGGGAGCACCTACTACCTGCTCGATGGTGTTCCCAATATGGACACCTACCTGCTGCTCGCTGCGCCGTTTCCGAACGCTGACGCGACCCAGGAGTTCCGCGTCATCTCGAACAACTTCGACGCTCGTTACGGCTTCTCGCCAGGCGCCGTCGTTACGATCCAGACCAAATCCGGCACCAATGACTTTCATGGTGGAGCCTTTGAGTTTCTGCGTAACGATAAGCTGAACGCCTCGAACTACTTCACCGGGTCAGTCGACTCCCTCAAACGAAATCAGTTCGGCGCCTACGTCGGCGGACCTGTCCTCAAAAACAAGCTCTTCTTCTTCGTGAACTACCAGGGCACACGCTCGTCCAGCGCCGCCGCCACGAACGTGACCTACACACCTACCGCGGCCATGCTCAACGGCGACTTCTCCGCCGTTCCAGAGACGATCACCGCACCCGGCTTCGTCAACAACCAGATCGACCCAAGACTGTTCAGCCCCGCTGCCCTGGCCATTGCGAAGACAGCTCTGCCCCTCGGCCAGGACCCCGCGACAGGCCAGGTCAACTATCAGAGCGGCGCCATCAAGCAGCAGTTCGATGAGGGCACAGGCAAACTCGACTGGGTCATCAACGACCGGCAGCACCTTGTCGCGCGTGCCTACGTCAACTACTTCAACCAGCCCGCAGGCACCATCAACGGAAACATCCTCTCCGTGCTCGCGCTCAATCCCTACACGATCATTCAGGGTAATCCGCAGCAGTATTACAACGGCATCGTCAGCCATAACTGGGTCCTCAACGCCAAGACCGTCAACGTCTTCTCCGGCTTCTGGACGCAGATGTCCTCGCACAGCTCCGCCGCCGTCAAGGACAAGAGCGGGCAGGATGTCTGCCTTTCGCGCTTCACCAAGGTAAACGAGCAGGGCTGCTTCCTCGAGGGCCTAAGCGTCACCAACGGTTTCAGCACCGCATATACAGAACCCTCGCAGGAGATCCGGACGAGCATCGGCATCTCTGACATCCTCACCCGCACCGCCGGCCGTCACACGTTCGCGTTCGGCACCGACATCTGGCACCAGTACGCCAAGGAGTACACGCAGTACCCCACCGAGCCGATCGAGTCCTTTTATAACTCCACCGGCTTCGGTCTCGCGGATTTCCTCCTCGGCAGGGTGGGCGGCTTCACCCAGGGCGCCGGGGAAATCGCCAACGTCGTCGGATATCAACTCGGCATCTACGCCCAGGATCAGTTCAAGCTCAAGCCCAACCTCACCCTCACTGCCGGCGTCCGCTGGGATCCAAACCTCCCTCCGGCGTCGCAGGGCGGACGCGGCTCGGTCTTTGTCCCCGGCCAGCAGAGTACCGTCTATCCCAACGCCCCGCTGGGACTCGTCTTCCCGGGCGACAAGGGCATCAGCTCGGGCCTGATGAAGACTACGTACGGCTACTTCGAGCCACGCATCGGTATCGCCTTCCAGCCGCGTTCGCTTCCCAGCACTTCATTCCGCGCAGGCTTCGGTCTATTCACCGCACCTCTGTCCTACTCCACGTACAACCACACCGCGGACATCGCTCCCTTCAGCCCGACCTACACCATTTATGCCAATTACTCGAACGGCTCGTGTGCGATCTCCTTCGACGACCCTTACGCCAGCCCGTGCACCTTCAACGGCGTAGCTCCTTTCCCGCCCTTCGCCTCGGTCGACACCCGACCCGCGTCTACCGCCACCTTCCCCGGCACCGTCACAATTCCAGCGACCTTCTCGCCCGACTTCAAGCTCGGCGTAACTCAAAGCTGGAACGCCTCAGTCGAGCAGCAATTCCCGGGCAATCTCGCCATGCATCTCGCCTACGTGGGCAGCGAGAGCTACCACCAGACCACCGTGCTTGATCAGAACCCCGGCGTCTATTCGGCCACCAACCCCGCCATCAGCGGCACGCGCACGCTCTTCCCCTCCTTCGGACAGATCCTCACTGATACCTCGGTGGGCACGGCGAACTACCAGAGCCTCCAGGTCGGCATCGAGAAGAAGCTCTCCCATAACCTGCAGTTCCAGTCCAACTTCACCTGGTCACACACCATCGACCTGTCATCCTCAGGCAACATCTCGTTCGGCAACCCTGCGCTACCTAACCCGTTCGACCTCCGCTACAACCGCGGCAACTCTCTGCTCGACATCCCTCTCATCTCGAGCACCTACTTCGTCTACACCACACCGGAGCTTCGGAGGCTGAACCCACTCTTGCGCTACACGCTCGGAAGCTGGGAGGTCAGCGCCATCTTCACGCTTCAGTCCGGCTTCCCGTTCACCGTCGGTGGAGGAGGCAGCAACAACAACTCGGGCGCACAACAGTACAGCGATCGCGCAGATATAGTTCCCGGGGTTCTCGTCCACGCCCACCAGGGCACCCGGGCGCAGTGGTTGCAGCAGTACTTCAATCCAGCCGCCTTCCAGCCTAACGCTCCGGGCACCTTTGGTAACAGCCCGAAGAACGTTCTGCGCGGACCAGGCACCAACACCTCTGATGCAGCCCTGATCAAGAACTGGCAGGCGCGAGAGCGCTACGCGCTGCAGTTCCGCTTCGAGCTCTTCAACGCCTTCAACCACCCAAGCTTCGGAAATCCAAACACAAGTCTCTCCGCAGGAAATGTCGGTGCGATCACCTCAATCGGTTCCATACCGCCGAGGGTGGGACAGGCTGCCCTGAAGCTCACCTTCTGAGGTTCCGGAGAGGCAGCGTGAAGCTATGCTTACTTGGGTCTCAGAGGTGGCCCATAAAATCAGGCATCTTGTATTCCAGCGAAACGGTCGCCTCAGCCGAGTACAGTCTTATTGCGCACGAGTAGGGTTCAACACCGATCCTGCCAGCACTCCCGCTATCGAGCTAGCTTCTAATCCGGCGGCGAACGCTAGCTGCTAAACCCAGTAAACCGCTGCCGAGCAAAAGAAAATTGGTCGGTTCGGGAGTAGGGATGACGGAAAATTGAACAGAAATTGGAGTAGCTTGTCCCGGTTCCGTGTTGAAGTTCAAAGTTTCCAGGTGGCTGCTGGACGCGTAGATGCCGGCCTCCACACCGCTGCTTAGGTCAAAACCAATACCGCGGTAATCCAAATGCAGAATCCCCAAAGGGGGCACGCCAGCAGGGTAAAGCAAGTTGTCGTAAAAGAGACTGTCGGGACCACGGCCGGAGCAGGGATTGTTCGGATCATAGGCAGCGCATGGCAACAGGCCAGTGATGGTCTTCGTGACTCCGGAGTACGTGAGGGATCCAGACATGTTGAAGATGTCGTAGGCGCCCTGAATACTTGCATCGGGAATAGCGGTCAGGGTGCCTGAGCCGCTCACCAGGTTGCCGGTTACGTTGAAGCTAAAGGTATCGGCGTAAGCCATCGCTCCGGCAGCCATGAAGACCGCCAGGCAGAGATAACAAGCAAAACGGCAGGAGTCTCTCAAGAGCACCTCCGGTGAAAAAGGGCGCCGTACTTCTTGCCACGAGCACGTGGACATCCGTTTTTCAAGTGCAGCGGGATGCTACGCCACAATATAAGCACTTACCAGATGAATTCACCTGGCGGGTGGCTCAGATCTAGACGAACTTGCACGACAAGGGTGGAGGCGGGCACATCTCATTCTGTCCGGAGATTTCGGCTTTGGACAACGAGCGTCGTGGTTCCAAAAGTAACGCCGTCTCAGGGCAAGCAAGAGTCACGTCACCTGCATCTGATAAAGGACGTTATCGCACCTGGATCCGCTAGCCTGCCCACGTGCAATGTCCAACGATTGGAGTCCCATGGATCCCGGCTGGCGGGGGCTGCTCCCTGTGCCATTCCCAAAAGCGAACACGGAGCCGGATATCTTTTTCTCAATCCGATCAGATGAGCAACTCTTTGCGTATTCTGGCTACAGCTTCGGTGAATTGTCGAGCTGGACGCAACCTAACCCGCGCGAGTGACCCTCCCCATCCACTCTCCATACGCAGGAACCCATGCTGAATGCTTCCGCTTATTCGCAAGAGCTTCTAGGCCGCGAAATTGTACGATTTCAGCGCACACACTTTATCCGCCTCATCTTTCCCACCGCGCTCGAAGACCGCTTCGAGCGAGATACAGCGCAAGGCCGATCCGCACGGCTGTGGCTTGAGGGTCTTCTCGCAATCCTTGTCCTCAACGTTTGCCTCCTCATGGACCTCATCTTTGCCCGGGACGTCCAGTCTCGGTCGGTAGTCGTCCACACGCTGCTTGTCACTCCACTGGCCCTGTTCGTCAACTTCCTAATGCGCCGCAACCTGGAGAAATCGGTGCGCGAGGGCAGTGTCGCCATCGGCGCGACCCTCATCTGCTTGATCAACATGCACGCCGAGGGAAGCGCGACGGCAGCCGCTTCGACCTACGGACTCATGAGCGTCCTTATCATGGTCCTGTTCACCGGTGTCGTCATGCGCATCCGGCTGCCCTACGCGGTCGCCGCAATCCTAACGATGACCCTCGCCGGACTCAGCTTCCTGATTCGCGCTAGTGGCCTCCAGTCTTCCGAGAAGATTGTCGGCGCCAGCCTCCTCCTCATCGGCATCGCTATCACCTTGACCGCCACCTATAGCCTCGAGCGCGAGGAGCGTCTCGCGTACCTCTTCTCCCTTCGGAGCGCTGCACAATCCGAAGAACTCGCCGCCGCGAACGCCGAGCTCCTTCAGTTATCCAATCTCGACAAGCTCACCGGACTTCTCAACCGCCGCGCCTTCGACGAACGCTTCGAAGCTTTGTGGTTGGAAGGGGAACGCCTGCAGCAACCGCTCAGCGTCATCATGATCGACGTCGACCACTTCAAGGTCCTCAACGATGTCTTCGGCCATGTTTACGGCGACACCGTTCTGCAGCGCGTCGCTGCCCTTTTGACGCAGGCCCTGCGCGGTCATCAGGACCTCACCGCGCGCTATGGTGGAGAGGAGTTCACCGTTCTCCTCCCGAATACAGAATTGGAGACCGCGCTCCTCGTCGCCGAGCGGATGCGACACCTGGTCGACGTCGCAGGCACACCGGTCTCCGAACACCCTGAGTCTCAGTCAGTCATATGGGTAACCGTAAGCTGCGGCGTCGCCACCTCTGTACCTTACCGAACGCAGCAGGGCCGCGAAGAGCTCCTCAAAGCCGCCGACCGAGCTCTCTACGACGCCAAGGCAGCAGGCCGCAATCGAGTCAGCCAGCAATCGATGCAGACGACAGTGAGCCAGTTCTAACCACGGCGCCAAGCTTAAAACGATGACCCTGGACACCAGTCTTGGTCAAGAGAAGGCGCCGCTGAAAGCTTTCGAATGAGGTGCAGGAGTAAATTCCGTTATAGAGGTCTAGGCCACTTACGATGGCTGCTCCGAATAGCACGTCAGTAGCTTCCATCCTGCTTCCGCAGGCATCGACTGCACAAAGAAGTGTCTCCTGGTTGCGTTTGAGGGCTTGTTGAACCCGCTGATCTTCAGAACAAACGAAATAGGCGCCGCTTGGATCTCTTCAGGCGTAACAGGTGGGTCGAAGTTGAAGAGCACTTCAATGTTTCGACCAGTTGCTAAATGCGTCCGTTCACCGACGCTTTCCTAGCGCTCGAGCCACGGCTTAATCGGCTCTGGGCCGCCGTTCTTGCGCGGGATCAGCCAGTCTGCAACAGCGCCCGTCACGAACCCATAGACGCCCTTGTGTGCGACATCGATGATCTGCTCGTCAACTGGCCACGTCCACGGGAGTGCACCTGCTCCGGTCAGATTCTCGAGTGTTTGATCGTTCAGCAGCCGGAGATTCGTGAACAGGAACGAAGCAAAGGGGCCGCGGACGCCGCGTTCGGCCATCCATCCGCGGACCGCGCCAAGCAGGATGCCTTGCCCCCAGTGCATGGTCCAGTTCGTTTGGAGGTCGTTCTTCTCTGGTTGCCCAAGCAGCCGTTGCAGCGTGTGGGCAGGAACATATGAGTCAGGTCGACGAGTGAACTGCTGCTCCAGTTTTTCGGCCAGAGTCATCGCGGCAACACCCGCGCATCCAGCCAACATTCCCCGGATCAGTGCACCTTTGCTCATGAATGCCTCCACCTGCTGGGACGATGGCGTGCCCACCCGCTGCACGCTCAGATGCAAGCGCCCAAGCCGAAGTTGGGCGGCCCCCGAGACGAGATCGCGACCTGAACAGGGTTTGGGGGCCGCAATGCTCATGGTGCCCTTCATCGCGCATTGCACGTGAGTAGTCCGGCCCCGGAACAAGCCTCGCAGGCGAGGATCCGAGGAGTCGACCCAGCAGCATTAGGATTCCATTGGTTGCCTAGGCCCTGTTGGTAGCTCGTTCCCATTCAGGCCACCACCCATGCCGAACTCAGAGCTTGCCTTACGGCCGGCCGTCCCCGATCTCAACCGGCCTCAAACCATCTGCGCTTGCTGGACCTTCGGTCTTTCCGAAAGGGACCGACCGCACGGCCGCTCGGTCAGCGGCGTTGTACGTAGTTCCAGGGCAAGACGTGGTCTGCGGCAATGTATTCGGCCAGCTTTCGAAGACTTCGCTTCCGGCCGCCGGCGCCTCTACTCCGAGGCGCCTTCCACAGCGATACCAGAGTTGAGCATAAAGACCAGATCGCAGGTAGAACCCTTCTTGCCGCAGTACACAACCGCATCGCGCAGCACACGTGCAGACGATCCTGCTGGCTCCGCACCGGGCAGACGCAGCGACTTTGCCTCGTCCAATAGGGGCTTCAGCTTGGCGTCGCCGGAGACGAGCATAGCTGCTGCAACTCCGTTGGCATTCAACTGCAGCCGCAGCGTACCGCCGCCTTCCGCACCCGCCCCATTCTTCACGTGGTAGCTGCGAAACTCCTGCATCGACCTGGGAAAGCTCTCGCCGCTCGATGCCTTGACCCCGGCTTTTTCAAGGCGCGCAATGGCCGCAGTGACTTCGGCATAGTCTTGCTTCGCGTCGGCGGCATGCTCCGCCTGCATTGCTAGCCGGTACATCCAGAGCGCATCCCCATCGTGATCTAGCGCCTCAAGGGTCTTCGCTAAGTGATTGCCGACGATGACGTTTTCCTGTGAGAACCATGCCGCGCGCAGGTACGGCTCAGCCTCCTTCGGCTTGCCCGCGAGCAGCAGAATGTAGCCCAGCGTGTCCCATGACGCTACGAGGTTCGCCGACTCGGCAAAGGCCTTTGTATTTGACTCTTCCAAAACCTGCGAGGCGGTCGCCTTTTCCAGCAGTTCGACCGAACGACGCGACTGCGTCTCAGCAAATGGCAGATCGATCTTCGTCTCTGAGAGCACGTAGACGTTGTTGTTGATGACATCGGGATCATCACTGCCATCCATCGCCTTCTTCGCAGCCATGGCAGCTTCTTCGTTGCGGTGCAGTTCGTAGAGTGTGCTTGCCACCCGGGTGGCAACCCCGCGATCTTCAGGATGACGGGCCTCCAGATCGCGCAGAACTCCGAGCACGTGCGTGTAGTCGCCTTGTTTCTCAAACACGAAAGCGCGCATCTGCTGAATCCGCTCATTGCTGCTTCCGTACTTGCTCAGCAACGTCTCAGCATCGCCGTAACGCTGCTTGTTGCTGTATTCCTGTGCCAGTCCGAGCACCATCCATGGGTCGTCATCGGGATGCGCCTTCATCTCCGCTTCGACATCGCGGGCGCCGGAGTCGAGATCCCCGTCACTCGTCTTGACGAGCCCGAGCATCCCCAGCACGTAAGGCTCATCCGGCGAGCTCTTGCGTAAAGCTTCGAGGCGGCGGCGGGCACCAGGGAGATCTTTTCGCTGCAGCATGGTGGCGATCTCTGCCAGCTGCTTTCGCGTGTCTGAGGGGTTCGCTGGCTCGGCTGTCGGCGGCCCATCATTCGCCGGCTTTGTGGACGCACTCTTCGCGCCCTCCTTGTTGATCCTGAGGTGATCGGGCGGAATCAGCCGAAGGTAAGGCTCCCCGTCACTCACCAGAGTTGCCTTCTGAAAGGCAAGGTAATCCGTCCATCGGTCGCGCGGCAGCTTGTGCACCTTGACCACCAGCTTGCGATCCGCGATGACCTTCCCGTCTACGAGGCGATAGGTCTTGTCGTAGGCAGCGAACTCCCGGGAGACGTGAACTGCGTCAGGCAGCTCTGCACGGTAGCCTGCAGGAAGCGCCACGGTGCTGTGAGCCTCGACAGTACGCGGTGCACCAAGGTCGATGTCGTGTTCGGGTGCCTTTTCTTCGCTCACCAGGGTGAGTTCAACGGCGGGAAAGAGAGGCAAGGATTGATTGGTCTCCCATCCGGCGTACTTCTCGCGACTGTAATCGTAGGCGATCTTTACCGGCGCAGCTGCATCGATCTGGCGCATGTCCGTGCCGCTCACCTTACCGCCAAAGCCCATTGCCCCGGAGAGATACTGCATCGCGTCGTCCCATTGTGCGGGGGATAGCCGTTGCATCATGGAACGCAGCTCGAGCTCGTTGTCAGATCTTGCGGTCAGTATCATGTGGCTCTTCAAAAGCCCGTCACCGTCCAGTGTGCCTTCGGCGACAAAGCTTTCGTGATACGCGTAGGGTGGGTTCACAGGAGTCTTCTCAAGCGCGGCCGGTGTCTTATCCGGGATGACAAGCGCCAGTTGGTCGCGGATCACGGGCATGAGCACGCGGAACGGTGCAACCTCAGCGGTGGAATCGAGCCAGACTCGCTCCGGCTTGCCGGCCGCATCAGGCAGTTCCACTGTTGTGATGGCGTGGTTGAAGACCGAGGGCGACGGCACATCCGGTACCGGCGCAATCCCGGCTCCAATCAGCACGGGTGCTGTAGTCATCCCTTTGGCGCGCAGCAGGCTCTCCAACAGGGTGTCCTTGTCCTTGCAGTCGCCATACCCATGGTCCAGCACCTCGTCGGGTGTATGCGGCTGGAACCGACCAACGCCGAATGAGAGCGAGATGTAACGAATCTGCGTAGCAACGAAGCGATAGAGCGCCTCTGCCTGCTCCTGAGGTGTCTTCGCATTCCTGGTCAACTCATCGGCTTTGGCTCTCACGCTGGCGGTAGGCTGGAGGCGCTCCTCTGCCAGACTGCGGTACCAGTCACCCACCTCGGCCCAGCTGTGGAACGTGGTCCATGCCACGCTCGGGAGCTTGCGCCCATCTGCGTCTTCGTCCAGGTCTTTCACCTCCGCCGCAGTCATCTTTCCGCTCTCGTCCCGAGCGCTGGCCTTGGTCTGAGAGGAGGTCCACGTCCACACCTGCATCCCGTCGCGCATTACGGGCGTCGTCTTGTGGTTCGGGCTCCAAACCTGCACGTACGTCTTTTCCGGCACTGCGAGCGTTAGACTCTGTTTCAGAACCACGCCACCCTGCACCAGGAAATGCTCCGCACCCCAGAATTGTCCCGGCGCTTCCGCCTTGGTAAGGACGGTGTGAAACTGATACTCCAGCCGGTCGCCCGACGCAAGGCTACGCACGGGCAGGTGCTTCTCTTTCAGGTCCGAGTACATCGGTGCTTCGCGGGTTACTTCAGCGGGCATCTCCATGGCGTCGCCGACGGGCGTGTTGATGGTGGTGCCGTCGGGCTTGTGCACGCGCACGAAATCCATCGTCGCGACCGAATTCGCGGACGCGTAAGACAGACTCAACACGCTGAACTGCCGCGCCACGCCGTCTGACTGAATACGCACGATCACATGCTGCACCACATCTCCGGTACCGTCAGCCTTCATCGTGGTGGTGGTGTCGTACTGCTCGAAGACAAACGGCTCGTCGCGGTACGGATCCGGAGATGACTTTGGACTTTGGGTCTGAGATGGTAGCGGCGAAGCCGCGATCACGGCAGCAATCAACAAAAACGAACGTAAATTCATATAGGCAACTGCGTATATAGCAGATCCTTAGGACGGGATACATCCCCAAACTGCTCCTCGACCAACCACTAAAGGAGTACTGACTAAGCCCATCCTCGTTCGCGTGACGCTGACCAAACGTCGGGCGTTTCGTCAGTACGGATCAGCGCTGCTAGAGTTCAAAGCACGCAACAGGGTCGTAAAGATGGAAGTCATATCGTCTCGTTGAATACTGTGCTGCTATCGCGCTCCTAGCTGCCTATTCAAGGGATTATGGAAGCCCCTTCTCCCGCGCTCATTTCGGGAATTATTCGCATTAGAGGTGGCTACTTCCTTGATCACGCGGCTACTTACGCAAGTGGAACGTTTGGCTCAGATCAACGGCTTTGCCTCAGCTCAATCCTGCTGTGGTCGAGACCGCACGCATGGACCCGATGAAATGATCAGCATGAGGCGAGACGGTCCTGACGCGCTTACGCCGCAATGCGTGAGAAGAATTGCGCGACTCCAAGTGACAGGCGACAGGTATCGCCCGGCGGACAAGATCCTTCAGCGAAGCCGCTGGACCATTGGGTAATCCCCGGTCCTACAACCAAGGCCCATCTCGATAAAAGATGTGCGTCGGCTTGATAAGCCGCCAAATGTAAACCGACAAATACAATCGAGGTCAGTTACTTACAGAAAGGCCAGAGATCATTGTGGTCAAAATGTGTGGTCCGCCGCCTGACTACAGGGAGGGAAGTTGAGGGCGAGAGATCGTCTGCGCAAATGTATTCGGCGTTTTGGTAGAGCTGTGCTCCTGGCCAGCATGAGTGCGCTACGTGTGTTCCTTAACTAGTCAGGCGGCCGTAGAGGCCAATTTCGTTTACGGGTTCAGACACGCCGTTGGGGGACTGTTCTGTTGTCTTTGGCTTCCTATGCAGACCTCGGTGGGAGAACGTTTCTGCGCCCGAGATGGCCCCTGGATCAGGGGGCTTGCGGGATCGAACGGAAGGGCCTGCACTCATGGCCACTCGACAGCACGGCCCAACCAATGCGTGTCAGCGTATTGGCCATAGTCACGATAGTCGGCTCGTCGGACACTGGAACTGCATGGGTGGGGAATGCATCTCCTTCGTGGACTACAAATTCAGCACGCCTCATGCGACGAATCCAGAGCGCTTCAGTTTCCCACGGCTGCGCTAGTTTCTCTACCACATAGGAGGATCGACGAAATGAACCCCTCACACCAGCGAGTCGCCATCATCACCGGCGTTTCCTCCGGCATTGGCCTTGCCTGCGCCTCCAAGCTCGCACAACAAGGCATCCGCATCTATGGCCTTTCGCGCAGAGCGCCCGAAGCCACCATCTCGAACCTCACCTATATCCGGACCGATGTCACTGACGACGCCTCCGTCGCCAGCGCCGTCCGCACGGTCCTCCTTCACGAGAGCCGCATCGACATCCTCATCAACAACGCCGGCTTCGGCATCGCCGGCGCCATCGAGGACACCTCCGTGGAGGAAGCCAAAAGGCAGCTTGACGTAAATCTGCTCGGCGCTCTTAGGCTCACAACCGCTGTCCTGCCCACCATGCGCGCCCAGCAAAGCGGTTATATCCTCAATATCAGCTCCATCGGAGGGCTCATCGCCATTCCCTTTCAGGGACTCTACAGCGCATCCAAGTTCGCTCTCGAGGGCTTGACCGAATCGCTCCGCCTCGAGGTGCGGTCGTTGGGCGTTCGCGTGGTACTCATCGAACCCGGAGATCACCGCAGCGCCTTTACTGAGAACCGCGCGTTTACCGAGGCCTCGTCGGCCAACCCGGCCATCGAGCTAACCTCGACCGAGCCGTTGGCCGGATGGCCTCGGACGAACAGGATGGCCCCGCCCCCGACCGCATCGCGGAACTCGTCCTCCGAATCATCGATACGCCAAATCCTCGTCTGCGCTACCCGTCGGGCCCGCCTTCCAGCGCCTTGCCTGCTGGCTCAAGCGCCTCTTCCCATATGCCGTCACCGAAACGATCCTGAGGACCTACTACGACCTTGCAAGTAGTCTGGATTTGCCAACCTTGATGCAGCCAATCTTCAGGTGTAGCGCTAACGCCACCAGCCAAGTGGCCTCGAGTAGCGCCGTCTTGAAGCCCTGACAACCCTCTGCGACTTCTCAAGTGGAGTCCGGCTGCTACCAAGAAGCAAGCGAGAGACCGGCTATCCCATCACCGCTTTGTCCGAAAACCCCGGCCACCAGAGCTCGATGGCGAATATGACTCGGTTACAAGACATGGATATTCATCGAGAGGGTCACTAAGAAGCCGTCGCACCACCTGCGGCCAAGCAGACCCAAGCCCCAGTCGTCATGGAAGATGTAATCTAGCAGTCCCCGAAGGAACGGAAGCTCAGGCCTTCGACTCCCTGTTTCAATAAGTCTTCCAGCAGTCCCGCATGTGCCTCGGAATCAAACTTCGTTGCCACATCTGATTACCTCACGCCATCATCCGGGTAGGCTGCTCCGTCAACCCTGGAGTCGTTACGCCCCGCGGAGTTTGCTTGTTCCCCATTCGCACGATCATCTTCCTGTACGTGGCCTTCGTATTGTCAGCACCAACGAGCGCCTGGGCTCAGGCCAGTGCGCCTGCCGCCAGCCTCTCCGGCACAGTGACAGACCCCAGCGGGGCCCTCATACCCAACGCTACCGTCACCCTCACCGCCGACGGTCAGCCTCCACGCACCGACAGCCGACGAAGCCGCCCGCTTCACCTTTCCATCGTCTCCCAGCGGGAACCTACAGCCTCTCTGCGAGCTGCTCCCGGTTTCGCCGCGAAGACAGTTCCCTCCGATCACCCTCACCGCCAACCAGCGCCGCTCAATCAATGTAGCGCTGCCATCTGGAGACGCAGCGGCAGGAGGTAAACGTCGGGCCCTGACAGCGCCACCCTTGACCCCTCCCACAACGGTGACGCCACCGTCATCAAGGGTGCGGCAATTGGCCTCCTTTCCGACAACAGCTCTCTCCTCACCCAGCAGCTCCAGGGCATGTCCGGCGGTCTAGGCGATACGGGCGGCCAGATCTTCGTCGACGGCTTCTCCGGCGGGAAGATCCCACCTAAGTCCTCCATCCGCGAGATACGCCTCAACCAGAATCCTTACTCCGCCCAGTACGACACGGTCGGGCAACGGACGCATCGAGATCTTCACCAAACCCGGCTCCGACGATCTGCACGGCGACTTTTTCATCCAGGGAAGCGACTCCTCCTTCGACTCTCGCAATCCCTACTCCACCCTTGCTCAGCCCTTCTACACCACCTATCTAAACGGCGACCTCAGCGGCCCCATCATCAAGAAGAAATCTCTCCTACAGCGCCTCCTACAACCAGTTCCACTTCGACAACAGCTCCATCGTGAACGCCGTCGTGCTCGATCCAACCGCTATCAGCCAGGTCCCTTTCACCGATGCCGTCCCCAGCCCCTACCACTACCATCTCCTTCACCCCTCGCCTCGACGCCCAGCTCTCGAAGAACAACACCTTCACCGCGCGTTACCAGCTCGACCGCACCACCCAGGACAACGCTGGGGTCGGCCAGTTCGCTCTTCGCGAGCAGGCCTTCAACTCGAGCCACCACGACCAGCACCCTGCAGATCTCCGATATTCAGAGCTTTCGGGACCAAGATCGTCAACGAGCTTCGCTTTCAGTACCTTCGCACCCGCGCCCGCCAGACCCCGATCAGCAACGCTCCAGCTCTCGTCGTTCAGGGCGGCTTTACCGGCGGCGGCAACAATACCGGGCTCTTCAACGACAATCAGGATGCTTACGAGATCCAGAATTACGCCTCCTTCGACCTCGGCAGACACTTCCTCCGTGCCGGCGTCCGGCAGCGCCTTCTCCGTGATCCAACCGCTCCACCGCCAACTACAACGGCGAATACATCTTCTCCACCCTCAGCGCCTATCAGCTAACCGTGCAAGGCCTCGACAGTCACCTCACCCCGGCGGAGATCCGCGCCTCTGGCGGAGGCGCCAGCCAGTTCAACATCACCACAGGCAAGCCCTCCGCCGCCATCCTCTCCGCCGATACAGGCCTCTACGCCGAGGACGACTGGAAGGCTCGCACCAATCTCACCCTCAACTACGGGCTCCGCTTCGAAGCCCAGAACTACATCCAGGACCATGCCGACTTCGCCCCCCGCCTCGGCTTCGCTTACGGCATCCGCGGCACCGACAAAAAGCCTGCCGTCTATACCCTGCGCGGCGGCTTCGGCCTCTTCTACGCCCGTCTGTCCTCCTCCAACACCCTCACCGCCGTCCGCCAGAACGGCGTCAACCAGCGCCAGTTTGTCCTCACCTCACCGGATACCTATCCCAACCTGCCCTCCGCTGCAGATCTCTCCGCACGCCACCCCACCCACCACTTTCCGCATCAGCCCTACCTATCGCTCGCCCTACCTCATGCAGTCTGGCCTCACCCTCGAGCGCACCATCAAAAAGTATGGCACCGTTAGCTTCAGCTACCAAAACATGCGCGGTATTCACCAGCTGCTCACCCGTAACATCAACGCACCCTTGCCCGGCACCTACGATCCTGCTAACCCAAACAGCGGCGTCCGCCCCTTCGGTAACACCGGCAATCTCTACCAGTACGATACTGGTGGCGTCTTTCGCTACGATCAGATCTATCTAAACGCGCAACCTCCAGGACGGCGAAAAGTTCTTCCTGTTCTTCAACTACAGCTACCGCCGCCGCCGCTCCGACACCAACGGCAACTTCCCCTCAAATCAGTACGATCCCCACCAGGATTACGGCCGCGCCTCCAACGACTCCCACAACCGTGTCTTCCTAGGCATCTTCAGCGACGACCATCTGCCTTTGCACTTGAGCGGGGGCCCGTTTCTGGCTCTCCAGTCCGGCGCTCCGTTCAACATCACACTCGGCAATGACCTCAACGGCGATAGCCAATTCAACGACCGACCCGCATTTGCCACCGATCTTTCCCGTCCATCCGTCATCCGCACCGCATTCGGCAATTTCGACACCTCACCCATCTGCCGGCCAGCAGCTTATCCCCATCAACTATGGCCAGAGCCCGGGCATCATCCAGCTCAATTTCTTCCTCGGCCGCGACATCCACTTCGGCCCCGAGATCAAGCCGCCCGCCGACGCTCCGGCTCCCCCACCTCCCCCGCCTGGCACCAAAGCCGGTACCTCCACAGCGCCGCTACTCCCTCTCGTCTTAACGTCGAAGCCGACAACCTCCTCAATCACAACAACCCCGCTCCGCCCGTCGGCATTCTCGGCTCCTCGCTCTTCGGCCGGTCCAACGCCCTCAACACCTACTTCCAGCAAGGCTCTGCCAATCGCGTCATCAATCTCGGCCTCGGCTTCAGCTTCTAGATGTGCAGGTCGTTTGACCTCTCCTATGCGCCGCTGGCCAACCCAAAGCTCGTCAGGACAGAGCGATCACTCACGTAAAAGCACTTCTTCATCTTGAAGCCAGCCGGAGACAATCACTCCCGTCAAGCAGACTCTCGAGAACCATCTTAAGTCCGCTTGCAGGTGAGCCCAGGCCGTAGTTAGCGTTCGGCGATCCTTAGTGATTCGTTGGGTAACTCCCACAGATGTGGGGCGAGCCAGCTTGTCTGAAAGTCCGGAACGATCAATGAGCCATGCCCGTTGACACAGAACTTCTCGCTCCGACTCTTGCCGAGAAAAATGCGGACGCGCCCTCCGTGTGTCTGGAGCGCGCCAAGGTAGTGCAGGCACACGGGGCATCGACGCCGTTGGTCCTCGAGAACCCAGCGCAGACCATAGAGGCACGACGCGAAGGTTATGAGGAATTGGAGGGGAGTTAAGCCGTCGCGAATGGCCCGGTATATCTCGGGTAAGTTGGAGAGAATCGCTGCCGACTCCGCAAGGTGGGTTACTGCGAGGCCAACGAAATGACACGTCCAGATCACCATCAATGCCTTGGACACCAGGAAGAGCCAAAAAGCGGTCTCTCGAACACGAGCCCCCGGAGAGAAGTCCCTGGGGTAGCGCCCCGGATCTAAAGAAGTAATCGCTGGGAGAGTTGCAAGCGCCATAAAGATCTGCAAAGCAGCGTGACAAAGCGAGGCATCGACGCGGACGTCGTACTGGTCAGCAAACGGCGCCTGGGTGAAACCAGGTTCCAGTCCTGAGCAGACATAGGTGAAGGCCGAAAGGGCCAGAAGCTCGCCGAGGCAGATGATCCAGGAGGGAGAACGGAGCCGCTTCGCCGTCATTGTCTGAACACGATCCCAACCCAACCACACGGCATCCTGGAGGGAGCCGAAGGCGAAAAGGAGCGCTGGCCGGCCATGACGGCGAAGCAAGACGTAGGAAAGCTCCCCCTTCCATTCCGCAAACCAGTTCTCACGATCCGACGACCGAACGAGCAGCGCGAAGCATCGAAGTAGCGAGAAAAGAATTGCGCGTGACACACCCGCGAATCTCATGCGTGCTGCACCGCGACCGTGGGAAGAGAGCGTTCGAGAAGTGGATACCGGCTACGCAGCATGCGAAGCAGCTTATCTCCCTCATCTGTGATCGTGTAATAGCGACGCGGCGGCCGTTGTTCCTTTTCCGCAATCTTTGGATCTTCCCATGCGGAGGAGACAAGTTGGGCTTTTTCGAGGCGGCGCATCGCCGGATAGACCGTGCCGCTCGCCAAGCCCGTGACCTCTATCACGCTGAAACCATAGCCGTAGCCGCTTCCGATCGCCTGCAGAATAAAGGCTGCGGTATGGGAAAGTTTTAGAGCGCCTGCCATCTCGTGGAATCATACCCTAAGTAGTACACGACTTGCCTACTCGGTACGTCTTCTGCTACATAGGGGTATGCTCGAAGTCAGGAAGCTCTCCAAGCACTTCTCGGGAATACCGGCTGTTCAAGATGTCACCTTTCGTGCAAGGCCGGGAGAGGTAACTGGCTACCTCGGTCCAAACGGCTCGGGCAAGTCGACCACGATGAAAATGTTGACTGGGCTGATCAGTCCCAGCTCTGGCGAAGTTCTCTTCGCAGGCCGACCTATCGCGGACGACCTGATGGCGTTTCATCGACGCCTCGGATACGTTCCCGAGGAACCCTACCTCTACACCCATCTAACCGGCCTGGAATACCTGGTGATGGTGTCCCAGTTGCATGGACTGGCCCACAGGAAAGCCCGCGAGAGAATTGATGCACTGCTCAGCGCGTTTGGTCTCTCCGGAGAGGGCGAGGCGCTGATCTCTGGCTATTCCAAGGGAATGCGACAGAAGGTCCTCATCGCAGGAGCGCTCCTGCACAATCCGGATCTCGTCATTTTGGATGAACCGTTTTCTGGTCTCGATATTGGTTCTGCACTTCTCTTGCGGTGCGTGATCGAGGAGTTGGGTCGGCGCGGCAAGGTCATCCTCTTCAGCTCTCACGAACTCGACACGGTAGAACGAATCTGCTCTCACGTCGTCATCCTGCACCGGGGCCGGGTAGTTGCCGATGATTCAGCAGAACGCCTTCGAGCCATGATGGCAGCACCAAGTCTCGAAAGTGTCTTCGCTCAACTCGCCGTTGAGCAGGACGCTCCGGCTGTCGCCCGGTCACTGGTGGATTTTATCTATGCTTGACCTATCACGACGCAAGACGCCGTTCCGGGTGCTGTACCTGGTGTTCCTGAGGCGCATCGTGGACCTCGACCTCTTGTCGGCAGGCGCGGATACCAGCGTGCTGCTCAGCCAGTTTGGCGCTCTGTTCGCAGGAGGAAGCCTCCTCCTCACGGCGCCTCTGATCCTGTTCGGTGGCGGGCTGCCAACCGAGGATCTACGGAGCATGGAACATTTCCTCATTGCGACCTCGATGCTGCTCCTCGGCGTCATCTACATTCTTGCTTGGGAGTCGAGCTTCCCTGAACCTCTTGATCTCTTGATTCTCGGTCCGCTTCCGATCCGCCTCCAGAGCGTCTTCGCGGCAAAGCTGAGTTCACTCCTTGGTGCACTCGGTCTTTCCGTGGCAGCCCTCAACAGCTTCACCGGTCTGGTGTGGCCTTTCCTTTTCGCTCCGTCCGGGCATGGAGGAATGGGGCTTGTTCGCTCGTTCGCTGCTTACTGGGGAACTATGCTGATCGCTTGCCTCTTTGTCTTTAGTGCTGCGCTGGCATTTCACGGCGTGCTCTCCGTGATCTTGCCCCGGCAGATGTTCCTTCGGGTCGCGGTGTGGATCCAGGCTGCAGCACTTGCAGGGCTGTTGGCCCTCTACATTCTGGAACCCTCACTCGAATCTCCCGAGGCTCTTCTCTTACCGGAAAATCAGCACCTTCTTGCGGCACTTCCCTCTTATTGGTTCTTTGGGCTGTTTCAGCAACTCAACGGTTCTACCTTCGCTGGAACCACGGCGCTCGCACAGCGAGGATGGATCGCTTGGACCGTGGCCCTCGGCGCAGCCTGCTGCGTGATTAGCATCGGATATTTGCGGTTGCTTAGGCGCATCGTGGAACAGCCTGACATCAGAACCAGGAGTGGGTGGTTGTCTGCTTACCTCCAATCGAAATCAGGATCGGAGGCGGCGATTCTTTTCTTCAGCGCCATGACATTGGCCAGAAGCCGCAAACATCGGGTACTCCTGGCGTTTTACTGGGGAGTCGGGGCGACTCTTGTCTATGCTGTCACTCACCCCACGATCTCTGTAATAAAGGCGGCTGCACTTCGCCCCACGGCAGGACCTTCCGAAACTTATCTAATGGCCAGCCTGCTTCTGGTGAGCCTGGGCGTTGAGGGTTTGCGAACACTGATCGCCCTCCCGGTCACCGCTAAATCGGAGTGGCTCTTCCGCATGACGGAGTTCGCCTCACCTGCCGCATACCGCAAGGGTTCTACTCGTTTCCTGCTCTGGTTCGGCTGTACACCCGTATGGGCTCTCTCGTCAGCAACAGCAGTCGCAATCTGGACAGGGTGGCGATCCGTCGTTTTTACGCTGGTGCTCGGGCTGTTCGGCCTCGTGGTCATCGAGGCGAGCACGCGCGGTTTACGGAAGATCCCCTTCGCTTGCTCCTACACACCCGGCCGTGGCCGAGTTCACCTGGTGTTCTGGATTGGTCTGTTCTTGCTGTTACCTGTCACGCGTGAACTGGCCGCCGTGTTCCATCGCTGTCTTGAATCTGCCGCAAAAAGCCTGGTGTTGATCGTGCTGGTCCTGGGCGCTCTGAGTTTTCTCGTGCGGCATAAAGATGCGAACGAATCAGAGACACATGGCCTGATATTTGAAGGGGAAATTTCTGAGGATCTACAGCCGCTGCGTCTCCGGTAGAGACCGTTGTCTTCGGATAAGTCGGTAACGTGCCTCCCACTTAGCATGGCTGTTGCCAAGCCAATGAGGGCCCGTCGCATTCGGCGGGTGATAGGCCTGAAAATCCAGGCCACCTGGTAGAACGAAGCAGGCAGCATCTCCCCGTTCGGTTGGAACAATGCGCACACAAAGAGCAGACCAGGCAACTTTCGCTGAGGCGCGCAGGCCGCTCCTGTCTGATTCCAGAAAAGCCTCCGGTTCCGCGCCAAGCGCCTTCTCCACGCAGACGGATAGACTCGCACAACAAAGTTGTCCGAGTCTTCGATTCAGAACGCCTCCAATCTCTGCAGTCCGGCTTTTGAGAACTGTCGGAGGGTCGTTAGTTTTGCGCGAAGCACACGCCTGCCCGTAGAGGTTATCCGATAGCGGTGGCGGCGCTCCTCAGCTGGGAGCGGCTCGATCCAGCCTTGCTGTTCCAGGCGAGCGATCGCCCCATATAGCGTTCGCGGTCCCAGGTGGGTCCCGCAAAGGGCTGCAATGTCATCAATCATCACGTGTCCGTGCTTGGGTCCTTGGCAAGGCTAACCGGCACCAGGAGTGGAGGATCAGAATACTGCCCTGCTTGCCCATTCCGTTCGGCCTCTACTACGTTTCGCGTACTTCGCAGAGCGTAGTCATCGCACAACAGCCGACCTGCTGCCAGCTATTTTGCACGGTTCCGAATGTCGGCATTCTTGCCCTATGCAACCGGGGTGACATCGCACTTCGACGCGCCCGGGTCGTCCTGGGCAACTACGGCCTGAAGGCCGTCAGCAAAGACTCGACATCGTCTTTACCGTCTCAATGGCCCAATCCATGGATTTTGTTAAACAGCAGCGTCTTCGCGTTCTCGGGCATCGCAAAGTTAGGGTGCGCTCCCTCTTCGTCTACAACCGACCGATCTATGTCTTCGTCCACGGGGGTGGCAACAAAAGCGTCAACTTCGCCCTTATGTGGTCCCCTGCGTACGACAGCCATGCCCGATATCTGTCCTTTATCGTTGATCTGGTTAGCCATGGTTGCATACAGGTTTGAACTCGCCGGAAAAAGCGTATTGATGTTGATCGCCTTCCCGTTCTCCCATATGAGGGCATGGGACCACTCGAACTTGGAGTCCAGAGCGCTTCCTACCACTTGGCCTCTGTTGTTGATCGCTTCGCCCAGGGCAAGAATGTCTCCCGGCAGAGCTTTGAGGACGGTGAGTTCTTGATCCTGCCAAAGAGCGGCATAGAAGTAATTGCCGTTACTGACCGTCCCAACAATCTGGCCACGGTCATTGACGCCGTAGGCCTCATTCGAGCCCGGAATCCCAAGGTCAGGAAGACGGATGGGAAAGCCATATTCCCACAACACCGCGTGGTTCATCGAGGTGCACGTTCCCGAGTAGCCTACGGTCTCGCCCTGACTATTGATGTCGATCGCTTCTGAGTCTGGATCGTTACCTAGCGGAAAAAGAGTTTGGGCTGTGCCCTTCTCCCACAACACCCCCAGTACGACGCGATTATTTGCGTTGGAAGACGGGCATGTGGAGTCCACCCTACCGTTCTCCGCGAATCCTGCGACTTGTCCATTGTTGTTGATCGCGCTTGCCTGCCCGTTATTACCACCGAGAGTGGGGAGAGCGATCATGCTGCCGTTCTGCCACAAGAACGGACGACATGTAAGTCCTGTGCCGAAGGCACAAACGTCTTCGCCATTAGGGTCCTTGACATCCGTCTCGGCGTAACCCACTGCCTGACCCTGCTCGTTGATCCCGCCGTAGTTCGTCCAACTGTTCTTTCCTCCGAGCGTGCCGAGGTCGAAGTTGATTCCGTCGATGTCGATTGCAGCGCGTCCGCTTAGAAGCGGCCCCACGTAATTCTCCTTCCCAGGCGGCAGTTTTCCTTCCATAATCTCGGTCCATCCGCGATTGTTGAGACCCATGGCACAACCTAAATTCCCACTGTCTAAATGCCCCAGATCGGCAACCTTGTAGCTTGTTTGAGCGACTGCATTGCTGCAGCAAGCTACAACAACCGTCGTAGCACACAATGTCCGGAAATTCCGCGACTGTATAAGCATGTTCATCTCTCCTCTTTCCCGCCAGTAAAGCCGTGTTGCCAAATGTTCTTAGTTATGACACGTACCGCACCGCGCACTCACAGTGAGCGTGCAATTGAAAGCAGAAGCGACTCACAACTTCACACCATTCCTGCCCCAGTGAGAGCTGCACAACGTGTTCTAGGTTCACGTCGATTACGAGTGACTTCAGAGCTTAGCTCGATGAAATTGATCCGCCAGACCTAAACTGCGGGGTGATTGAGAAACGCGACGAGCCGAGAGCTTCGTGCGTCGCGCCGTGGAATTGCCGATTAGCTGTACGCGTATGTGCGTTTGGAAGTTGCCTCCCATTCAGCCAGCCGCTAGCCCTAGAGTTCGTTTCTTCCCCCGGCCGGCCGAGCTGATCCACAACAACGTCAAATATGGTTGCGGCTCTACGCCATGGCGGCGGCGGGTGCTAGTGGCGCTGGCCAGGATCATCGCCCTGCGAGTTACCGCCGAACAGCGACTTTCTTGGGCTTAGCACAACGCGTTTCATCGTTTCGTTTGCTGATGTTGTTGTCGATCGACACAGGACCATCAGAACTGCGAAGAAACTCTTGACATATTCATAGCCATCCGGTTATGGTTTCGGATGTGAAAGCAGGCACTGCGAATGCGGTCTTTCGAGCTCTTGCGGACCCTACTCGTCGGGCAATTCTGGCTGAGTTGTCGAGCAAGGGCGAACGGACCGTGCATGCGCTCACGAACTTCGCTGGCGTCTCGCAACCCGCAGTATCGAAGCACCTTTCGGTACTGAAGCGAGCGAAGCTGGTGCGGCACCGGCGGAATGGCCGGGAGACGCATTACAGGGCCCAGCCTGATGCGCTGGAGCCGGTGGTGCAGTGGCTCCGTGATTATGGCGCTTTCTGGAAGAACCGCTTCGATCGCCTGGAGTCTTTGTTGGAAGGGATGGACTCGTGAACCAATCAGAAGAACAAATCCGCAGCGTGGTAATCGAGAAGACTTTCTCGCACCCGCCTGAGAAGCTTTGGCGGGCACTCACTGAGCCTGCCCTCCTGACGCAGTGGCTACTGAGGAACAGCTTTCTGCCAGAGATCGGCCGGGAGTTTCAGTTCAGGAATGAACCCGTCGGAGGTTGGGACGGAGTGATCGAATGCAAGGTTCTTGAACTACATCCGCTGCAACGTCTTGCTTACTCATGGCGCGCGCTTGGCCTCGAAAGCCGAGTGGAGTTCACGCTGACCCCAGTGGAGGGAGGCACCCGTCTTCGGATGGAACATTCGGGTTTCCGGGCCAATCAGGAAGCGGCTCACAAGGGCGCGCAGTACGGTTGGCAGAGGTTCATTGGGAATCTCGAACGGCTACTCGAAGAGGAGGTCCAATGACAAAGTCAAAAACAGTGGTGATTGCGTTCTGGATACTGACTGCGCTGTTCTGCGTGGAGATGATCTTCACAGCATATTGGGAATGGTTGAGCCCGCAGGCAGCGCAGGCGTTTGCGCGTCTTGGTTTTCCGGCGGCATCATTTCGTGTGGAGCTTTCCGTGGCGAAGATTCTGGGGGTGTTCGCGCTGCTGATTCCACCTGTGCCCGCCCGCTTGAAAGAGTGGGCGTACGCAGGTTTTGCGTTCAACCTCGTGTCGGCTCTGATAGCACATGCCTCCATCCATGACAGGCACGCAGCGTTTGCGCCCTCAACGATCACACTAATCCTTGGAACGTGTTCCTATCTGTTGTGGAGACGCTTGGCAAACCTGCGCCGGTCGCGGGTCCCTGCCTCGCCCAACAGCTTCGCCTCGCCTGCGGTCGAGTATCAGCGTTGAACGATGCCGAGCCACTCCGCAACAGTTCGCCGTGGCCACTTAGTCTTCGACGCTGCCAGTGAAGAGCTGCTGAAGGAGTTCATCATCCCCGTGCACTCATTGAGCTCCGTACAACTTCTAGCTCTCGCATTGCTCCGGGTTCGCCGACAACTCGGAATCAAGAGGCTGTCAGTTGCAGGACCGCACGCGTGGATGCAGCATGGCCCGCAAGGTGAAGATGGGTGGGGCACCACACGTCCACCCCGATGTTCGGCGCCGAGAGCCCCCAAATCAGCGAAGCTGGAGCTGGCGCGTCCCCCAAGCTGGTGATCCACATCTGAAGTTCGGCTCTGCTACGATCTGATCGCGTCCCCACCTTATCTCCCGAGCTCTCCATGCCCCGTTTCGCGGCCCCGTATGCCCTCATTCTGCCGCTCATCGCGGTAGTCCTCTCGGGCTGTGGTGGGAGCCAATCCGCTGCCCATCCCAATCCGGTCAGTCCCACCTCGGCCGACTTCACGGTAGCTGCGCAACCCACAGCCGTTACGATTGCGGCTGGAGGCACGGCCACGCTCACGTTGAGTGTGACCTGGACTGGAACGCCCGCTGGCTCGGTCAGCATCAGCGCTGTCTATCCCACCGGAGTCTCCGCGGGGTCATCGTCTCCCATTGCCCTTGGGCCGGGCAGCAGTTCTGACACCATTACCCTGGCTGCCTCCTCGTCTGCGCCACCTGGCACCGGTACCCTGGCCCTTACGGCCGTCTGCGCCGGCACAACGCTTCGGCACACCTATAACGTCCCGATCACGATCTCCGTTCCTCCTCCTGCACCCGCGGCCACCCTCACCCGCACCGGGTACATCCTCACCGGAGGCGAGCCGGACAGCGCTCTTTACGATCCAGTGCACAAGCTGCTCTGGGTTTCCATGCCCGACCAGGGCCAGGTTCTTGTCATCGACCCCATGCAGCGCAATGTTCTGCATCGAATTCCCGTGCCTTCGGCCGGAAAGATGGATCTCAGCCCGGATGGTAGCCAGATTGTTGTCGGCTCGGAGAGCCTGCCACAGCTAACGTTTATTGATGTGGCATCGAATTCCGTCACTCGGGTGTCGCAGCTTACGACCGCACTTGCTGACGCCTCTTTTCCCATCGAACAACCTTTCGTCGACGCAAGCGAGGACCCGTCCCTCAACCCTGTGATCAGCTACCCGCGCTTCGTCAACGGTGGGGATGTGGTCTTTCTCGGTCTAAGCGCTCTGTTTCGCTGGTCCGCTTCCACGAACACGATGGCTAAAGTGAGCAAGGGAAACTTCTACGCCGGAACCGCGCTCTACCGCACTCCGGACGGGAGCAAGGTCCTGATCACCACAACCGAGAACGAACTGGACGTTTTCGATGCAGCCGCGAACGCTGTTACTGCACAGAAGCAGACGTTCAGCTCCTTCGCCGCGTCCGATCCGGTCAAGGCACGGTTCGCCCTTTACGACAGCAATGGGTACGACATCGTTGACCCGAACCTCAACCAACTGGGAGCAGTGGCGATCGATACTGGCGGCGGGAGCGGCGCTGCCTTTGCATTCCAGTTCAGTGCCGACGGGACTCAGCTCTTTGTCGCTCGATCCGGCCCCTCGAATGGAACCTACGCACTGCAAACCGTGGATGCCGTCAAGTACCAGCTCGGCTCGCAGGCTCCACTCACCGCCTTCCGCCTCGGTGCTGAGATCCCCGTGGCGATCGACGAGAGCGCACGCATCTTCGGCATCGGCTTGGGCGGTATCGTCATTGACGATCCCCTCAACTATTTCCCGCCCTCCGCAACACTTCCCTGGAACGTTGCCGTCGCGAACTCCTTGCAACCCGACCACGGACCGCTCGCCTCATCGACTTCCGTCGCACTGGACGACGTCTTCAACAGCAGTCTGGCCGGGATCTACTTCGACGGCGTTCCCGCATCCTTTTCAGGCACCCAAGGCGGTGTTGGAACGACCATCGGCCTTAACACGCCGCCTATCCCCACCCCAGGCCCTGTCACCGTCCATGCGTTCCAGTCAAACGGCAGCTTCTCGGCATATCCTGCCGCCTATACCTACGGTGTCCAGGCCGTGGCTCTCGAACCGAATGCTGGTCCGGCTTCCGGCGGCATCACCGCTGACCTCCTGGCCTACGGTGTTGGCGACGCTTCGGCCATCAGCGTCACAGTCGGTGGCGTGCACGCAAAGGTGAACTCCGTCCAGGTTGTCGGCGGAGAACTGCCCTACCTGCTACCGCTGTACGACGTGCAGATTGTCGTTCCCGCGGGTACCGCCGCCACCTCCGCCGATGTCAGCGTCACCGCCTCAAACTACACCGCTACCCTCTCTCACAGCTTCACCTACGAGCCTGCGATCACCAATTACCCCTTCCCCGGCTCGGCTATTCCCGGGAGCATCTACTTCGACGCGCTGCGACAACAGGCGTATCTTCTCTCCCCGACGCGCATCGACGTCTTCTCGTTGAAATCCAACGCGTTCCTCGCGCCGATCGTTCCGCCGACCAAGACGGGCACTCTTCACCTGACCGGGCTGGATCTTTCCGTCGATGGCAAGACGATGATTGTGGCGAACATGACCGACCAAACCATTGCCGTACTCGATCCCGATCGCCCGTCGAGCGCCACCTTGTTTCCCTTCGCGCCGAACGTGGTCACCAACGCTCCCTTCGGGCCGTATTCCGTCGTTGCCAACAGCAAAGGGACCTACTTCATCTCACCCGGGGACACCGCATGGACCGGCGGAGGCGGCACCATCTGGGAGTTCGATCCGGTCGCCGGAACCATTACGAAGCGGAGCATACCGCTTACCATGCCACTGGAGGTATCGGGGTGCCGTCTCCTTCGCTCTCCGGATGGCAAGACGGTCCTTATCCAGAGCCCGAACAGTATCCCGGCAAGCTTCGGCCTCTGGACAGCCCAATCTGACACGTTCACCTACAACGCGCTGCCCGGATTCTCCTCCAACGCCGCCATATCGCCCGACGCCTCTCTGTTCAGCTCCTTGGTCGATCCTGCGACCGGGACAATCTATGAGTATGTCTTCGATTCCTCTCTGAACCTGCTCACGTCGATGACTGATCCGGATTGGTTGCACACAGGCTGGCTCTGGGGCTCGTTCTTCGATCCGAGTGGCACGCTGTTCTACATCCCGGACAATGAAGGACTCGATATCTACGACATACACTCCGGCCAGCTGCAGCGACGTATCGGGGTCAAGGAATCCCCAAACACCTCGGTTATAAACGCCGCAACGTCGGACCCAACTGGAAGCACACTGCTGCTGCTGACAAACAACGGCCTGGACGTGATAAGCGACGTTCCCCCGCTTGCAATTCGAAGCGTCTCGCCCTTCCCCAATTCAGCTCGTGCCGGAACCGTGATCACGCTCAAAGGCACAAACTTCCTTGCTGGAGCAACCGTGACCATCGCCGGTCAGAACGTGCCCACAACGGTGACGGACTCCCACACGCTGAGCTTTTCGCTTCCCGCCACTGTCGCTGGCAACAATCTCACTCTTACCAATCCGGACGGGGCCACCTACACCTTCTAAGCTCGTAAGTGTGCTTTGATCATCAGGCCCGCTAAATCCGAGGTGCAACCAACCCCAGATGGAGATCGCGGGTTCGATCCCGCCTCCCGCTCAATGCTCTCACCAGCTCCTGGTGTTCGATCTAGCGCGCCTCACGATCACGTGAGTCCAAAGCATTCCTCCATACATGGTGGACTGGCGTAGTATTCGATCCGATGATGCACCCCTAAAGATCGTCGTAGTCCGTGATGATCGGAGACAAGCTCGCCCCTGGAATGGCCGCGAGCTTGGGGTTGAGGCTGGCGAAATCAGCCGCCATTCGCACCGGGCCGAACATAAAAAACTTTCTGATGGAGGATCTGCATGGACCTGATCTACTCCAAGCCCAAGTCGCTTAGCACGCTTGAGGCTCAACTGCGGGCTTACTCCGACCTGTCGGAGCAGGACGCGCAAAAGCTGGCATCCGAGACCTTCAACGGCGGTTCCACTGTGCCGCCTCCTATCACTCCTCGTGAGCATTGGCCCCACCTGGACGAAAAGCAGATGCGTGTCGCAGAGTACCGCATAAAGCGGCTCGAGCGGGCGATCAACCTGGCCTATCCACTGCTCGCGGGCGAGACCCTGGACCCTGACGGCGTGTTCACTTCGTTTCTCTCCGCAGACTATCTTGACTATCCGGCGGGAACTGTCTCCGCGCGACGACGAACCAGCTTTGGCGAGTTGGTCTTCATCGACCTCCAATTTGCCGTTCGAGAAACGATCATCACCGACATCACACCACCGTTGTCGGTCGAACTCACCCCACAGGCCGGTGCCGGAGCTATGGCCTGGGGCGCTCTGGCCGCTGCAATCGGGAAGTCTCTCTTACGCTCCGTGGCATCCGAAATCGGCTCGGCCATCTTCGCCAAGCTCTTTCCTCCGGGCGTCCCGGCGTACTTTGATCAGGTCTATAAGGAGTTCGAAAAGGTCGTCCAGGGCGTAATCAACGAGAACAAGCGCCGCGAGCTAAGCGGCAGGGTCAACGCCGTGCAGGACGGCATGATTACCTACAACACGATCAAGCGCGACCAGGCCAAGTACGAAGAATCGCAACGCATCCTGTCCACCATTTGGAATGACTCGCGCTTAATTACAAATGAACTTAAGGAGTTTCCAGAGATCGGTCTTGGATTGTTTGTCGTCGCCGGCGGCCTCCATCTAGCTATCCTTCAAGAGAAAGCGATCACCGACAGGGACCACAAAAATCCCAACGACTCACCCTGGGCCGATGATCTGATCCGCAAAGCGGAGGAGTTCGTGCCTTTCGCCATAGGAAATCGCAACCGAATCATCAACACCCGTGCCAACGCCATCAGCCCCGTGAAGTTCGTTCAGCGGACCATTTTTGTCCCTAAGGCTGGACCCATAGACGATTCGTACTGGTTCTGGCAGGACACCTTTGTGGGAGAGCAGCGCAGGTACCCGAAGCGTCGAGGCTGTTGCGATCCGGAACCGCAGCAGACAGCCAACAACGACCGTCAATCCCGATGGGACAACACTGTGGGCGCCATGACCAACGTCTTGGCGGCCGTCGAGCCTACAGCCAACGATTGGAAGAAGGTGGGAGCTGATCCCATTCCAAACTGACGCTATTTGTCCCCACTCGACAGAAGGAACTCTGGAAGCCAGATCCCTTCCGCCTTCAGTAGTACGACCACCGAGTGTAGTCCAGCACTTTGCCTCGATTCAAGACTCCAAGGTAGTTCCGCCAACTAAGAAGGAGACTTGAAGACCTGAAATTTGGACTCATAGCAACGGTACAGGGCTAGGCTTCTCACAGCGCTTCCGCGCTCAGGAAACCCACGATGGTCAAGTCTATCCGCTCTTTTGCTCTCGTTGCCGCCCTAGCCCTCACCACCGGACCGTCTTTGCACGCAGGTGTGATGGGCACGAATCCTCGCCCCCAGGCGGTCACGGCACCTGCCATCCTCAGCTCTGTGGGATACGCTATTCTCGCGTATCTGGGAGCGTAGCTCCCGCGTGCAGAGAAGAGCGCCATGAATCTCACCATCCTCGACAATCTACTGTGGGCGGCGGGCTTTATCGGCCACGTCGCCCTTCTGTTTGTCCTCTTGGTCCGGAGGCGTTGGCGTGAGTTCCCCGTCTTCACCGCTATGGTCGCGTACCAGGCTATGGTCACGGCCGTCCTGTTTCTGATCTCGCGCTATAGCAGCCGGCATGCCTATTTTCTAGCCTACTGGACGCTTGCGTTTGGTGATTACAGCCTTCAAATCGCGATCGTCTTCGAGATGGCGAGGACCGTCCTGCGACCGACCGGAACCTGGGTGAGCGACGCCAGGAGAGCTTTCTTGCTCTGGTCGGTCGCGGGCCTGGTGCTTGCCGGAGCAGTCGCGATCACCATTGGTCCCCCGGCAGCAAGGGGTCTGGACCTGTGGGAGGTTCGCACGACTCTCTTCACCGATGTGCTCACCCTCGAAGTGTTCCTGGCAATGACGGCTGCCGCCAACCGGCTTGGCCTCCAATGGCGAAGCCACGTCATGGCTCTGGGCCAGGGCCTCACCGCGTGGGCAGTCACGGGGCTCCTGCGGGACATCGCGCACGTCATCCTTGGCTGGTCGAAGGACTTCATCGTCTATGACCACATCACCATGCTCGTCTATCTGGGTTCGCTTGTGTTCTGGATAGCAGCCTTCTGGATACCAGAGCGCCATCGGGCTCCGCTATCGACCGACATGCAAGACTATCTGCTGGCGTTACATCGCCGGGTCCAGTACGATCTCACTGGCGCTCGACGTTGAGCCTCATTCTCTTATGACGCCACTGCCAATTCTTCTCGGGGTCGTTGTGGTCTCTGCAGCCGCTCTTTTGCGCTCGCAATCGATCGCAGCCCAACGCTCCCTTTCTTCCTGGGAAGAGTTGATCGCGAAGCTGGAACCCGTACCAATCAGCGGGATCACAGACGTTGCGCTCGAGTACCTGAATCCAGTCAAGGGGCAAATCGACTGTGAGCCTGGCGAGCTGTGGTCTCGCATAGGTGGAATAGACGGTCTGGAGCGCATGGGAACCAACGCGGACCTGCTGCTTGCGCTAGCGGCCTACGCGGAACGCTGGGATCCCGTCCGCAGCCGTATCGTCGTTGAGAGAATGCGGCGGGATGCGGTGACGGTGCGTCGTGCCGTCCGAGGTATCTCGCTGACGATCTTTCTGGGGATCGGTCGCGCCCGAGCGGCGTTCTATGTCCATGAGGCAGCAACCGGGTACCACCTGATGCGGCAGCGACTCCTGGCACTCTATGAGGTGAGCCATTCGGCTCGTCTGCCGGCCCTCTTGGCTGCAGTTTAGCTGCTGAAGAGCGCGCTCGCGCCACACGCTTCATCCAGTCCGATCCTGGTCCTTAAAGGCCCGTTGTGGCGTGTGACGCCGTGTGGGTTTACACTTCCGGATCACACTCAGTTTGACTCTTTACGGAGGACTCTATGACGAGGCGCTCGCTCCTGCTCACCCTTTTGCTGGCCACTGCTGCCGGCAATCACGCGCATGCTCAGGACATACGGAAGGGGCATTCACCCACTCTGACCCCGCAGCAGAGTGGGACGACGCAGCTGCTGATCGCGGTCAGCCCGGTCAATTCCAGGGTCGTCTGGGCTGCGGGCGCCGGAGGTACGTACACGGTGACCACCGACGGTGGCGCAACCTGGAAGTCCGGGGTCGTGCCCGGGGCCGAGAGCCTGCAGTTCCGCGATGTGCAGGGCGTCAGCGAGCGCGTGGCGTACCTGATGTCGATCGGCAACAACACCGGCGACTTCCGCATCTACAAAACGGTCGACGGGGGCGCACAATGGACCGTCGAGTTCCAGAACAAGACGGTGAACGCGTTCTATGACTGCTTCGCGTTCTGGTCGCCAGACCGCGGCATCACCCACAGCGACTCGGTTAACGGAGTCTTCCCAGATATCCGCACCTTTGACGGCTTGACTTGGCATTCGATCGCGCCCAGGATGCCTCCTGCCCTGCCCGGAGAGGCCTCGTTCTCCTCGAGCGGAACCTGCATCACCACGGAGGGTTGGCAGAATGCATGGATCGCCACCGGAGGCTCCAGCACCGCCCGGATTCTTGCCACGCGCGATGGCGGCGACACCTGGGATGCCTACGACACACCGCTGGTCAGCAATCCCGCTGCGGGTGGCTTGTCGGTAGCATTCCGCGACGCGCGGCATGGCATGGTTGGGGGCGGCGACCTCGCGAACGACAGCGCAACCCAGGCCGCCAGGTCGGAGAACGGTGGCCGGACATGGACGCTGACCACCAAGCCTCCGATTCCGGGAGCGATCTTCTGTCTCGCATATGTAAGCGGTCGCGAACACCACGATTCCCGCGACCAAGATGCCCGAGACGAGCATTCGCGAGACGAGGATTCCCGACGCGAGGATTTCTCGAACTGGGGAGATCGCGACCGTCATGAACATGATCGGACAGTCGTGATCACGACCGAGACGCTGCCTGCCTTTGCGGCAGGGGCGGCCGCGTGGACTCCGGACGAAGGGCACACATGGCACACGCTACCCGAGGTGAGCGGGTATTGGGCGGTCGCGTTTGCGAATCCCGAGGCTGGGTGGTTTGTGGGCAACAATGGAAAGATCTTGAAGATCAGCTTTTAGCGAGCCTGAGTTTCGACGGAAGCAAAACTAAGCTCGGCGGAAGTCCGCCGAGCTTAGTTCGATCTCGGGCCGAGCAGGTTTGATGTCCCCACCATCACACGCCACCCAAGAACCAACGCGCCCACCCCCAAAGCATCAAACCCCCGCATGACCCACCGCCGCACCCTCATCCTCGCAGCCGCCGTCCTCAGCCCCCTGGCCATCTCTCCAGCCGCCCGAGCCCAGCCAGCCGGACAAGCACTTACCGTCCCCCACGACACCCCTGTCGGCCACCTCGAAGTCGTCGCCACCTTCTCTGGCCCCATGCCCACCGGCGTCACCGTCTCCCGCACCAACCGCATCTTCGTCAACTTCCCTCGCTGGGGCGACGACGTGCCCTTCACCGTAGCGGAGGTGGTCCACGGCAAAGCCGTCGCCTTTCCCGATGCCGCCGATAAATGACTGGCCCGGCCGCACCGCAGCCGACCCGACGCAATTCAAGGACCAGGACCAGAACGAGACCCACTTCGTCTCCGTCCAGTCGGTAGTGGTCGATCCCGCGAACCGGCTATGGGTGCTGGATACCGGCTCGCCGTTGCTCAAGAACGCGGTGCCGGGCGGCCCGAAGCTCGTCGCCATCGACCTCGCGACCAACAGGTGGTCAAGCGCATCCTGCTCCCCGCCTGCGGTCGCTGGCCCGACCAGCTATATGAATGACGTCCGCTTCGATCTCCGTGTCGGGCAGTGCCGCCGGGGCCGACGGCATTCACGGCATCGCGTACATCACCGACTCCTCCGAAAAGGGCCCGACCGGCCTCGTCATCGTCGACCTCGCCTCCGGCCAGGCCTGGCGCAAACTCGACGACATCACCGCCGTGAAACCCGAGCCCGGTTTCCTGATGTTCGCCGAAGGCCGCCCGCTCTACAAGACCGAACCCGGCCAGCCCGCCAAGCCTGCCATCTTCGGCAACGACTCCATCGCCATCTCCGCCGACGGCAGCAAGCTCTTCTTCTGCCCCGTCTCCGCCACCAAGCTCTACAGCATCCCCACCGCCGCCTTGCGCGACCGCAGCCTCACCCCCGAAGCCGCCGCATCCCAGGTCGCTCTTGTCACCGGCAAAGAAAGCTCCGACGGCCTCGAGTCCGACGCCGCAGGAAACATCTACTCCACCGCCCCCGCCTCCGGCAGCATTCTCAAAATCGCCCCCAACTCAAACTTCGCGAACGGCGTCGAGATCTCTACGCTCGCCCACGACCCGCGCCTCCTCTGGCCCGACACGATGTCCCTCTCCGACGACGGCTTCCTCTACGTCACCGCCAACCAGCTCTACAACCAACCCTCCATGCACAACGGCAAAGACCTCCGCCAAAAACCCTACCTCCTCCTCCGCATCAAGATAGAAGCCAAACCCATCCGCCTCCAATAACCCCTAACCCCAAAGCCCCGCTACGAACTACACGCAAGCTGAGCTTCTATTTGTGCTGCTGACTCTGCAGCTTGTAGGCCTCCATCTGTTTCCGGACGACCTCGTCGAGCTCCGATGGCCTACGGTCGATCTGCACCATCATCTCGCGAAATCCAGGCTGGTCCTTCGCACCGAAGGCGAACAACGCCTTCTGTGCCTCCGGTATCGGGGGTCCGCCCACAGCACCCGCTGGCGGAATCGGTGTCGGGAGATGGAACGCGTACATGCTGCCTCCAGCAACGGCCTGCCTGGGGTAATCGAGCAGCCAGCCGCAGTTCTCCGCATCGCGAATCATATTCGAGGACACCACCACCCACGCACCGGCGTCTTGATCCGGAAGGTCTCTGGCAATTCCAAAGCACGGCCCCGGGCACGATTGGCTCAGGTTCGGAAGAGCCGAAAAAGTCCAGAGGAACGCGCTGAAGATGATGCTCGCGTGCGAAGTCCTCAACGGCAAACAATCCCTGGTTGAAGTCTGCGTTGGAGTCGCCAAAAAGCTCATAAGCCGGTCTCCCCCCGCCAAGGAAGTTCGCATAGGGCATGTACCACGGGTAGTGAAGCACAGCCGTTGCGAGGCACGAGATGGTAAGCACGCCTGCGATACCACCCGTCGCAAGAGCCATCCGCCGATGACCACGGCCCAGCCGGCAATCAAGTTGGTCAGCGGCGCCAGCATCACGATCGACATGGCAATCGGAATACTGAAGTGACGGATACTCACGTCCAGGCGGCCCATCACGCAAACCGCGCTATAGACCACGGCGGTGACCCACCAGAACCGCCAGTGCAGCGCGTACCGGGAAGGGATAATGCTCGCCGCGCCGCTATCCTGATTGGTTCCCCTGGCCCAAAGGGCAAGTCCGCCGGTGATCCCCAGCAGGGCCAGAAACCCCGGCATCGACTTCAACAGGAACAAGGTAGGAAAGTACAGCATCGTCCCGTGAGCGAAAGAATGCCCCATCAGGAATACAGGCGAGCGCACTGGCACGAGAATAGCGAACGCCCCCAGGCCGAAGTTGACAAAAGGCACCAGCAATCGGCGCAGTGCCATGGCCGGTATGGAGGTACCCAGACGCGCCAGCAGGTCCGTGGGTTGATTCCAGGAAAGAAGCAACTCAAAGACATAGGCGGCCAGCCAGGCCCTCAGCACCGCTCCGGCCGTAGCCACCCATCGCTGCCTTCGCCAGGCTTTTCGCTCGAGGCCGTTCGGCGGGCAAGCTGGAAGGAGCGAAGGCGCCCACCGAGTTGTGAATGCGGCGATCAGGATGGCGAACAGCACCAACACCGCAGAGAACTTGGCAAGGAACGCGCCCGTCAAACACATCGTGAACAGTCGGACATGGGACCGCGTCGGTGCCTGCCACATCCACGCAAAGGTCCAGACCGTCAGCACCGCAAACAAAGTGATCGGGATGTCCGTGAGGACCAGGGGGCCGAACGTGAGAAACGTCGGCGTGCTTGCATACACCGCGAGACACAGCACGCCGGCCAACGGTCCGCCCAGCCGAGTCGCGAAAACATAGAGGCACCAGCCGAGCAGCAGAGTCAGCACCAGCATCGGCAAGCGCGCCCAGAAGACGACTTTATGCGGATCGTTCCAACGCAGAGCGACCCAGTCCCCGAACGTCCACTCCCCCGTAAACGCGGCAAACACGCTCCCGCTTTGCGTCCAGAGCGGCGAACCGTAGTCTGCCCGCACACCGCCAGCAGCCATCGAAATCCCGCTGAGAACCTTCGCTAGCGGCGGATGCTCGGCATTGAAGCGCACATCGAACTTATGCACGTAGGTGGTGCTTGCCCCGATGTGCGCGATCTCGTCAAATGTGGGCGACTCGAGAAACAGGGCCGGCCCCCCAGCCAGTACAGCCATCACCGCCAACAAGCCGATCGCTGCGACGGTTCCCCACCGAACCAATGAAGATGTCCCAGCCTTCGATGCGTTGATCTCAGGATCTTCCATATCGGCCATGGCTCCCAACTGGTATCGGCGGTCTGTGGCTGCAGTTTACCCTCGTAAGTACGCGGCGAGGTGCCCGGATGTTCCCTCTTCATGGGTTCCACTCGCTAGGGCGGAGCAATGGCCACCCCTTCCGCTTCCGATTCAACATCGGAAGAGAAGTGACGCCCACGCCTCTTCTCTGGATCCAGGTCGGGTCGCTATTCAGGCAGTCTTGTCTCGCCCTTAACGTCAAAGGTCTTGGTTAGCACAGGCACACCGGAATCAGGCTGACCGCCTCCCACAGCCACCGTGTACTTCCCTTCTGCAACAATCGGATCTCCTTTCTCGGTAACCATGCTCAGGTCGCGCGGCCGCAGTTCGAAGCGAACCCTTTGCGATGCGCCTGGCTCGAGGTGGATACGCTGAAAGCCTCGCAGCGCTCGCAGTGGCGCTCCCGGGACGCCCGGGAAGTTCAGATAAAGCTGGGCGACCTCGTCCCCGGGCAGCTTACCGGTGTTCGTCACCTTCACCTCAAGCGCCACGGGACTCCCGGCTGAAACGTCTGCGGGCCCGGTGAGGTCGCTGTAGGAAAACGTCGGTGTAGCTCAGGCCGTAGCCGAAGGGTAAAGAGCGGCTTGCCCTCGAAGTAGCGGTAGGTGCGGCCCTTCATCGCGTAATCCTCAAAGGGCGGCAGCTGGCTCACGTCCTTATAGAAGGTCACCGGCAATCGACCGGCGGGATTGTTCTTGCCCGAGAGCGTCTCGGCCACCGCCGCACCTCCCTCCTCGCCCGGATAGAACGCCTCGAGAATGGCGTTGGCGTGGTCCTTGGCCCAGTTCACGCCGAGGGCACTGCCATTGGTAAGAACGACGCACCAGCGGCTTGCCCGCGGTCGCTACCGCTTCAAGCAGCTCTTCTTCGGGTTTGGGCAGGTCGATGCTGGTGCGGTCGCCACCCTTGAAGCCCTCTTCGCTGACCTGCATCTCTTCGCCTTCGAGCTCACTGGTGATGCCAACGACGGCCACAACAACGTCTGCAGCCTTCGCCGCTTCACGAGCCGCAGGCTGCGGTTTGAGGTCGACCTTCGACCAGACCAGCTTCGCGGCCGGCTCCTGACCTTCTCCGGGAGAGTACTCCACATGCAGAGCAGCGGGCTTGCCCGCCTCAAGGTGGACGCGGCCCAGCTTGGCTTCCGCGCCATTTCCATCGAAGGCGGAGGTAACATCCTTGCCATCCAGTCGCATGCGGAAGAATCCATTGGCCACCAGGCCCAGGTTGTAATCGCCCGTCTCCGGGGCAGTCAGCGAACCCTCCCAGCGGATGCTGAGCGGGTGAAGGCTCGCCACCTCCTCGGGTAGTGCGTGCGCATGCCGCGTCCAGCGTGGACTCGAGGCGCTGCGCAATAGGCTTTGTCGCGGCAAGCTTATTCACGTCTGGACATGTCGAGCTTGGAGTAGCTCGCCTGGACGCCGGGCTTTCCGTCGGCTGTGAGCGCGGAAGCAGGCACAGGCTGGGCGTCATGGCTCAGGAACTGGGTGCCGGGAACGTAGTTGATGGACGCTCCCGGAAACTCGGCGCGAAGTCCTTCAAGAATGGACACCGTGTGCGAAGGAATGCCGTTGTAGTTGCCCAGCAGAACCTTGGTCTGGTCGGCAAGCGGGCCGACCACAGCAATCTTCATGGACGAACTCCTTCAGCGGAAGAACGCCGTCGTTCTTCAGCAGCACCATGGATTCGTTGGCGATCTTGCGCGCCATGGCCCGGTGCTCGGGCGAGTCCAGGAGCTTCTCGTTGATCTTGGTGTAGGGCACCATCTCCGGCGGATCAAACATGCCGAGCTTCATTCGCGCCGTGAACAGGCGCGTCACCGCCACGTCGATCTCGCTCTCTTTCAGCAAACCCTGCTTGACCGCGTCGAGGTAGGGCTTGTAATCGTGATCGTCGTTCACCTTGAAGGTGAAGTCGACGCACTCGTTGTCCATGCCGCGCTGGAGGCTGATGGCGGATGCCGCAGGCTGAGAGGGCTTGAAGCTGTGACCGTGGAAGATGTCGAGAACGGCACCGCAGTCCGAGACGACATAGCCCTTGAAGCCCCACTTGCCGCGGAGCTGGTCCTGCAAGAAGAAACTGGCTCGCGCAGGCAGGCTCGCCATTGATGCTGTTGTAGGCGCACATCACGGAGTCTGCTTTGCCTTCGGTCACGGCCGCGCGGAATGCAGGCAGATAGGTGTCGACTTCGTCATGCTTGCTGACATCGACGTTCGCGGTGTGGCGCGTCGACTCCGGACCTGAGTGAACCGCGAAGTGCTTGGGCGTGGAGATCGCGCGGTAGTACCTGGGATCGTCGCCCTGCATGCCCGTAACAAAGGCCACGCCCATGCGCGCCGTCAGAAAGGGGTCTTCTCCATAGGTCTCCTGACCCCGGCCCCAGCGAGGATCGCGGAAGATGTTGATGTTGGGCGCCCAGAAGTCGAGGCCCTCGAAGATGTTGCTATGACCGGCGCGTACCGCCTGCACATGCTTGATGCGGCCCTCGGTGCCGATGACGACCGCCATCTGGTGGATCGCCGGCGCATCAAACGTCGCGCCCAGCCCGATCGGCTCAGGGAACTCCGTGGTGCCGTTGCGGGCAACCCCGTGCAGCGACTCGCTCCACCAGTCGTACGCCGGAACATTCAGGCGCGGAATGGCGCGTGCCTGGTTCACCAGTTGAGTCGCCTTTTCCTCAAGCGTCATGCGCTTTACCAGGTCAGCCGCACGCTGTTCAGCAGGCAGAGCAGTGTTGAGATAGGCAGGCCTCTGTGCATCCTGCGCACCGGCGATCCAAACTCCGGCTGCACAGGTCAACATCATCGCAAACATCCGCGACCCAAAATTCTTCATTACGATTCCCCGCAAGAGCTCCAATGTGGCAGACTGACATTATTGCTATATGCAAGACAATGTCAACGAAAGCGACAATCCACGTTCGTCCGTAGAAGTCGCCTGTGACAAAATCGAGGTCTGGTCCTCTGCAACGAGTGATCCGTGTCCCTTATGGGTCCGGGACAGGCCTCTGAACCGCGCCGGATCTCGTGGGCCACTTAGAACAAATTCAGGAGCCCGACATATCTGGGCTTAGCTCGTTTACCATTCGACCTCGTGTTGCCAGGATTGTAGGAAGACATCGCCAAGGCCGGGCGATGACGAGGGCGCTAGCTTACCTGCGAGTGCGTCATTTAGAATCCGCGCATGAGAGCTCGTCCCCTTTCCCTTGTGCTGAGCTGTATAAGAGAGCACAGGCCGGGAGGGACTTCCACGTTGGGTATGAGGTCGAAGGCACCGAAGCGGTAGATCATTTGCGGGGACAGCGGTCTTCCTCTCGATGTTTCTGTGGGCAACACAACTGCGCGCCGCAGACGACCCGCTTGATCAGGCGACAAAGCTGCTGCACAGTGGAAAGCTTCACGAAGCGGAACTGCTGTTGCGCGACCTGGCGCGACGCTATCCAGGAGTGCTCCCGTGCATAATGTGCTTGGGGTGACCCTGGCACAGGAAGGGGAGTTCTCGGCGGCGACCAAGGAGTACCGCGCGTCTCTGGCCCTGAACCCGCAACAGCCTGAGGTCGCGCTCGACCTCGGACTGGCTGAGTTCAAGCAGGGTCGTTTCCGTGAGGCGATACCCGCGTTCAAGGGTGTGCAGGGGCACCAGAGTGAGGAGGGCCGTAGCACGCTCTTGCTGGGTATGAGCTACTTCGGCCTGCGGGAGTATGCCAACGCCGTTCCCTATCTGCAGCGCGCAAGCAGCAGCGATCCTGCCAATGTTCAGCTCCACCAGCTGGTCGCGCAGAGCTGCCTGTGGAGCCGGCAGTTCGACTGTGCCTCGACCGAGTTCCACGCGATACTTGCGGCCGATCCGGACTCGGCCCAGGGGCACATGTTACTAGCTGAGGCGCTGGACGGGATGGGAAAGACGGAAGATGCCATCGCAGAGCTCGAGACCGTCAGCGCGAAGTCGCCGAATGAGCCGCTCCTTCATTTCGAACTCGGCTATCTCTACTACAAGAAGCGGGATTACGAGCGGGCCCAGCCAGAGCTGCGGCGCGAGGTGGAGAACAACCCAGGATATGCGCAGGCCTACCTGTATCTGGGTGATATCGCACTGAACTCAAGTGATAAGGATCGCGCCGAGCCGCTGCTCACGAAGGCAGTCGGTCTGCAAGGTGATTTACGCGTCGCGCATTTCGACCTCGGGGTACTTTACGCCGAGCAAGGCAAGAACCAGGAGGCCCTCGCAGAACTTCAGCGTGCGGTGCGTCTGGATCCGACGCAACCAGATGCCCACTACCGGCTGGGCAGGGTCTACACGGCGCTTGGACAGAAACAGAGAGCAGCCGAGGAGTTCGCGCGGACCAAGGCACTCCACGCGAAGGAAAACGATTCACTGATTGAAAAGGTCTCCGGGCCGACTCCGAATTGACGCGCGTGACGGAGAGTCTTGTCCCGTGCCCACCCTTTCCGACTAACTCAACAAGGCATCTATCCATCCGAAAATGAAGACACGCAGAGTCACTCCTGAACCGTCGCGACTTTGTCTGGCAGAGCTTCGCCTCGACAATGGCGATGGCTCAAGGCGTTAATAGCCGCAATGTGAAACCGCTTCCGCGCGGTAAACCATCAGGCCTGCCATTCTTGTCGCGGTTCACGGACGTCGCGGCTGAGGCTGGTCTGATTCACCCTGTGATCTACGGTGGGCTCAAGCAGAAGAACTACATCGTCGAAACCGTAGGATGCGGGGTCGCGTTTCTGGACTTTCGATAACGACGGATGGCTCGACATCTTCGTCCTGTGCGGTACCCGCATGGAGGATCCGGTGCCGGAATCGACAAACAGGCTCTACAAGAACAATCGTGACGGCACATTTACTGATGTCACTGAGAAGGCCGGGACTCTCGCGTGTTGGCTGGGCGAGTGGCGTCACGGTGGCCGACTACAACAATGATGGCTTCGACGACATCTTCGTCACCTACTTCGGACAGAACGTCCTGTACAGAGAACAATGGCGATGGCACCTTCACCGATGTGACGGAGGCAGGCCGGGTTGCTGTATGACGGACCGACGCGCTGGGGCTCCGGCTGCACATTCGTGGACTACGACCGCGACGGGAATGTCGATCTGTTCGTGGCGAACTACGTCGATCTGCATCTCGAACACCTGCCCAAGCCCGGTGCGAACCCTTACTGCTCTTACAAGGGAGTACCGGTAAACTGTGGTCCTCGCGGTCTGCCAATGCCCCGGAACTATCTTTATCGCAATCAGGGGGACGGTACGTTCCGCGACGTCTCCCAGGAGAGCGGAATATTGCGCGCACCACGCACCTACTCGATGACCAGCGTCGCCGCAGACTTCAGCAACGACGGATGGGCGGATATATTTGTCGCCTCCGACTCAACGCCCAGCCTTCTTCTGCGGAACAGGCAAAACCGCACGTTTGCCGAAGAAGGGGTGGAACGCGGCGTCGCCTTCAGCGCCGATGGCGTGGAGCAGGCGGGCATGGGCGTTGCGGTCGGCGACTACAACCTGGACGGGAAACTCGATCTCTTCAAAACTCACTTTTCTGACGATACAAACGGTCTTTACCGGAACGATGGAGATGGAAGTTTTACCGATGTGACCACAGCCGCAGGCTTCGGCGTCGAGACACGCTACATCTGCTGGGGCACAGGCTTTGCTGACTTCGATAACAACGGCTGGCCCGATCTCGCAATCGTAACCGGGTCCGTCTACCCGGAGATTGAGGCGCAGTTTCCGGAGTATCCGCTCAAAACTCCGCGGCTCATCTTTCGCAACCTGGGGGCAGGGAAGATTTGAGGAGTTACTGGAGGAGGCCGGACCTGGCATTGCGGCGCGGCACTGCAGCCGCGGCTGTGCCTTCGGTGATTTCGATAATGACGGCGATGTAGATATGGTCGTCATCAACCTGAACGAACCACCTTCCCTGCTGCGGAACGACGTCTCTGGTGATCTCAACTGGATCAAGGTTCTATTAGTCGGAACGAAGTCCAACCGGAGTGCTATCGGCTCGCGGGTGCTCGCGCATACGGTGGGCGGATCCAGGCGCAGGCAGTCATGGCGCAGTCAAGCTTTTATTCCGTCAACGATCGCCGGCTACACTTCGGTCTGGGGCACAGCACGCACGCAGATCTCGAGATTCACTGGACGAACGGGCTGGTCGAACGATTCGAAAGCGTCGCTTCAAATCAACTTGTGACCGTGACGGAGGGTAAGGGCATCAGAGTCTCTGCCCTGCCAGCCGTTGCAAACTCGCACCGTCACGGGTAGCGCATCCACAAGAGAACAGGGCGCAGCCATCAGCGGCCACGCCCCCTTATCCGAGATCGGGTTCTCAACCTTAGAAGCTGAGCTTCGCGCCAAGTTGCAGACGGCGTCCGTCATAGGCAGAGGTGACCTGTCCGAAGTTCGCATCCTTGCTGTTGGAGTCGATCGCATTGAACTGAGTGTGGTTGAAGGTATTGAAGGACTCGAACCTGAGTTGAAGGGAAGCACCCTCAGCCTTGAACGCGATGTTCTTGAAGAGTGAAGTGTTGAAGTTGAACTGCCCGGGCAATCTAACAGCATCTTTGCCCGCGTTCCCGAAACCCGTCGTTGCCTCCGCCGGCCCACGGTGCCACAGGATCCGCGAACGCGCTCGTGTTGAACCAGGCAAGCCTCTTCTTCGGGTAGGTGACCTTGCTCACAAGGTTCGGCCTGTTTGTCGTGCCGCCACCGAGACCAAGGGTATCCGTACCGTTATAGGTGATCGGTTGCGGTGTTCCGGTCTCCGCGACCACGATCCCCGACACCGACCAACCGCCAAGGGTGGTACGCGCGAGCGCGTTTGAACTGCGCTCAAAGAACGGCAAGACATAGATGTAGTTCGCGTTGAAGTTATGACGCCGGTCAAATGCTCCCGAACCTCGGTCGTAGGCAGCATTGAAAGGATTGGAAACCTGCGTCAGATCCGTGCTGACCTCGTCAATCTCATGCGAGTAGGTATACGCAAGACCCGTGGTGAACCCGTGCCGGCCCTCAATGCGCAGACCCGCCTGCAGGGAGTTGTAGCTGAAGTTCGTTGTGTTCTCCTCCTGCGTGATGGTGCTGTATCCCGGGAACATCCGGTATAGATTGGCGTTCAGAAGGCCGCTGGCGACACCCTGGCGATGAGTGAGGTCGCCGAGAGGCAAGGTATTGATGGAGCGATCATTACTCTGGTGCCAGCCGGTCGAGCCCGCGTACTGCAGAACAGCGACCATGGATTGCGCAACCTGCCGTTGCACGCCGCCGCTAAACATGGCCGTGCCGGGGTTCGGGTAGGAGTACCTGAGGTTGGTAAGGGTGGAGGGAAATTGCTGAGAGGTGGTTGCTCCCGTTATCGCGCTGGTGCTCGGGCTCGAAAAGTAGACGTTGGTCGCGGAAGGCTGATACGCAAAGGGTGGATTCAGGGCGGCGTTATATACATCGTTGCCCTGAACACGCTCAAAGAACATTCCGAAGCCACCGCGGATCACAGTCTTCCCGTCCCCGTTCAAGTCCAGGGCAAAGCCGATTCGCGGTTGCAGAGTGTTGTAGTCGTTCTTCACCACTCCACGCGGGAAGCCACCCACCGCAGCCTGGTGAATGCCGTTGAGATAAAACGGAGTCCCGTGGAAGTCCGTAAGCGACGACGGGTTGAGCGTGCCATCTGCATTTAGCGGATAACCCAGCGAACTGTCGTAGTCGTTGGAATTGAAGTTCGCGAACTGATCGTAGCGCTCGAAGGCGTGTGGCATGGCGTCAAAGCGGATCCCAAGGTTGAGCGTCAGGCGCGGCAGAATATGGAAGTTGTCGTTACCGTAGAAGCCATAGTTGTTGTTGACCCAATGCTTTCCGGCGAGGAAGTTCAGCTGCGTAAAGCTGGCGGCCTCCCCAAGCACGTAGTTCAGGTACGAGTCCTTGGTAAACGAGCTGTTATTGAACACCGCCGTTCCCTGCGTGTTCGCCTGCAGCTGCTGATTCTTCGGATCATGCAGCCAGCTCACACCGAACTTGAACTGGTGCTTGCCCTTGTTCCATGAGAGATCGTCCCGGGTCTCGTAGCCCTCGTAAGAGTTCTTCCAGGGGAAGTAGCTCGAGCTCCACGTCGTCCCGTATGGCGCGCCGAGCTGAACCTCTGGCATGCGGTTGCCGATGTTGTTCGCGTCGGGGAAGAACGTCGTTCCGGTCCAGCCCGCAGGCTTGCTCGCGATGCCGATCGGGTCGAGATGAATGGTGTTACCGCTGTAAAGGAACGCTGTCTCATTCAACAGGTTCGGTGACAGCGTCTGCGTGAGCCTGATGGTCGACGACCAGGAAGGATTCAGCATAGCCGTACCCACCGTGGGATAGCTGCTGTCCCCCCAAAGCGGCGGGAAATAGCTCTGCGTCACCTGGTCATGCAGGTAGTGTCCCATCAACTGCAGCTTCTGGTTGATCCTGTGATCGATGCGGACGACGTCCTCGCGCACATTCGTAGGCTGAGGAATCGACGAAATGTACTGGCTGGTGCCCAGGTTAGGCCGTGGAAAGGTTCCTGCGTTCAACTGGAGAACAGCATTAGGGTCGAAAAGATTCGCAGGTATCACGCACACCGTGGTGCAGGGAAGACCTGCAGGACTGAGGAACGCCTGACCCGGAACAAGGCCGTCCTGAGTGTAAAGATTCAGACGGGCCGGGTCGGTCGTGATTGGCACGATCGGCGCCGCTCCATTACCGGGAACTGTGTAGGTGAGGGGCTGTCCGGCAGTTGGGAAGTTACTGGCGGCGATCGTGTTTGCAATCGCAGGCGAGCTGCCCTGAATCAGCCTTCGCCACTCCTCGTTGACGAAGAAAAACGTCCGGTCGCGCGACTCGTTGTAAAGGTGCGGGATCCAGAGAGGACCACCGATGTTGCCGCCCGGTTCGTTAAGCCGGAACTTCGGCCGTCTCTGCCCGGCGAGCTTCGTGAAGTAGTTGTTCGCGTCGTAATCTTCGTTACGATTGAACTCCCATAGGCTCCCGTGGAAGTCGTGGGTACCAGACTTCAGCACCATCGTGATCGTTCCGCCCGAGCCAATACCGTAATCCGGGCCGTAGTTACTGGCAAGAGTCTGGAACTCGGCGAGGGCATCCATCGAGGGGAGCGAGCTGAAGCAGCCACCGCAACCGCGATCGTTCAATTCGCCGCCATCAAGAAGGTAGATGTTGTGACTCGTCCGAGTGCCATTAAAGCTAAGTCCATTGGCCGAGGTCAGGGCATTCACGCCGCCGAACTGCGGGAGGTTGTTGGACACGCCCAGACCCAGCGCCGCCAGGGCTGTGACGTTGCGACCGTTTGTCGCAAGCTGCGTCATCTGCTGTCCGGTAATCAGGTTGCTGAGTTCGTTCGTTTCCGACTGAACCTGCAACGCGTTTGCCTGGACCGAGATCTCCTGGCTCTCGCTTCCGACCGTCAGGACGACATCCTCTCTGACCGTCTGCGCCACGTTCACGACAATGTCGTTCTTCAGATAGCGCTGGAAGCCGGGAGCCGTGGCCGCCATGTTGAAGCGGCCGATACCCACGTCCGCAAACTGATACAAGCCGCTGCTGTTCGAAACTGCCGTTCGCACCTGAGCAGTTGCGGGATTTGTCAGCGAGATCTGCACGTTGGGAACAACGGCACCGCTCGCGTCAAGGACTGTCCCCGTGACGACTGCGTTCTCCTGGGCGTGGCAGAAGGTGGCCGAAAGGATCACCGCGCAAAGAGTAAGTTGATGGAAGGCCTTCTTATACATTAGATCTCCTGGATCTCAGCCACGGCGGTTGGAAGCAGCAGACTTGGTCAGAGCCTCGAAGGAAGGTTCGCCGATCAGCGAATTGCTCTCACTCTTGAGGCAATGAAATCACCTCGAATAGCTGGACGCTCCGTCGAACTTCGATATCAGATCAGGACAACGCTCGACTCGGCGGCTTTGCTCCAGAGAATCATGAATTACGGGCCCGCTACTCGAAAGAGAAACCTAAATCTTGAGTCAAACGGTGTCAAGGCGTTTCGAGTTCGACCTTCGCAGGATCACCACCATCGTCTTACAGCCAGGGAGTGAGTGAGTCGGGCTGATCAGTACTCCTGCTGTAAGCGGCTCCGCTTCTCGGGTGCAAGCGATCAAGCAGTGAGTTGCTCCGCTTCAGCTACCTTAAAGAAGTATCCGTTCGAATGCAGGTCCACCGCCTGCCTGACCTATCAAAGCGTAAACCGTCGATCAACCTAGAAGCCGCCAAAGGTGCCAGATCTGTACGCCTCGGAAGCATCCGACTCGCGCTAGTCTACAAACGGAGAACACACGGGTCCGATGCCAGAGAGTAGCGACAATTACGAGCTTCTGGAAGCAAGGCTGAAGACGCTCCTCCCGGAGGACTACCGGGACTCGTACGAAGACGTGCAACCCACGTCCATGGGGTCCGCTGGCCTGAAGTTTGGGATAGATGGCCGCGTCGCGTGGGACGAAATCTGGGGATCGTTCTGCGATCTTGCGATGGCCGGTGGACCGCCCCATCGAGGTACCTTGTTGGAACCAGCGAGAACGGCAGACATCGACTCTGACCCTGAGCGATACTGCCAGGTTGTGGACGAGCTTTGCCGCGGTATCGAGATGGTTACGGGCCTGGCAGCCGAGACCTCACTCATCTCTGGTTGGATTAATGTGGACTGTCCAAGCACCAGCATGGCGGGATGGCTGGCCCGAGCCGTCACCATGGAGAATGTCTCCGTGCACGTCGAAGGTATGGTTCTCCATCTTCCCGCCGGCCCTCGCTTTCGATTGGAACGGGAGATCAAGAACGTCATAACCTCCATCGCGAAGACCTGTCATTACTGGCTCGGTCACACCTCCGTAGCTCAACACCGCGCAATCGCGGATCTCTTCAGAAACATGGAGTCTGAGTCGCCACTGATACAACCGCCATTTCCAACCCGCGACACAAGTACGGCTGCCTTCGAGAGTTTGCGCCAAAGGACCTCAGGGGAGATTCTTTCTCAAACCGGCCTTCAGATGACGGCTCGCGAATACTTCGGCTGGCTAGGTCTTGACTGCCTCAGCGTTCGAGCCGCCGTTTGGATCATGCGCATCATGGTCGCAAGCAACGTCTTGTGCCGGCGAGAGGACACCTTCATCTACGTCCCCATAAATCCATCGACGGACCCCGACGGTGATCGCATCGTCGCACTTCTGGCACGCGCTCATCGCTTGGCGTGTGCTCATAGAGTGATCTGACCGCCGATCGAAAGCACTGCGCTCGCGTCGGGTATCAACCTGGCTAGAGACGCCGCCTTGAGCCCTCGAGTAATCGGCAGTACTCTACTCTCACGTTGAGGCGGAGGTTCAGGGCGATGTGCCGAAACATCAAGATGCTTTATAACTTCGATCCACCCGTCACACCAGATGAGATCCACGCTGCGTCGCTCCAGTTCGTCAGGAAGATCAGTGGATTCAACAAGCCGTCCAAAGCCAACGAAGAAGCGTTCCTTTCCGCGATCAACGCAGTCTCCAGTATCTCGGCGAATCTGCTGAACTCCCTTGAAACAAACTCGCCTCCTAAGAACCGGGACGAAGAGGCGGCGCGACTCAAAGCTCGCAGCGCGAAAAGATTCGGCGGCTGAAAGTTTTGGCCGCATCTGAAGCGGACTCGGTCGACCGAGAACCTTTATCTTTCGGACCCCTGTATCGACTCTTACCGAAGCGCTGTTCCCGGAAGCTCGCACCAAGGGTGGCTACTCCGTCGCGAAGAGAACTACCCCGTGAACTGTCCAGGCGAATCGGCCCGAACACGTCCCATCGCGAGCACTACTGCTCCCCGGGGACAGACCAACCCTCGTTTCGCATCGTCCGACTTTCTTATCGCGAGCGTGCAGCGGTCTGTATGATCGACGTCAACTTTCGCCAGGGTATTTTCATGCGCGCAACCTTGTTTCTGTTCGTGTCCTCCCTCGTCTTCACCGTCGGATTACTGGCACAAGCCGCCGCGTCAGATCCGCGTAAGGAGGTTGAGGCCTTCAACAGGCAGCTCGAAAATGCCACCCGAGGGATGGACAACTCAGCACTCATGGCCCTCTGGGCGGAAGACGGGGTAAGCCTCCTTCCGTCCTCAAAGCCTCTCGTCGGAAAACCGGCCATTGCAGCTTTCCTCAACCAGGTCACCGCTCAACTTGAGGGCGCCAGAATGGAACAGTTCGATCTCCAATGCTCGGGCATCGAGATCACAGGGAACTGGGCATCCGAGTGGTGCGAAGAGCATCAGGTAGTCCTATTGACGGGCGGAAAGCCACCCTTCAATGGCCGCGGAAGGATGCTCTTCGTGTTGCACAAAGGCATGGACGGAAATTGGGAGATCCTACGCGAAATGTGGAATCAGGCGTGACAGCAGATTCGGAACTCCTCACTCCCGCAGGACCAGACACGAGAGAGCGCCGAACAGAGCGACGTCCTGCTACTGAAGCAAAATCCACCGGACCCAGGAAACGATACCCATGAACCCCATTGCTGGCCTTCACCACGTTACCGCCATAGCTTCCCAACCACAGCGCAACCTTGATTTCTACACCGAAGTGCTTGGTCTCAGGTTCGTCAAAAGAACAGTAAACTTCGACGATCCGGGAACCTACCACTTCTACTTCGGCGACGACACCGGAACACCCGGAACGATCCTCACCTTCTTTCCCTGGCCTCACGCCAGGAGAGGCACGGTCGGGGTCGGCGAGGTAAGCGCGACCGCGTTCTCCATCCCGCCCGGCTCCCTCCCCTACTGGACCGAGCGTCTACGCTCCCTCAACACCACCTTCGACGAGAGCACGCGCTTCGGTGTTCCAGTCCTCGGCCTCGCCGACCCAGATGGAATGCGCCTCGAGCTCATTGAACAGACGGAGCCCCACGCCGGCAAGGCTGCGCGCTACTCCGATGTGCCGCCCATCCACGCAATCCAGGGCTTCTATGGAGTCACGCTGTTGGAGCGGCGGCTCGAACCAACCGCCGCACTGCTGGGCGTCATGGGTCTCCAGGAACTCGCACGCGACCGCGACTACGTCCGCTTCGCTCCTGCTGGCGACGCCCTCGGACGCCTCGTCGACCTCCTCGTTGACACCAGCGCACAACCCGGCAGGCAGGGCGCCGGCAGCGTCCACCACATAGCATTTCGCAACACCGACAGTGCAGATCAGCTTGCCTGGTCCGGGAAACTCGCACCCTTGGTGGATGTAACGCCCGTGCAGGAACGCATCTACTTCCGTTCCATCTACTTCCGTGAGCCCGGCGGCGTGCTCTTCGAGATGGCAACCGACAACCCAGGCTTCCTGATCGACGAACCAGTCGAAAGCCTCGGCGAAGCCTTGCGCATCCCCGAATGGTACGAGCCTCAGCGACCTGCCATCGAGGCCCGGCTCCTGCCCCTCGAGCTCCATAAGCTGTCGCCCGCAATCGAGGAGGCCAGCAGGTGAACGTCGATCCACATGGCACACAACGGATCGTGATCGCAGGAAAGCCGTTAGCCCAGGCCTCGGGAGCCATCATCCTCCTGCATGGCCGTGGCGGTTCGGCCCAGGAACTCCTCCACCTCGGCGCCGCTGTGGCCCCGGCCAACCTCGCGCTTCTGGCCCCGGAAGCGGCCGGACACACCTGGTATCCCAACTCGTTCCTCGCCCCACGTGCGCAGAACGAACCCTTCCTCTCGTCCGCTTTGGCCCGGGTAGCTGCGGCTGTCGAAATCGCCACGGCAGCGGGTCTCAACAACAACCAGATCGCCTTCTGCGGCTTCTCGCAGGGCGCCTGTCTCGCAACCGAGTTCGTCGGCAGGCACCCACAGCGTTACGCCGGTCTGCTTGCCTTCACCGGCGGTCTCATAGGCCCGATCGACGAGCCCCTTAGCCTGTCCGGAAATCTCCAGGGCACACCCGTCCTGCTCAGCTCCGGAGACCCCGACCCGCACGTGCCCTGGTCCCGTGTGCAGCAATCCGCAGAGCTCCTCACCGGCATCGGCGCGACCGTCACAACCCGCCGTCACCCCGGCCGGCCGCACATGATCCTGCCGGACGAAATCCACGACGGCCAGGCACTTCTCGCGCGGGCGTTCAGCCCTTCCATGGAGTGAATCAAGCCCTCGGCCGACGACCTCTCCCCAGCTGCCTCTTCATAGCGCATCGCATCTACACCAATTCTTACTGCGCGCTGATCCGCGCCTCTTCGGTGTTGTATCGCGCTCTGATCAAAGTTGCGATCAGGGCAGTCCAGCCCGTCTGGTGGCTCGCTCCCACCCCCCGCCCATCATCGCCACTGAAATATTCGTTGAATAGCAGGAGCTCGCGCCAGTTCGGATCCGACGCATACCGCTCCTCCGCGCCGTGGCAGGGCCGGTGGCCAGTGCTGTCAGGGAGAAAGAGGCGCAGAAGTCGCATGTCCAGCTCCTCCGCCACCTCCTGGAGCGTCAGCATGTCGCCGCTGCCCGTAGGAAACTCTATCCGGAACGCGTCGCCGTAGACCATGTGATATCGCTCGAGAGCGTTGATGAGCAGCATGTTGATCGGAAACCAGATTGGTCCGCGCCAGTTGCTGTTGCCGCCAAACATACCGCTGTCTCCCTCCGCAGGAACGTAACTGACGCGATGGGTCTTGCCCGTCGAGTGAAACTCGAAAGGCTGTTCGCGGTGCGCCCGCGACATAGAGCGAATGCCGTACGGAGAAAGAAACTCGCTCTCATCGAAGACGCGCCGGAGAATCCGGACAAGCCGGTCCTTTGGCACCAGCGCAAGAAAACGTGCGTCCCTGAAGTGTGGATCAGCGGTTTCGGATGCGCTCGAGATGTAGCTGGCAAGCTGCGGACGATGCTTGACGAACCAGCGGGTTCTCTTCGCATATCCGTGAAGATGCTGGACCCTCTCTGGACGAACAATGCAGATCGCGAAGAGCGGGACGATGCCCACAATCGTGCGCACCTTCAGCGCATGGGACGGGCCACCCAACGAGCTGAGACGATCGAAGTAGAAGCCCTCCTCCTCGTCCCAGAGACCCGAGCCGTCGAGGCTGTTGAGTGAATCGACCACGGCTATGTAGTGCTCAAAGAATTTGCTGGCAATATCTTCGTAGGCAGGTCTCGTCTGGGCCAGCTCCAGCGCCATCTCGAGCATGCAGGAGCAATAGAGACCCATCCAGGCCGTCGCATCGGCTTGATCCAGCGTAGTGCCGTCCGGCAGCTTCTGAGACCGATCGAAGACGCCGATATTATCGAGACCCAGAAACCCGCCACCGAACAGGTTCCGGCCGCGGGCGTCATTGCGGTTCACCCACCAGGTAAAGTTCAGCATCAGCTTCTGGAACGCGCGCTCGAGAAAATCGAGATCGCGCGAGCCGTCCGGGTTGATAGCTTCACGATAAACATGCAACACGGCCCACGGATGCACCGGCGGATTCACATCACTAAAGGCAAACTCGTACGCCGGGATCTGACCATTCGGGTGCATGTACCACTCGCGAAGAAACAGCAGCATCTGGGCCTTCGCAAAGCCGGGGTCCACCGTCACCATCGGCAGCATGTGGAACGCCGTATCCCACGCCGCAAACCACGGGTACTCCCATTTGTCCGGCATGGAAAGAATGTCGCGGCAGAAAAGGTGCTCCCACGCACTCGCGCGCCGAAGCCGCTCCGTCGGCGGTGGCGGTTGAAGAGCGTCGCCACGGAGCCATTCCTCCGCGACGTAGTGATAGAACTGCTTGGACCAGAGGAGGCCGGCATACGCCTGGCGAGAGATCCGCGTCTCTTCCTCCGTCGCCGCCTTCGGAATACGAGGAGCGTAGAACTCATCCGCCTCCCGAATCCGATCCGCGAAGACCCCGTCGAGATCCACCGCCGCGAGATCAACCTGCTCGCTCCGGTCACGCGGCGCCTCTGAACCCGTCGCGTCCTGCGCGTCAATGCGGGCCAGACGAAGCGCAACAACCGTCTGCTGGCCGGGGTCGATCGAAAGCCGATAAACAAACGCCGCCTTCGTCCCCCGTTCCCCGGGGTCGACTGCGCTCGCATCCCCATGGACGATGTACCGATCAAACGCATCCTTGGTGTAACGCGTCTCCGCCGTCCGGTAGTTCGGATCAAGGCGGCTGAAGTTTGTTTCGTTGCCGGTAAGCAACAACCCCTCCGCCGCAGGTCCGCCCTCAGACGAAACGGGCAGAAGAATGAAGTCGCCCAGCGTCCTGTGGTGCGCGGTAACACTGTCCGTGCCGCTCCGCTGAAGAAAGGGCGCGGCATCGCCCAGCTCTTCGAGATTCTTCCACGACCAGGTATTGCGCAGCGTCAGCGTCGGCAGAACAGTAATCTCAGCGGGATCGGGACCACGATTCGTGATCGTGAGGCGAATCAGCATATCCTCGACCCCGGCCTTTGCGTACTCGACCTGAACATCGAAGTAACGCTCCCCATCGAAGATGCCCGTATCCAGAAGCTCGTACTCGATATCGCCAAAACCACGCCTCTTGTTCTCGGCGCGGAGATCGTCGTACGGAAACGCGCCCTGCGGATACTTGTACAGAGCGCGCGCATACGAGTGAGTCGGTGTGGCGTCCAGATAATAAAACTGTTCCTTCACGTCTTCGCCGTGGTTGCCCTCCGGATTCGTAAGTCCGAAGAGACGCTCCTTCAGAATGCGATCCTTGCCATTCCAGAGCGACGTCGAGAAGCAGAGGCGGCACTCGCGGTCAGTCCAGCCGAGCAGACCGTCCTCACCCCACCGAAAGGCGCGGTACTGCGCCATATCGAACGGGAAGTAGGTCCAGGGGTTGCCGTCCGCCGAATAGTCCTCCCGAACCGTGCCCCACTGCCGCTCGGGCAGGTAGGTACCCCACCTCTGCCAGTTCTCTTCACGAGCGTCGGACCGGGCGAGACGGATCTCTTCAGCGCAAGGGGGGCGGGCTGTCTGCACTTCGGGCATCCGTCCTTTATAGGCGATAGCATTGCCGGCCGGCGTCCATTTCATCACTGGCAACCGAAATCGAAGTATCGGGCTTGCTCAAAGTAGCGAATTCGCTTTTCCGCTACCATCATCCGCATGCGCCTCGCACCATTCTCGAAGCACCTGTCACTCGCCGTCTTTGCCGTCAGCATCGCTGCCGCAGCCCAGCAGCAAACCATCCCCCTCTGGCCCAACGGCACCCCCGAACCCGCCCACACCACTGGCCCCGAACACGACGCCACTAAGCCCACCGACTCCCTCGTCGCCGGACGCGCGCTCTCCCACCTCACTGATATCTCCACGCCGACTCTCACCGTCTACCCCGCAAAGGCCGCCCCCAACGGAGCCGCCGTCCTCGTCTTCCCCGGCGGCGGCTACTCCATCCTCGCCTACGATCTCGAAGGCAAGGAGGTCTGCACCTGGCTCAACTCCATCGGCGTCACGGGCGTGCTCGTCAAGTACCGCGTCCCCGAGACCGGCCACTTCCCTGCCAACTTCGAGGACCTCGAAGACGCCCAGCAGGCCATGCGCCTCACCCGCGCCCACGCCGCCGAATGGCACATCGATCCGCACCGCGTCGGCATCCTTGGCTTCTCCGCCGGCGGTCACCTCGCCGTCACCCTCTCCACCCATCCCCGGGATACCCGGCCCGGCGCACCCGCCAACCCACAGGTCAACCAGGCCATCGACCCAACCCCCAACTTCGCCCTCATCATCTACCCCGGCTACCTCGCCAACACCCCCGCCCTGGACACCCTCGACCCCGCCCTAAAGCCCAGCGCCGCCACTCCGCCCACCTTCCTCCTCCAGGCCGAGGACGACCCCGTCCACGTCGAAAACGTCCTCGTCTACTTCGAGGCCCTCAAACAGGCAAAGGTCCCCGCCGAGCTCCACATCTTTGCCGAGGGCGGGCACGGCTACGGCCTCCGTCCCACCGAGCTCCCGGTCACCCACTGGCCCGCTTTAGCCGCCACCTGGCTCAACTCCATCCACATGCTCAAACCAAAGCCCTGACCCTCCGAGATCCCTGCCCAGACACAAAAAGCCGGGGCCGTCCCCGCCATGGGACCGCCCCGTTCTTCAAAGCCCTTCGCACGAGTGCCCCGCACGACGGTGTCAACCTTCGATCAGCGCTACCTCATCGTCCAGCTCTGATTCGCCCCCCCGCTCGGCGTAGACAGGACAACGCCCGTTCCCGGGGTCCGACTCGATCCGCTATCATCCATCACCAGTCCTGTCGCCTTGTTCTGGATCACAAAACCCGAACTGGTCCCGCTCAGCGACCACAGCTGCGTGGCGTCGTGCGTCGGCGTACTTTGCCGGCTCGCAATACCGGGTGTCGCATCCCCGTTCGTGTCCGTCAGAAACAGCTTGCTCCCGACGTTCTGGATCGTGTAGTAGCCGTTCCCGTCATACGAGAAGAACCATTCCTGGTTCACTCCGCCATGCCCCCTCCACTGGATCATCGCCGTCCCCGGTGCTGTCGAGGTCCGAGGGTCGTCGATCACCAGCTTGCTCAGGTTGTTCAGAATCAGGTAGTCGCCGTCCGGCAGCGGCGGCGGCGTCGCCCGTTGAAACCCGAAGATCCCGACGCTGTTCTGTGTCCCCACAAAGACCTTGCCATTCGCAATTGTCGGTGTGATGAACTTGTTCCCCGCGCCGAACTGGTCCCGCCCATTCGCCGCCTGCGAGCTGTTGTACAGCTCCGTACTCAGGTCGTTGGCGTCATACGCGTGCAGCACCGCCGGGTTGCTGTTCTCGGGCGCCCAGACAATCCCCCCTGTCGTGTTGTACCCCGACACACTCGGCGTCGTTCCCGGGTACCCGAAGCTCGTCAGCGTCGTCTGCACCGGAGATGCCACCAGCATCGCCGCACTCACCGCGAACGACTGGAGGTTCTGCCCGACCGATCCGTAGTAAACGTGCTGGTTGAAATATGCCGGGCTCGACCACTCTCCACCCGGAAGTGCTCCCGTCAACTCCTGGTAAAGCGTCCCATTCGAGTTCGGGTCGAACTTCCCCATGTTGTCGCGGTCAGCAACGTAGATGTTGTGATCCTTCCCCGCAGCAACCGCCAGGTGCCGCGTATTCCCGGAAGCGTCCACCTCGTCAGGCAGCAGCAGTAGGCCGCCCGATCCAAGATCCGTGTCCACGTTCGACTCCGCGTTCGAGTCGTACATGGTCCAGTAGTCAGTTGGGACGAGGCCGCCCGCCGTCAGGTCAACCTTCACCAACGCGTTTCCGTAGTCCCCTTGGTTCGGAAATCCCTGCGGCGTCAACGTCGTGTCAAAGGTCCCGTTTCCGAGCGAGACAAATACATTTCCCGAGGCATCCGCGGCCGGTCCCGCACCCGCGTTCCAGGGAGCCGCATCGTTTCCGTTCGGCACAAAGTCAAGCACGCCCGTCTGCGCCAGCGTCGCCTGGTCGTACGTCATCATCCACCCGGCATATGGCCGGATATCACAGTGTGACCCCCAGCTCGTATACAGGTTCCCGTTCAGCAGCAGCAGCCCCGGCCGTTCCTTGTACTGCTTCGGATCAAAGGTCACCGTTCCATTCGAGCTCCCATCGCCCGTCCCTGGATAGGTCGCCGTCACCACCACCGGCCCGTTGAACTCCTCCTCCCCCGTCGAAAGATCGATCGCATGAATGCGGTGGAAGTAGTTCCCCGAAGGATCCTTGCTCATGGCCACCACGTAGATCGTCCCGTGAGGCCCAACCGTCCTGCTGATCGCCGGTGTCGCCGTAACGCCAATCTCCGGCGTTACCTGGTCGCAGTTCCTCGCGTCCGACGTCGTCTCGCCCGCGCCCAGCAGGCTCACCTGCCACAACACCGTGCCTTTGTCAGCGTCGATCGCGTACAAGCTGTCGTGCTCGGTCGCCACAAACAGCACGTTGTGCTTTCCCTTGCCGCGGACCCCAAGCTCCGAAACATACAGCGGCTGGGCATCCACCTTGCCGTCCACCGTCACCTTTGCCAGCAGACCAAAGTTCGCCGAGTTGACGTTGGCCGGAGTCAGAATCGCCTCACCCGTATTCTGCCCGGTGCGGGCGTTGTCGTTGTGCCATGTCAGCACATCGTTCTGCGCATACACGGGCAGCGAACACAGCAACGCAACCGATGCCACGGAAACCAACCTTCGGACCTGATCTTCGTTTTGGAACGTCATACGCGATCTCCTCAAGAGCCTGGTGGGACAGGGAAGTCCGTGATCCTGAGCGGGAGACGAGTCCCTGTCGAGAGGTCGTCCTTCCATCGCACAGAAATCCCGGGGCCACCAGCCTGCGGTGGAGTTAAGGGAAGCCAGGGAGCAGGCAGGGAGGCCACCTGAGTGAGTTCCACTCGGGCAGCTATCCGACACAAAAAAGCATCAGAGCGCGCACGCACCGAAGCTTACCCCATCAACCATGCCTCCGGCATCACCGGCTCACCCTGAGGTAACCCGTCCTTCGCCCCGCGAAGCCCGAAGGTCGTCCCCAACCCCCTCCATCACCACCGGATCCACCGCCTCCGTCTCAAACACTCCCTCCCACCGCGCAACCACCACGCTTGCCAGGCAATTTCCCACCACGTTCACCATGGTTCGCGCCATGTCCATCAGCGCATCTATCCCTAGAATCACAAAGATAGGCTCCACCGGCAGCCGAAATGTTGCCGCCGTCGCCAGCAACACCACCAACGTCGCCCGCGGAACACCAGCCACCCCCTTGCTCGTCAAAATCAGAGTCCCCATCATCAGCAGCTGCTCGCCGATCCCCATGTGCACCCCAGCTGCCTGCGCCACAAAGACGCTCGCAACCGCCAGGTACAGCGTCGACCCATCCAGGTTGAAGCTGTACCCCGCGGGAATCACAAAGCTCACCATCCGCCGCGGAACCCCCAGTGCCTCCATCGCCTCCATCGCCCGCGGCAGCGCCGCCTCGCTCGTCGACGTCGCAAACGCGATCGTCGCCGGCTCAGCCACAGCCCTCAGAAACCGTCGTACCGGCACACCGAACAGCAGGGCCGCCGGCAGCAGCACCAGCACCCCAAACGCGATCAGCGCTCCGTAGAGCGTCAGCAGCAGCTTGCCCAGGTTCACCAGCACGCCCAGCCCCATGTGCCCGACCGTGAACGCCATCGCCGCTCCTACGCCCACCGGCGCAAAGTACATCACCAGGTTCGTGAACCGAAACATAACCTCGCTCAGGCTTTCAGTCAGCCGCAACACCGGCGCACGCCTCTCCTCACTCAACGTCGCCAGCGCGATCCCAAAGAACACCGCAAACACCGCCACCTGGAGAATCTGTCCCTCCGCGATGGACTTCGCAATGTTCTCGGGAAACACATGCAGCAGAAAGTCATCCCATCTCGTCGGTGCTGGCGACGCCGCTCCACCAACCGGAGCCGCCGTCGCCAGACCCGCCCCCCCGGCTCCCGCCTGGACCTGGCTCTCCGCCCCCCCGCCACCGGGCAGCCTCAACCCCACCCCCGCCTTGCTCACATTCGCGGCCACCAGCCCGATCACCAGCGCCAGCGTCGTCACCACCTCGAAGTACACCAGCGCCTTCAACCCCATGCGCCCAACACTCTTCAGATCCCCATGCCCCGCAATCCCTGTGACCAGTGTCGCCAGGATCAGCGGAGCCACGATCGTCTTGATCAGCCGCAGAAACACGTCGCTGAACACCCGCAGCCCCACCGCCACATGGGGCGCGTCAAAACCCAGCTCCGCACCCGCCACCATCGCGCAGAAGATCCACGGCGTCAGCCTCCGCCGCCCCGCACACCACACCGCCAGCACACCGACCCCCGCCCACCGCACGGCCTCGGCCGCGAACAGGCTCCCTGCGCCGCCTTTCCTCCCACGCCGCGGCTCCCAGCGCACCCACAAGCAGAAGTCCCAGCGCCGCCAACAGGATCGCCGTCCCATTTCGCTTCTTCATCGTCACACTCTATCGCCATCCGGGTCCGGCTATTCTGGAGAGCGGCTGCCCGGACAATCGGAGACGCTCGGGCGCAGGCCTGGCCCATCAGGCCCCGGCTCCCGCCCCACGTCCACGACCCGCCCGGCCAACCATCGGCGAGCCGAAGCGTCTCTCCTGTTGGGTACCGGACGCACCAGAACGTCACAAGTCCTTCCACCATCGCACCCGGAGCCTCACGATGACATCGCAAACCCGCCCCCTACCAGCCCGTCCAGCCCCCGAACAGCCGGCCGGATCTTCCCATCGCCATCGCAAACTGCTCCCGTGCCTCGCGCTCGCAATCGCGGGAACCTTCGTGGCCGCCCAGACCCCCGCACCCTCCTCGCCCCCGAAGTACACCATCGAGCCATTCGGCAAATCCGGCAACGTCAAAAACCCGCTCACCGAGCCAACCCTCTCGCCAGGGGTCCTCACCCTCCTCGAGCTCGAAAGCCGCTTCGCCCAGGACGTCGCCACCGGAGGAGGAAAGGCCTTCGCGAAATGGTTCGCCGACGACGCCGTCACCCTCAACAACGGCCTCCCTCCCGTCCTCGGCCGCGCCTCCATCGCCCAGAACGCCCAGTGGAACCCCAGGGACTACCAGCTCACCTGGGTCGCTCAAGGCGCTCAGATGGGGCCATCCAACGACATGGGCTTCACCTGGGGCCACTACGAAGGCCACTCCACCGACAAGGCAGGCCAGCCCGTCACCAAATCCGGCCGCTACATGACCGTCTGGAAGAAACAGCCCAACGGCGAATGGAAGGTCGCCATGGACGCCAGCGCCGACGAACCAGCCGGTGCCGGAGAGTGCTGCACCCTGCCTAAACCTTGATATTGCAACCACTCACCCAAAAGTGGCAGTGCGAATCCATGCCCGCTTGCCTAAGCTTGAGAGAGCGCCGATGAATGCACTTCTGGTCAAAGACGAAGCCCTCAGGATCGAAGCCCTCAATCAGTACGAGGTGCTCAACTCGACCTCGGACCCCGTACTTGACGACATCACCAGGCTCGCCGCTCAGCTCTGCGACGCCCCTGTCTCCGCCATCTCCCTCATCGGCCCCGACCGTATCTGGCTCAAGTCCCGCTTCGGCGTTCACGTCACCGAGCTCTCGCTCGGCAGCACCCCCTGCGAGACCACCATCCTCGGCGACACCCTCTACGAGCTCACCGACGCCCGCCAGGATCCGGACTTCTCCCCAAACGGCATCCACATCGAGGGACGCGACATGCGCTTCTACGCCGGCGCCCCCCTCACAACACCCGGCGGCATCAGCATCGGCGCACTCCTCGTCCTCGACACCCACCCGCGCCGCCTCACCATCCAGGAGTCCGACGGCCTCGCCATCCTGAGCCGGCTCGCCGTCAACCGCCTCGAGCTCAACGGCCGCGTCCGCCAGATCGATCGCTCCGCCCGCGCCCGCCAGCGCGTCGAAAACGCCCTCACCGTCGAGCGCAACTTCGTCTCCGCCGTGCTCGATACCGTCGGCGCCCTCGTCGTCGTCTACGACACCGCCGGCCGCATCGTCCGCTTCAACCGCGCCTGCGAGCTCGCCTCCGGATACGACTTCAACATCCTCGTCGGACGCTACGCGTGGGACAAGCTCATCCCCGAAGAGGACTTCGCCGACGCCATTCAAACCTTCGAGCGGATCCGCGCCGGAGGCTTCCCCACCACCTTCGAAAATCACTGGCTCAGTCGCGACGGCAGCCTTCGCCGCATCAGCTGGTCCGCCACCGCACTCGCCGATCAACAGGGCCAGGTCGCCTTCGTCATCGCCACCGGCATCGACGTCACCGTCCAGCGCGCCGCCGAGGATACCCTCCGCGAAAGCGAAGCGCGTTACCGCCAGATCGTCGAGGGCTCCCTCGGCATGGTCTGCATGCACGACCTCGACGGAGTCCTCATCTCCGTCAATAAACACAGCGCCGAAAGCATCGGCAGAACCGTCGACGAGATGGTCGGCCGCCCGCTCAGCGACTTCATCCCCAACGATCGCAAAAAGGCCCTCAAACCCTACCTGAATCAGATCGCCACCAGGGGCGAGGCGCAGGGCCTCCTCCATCTCTCGCATACCGACAACGAGATTCGCGTCATCGCGTACCGCAACAAGCTCATCGACGTCCCCGGCCGCGACAGGTACGTCCTAGGCTTCGGCGTCGACATCAGTGAACAGATCCGCGCCGAAGGTCGTCTCCGCACACTCACCCGCCAGTCCGACTCCATCCTCGAGTCCGTCGGCGACGGCATCTTCGGCATCGATCTCAACGGTCGAATCACCGTCGTCAACTCCGCCGCACTCCAGATGCTCGGGTACACCAGGGCAGAGGTGCTGGAACACGGCATGCACGACCTCATTCACCACACCCGCGCCGACGGCTCCTCCTACCCCAAGAGCGAGTGCCCGATCGAGAACACCCTCGCCAAGCGCACCTCCGTCCGCATCAGTGACGAGGTCTTCTGGCGTAAGGACGGCACCAGCTTCCCCGTGGAATACGTCGCTCGACCTCAGATCGAGACCTCCGCCGACGGCAACACCGAAGACGGCAAACCCATCGGCGTCGTCGTCGCCTTCACCGACACCACCGAGCGCCGCGCCCTCGACCGCATGAAGGACGAGTTCATCTCCACCGTCTCGCACGAGCTCCGCACACCGCTCACCTCCCTTCGCGCAGCCCTCGGCCTCGTCACCGGCGGCGCCCTCCGCTCCCGCCCCGAAAAGATGCACCAGATGCTCGAGATCGCGCTCGGCAACACCGACCGTCTCGTTCGCCTCGTCAACGACATCCTCGACCTCGAACGCATCTCAAGCGGCAAGTCCGAGCTCCAGCTCACCATGTGCAGCGCCGAAGATCTGCTCACGCGCGCCGCCAGCCTCCAGCAGGCCGCCGCCGCCAAAGCCGAGATCCGCATCTCGACCTCCTCCCAGGACGTCTCCGTCTGGGCCGATCAGGACCGCATCCTCCAGACCCTCACCAACCTCATCTCAAACGCCATCAAGTTCTCCCCCGCCGGAAGTCAGATCGACCTCTCCGCCAGAAACCTCGACGACAACGAAGCCATCATCGAGGTCCGCGACCAGGGCCGCGGCATCCCGCAGGACAAGCTCGAAAGCGTCTTCGAGCGCTTCCAGCAGGTCGACGCCTCAGACTCCCGCGCCATGGGCGGCACCGGCCTCGGTCTGGCTATCTGCCGAAGCATCATCGCCCAGCACGGCGGCCGCATCTGGGCCACCAGCCAGCCCGGCAACGGAACCACCTTCCACCTCACACTCCCAAACAAACCCAGCGTCAAGCTCCGCTAGTCGCATCGACCCAGCGAGAACCCTCACCGGGCGCTGCCCTAGTCCTCCGTCCCACCCAGCTTCGCGATCACCGTGAAGTCCTCGAGCGTCGTCGTGTCCCCCTTCACCTCGCCCGTCGCCGCCAGCTCCCGCAGCAGCCGCCGCATAATCTTCCCCGACCGCGTCTTCGGCAGCGCATCCGTAAACCGCACGTCGTCCGGCCGAGCCAGCGCCCCGATCTCCTTCGCCACCCATTGCCGCAGCTCCTGCCGCAGCTCCTCGCTCGCCTCGTGTCCGCCCTCCAGCGTCACAAACGCCGCAATCGCCTGCCCCTTCATCTCGTCCGGCCGCCCCACCACCGCCGCCTCCGCAACCTTCGGATGCGCCACCAGCGCCGACTCCACCTCCATCGTGCCCAGCCGGTGCCCGCTCACGTTGATCACATCGTCCACCCGGCCCATCAGCCAGAAGTACCCGTCCGCATCCTTTCGCGCTCCATCACCCGTGAAGTAGCTCCCCGGAACCTCGCTCCAGTACGTCTCCTTGTACCGCTCATGATCCCCATAGATCGTCCGCGCGATCGACGGCCACGGCTTCCGGATCACCAGCAGGCCGCCATGCCCGGCCGGCACCGCCTCCCCCTGTTTTGTAACCACCTCCGGCACAATTCCGAAGAACGGCCTCGTCGCCGACCCCGGCTTCGTCGCCACCGCCCCCGGCATCGGCGCAATCATGATCGCGCCCGTCTCCGTCTGCCACCACGTATCCACAATCGGGCAGCGATCCTTCCCGATCTCCCGCCGATACCACATCCAGCTCTCCGGGTTGATCGGCTCGCCCACCGTCCCCAGCAGCCGCAGCGACGCCAGCGAATACTTCCGCACCCACGCATCCCCCCACTTGATAAACGCCCGTATCGCCGTCGGCGCCGTATAAAACACCGTCACCTTGTGCGCGTCCACGATCTTCCAGAACCGGTCCGGCTCCGGCCAGTTCGGCGCCCCCTCGTACATCATCACCGTCGCCCCGTTCTGCAGCGGCCCATACACCACGTAGCTGTGCCCCGTCACCCACCCAATGTCCGCCGTGCACCAGTACACATCCTCCTCGCGCAGATCGAAGATGTACTTGCTCGTCACGTACGTCCCGACCGAGTACCCGCCGGTCGTATGCAGCAGCCCCTTCGGCTTCCCCGTCGTCCCCGACGTGTACAGCAGGTACAGCGGATCCTCCGCCTCCATCCACTCCGCCGCACACTCCGTCCCCTCGAACCTCTCCATCTCCGCATGCCACCAATGGTCGCGCGCAGCGTCCATCGCCACCTCCGTCCCGGTCCGCCGATACACCAGCACGTTCTTCACCGACGGACACCGCGCCAGCGCCTCATCCACAATCGCCTTCAGCTTGATCTCGGCCCCACGCCGGAAGCTCCCATCCTGCGTCAACACCGCCACGCACTGCGAGTCGTTGATCCGGTCCACCAGCGCATGCGGCGCAAACCCGCCAAAGATCACCGAATGCACCGCCCCCACGCGCGCACACGCCAGCAGAGCAATCGCCAGCTCCGGGCACATCCCCATGTAGATCGCAACCCGATCGCCCTTCCGCACCCCCAACGTCGTCTTCAGCACATTCGCACACGCCTGCACCTGTTCGTGCAGCTCCCCATACGTAATCCGCCGCACCTCGCCCGGCTCGCCCTCCCACAACAGCGCCACCTTGTCCCGCTTGCCCCCAAGCGCATGCCGATCCACGCAGTTGTGGCACAGGTTCAGCCGTCCACCCGTAAACCACCTCGCATCCGCACCAGTACCCTCAAGCACCCTCTCCCACGGGGCAAACCACTCCAGCTCCCCCGCCTCCTCCGCCCAGAACCCCTCCGGGTCCTCGATACTCTCGCGATACATCCGCTCGTACTCTTCAAGGCTCCTCACGTGCGCCTTTGCCGCAAACTCCCCCGTCGGCGCAAACAGCCGGCTCTCCTGCAAACTCGAGCTTAGATTTTCGTGCTGCTTCAACCTCGTCCTCCATCGCGCATCAAAGCGTTCGTGCGCTCAGAAAAAGCTACGCTACGCACACGCTGGCGGCAAACAGACCCACCCAGAGGGTGATCTACCGCTACCAGCTCTTTGTCCTATATGCTGGGCCGCGCACTGACCGCAGAGTCAGGCGCACAGATCTTAGCAACACGGGCCTTTGCCCTAAAGGGTTACCCAGGAGCACCGCAATGGCACTCAGCTTCCTCGATCGCGACCGTTCCGTCGCACCCGCCGGCTACAGCCGCTGGCTCGTCCCTCCCGCCGCCCTCGCCATCCACCTCTCCATCGGCCAGGTCTACGCCTTCTCCGTCTTCAAGAACCCCCTGCTCGCCCTCCACGCCGCCGACGGCAGCGCCTGGAACCTGAAAGAGATCGGCTACATCTTCTCGATCGCCATCGCCTTCCTCGGCATCTCCGCCGCCCTGTTCGGCGCCTGGCTCGAAAAGGCCGGCCCTCGCCGCGCCATGTTCTACGCCGCCGTCTGCTTCGGCGCCGGCTTCTTCATCGCGTCCGTCGGCGTCAGCACCCACCAGCTCGCCCTCCTCTACCTCGGCTACGGTGTCGTCGGCGGCATCGGCCTCGGCCTCGGCTACATCTCGCCCGTCTCGACCCTCATCAAGTGGTTCCCCGACCGCCCCGGCCTCGCCACCGGTCTCGCCATCATGGGCTTCGGCGGCGGCGCCATGATCGGCGGCCCGCTCGCCAACCAGCTCATGGCCTACTTCAAGGCCCACGGCCAGGCCCCCATCCCCGACACCTTCCTCACCATGGGCGCGCTCTACTTCGCCTTCATGATGTTCGGCGTCTTCACCATCCGCGTCCCGGAGGAGGGCTGGAAGCCCGCCGGCTACGTCCCCGCCACAACGCAGTCCGCCCTCATCTCCACCCACAACGTCGCCGTCTCCGAGGCCTGGCGCACACCGCAGTTCTGGCTCCTCTGGATCGTCCTCTTCACCAACGTCACCGCCGGCATCGGCATCCTCGAGCAGGCCGCCCCCATGATCCAGGACTTCTTCAAGGGTCACATCGGCGCCATCGCCGCCGTCGGCTTCGTCGGCCTCCTCAGCATCCTCAACATGGCCGGCCGCTTCTTCTGGGCCTCCACCTCGGACTTCATCGGCCGCAAAGCCACCTACGCCATCTTCTTCGTCCTCGGGCCCCTGCTGTTCTTCTTCCTCCCCCTCACCCGCGCCACCCACCTCAACTCCGTCCCGCTCTTCGTCCTCATCGCCGCCGTCATCATCTCCATGTACGGCGGCGGCTTCGCCACCATCCCCGCCTACCTCAAAGATCTCTTCGGCGGCTTCAACGTCTCCGCCATCCACGGCCGCCTGCTCACCGCCTGGTCCGCCGCCGGCATCATCGGCCCGCTCATCGTCAACGGCATCCTCGACCACTACGACCTCAAGCAGCTCCCCCGCGAGCAGGCCTACCCGCTCATCCTGCACATCATGTCCGGCCTGCTCGTCGTCGGCTTCATCGCGAACCTGCTCGTCCGCCCCGTAAGCGAACGCTTCTGGCTAAAGGACGCCCCCCAACCCGAGACCGTCGGCGCAGCACACTAAGCCCTCTTCACCTGACCACCAAACCGCTCCCGCCGTCCCCAAAAGTCCTTCCCTGAAGCCGCCCCAAACCACACCCAGGAAGACTACCATGGCCAACACCGTTACCGCACAAAGACCTCCCCGCTCCTGATCGCCGCGGCGTGGCTCGTCGTCATCCTCCCCGCCAGCTGGGGCCTCCGCTACACCGTCCCGAACGCCCTCAAGCTCTTCACCGCACCACCCGCCGCCGCATCCCCCACCTCCCCAGCCCCACCCGCAACTCATTGATCCTGGCCGGCCAGCGCCAGGCAACCGCACCCACTGCTCCTTAGCGTACATACGTAGCCGCGAGCAACACCCCGGACTTCTACATGTGCCGGCCTTGGATCCCCAGGGACGCCAGCTCTACCCACGACAACCCGGGCGGTCGACGGGATGCAGTGCTCGAGCGCCATTCGGCCCAAGAGATGACCCGATAGCATAGTAGTCGCGAAGCCATCAGACGTGCTTGGCTTGTGCCGCTGACTCCTTACCCGCCCCGGTAGCACTCTCACACCGCAGTTGACGTGCGTATGGCTCACGCACAGCACAGGCATCCAGCAATCAGGATCTCCACGACCACCGGCCCGATGAAGAAGTAGCGAAACGAGTTCCACTGCAAACGAACAAATAGCCGATGGCAAATGGCCGCCAGGGGAGATCGCAGCTTCGGCCCGAGATGTTCAGTCAGCGGAGCCAGGAGCGCAACGAGCACCACCGATTCCATGGTAAGGAAAGATCGTCACACCGAGGCCAAGCCCCGATATAAAAGTCCCATGAATGGTTCGCGGGTTGCCGAAGGCTACGAAAGTGCATTCGGCCTGTCATCGCCGTCGCAGCTTTGACACCGTGGCCGGCACCTGCCTCAACCTTGCTCAAAGACACCACCGATGGTGTGCAGTACCGCGTTGGATGAACACAAGCACTGAAGCGATGCAGGACAGAAGCACGCGCAGGTTTCATTGCTTCTCCATGACTTCTTCGAAAGCTTCAGCAAACACGTGAGTGATCGTAACGCAATCCAGGGACCTGACCTCGCATAACGAGCGTTGGCCCTCATGAGATAAAAATCGCAGGTTGCTGAACGCAGGTGCTACGCCGATTCGTGTCACTCTGAACTCTCCGGCTCACAGCCGACCCAAGTAAACTGAAGCCACCATGGGCGTCTCCGCAACCGCAGCCATCGGCTTCTTCCTCGGCTTCAGCTTCGGCGTAGGCTGCGCCCTTGCCGTCATGTACTCCATCTACATGGGCGGATACCGCGCCGCGGTCAAAGACTCCGTCCTCCCCCATCCGCCGGAGCGCTTCCTCACCGCCGTCCGCAAAGCCTCCGCAACCCCTAACCACTGGGCCCAGCCCGCACCCTCACACCTGCCCCGCCAGCTTCGCCCGAAGCTCCCGCACCTCGATCGTCAGCGCCCGCACCGCCTCCAGCATCTCCGCCCGCTGCCTGTCCTCCTCCGTCGGCTTGATCGCCTCGATGTAGAACGTCCCGTTCGGCTCAAGAACACATCGCTCCACCTCTGAAAAGGCATCCAGCCCCTGCTTGTGCAGCACGGAAAGCAACTCCCTCTCCGTCAACGTCTCCTTCTTCATCGCCTGCACATCCACCTTTCCGTGGTGGATCAGCACCGTCTCCGTCCCCTCCAGCGCCGAGTTCAGCTTGGGAACCCGAAACAGAAACCGCATCAGCACCCAGTTGATCACCAGCAGCGAGAACGCCCCCACAATGCCGCCCGTCACCGAGTTGTCGTCCCCGATAATCGCGTTCTGCACCGTGTTCGAAAGGCTCAGCAGAACCACCAGGTCAAACGGATTCAGCTGCGCCAGCTCCCGCTTCCCAAACAGCCGCAGAAAAACAATCAGGCACAGGTACACCACCATCGGCCGCACAATCTTCTCGATCAGCGGCAGCCGACAGGTGAAACATACTCTGACCGATCAAGCCGGACCATCACTCGCCAGCATCATCACCGCAAGCTGTCATGCGTACCGCTGCTGGTGCCACTTCCACGCACTCTCGATAATCGCGTCCAGCTCCGCAAACTTCGGCGCCCATCCCAGCTCCGCCTTGATCTTCTCCGACCCCGCCACCAGCACCGCCGGATCGCCCGGCCGTGCCGGGCACTCCTCCACCGCAATCGGCTTCCCCGTCACCCGCCTCACCGACTCGATCACCTCGCGCACCGTAAAGCCCTGCCCATTGCCGATGTTGTAGATCAGCCGCGTCTCCTTCTCGAGCGCACGAAGCGCCAGCAGGTGCGCATCCGCAAGGTCCTGCACGTGGATGTAGTCGCGCACGCACGTCCCATCCTTGGTCGGATAGTCCTCGCCGAAGATCTTGATGCTCGCCCGCCGTCCCAGCGCCACATCCAGGATCAGCGGAATCAGGTGCGACTCCGGCTCATGCGCCTCGCCATATCCCTCCATCGCGCCCGCCACGTTGAAGTAGCGCAGGCTCGCATACCGAAACCCATGGCTCCGGTTCAGCCACGTCAGCATCTGCTCCACCAGCAACTTGCTCTCGCCATACGGGTTCGTAGGCTGCAGCTTCGCGTCTTCAAGAATCGGCACGCTCTCCGGCTCGCCGTAGCAGCGGCTGTCGAACTGAAAACAAGCCGGTTATGCCCGGTGGCCAGCATCGCTTCGAGCAAAGTCAGCGTCGTCGCCGAGTTATTACGAAAGTAAGTTTCCGGACATTTCATGCTCTCGCCCGCCTCAATCAGCGCCGCAAAGTGCATCACACCATCAAACGTCTGTCTCGCGAAGCGTCTGCTCCACCAAAGCGCGATCCGCGAGCTCGCCCTCCACCAGCGTCACACCTTCCGCCACGGCCTTCCCGCTTCGAGTGGCAGAAGTTGTCAAACACTGTCACATCATGACCTTGCGCCAACAGCAGACGCGATAGCGTGCCGCCGATATACCCTGCTCCGCCTGTAACCAGAATCTTCATCGTCCCCTCGTTCAGCACCGCTCCCACCAAAGTACCAGTGTCAATCGCGGACCGCCTACGGCACACTGATTGCACGTAGTCACAAGCCGGCGGAGATCGCAAAGTCGCCTGGCGAGTCTGAAAACAATTGCAAGGACTTGCTCCCGTACCAACCTTTTTCTCGGCTCGGTGCCGTCTCTTTTTTATATCCTTAGAGACTGGTCGGGGCAGGATCTCGGCCGCTCAACACCAGCTCGGACCGCACGCTCGCACCACCTTCGGAGCCGCACAACGGACGCTCCCTTATCGACCGCACTCGTCCCGCCTTTGCAGGAGCCAGTGCAATTTCGCCTCCCTCGGACGAGGCCACCTCAAGGAAACTCAATCATGGCTAAAGCCGCTTCGTAGTGAAGATCCCGCCCCGCCTAAAAGCATGCAGTTCGCTCACTTCGGCGTGCTCAACGACGGTAAACAGAGCAAAGCCTCCCTCTTCACCTCGATCTCCCTCAACATCATCATCGCTCTCGTCGTCGATCATCATCGGCGCCGCGGCCAAGAAGACGATGGATCACCGCGCAGAAGCTCACCAGCCTCATCGAGCCAATCCCGTCAAGAAGGTCGAGCCCGAGCCGATCAAGCCAAAGATCATCCCCAAGCCGCTCCCGCCCCACACCCAAGATCAAAGTCGAGCCGCCCAAGATCAAGGTTGCCCGAGGTGAAGCTCCCCGACTTCCCAAGCCGCCTGAGATCAAGATGGCTCAGCCGGTCCGGTCGTTCTCCCGGCTCCTCCCAAGCTCGTCACCCCGCCGCCGGCGCCCAAGGTCGTCAGCCTCGGCCCAGGCGCTGCCCGCCTCGGTCGCCAACAACGCCCACCCGTCCGCCGTTGCCCTCGGCCAGCCGAACAACCCCATCGCTGCCTCGAACCGGCCCGCCACCGCGCGCGATCAATCTCGGCAAGCGCGGCATGGCAGGCATGCCCGCCTCCAACACCGGCGCCGGAGCCGCCTCCAAGGTTGTCAATCTCGGTTCCGGATCGCCCCGGCACCAGACATGGCCGGCAACGGCGCCCTCGCCGTCAAGGGCGTCAAGCTCGGCGTCGCCGGCGGCACAGGCCCTCTGAACTCCACCGGCAAGGTCGCCGGCCCGGTCAACCTGGGCCAGAACCAGCCGCCCCCGATGCCCAAGCCGCAGGCGCCCAGCTCCTCCGTGGCCCGCAGCCGCCCCCAAGGTCCTCTTCAAACCCAAGCCCCAGTACACCGAAGAGGCCGTCAAGCTTCACATTGAAGGCACTGTCTCGGTCCGTCTGCGCGTCTCCTCCTCCGGAGCCGTCCAGGTCCTCGGCGTCACCAGCGGCCTCGGCCATGGTCTCGACGAGTCCGCCCGCGCCGCCGTTCAGGCCACTCGCTTTCAGCCCGCCACCGATGCCTCCGGCACTCCCGATCGATTGGGAAGGTGTCGTCAACGTAGCCTTCCAGCTCGCCGGATAGACCTTTGCCCGGGCCTCTCGCACATGCAACTAGCATCAGGACCACATACGGTTGACTCCAAAGGTCACCGCAGGAGCCGTAATCATGATCTTCGGGAAACAGCACATCGCCGGTCTGCTGCTGGCATCGGTTGCCCTGGCAACCCTGCCCGCAGGCGCAGCCAGCATCCCCTTCTGGGCAAGAAGAAGAAGGTTGAGGACACATGTCCGGCGCGCAAGCTCACCGCCAGCCAGAACGCCCTGATCGACAAGGCGATCGTCCGCGAAAAGGAGGTCGTCAAGACCGTCAGGGAGCGCGCTCCGCTCGTCGAGACCTACATCCAGAACATGCGGCCCGACCCCCTGCTCAGCCAGGTGCCCGAGTCCGACCAGCACTTCCTCGGCCGGGTCGAGTTCTGCAAGGTCATCGGCGACAACGCATACAAGGTCAACGAGGACACCGCGCACGGGCACCAACAGGCGGCGGCAAGCTCGGCTTCTTCAAGCACTCCGCCTCGTACCTCACCGGCCTCGGCGGCAGCCTGCACCTGAACTTCCACGAGGCCGGCTTCGTCCAGATGCTGCTGATGGACTCCAACAACTTCGATCGCCAGCACTACAACTTCAGCTTCGTCCGCAACGACTTCCTCGGCAACATCCCCACCGCCGTCTTCGACGTGACCCCGATCTGCGGCAAGACGCGACTTCGGCCGCTTCTTCGGCCGCATCTGGATCGAGACCCGCGACGGCAACGTCGTCCGCTTCAACGGCGACTTCGCCGGCACCGAAGAGACCATCCGCGAGTTCTACCACTTCGACAGCTGGCGCACCAACGTGCAGCCCAACCTCTGGCTCCCCACCTCCTTCTACGTCGAAGAGAGCGATCCCAAGAGCGTCTCCCGCACCCTCAAGTTCAAGGCCATCAACCACGTCTGGGGCTACGTCCTCAAGGTTCCGCCGCCTGAGTCCGAGAACACCTCGCTGGACGTCGTCGGCGCCACCGACGTCTCGAACGACGCGCAGGACGTCAGCCCGCTCGGCGCACAGCGCGCCTGGGTCCAGCAGGCCGAGGACAACGTCGTCGAACGCCTCTTCCAGGCCGGTCTCCTCGATGCCCCCAGCGAGTTCGACAAGACGCTCGAAGCCCTCGCCGAAAACATCCTCGCCTACAACAACATCACGCTCTCCCGCCCGATCCGCTGCCGCACCCTCCTCACCGAGCCGCTCGAGTCCAGCGCCATCGGCAACACCATCATCCTCTCCAAGAGCCTCCTCGACACCACCGGCGTCGTCACCCAGGATGGCGCGCAGCAGATGGGCAACCTCAACGCCGTGCTGGCCTTCCAGCTCGCGCACATCATCCTCGGCCACCGGCTCGACACCAAGTACGCCTTCAACGACCGCCTGCTCTTCCCCACCAACTCCGTCTTCAACCGCATCCCCATGCATCACACCGACGCGGACAACACGGCGGCCGCCAAGAAGGCGATCGAGCTGCTCGGCGCCAAGGAGCTCGAGCGCGGCCAGCAGTACTTCGGCCTCTATCTCCAGCAGCTCCAGCAGCGCGTCAAGTCACTCAAGGCACTCAACGAGCCCATGCTCGGCGATGGCCTCGTCAAGAGCGACAACGACCCGACCTTCTGGATGCAGGCCCTCATCCACAAGGGACCCAAGCTCGACATGAAGGATCTCAAGCAGCAGGCCGCCATGCCGCTCTCGAGCTTCCTCCGCTTCGATCCCTGGACCGATCAGGTGATCACCATGCACACCGCCTACGAGCCGCTCCTGACGCGCCGCCGACAAGATGCCGTTCGAGGTCGAGCCGGTCTACCTCAAGCTCAGCTACTACAAGGCCCCGGCCGATCCCGCCGCAGCACCCGCCGGCACTGCGCCGGCAGCACCCAGCACAGCCAGCAGCAGCTCCGCGCTGCGGACGCGACCTCACCCCGACTACCACCGGCAGCGCAGCCCGGGACAGCCCCCCAGCCACAGCCCACCCGCAGCCGCTAAGCGGCTGAGCTCCAGCCGGGTGAGCGCGTAAATTTCCGCTCACCTGGCTGAGCGCGCGAGCCGCTCTGAACTCCGCATCAGGAGGAGGTCACCGTTTCTCCTCTGCTCCGGACCAACGACTCCCTCCTTGAGCATCGATATCTGTGAATCAAATCTGGCCCGCGAGATCATGCTCACCGGCGCGTCCGCGAAATCACTCTCGTGCACTTATCAGTCTCGCTCCATCTCCACAGCAGGGCTCCAAAGCTCTCGACCTTTCTCTCGATCCACGGCTCACGGCCCGCCGATCGGGATTCAAGCGGCCACTTCAGGGGGACCCTCGTGCTAACAAGGATTCTTATCTTGCTCAGTCTTCTCGGGGCGCGCCGCGCCTTCTTGCGCAGGCCATCCCGCCGCCTCCCGTCCCGGTGACCTGCTCATCGGCGCCGGCTATACCTCCGCCGTCTCCGACTACGGCGTCGGATGAAGGGCTTCAACATCTACAGCGACTTCGACTTCACCCGGCATATCGGCGTCGAACTCAACTTCCACAAGGTCAACGCCAACGGCAACACCCTCTACGAAAAGACCTACGAGGTCGGTCCCCGCTACTTCCGCACCTACGGCCGGTTCGTCCCCTACGTAAAAATCATGTATCGGCCGCGGCGTCTTCAACTACCCCCGCCCGCCGCCCGCGCCACAGAATCAGGCGCGCGCCAACCTCGCCTACAACATGTATGCCGGAGGCCTCGGCACCGACATCAAGGTCCTTCCCTGGCTCTATGTCCGCGGAGACTTCGAGTACCAGAAGTGGGCCGGCTTCCCGCCCAACGGCCCTCTCGCCACAGCTCTACTCCTTCGGCGTCGCCTACCACTTCCGGTAGCTCCAGACCTAAATCAGCTCGCAAATAAAAAGCCTCGGCCGCAGCCGAGGCTTTTTGCTGCCCGCTACCTTACTAGAAGTGGTACGCCACACCCAGCGTCGGTGACATGAACGCCGTGTACCGGTTCGTCCGGATGATGTCTCCCGGAAGCCCGAAGTCAGGTGTCTTCGTCACAAACCCGCGATACTCCGCACGAACGTCGAAGCTCGGGCTCAGCTCATACGCCACACCCACTCCGAACAGCCCGCCAAGATTCGTATTCCGCTTGGTCGAAAACTGGTTCGTCTGGAAGTCCCGCAGCGGCGAGAACAGCAACGCGCCAACGCCACCCTCCGCAAACGGACTGAAGTTTTGAAGTTCAGGCTGTACACATACGCCACAGAGACCTCCTGCATGCGCGTGTGAATCCGGATATTCGGCTGGAAGTTGGTGTTGTACTTCATGTTGTTCTGCGAAAGGTGTAGTTCGCCTCGAGCGCGCTGCGCGGCGTCAACATGTACCGGTAGCTTCCCAGAAAGCCAATGGGCTTGGTCGCATTCACCTGGATCCCATTCGAGTTGACCTGCGGCATGATCACTGTCGTCACGCTCATGCTTGCGTCCTGCCGGCTCTCCTGCGCCACGCCGGCGGCGGCTGAGGCCATCAGCACGCCCAAAACCATCGTCTTCATCATTCTTCGATACACCCCTTGACGTTCATCCACGACTCCACCGACCGCCCGAAGAAAACACCGGGCAAACCGGGAGCAAAGCACAGGATCGTTCCCTGTATTGTACCCGCACGGCGCGCCCCTGGGCTTTCGTCCGCACACGCAGAACAGGCCGGAGGTCACCTGCCTGCCGCCTTCACGCAGCTCCCAGGATCCTGCTCTCTACGCCGGCGGAGGCGGAGGCGGCGCCTGCCCGTTGCCATGCTCCATGTGCTCCTGCGATGCGCCTGCATCGCGTCGAACTTCGCCTTCTGCTCGTCATTCAGAACGGCGCGAATCTTCGTCATCGCTCCCTCGTGCAGCTCCCGCATCTTGCCGTGACGATCCGCCAGCGACATTGTCGTGTCGCCCGCATCGCCTTCGCCTGCGCCATCGTGTCCGCCTCGATCGCCTTCACCTGCGTCACCTGGTCCGGCGACAGGTTCAGATTCTTGGTCATCATCTCCATGTGGTGCTCTGCCCTCCGCGCCCGTGCGTGCATGCCCATGCCCTGGTGATCCGCCGGTGGCGCTGGCGGCGCGCTCGGATCCTGCGCCATCGCCATCATTCCGCCCATCGCCAGGCTCAAGACCGCCGCAGCGGCCACGTGTCGTCCATATCTGTCCAAACTGTGCGGCCATCGTGAATCTCCTTTGTCCACCAGCCTCGCTGGCAAACTCCTACTGCATAAGACCGCAACTCCCGGAATGTTTCGAGGGGCAACACCTCATCGGCTGCCCGCCTCCTCACGCTTCGCGCTCCCGCACAAAGCAGAACGGATCGCCCTGCGCCGCCGCATACGCCTCCACCACCTTCAGAAACGCCACCGCCGCATGCGACAGCGCTCGCCTGTCGCCGATACACCAGCCGCAGCCTCCGCGCCATCTCCAGCTCCGGCACCTCCACCCGCACCAGCGTCCCCGCCTCCAGCTCCGGCTCCCACCGTCAGCCCCGGCACCAGCGCCACCCCGTTCCCCATCTCCACAAACCGTTTGATCGCCTCCAGCGACGGCAGCTCCACCCCCATCTGCAGCGGCGTCTTGTGCCGCCGAAACGCCTGGATCACCTTCTGCCGCTGCGGCGACGGAATGTTATGCGCCACAAAGTTCTGCGCCCGCAGCTGCCGGATCGACACCTTCCCCGCCCGCGCAAACGGATGCGCCGGGTTCACCACAAACGCCAGCTCGTCCCGATACACCACCGTCGAGGCAAGCTGCGCATCGTCCGGCCGAAACGATGATCACGCCCAGCTCCACCGTATGCAGCAGCACCTCGTCCGAGATCTTGCTCGCCAGCGCCCGCTGCACCGCAATCTTGATCCGCGGATTCTCCCGCCGGAACTCGTCGCAGCAGCGGCAGCAGGTACAGGCACGTGTACTCATTCGCCGCGATATTCAGCCGCCCCTGGTGCAGCTCCCGCAGCTCCCCCAGCGCCGTCGCCGCCTCCTCGCGCAGGTTCAGCAGCTTCACCGCATACTCCCGCAGCACCTCGCCCGCATCCGTCAGCGAGCCGTCCCGCGTCGACCGCTCGATCAGCACCTCGCCCAGCTCCGCCTCCAGCTTGGCGATCGCCTGGCTCATCGCCGGCTGCGTCCGGTGCAGCCGCGACGCCGCCCGCGAGAAGCTCCGCTCCTCCGCCACCGCCAGAAACGTCTCCAACTGCAACAGGTCCACGCATCCCTGCTCTCTCGCCCTGCTTCGTCCGAATAAGCCTGATTAGCGCACCAATGCTATAGATACTGATGCTCTGACATCAGCATAAGACTGCGTTATTCTTCTTCCAGCGGAGGCGTAAGGTATCCCGATGGCCAGCATGATCTCGCCAATCACCAATCGTCTTCTTCGACACCACCCTGCGCGACGGCGAGCAGTCGCCCGGCTGCACCATGCATCACGCCGAAAAGCTCCGCATGGCGCACCAGCTCGCCGACCTCGGCGTCGACATCATCGAAGCCGGCTTCGCCATCGCCTCCGACGGAGACTCCGCCTCCATCCGCGCCATCGCCCGCGAGGTCCGCGGCCCCCGCATCGCCTCGCTCGCCCGCTGCAAGCGCGAAGACATCGAAGCCGCCGCCCGCGCCATCGAGCCCGCCGCCAACGCCCGCATCCACGTCTTCCTCGCCACCTCCGACCTCCACCTCTCAGCCAAGCTCAAGATCACCCGCGACGAGGCCCTCGATCAGGCCGCCGAAGCCGTCCGCCTCGCCCGCACCTTCGTCGACGACGTCGAGTTCTCCACCGAAGACGGCACCCGCTCCGACCCCGACTTCCTCATCCAGATGGTCACCGTCGCCATCCAGGCCGGCGCCACCACCATCAACATCCCCGACACCGTCGGCTACACCACCCCCGACGAGTACACAGCGCTCTTCCAGATGGTACGCGCTCCGTCCCGGGCATCGACGACATCATCTTCTCCACCCACTGCCACGACGATCTCGGCATGGCCGTCGCCAACTCCCTCGCCGGCATCGAAGGCGGCGCCCGCCAGGTCGAGTGCACCATCAACGGCATCGGCGAGCGCGCCGGCAACGCCGCCCTCGAAGAGATCGCCGCCGCCCTCATGGTCCGCCGCGACACGCTACCCCTACACCAACAACATCGGCATGGACCGAGCTCTACCCCACCAGCCAGATGCTCGGCGAGATCATCAGCTTCGGCTGCTCGCCCAACAAGGCCGTCGTCGGAGACAACGCCTTCGCGCACGAGTCCGGCATCCACCAGCACGGCGTGCTCGCCAACCCCCTCACCTACGAGATCATGACGCCCGCCTCCGTCGGCGTCACCGGCAACCAACATCGTGCTCGGCAAGCACTCCGGCCGCCGCGCCCTCGAGCACCGCCTCGCCGACCTCGGCCACACCCTCACCGCGACCGAGCTCGACGACGTCTACAGCCGCTTCACCGAACTCGCCGACCGCAAAAAATCCATCTACGACCAGGACATGCTCGCGCTGCTCCACGAACCAGCCACAGCCGTCCACTCATACCGAGAGCCATCCGTCTTGTACCGTCATGCGCTGAACGTCAGTGTAGGCTCGCTGTATCTCGTTCGTGCTGCACCGTCTGATCGCTGCAAACCTCGTCACTGCCTCCACGCACGAGGTAACGCAATGAAGCTCAAGATCGCAGTCCTCGCCGGCGACGGCATCGGCCCCGAAGTCACCCGCGAAGCCGTCAGCATCCTCAGCGCCGTCGCCGAGTTCGGCGGCCACGACTTCACCTTCACCGAAGCCCTCATCGGCGGCGTCGCCATCACCGCGACCGGCTCGCCCCTGCCCCAGGCCACCATCGACACCTGCCTCGCCTCCGACGCCGTCCTCCTCGGCGCCGTCGGCGACAACAAGTTCAACGCACCTCACCCCCGACAAGCGCCCCGAGGCCGGCCTCCTGCAAATCCGCCAGGAGCTCGGCGGCTTCGCCAACCTCCGCCCCTCCATCGCCTACCCCGCCCTCGCCGCCAACTCGCCCCTCCGCCCCGAGGTCACCAAAGGCGTCGACATCCTCTTCGTCCGCGAGCTCCTCGGCGGCCTCTACTTCGGCCAGCCCCGCTGGTGGAACAAGCGAACCGGCGAGGCCATCAACACCATGCGCTACACCCGCGACGAGGTCGTCCGCGTCGCCCGCGTCGCCTTCGAGCTCGCCGGCAAGCGCCGCAAGAAGCTCACCTCCGTCGACAAGGCCAACGTCCTCGAGGTCTCGCAGCTCTGGCGCGCCACCGTCGACGAACTCGCCAAGGACTACCCCGACGTCACCGCTCGAACACCAGCTCGTCGACTCCATGGCCATGCACCTCATGAACACCCCGCGCAACTTCGACGTCGTCCTCACCGAGAACCTCTTCGGCGACATCCTCTCCGACGAGGCCGCCGTCATCACCGGCTCGCTCGGCATGCTGCCCTCCGCCACCATCGGCGGCAAGGTCAACCTCTACGAGCCCGTCCACGGCTCCGCCCCCGACATCGCCGGCACCGGCAAGGCCAACCCCTCGGCGCCATCCTCACCGCCGCCATGGTCCTCCGCCACTCCGCCAACCTCGAGCACGAAGCCCTCGCCATCGAAGCCGCCGTCGCCAACGTCCTCGCCGCCGGCCACCGCACCGCCGACATCGCCCGCGGCAACACCGGCCGCCACCGTCACCACCCAGCAGATGGGCCAACTCGTCCACGAGGCCCTCGCCCAATCCATCGACCGCCAGCAATCCATGCACGCCGTCTAAATCGCATGCTGACCATCTTCTCACCCTGATGTCATCCTGCCGACGCGGAACCTGCTTCTGCTCTTTGCTGTCTCCGTGCGCCGGAGTCTGTCTCCACTGCTGAGCACGCCGACAGGCCATGAATCTCGCTCCTCCGCAACGTCGCCGCAACAGCCTGCTGCCTCCACCGCCAGATCTCACTGCACTCTCCACACTCGCATCCGCCGCCCTCCTCCTCGCCAGCCCCGCGCACACCGCAGATCCACTCCCCCAGATCAACCTCCAACGCCACCACGCGCCGAAGACCTCTCCTGGCTCTGGCAGTACACCCAGCCCGCCCCCGAAGGCCGCGAGAACCGACCTCCTCAACGACCCCCGCTTCAAGCCCTTCCTCCAGCCGCAACCTCACCGCCCCCCAAACCTTCTGGGGCGACAGCCAAGCCCTTCCCGAAGTCGCCCTGGACTTCCTCGCGTCCCCGGGCGCGTCCTCGGCGACGACAACCGCTACGTCACCGTCGACGGCTGCGTCCCCCACTTCTGCCCCGACCGCGGCCTCCTCTGGGTCGACCTCGGCCTCCCCAAACCCCTCGTCGTCTTCGCCGCCATCGACTGGATCACCGACAATCGCGCCACCGACGACAACGGCCGCCACCTACACCCTCTGGCTCTTCACCAACCGCGCCCTCGACCCCGCCCACATTCCCGCCAGCCCTCGCCCGCAGCATCGCCCGCTGGACCGCCGCAGCCCTCCCCGGCGCCACCGACCTCCAGAACATCACCCGCGTCCTCCTCGTCGATCCCGACGGCACGCCCCACACCGTCGCCCCCGCCACCGTCGGCGCCCACAACGCCTCCCCGCCGAAACCGCCACCGCACCGCAACGCAACCAGCACCGAAGGCAAAGCCATGAACCCATGAGCACGACACCGCAAGCCTCCGCCCCCCGCACCATGTTCGAAAAAGTCTGGCACCACCACCTCGTCGCCGAACCCGCAGGCGAGCCCTCCATCCTCTACATCGACCTCCAGCTCGTCCACGAGGTCACCATCCCGCAGGCCTTCGAAGGCCTCCGCCTCGCCGGCCGCAAGCTCCGCCGCCCCGACCGCCACATCGCCACCGTCGACCACAACGTCCCCACCACCTAGCGTCGCAGGACCGCCTCCTCATCACCGACCAGATCGCCAACGCGCAGGTCAACGCCCTGCGCCGCAACTGCGCCGAGTTCGGCATCGAGTTCTTCGACGTCCAGGACGCCTCCCAGGGCATCGTCCACATGATCGGCCCCGAACTCGGCGCCACCAAGCCCGGCATGACCATCGTCTGCGGCGACTCCCACACCTCCACCCACGGCGCCTTCGGCGCCCTCGCCTTCGGCATCGGCACCAGCGAAGTCGAGCACGTCATGGCCACCCAGACCCTCCCGCAGGACAAGCCCAAGACCTTCCGCATCAACGTCGAAGGCGACCTCCCCTCCGGCGTCACCGCCAAGGACATCATCCTCGACATCATCGGCCGCATCGGCACCGACGGCGCCACCGGCTACGTCGTCGAGTACGCCGGCTCCGCCATCCGCGCCCTCTCCATGGAAGGCCGCATGACCGTCTGCAACATGAGCATCGAAGCCGGTGCCCGCGCCGGCATGATCGCCCCCGACGAAACCACCTTCGCCTACCTCAAAGGCCGCCGCTTCTCGCCCGCACCCGCGGCGCACGACCTGGACGACCTTCGCCGTCCAGCAATGGTCCGCCACTCGCTCCACCGACGACCAGGCGCAATCTTCGACCGCGAGCTCACCATCGACGCCACCAAGCTCGCCCCCCCCGTCACCTGGGGCACCTCCCCCGGCATGGTCACCTCCATCGACCCACCGTCCCCTCCCCCGATGACGCCCTCACCGACGCCGACCGCAAATCCTTCACCCGCGCCCTCGAATACATGGACCTCAAGCCCGGCACGCACATCGAAGACATCCACGTCGACGCCGTCTTCCTCGGCTCCTGCACCAACGCCCGCATCGAAGACCTCCGCGCCGCCGCCAAAGTCGTCCGCGGCCACCACGTCGCCACCACCGTCCGCGCCATGGTCGTCCCCGGCTCGCAGGCCGTCAAGCGCCAGGCCGAAGCCGAAGGCCTCGACAGCGTCTTCAAGACCGCCGGCTTCGAGTGGCGCGAGCCCGGCTGCTCCATGTGCCTCGGCATGAACCCCGACATCCTCGCACCCCGGCGAGCGCTGCGCCTCCACCTGCAACCGCAACTTCGAAGGCCGCCAGGGCCGCGGCGGCCGCACCCACTCGTCTCCCCAGCCATGGCCGCCGCCGCCGCCATCACCGGCCACTTCACCGACATCCGCACACTGGAAATTCAACGCAGCCGCAGCCGCCCCACCGATCAACCCGACTGACCTGTCGCAGAGCGGTGCCTAGGGATCATTCGCCGCACATGCGCAGCCAAGCAGTCTCCGACCTCAGCCTTGCCACAGGTCTACGAATGCTTTAGCCTCCTGTGTGCATCAAAACGCACGTCCAGCCTCGAGCGCCTCAGCGTCTGTCGCACCGACAACTAACTCCGAGGCCTGAAGGCCCGATGCATAGCTCCAGACGAAGACGGACTCCTATGACCCCCATCAACACCCTCACCTCCACCGCCGCCCCGCTCCCGCTGCCCAACATCGACACCGACCAGATCATCCCCAAGCAGTTCCTCAAACGCATCGAGCGCACCGGCTACGGCGACTTCCTCTTCTACGACTGGCGCTACGCATCCAGGAAGGCCCCGACACCGGCCAGCCCAACCCCGACTTCGTCCTCAACAAGCCCGAGTACAAGGGCGCCGAAATCCTCATCGCCGAGAAGAACTTCGGCTGCGGCTCCTCCCGCGAGCACGCCGCCTGGGCCATCAACCAGTTCGGCTTCCGCGCCGTCATCGCCCCCACCTTCGCCGACATCTTCTACTCCAACGCCGGCAAGAACGGCATCATCCTCTGCCGCCTCACCGAAGACGAAGTCGAAACCCTCCTCGCACCGCTCCACCGCCAACCCGCAACACCGCATCACCATCAACCTCGAAGCCCAGACCGTCACCGACGACGAAGGCTTCCACGCCCACTTCGACATCGACCCCTTCCGCAAATACTGCCTCCTCAACGGCCTCGACGACATCGGCCTCACCCTCCGCCACGCCGACGAACTCGACCCGCTACGAAGCCAAACACAACGACGAATTCTGGCTCGCCCCGAAAGCCGCAACCGCCAGCATACGCACCGAACGCATCAGCCTCGGGTCCATAGGCCGATCCACAGCGGGGCTTCAGCCGCTACAGGTCGCACATGAATGCCGCACATTCCGAGCTTTCTTGCGCAGACTGCCCGGCGTCCACGCAGACCGCTCCCGCACGCTCCGCTCCCTGCAGCCCTCACCACCGCGCAGAAGCTCTTCATCGGCAACGCTGGCGACCAGGAAAACGCCGACTGCCTCCGCGCCTACAACGACTTCTACGCCGGCGCTCTCCAAGCTCGGCCGTTTCCAGCTCGTCGCCGATCCCGACGACGCCGACCTCGTCCTCGAACTCCACTACGAGATCGCCCTCGGCCAGCTCGCCAGCAGCGACGGTCGCAACGTCCGCCAGTTCCGCGTCGTCATCGCTCGACCCCCACACCCACATCGTCCTCTGGTCCCTCACCGAGCGCACCAACTACGCCGCTCTGCCAGAAGAACTCGCGACAAGAACCTCGACGAGACCGTCGCCATCCTCGTCGACCGACTTCAGCCTCGCTCACCTCGGCGCACCGCCCAACAACAAGTCCCGCGTCAAACCACGAACAGCCATCCGAATTCCCAGCTCACAGCTCAAGACAGCACCCTAAGGAACTGCATGCACGACATCTATCCCCGGCAAGACAAACTCCATCGTCCTCACCGAAGGCCCCTCCCGCGCCGCCGCCCGCTGCTACCTCCGCGGCGTCGGCTTCACCAAGGAAGACCTGCACAAGCCCATCATCGGCATCGCCAACACCTGGACCGAGATCGGCCCCTGCAACTTCCATCTCCGCCAGGTCGCCGAAGCCGTCAAGCAGGGCGTCCGCGAAGCCGGCGGCACCCCCATGGAGTTCAACACCGTCACCATCTCCGACGGCATCACCATGGGCACCGAAGGCATGAAGGCCTCGCTCATCTCCCGCGAAGTCATCGCCGACTCCATCGAACTCGTCGCCCGCGGCAACAGCTTCGACGGCCTCGTCTGCATCGCCGGCTGCGACAAAAACATGCCCGCCGCCATCATGGCCCTCGCCCGCCTCGACATCCCCGGCCTCATGCTCTACGGCGGCTCCATCGCCCCCGGCCAGCTCCCGCAGCCCGACGGCACCGACAAAGACATCACCATCCTCAGGTCTTCGAAGGCATGGGCTCCACGCCGCCGGCAAGATCAACGACGCCCAGCTCGAAGCCCTCGAAGCCGCCGCCTGCCCCGGCCCCGGCGCCTGCGGCGGCCAGTTCACCGCCAACACCATGGCCATGGCCGGCGAGTTCCTCGGCATCTCGCCCATGCAGCTCACCGGCGTCCCCGCCATGTCCGCCGAAAAGCCGACGCCTCGCCGCGAAGCCGGCCGCCTCGTCATGGACCTCGCCCGCAGCGGCCTCACGCCCCGCAAGATCCTCACCCGCGCAATCCATCGAGAACGCCATCGCCGCCGTCTGCGCCTCCGGCGGCAGCACCAACGCCGTCCTCCACCTCATCGCCATCGCCCGCGAGCTCAACATCCCCCTCACCATGCGACGACTTCGACCCCATCTCCGAGCACACGCCCTTCATCTGCGACCTCTCCCCCGGCGGCAAATACGTCGCCAAGGACTACCAGGACGCCGGCGGCTCGCGCGTCCTCGCCGCGCGCCTGCTCGACGCGCGGCCAGCTCCACGACACCAGCCCACCGTCACCGGCAAGACCCTCCACGAAGAAGCCGCGCCGCCGTCGAAACCCCCGACCAGCCCGTCATCCACACCGTGGACCACCCCCTCAAACCCACCGGCGGCCTCGTCATCCTCAACGGCAACCTCGCCCCCGAAGGCTGCGTCATCAAGGTCGCCGGCCACGAGCGCCTCCACCACACCGGCCCCGCCCGCGTCTTCGACTCCGAAGACGCCTGCCACGCCGCCGTCGAAGCCGGCAAGATCAACCCCAACGACGTCCTCGTCATCCGCTACGAAGGCCCCCGCGGCGGCCCCGGCATGCGCGAAATGCTCGCCGTCACCGCCGCCATCAAAGGCATCCCCGAGCTCTCCGAAACCGTCGCCCTCCTCACCGACGGCCGCTTCTCCGGCGCCACCCGCGGCCTCATGGCCGGCCACGTCGCCCCCGAAGCCCAACTCGGCGGCCCCATCGCCGCCGTCCACGAAGGCGACACCATCACCTTCGACATCCCCAACCGCACCCTCACCCTCAACGTCCCCGACGAAGAAATCGCCGCACCGCCTCGCCAACTTCACAGCCCCCGCACCCCGCTACAAACGCGGCGTCTTCGCCAAATACGCCAACTCCGTAAGCAGCGCCAGCCAGGGCGCAGTGACCACCTAACGCGCCGTAAGCCCTCGTCTGTCGACGGAGCGAAGTCAAGGGACGACTTCACCGCTCGTGCCACTAGTCCGCTTCAGCGAACGGTCATCCAGCCGCTTCTGTTGCGTCATGTCGTGCATGTCCAGAGAATCATGGTTTCGCCGACGCACGTGACCTCGCACGTACTGCCCACTACTGGCGCAGCACTCGCCTGCTCATGCTAGTCATCGGCATTACACCTGTGCTATGACCTAACAACGCATCACCAGCAAGTAATCGAGTAGATCGACCTTCGCAGTTCGAAACTTCTGTTGATGTCGGCAGCTCGACAGCGCGAATCTGTGCTATCGTGCCTCATGAGTGCAACGTCATGGTCATCAAGAATAGTTGGGAGCCTCGTCTTGCATCGAACCGAAGCACAGACTGACGACTGTACAGAATGCTACTCGACGGCCAACTGAGCGATTGCTTCAGCAGATCGACCGTCGACTCGAGCTCCGGAGCAGATTGCATAGGCCGAACTCGAGGACACACTGGCATGCTGAGCATGCATGGGACACCGAGTGCAACTTTCGGAAGCTACCATCACTCCACTTCGACACGGCATAGGCTCAGCGACTCGCCAACACCGCGCAAGCTTCTGGCACTCGAGCTCGTACAAGCCGCGAGCCAGAGCTAACCTCGGCGTCATCAACAGATCACGGAGACAGCTAGCGCCAATGACCACGGAGTCACATGACACCAAGCACACCCCACCCTCACCGGCGCCGAAATCCTCTGGGCCACCCTCGCCGGCGAAGGCACCACCACCGTCTTCGGCTACCCCGGCGGCGCCATCCTCCCCATCTACGACGCCCTCCGCAAGTTCCCCCCATCCACCACGTCCTCGTCCGCCACGAGCAGGGCGCCGCCCACATGGCCGACGGCTACGCCCGCGCCTCCGGCCGCGCCGGCGTCTGCATGGCCACCTCCGGCCCCGGCGCCACCAACCTCGTCACCGGCCTCGCCACCGCCATGCTCGACACCATCCCCGTCGTCGCCATCACCGGCCAGGTCTCCTCCAAGGTCCTCGGCTCCGACGCCTTCCAGGAAGTCGACATCACCGGCATCACCCTCCCCATCACCAAGCACAACTTCCTCGTCACCCGCGCCGAAGACATCGCCCCCACCGTCCGCCACGCCTTCCAGATCGCCACCTCCGGCCGCCCCGGCCCCGTCCTCGTCGACATCACCAAGGACGCCCAGCAGGCCACCGCCGCCTTCTCCTTCGAAGCCGCCGCGCCCCGCCGCCGCGCGCCCCCACCCCATGCTCGCGCGCCGAGCTCCAGCGCCATCCGCGAAGCCATCGCCCTCATCCAGGCCGCCAGAAACCCGTCATCCTCGCCGGCCACGGCATCGTCGAGTCCGGCGCCGAAGCCGAAGTCCTCGCCTTCGCCGAAGCTCGCCGGCATCCCCATCGCCACCACGCTGCTCGGCCTCGGCTGCCATCCCCGCCGCGCACCCGCTCTCAGCTCGGCATGATGGGCATGCACGGCGAGTCCTGGGTCAACAACGCCATCCAGCAAGCCGACCTCCTCCTCGCCTTCGGCATGCGCTTCGACGACCGCGTCACCGGCAACCTCGCCAGCTACGCGCCCAACGCCAAAAAGATCCACATCGACATCGACCCCTCCGAGATCAACAAGAACGTCCGCGTCGACGTAGCCCTCATCGGCGACCTCAAAGAAGTCCTCCAACTCCTCCTCCCCCTCTGCACTCCCGACCGTCGTCATCTCGCAGCACGCAGCGCGACAGCCGCCAACTCGAATCCTGCCGACCTCCCCTGGCTCCACGAAATCAACGCCAGCAAAGGCACCGCCGCCGTCCGCGACATCATCAACCTCCCCGACAACGGCCACCTCTACGCCGCCCACGTCATCCACGACATCTGGCGCGAAGCCATGGCCGCCGGCCGCGAAAAAGAAACCATCATCGTCACCGACGTAGGCCAGCACCAGATGTGGGAAGCCCAGTACTTCAAGCACGAGGCCCCCCGCTCGCTCGTCACCTCCGGCGGCCTCGGCACCATGGGCTTCGCTCTGCCCGCCGCCATCGGCGCCAAGGTCGCCTGCCCCGAAAAAGACGTCTGGGTCATCGCCGGCGACGGCGGCTTCCAGATGACCGCCGCCGAGCTCTCCACCATCGTCCAGGAAGTCCTCGCCATCAACATCGCCGTCATCAACAACGGCTTCCTCGGCATGGTCCGCCAGTGGCAGGAGACCTTCTACGACAAGAACTACTCCGCCTCCCCCATCCTCTCGCCCGACTTCGTCATCCTCGCCGCCGCCCACGGCATCGCCGGCGCCCACGTCGCCAAGCGCAAAGACGTAACCCCCACCGTCACCCAAGCCCGCACCCGCGGCCAAGCCTTCCTCATCAACTTCCAGGTAGAAAAAGAAGACGGCGTCTACCCCATGATCGCCCCCGGCGCCGCCCTCCACGAAATGGTCCGCCGCCCCCAACCACGACCCCCTCCTCGAAACCGCGGAGGACGACGTAGATGAGCCACTGAGAGCGAACGGCGCATTGCACAATGCTCTGCGCGAGCTGCGTCCGTGGCAGGTCTCGACTGTCAGTTGCCATACTGACGCCGTTCAACATTCCTCATCTGGTTATCGCATTTGGTTTCCTCCCGCGAGCATTCTTGCCGCCTTGATCTTGCCCAAGGAATCCACTCGAGACCTCGCTACCCCGTTCATGATCATCGCGGCGTCTACTCGATATTCGCTCTATGCAATTCTTGCTCTATCTCTAACCCACTTCGACGCGACCGCCGGCTCCACGCAGCACATCGCATCAGCTATGGCACGCCAGACTACGATCCCGCCAACGGCTCTCTGCCCTGCACCTCACCGCTCGAGGGCAAATCGCCCAACTCGGCCCAACCACCTCAGCCATCCTCATGCCATACAAACCACGCACAAACGCATGGTCCTTCTCAACACATCCCGCAGCATCGCCTTCTGAAATCGCGTCTGCGATGATGCGCCTCCTGCGCCGTCGATTACGGCCCGGCATCGCGCTCGCCCACCGAGAGGCCCCGACCCACGCGCCATCGATCACCGCGAACTCCAGCCCCCTCCTCCTCCCGAGCCCTTCGACCATCGACCGCCACCGCGCATCACCGCCATCCACGCCGCACTCGTCGCATGCAGCAACCGCAAGGTGGAACATCACTACCCCGCGACCCTGAAGCAGTCCGCCTTCGACGACCTCACCGCGTCGATCGCAGCGCTGACCACCCACACAATCGAGCAGAGCGCTTGCTTTCACCACTGGTCACGGTCGCATCCACGCACGAAGCCTAGCGATGCAGCAATCGATCGCGCACGCTCCGATTCCGACCATAGCCGTTGCTCCATCAACCCGGCCATCCCACCTCCGCACCATCGCCCTCCTCCTCGCCCTCACCACCCCCGCCCCCGCCCAAACCCCCAAACCCACCCCACCCCACCCCGCCCCGCACATCACCATCCGCATCCTCAACGCCCGCACCAACAAGCCCATCCCCGACGAGCGCCTCAACCTCTCCCTCCGCGCCGACCAGCCCGGCGGAGCCACCCTCCCCACCGACAAGACCGGCCTCATCCTCGTCGACATCGGCGACGCCACCACCATCCGCATCCTCTCCAACATGTACGCCGACTGCCGCCCCCGCGGCGAGCTCTACACCAACTACCCCATCCCCACGCATCGTCTCCACCGGCATCACCGCCGGCAATCCTCTGCACCCGACGTCAGCCCGCGTCCCAGGCCCGGCGAGCTCCTCCTCTTCGAGATCCCCAGAACCTACATCCCCACCTACGGCCACCCGCCCGCCACCAATCTCCCGCACTCCGACGAGAACCCCAACGTCCCCGGATCTCCTCCAACCCACTAAACCAGCTAGCCGCCGAAAAGCTAGCAGCTGAGAGTCAACACCCCATGCTCCACACCTTCGTAGCCCTCGTCCACGACAAGCCCGGCGTCCTCACCCGCGTCGCCTCCCTCTTCCGCCGCCTCAACATCAACATCGTCTCGCTCACCGTCGGCGAGTCCGAGCGCCCCGACACCTCCCGCATGACCATCGTCTGCGAGGCCCCCGAGCACGCCGCCCACCGCATCCGCGCCTCGCTCTACAAGCTCGAGATCACCGTCGACGTCGACGAGGTCGGCCGCTCCGAAGCCGTCATCCGCGAGCTCTGCCTCATCAAGGTCGCCGCCGGCCCCACCACACCGCACGGCCTGCACTCCCGCTCGCAGATCTTCGAGCTCGCCAACGTCTTCCGCGCCCGCGTCGTCGATCTCGCACCCGAGTCCATCATGCTCGAGATGACCGGCGCCGCCTCCAAGATCGAAGGCCTCCTCCAGGTCCTCCGCGAGTCCGGCTACAACATCCTCGAGGTCTCCCGCACCGGCCGCATGGCCATGCGCCGCGGCCACCACACCAGCCGCGTCCTCAAAGCCCTCGGCACCAACCCCTCCGAGCAGCAGATCCCCGACCCGGCCACGCACGCCACGACTACCGCCGACTAAGCCCAAACCGCCGAACGAGTCCTCCCCAACGAGTTCCCCGACGTCCACGAAGAGGAAGCGTAACGAGCCTCGAACCACCCGATCAGCCCGCACGCACAAACCTTCGTCTCCACGTCGTAATATGCCGGCATCGTTACGAAACTCAGACCATCTGGCGCAATCGCCCACCCGCGACTGCAAGTCAGCAAGCTCATCGAAGTCGCTCGCCATCGCACAGCTCGAGAGCTCTGCAGAACCTCGGTCCGCTACCTAACGACTCCTTGAAGACTTTGCACCAAAGTACCGGGGAGGGATACCCTGCCACCCAACAACCGAAAGGAACACAATGGCAAAGACCTACCACGACGCAGACGCAGACCTCTCCCTCATCCAGGCAAAGAAAGTCGCCATCATCGGCTACGGCTCGCAGGGCCACGCCCACGCCCTCAACCTCAAGGACTCCGGCGTCGACGTCCGCGTCGGCCTCCGCGCCGGCTCGCCCAACGCCGACCAGCGCCCGCAACGCCGGCCTCGAAGTCGCCACCGTCGCCGAGGTCTCGCAAGTGGGCCGACGTCATCATGAACCTCACCCCCGACCAGACCGCCGCCAAGGTCTACCACGCCGAAATCGAGCCCCAACATCGAAGCCCGACGACACCCTCATGTTCGCGCACGGCTTCAACATCCGCTTCCGCACCATCACGCCGCCCGCCGACCGTCGACGTCTCGCTCGTCGCCCCCAAGGCCCCCGGCCACCGCGTCCGCGAGGTCTTCACCGAAGGCGGCGGCGTCCCCGGCCTCGTCGCCGTCGAGCAGGACGCCACCGGCAACGCCCTCGCCCTCGCCCTCTCCTACGCCAAGGGCATCGGCTGCACCCGCGCCGGCGTCCTCGAAACCACCTTCACCGAAGAGACCGAAACCGACCTCTTCGGCGAGCAGGCCGTCCTCTGCGGCGGCACCGCCGCCCTCGTCAAGGCAGGCTTCGAAACCCTCGTCGAGGCCGGCTACCAGCCCGAGCTCGCCTACTTCGAGGTCCTCCACGAGCTCAAGCTCATCGTCGACCTCATGTACCGCGGCGGCCTCGAATACATGCGCCACTCCATCTCCGACACCGCCGAGTGGGGCGACTACGTCGCCGGCCCCCGCATCGTCACCCCCGACGTCAAGAAGGCCATGAAGGCGCTCCTCAACGACATCCAGGACGGCACCTTCGCCAAACGCTTCATCGAAGACCAGAACAGCGGCCGCAAGCGAGTTCGAAAACTTCCGCAGCCCAGGAGCCGCGAACACCCCATCGAAAAAGTCGGCGCCGAACTCCGCAAAGCCATGCCCTTCCTCGACCCCGTCAAGGTAGAAAACGGCTCCGTCGTCAAAGCCTGAAAGAATAATCCCCCGCAGCGGCCCAAGACCGGGTGCCCCATTCTTTCGCAGTCTCATCGCGATAGGATGGGGTGCTTCCGCCCAGTCCAAACCCATTAGCACATCCGCACGCACGCCGGACCGCCAACACGCCGGACCGCCAAAGGAGAGCCACATGGACCAGCCCGCAGACCTCAATCCCGGAACGCCGCCAAAGCCCCTCCCGCCCGACAACCTAACACGCCTCCTAACCCTCGCCCGCCCAGACGACGAGTCACTCCCCCACATCGGTATCGTCGGGGACACCTACACCCTCCTCGTCACCGGCACCGACACCGCCGGCCGCTTCTGCCTCATCGACATGCATATCCCACCCGGCGGCGGCCCACCCCCGCACCGTCACGACTTCGAGGAGACCTTCACACTTCTCGAAGGCGAGCTCGAAGCCACCTTCCGTGGGAACAAGCAGACCGTGCGCGCAGGCGAGACCATCCACATTCCCGCCAACGCGCCGCATCAGTTCCACAACATCTCAAACGCGCCTGTCCGCCTCCTCTGCATCTGCTCCCCCTCCGGCCAGGAAGACCTCTTCCGCGAGCTCGGCGTCCCCGTCGCCACCCGCACCACGCCTCCACCCCCACTCGACAACGCCGCCCAAGCCGCCTTCCGGCAAAGAGCCGAAGCCCTCGCTCCCATCTACAAGACAGAGCTGCTCCAACACGCCTAGCATCCGTTCCAGCAACATCTCACATCCCCGGAGAACACATGTCCCTCTCCATCCCAGCCGAAGACCTCGTCACCTGGAACAACACCTCCGCCCGCAACTGGTTCGACTTCCTACCGCCCACCCCGAAATCCTCGATCTCCCCTGCGACATCCGCCAATCCGGAACCGCCGCCCACCTCCTCCAGCACATCGTCGCCGTCGAACTCCGCTACGCCCAGCGCCTCGCCTCCGAGCCCGAAACCGACTACGCCGAAGTCCCCTGCAGCACCCCCGCCGAGATCCTCAGCACCCACGACCGCGCCCTCGGCCTCATCGAAGTCCTCCTCTCCGACCCTACCTACAACTGGGACCACGAGCTCGACTTCCAGACCATCACCGCCGGCCGCCTCCGCGCCTCTCGCCGCGCCATCCTCGTCCACGCCCTCATGCACAGCATCCGCCACTACGCCCAGCTCGCCACCCTCGTCCGGCAGCACGGCCTCAAGCCCGACTGGCCCATGGACTTCCTCTTCATCGCCGCCAGGCAACTCTAACCCCCCACCACCACGCATCCCACCCCCATGCACCGGCTTCTCATCGCACTCACTCTCCTCATGTCCACCCAGGCTCAATCCCAGTCCCCAACCTCCCCCACCACCCTCGCCAAAATCCGCGACACGTACCGCCCCCTCCTCCTCTTCGCACCCGGCCCCGACGACCCGTCCCTCCTCGCGCAACTCCACCAGCTCAAAGACTCCGGCCCCGGCCTCCACGAGCGCGACGTCCTCCTCATCGCCGTCCCGTTCCATAACCCCGCCCCCACCAGGATCAGCCTCACCCCCGAAGACGCCGCCTCCGCCCGGCGCCGATTCCACGTCCCCCCCACCGAGTTCACCGCCATCCTCCTGGGCAAAGATGGCGGAGAAAAGCTGCGCTCCCGCAAACCCCTTTCGTTCGAAAAACTTCGCGACACTATCGATTCCATGCCGATGCGACAGACGGAAACGCAAAAGCGTCCGAAGCCTTAACACGTCTCCTGTACCATCAGCTCCATGGCAACCTCATCTCAGCTCGATCACTCGATGCAGGGTGAAGCGGTGCGCCCGCACGATCAGCCCATGGCAGGACCGCCCGCCGTTCCATCACGCTGCTCCGAAATCCTCGACGCCCTTCGCACTATCCCGCTCCTCGACGGCCTCACCGAGGACGAGTACCTCTGGCTCGTCCACCACGGCACCGAGCGCATGGGTACCGACGGCGCCCTGATCTTCAAAGAAGGCGACCCTGCCACGGCCATGAACATCCTCCTCCACGGAGAGGTGCACGTTCGCCGCCGGCACTCCGGCCCCATCGCCCTCTTCATCGGTCGGGCTGGCCAGATCTCCGGAAAGCTCCCCTTCTCCCGCATGAAGACCTATGGCGGCGATGGATATGCCGTGGGCCCCGCCTGGGCACTCGATATCGAAGAATCGCTCTTCCCCGAGATGCTCTCCGCCATCCCCTCCATGGGCCAGCGCTGCGTCTCCACCCTTCTCGACCGTGTCCGCGAAGTCACCCGCATGGAGCAGCAGGCCGAAAAGCTCGCCGCCCTCGGTAAGCTCGCCGCAAACCTCGCCCACGAGCTCAACAACCCCGCCTCCGCCGCCCAGCGCTCCGCCGCCTCCCTCTTCAACGAACTCCGCTTGTTTGGCGAGCAGAAGTACCGTCTCGGCAACCTCTGCCTCTCCGACGAGCAGTCCACCGCCTATCGCAACTGGGTCACCAAAACCCGCGATGAGATGGCCAGGTACAACCCGGAATCTGTCTCAGCCCCCAGTCCTCTGGCCGCCGCGGATCGCGAAGAGATGATCACCCGCTGGCTCACAGCCAACAATATCGTCGAAACATGGACGATCGCCCCCTCCCTCGCCGAGACCAGCATCACCATCCCCCAGCTGGATGAGCTTGTCGCCTTCGTCGCCCCTGAGGTTCTTCCGCTCGCCCTCGCCACCATCGCCTCGAGCCTCCGCGTCGAGCGCATGACCGAGACCGTCCTCGACTCCACCGTCCGTATCTTCGATCTCATCAGCGCCATCAAGGACTACTCCTACATGGACCAGGCGCCCGTCCAGGACGTCGACCTCGCCCAGTCCCTCACCACCACCCTCGTCATGTTTCAGTCCCGCCTCCAGGACATCCAGGTCGAGGCAGACTTTGACCCCGCACTTCCACCCATCAGCGCCTACGGAAGCGAGTTGAGCCAGGTCTGGACCGCTCTCATCGACAACGCCATCGAGGCCATGCACGGACGCGGAAAGCTCCGGCTCACCACCCGCCTCACCGGCACCATGGCCACCGTAGAGATCTGGGATAACGGCCCGGGTATCGATCCCTCCATCAAGTCGCGGATCTTCGAGCCCTTCTTCACCACCAAAGCGCCCGGCAGTGGCCTCGGCCTCGGCCTGGACATCGCTTCGCGCATCGTAAGCCGTCACTCCGGCTTTCTCACCGTCCAATCAAGCCCGGGAGAGACCTGCTTCCAGGTCCGCGTCCCGCTCGACCGTGCCGAAGCCTACTAAACCCGCCAGGTCTACGTAGTCACTTCCACGCCGCGCCAGAATGCCACGTGATGCTTCACTCCCCGCGCCGCAGGTTTCGGGTCAGGGTAGTACCACGCCGCGTCCGGATTCTCCTGCCCGTCCACAACGATCGTGTAGTAGCGCGCCTGACCCTTCCAGGGACAGTTCGAAGTCGTCGTGCTCGGGCGGAAAAACTCCCGCTTCACCGACTCCTCCGGGAAGTAGATATTGCCTTCCACCGTCTCGTAAGTCTCGCTCTCCGCCAGTGTCTGTCCGTTCCAAACTGCCTTCGCCATGAGAAACAACCCGCAATCTATCAACCACTTACCTGCGCGCGCAAAGAGCTCGCCCGCAAACAAGCAGGACATCTCTAGTCCAATACGTCTCGCATTTGTAACAGAGAAAGTGCAAGAAGGAAAGCCGGGGCACCTTCGCCGGTTCATCCCCTGAACACCTCCGTGCTGAGGCCGAGGCGCCTCAACCCCCCTCAGACACCCTGTTCCATCAACACAGGCCGGGCATCCTCCCCCTGCGCCACCGATGCCTCCTCCTTGGGCTTCGGCCCGCCGATCTTCCGCTTGAAGTGGCAAACCACTCCCGCCGGCTCCTCCGCCGCCTCCGCCTCACCCTTCTTCTTACGCTTCTTCGGCAGGTCGTCGTGGTTGTTCGGACACACCAGGTACGTCCCCTCGCTGTTCGCCACCTCGAGCACGTAGGCGCTCTCGCACTCAGGACAGACCTCGTCCACCAGCTTCAGGTTCGACGCAAAGTCACACTTCGGATAGTTCACGCAGCCGTAAAACGTGTCTCCCCGCTTCGTCTTCCGCACGGCGATGTCGCCCCCATCCTTCGGGCACTTCACCTCCAGCAGCTCCTGCTTGATGTACTTGCACTTCGGATACCCGGAGCAGCTGATGAACTCCCCATACTGCCCGTTCCTCAGAAGCAGGGGCCGCGTGCACTTCGGGCACGCCTCCTCCAGCTGCACCGGCGGCTTCTGCTGCACCTTCTGCGTCAGCTTCCGGATCGTCTTGCACGGGGGGTCTTCGTTATACCCCGGGCACGCCATAAATGGTCCCCACGGCCCATTCCGAAGCACCATCGTCCGCCCGCAGTTGTCGCAGAACTCCTCCTCCTGCTCCCCATCCGCCTGCGCATCGGCCGAGCTCAGGTCCGGCTTGGCCGCGAAGTTCTCCTTCGTAAAGTCGCACGAGAACGGCTCCACGATCACCTTCTTGCCCTTCGGCGCGGCCTGTGCGATCGCCGCAGCCATCGCCTTCACATCCGCCACCTCCTTCGAGAACTCGGTCACATCCTCCGTCATCGCCTTCACCGTCATCGGAAACGAGAACGCGTCCGTAATCTTCTTCGTCACCGCCTTCTGGTCCTTCTTCCACGGACCCGCCGCCACCGTCATCGGCTTCGCCTTGGTGAAGTTGCTGCACGCAAAGAAGCTCCCAAACTTGCCCCACTTCAGAATCAGCGGGCTGCCGCACTTGTCGCACAGCTCCTCCGTGCTCTGCTCCCTCCGCTTGATGTCCTCCATGTCCGTCTCGGCCGTCTTCAGCTCCTTCTCGAAGTGCCCATAGAAGCCGTTCAGCAGGTCCGTCCACTTCTCCGTTCCACCCTCGACCGCATCCAGCTCGCCCTCGAGCTGCGCCGTATACCCGGTCTCGAAGATGTACGGAAAGTTCTTCACCAGCAGCTCCGTCACCACCATCCCGATCTCCGTCGGCACCAGCTTCGACGTCTGCTTCTTCACATAATCCCGCTCCTGGATCGTGTTGATGATCGAGGCGTACGTCGACGGCCGACCAATCCCCTTCTCCTCGAGCGTCTTCACCAGGCTTGCCTCGTTGAACCGCGGCGGAGGCTGCGTCGCCTTCTGCTCCGGCATCAATCGCCTCATCGCGAGAGCCTGCCCGTCCGTCACCGGTGGCAGACGCCGCTCCGACTCGTCCTCCTCCTCACCGCCCGCCTTCGTCTCGTCCGCCTTCGAACTCTCCACCTGCGCATCCAGCTTCTCCTCCCGCAGGTTCTCCTCCTTGCTCGCGCGCTCCTTCGCCGCCTGTCGCGCCCGCTTGTCCTCCTCCTGGAACTTCAGGAAGCCTTCAAACTTCAGCACGCTTCCGCTCACCCGGAAGTCATACGTCCGGTCCGCCTGGGCCGCAATGTCCACCGTCGTCTGGTCAAACACCGCCGGCGTCATCTGGCTCTCCACAAACCTCTGCCAGATCATCCGGTACATCCGGAACTGCTCGTCCGAGAGATACTTCCGAATCGACTCCGGCGTAAACTCCACGTGCGTCGGTCGAATCGCCTCGTGCGCATCCTGCGAGTCCTTCTTGCTCTTGTACTCGTTCGCCTTCGCCGGCAGATACGCCGCGCCCAGCTTCCCGATATACTCCCGCGCATCCGCCACCGCATCAGGGCTCACCCGCGTCGAGTCCGTTCGCATGTACGTGATCAGACCGACCGTGCCCTCCTTGCCGATCTCCAGGCCCTCATACAGCCGCTGCGCCACACCCATCGTCCGCCGAACATTGAAGCCCAGCCGACCCGCCCCATCCTGCTGCAGCTTGCTCGTCGTATACGGAGCCGCCGGGTTCCTCCGCCGCTCCTTCTTCTCGACGCTCCGCACGCTCCACTTCGCGCGCTCGAGCTGCCCCGTCACCTCGTCCACCGCCTCTTTGTCCGGCAGCGCATTCGCCAGGAACTGCTCCTTCCCGGCCTCGTCCACGCCATTCGAAACCCGGATCGGCCGGCCCTCCACGCCCACCATCCGCGCCGTAAACTCCTGCCCGCTGCCTTCGGGCGTCAACACCGCATCGACGGTCCAGTACTCCACCGCGCGAAAGGCATTGATCTCCCGCTCCCGCTCCACAATCAGCCGCAGCGCCACCGTCTGCACCCGCCCCGCACTCAACCCGCGCCGCACCTTGTCCCACAGCAACGGCGAGATCTGGTACCCCACCAGCCGGTCCAGAACACGCCGCGTCTGCTGCGCATCCACCAGGTTCTCGTCCACGTCCCGTGCATTCAAAAACGCAGCCTTCACCGCCTTCGGCGTGATCTCGTTAAACGTCACCCGCTGCAGCTTCGACCCCTTCTTCACCGAAGACATCAACTGGAACTTGAGATGCGCTGCAATCGCCTCCCCCTCGCGATCCGGATCGGGCGCAAGATACACAGCGTCCGCCTTCGCCGCCAGCTTCTTCAGCCGGTCGACCACCTTCTCCTTGCCCGGAGACACAATCAGCGTCGGCTCAAAGGTCCGCCGCTTCAGCTCCACGCCAATGTCGTTCTTCGGCAGATCCATAATGTGGCCCAGAGACGCCTCGACCACGTAATCGCTGCCCAGATACTTGTTGATCGTCTTCGCCTTCGCAGGTGATTCGACGATCACTAATGACTTTGCCATTGCTTCCTTTCGCTTCCAATCCATCGACTCAAGACCGCCGACGCGCACAACACATTTCCTTAATTCACCGATTCCCTGCGAACCTAACACGCCCTGCCGGAGCCGAGTCAAACTCCTCCGCCGCTCAACAGCCACCGGCGCCCCCGATCTCCCTCAATAGACTGCCCACATCCACTTCCGTCTCAAAACACTTATCCACACGCGCTCTCCCAACCTCTACCCGGCCGACAAGCCGTTCAAGATATCAACGCGGTGGGTCCCGCGGAACGACATCGCTCTCAGCCCGCCATTAACCCCGCCATAACCAGGAGCCCACCCCGCTCTGGCCTTCTCACGGCGCTGATCAAAATGTCCGAACGTAATTCTTTCCCGGCATCTGCCTCACCCTGCCCGCGAGCTCCAGCTCAAACAGGGCCGTGAAGATCTCGGCAGATCCCATCTCCACCTCGAGCCTCTCAATCAACTCATCCAGCTGCACAGACTCATCATGCCGCAGCCGCTCATACACCAGCCGCTCATGTTCTCCCATGCCGCCAGGAGCCGGCTCTCCAAACAGTGATGCTCCAGCACCCCCCGACGATGCAACTCGCACGCTTCGCGTCCGCCTCGTCCTCAAGCGCAACGCGCACCTGCGACGGCAGATCCTCCCACACGTCCTCCCACGTCGCCGTCAGCTTCGCACCCTGCTTGATCAGCGTATTCGGCCCCCACGCGTTCTTGTTCGTCACATTTCCCGGAACCGCGTACACGTCGCGATTCTGCTCCATCGCGCACCGCGCCGTAATCCGCGTCCCCGAGTGCTCGCCCGCCTCGATCACCAGCACACCCACGCTCATCCCGCTCAGCGTCCGGTTCCGGATCGGAAAGTTCTGCGGCGCCGGAAACGTACCCAGCGCAAACTCGCTCACCACCGCTCCCCCGCTCGCAACAATGTCCTCGGCCAGCCGCTTGTTCTCCTTCGGATAAATCACGTCGATGCTCGTCCCCCACACCGCCAGCGTCTTCCCACCCACGGCCAGCGCCCCCTTGTGCGCCGCCGTATCCACACCCCGCGCCATCCCGCTCATGATCACCAGCCCCCGGTTCGCCAGGTCCCGGCTCAGCATCTCCGCCATCCCCGTCCCATACGGCGACGGATGCCGCGTCCCCACCACCGCAATCCCAGACCGCGACAGCAGCCCCGCATCGCCCCGCACCCAAAGCACCGTCGGCGGATCGTAGATCTCCCGCAGCCGGTCCGGATACGCCTCATCCGCCGGCGTAACCACCGTCCCTCCCACCTCCAGCGTCCGCTGCATCTCGTCCATCGCCGCCGACCGCGCCCGTCCATCCGCGCAGAACTGCGCCGCAGCCGCCGGCATCCCCGTCCCCTCAAGCTCCGTCAACGAAGCCCCAAACACCCGCCCCGCACCTCCCAGCCGCTTCACCGCCCGCGCAATCCGCGTAGGCCCCATCCCCGGCGTCAACGTCAACGCCATCCACCCCAGCCGCTCCTCCTCAAGCACATCCTCACGCACCATCGACACCCATCCCCACCTCGCACCCGCGCAAACCGCCAGCAACCACAGCCATCCGCTCCCCAACCTAAAGCCCGCAGCCACAACCACGATCAATGCAACTTCCGTCCGACCCTCACAAGCCCCGACACTTCACACCATTCGCAAAACCAAACCCCATCTCCGTAACCTGTCATCCTTCGCCGCAGGCGGAGGACCTGCTTCACCTGTCACTCTCGCCGCAGGCGGAGGACCTGCTTCAACCTGTCATCCCTCTCCAGGCGAAGGCCTCGCTCCTACGAAGGTCATCCGTGCCACCCGACTATCCCCCGCAAATTGTCATCCTTCGCCAAAGGCGGAGGATCTGCTTCGCTTACCCCCCACCAACACCCAACCCCGGAAGACTCCTCTAAACTCAACCATAGGAACCCGCTTGCCCACCTCACCCAAACCGCTCCGCGTAGCCGCCATCAACTTCCTCAACCCCGCCCCCCTCATGTGGGACTTCGAACACCCACCCCGCAGCTCCGAGCTCAGCACCCGCTACACCCTCCACTACACCGCCCCCGCCCTCTGCGCCCGCGAGCTCCTCGCCGGCGAGGCCGACCTCGGCCTCATCCCCATCGCCGCCCTCACCCCCGACCTCGCCATCGTCCCCGGCTGCACCATCGCCTCCCTCGACCACGTCCGCTCCATCCTCCTCCTCATCAAGCACCCACACACCCTCGAAACCATCCGCACCCTCGCCATCGACACCGCCTCCCGCTCCTCCGTCGCCTACGCCGAGATCCTCCTTCGCACCTTCGCCGGCAACACCGCCATCTTCTATCTCCACCCCGCCGACCCCATCGCCATGCTCGCCGAGAACGACGCCGCCCTCCTCATCGGCGACCCCGCCCTCCTCGCCCGCGAACACAAGTCCACCATCGAGGCCGCCGTCGGCCCCTGCCTCTGGCTCGACCTCGCCCACGAGTGGCACAGCCGCACCGGCCTCCCCTGGGTCGCCGCCGTCTGGGCCGTCCGCCCCGAGGCCCTCACCCCCGCCACCGCCGCACAGCTCGTCTCCGACCTCAACCAGTCCCGCGATCACGGCCTCGCCCACATCGAAGACCTCGTCCGCGAGTGGACCGGACGCATCGCCATTCCGCCCTCCACCATCCGCCGACTACCTCACCCGCAACATCCACTACTACCTCGACACGCCCTGCCTCGAGACAATCACCCTCTTCCGCCACTACGCCGCCGACATCGACATCCTCCCGCCACTCGGTTCCACTGCGCCTCCTCGGGGCAGATCCTCCAGATCTCGAGCACCTGTCAGACCCCGCCTGAGAATCCCCTAACTATTTAGCGACTTCAACGCTCTGAGCCGCGTCTCTAATACCATGACCGTCACTGCAGCCGGGCTCGTCCATGCCGCCTCCCTGGCACCCCACTCTGCAGCCGTCCTGCTCGCCGCTGCCCGCAACGGAAACGCCCTCATCCACTTCCTTTTCCGCTACGGCCTCATCGGCATCTTTCTCGTCTCCATCGTCGACTCCTCCTTCGTCCCGCTCCCCGTCCCCGGCGTCACCGACATCATGCTCGTCTTCTTCGCCGCGCAGCACGCCAACCTCTACCTCCTGGTCCTCGCCGCCACCGTCGGCTCAGCCATCGGCGGCTATCTCAGCTACAAGGTAGGACACGCCGGCGGCATGCAGTTCCTCGAAAAGCACGTCCCCAAACGCATCTTCAAACGCGTCACCCGGTGGATGGAGTCCCACGCCATCCTCGCCGTCGCCCTCCCTGCCCTGCTCCCCCCGCCCATGCCGCTGTCGCCCTTCGTCCTCGCCGCCGGCGCCCTCAACATGTCCAGGCAGAGATTCCTCACCGCCTTCACCGCCAGCCGCGCGCTCCGTCACGTCATCGCCGCCTGGCTCGGCGTCCACTACGGCAAGCACGTCATCCACCTCATGGATCGCTTCTCCGAAAAGTGGGCCACCACCTTCCTCGTCGTCATCTGGTCCGTCATCCTCATCGGCTGCGGTATCGCCTTCTGGAAGATCTACAAGACCTCCCGAGTCCTTCAAACGCGATGCGAGCCCAGCCAGACGCCACCGCCGCCGCCTGAACGATCCACCAGCTTACGCCACCGCAGCAGCCTTCTCTCTCGGGCCGGAAAACCTCCGCCGGTAGTAGATCGTCGTCAGCACAATCGCTGGAACCCCAACCATCGTCGGCCATAGCCACACATACCACCGCTGCCCGAAGTACTGCCCCAGCGTCACCACGCTGAACGCCGACCACGCCGCGATATAGCTCCCGATGAAGTTCCCCAGGTGCGTGTACCACCAGAACATCTTCTCCTTCGGCTTCCGCACAAAGCTCCACATCTGCGCCGCCGCCAGCCGCATCCCGATCAACCCGAACACCATCGACACAATCCCAAAGCCCTGCACCGCCGCCGGCCGAAACGCCCCAAGCAGCGCCAGGCTCAGGCTCGACCCAAACGTCACCACCCCCGCAATCCAGTCGATCGGCTTCGCGCTTCCGCCCCGCGGCAGATCCTTCAGCTTCAGCACGCGATATCCCGAAAACGCCGCATAGAAGCTGAACACCGCCACCAGCGCCAGGAACAGCACCGGCCGGTACAGCGCCATCGGCAGCGCCGTCCCCGCCACCACCCCCATCGACCACAGGTACACCATCCCCCATCGCCTGTGCTGCCTCCCGCCCTTCGCCGTCGCCAGCGCCACCGGAGCCAGCAGAAACGAACCAAAGCCAGCGGCAATGTGCACCACCAGCAACCACCTCATCCACACCGGATCACCGTGCATCGTCAGCCTCCTTGACCCCGTCCTTCATCGCATCGAGCCTCCCGAGCATCCTCTCGCTCCAGCGCACGTACGCCTCGCTCTCCGCGCGTCCGAACTCAAGCGTCATCTCCCAGTACGGCCGGTCCGGATGCCCGGCGCGCTCCTTCTTCAACCACCGCCTGATCCCGGCAAACCGCTCCAGCTCTCGCACGGTGCCGCTCCGCAAAGGCCTCCACCTGCCTCCGAGCCAGCCCCCGGTGACGCCTGCCCCGCAAAGAAGATCTTCAGCAGCATCTCGTTGCGCGGAACCTGCTCGGTCGAGGGCGTCTTCAGCCACGCTGCGCAGCCGCTTCCGTCCCTCCGCCGTCAGCGCATACCTCGTCCGCCCCGCACACGGCCCTCTTCGCCCCGCCTCCTCCCCGCTCAATCGTCGCCTCGGCCAGGCCCTCCGCCGTCCAGCGCGCTTCAACGTCGGATAGATCTGCCCATAGCTCTCCCGCCAGAAGTTCCCGATCGACCCCTCAATCGCCTGCCGAATCTCATACCCCGACATCGGCCGCAGACTCAGCATCCCCAGCAAAGCCTCCGACCGTCGTAGTCCTCGCCGCAACCTCGCGCATCCCAAAACTCCATTCCTCGGCATATCTCCGCAAGATATATCTACCAGATAATCCATACGCACCAAACCAGAGAACGTTCTCTGTTCCCTGTTCCCTGTTCCCTGTTCCCTGTTCCCTGTTCCCTGAAAACCTAAAACTCCCACCGAAGCAGCGTAGCCCCCACCGTAAACCCCGCCCCAACACTCGCCAGCAACACCAGGTCGCCCTTCTTCAGCCGACCCTCGCTCAACGCCGTATCCATCGCCAGAGGAATCGTCCCGGCCGTCGTATTCCCGTACCGGTCAATGTTGATCACCACGCACTCTTCCCCAAGCCCCAGCCGCTCCGCCGTCGAAAGAATAATGCGCTTGTTCGCCTGGTGCGGAATAAAGCAGCTCAGGTCCCCGCCCGTCAAACCGTTTCGCTTCAGCACCGTCTCCGCCGCCTCCGCCATCTTCCTCACCGCAAACTTGTACACCGCCGCCCCATCCTGGTGCACGTAGTGCATCTTCGCCGCCACCGTCTCCGCAGTCGCAGGATGGAGACTTCCGCCCCCTGGCATGTTCAGAGCCACCGCCCCCGACCCATCGATCTCGTGCCAGTAATCGATCAACCCAACCTCGTCACCCTCGCACGGCTCCAGCAGAACCGCTCCCGCCCCATCGCCGAAGATCACGCACGTCGCCCGGTCCGTGTAGTCGATCACGGAACTCATCACGTCCGCCCCGATCACCAGCACCTTGCGGTGCATCCCGCTCTCTACCAGCTTCGCTCCCACCTGCAGCGCGTACGGAAACCCCGAGCACGCCGCCGAAAGATCAAACCCCCACGCACCCTTCGCTCCAATCCTGTCCTGCACCAGGCACGCCGTCGCCGGGAAAAACATGTCCGGCGTCACCGTCGCCACGATGATCACCTCGACCTCGGCCGCCGAAATCCCCCGCCGCTCCAGGCACGACATCGCCGCACCCACGGCCAGGTCGCTCGTCGCCACACCCTTGTCTGCAATATGCCGCTCACGGATACCCGTGCGCTCCGTGATCCACTGGTCGTTCGTCGCGACCATCTTCTCAAGATCCGCATTGGTCAGAAGTCGCGGTGGAACATAAGCCCCAACCGCAGTAATCTTCGCCCGAACAGGCACATGCGCCCGCAACGTCAAACTCAATCCATCACCCCTTGCCACAACACCCGCACAAGTCAAAACAGACCGTCCGCGACACTTCCATTCTCGCCGACATCGGTTGTCATGTCATCAAGGGTTCAGGAGCAGTGCCAACCCCGCCACCACCACATCGGTCCGCCAGCTGAGCCGAAGATCCCCAATGCCGGCCGCGACGCACAGCCCTCTGCAGGGCAGCTGCAGCTCCGCAGCTGCTCGAGCCTCGAGCGCAACACGCGTCCAGACACGACAAAGTGAAGGCCGCACCCGCAGCCTGCGCATACTTGGTTGAAAGAGGGAAAGTGTACCGGGCGACCCACTGCGCCCGTAATGACCCGTTACCGTTGCTTCCTTCCGGACCTGGCGGGGTTGGCGGGATTACGTCGCGTAGGACCCGGCACAAGAGAAAGTCTACCATCTCGGGCACCAGCCCGGCGCAGCCGCCCGGCTCTCCAACTTCCGCCGAACCGAACTCAATCGCCCACGCGTAGCGCACACGAGAAAAGGCCGACCCGTTGCGGTCGGCCTTCCTTCTCACGTCACAACAATCACATCTTTGCTGCTACAGTCTACCCGCAAACTACATCGCAGGCGCACTCGATCCGGCACCCTTATGTGCCATCTGGTCCGCCATGTCCGTATGCTGCTGAACTACCTGCTGACCCTGGCTCACAACAGTCTTGAGATCGGTGTTCTTGGTCGAGCTCTCTTCCGCCTTGAACTGAGCCAGCGTCTTGTGGTGATCCTTCGCCATCGTCGCAATGTACTGCTTGTCAAATGCCGGGCCCGACAGCGCCGACAGCTTCTTCGCTGCAGCCTGGTGCTCGGGCTTCAACGTCGCCGGCGGCGTCACGCCAGCCTGCTCCGCGAACGGCTTGGTGTCGCTGATCAGCTTGTTGTGATCGTCGATCATCTTCTGCGCGTACGTCTTCACCTCGTCGCTGCTGGACTTCGTCAGGGCGAGCTGGCTCAGCTGAATCTCCGCCATGCTGCCCTCGGCCGCATTTGCCAGAAACGCCTTGTCCTTAACCGAGAACGTCCCCGGGCCTCCCTGACCCGTGCTCCCAGCCGACGCGCTTCCTCCAGACGTGCTGCTCTGTCCCATGCTCCCTGCGGACGTGCTCCCCGCTGACGTGCTGCCCTGTCCCATTCCGCCTGCCGACGTGCCCCCTGCTGTGCTGCCCTGTCCCATTCCCCCTGCTGTGCTGCCTGCGGATGTGCTGCCTGGCGACGTGCTTCCCTGTGTGCTGCCCTGTGTACTTCCCTGGCCCGTGCTTCCCTGGCCCGTGCTCTGCTGTGCGAAGACGGTTCCACTGCAGCAAAGAGCGGTCACACCCGTAAGTGCCGCGATACGCATACCTTTGAATTTCATCTCTAATCTCCTGGGATCCTGTGGCGGCACGTCCTCCCGCCACAGAGTATGGTGTCAGGCCGACCGTCGGAGTTGCCCCCGCAATCTCGCTACTTCATGCCGCATAGCTGCGCTGAAGATTTCGTTTACCTCATCATAGAAACATCGTGTCCAGCCTCCCCAACGCACCCGCAGACCTCCTCCCCACCGGCCTCTCGCCGCTCGCCGCCGCACCGCCGCCGCCCCACTTCTTCGCCGATCTCTACACCTTCAAGTGGTCCGAGCTCAACATCCGCCTCCCGCTCGTCAGCGCCTCCGCCGTCGCTCTCTGCCTCTTTATCGGCATCCTCGTCGGCCACCCCAGCGGAGGTCTCATCGCCGGTGGCGGAGCCTTTACCGTCGGCTTCGGCGCCAATCAGCGCATCGCCGACTCCCGCCTCCTCCCCATGCTCGCCGCCACCTTCGCCTGCGCGAGCGCCACCCTCGCCGGAACCCTCGTCGGCCACCACGGCTACGCCCTCGTCCTCGCCGCCTGCGGCTCCGCCTTTATCTACGGCATCCTCACCGCGCAGAACACCGGCCTCTCCTGGGTCGGGCAGCAGGCCTCCGTCGCCCTGTTCGTCGCCTCCGCCTTCCCCAGCTCGCCCCGTCCCGCCTTTATCCGCGCCGGCCTCATCCTCGCCGGCGGAGCCGTCCAGCTCGTCATCACCTCCACCGGCCTCCGCCTCCTTCCCGAGCTCCACAAAAACCTCATCAGCATCCCGCGCTCCGTCTACACCACCCTCGCCGACACCGTGCAGGCACGCCGCCTCAACCTCCTCCACCACATCCACCATCTCCCCATGGCGCTCCCCGGCCTCAGCAGCCGCGAGGCCCTTATCTACTCCTTCCGCCTCGTCCTCGGCGTCGCCATCGCCTCCGAGTTCTACCACCGCCTCGGCATCCAGTCCGGCTACTGGATCCCCATGACCGCCCTCCTCGTCCAGAAGCCCGCCTTCTTCGAAACCTTCACCCGCGCCGCCTCGCGCATCCTGGGCACCGTCGCCGGAGCCTGGCTCTGCACCCTCCTCCTCGCCCACGTCTCCTTCTCCCTCCCCGTCCTCGCCGCCGCCGCAACCCTCTTCGCCTTTCTCTCCTTCGCCACCAACGCCGTCAACTACGGCCTTTTCACCGCCTTCCTCACCTCCTACATCGTCTTCCTCCTATCGCTCAACCAGATCCCCGGCCCCGTCATCGCCCACCGCCGCGCCTGGTGCACCACCCTCGGCGGCGTCATTGCCCTCGTCATCCACCTCGACGCCCTCCGCCGCCACCGCTCCACCCCCACCCATCCCTGACCACGAATGCGCCCCGGCCCGGGCTCCAACGGAAATGCCCAAATAGACGTAGACCACCTCTTCGAAAGCGCTGGACCCAAGTTGACTGGCCCGGCTACGCTTGACCCGCCATGAACCGCCTTGTTCGCCTGCTCTGCCTCCTCCTTCTGCCACTCTCCAGCCCCGCTCAGGACAGTACGGCCACCCCGGACCTCGCCGGCTACATCACCCGCATCGCCTCTCCCACCGACTTCGACGTCGCCGGAACGCACGTCATCACCACCGCCGAAACCAACTACGCTACCAAGGCACCCAGGCAGACCCTTACGACCCGCACGCCGCTCCCACTCTCTCTCGGTCAAACCGTCGACATCTTCGGCAAACGCGACCGGAAGCACCACTCCGTCACCGCCGAGTCCGTCTTCCTGCATCCGCAAAACCCGTTACCCGTCTCCGGGTCCGGTATCGTCGACCTTCTCGTTCCCGCATCCGCCACCCCCGGCGATCGCACCCTGCGCGCCGACGGGTACCTCCTCCACATACGCCCCGGGACCACCCTCACCTTTGTTCCTCCCCTCGCTGCCTCGACACCCCTCTCGACCAATCTCTGGATCAGCTACCACGGCATCCAGCAGGCCGACGGCACCGTTCTCCTCGACCGCGCTGAGCTTCGCGCCAACGAGATCAAGCCGGAGGAAGCTGAGCTCCGCAGCGAAAGCGAGTACGACCCCGCCGCCGTCGATCCACACGCAAAGCAGGGTTTCTTCAGCAAGGGCACCTTCGGCGTCGATCCTCAACTCATCCCGCCGTACGTGGGGAACGCCCCCATGCAGGAGCGACCTAGTACGCATCGGCAACTCCCTCGTCCCCGCGTATCAGCGCAAGCTCCCCGTCGCCGATCCCACCCGGATCCACTTCCGCTTCCAGCTCGTCGACCAGCCCCGCTGGCACGACGCCCTCAGCCTCCCAGCGGCGTCATCCTCGTGCCATTTCAGCTCGTCGACAGGCTCGCCAACGACTCTCAACTCGCCGCCGTCCTCGCCGACAACATCGCCATGGTGCTCGAAAAGCAGACCCTGCGCGCAACCCCCACCGACAACGCCATCAAGGCAGCCGGACTCCTCGGAACCGCCGGCAGCTTCATCGTTCCCGGCCTCGATCTCGCAACCGGGATAGCAAGCGGCAGCGCCGACGCGCATCTCCTCTCCGCAGGAGCGGCAGCAGAGCGGTCGCGTCAGCCTCTGCCTGCTTCACGATGCCGGGTACGATCTCACGGGAGGCGCCGATCGCCTGGTGGCTCCTCGCCCCCTCCAAGCCAACCGCCATCACCTCCGTGTCGCTCCCTTCACGCGCGGCGTACCTCTACCTCGCCCTTGGCACCACCTGGCGCGAGACTCTCTCGCCCCCCATTCAAGCCTCCCTCGCCCGGCCCTCGCCGACTCCCTAGCCGAACTCCCACGGCGAACCTTGGTAAACTAAAAGGCTGTGACTACCCCCGCCATCCTCGACCAGCCAACCCCCGCCAGCACCCGCCCCAAGGTCGGCTTCGTCTCCCTCGGCTGCCCCAAAAACCTCGTCGACTCCGAGGTCATGATGGGCCTCCTCCACCACAACGGCGCAGAGCTCACCCCCGACGCCACCGACGCCGAGATCATCGTCATCAACACCTGCTCCTTCATCGACTCCGCCAAGCAGGAGTCCGTCAACACCATCCTCGAGATGGTCCAGCACAAGCAGGCCCACGGCGGCAAAGCCCAGCGCATCATCGTCGCCGGCTGCCTCGTCGAGCGCTACCGCGACGAGATCCGCAAAAACATCCCCGAGGTCGACGCCGTCGTCGGCACCGGCGAGCTCGAAGGCATCCTGGCCGCCGCCGGCCTCACCCCCACCGGCCACACACCAGGCCCCTTCAACATCCTCACCACCACGACACCGGCAACCCCAGCCACCACACAGGGTACCCCCACCAGACACCGGGTGCCCCATCCTTTCCGACAGCTCCACCGTCGGAAAGGGTGGGGTCCGAAGCGCCACAGAACCTCAATCTCACCCCGAAGACCTCCACCAACCCTCCATCGACGCCCACCTCCAGCAAGACCTCGCCATCCTCCCCGGCAACCCCGTAGGCGACACCCTCGTCCACCGAGCCGCCTCCTCCGTCTCCCAGCACTCCCGCCCCCTCACCGACCACAAAGTCGCCCCCCAACTCAGGATCGCCGCCCAGCAAGGCATCGCAAAGTCCCTCGCCGAGACCGGAACCACCCACGGCGACACCCGCCTCGCGCACACCGGCCCCCACACCACCCACATCTCCCACCCCGACAAGCCCGCCGGCCCGGACCCTGTCCTCCCGACCGGAGCCGCAGCCGAAGTGGAGGGACCTGCATCACCCGCCCCCACCTCCCGCCCCGAAGGCGACGCCCGCTTCGCCGCCGGCCGTTTCTCCCGCGAGTCCTGGGACGGCGCCACCGCCGCCCTCCCCGACTACCTCTACTCCGACGCCACACCCCGCATCCTCGCCACCCCCCGCGCCTCCGCCTACATCAAGATCGCCGAAGGCTGCGATCACCCCTGCTCCTTCTGCATCATCCCCCAGCTCCGCGGCAAGTTCCGCTCCCGCCGCATCGGCTCCATCCTCGCCGAGGCCCAGAACCTCATCGCCCAGGGCGTCCGCGAGATCACCCTCATCGGCCAGGACACCACCTGCTACGGCGAAGATCTCGGCCTCTCCGAAGGCCTCGCCCAGCTCCTCGACGCCCTCGCCCCCCTCCCCGGCCTCCGCTGGCTCCGCTTCCTCTACACCTACCCCAACAAGGTCACCACCCGCCTCCTCGAAACCGTCGCCCGCCACCCCAACATCGCCAAATACCTCGACGTCCCCCTCCAGCACGCCAGCCCCTCCGTCCTCAAGACCATGAAGCGCGGCGGCTCCGGAGACATCTTCCTCAAGCTCATCGAAAAGGCCCGCCGCATCGTCCCCGGCATCGTCATCCGCACCACCTTCATCGTCGGCTTCCCCGGCGAAACCGAAGCCGACTTTCAGACTCCTCTGCGACTTCGTCCAGGCCGCAAAAATCGACTGGCTAGGCGTCTTCACCTACTCCGACGAGGATGGCGCCCAGGCCTTCAACCTCCCCGCCGACCAGAAGCTCCCCAAGCGCACCATCGAGGCCCGCCGCCGCAAGCTCATGCGCCTCCAGCAGAAGATCTCGACCCGCGCCAAGCGAGACTGGATCGGCCGCGAACTCGACCTCCTCGTCGAAGGCCCCTCCGAAGAGACCGACCTCCTCTGGGAAGGCCGCACCCTCTTCCACGCCCCCGAGATCGACGGAAAGGTCTACATCAACGACTTCGGCCCCCACGAGCAGCTCGTCCCCGGCACCTTCTACCGCGCCGAAATCACCGAATCCCACGACTACGACCTGGTAGCCCGCATCCTCGACTAGCTTCCCTCCCCTGCGTCCCCACAACACAGGCTTCCATCAGACGGGCTTCGTGAGACAGGCAGTCCGACCCTCGGCTTTCGAGCCCGGTTCAGCTGCCCCCGAGGCCCCCGTCGTGCCGCGCATCTCATAAGCTGCGGTGCACGCACGTGTACGCCCCAAAAAGCACGACCTACCTTGTACCCTCCCAGGAGATCTCCCCTTCATGATTCCCACCATCGGCTATGCCGCCAGTCATTCCTTCACCAGCCTCAAACCCCATGAGTTCGAGCGCGAAGACCCGAAGCCCAACGAGATCCTCATGGACGTCCTCTTCTGCGGCGTCTGCCACTCCGACATCCACCAGGTCAAAAACGAGTGGTCCAACACCGTCTACCCCTGCATGCCCGGCCACGAGGTCGTCGGCCGCGTCACGGAAACCGGCTCTGCCGTCACCAGGCACCAGGTCGGCGATCTCGTCGGCGTCGGCTGCATGATCGACTCCTGCAACGTCTGCGAAGCCTGCAAAGCCGGCGAGCAGAACTACTGCGAAGGTCCCAACTCCTGGCTGGCCACCTACAACGGCCCCATGATCCCCTCCAAGAAGGCCCCCACCAAGCAGAACGGGTACGGGCGCGACAATACCTTTGGCGGTTACAGCACCACCCTTGTCGTCCGCGAAGACTTCGCCCTCAAGATCCCGGCCACCCTCAGCCCGGAGGCTGCAGCCCCCATCCTCTGTGCCGGCGTAACCACCTTCTCGCCGCTCAAGCACTGGGGCGTCAAGGCCGGAGACAAGGTCGGCATCATCGGCTTCGGCGGTCTCGGCGATATGGCCGCCAAGCTCGCCATTGCCATGGGCGCAGAGGTCGTGCTCTTCACCACTCACAAAGAAAAGCTTGAAGAGGCCAGGCGCCTCGGCGCCGTCGGCCAACTTCCCGACGACCTCACTCCCGAGCCCGACCCCAAAAATCCACTCACCGCGTCCTTTGACTTCATGCTCTCCACCATCCCCGAAAAGACCGACCTCGCCCCCTTCCTTCCCTTGCTCAAACGCAACGGCTCGCTGGTGGTCGTCGGTGCCCTCGAACCCCTCTCGCCCTTCAACAACATGGTCATGGCAGCCCATCGCCTCTCGGTCGGGGGGTCCCTCATCGGCAGCATCGCTGAAACTCAGGAGGTCCTCGACTTCTGCGCCGAACACAACATCGCTCCTGATATCCAGATCCTCGACATCAAGGACATCAACGACGCGTTCTCCAGGGTCGAAGAGGGCGAAGTACGCTTTCGCTACGTCATCGACATGGCGACACTGAAGCCGCAGCAGTAACCCAGGCGAATCCAGGCGCGAGGCGCAGATCACCTGCGCCTCGCCACGCCGTCGCTCCGGCAACGTCACATACCCGATAAAATAAGAGAGCGATGTTGACACCCAAAGCCCTCTTTTGCCCCATCTGCCGCAAAGTCGTCCTCGCCTCCGACGCCGACTTCCCCTTCTGCTCCGATCGCTGCCGCATCCTCGACCTCGGCAAGTGGGCCTCAGGCGACTACAAGATCTCCTCCCCCATCCTCGACCCGGACCTCCTCGAAGAGCTCGAGCACGCCCAGCAGCAGCGCAAGCCCGTCCACGAAGAGTCCGACGACCGCGGCTGGAAGCACTAAGCTCAACCAGATGCCCCACCAGCACCAGCCCCCGCAGGACCTCCGCACCCTCACCACCCCAAAGACCACGCTGGGCCTGGATCACCGCCACCTTCTTCGGCGCCGGCCTCCTCCGGCCCGGCCCCGGAACCTACGGCTCCGTCGCCGCCGTCCTCCTCTGGTACGCCGCCGCCCACACCCTCCACCCCACCCTCATATCCCTCGAGCATCGCCACCGCCATCGCCGCCCTGCTCGCCACGGCCGATCGGCATCCCCGCCGCCACCATCGTCGCCCGCGAGTCCGCCCGCGAAGACCCCGGCCACGTCGTCATCGACGAGGTCGCCGGCCAGCTCATCGCCCTCATCGCCATCCCCGCCGACTGGCAGCACGCCGCCCTCTCCCTCCTCCTCTTCCGCCTCTTCGACATCCTCAAACCCCCTCCCATCCGCCAGCTCGAGCGACTCCCCGCCGGCACCGGCATCATGCTCGACGACGTCGCCGCCGGCATCCTCGCCCTCATCGTCGCGCAACTCATCCACCTCCGCTTTTAGCCCCGCAACCATACCCGCCTCTGCCCCATTGCACTCGCCCGGGGAGCGGTCTACGCTGACATCACCACAATGACCACCCTCAAGAACGGCCGACAGAACTCTCCCGCAGCAGGCACACCGCGCCTCGACGCGATCTCACCCCACGCCGCCATGCCCGGAGGAGACGTCCACCTCCACGGCACCGCACTCAGCTCCCCCGACGGCACCCTCCCCCACGCCACCATCGGCGACATCGCCGCACGCGCCACCCTCAGCCGCCCCCTTCAGACCACCATCCGCGTCCCCGAAGGCTCCATCTCCGGCCCCCTCATCCTCCATCACACTGGCGGATCCTCAAACCCCCTCCCCCTCAACGTCGCCGTTCCCATGGCCGAAAACCTCAACCCCGTCGCAAACCCCGCCGTCGACGCCGACGGCAACGTCTTCGCCACCTTCTCCGGCCCACGCGGGGAGGCGGTCCCCGTCTCCGTCTTCCGCATCGGACGAGACTTCGTGGCGCAACCGTTCGTCCGCGAACTCCTCAACGCCACCGGCCTCGCCTTCGGCCCCGACGGCAACCTCTACATCAGCTCCCGCGCAGAAGGCACCGTCTACCGCGTCACCCCCGAAGGCGCCATGTCCACCTACGCCGAGGGTCTCGGCCTCGCCACCGGCATCGCCTTCGACCGCGACGGCAACCTCTACGTCGGCGACCGCTCCGGCACCATCTTCAAGATCGGCACCGGCCTCGCGCCAGGCCGGCTCTCTTCCGACGCACCCGCCGCAACCCGCCCCGCCACCCCGCATCCCGAACGCGAGACCTTCGTCTTCGCCACCCTCGAGCCTTCGATGGCCGCCTACCACCTCGCCTTCAACAGTGCCGGCACCCTGTTCGTCACCGGCCCCACTACAAGCTCCAACCAGGCCGTCCACGCCATCGACCGTGACGGCAACACCACCGTCTTCTACCAGGGCCTCGGACGCGCCCAGGGGCTCGCCTTCGATGTCGACGACAACCTCTACGTCGCCGCCTCCCTCCGCGGCCAGCGCGGCATCGTTCGCATCACCCCCGCACGCGAAGCCTCGCTGATCGTCTCCGGCTCCAACCTCGTCGGCCTCGCCTTCCTCGAAGATGGCTGCGCCGCACTCGCCACCCGCGACGCCCTCTACCACGTCGACCTCGGCATCAACGGTCGCCCGCTCGTCTAGTGCCCACAGCCCAGCAAACTGCGTCCCGGGCTGTGGCGCAACACCCCCTCCCCCTCGTTACAATTAAGAAGACCTGGTACACAGCGTCAAGCGACCAGCAACCGGCGTAAGCCCTGCATTATGACAATTTTGCCCCTAACCCTCAACGTTCGAGGATTTTGGGCGAACGTCGTGCGCTAACGCCTTTGCATCGAAGAATTTAGAAGAACAAAGGGGGGTGGGGGTCTTATCCCCGCCCCCCATAGCAGGGACCAGGAAATCTTATGATCGCTGAAATCATCGCCGTCGGCTCCGAGATGCTCACCCCCCACCGACAGGACACCAACTCCCTCTTCCTCACCGAACAGCTCAACGATCTCGGCGTCACAGTCGCCTTCAAGACCATCGTCGGCGACTCGCTCGATCACCTCACCTCCGCCGCCCGCATCGCCCTCTCCCGCGCCGACCTCGTCCTCTTCTCAGGAGGCCTCGGGCCTACCGAGGACGATCTCACGCGCGAAGCCGTTGCCGCCGCCCTCGGCCGTTCCCTCCACCGCGAAGACTCCCTCCTCGACTCCCTCCGAAAGCGTTTCGCGGATCGCAACATGGCCATGCCCCCCAACAACCTCAAGCAGGCCGACGTCCTTGACGGGGCTACCGTCCTCCCCAACCGCAGCGGCAGCGCCGCCGGCCAGCTCCTCGATCTCGAGGTCGACACTCGAGCGCCGCATCGTCATCCTCCTCCCCGGCCCGCCAAATGAACTCAAGACCGTCTTCGCCGAAGAGTGCTGCCCGCGCCTCGAAGCCGCCCTCCCGCCCAATCACCTCGCCCGCCGCGTCCTGCGCATGGCCCTCATCCCCGAGTCGCAGGTAGACGCCCGTACCGCCCCCATCTACAACAGCTACCCCGATGTCGAGACCACCATCCTCGCCGGCTCCGGAGAGATCCAGCTTCACTTCGTCGCCACCAGGTCCTCCCTCCCGGAGGCACAGGCTCGCGTCGACGAGGTCGCCGATCACATTGAGCGGGAGCTCGGCGACGACATCTTCTCCTCCCACGGAGAGTCCCTCCCTGAGATCGTCCAGACGCTCCTGAGCGCCCATCAGCTCACCCTCGCAGCCGCCGAAAGCTGCACCGGCGGCCTCCTCTCACAGCGCCTCACCGCCGTCCCTAACAGCTCCGGCACCTTCCTCGGCGGAGCCGTCGTCTACACCACCGAGCTCAAGACCGAGCTCGCCGGCGTCCCCAAGCAACTCATCGACACCGCGGGAGCGGTCAGCGAAGAGGTCGCCCGATCCCTTGCCGAGGGCATCCGCGAGCGCACCGGTGCCTCCTTCGGCATCTCCATCACCGGCCTGGCTGGACCAGGTGGAGGCGCCCCCGGTCCCGACGAGAAGAAACCCGTCGGCCTCGTCTACATCGCTCTGGCCAGCAGCTCCGTCACCGAATGCAAAGAGCTCAACCTCCCCGGCGATCGCGAGCGCGTTCGCCTCTGGGCGACCCAGCATGCCCTCGAGATGCTCCGCCGCAAGCTCCTCTAACCTCGGTCTTCACCCTGCCTCGCTCCGTAAAGGTCGGCGCCGGCTACCTGCTCTCCCCTTTGCGTGTGGGCGAAAAAACACCCGCGCAACTCCTTGCTAAACTCAACTCTGAATTCCATGACACCCTGGCTCCCTACGCTTGCGCTTGCCTATCTGCTGGGCTCAATCCCCTTCGGATACCTGCTCGTCCGCCTCTTCCGCAAGCAGGACATCCGTTCGATGGGCAGCGGCAACATCGGCGCCACCAACGTCCTCCGCTCCGGAGCCAAGAGTCTCGGCGTCGCCACCCTTCTGCTCGACTGCCTCAAGGGCGTCGCTGCCGTCCTCATCGCCTTCCAGCTCGCCCGCCACGCCCCCTCTCTCGCTCCTCCGCATTCGACCTCGCCGCCGCCGCAGCCATCGCCGCCACCCTCGGCCACGTCTTCCCCGTCTGGCTGGCCTTCAAAGGAGGCAAGGGTGTGGCCACTGCTCTCGGCGTCTTCCTTGTCCTCTCCCCTCCCACCACCGGCTGTGCTCTTCTGCTCTTCCTCGCCATCTTCCTCCTGACCCGCTACGTCTCGCTCAGCAGCATCGTCGCCGCCGCCCTGCTCCCTGTCCTCGCCGCCTTCTTCGTCCGCGCCCGCACTCCCTGGGCCATCGCCGCCTTCCTCCTCATCCCCCTGCTCGTCATCCTCAAACACCACGCCAACATCCGCCGTCTTCTCTCCGGTACCGAAAGCCGCTTCGGCAGCCCGAAGGCCATCGCTTGAGCCGCATCGCCGTGCTCGGCGCCGGAGCATGGGGCACAGCGCTCGCCATCTCGCTCGCCCGCCGTGGCGGCCACAAGATCAATCTCTGGTCGCACTCCGTCCCCCTCGCGGAGCAGCTCAACGACCTCGGTGAGAACCTCCCCTACCTCCCCGGCTTCACCCTCCCCGCAGGCATCGACGTCACGCCCGACCTCCCCGCCGCCATCTTCGAGGCCGACATCCTCCTCTGCGTCACGCCATCCCAACACCTCCGCGGCGTCATCAAGGACATCGCTCCCCTCCTCACCCGCGAACAGATCATCCTCACCGCCTCAAGGGCCTCGAAGAGGGAACGAATCTCCGCATGTCGCAGGTCATCGCCTCCATCACCTCCAACCGCTGCGCGCGTCCTCAGCGGCCCGTCCTTCGCCCAGGAGGTCGCCGCTGGTATCCCAACAGCAATCGTCGCGGCCGCCACCCAGCCCACCCTCGCTCAGACCATCCAGCGTGAGTTCTCCTCGTCCTCCCTCCGTATCTACACGAATGACGACGTCCCCGGCGTCGAACTCGGCGGGGCCCTCAAGAACGTCATCGCCCTCGCCGCGGGTGTCGTCATCGGCCTCAACCTCGGCCACAACTCCTCCGCCGCCCTCATCACCCGCGGCATCGCCGAGATCACACGCCTCGCCATCGCCTGTGGCGGCCACCGTCAAACCCTCTCCGGCCTGGCCGGCCTTGGCGACCTCGTCCTCACCTGCAATGGCTCCCTCTCACGCAACCGCTCCGTTGGTATCGAGCTCGGCCGCGGCCGGCACCTCCCCGATATCCTCGCCAGCATGCATGGCAAGGTCGCCGAAGGTGTCCGCACCACTACAGCCGCACTCCACCTCGCCGCTCGCTACGCCGTCGAGATGCCCATCACCGAGCAGATCGAGGCCATACTCCACCAGAACAAGCCCCCGCGGGACGCCATCCGCGATCTCATGTCCCGCCCCGGACGCGACGAGTGAGCCCAGACCCGCCTCATCCAATCCCCACACTGCATTGAGGCTCTGGGATATCTCCCTTGCGGAAACCGCTGCTGGGAGCTAGCATCCGTTCACTCTTCTAACCTGCCAGACGGAGGCTCTCTATGAGTTCTACCGGGCCTGCAATCCCCCTTGATATGGACAAACTACAGGCCTTCATGGGTCGCGCCGTCGGCGACATGGGCGCCGCGCTCCATGCCGTTCTGGTGTTGCTCGGCGATCGCCTGGGCCTGTACAAGGCCATGTCCGATAGCCGTCCAGTAACTCCCGCCGAGCTCGCAAAACGAACGGGTACCAGCGAGCGCTACGTTCGCGAGTGGCTCAACGCCAATGCCGCCAGCGGATATGTCCTCTACGACGCCCCCTCCGCAACCTATACCCTCCCGCCCGAACAGGCCCTCGCCCTCGCCATGGAAAACAGCCCGGCCTTCATCCCCGGAGCCTTCCAGATAATCTCTGCCTGCTTTCACGACTCCGAACGGATCGGGGAAGCCTTCCGCTCCGGCGCCGGGATGGGTTGGCACGAGCACCATCACGACCTCTTCCACGGAACAGAACGCTTCTTCCGTCCCGGATACCTCGCTAACCTGACCACAAGCTGGATCCCAGCACTCGACGGGGTCGAGGCCAGGCTCCGATCCGGAGGAAAGGTTGCCGATATCGGCTGCGGTCTCGGCGCCTCAACCATCCTCATGGCCAAGGCCTATCCCGCATCGGAGTTCTTCGGCTTCGACTACCACGCCGGATCAATCGAACTGGCGCGAGAAGCCGCAGCCCGCGAAGGCCTCTCCGACCGCCTTCACTTCGAGGTCGCACCCGCCAAGGACTACCCCGGCAAAGACTACGACTTCGTCGCCTTCTTCGACTGTCTCCATGATCTCGGCGACCCCTGCGGCGCAGCGTCCTACGTCCACTCCACCCTCAAGCCCGGCGGAACCTGGATGATCGTCGAGCCATACGCCGAAGACACCCCCGAGAGCAACCACAACCCAGTAGGCCGTGTCTTCTACTCCGCCTCCACCATGCTGTGCGTTCCCGCATCCCTCTCGCAGGAGGTCGGTGCCGCCATGGGAGCGCAGGCCGGAGAGCAGCGCATCCGCGAGGTCGTCACCGCCGGTGGCTTCAGACACTTTCGCCGAGCATCACAAACGCCATTCAATCTCATCTTCGAGGCAAGGCCCTAGCCAGAGCCCGATTCGCCGATCACAGCGGAGAGTGTCCACCATCCGGGTACGGGTGCAGAATGCTACTGGTATCAACAGCAGCAGCAGTTCTGCTCATACGTCCAACTCAAAAGTCGTGCCGTTCACTTCAGGACGGCAGACGCAAATCCCGCAATGGCTGCATCTACGCCGTCGTTCTGCTCGAGCAGCGCGTAGTGTTGCGGCTGGATAGACGGAACGCAGGTCCGATCGCACAATGGAGCTGTGCATGGTCTCGCTTGCGCTTGGAGCGTCGTCGTGTCCTCCTGACCTACGACGACAAGGACAGGGATCTTCACCTGCTGCAGAACCGCGTTCTCCGTCCGGACATCATGAACGAGGTTCGCGGGACCCTCCAGCGCTCAATAGACGAGAATATTGCGGCCTCTGCCACGCTGAACACGTTGGACGACCAGCGGCGTGAGCAGCAGTTTCAGGTGGACGTCCTTCCGATTGCCACCTCCGGAGCAAGGCGTCGCTGTTTCTTGATCCTGTTCCAGGCCTCCGAAAAAACCAGGCTCGCGCTGGCCTCACCGCCCAGTGCGCTTTCCATCCCGGAGGCCAGCGAAGACGAGAAGAATGGTCTGATCTCCCAGCTACGCAGCGATCTGAATGGAACGCGATTCCATCTGCAAACGCTCCTTGAGGAGCGTGACTCGCGCAATCAGGAGCTCGTCTCCGCGAACGAAGAGATTCAGTCCGCCAATAAAGAACTGCAAAGCACCAACGAGGAGCTTGAAACAACCAAGGAGGAGCTCCAAAGTACCAACGAAGAGCTCCACACCGTCAACGATGAACTCCAGCAACGAAATCACGCCCTCGAACTTACCGGAAACGACCTCCGAAATCTCCTCCACAGCGTAAGCATCCCCCTGTTTATGCTTACCAGCCATTTCCATATCCGGCAGTTCACCCCGCCCATGCAGAAGCTCGTCAAGGTGCTGCCCTCCGACATCGGGCGGCCGATCTCCTGGCCCCTCTCGGGTCGACCGCCTGGCGCGCTTCTCCCACCCTCGACTAAACTAGGCAGATGGCCTTCAACCTCTTCGGCAAACGCGACAAACCCGCCGAACCAGCCCCACAACCCGAGCCGGCGGAGACCCCGCAGCCGCCACCTCCACCTGCGCCCGAAGCTCCTCGCGAGCCTGAACAGCGCCGCTCTGGTCTCTTCAACTTCGGCAGTCGCCAGGCTCCCCAGCCGGAACTCTCCGACCCATCTCAGGAACCCGCCCGCCGCGGCCTCTTCGACCGCATGAAGCAGGCGGTCACCCGCAGCCGCGAAAGCCTCAACAACTCCATCGCCTCCGTCGTCGCGCTCACACGCGAGGTGGACGAGTCCACCATCGCCGATCTCGAGCCCATCCTCCTCGCCTCCGACATCGGCAGCGCAACAACGGCCATCGTTCTCGAAAACCTCCGCCAGCGGGCCTACCGTACCGGCATCTCCGGAGGTGCCGAGTTGAAGCAGCTTCTGAAGCAGGAGCTCAAGCAGGTGCTCGACTCCGTGTCCCGCCCCGTCAACCACCCCGGCACACCGCCAGAGGTCATCATGATGGTCGGCGTCAACGGCACCGGGAAGACCACCACCTCCGGAAAGCTGGCCGCCCTCTTCACCTCGCAAGGCCGCTCCACCCTCCTCTGCGCAGCCGACACATTCAGGGCAGCTGCCATCGAACAGCTGGAGGTCTGGTCGCAACGCTCCGGCGTCGACATCATCAAGACTCGCCAGGGCGGCGACCCCTCTGCCGCCCTCTACGATGCATGTACCGCCGCCAAGGCCCGCGGCATCCACACCCTTATCGTCGATACCGCCGGCCGCCTCCATACCAAGACCGACCTCATGAAGGAGCTCGACAAGATGCGGCGCACGGCCGAGAAGCTCGTCCCCGGCGCGCCCCACCAGACCCTGCTCGTTATGGATGCGACCACAGGGCAAAATGGCCTCATACAGGCCCGTCTCTTCACCGACGCTGCCCGTGTCACCGGTATCGTCCTGACCAAGCTCGATGGGACAGCCAAAGGAGGAATCGTTCTCGCGATCGCAACCGAACTCAAGCTCCCCGTCGTCTATGCCGGCGTCGGCGAAAAGATGGAAGACATCCTCCCCTTCGACTCCAGCACCTTCATCGACTCCCTACTCGAATAAGCCGCACAGGCCCGGGCCGACCGTCTCACAAACCGCCCGTCTCACTTCGCACCAGGGTTTACATACGCCTCGACCCTGAACCATCGGTGCTCCCGCCTTTTCGAACTCGGTCCAGAAACAACAACGGGGAGCCCAGTTGCGGGCTCCCCGTATGTTTCAGTGAAACCGGCGAAGTTATACGCCGAACTTCGAAGCGAACTTCCGTCGAGCAACACCCGCGGCACCGAGCAAACCGGTCCCGAGAAGCATCAGCGAAGAAGGCTCTGGAGTCACAGCCGACGGCGCGAACACGTTGAGATCCTGGAAGGTGGAACCGTCCTGGAAGGTGTAGTTGCCAGTCATGTAGCTCGTGGCGTTGGTGCGAATCACGAGATAGTCGCTCGACGCTCCTGCTGCCACACCGGGGACTGCGAAGTTCCAGTGAAACACCGAACCCGTACCGGTGGTCGCACGAACGACGGACACAGGAGCGATCGCGCCAGGCTTGCTCACGTAGATGGCATCCGTCAGAACGTCATCGTAGTTGAACATGGAGGCCGACTCGATGACGCCCGTCGTGCCGATGTTGTCGAACGCATAGATGAAGTCCAGACCACCCAGCGGGTTGCTGGTGTCGGTCGCGACGGCCTCTCCATACTGAACGTTGAAGGTGGGTGCCACACCGGTACGGGTGCCAGTCGATGCGATGATGTTCAGCGTTCCGAACGACCCTGCGGGAACCGGGGTCAGAGAACCGTTGAGACCGATGGGAGCAGCGTTTGCGGAAACAACGGTGGCCAGGGCGAGGGTGAGAGATGCTGCAAGTTTTCCGTACATTCAAGTGACTCCAGGGTGGGTAATTTCTGCTACGCCATCCTTTATGCATTCTCCTTGCCAAACATCGTTTGGCCTTCGATTCTCATTCCAGGCGCATTTCCTCCCTCTTTCCAACCGTCTGATCGACCACCTTGGCCCCCTGTTTTCCCCTTTCCCGAAGAAAAGACTTTCGCCTTGGGTAAGCGCTTTCAGCTCTCGTGCCATTCCGGCCCGATCCCTTACTTTCTGGGCTAAATCCGCGAAAACCGGGGCAACTGTACCATGCTCCCCGGCATCCCACACCGCCTTTGCACCCCTGTCCATCAGTTACCCGCAAGATTCCCGCGACAGAAGACAGCGAGACTAGCGCCCCCACCAATAAGGAACCCGCGCTGGCTAGTCCTTCTCCGCCCCGTCCGCCAACGCGTAGTACCCCTTGCGCGTCTGCACCTTCAAGCCCTTCCCACACGAGATCTCCAGCTTCCGAAAGCTCCCGTCCAGCTTCAGATTCGTCGGCGTATAGCTCGCAAGGTACTGCGTCCGCAGCTCGTCCTGGATCTGCTGAAACGCCTCCTCCAGCCTCTTGCCATTGTTCCCCACGTTGATCACGCGCCCGCCCGTATCCGTCGCCAGCTTCTCCATGTCCCGATCCCCGGAGTAGCCGATCGACATGCCCCCATAAAACCCTCGATCCGCGATCATGATCACGTACACAATCGCATTCGCCTTCTGTGCCGCCTCGGTCGCCGTCTTCAGCGTCTCCTGCGATCCCTGGTCGCCTCCATCCGTCAGCATCACCAGGATCTTCCGGCCTGCCTCCTGCCGCAGCTTGTCGTGCGCCGCCAGGTACACCGCGTCGTACAGCAGCGTTCCCCGCGCCTGGCCATTCCCCGTAACCGAGCCAGTGCCCGCCCCCGTGTTGATCGTCGCCTTATCGATCGCCCGCCGAATCTCCTTGGGCGAATTCGTATAGTCCGCCAGCAGGTCCACATTGATGTCGAACGAGATCAGAAAGGCCTCGTCCTTCGGCGTCAACACGTTCCGCAGAAACGTAGCCCCCGACTCCTGCTCGAGCGGAAGGACGTTCTGCTGCGATCCACTGGTGTCCAGCAAAATGCCAATCGTCAACGGAAGGTTCTTCTCCTGCGTAAAATTCTTCACCTTCTGGTCGATCTTATCTTCGGCGATGTTGCAGTCCTCCTTGTGGAGGTTGGTGATGTACCCGTTCTTATCGCGAACCGAGAAATACACGTTGACCAGGTTCACCGTCACCTTCAACGTCTGGGTGTCCATATCCTGCACCTCCTGCGAGGCCGCAGAGCTCGCGGGAGGCGGCCCACCCGGGGTAGGTGCCTCCTGCGCCACGGCGCACGAAGCTCCCAGCGCGAGACAAACAGCAGAGGACGAGGCAAAGAGACGCACAAACCCGAAACAATCGGCAGACCCAAAAAAACGCATAAGGCTTAGACGACGCGAGACCCGCGATGGTCAGCAGTTGCCACCGCCTCCGGGCTGCTTTGCCTTCCCACCGCATCATCGACCAATTGCACCTCACCTGTAACAGAGAACGTCTTTTTGCCGTCCAAGCATTAGGGTCGGCTCCGGACGCCGGGAAAAAGCCGGAGGCCCCTTTATCGCTGGTAAACTGCCAGTTGCGACATTCTCGGTGGTTGAAGATGTACTTTGGAGCGGGGGTTCTCTTGGTAAGGCTAAGTATTCTTGCAGGTGCAATGGGTCTGGTACTAGTCGCGAACGCGCAGCAGACCCCCCTTCCCGATGGCCCGCAACCGCAGCAGGCCATCCCCGAAGCCCCCCGTCCGCAGACCTCGCTTCCAACCAGCGGCGTCGCCCCCGGCAAAGGCACGCCACCGCCCTCCACCACGCTTGAGAACCCCTCCGATCAGGCCGCGCCAGGCACCACGCTTCCTGCCTCCCAGACCCCCGAGACTCACCCCGACGACGGTGCCCCTCCAGAGGTCCCCGCTCCCGGAGACGCCTCCAAGGTCTTCACCATCCGCACCCAGACCAACTTCGTCCAGGTCCCCTTCACCGTCAAGGATTCAAAGCAGCGCCCCGTCCCCGGCCTCACCTGGCGCGACATCCGCATCTTTGAGAACGGCTACCGCCAGAAGATCGACCTCTTCACCGTCGATCCGTTTCCCCTCTCCGTCGCCCTGGTCATCGATCAGAGCGTCACCTTCGACACCATGAAGAAGATCAACAACTCCCTCGCCGCGCTCCAGGGCGCCTTCTCCCCATACGACGAGGTCGCGGTCTTCACCTACAACAACGGCCCGCAGATGCGCACCGACTTCACCGCCGCCCAGAGCGCCCGCCTGTCCGCCGTCCTCGAACAATCCAAGACAACCGGCCGCGAGCCCCTCTACTACGACGCCACCGGCCCCCTCGGTCAGAACATCAACGTCAACAACGGTGCCCAGCAGTACATCGACCCGAACACCAACTCCAGCCACGGCACCAGCATGAGCCACACCCAGAACGTCCCCAAAGACGTCCACACCCTCAACGACGCCATCCTTGAGGCGGCCAAGGCCACCACCCGCACCGGCCGGGAGCGCCGCCGCATCGTCTACGTCATCTCGGACGGCAAGGAGTACGGCAGCGTCGCCAAATCCAAGGACGTCATCAAGTACCTGAACACCAACAAGATCGCCGTCTACGCCACCCTCATCCACGACATCCCGCACATCCCCGGCACAGGTTTCCTCGATCATGCCCATCTCCCGTTCGAAATGCGGGACAACATCCTTCCCATCTACGCGCATGCCACCGGCGGCCAGATTGACCCCGAGTTCCGCCAGCGGGGCATCGAGGCCAGCTTCGCCAAGATCACCGAAGAGGTCCGCACCCAGTACACCGTCGGCTACTACACCCGGGAGCCCTTTATCGACGGCAAGTACCGCAAGCTCGACGTCCGTGTCCTCAAGCCAGGCCTCACGGTAATCGCCAAGGACGGCTACTGGCCTACGGCCGCCGATACCCGTCCGCCCGCCGTACGCACAACTCAATAACCCCGGCTCCACGTCAACCCATGATCCTCCTTCCGGGCGGAAACGCCTCCCTCGCCCTCGCCTCCGCCATCATCTGGGGAGGCGGTGACTTCTCGGGCGGAGTCGCGGTCAAGGCCGCCGGCGGCACCATACCCTCCGCCGTCCGCGTCGTCCTCCTCAGCCACACCGTCAGCTTCTCCATCCTCCTAGCCCTCTCGCTCTTCTGGGGGGGCCACTACCCTTCCGGCACCACCTGCGCCTGGGCGCTCCTCGCTGGCCTCTTCGCTGGACTCTCCCTCACCGCCTTCTACGTCGCCCTCTCCGCCGGCGCAATGGGCGCCGCCGCCGCGCTCAGCGGTCTGCTCGCCGCGGCCATCCCCGCCTTCGTCTCAACCACGACCGAGGGCCCACCCGGCCTTCTGCGACTCGCAGGCTTCGCCCTCGCCGGTCTCTCCATCTGGCTCGTAGCCGCAGGCCCGGAGCCGGTCCCTCCCATCACAACGGAGACCGGCGGCGCATCACCCACCGCTCTCGCCAACGCCTCCGCAGTGAATCGCCGCGCCATGTTCCTCGCCATCTCCGCCGGCGTCGGCTTCGGCCTCTACTTCGTCTCCATGAAGATGGCCGGCCGCGGAGGCCTCCTCTGGCCCATGACCACCGTCCGCCTCGGAAGCGCCATCACCTGCGCCACCCTCGTCCTCGCTACGCTCAAGGGCAAAGCCCGGAGCGAGCACTCACCCCTGTCCGCGGACCCAGCCGCTTCCACCCCTCGGCGCCAATACCTCCCGCGAAAGGCCGTCCGCTGGGCGATGGGTCCTGCGCTCCTCGATACCGGTGCCAACCTTCTCTTCATGGAAGCCACCCGCATGGGCCGCCTGGACGTCGCCTCGGTCCTCGCCTCGCTCTACCCCGCCTCCACCATCCTGCTCGCAGCCTGGCTGTTGCACGAGCGTCCCACCCGCCGCCAGGGCATCGGCATGCTCACCGCCGCCACCGCAGTCCTCATGATCACGCTCTAAGATCCCCGAAGGCTTACAGCTTCATCGTCTTCGGGTCGTAGCACCCCTTCGGATACTTCAACGACAGGGACCCCATCCGTTCCACCAGGATCTTCGAGATCGCCACGTTGCGGTACCACTTATGATCTGACGGGATCACGAACCACGGTGCCTGCTCGCGGCTGGTCTCCGTCAGCAACTCCTCGTACGCCTCCTGGTAGTCGGACCAGAAATGGCGCTCGCGAAAGTCCGACGCCGCCAGCTTCCAGTGCTTGTCCGGGGTGTCGATCCGCTCCTGCAACCGGCGCCCCTGCTCCTCCTTCGAGATGTGAAGGAAAAACTTCAGGATCATCACGTCGTTCTCAACCAGCAGATCCTCAAATCGGTTGATCTCCGCCAACCGCCTGCGCACGACCTTGTGCGAGATCACCTTGTGCACCCTCGGCGCCAGCACGTCCTCGTAGTGAGAACGGTTGAAAATCCCGATCATCCCCCGCGCAGGAACCGCCTTGTGCACACGCCATAAAAAGTCATGACGAGCCTCCAACAGGTTCGGAACCTTGAACGCCGTCACGTCACAACCCTGCGGGTTGATACCCGAAAAGATGTGCCGGATCGTTCCATCCTTGCCCGCAGTGTCCATCCCCTGGAGCACGATCAAGACGGCCTTCTGCTCGCCGGCGTACAGCACCTCCTGGATCTTGCCCAGCCTCTCCCTGTGCTTCGCTAGCTCGGGAGCCGTTGCTGCTTCATCCTTGAAGCCGCCCGTCTCGTCCGTCTTTCGACGGTCCAGGCGCGCGCTCTTCTCTGGAACGACCAGGTAATCGGATTTGCTCTTCATAGGGAGAATTCGCTCTGCCGAAGCCATCATCAGGGGCCTGGGTCAACGGCTCAAACACCCAGCGCTCGCCCGATACTGATCCTTCGGAGCAGCAGCCGCAGCCGGCCTCTCGACCGATCTACTTGATAATCGTCTCTTCAGCCTTGGGCGTCACTGTATGCGCTGTCTCGCCGGTCTTCACGGTCGTCGTGGTCGAAGTGTCTTCGGTCACACCCTTCATGCCGTCCTTGAAGCCACGAAGTCCCTCGCCAAGACCTTTGCCCAGCTCCGGAAGCTTCTTTCCGCCAAACAGAACCAGAACAACCACCGCAAGAACGATCAGGTGCGTCGGTGTAAAAAGTTCACCCATACTGTCTCTCCCAGCTCTCCGGGGGCGAAAAGAACCACCTCGCGGCAGCATCCATTGTCGCACAGCGGCGCTCTGTCTAAACCTACGTCGCCCCGCGCCCAACAGATGCAGGTCATACGTTATATCTTTGAGATGGCGGCAGGAAAGATCACCCCACGTGACTCTTCCGGCCGGGAAGGAAGAAGACACTTTGACCATGACGTTCCGACCAGGCCAACTCGGGCGAGCGAAGACCCTCGACGCCCGGTTTCGCTGGCTGCTCCCCGCTCTGCTTGCATCCCTCATCCCCACCTGTGCGGCGCCGGCCCTTGCCCAGGGCAAACTCTCCCCCTCCGCCCACGCGACCTACGACAATCGGTACGAGGTCTACGGCGGCATCAATTTCATGAACTTCCAGGCCGGCCAGAACCTCCCCAAGCGCATGAACTTCGCCGGCGCCGAAGCCCTCGGAACCTACTGGCTCAACAACCACCTCGGCGTCGCCGCTGACTACCGCTTCGAGGGTGGCACCACTCCCGTCTTCGCCAACCCCATCTACAACCGCGTCGCGGTCTTCCAGAACAACATCATGGGCGGTGTCCAGTATCGCGGCCCCAAGGGCCGCTACGCGGCCGTCGACTACCACGCCCTGGGCGGCCTCTCCATTGGCAAGTTCGACTCCGCCACCAGCCAGTACCACGGCTCCGCGCCCGCCCTTACTCCCACGCAAATTGGCCTCTACACCAATCGCACCAAGCCCATCTTCGCCCTGGGCGGCAGCGTCGACTTCAACTACTCCAAGCGTCTCGCCGTCCGTCTCCAGCCCGATCTCATCCTCGAGCACTACGGCACCGAACTCCGCGAGTTCGTCGCCATCTCCGGCGGCGTCATCTACCGCTTCGGCAAGCGCTAAACCCTCAAAACGCCAAAGCGGAAAACGGGCTGAGAGCACCCGCTCCCAGCCCGTTTTCCGCTCTCTCCCGCTAGAACGTATTCTGCATAAACTCCGGCGACACAGGGTTCTCGTATACCGAGTAGTCCCGCGTCACCACCGTCAGTCCGCTCGCAGAAACAAAGTAGTTCTTCTTGTCCTCGGCCGGGTCGTACCCGATCACCGTCCCGTCCGGAATATGGACGTCGCGATCAATAATCGCGTGTCGGATCCGGCAGTGACGTCCGACATTCACGTGCGAGAAGATCACGCTCGAGTCGACATCGGCATACGAGTTCACCCTCACATCATGGCTCACCACGCTGGACCGCACCACGGCTCCCGAGACGATCGATCCCGACGCAATAATCGAGTTGATCGCCATCCCCGTCCGTCCCGGCTCCCCAAACACAAACTTCGCCGGCGGATACTGGTACGGTCTCGTCCGCATCGGCCAGCTCTTGTCATACAGGTTGAACGTCGGCGAAACCGTCGCGACATCCATATTCGCCTCGTAGTACGCCTCAAGCGTTCCCACATCGCGCCAGTAGAGCGCTCCCTTCCGATTCTCATCGACGAAGTTATACGCGCTCACCTTGAACCGCCCCAGCAGGTTCGGCAGAATATTATGCCCGAAGTCGTGCTTCGAGTTCGGATCCTCCGCGTCCTTGATCAGCTCCGGCAGAAGCACGTCCGTGTTGAACAGGTAAATGCCCATCGAGGCATCCACCATGTCCGGATTCCACGGCGAGCGCAGGCTCGTCTCCTTTGGCTTCTCGAGAAAGCCCATCACCTCTCCGCTCTTGGCCACGTCCACCACGCCAAAGCTCGCAACCTCATCAGGGCTGATCGGAAGCGTCGCCAGCGTCACATCCGCGCCCGACTCGCAATGCTGCTGCATCATCAACGCATAGTTCATCTTGTAAATGTGATCGCCCGACAGAATCAGCACATACTTCGGCTCCTCCGCCCCGATCGAATAAATGTTCTGGTAAACCGCGTCCGCCGTGCCCGAGTACCAGCTCTTGCTCACCCTCTGCATCGGCGGCAGAATCTCGATAAACTCGCCCAGTTCGCTCGCCACCACCGATCCCCAGCCCTCGCGAATATGCCGGTTCAGGCTCAGCGCCTTGTACTGCGTCAGGATGTACACGTGGCGCAGGTCCGAGTTGATGCAGTTCGACAACGTAATGTCGATGATCCGGTACTGTCCAGCAAACGGAACGGCCGGCTTCGCCCGGTCACGCGTCAGAGGGAAAAGTCGCTCACCGGCACCACCGGCAAGAAGAACGCCAAGCGTATTTCGCATCTTGAGCTACCTTTCTTTGCTGCGCTTCCACCATACTGCAACTTCGCAGACCAAGTGATTCGGATGCAAGTTCGTCCCCGGAAGCTACAACCACCATACCCAAAGCGAAAAAGACGCCTGCCGTCAATCGGCACGCGTCTTCTTATCTCGAACGAGGAACTCCACTCCGCTCAAGGCACACCGTAGCGCCCTCCTGCCATGGGAGCCCTGCCACCCTACTCGCTTGTAGATTCTTCGTTGATGCTGATCCGCAAAGACTTCAAGAAGCTCACGTCGGTCGTCGTAAACGGACCCTCGACCTCTTCCGCGACGGACTCCTCATCGTCCGCCTCTACCTCGTTCAGGCCGATCGTTGCCTCAAGCATCAGCAGCACATCGAACCCCTGCTCGCGGATATTCTTCACCACGCCGGCAATATCCTCGGACTCCGAGACAGACTCGTGAATCGCTTCGCCAAGCTTTTGGATGAGCTTCTTAACCTGTTGATTCAATGCGACCTCCGGCTGCCTGCTGTGTCGATACACCCACACGCATCGGGTATTCCCGGCGCAGGCTTCCGCATCCAGGAACGGCATTGCGCGCTCACGAACTGGTTAAAGAGTACGCCTGTTGCACCGCCGCCGCAACGCTCCCGGGATCCCACAAAGGTCCCTCTCGGTCACCCGTTCAGCACCCGGCTAGGTCACTCCGCCGCACCTCATCAGACCTGGGTGTGGTGATCGGCCCAGGCCTCTTCCAACCGGTGCGCAAGCTCCTCCACCGGCGCCCGCCGCTTGCTACCCCAAACCAGAAACCCCGCAGCTGCCGCACAAATACCACCCACTAGCCAGAGAAAACTCTTCATTGCAGTTCAACCTTCCACGAGCTCTCGGAATACGCTCGATTCCGGGTAAGATGCAGCGAAAACACCCTGCGTCCCCATCCGCTCGAGATTTCGCCCCAAAAGGCAACGACCCCCACCCTTCCACGACCAAACCTTCAACTCCCCACCGCCCTAAGCAGTCCTCCAAATAGGAGAAGGAGGGTGGCTGACTCGCACAATAACCCCAGCTCGAACACGCTACAATCGCGAAGGGCTGAAACCGACGCTAGAACGGAGAACCCCAGGGAACACGGGTTCGAGGGCAACCGGCCAGCGCAGTCAAAGACGGAACCGACATCAAACACGTAGAGCCTGCACGTTGTGATCAGTAGAGCGAAAGTGGCGAAATTGGCAGACGCACCAGACTTAGGATCTGGCGGAGCAATCCATGGGGGTTCAAGTCCCCCCTTTCGCACCAAAACCCTCCCAAACACCATTGAGGCCAGGAAATGAATCAGCACAAGCCCACCTCGGAACCCACGCTGAAACTCGTCAAAAGCGACGACTACCGCGAGGGCTACGCCAACAGCGTCCAGGTCCGCATGAGCGTGTGGGACTTCTTTCTTGGCTTCGGCACCATGAGCCAGAACTCGCCCGACGAGGTCACCCTGTCCAGCTTTCAGGGCATCTACGTCAGCCCACAGCAGGCCAAAGCCCTGTGGAACGTGCTCGGAAGCAACCTCGCCCAGTACGAGCAGACCTTTGGCTCACTCACGCTCGAGCCCGTGCCCCCCTCCGAAGGCCCCGTCAACTAACGACGTGCCGCTCTCCGCGATCCGCACAGAACTGCGCAGCCCCCCGAAGACCGCGCCAGACCTCCAACTCTGGATGCTCTACCCCCTGTTCTTTGTGGCCGTATTCCTCAGCCATTGGAACCTGCTGCGACTCCCTTACTTCTGGGATGAGGCCGGCTACTACATCCCCGCTGCCCTTGACTTCTTCCGCACGGGCACCCTGATCCCGCAATCCACCATCACCAACGCCCACCCGCCTCTTCCATCCATCCTCCTTGCAGCCTGGTGGCACATCTCCGGCTATGTCGTCAGCGGAACCCGCACCTTCATCTGCATCGTCTCGGCCTCCGCCCTCCTCGGCATCTTCCGCCTCTCACGACGCCTCGCTGGAGACCTCACGGCCTTCGTCGTCACCCTGCTTACCGCCGTCTACCCCGTCTGGTTTGCGCAAAGCACCCTCGCCCACGCAGATATCTTTGCCGCTGCCTTCACCCTGTGGGCGCTCTCCTTCTACCTCGCACCGGGCGCTCTTACCCTGGCGCAAGATCCTCCAGCCTCAATCAGCCGACGCACGCCCGCAAACCTCCTCGCAGTCGCGGCGTTGTTCTCACTCGCTGTCCTCTCAAAGGAGACGGCGATCGTAACGCCCGCAGCCCTCGCCCTCTACGAAGCCGTCGATCTCCTCCGCTTCCGAAACCGCTCCTCAGCCTCAGCCTCCACGCTCCCGGCCCGCGGGCAGGTCGAGCTCATCGCCGCCCTCCTGGCGCCCATCCTCCCTCTGCTCGCCTGGTACGCCTACCACTTCCACCGCACAGGATTCGTCTTCGGCAACCCTGAATTCCTCCGCTACAACGCGACCGCCAACCTCGACGCCCACCGCTTCGCCCTCTGTCTCTGGCACCGCGTCCTCCACCTCACGATGCACATGAACATGTTCGTCCCCGTCCTTTGCGCCGCGGCCGCATCGCTCACTCCCGTCCTCCGCACCCGCCAGCACTCTCGCCTTCCCCGCATCACCCTCCGCGCAATCGCCGCAATCCTCCTTGCCAACCTCTTCGCCTTCTCCATCCTCGGCGGAGCTCTGCTCACCCGGTACCTACTCCCCATGTACCCGCTCATTCTGCTGGTCTGTGTCGTCGAGTGGCGCCGGCACCTTCGCCTCTGGGGCGCTGTTGCAGCCCTCAGCTTCGCCGCCTTCGCTGCTGCCATCTGGCGCAACCCTCCGTACGCCTTCGCACCCGAAGACAACCTCACCTACCGCGACATGATCACGCTCCACCAGCAGGCGATCAGCCTCATCGCAAATCGCTTTCCAGGAGCCACCGTCCTCACCGCCTGGCCCGCCACCGGAGAGCTCGAGCGTCCCGAGCTCGGCTACACCCGTACCCCCATTCCGACCATCGACATCCCCGACTTCTCACGCGAGCACCTCCAGAAACTCTCCCCGGAGTCCGCCAGGTTCGACACAGCTCTGCTCTTCTCCACCAAGTGGGAGCCGCCACCCGGGCGCGCCAACATCGGCCGTCAGAACGAAGCGGCTGACACACGTTATTTCGACTTCCACCACGACCTGCAACCGGCCGAGGCTGCCGCGCTCCTCAGCGGGCAGATCGTCTGGGAGGCGCACCGCCGGGGCGAATGGGCCGCCGTCCTGCGCTTCAGGCGTCCCGAGCCTGCCGCGGCAACGCCACCTGAGCTCGACCCCCCGCCCCCGCCCCGTACACTTCCGTAGTCCTCCCCCCAACGTCTCGCACCCTGATCCTCGGGTACCCGAGACGACGTCCGCCTTATACTTCTCCTGTGGCTGGCATTCCGAAACTACGCTCTCGCATCCTCGCCCTCCTTCTTCCTCTTTGTTTCCTCCCCGTCCGCGGATTCGCAAAGTCCGAGACCTCGTCCGCCGCGAAGTCCCTGGGCGGTCGCGTCGTGCTCGTCCTTCCCTTCGACAACCGCTCCGGTCACCCAAACCTCGATTGGATCGGTGACTCCTTCCCGGATACCCTGAGCGAGCGTCTCAGCTCCTCCGGCTTCCTCACCATCACGCGCGAAGATCGCCTCTACGCCCTCGATCATCTGGGGATGCCCGCCGGCTTCAAGCCCACCCGCGCCACCACCATTCGAATCGCCCAGACACTCGATGCAGACTTTGTCATCGTCGGAAGCTTTATCACCCAGGGCTCGCGCATCATCGTCCAGTCCCAGGTCCTGCGCGTCGATGAGCTTCGGCTCTCCGCACCTCTCACCGACTCGAGCGACCTTTCACGACTCCTTGACGTCGAGAACGCCCTCGCATGGAAAGCAGCATCCGAGATCGACCCCCACTTTCCCGTCGCCGAGCAGACCTTCCTCGCGACCGCAGCCGGCGTCAAGCTCAGCTCCTTCGAGAACTACATCCGCGGCACCGACGCGACCGCCCCGCAGGAACGCGTGAAACGGCTCCAGCTCGCCGTTAACGAAACCCCCACCTACTCCGCCGCCATCCTCGCACTCGGCAAAACGCTCTACGCCCAGCGTGAGTACGACCGCGCCGCAGCGACCCTCGCAAAGATGCCGCCGGCCGATCCCCGGGCCCTCGAGGCGCAGTTCTACATCGGTCTCGCGCACATGAACACCGCCAAATACGCCGACGCAGAGGCCGCCTTCAAACTCGTCGCCTCCCGTCTCCCCCTCCCGGAGGTCATCAACAATCAGGGTGTCGCCGCCAGCCGCCAGGGTCGCGACGCCGCCGCTCTCTTTCAACGCGCAGTCGCGGCCGACCCCAACGACGCAGACTTCCATTACAACCTGGCCGTCGCCCTCCTTCGACGCGGCGACACCGCTGGCGCTCAGCGAGAGGACGCCGCCGCACTGAAGCTCCGGCCTGCCGACACCGAGATCCAGGAGCTCCACGATCACCTCGCCTCGGGCAAAATCACCCTGGCCTCAGCCAGGGCAGACGCCCCGGACCCCGGCTCCTTCGCTCCCCTTGAACGAATTCGTCGCACCTACTCCGAGGTCTCCTTCCGCCAGGCCGCCTTTCAGCTCGATCAGATCCGCGACCTCCGACTCGCCACGCTCCCCGCAAACGAGCGCGCCTCCCAGTACATCCAGCAGGGCCGCGACTACCTCAGCCAGGGCCTCTTACCCGAGGCCGAGAAGGAGTTTCAAAGAGCCGTCGCAACCGACCCTGCAAACCCCGAGAGCCACGCAGGCCTCGCACAGGTTCGCGAACAAAGCGGCAACGCCGCCGAAGCTCGTTCCGAGGCCCAGGCCTCCCTCAAGCTCCGCCCCAACGTCCCCGCGTACCTGGTTCTCGCGCGCTTGGAGCTCTCCGCCAACCAGCTGGCAGCCTCCGCCTCCGACGTAGGAAACGCCCTCCGCCTCGAGCCCGGAAACACCGCCGGCCTCGGCATGAAGCAGGCACTTCTCGCACGCGGCCAGAACCTGCCATGATCTCCCGTGTGTCTTGTCTCACGCTTCTCCTCTACCTTCTGCTCCCCGCACACGCCCAGCACCTCCCCGCCCTCACGAACAGAGACGCGCTCTTCAACTCCTCGAGCTCGCAGGCCAACCTCAGCCCAGGCCAGCTCTTGCCTGCCGTATTGCTGCTCAAGGGCACACCGCCGGCCCTCCAACCTCCACCCGCGGCCCGCACCCGCCTCCTTGGCTCCCTCGCGAACCCGGACGTCGCCGTCCTTCTGCTCGGCATAGGAACCCTCCTGATCTTTGCGGAGTGCAACCTCCCCGGCGCCATCCTCCCCGGCGCCACAGGCCTGCTTCTCCTCCTGTCCGGAGTCTTTGCCCTCACGCTCGTTCCCGTCAGACCCGCCGCCCTTCTGATTCTCGTGGTCGCCAGCGCCACTCTCGCCCTGTCCGCAAGAACCCCCGCCTACGGCATACCCGCCCTCCTCGGAACCACCGGCCTCGTCTACAGCTTCGCCACCCTGGTCGCCAAACCCCCATCCCTCACGCCAGCCGTCCACCCCGTCGTCGCCATCACCGTTGGAACCGCCGTCGGCATCTCGGCATCCCTCCTCGGAAGAATCGCCTGGCAGGCCAGACGCAATAAGACCGTGCCCCCCTCGGACCCGAAGCTCACCCATGCAGATCATCCGATCGCAGATGTCCCGCCCTCCAGCCGCGCCGACCGATACATACCAGCAGCTCCGAGCCAACGCCGCCCCTGAACACGCGCGCCCCCCGGCACGCCCAGGCCCGGTCGCACCCGTTCCAGCGTAGACTGGATAGATCAAAGTTGCGGTGTCAAGGAGTTTGCTCGGCATGTTGAAAGTCCTCCGGCAGTCCTCACGATGGACTCTGTTGTTCTGCTTATCTTCCAGTCTCTTCGCCTCATTCGCAGCCGCACAGGTCACCACCCTCGACCGGCAGCTCCGACGCCTCGACCTCTCTGTCAACGGCGTCGGGCAGTTCACCAAGAGCGTTCAAGGAATCAATTATCAGGGCGTAGCCATCACCCAGAACGCCAGCAACACGCTCGGTGCCCTGGGAACCATCCGCTACACCAAATCCCCTCTGCTCGGTCTCGAAGCCAACTACGGCTATGCCCGCTACACCGAAAACTACCTGAGCACTCCCTCGTACATCACCGGCGGCGCTCAAACCCGGGCCACCGAGGCCACCCTCGGCTACGTCGCACATGGACCCGATCTGTTGGGCCTCCACACCTTTGGTTCCGGCGGAGTTGGCAGCATCATCTTCACACCCACCGCAGGTGGCGGCCAGGGTCTGCCGGAGCGCGCCCGCCTCGCCTTCTACTACGCCGTCGGCGCCGAGGAACCCGTCTTCTCGAGCCACTTCGGTATCCGCGTCCAGTTCCGCCAGCTCTTCTTCAAAGCCCCTGACTTCGACCAGAACTACCTGACCCTGAACAAGCAAACCTTCACCACAGAGCCCAGCGTCGGCTTCTATCTCCACTTCTAGCACGTGACTGAGCAGGTACGCCCATTCACGCCTGCCATCGTTTTCTGACCGCGAGCGATAGCATCGAGACTGTCGCCGGTCTGCCCTCCTGTTTCGCAGGCCGTCAGCAGGCAGCAGCAACTTCGGGACCACCTCGACGGACCGGGTCTGCTCGCCAGGATTGCAGCACTGAGGTTCTCGAAGCATGCCCACACAATACGATCCCGCATCCGAAGAGGACCGCGATACCCGTGGCGCCGACCGCGAGATCTCGCTCGGCACAGGTACCGTCCTCGCCATCTTTCTCGCCCTTGCGCTGGTCTGCTCCCTGTTCTTCGGCCTCGGGTACAGCATGGGAAAGAAGTCCGCGCCGCTCGTTCCTGTCGCCGCCGCAGTTCGAACAGCAATGCCCACAGACGACCTGGTCAAGCCGTCCTCCGGAAGCCCCGCCCGCCTCGGCGCTTCAAAGGCTGATAACCAGGTCAGCCAGCCCAGCACGCCGACGGAGGAACGCTTCGACCCACCTTCGACCGACACCTCCAATCGCCCCCACAAGGCAGGCTCAAAGGTCACCATCCAGGACAGGTCCATCGCTGGCGATTCCCTCGCCCCCGAGATCCCCGCGAACACCCCTGCTGCCACCGGCGCCCAGAGCTTCGTCCAGGTCGCTGCCGTCTCTCGTAAAGAGGATGCCGACCTCCTCCTCTCTGCTCTCAAACACCGCGGCTACACCGGCCTCGTTCGACAGCAGCCCCAGGACAAGCTCCTCCACATCCAGGTCGGTCCGTTCCCCTCGAAAAAGGAAGCCGAGCTCATGCGCCAGCGCTTGATCGTCGACGGGTACAACCCCATCATCAAGTAGGCAGCGGTCTCATGACCTCGGGCAACCCCGCCGACAGCGCCTCCCGAACCGCCTTCATCAACTCCTCGCGCGACCCAAACTCTGCCGGGTAGATCGCCGGCAGGATCGAGACCGCGGCCGCCCCCGGGTAGATCGCGAAGCTGCCCTTCCGCATCATCCCCTGCGTCCCCGAGACCGCCACCGGCACAATCGGCGCTCCCGTCTCCCGCGCCAGAAAAAACGGGCCCTTCTTGAAGCTCGAGAGCCGCCCCGTCAGCGACCTCGTTCCCTCCGGAAATACCAGGATGTGCAGGCCCGACCGCAACGCGTCTGCCGCCGCCTTTACGCTGCGCTGCGCCGCCTCCACGCTGCTGCCGCGCTCCACCGGAACGAACTTCGCCATGCGCATCGCCGTTCCCAGCAGCGGAATCTTCATCAGCTCCCGCTTCAACAGCACCGCGCTTCGTCCCGGCAGCTGCGGCAGAATCACCGGCGGGTCCAGATTCGAAACGTGGTTGCACATGTAAATGCACGCACGATCCTTGGGAACATTTTCGAGGCCCGCCACCGTCACCCGGATCCTCCCCGCACGAAGCCCCGCACGTATGATCCACATCGCAACCCGGTACAACGGTCCAATGTCGCCAATCACAAACGAGTAAGGAATCCCCACAACCGCCGCCACCGAACCAAGTCCGAGGTACACCAGAACGATCTTCAAGGTTGCAAACATGGGCTCTCGGTGTGATGCCGCATCGTCCTGATTAGCGCCTGCCCGCCACGGCTTCGGCAGCCGCAAGCGCGCGCGGCAGCTTCTCGTAGATGTTTCCGAAACCGCCATTCGAAAGAATGGCCACCACGTCCCCCGCCCTCAACTGCTGGAAGCAGCTCCGTAACCACCGCGTCCGCGTCCGACACGGAGACCGCAGGCGTGCCAGCCTCCACCAGCCTCGCCGCCAGCCTCTCCGGCTGCAGCCGCTCAGCCAACGGAATACTCTCCGACTTGAACACCGACGCCAGCACCACCCTGTCCGCCAGCGAAAGGCTATCCACCAGCGCACCCTCGAAGACATTCCGTCGCAGCGTGTTCGACCGCGGCTCCAGTACCGCCCATATCCGCCGCCCGGCGTACCCCTCCCGCAGGGCTCGCAGCGTCTCCCGAATCGCCGTCGGATGGTGTGCGAAGTCGTCGATGATCGTCACGCCATTCACCTCGGCTCGCACCTCAAGCCGCCGCTTCACGCTCCGGAAGCTCGCCAGCGCCTCGACGATGGCACCCGTCTCGATCCCCTGCCCCGCCGCCAGCGCCGCCGCCGCAGTCGCGTTCAGCGCATTATGCTCCCCCGCCATCGGCAATGACATCTCCGCAAACAGCGCTCCGTCACGAAGCAGCGTCCACTCCGTCGTCGGCCCATGGTGCCGCAGACCCGTCATCCGCCACGCCGATCCACTCGCAAACCCGTACCGCTCCACTCTGCAGAACGCATTCGCAACGCACTCCGTTACATTCTCACTTCCATCAAACGCCAGCAGCAGACCGCGGCCGCGGGATCAGATTCACAAACCGCTTAAACGCCGTCTTCACCGCCTGGAGGTCGTCGTAAATATCGGCATGATCGAACTCAACATGCGTCAGGATCGCCGCGTCCGGAAAGTAGTGGAGAAACTTCGGCCCCTTGTCGAAGAACGCCGTATCGTACTCGTCGCCCTCAATCACAAACGGCCTCGTCGCCCGCGCTCGAAAGCTCGTCCCAAAGTTCTCCGCCACACCCCCAATCAGAAACGAGGGCGCCAGCTCCGGACGCGTGCGCGACGCCACCTCATAGATCCACGCCAGCATGCTCGTCGTCGTCGTCTTTCCATGCGTCCCCGCCACCACCAGCGAGTCGCGCCCCCGAAGGAACTCGTCGTGAACAATCGCCGCCATCGACGAAAACGGGATCCGCTGATCGAGCACATACTCGAGCTCCGCATTCCCCCGCGAGATCGCATTCCCCACCACCACAAGGTCCGGCCTCGGTTCGAGATTGCCCGGGCCGTACGGCTGCATCACGGCAATGCCCAGCTCCTCGAGCAGGTCGCTCATCGGCGGATACGACCCCATATCCGATCCCGTAATTCGATGCCCCTGCGTCTCGAGCAGCCCCGCCAGCGACGCCATCGCCGTCCCGCAGATCCCGATCAAATGTATGTGCTTCGGTCTCGTCGACATCGTCTCAAGGGCGCGGGCTTAGAGCGTCACAGCCCCACCCGGAAAGTGTAACCGCGGACCCAGTGGATCGTTGCAGTCAAGTCGCACATCCACCCCCAGCGGCAGCGTCACGTTCGCCCCATCCACATGCCCCGACCGCGAGACCGATCGCAATCGGTCCCCGAAACTCCCGCAGGCTATGCAGGATCGCAGCCTCCAGCAATTCCATCTGCTCCGGCCCGACACACTGCCTCATATCGCCGAACACGATGCCCGTCACCTCGTCCAGCATCCCTGCCAGCCGCAGATGCACCAGCATGCGATCCCACTGGTACGGCTTGGTCCCAATGTCTTCAAGAAACAGACACCCCCCGGAACGGCCTCGGGGCGTACGGCGTACCCAGGCTCTCCGCAAGATCGACATGCAGCCACCCCGCAGCGGACCCTCCGCCACCCCGCCCGCAGCGTCCGCAGCCCCGACTCCGCACCCAGCGACCACGGCCCGCCCTCCACCAGGCTCGCTCCCCAGCTCACAGCGTCCACACCGCCCTCACGCGCAAAGTCCGCCGCCACCATCGGTCCATAAAAGCTCACCAGCCCGGCCCGCTCCAGCAGAAAGATCTGCAGCGAAGTCACATCGCTGTACCCGACAAACACCTTCGGGTTCGACCGGATCAGCTCCGCATCCAGCATCGGAAGAATCTCCGCACACCCCCACCCACCGCGCGTACACAGAATCCCATCGACCGTCGTATCCGCGAAACGCCGCATGCAGATCGTCAACACGGTCAGCCGCCGAACCGCGCGTAATAGAGCGGCCCCGCGTCCATCGCATGCAGTCCCAGCCTGACCCTGTACCCCATCGCCTCCAGCCGCTCCACCCCGCGCTCCACCAGCTCCGGTCTCGCCGCACTCGCCGGCGTCAACACCGCAACCGTCGCACCCGGTCGCAACGCCCGCGGCAAGCTCAATCCCCTGTCGCTCACGCTGCTCACGACTCCCAAACCTCACCCCTGCAGACGATCTCAGCCGGCCCCGTCAGCAGCATCTGCGCATCGTTGGCGGCCACACCACCCTCTGCGCACCACCCTCCGCAATCGCCGTCAGCTCACGCCCGGCGCCTCGCATCATCATCGCCGCCGCCGCGCTCGCACACGTCCCCGTACCCGACGAGGTCGTCGGCCCGCAGCCTCTCTCAAAGATTCGAAACTCAATCTCGCCCCCCGACATCACCCGCACAAACTCCACATTGGTCCCGTGCGGAAACAGCGGACTCACGCTGATCATCGCCCCAAGCTCCTGCCATCGAAGGCCATGCGCCCCGAAATCCTCCGTCTCCACGAACAACACAAAATGAGGGTTCCCCACGTTCACCATCGCCCCCGCGACCTCCCCAACCCCCGGCACAACAATCGTCCGCGGCATCACCCGCGGAACCCCCATCCCCCCCTCGATCACAAACTGATTCCCGCTCCGCTCCAGCACCCGGCACGTCCGCCGTCCGCCATGCGTCTCGAACGCCACGCTCTCAAGCCCCTCGCTCTCGGCCAGACACGCCGCCGCACACCGCGTTCCGTTCCCCGAAAGCTCCGCCTCGCTCCCGTCCGAGTTGAACAGCCTCAGCCGAAACCCGGATCGTCGATCCAGAAACTCCACACCGTCCGCGCCCACACCCGTGTTCCGCGCGCACAGTCTCTTCGCCAGCGCCGCGTGCCGCCCACCCGCGTCCGCGTCCTCGACCACCAGGAAATCATTGCCGCACGCATGAGCTTTGATGAAAGGGATCATCCTCACCTACTCTACCGAATCGCTCATCGACCACTCGCTCCCGCCCTATACACATCCGACCGGTACACCCTCGCGCACGGCTGCCCCGTCGTGCAAAGCACCGTCAGCACCGTCAACCCTGGATGTCCTCCCGCCAGGGCCTTCGACACCGGGTCGCCCGCAATCGCGACAACATACGCCGCCCTCTCGGCAGGCGCCGCCAGCGTCGCCTTCCAGCTATCGTTGTCCGCCTCGCTCAGCACCTGCCTCAGCGGGATCCCTGCCTGCTGCACCGCGCCAATGTGGTCCGACGTCGACATCAGAATCGGAACGCCCGCGGGAAGCGCCTTCAGCTGAGCCGCCAGTGCCGTCTCGAGCGCCACCCGCGTCCTCGCGTTCACCATGCCCTCCTTCAACACCAGCGGAACCTGGTACATCATCAGCACCGAGTTCAGGACCGCCAGCGAAAGACACACGGGCACAAGAAGCCTCGCCCCGAGCGGAGCCCATGCCTCCATTCGCAACTGCAGCCGCTGCCCCGCAACCGCACCAAACATCGCCAGCGCCGGAAGCAGCTCCATCCCATACCGCGCGTTATAAAAGGAGTGCGGATACAGCTGCGGGATAAAGATCGGCACCGATCCGTACGCAATTGAGTACACATAAAACGGCAGCGGCACCCACAACAGCAGCGATGCCGGCTCCAACCTCCGTCTCACCCCGGACCATACCCCCGCCAGTGCCGCCGCCATCAGCAGAAACCCCGTCTCCCACGCCGCCGCATCCACCTGCGCCGTCCGCGTATAAAACAACACCGCCCACGCCGGGTTATGCCATCCCCGGTAGTGCCGGGCTCCCGGCGGCGACGTCCTCTTCTCGATCGCACTCGCCGAGTAAGGCCCGCGCAGAAAATCCAGCCAGTCCCCATAGAAGTGCTGGTTGTACACCAGCCAGCTCACGGGCGCCGCCACCGCAATCAACGTCAGCACCGCAAACGGGAAACCCACCTCGCGCCGCAGCCCACGCCGCTTCCACATCTGCCACGCAAGCACGCACCACGCCGCCGCACCCACGATCCATCCGTCATACCGCGTATACACCGCCGCCGCAATCAGCAGCCCAACCCCGATCATCAGGCGCCCAGCCCGCCTCGCCGCGCTCCCCTTCATCGCCGCAACGCACTCCACCGTAAGCAGCGTCAGCCAGACAAGCACCGCCAGGAACAGCGGCTCCGTCATCGCCGTTGTCGACAAGAAAAGCAGGTTCGGATTCAGCCCAAAAAACGTCGTCGCAACCAGCGCCCACGTCCGCGAGAGCAGCCGCCGCGCCAGCCGGTAGAACCCGATCACCCCAAGCACATAGCACAGCAACGACGGCCACGCGCCCGCCATCCCGTTCTGCCACCACTCCATCTTCCAAACGAACGGCAGCATGATGATGTGCGACAACGGCAGCCACACGCCTCCTAGCTGCACCAGCCCCGGGTTCCGCGAGTCAAAGATCCTCCGCGCAATGCCAAGATGTGCAACCGCATCGCCATAAAGCAACATGTAACCGTGGAGGTAGCAAACCAGAAGCGCCACGAAACCGAGCACCACCGCCGCCAGCGCAATCGGCAGTGTCTCCTCCCGGCTCGCCCTCCCCACCCCGGCCCCCACACCCGGCGGCACCATCGCCGATCCGCCAGGCATCCTCCCAGGCCGCCCCGCACCGGAGCGGCTCGCCCGCGCCTCTCGCCTAATCCCGCGCAAAGCCAAGCTGCGATATCTCCTGGAACAGCCTGAATCGATCCTCAATCTCACGCTCGCTCACACTCTGCAGACGCTCCGTACCGAAGCGCTCCACCGCAAACGAGCCCATCACGCCGCCGTAAAACAGCGCCTTCCGAAACACCTCCGGCGTAAACACCTGCTGCGACGCGATGTACCCGTAGAAGCCTCCCGCAAACGAGTCCCCCGCTCCCGTCGGGTCCACAACCTCCGCCAGCGGCAGCGCCGGCGCGCGAAACGCATGCAGCTTCGGCGTCCCCGAAAACGACCGGTCACTGAAGAACGCCGTCGCGCCATACTCCCCATGCTTGATCACCAGCGACCTCGGCCCCATCGACATCACCTTGTCCGCCGCCTTCACCAGGTTGCTCTCGCCCGAAAGCATCCGCGCCTCGCCATCATTGATCAGCAGCACGTCTACCTCCCGCAGCACCTTGGCCAGGTTCTCCCGGTGGTCCGCGATCCAGTAGTTCATCGTGTCCCCGCACACCATCCGCACCCCCGGCATCTGTCGCCGCACATCCGCCTGCAGCACCGGGTCGATGTTCGCCAGGAACAGGTACTCGGAGTCCTTGTACGACCTCCGGTATCTTCGGCGAAAACGTCGCAAACACATTCAGATCCGTCCCCAGCGTCGTCGCCTCGTTCAGGCTTCCGCCGTACGATCCCGTCCAATGAAAACTCAGCCCGTCCGCCCGCTCGATCCCCCGCGTATCGACGCCACGCCTCGTCAGAACAGCCTCGTTCTCCGCCGAGAAGTCCTTGCCCACCACCGCAATCACCCGCACCTCGGTGAAGTAACTTGCAGCCAGCGCAAAGTGCGTCGCTGCGCCGCCCAGGCAATGTCCGACCGACCCGTGCGGCGTCGTGATGCTATCGAACGCGACAGAACCTACAACCAGTATCGACATGAAAGATCTTCCCTATCCTCTTCTAAGCTTGTTGGAGGCACTACCTCTGAACCCCCACGATCGTGACCCTGTTACAAATGTGCCTGCGTTACAAATACTTCCCGAGAATCAGCGCCAGCCTCTCCCGCGTCGCCTGCGGGATCACGCTCCGGTCCGTCAGAATGGCATACTTCAGCGCACTCGCGCATCCGCACGTCCTCTCGGTCGGCATCGCCTTCACCGCCGCCCGAACCACCTTCGCCGGCGTTCTCAGCATTCTGATGCAGCACCGCCACAACCTGGTCAACCGTCACGTCGTCGTGCCCTTCGCGCCAGCAGTCGTAGTCCGTCACCATCGCGACCGTTGCGTAACAGATCTCCGCCTCGCGAGCCAGCTTCGCCTCCTGGAGGTTCGTCATCCCAATCACATCCGCGCCCCAGCTCCGGTACAGGTTCGATTCCGCCCGCGTCGAGAACTGCGGTCCCTCCATGCACACGTACGTCCCGCCACCCTTGCCCACAACGCCGACCTCAACGCAGGCCCTCTCAAAGGCCGCAGCCACCGTCGCACATACCGGGTCACCAAATCCCACATGCGCCACAATGCCCTCTCCAAAGAACGTGGCAACCCTCGCAAATGTCCGATCGATGAACTGGTCAGGAATTACAAAGTCCGTAGGCTTGTGCTCCTCCTTCAACGATCCCACAGCCGACACCGAAAGGATCCGCTCCACCCCCAGCGCCTTCATCCCGTAGATGTTCGCCCGAAAGTTGATCTCGCTCGGCAAAAGCCGGTGTCCCCGCCCGTGCCTCGCCAGAAACGCCACCTTGCGCCCCTCGAGCTCGCCCAGCGCAAACACCTCCGAGGGCTCCCCGAACGGAGTCTCAACGCGCTCCTCCCGAACCTCCGTCAAGCCTGGCATCGCATACAGCCCGCTTCCGCCAATAATCCCGATCTCTGCCTTCACCAAACCTGCTGCTCCTTCGCCGGCCCCAAGCGGCTCACCTGCTCCAATCGTGCTCTCTGCCAAATGCCGCGGCATCGCGTCTACGCCGCTCTCCCAGCATATCCCGCGACGGCGACCACGGCACGGTAGGCCATATCGTCGAACCTGCGGGCAAGGCCGCCCGACACAAAGCCGCAAGCGCCAGCGATGGCGCCTTCGCCAACCGGGTCCCGACCGCCTCTCCTCACGGCCAACCCCGCGCTCATCACCGGCCCACTCGCCTGCGCCCCCTCAACCGTCTCCCGGAGCCTCCGCGCCAGCCCCAGCGGAAAGCCCTCGCTCACAAAAACGTCCGTGCCCGATCGGCTCACCAGCACGTCGCCCTCATTGGTCGTGTAGATCTCCTCGTCGTCCTTCGCATCCGCCTCATCCCGCGTCAGCTTCGCATACTTCCGCCCCAGCTGTTCGGCATAGGTGCGCGCAAAGCTGCGAGCCGAATCCGGATTCTTCCACCGCGACAGGTAGATCAGCGCCAGCGAAGCCGTCGTCGACCTCTCCGCCCCCGCCGTCGTCTTCGATCCGCCCGTCCCCGATCTCCTCTGCGCCGCGTAGTAGATCCCGCCATCCCACGCCGGCGTCAACGCCTCCGACATCTCGCGCCCGCCAAACAGCTCCGACAGTATCCGTACATCCAGCGCGCCGATCACACCCACGTCATACGGCGCGTACTCCGCGTCCAGCATCGGATGGACATCCGGCAAACGCAGCGTCGGCACCGGGGCATGCGCAAGAAATGCCTTCGGATTCATAATCTCCCAGCTCGAGGTCGGCGGATGCGCCAGCATATCCGCAAACGCCGCCTGCTTCCCTCGCTGCGCCAGCACCACCTGCTCAAAGCCCAGGCCGTCGCTGTACGGAAACAGCAGCGACTTCTGCAGCAGCAGCGGCGCCCGCTCCATCACCGGAGACCCACTCGCCGACGTGTCCGCATCCTTCAACCGGTCCGCCACCTCCGGCGAATCCGCCAGCGTCCGTCCCGTCGACCGCAGCGAGTAGTCGACAAACACCGCCATCGCCTGCCCCTCGGCAATCGCGTCCCGCGCTCGTCTCCCACTCATCCGTCTCGAGATGCCGGTTGTCCTCCTTCGAGTTTGCCGCCACCCCATGCACGCCCGAGTCGCCCCACCGCTCCAGCCCAACCGCCTGGTCCTGCAGCGCGTGCGTCAACTCGTGCGCCAGCACCGGCTTCTGCTCCTCCGGCTCAATCCAGTCCAGCAGGTTCACCGTCTTCGTCTTGTTGTCGTAGAAGCCCGCAATCTGCTCCGTCAGAAGGCTGATCAGGAACGGCCGCAGCTCAAAGTCATGATCCAGCAGCCCAAACTTCTTCAGCACCAGCTCCGACCGCTCCAGCCGCTTCGCACCCTCATCCTCATCAAACTTCGCCCTCAGGAACTGCCCCACCTCGTCCCGCGAGATCAACCGCCGCTTCACCGTGTGCCGGATCGGCAGCTTCGAGTCGGCACTGACAAACTCCAGGATCTCGTCGACCGACTTGAACAGTTCCTTCGCCTGATCCTTCGTGATCGGCTTTCCCGTCTCCTGCGTCTCCGCGGTCCCCGGCTCCTGCCTACTCGGAGGAGGCGTCCCCGCCGTCTGCCCTCGCGAAACCGTGCCGGCCAAGAGACCCATCGGCAACACCGCCGCAGCAACCCACCCACGCCTCACCAGAGCTGCTCGACCCCTCCCGTAGCCCAAAATCACGCCCTCCAGCCCCGCTATAATCCAAGTGTACGCATCAGGCCTGCCCCGCCTCCCATGTCCCAGACCATCACTCCTCAAAACCCGCCCGAAACCAGGCCGGATCCCACCGCGCACAGCGGGTTGACCGCCCTGCTCACCTCGGCAGCCATCAGCCCGATCGAGCGCACAGGCTGGATCAAAATCACCGGCCCTGACCGCGTCCGCTGGCTCAATGGCATGGCCACCAACTCCATCCAGGACCTCACCCCCGGCCTCGGCAACTACAACCTCTTCCTCAACGCCCAGGGCCGCATCCAGGGCGACGGCCAGGTCTTCGCCGAGCCCGATCACCTCCTCCTCCAGACCGCCTCATCCCAAATCCCAAACCTCCTCCCCCTGCTCGACCGCTTCATCATCATGGACGACGTCGAGCTCGCCGACATCTCCTCCAACCGCAGCGGTCTCCTGCTCGCCGGCCCCCAGGCACCCGCGATCCTCCGCACCCTCAACCTCACCCCGTCCACCGGCACAAACGCCGCCCTCAGCCTTATCCATCTCCCCTGGCAATCTCTTAGTCTCACCATCGTCCAGGCCTGGAGCCCCCTCGTCCCCCGCTTCGAAATCTGGTCCGACGAGCCCTCCATCGCTCGCCTCCAGCACGAGATCCTCGCCCAGGCCGCCACCCCCTGCACCCCCGCCGCCGTCGACCTGCTTCGAATCTGCGAGGGCACACCCCTCTTCGGCGTCGACATCCGCGACCGCGACCTCCCGCAGGAGACCGGCGCCGCTCGCGCCCTCCACTTCAACAAGGGCTGCTACCTGGGCCAGGAGATCGTCGAACGCATCCGCTCCCGCGGCAACGTCCACCGCACGTTCAGCGGCTTCCATCTCGAGGGCGTCGCCCCACCCCCCGGCACCCCGCTCCTCGCAGACGCAAAGCCCGTCGGCGAGCTCACCAGCATCGCCACCGTCGACACGGAGTCCGGCCCGGCCCAACTCGCCCTCGGTTACATCCGCCGCGAAGCCCTCGTCCTCGGCAAACCCATCGCATACGACGGCGGCATCGCCCAGCCCGCCTCCCTCCCATTCGCAATCCCCTCCGAACTCGGGAAAGATCCTTGGGCAGCGACACACATCTAATCCGCAAGAGGGGCACCCATGCCAGAGCAAAACAAACCGTTCGTCATCACAGACCGCCGAAAATTCACCAAGGAAGGCGAGCTCCGTCCCGACGTCCCACACAGCGAAGCCCCAGCACCCCGCCCCGTCCCCGTACCCGAGCCACCGCCCCAATCCACGCCCCAGGCCGCTGCCCCGGCCCAGGGTCGCCCGACCCAGTCCAGTCCCGCGCCCGACCAGTTCGGCCCGGCCTCACGCGAGCCCGATGCAACCGACGAGGGCATCCCGCCACCGCCCACACCAGACCAGATCCAGCAGGCCCGCTTCGCCTACGAGCAGACCGCCGAGCGTCTCGAGATCGCCATCCGCTCCGCCAACCCCGGCGCCGACCACCCGCCCGCCATGAACTTCGATCAGCTGGTGCAGAGCATCTATCTCACCGCCATCATGCAGCTCGGCGGAGCCGCCTCCGAGAACGAGAAGCCCCGCGTCGATATCCTCGGCGCCCGTCAAAGCATCGATATGCTCGCCGTCGTCGGCGACCGGACCCGTGGCAATCTCACCCCGCAGGAGACCACCCTGGTCGAGACCGCCCTCTTCGAACTCCGCATGGCCTTCCTCGAGATCACCCAGGCGCTCGCCCGCTCCGCTGCCACGCGGGAAGGCGGACCCGGCCCACGCGGCGGCGGCCCCCCACCAAAGCCCGGCCTCGTCTTCTAGCCAGTGCTCGCGACACTCACCTTTCTAGGCAGCGGGACCTCCATGGGCGTTCCCACCCTCGGCTGCCAGTGCTCCGTCTGCACCTCACCCGACCCCCACAATCGCCGCACGCGCCCCTCCATCCGCCTCGCCTACAACGACCACGTCGTCGTCATCGACACCGGCCCCGACTTCCACGCGCAGGCCCTCCGTGAAGACCTCCGCCACGTCGACGCCGTCCTCTACACCCACGGCCACGCCGACCACGTCATGGGCTTCGACGACCTCCGCCCCCTCTCCTTCCGCGTCCCCGGCAACCTCCCCATCTACGCCGACGACGAGACCGCCAGCGCCATCGAGCGCATCTTCAGCTACACCTTCCGCACCGAAGACCGCTACCCCACCAGCGCCCGCGTCAACCTCCACCGCATAGACCCCACACCCGGCTCCAGCACCAGCCTCTTCGGCGCCGCCTTCCAACGCATCCCCGTCCTCCATGGCCCGCAGGAGATCACCGGCTACCGCTTCGGATCGGCCGCTTACCTCACCGACATGAGCGATATCCCGCCCGAAAGCCTGCCCTTGCTCCAGGGTCTCGACATCCTCATCCTCGACGCGCTTCGCCGCGAGCCTCACCCCAGCCACTCCCACCTCGAGCGCTCCATCGAATTCGTCGAACAGCTCAAGCCCAGGCGCGCCTTCTTCACCCATCTCAGCCACGACCTCGACCACGACCTCACCGAGAGCCTCCCTGCCTCCCAACATCCGCCTCGCCTACGACGGCCTCAAACTCGACTTCGAGATCGCCTGATGCACATCTACCGCCACCTCGACGAGCTCCCCGCCTCCTTCCCGCCCTCCGTCGCGACCATCGGCAACTTCGACGGCCTCCACCGCGGGCACCGCTGGATCATTCGCAACGTTCTCGACCGCGCCCGCACCCTCGGCCTCCGATCCCTCGTCATCACCTTCGACCCCCATCCCTCCCGCGCCATCCGTCCCGAGTCCAGCCCCGCCCTCATCACGCCCCTCGAACAAAAGCTCGACCTCCTCGCCTCAACCGGCGTCGACGACGTCGTCGTCCTCCCCTTTAACGGTGAGCTCGCCCGCATGAGCGCCCGTGAGTTCGCCCACGACCTCCTCCACGGGAGGCTCAACGCCGTCGAACTCCACGAAGGCCAGAACTTCCGCTTCGGCCACCGCGCCGAGGCCGACATCACCACCCTCAGCTCCCTCTGCGCCGAGTTCGGTTGCGCCGTCCAAAGCTACCCGCCGGAGAGCTTCCACGGGTCCATCGTCTCCTCCAGCCGTATCCGTGCCCTCATCGCCTCCGGCGACGTCTCCGCCGCACACCGGCTCCTCCATCGCCCCTTTAGCATCCGCAGCACCCCCGCCTCCGGCCGCGGCTACGGCACCCGCTACACCGTCCCCACCATCAACCTCGCCCCCTACGCGGAACTCACCCCGGCCCACGGCGTCTACATCACCCGCCTCCGCATCGCGCAGCAGCGGCCCGCGCAGCTCCAGACCTCAAACGGACCCTCGACAACCAACGGGTCGCCCTCCCCAAACACATCCCCGGCACCGGGCGCGTCCCCCACACAGGGCACCCCGTCAGGCGGGCCTCTGCCCCTTCAGCCGGGTACCCCGGCAGGGGAACTCGTTACCGACACCTTCAACGCCGTCACCAACGTCGGCAACCGCCCCACCTTCGGCGCCGACTCCTTCACCATCGAGTCCCACCTGCTCAACTTCCACCCCGTCGACCTCTCCGAAGACACCCCCCTCGAACTCTGTTTCCTCCATCGCCTCCGCGACGAAAGACGCTTCCCGTCACCCGTAGCCCTCCTCGCGCAAATCAAGCAGGACGTCGCCACCGCCACCCGCTACTTCAGCCTCCTGGCCCGCCTGGAAAAGAACCCCACCTAGAGGTGGGAACTGATCTCGCCGGGCGATCTCGTCACAAGGGGATCGGTCTGGAACTCGCCTCGGATGCCCCGGTTCGAGAGGAGCCCCCACACCTGGCGCGGAACGCGAGCTCAAAAGTCCACCAACCATCTCTGCTCACCCCCTTCGAGCCCACCCCCGAAACTCACCGAAAGCATCACTCCTGCGGCGTCCCCACCCCCGGCGCCACACTCGGCGGCACGGTCGCCGGTGGCACGTCCTCGCCAGGCGGCGGCCTCCGTTCAATCGGCGCAGCCGGTGACCTCCGCTCGATCGGCGCAGGCAACTGTGCCGCCGGAGCATCCGGATCCGCGTCCTCGTCCTTCGCCGCCGGCGCCGCCTCCTCCGGCTCACTCGAGCGCGCCGGCACATCCAGCACCTTCTTCGGCGCACCCGCGGACGCAAACGCCTCCTTCGGCTTGCCCGCAATCGCCGCCCGCATGAAGTCCATCCACATCGGCAGCGCCGCCTTCGCCCCCGTCTCCTTCTCACCCAGCGACTGCCGGTCGTCAAACCCGATCCACGTCCCACACGTCACCGACGGCGAAAACCCCACAAACCACGCATCCGTATAGTTGTTCGTCGTCCCCGTCTTCCCGCCCAGCGGATGCTTCAGCTGCGCCGCCGCCGCTCCCGTCCCGTACCGCGTCACCGCCTCCAGCAGCTGCATCATCGTCCGCGCCGTCTCGACCGAGATCACCTCCGTCACCTGCGGCACCTTCTCCGGCAGCGCCAGCCCATCCGCCTGCGTCACCTTACGAATCGTGTGCGGCTCAATCCGGATCCCGTCATTCGGAAACACCGAATAAGCCCCCACCTGCTCCGCCAGCGTCAGATCCGCCGCGCCGATCGCCACCGGCAAAAACGCCGGCAGATTGCTCGTCACCCCAAACCTCTGCGCCATCTGGATCACCCGCCGAATCCCGGCCTTGTTCGCCAGCTTCAACGCCGGGATATTCCGCGACTCCGCAAACGCGCTCAGCAGCGTCATCGCCCCCCGGTAGTCCCCCTCGTAGTTATGCGGCGTATACCACCCGCTCGGCGTCGGAAAACTCGTCGGCCCGTCCACCACGATGTCCGTAGGCTTCGCCCCATCCTCAATCGCCGTCGCATACACATACGGCTTGAACGACGAGCCCACCTGCCTCTGCGACTGCGTTGCCCGGTTGAACTGCGACACCGCAAAGTCCCGGCCGCCCACCATCGCCAGCACCTCGCCGTTCGAGTTGTCGACCGCCATCAGCGATCCCTGAGCCCCCGAGTCCTGCTGCAGCGAAAGGTGCAGCGACCCATCCGGCCGGCTAGCCTCCACCCGCACGTAAACCACATCCCCCACCACCAGAAATCGATCCGCCCGCGTAAACTCCGTCCACGCGAAGTCCTCCGGTCCCAGCTTCGCCATCTGGACCCCAACCTTCACGGTGGCCGTCCCCTTCTCGATCTCCGTCACAAGTCCGTGCACATACATCCCCGGCACGATCGGCTGTGTCCAGTCCGCATGCCGGTAAGCGTCCAGCGCGCCCCCGCCCACGACAATGTTCTCAGCCCGCCCTTCCAATGGTGCCTTCGCTCATACGCCGCGGTCCCGTCCAGCACCGCCTTGTTCGCCACCATCTGTAGCCCGAGGTCAAGCGTCGTAAACACCCGCAACCCCGCCCCATGCACCTGCTCCACCCCATACTGGTGCTCCAGCTGCCGCCTGACCTCCTCGACAAAGTACGGCGCGACGCTGTTCACCGGCCTCTCGATCCGCAGGCCCAGCGGCGCCGCCTTGGCCGCGTCCGCCTCCGCCGCCGAGATCTTCCCGTCCGCCAGCATCTCGCTCAGCACCAGGTTCCGCCGCCGCAGCGCCCGCTCCGGGTACTTGATCGGCGAATACGCCTCCGGCCCCTTCGGCAGCGCCGCCAGCAGCGCCGCCTCGGGCAGCGTCAGCTCCCGCACATGCTTCGAAAAAAAGAACTCCGACCCCGCCTCAAACCCGTAAGTCCCATGCCCCAGGTAGATCTGGTTCGCATACAGCTCAAAGATCTGCTGCTTCGTAAACCGCCTCTCGATCTGCATCGAGAGAAACACCTCCTGGATCTTCCGCCCATACGTCTTCTGCGACGAAAGAAACAGGTTCCGCGCCAGCTGCATCGTCAGCGTCGAAGCCCCCTGCGATCGCCCGCTCGAATGCAGATCCCGCCACGCCGCACCCACGGCCCGCACCAGGTTCACCCCCCAGTTGCTCTCAAAGCTCTTATCCTCGATCGAGATGATCGCCGCTCGCAGCACCGGCGGCAGATCCCCGTACGGCACCACCACCCGCCGCTCCAGCGCAAACGACCCAAACACCTGCCCATGAACGTCCAAGAGCTCGGTCGTCGTATTCGGACGATACCGCGCCAGGTCATCCATCTGCGGCAGGGCGATCGAGTACACCAGCAGCAACCCGCACATTGCCCCAAAGATCGCCGACAGCCCCAGCAGCACCAGAAACGTCGACCGCAGAAGATACTGTCGCCCCGGCAGCCGCCGCTCAAGCTCCGTCAGGTTCTGGTTCAGCCGCCCCCAGATCGTCTTCGCCCGAACCTCCGGCGCCTTCGTCTCCGGTCTCGATACGCTGCCCACAGCCCTCCACGATAGCACTCAGGCCGCCCTCGCTCACCAGGCGAGAGCTCGCCCGCCCGTTACTCCCGTGCGATCAGGCCGCCTTGGCCTTAAGGAGGTCCAGCGCCTTCGTCAGCTGCTCATCCACGCTCACGCTTGGCTTCGGAGCTGGCGTCGCGGCCGGCGCTGCCCCGGCCGCGGGCACTGCTGCGTCGTCGTCCTCGCCGGCAGCCTCCGGCTGGTTCGAGGCCACCAGCACCGCCGGCGTAATTCCCTCATCCTGCAGCTTCTTGCCCGAAGGCGACTCATACTTCGCCACCGACAGGATCAGCGCCGCGCCGTCAGGAAGCTCAAACGTCTTCTGCTGCGCGCCCTCCCCAAACGTCTTCTCTCCAACCAGCTCGGCCCGCTTATTGTCCGCCAGCGCCGCCGCCAGCAGCTCACCCGGCCCCGCCGTCCCGCGATTCACCAGCACCACCACCGGCGCCGTCGCGTTGATCGTCTTCGATGCCTCGGCCGTAAACACCTGCTTCTGCACCTTTTGCCCCTCAAGCGTCGTAATCGTCCCGGACTGGAGGAAGAAGTTCGCTACCCTCGTCGCCTCCGCCATCTCCCCCGAGGCAACATCCCGCAGGTCCAGCAGCACCTTCTTGTTGCCCGCCTTCGACATCCCCTTCAGCTTCGCCTCAATCTGCTGGGAACGGTCGTGGTCCAGCACCGCCGGCTTCAGGTAAAGGATCGAGGAGTTCTCATACATCGTCTCCATCACCGGTGGCACGCTGGTCATCACACGCGTCATCACCACCTTCTCCGGCGCCGCCTTTCGCGGTCGAACCACGGATAGCGTCACCTGTGTTCCCGGCTGGCCGTCCAGCAGCAACTGGATCATCGCCAGCGAAAGATCGCGTGTATCCTGCGCACCGATCGCCTCGATGATGTCCCCGTCCGAAAGGCTCGCCTTGTCCGCCGGGCTCCCCGGCACCACTGAAACGACAGTCGCATACCCGAAGCGCTTCGAAACATTGATCCCCACCTGCGCCTTGCCCAGCCTGCCCGCCTTGTAAATCTTGTAATCCGCCGGCGTCAGATAGCTCGAATCGGCATCCAGCGATTCCAGCAACCCGCGAAGCGCCCCATTCGTCACGTTCCCGATATTCGGCTCTTCCACATAGTCCGTCTGGATATGCCGCAGCACCTCGCTATACACGTTGATCTGCCGGTACGCCCCATCATCCTGGACCGACGCCGCGCTCACCCCGCTCGAGTTCACCCCAAGAAAGATCGTGAGAACCAGCGCAACAGAAACAGCGAGCAGAGAAATCTTGGCGATCTTCAGCATGCGGAGCAGCAGCCTCCAGGAGTGGCGTCTTTGTCAGGACAGGTTGACGGAGCCAGGCAAGCATTAGACGTGCCCCGTCAGCCGAAATGATACTCTCCCGCCCAATCGCCCTGAATCGGTGGATGCCTACCACTTCCGTGGTGGCCCCACCGGCCCAGACACCTGCATCTTCTGCCCCGATACTCGGCCCCGGAACACACGAAACCAACTCCCCACCCGGAGACCGCGCAATCGTATACATTTGGTGGCGGTGAGAGGAATCGAACCTCTGACCTACGGGTTATGAGTCCGTCGCTCTAACCATCTGAGCTACACCGCCCTTGTGTGCAAGACGTCCTGCCGGAAAGGAAACCGAGCCGGCGGAAAAGGATCCATCGCCGTTGGCACAGACAGGTCCCATCATACTGGATCAGGGCGCGACCGAAAAGCGCGCCCTGCGCATCCTCGGTGTCATCCCGGCGCGACTCGCCTCCACCCGCCTCCCCGCCAAAGTCCTCCGCCTCATCGCCGGCAAACCCATGCTCGCCTGGGTCTACGAGGCCGCCCGCGGCTGTCCTGGGCTTGACCAGGTCCTTATCGCCACCGACTCCGCCGAGGTCGTCGATCTGTGCACAGGCAAGGCTGGCCCTTCCTCATGACCTCACCCGACCTCGCCAGCGGCTCTGACCGCGTCGAAGCCGTCAGCCGCGAGATCCCCGCGGAGATCTACGTCAATATCCAGGGCGACGAACCTCTCCTCCAGCCCGCGCACATCGCCGCCCTCCTCCGTCCCTTCGGCAACCCGGCCGTCCAGGTCTCCACCCTGCGCGTCCCCTGCACCCCCGAAAACATCTCCAACCCAAACGTCGTAAAAGTGGTCACTGCCCCGGACGGTCGAGCGCTCTACTTCTCCCGAGCCGCCATCCCCCACCACCGCAACCCCGATCTCAGCACCGGCAAACTGCCCACCCACTGGAAGCACATCGGCCTCTATGCCTACCGTCCCGGAGCGCTCCAGCGCTTCAGCCGCCTTCCGCCCAGCCCGCTCGAAGAGATCGAACGTCTCGAACAGCTCCGCTTCCTGGAAAACGGCATCCCCGTCCACGTCGAAACCGTGGATATTGATACCGTGGGCGTAGACACCGAGCAGGACCTCCAGCACGTCGATGCGCTCCTGAGATCCGGTCTCCATAAACCCTGACGCGCCACCAAACAGATCGTGATGCGCGAACCCGCACCCTCCATCACCCGGCTGCTCGCTCTTTAGGCCGTCCCGCGGTACGCTTCCGTCTCTGGTCTTATCCACATCGACATGGTCACCCGCGCGAGAATAGCTCCCGAAACGTGGCGCAACACCCCTCCTGACTTCGCTAAACTGTAAGTGGGGCTGAAAAAAGGAAGCGTGCAAGGTGGACACGTCCGGGGAAAGCTACGTCTTCAGCTGCTGTTACTGCTCTGGAATCAGGACTTTAGCGATAACACTAATCCTTGCAATACTTTGCCAGAACCTCATATCGTATGCCGTTCATTCGAGAGACTTTGCTTCGAAGTACGGGGGGGTACCCCGTCCGCATCGCCACACCGCATCCTGGACCAACCTACCCTACGGTAGGGAACCGAACCAGAAGCTCGCCGTGCTCAACCGCGACCGTCATCTCGGTCAGGGACGGCGTAATCCAGTCCGCATCCGCGAGCTGATGCGCCTCGTGTGTGCCCAGCACCGCCAGGACGCGGCATCCGGCCGCCCTCCCAGCCCCCACCCCCGCCGGCGCGTCCTCCACCACCACGCACTCCCCCGGCGCAAAACCCAGCAACTCCGCACCTCGGCGGTACGGCTCAGGGTCAGGCTTACCCCGCTCGACCATATCCCCCGTAATGAGGCGCTTCGGAATGGGAAGCCCGGCGGCCTCCAGCCTCCCAAGCATCAGACGCATCGTCGCTGAGGTAACAATCGCCCATCGCTCCGGTGGAAGACTCGCCAGCAACTCCCGCACCCCCGGCAGCACCTGGAGATCCGCGGTGTCCTCAATCTCCATATCCTCGATCACCCGAAGCCCCGCCACCGGGTCAATGTCGGGCCGCAGCGCCTTCACCACATCAATAGCCCGGGTTCCGTGCGGTATTTCAAAGCTCTCGGCCCCCGGAATGTCATAGATCTCCGCCCACCGCCTCCAGCATCGGTTCACCGAACCGATCGAAGAGACCAGCACCCCATCCATGTCGAACAGAAGACCCTTTGTCCTCGCCTCCACGACTCCGCTCAAACCCGGCTTCCCTCTAAGACGAACTTCTCCGCCGCCCCGAGGATGCGAGCAACGGACTCCTCCGAGCAGCTCTCGCAGTACACGCGCAACAGAGGCTCCGTACCAGAAGCCCGCAGTAGCAGCCACGTCTCCGCCGCATTTGGCCGACTCTGGCACTCAGGCTCTTCGAGGAAAAACTTGATCCCATCCATCGTCTCAACCCGCAGGATCTTCATCCCCACAAACTGGCCTTGGACTGCCTGCGCCCGCGATATCGCCGATGCCTTGAGTTCCTCGGTGATATGCAAATCGATGCGACCATACTGATGTTCGCCGTACTCCTCCTGAAGCGCATCCACCAACTCGCCAAGACTCTTCCCTTCGTCAGCCATCACATTCGCGATCAGCAACGAGTTCAGCAATCCGTCACGTTCCGGCAGATGCCGACTAATCCCGATCCCTCCTGACTCTTCGCCCCCTACTAGGATGTTCTCCGTGAGCATCAGTTCGCAGACGTACTTGAACCCGATGCCGTGCTCATGAAGCCTGCGACCATGCTTTTCCGCGATCCGGTCCAGCATCTTGGTCGTGTTGAACGCGCGCGTAACATCTCCAGGCCAGCCCTTTCGCTCCAGCAGCCACTTCAGCAGGACCGCGAAGATCTTGTGTGCGTCGACGACACGTCCGCGTTCGTCCACCGCCCCGATACGATCCGCATCTCCATCTGTGATCAAACCAGCATCGCAACCTTCCGCGAGCACCGCGACCTGCGAAGCGATGATATGAGGAAGGATCGGCTCAGGACTGATTCCCGGGAAGGCCGGGTTTAGTTCACTTCGTATCTGCACAAACGGGACGCCAGCTCGCTCGAAGATGCCCGCAATGACTCCACGCCCAGCTCCATACATGCAGTCGATCAGGAACTTGTACCCTGAACTACGGATCGCATCGAGATCCACGAAACCCTCGATCGCAGCCACGTACTCCGGCAAGAAATCAACCTCCTCGATCCTGGCCTGATAGCTGCAACAGGGACCGTCGCATGCAGATAGCCTTCAATCGACGAGATGATTGAAGGCTTTCCTGATCCGCCATAACTGGCCTTGTACTTTACTCCATTCCACTGCGCAGGGTTATGGCTCGATGTGATCATCACCCCGCCAGCAGCTTTACGTTCACGCACAGCATAGGAGAGCGCTGGGGTGGGCGTTACACCGCTCGCCAAGGCGACCGGAATGCCTGCGCTGGCGATCACGGTCGCGACGACCCTTGCGAACGACTGGGAGCCAAAACGTGTGTCAAACCCTATGCAGACACCGCGCGAGGGCTCCTCGTGCTCCAGTACAAAGTGTGCGATCGCCGCGGCCACGATACGAACATTAGCGTAGGTGAAGTCGTCTGCAATGACGCCCCGCCAGCCATCCGTTCCGAACTTCACTTGACCTGAACTCGCCGACATTCCGCTCCCTGCGTTAGAGACAATCTTCCCGTTTTCCTTCGGCCAATGCCTTGGTGACCTTGCCGACATCTTGCGATCTCTCCCGCGTGGTCACCAGCACCGCATCGTCAGTAACAACCACCACGAGGTCCTCGACGCCGAGTAGCGCTACGGTTCTCCCGGGTGCGTAAACATACGTTCCTTTCGATTCGATAGCGATACTGTGGCCGGACTCGATGACATTGGCCCGAGTAGCTTGATCATGATCATTACTGCGATTGTGCTCGTAAAGGGCGTCCCAAGAGCCTAGATCGTTCCACTCGAAGTCCGCTGGCAGACAATAGATCTCTGAAGCCATCTCGCCCTTGGCGGAGCGCGGTTCGAGTACCGCGTAATCAATGCTGATGTTCTCGCATTTGGGGTACACCTCTGCGAAGATCTGCTGAAATGCGGACGTGCTGTAAGCAGCCGCAATCTCTTCCAGCAATGAGCCATGTCTGGCCGATGTTCTCGTATGGCGTTGGCAAGTGTACGTGAGCTCCACAGGAAGATGCCGCTGTTCCAAGCGTAGTTGCCGGAAGCGAGAAACTGTCTCGCAGTCTCCGCATTCGGCTTCTCCGTGAAGCGTTTCACTCTGCGAACTGGCACCTTCCCGCATGGCAAAGTCGCGGACTCGAGTTGCTCCCCCTGCTCGATATAGCCATACCCCGTCTCGGCGCGTGCCGGTGGAACCCCCAAGACCACGATTCGCTCGCCGCTTGCGGCCAAAGCTACTCCGGCCTGGACTATCGTGCGAGAAGAGCTCTAACATCTTTGATCACGTGGTCTGAAGGAAAGATACCGATCACGGTATCAGGCTCACTTCCTTCCATCAGAAAGGCCGCGAGTGCGCATGCGGGAGCGGTGTTTCGCGCTGCTGGCTCACAAATTACTCGAGCGGGCGTAAGTTCCGGAAGTTGCTCCAGTATCTGAGATCTCAGAAGCTGATTCGTGACAACCCACACGTTGCCCGGTTCCGTGAGCCCGGCCAGGCGAGAGAGCGTCTGCTGGATCATCGTGCGATCCCCGTCCAGCGCGAGAACCTGTTTCGCTCGTCCCCGCCTGCTCCGCGGCCAAAAGCGAGTGCCGCTGCCCCCAGCCAGGATCACCGGGGCAAATCGGAGCCCCGGGTTTGCGTGCTCTGTCGACATTCCTTGATCTTATGGGAAAAGGGCAGGTTCAACTGATTGAAGTGAGGTACTTATGGAGACGAGCAATGCCTTTTGCGATTACGTCTTGTGAGACGGCATACGATAACCTGATATGCCGCGAGGTCCCGAAAGCTTCGCCAGGCACTACCACAACGTGCGCTTCGCTCAATAGCTTTGAAGCGAGCTCAGTCGTGGAACGCACTCTGTCCCTTGCCGATGAATTCCTGGACGTTTGGGTAGACATAAAAAGCGCCCTGCGGCACTGTGCAGCTGACGCCTGGAATGGACAGCAAGCCTTCGAGAACTGAATCACGGAGCTTGAGGTAGTCAGCTCGCATTTCGGTGACACATTCTTGAGATCCGCTCAGGGCTGCAATAGAGGCTTGTTGCACCATACTCGCCGCATTCGAGGTGCTCTGAGATTGCAGCTTGCCCATCGCCGCGATCACCACCTTAGGTCCAAGTGCAAAGCCTGCTCGCCATCCCGTCATCGCATAAGTCTTTGAAAGGGAGCCAAGGACCAAGATGTGATCCTTACAGTCTGTGAAGGACGCTCCACTTACGATCTGCCCAGTAAAGTTCAAGTACACATAGCACTCGTCCAACAGCAGGTAAATGCCCCGTTTGTGGGCCATCCGGACGATAGCTTCCAGGTCCTCAGGCGCCACGACAGCACCGGACGGATTGGATGGTGAATTTAGAATAATGGCCCGCGTCCTCGGTGTGACCGCCGCCTCAATCATTGCGGCTGTGATGCGGAAGTCTTCGTCCTCCCGGCTCTCAACGAGTACAGCTTTGCCGCCTGCATACTGAATAATGTCTTTGAAAGATACCCAGTAAGGTACCGGGAGGATAACCTCGTCACCGTGATCTACAAGTACCTGGACGGCATTGAACAATGCCAGCTTTCCACCCGTGGTGAAAATGCACTCCTCCGGAGTGTAGTTGGATCCGAAATCGCATGCATGTCGGTCGACGATAGCTTTCCGGACCTCTTGCGTCCCAGCAACGTTCGTGTAGCGGGTGAAGTTCTTCTCGATGGCTTGGATAGCAGCATCTTTGATATGTCGCGGAGTAGAGAAGTGCGGTTCACCGGCCCCGAAGTCCGCCAGATCGACGCCCTGTCCCTTCAACTTCAACGCTTGTGCGGTGATCGCCATCGTTGCGGAGACTTCAATGCGGCCGATGCGATCGGAGAAGATCTTGCTTTCCGTGATAGTCATAGGATTCAGTCTGTCAGATTACGAATGCGAGATCAAAGCACTTGATGCTACAACTTCGATGGCACCTTCGAGCGTAGCCGCTCAACCACAAGGGGTGGTACTAGTGCAGAAATGTCACCTCCGAGCTGGAAGACACCTTTTATAAGGCGTGAACTTACATAGGTGTATTTCTCGGCCGGCATCATGAACAGGGTCTCCAACTCCGGATCAAGTTTTCGATTCATCATGGCCATCTGAAACTCGTACTCGTAATCGCTGATAGCCCGGATGCCCCGCAGCACTGCTTTTGCACCACGCTCACGAGCGAAGTCCACGAGCAGGCCATCGAAGACAGCAACTGAAACGTTTTCAAAGCTCTCAGTAGCTTGGGTGAGCATCTCTTCCCGCTCCTCCAATGTAAACAAGGGCGCAGCTTTGTCGCTGTTCCGCAGTATTGCGACCACAAGTTCGTCGACTATCTTTGCGCCCCGGGCGATCAGATCGAGGTGTCCATTCGTGGGAGGATCGAAGGTTCCCGGGTAGATTGCCCTGACAGTGTGCATGCACACAGCAGCATACGATTGCGCTTGGGGAGATGCAATACGGGAGTAAACCCCCGACCCATGCAGTTGCCCGTACGAGGCCACGCTAGACACACATCAGAAGACTCACTCCTAAACAGCACAGTGTGGTGTAGAGCACCTTCGGCGTCTCGTACGGCGATCACCCTACTTCCGAGGTGCTCGGACGACCTCCTGCGCTTGTGCAGCTCCATTCGGTGGAGGGGGAGGAATGGTAGCGGCGTCGTTGCCCCCCCCAATCTTCAGTTTCTTCCGCACCTCTCCATCCATCCTGAGGAAAGTCTCTTTGTTCTCTTTCAGAAAAGTACGGACATTTTCGCGACCCTGCCCTATACGTTCCCCCTGATAGCTGTACCAAGCGCCACTCTTGTCAACAACGCTGTGAAGCACAGCGAGGTCTAGAACATCGCCCTCGCGGGAAATTCCTTCCCCATAAAGAATGTCGAATTCAGCATCCCGGAAGGGTGCCGCAACCTTGTTCTTGACGATCTTGACCTTAGTCCGTGATCCCACCACCACATCCCCTTCCTTAACTGCCCCGATTCGGCGGATGTCGATGCGAACAGACGAATAGAACTTCAAAGCTCGGCCTCCGGTCGTCGTCTCGGGATTTCCGAACATGACACCAATCTTGTCGCGGATCTGATTGATGAAAATCAGACAAGTCCTCGACTTGGAGACGGTTCCGGTGAGTTTACGCAAGGCCTGACTCATGAGCCGGGCCTGCAAACCCATGTGAGAGTCGCCCATCTCTCCATCGAGTTCAGCCTTCGGGACAAGAGCAGCCACGGAGTCAACCACAAGGACATCGATCGCGCCTGACTTAACCAGCGCCTCAACGATCTCCAAGGCCTGCTCTCCATAATCCGGCTGACTTATAAGGAGGTTGTCGACATCTACGCCAAGCTTCTTCGCGTACGCCGGATCAAGCGCATGTTCAGCATCCACGAAAGCCGCGAGCCCACCATTCTTTTGCGCTTCCGCGATGATCTGCAGGGTGATCGTTGTCTTACCGGACGACTCCGGTCCGAAGATTTCAATGACCCTGCCGCGCGGCACGCCGCCAACACCAAGCGCGGCATCGAACGAGATGGAACCGGAGGAGATAACGGCGATTGGACCAATTGCCTCCTTGGATCCCAATCGCATGACGGAACCCTTGCCAAACTGCTTCTCAAGTTGGGAAAGTGCCGTTTCTATTGCTTTATTGCGATCGTCTGCCACGATGTAGGTCTCCTCGTTCCGGGGTGGGACAAAGCGGAGTTTAGCACCTTTGCATAGCAAAGAAAAGGCGAATAACACTAACGACGTAGAAGATCGATTGGCTGGTTCACATCTTCGGTCCGGAACAAGGGGGCAAGCGACGGATGCCGAGCGGCAATGGCGCGATACATCTCCCACGCAACACGCCTGTAGCTGAAGTGGCCTGCCGATCGAGAACGCAGCTCCGAGATGTATACAGCCTCCGCGAAATCCATCTTGAACATCGCTCGACGACGTGTGGCAAGTGGGAGCAGGTATTGTGCCGACTGCGCCTCGTCTGGCTCCAGTGAGGATTGCATGGTGCGGAAACTCTTGTGTGCTGATTCGATTGCGGAACGGAAAGGCTTTTCGATGCCCGCCTCTGCGAGCGTGGGTTGGCCCGGGCAGAGCGGGATGTCATAACCGTGCTGGTCGGTATACCCCTGCAGCAACTGCACACACCGGCGATGACGATGCATGTCACGAAAGCCGCCGATATCCATCAGAATGTCAAAGCGAAATACGGCCCCGGCGCTGAAGCTGCGGAGAAGTTCATCATGGCCGCCCCTACGTCTCGCTCCGATTCGCACAATACTCGTCCTCCTGGCCTCGGTTAGGTCCGCGACGTGGCTCCGGATCTGCCGGTAAGAGTAGTGGCAATGAGGATAGAGCAGCGAGGTCGCGAGTTCCACTTCGAGTGATTCCTCGTCAGCAAGAAGATCGACGACCGGCGAGGGATCTACCGGGCACTGTGCCATAAGCTCGGTAGCGGCAAGTGATAGTTCCCTGGCCGTTTCGGTGTGATACGGACTGCTCTCCGCGTATTTCACGAGCGTAGGTGCGGGCTTGACCTCTCGAAGGAGAAATTCCTCGAGTTCTGAACGCATCGCTTCGTCGCCATTACTCTGAAAGCTTCCGATCAGCTGTCTGGCCGCCTCGTGTCCCACATTCCAGGCAGGTCCGGAGGCAGCTGCCCTTAGCTTCTCGCCAAGATTCCTGATCTCCTCAAAGGTGCTCGAAAGAAGTCTCGAGATCTGATTCTCAAGGGTCCGAGCGTTGACGATCTGTCCCAGGGAAGTGTTCGTTGCTAGTGGAAGGAGGTAACGTGCCACATCGAATGAGCGAGCTTTCAGAGCCCTTCTGTAGACCTCGGGTTTCATCGACTCCGGGCGGGGCAGCGTACCTTCGAGAGCTTCGAACATCTTCTGGCCAATGCTTTCGTATTCTCCGAAGAGCAACTCCACGCAGGAGTTGTACCCCGCAGTCCAGGAGCCAAGATTCGGGGTGAACCATCCGGACTTGCGAAAGTTCTGATACCTGGTCGAGCGCTCCTGACCGTCCCAGCGTTGCTCATCAACGAGCTCGATCGCGGCGAGAAGACTCAAGCGCTCGATCGCAAACGGTATGTGCGCCAGGTCTGCGATGGATCGGTGACCATACTGAAAATAAAAAGTGTTTAGAAACTGCTCCGCACGTTGAGAGTTGATCTCGGCCAGAGACTCCTTCATGGTGAGAGAAGAACGGGAATACTTCGCCATGGCGTATGCAAGAACCTCCGGATCCGCGCCATGTATGGCATAGACGTCCGTTGGGCCTCCTGTTTGTGGAGAAGGCGGCATACGTTGGTCCGCGTCAACGCGAACCTCATGTTGTTTATTTGGCTGTTGATCATCATCGAGCATGGAAGTCCAGAATAGCTCGATTCCTCCTTGTCCCACTCTCGTCTCGACTTGCGCTCCTATAATGCTGTTCTAACCAGGATGAGGGGTATATGAGCACAGTGACAGGGCGGATTGCTTTGGTGACGGGGGCTTCGCAAGGCATCGGACGTGCTTGCGCATTAGAGTTGGCGCGGCGTGGTGCAATCGTGGCACTTGCGGCTCGCAATCTCGATAATCTGCGCGAGGTTTCGGCCACGATCCATGAAGCGGGTGGAACGTCCGAGGTCTTCGAGCTTGATGTGAGCGACGAAGCATCGATTAAGAGCTGCGGGAAAGCGGTGATTGAGCACTTCGGGAAGATTGAGATACTCGTTAACAACGCGGGAGTGACGCGGGATGGCTTATCGATGAGGATGAGGCCCACGGACTGGGATTATGTTCTGAGGATCAATCTCACCGGAGCGTTTCTAGTGACCCAGGCGGCGATGCCGTCGATGGTACGCAACAGGTGGGGACGCATCATCAATATCACCTCAGTGGTCGGGGAAACAGGCCAGGCGGGGCAGGCCAACTACGCCGCGTCAAAAGCTGGCCTGATTGGCTTCACGAAGAGCCTGTCGAGGGAACTCGCGAGCCGTTCCATAACGGTCAATGCCGTTGCTCCCGGCTATATCGAAACTGCCATGACGTCGGTGCTCACGGAGGAACAGAAGAGCGCAATGACCTCTGTCATTCCGCTCGGACGCGCCGGTACTGATGCTGACGTCTCTAACGCTGTCGCATACCTTGCCTCAGAAGAGGCTTCGTATGTGACAGGCCATACGTTGGATGTGAACGGCGGCATGTACATGGGCTGAGCGCTCTCGGAGCATGGTCTCACCTCTCACCATGGAGAATTGAGGCATGTTCGCAAACCAGCTCGGTGCCGGTGATGCTCTGGTATAGGCGGATTCTGGATCATCAACCGGGAACACGCATCCGCGTTTTTGGCTAACACAGCATCCGGGATCTCTTGCCGGTTCGGGATCCCTGTGAAGCACAGAAACTTTCATGCGAGACTTGTGGTTCATGCGGCGCGCCGACAAACAACATGACCCACCGGTGAGTTCCTCATCCTTGCGGTCAGATGAAGTAGAGCTCACCTTTTATACACTGAAGGGTAAAGAAAGCGTGCTCAGCATGCACATGGTTTTGGCAGAGCTGAGCGCGCGTTCTGACCAGATCGGTGCTATGGATCACATAGCGATATTCCTAAACTCAACAATGAACGAGAAGAAGATTCCATTTCTGGTTCTGGCTTCCAAACATACAGGCACCGACCCGTTCTCGGTGACTTTGGAGGACCTTGTGGGTGCAGCTGTGGTCTATGAGTACAAGGTTTGGGGATTGTCGACCGGTGTATTCGTTACGGATGACGGTTCGGGTAGCAGAACGATTATTGCGGCTCCAGAGATGCGCTCGGCTGTGACTATTAAGGTATGTGAGCACTTGATCACGAGGGGTGCGCAGGCAGCGCTCCTCAGCTATAAGGAGGAAGTCAGTCCGAAGCCGCAGGACAGTGAAATTGCGCGCATAGCCTTAAGAAACGGGACGATCTGGGGATCGCAGGTTCGAGATATGAGCACGTACCTCCCAATTCAACAAACCTTCGACGCGACGCTGGCGCAATTAGGAAAGCACACACGACGAAATCTCCGGTATTACCGAAGGCGGGCTGAGATCGAGCTCGATTGTGCCTTCTTCCCGGAAGCCCGATCTGCAATCTCCCAATCGGAGTTTCGCGACCTGAATCGGAACTCCACTCACCCCGTGGAGGAAAGGGCGATCGCTCGGAGGTATGAGGACCTCTTTAGCTTCAAAGATACTTTCTGCATGGGTATGCGGGCAGGTGACGGTCGGTGGCTCAGTTTGATAGGGGGGCGGCGGCACCATGGATGGACCGAGGTGGATTGGCAGGTAAACCGGGCTGGGATGGATCGGCTCTCGCTCGGGACAGCAATGCGATCGTACTTCCTTGAAAACGAAGTGCGCTTTTGGGACCGAGAGGCTTTACTTCGAAGGGGGGACTCCGCACACAATGCGCCACTCGCTCCGAACTGAGAAGGCGGTCGACATCATCGCTTTGCTTCCTTCGTGGCGTGTGCGGCTTATGACAGCCTTGGCGAGAAGCAGGCTCGGGAAGAAAAATTTTCTGATGCAGACCCTCGCGGACGAATCGATTCGCTGGCAGCAACTCTAGAAGGGGACCTGTATGACCGGGGTGGCGGGGGTGATGCGGAAGGTCAGGTGGTCCCTAGCGCAGCGGGGGGTAAGGGGGACGTTGAGGTTCGCCCTCGGTCGGTTAGGGGCGAAGGATGACCGCGAGGCCAAGGTGCACCCCTTTGACCTCCAGCATGGAACAGATACCAGTGGCCTGATCGGTGGAGCCGATCTGGCCACTGGTCATGAGCATGACATCTACAACACGGCGTACTACGGGATGTCACCGTCCCGGTTCCTGGCGGCGATGAAGCTGTGGATGGGTTGGCCGCCTCTGGCCCCTGTCGGAAGCTATACGCTGGTCGACCTCGGTTGCGGGAAGGGACGGGCAGTGTTGATGGGCAGCCAGCTTCCAGTCGCCGAGGTAATCGGGGTGGAGATCCATCCCGAGCTCGCCGCGGTGGCGGAGAGGAACTGGAGAGCGTGGCAGTCCCAGGGAAGGAACCTCGTTGCCGCCCGAGTCGTCTGTCAGGATGCGACCGAGTTCGAGTTTCCGGTGGGGCCGTGCCTTGTTTACCTGTTCAATCCGTTTGCCCGACCCGTGGTCGAGCTACTGCTCCGGCGCATCGCGGCCAGCTTCCGGGATCGTCCGGGGTTGCTGGATGTTATTTATTTCAACCCGGAGGCGGGGGGTGCTTTTGAGGCGCAGGGTGGGTTTGAGCTCCTGTGGAGTGGGACCCTCGAGCTGAGCCCGGAGGATGAGGCGGCGGACCTGGTCGCGAGTCCGGACGATCTTTGCAGCCTGTACCGGTGGGTGGGGGTTCCTGAGCCGGTGGCCTAGGGGTGCTGAGGGTGGGTGTGGTGTTGAGAACCTTGGGTGGTACGGGAGGGGTGTTCGGGAGAGATAGAGGTTGACCACCGTCGACGACGTGGGTAGTTTGGGGCTAATGGCTGACATGCAACTAGTATCGGGAACCACCGTTGAAGCGCGTCCGGCGACGACCTCGATGAACATTGGAACGACGATACGGGGATACCGGCTTCAGCGTGGGATGTCGCAGGGCGACATTGAGAAGAAGACGGGGCTTCTTCGCTGCTACCTGTCGCGCGTGGAGAATGGCCACACGGTTCCGTCGCTTGAGACGCTCCAGAAGATCGCCCGCGCTCTTGACCTCCAGCTTTCGGAGTTCTTTGCCGAGGAGATCGTGGGCAGGGAGATGTCTGCGTTGAACCTTGGCGAGGAGGAGATACGGTTTCTAACCCAGGTGCAGCGGTATTCCGCGCATCTTGGGGATAGTGACCGGAGACTTCTGCTGGCCATGGTTCGGAAGTTCGCGCAGACGACGCTGAGCTAGAGCGCCGGGCTGGGTACCTCCCCCCGGGGTACTTTTCAGCTAAAGTCTTCAATCCTTTGACCTTAGCCTAGGGGTACTTCTCTCAGTACGCCCTGGACTGGTTCGCGATAAAGCGCGGTCCACAGAACTTATACCTCCAGGCGGGCCCTTCTTTTCCCTAGTTCTATTCTAGCGATTCGGCACCGGTGGTTACGCCAGTTCACCCTGGCCTTTTTTGCCCGGTGGAGTGGAGGCTTAGCGGAGTTTGCTGATCCAGTAGGCGAAGAGGATCAGGCACAGGAAGGCTACCGAGAAGGTGATCTTCTGGCGGGCGAGGTAGAGACGGCGGCCGGAGGTCATGCGCGGGACCAGGGGTGGGCCGAGGGCGAGGCCGGAGAGGAAGCCGCCGATGTGGGCCATGTTGTCGATGCGGACGAGCGGGACGATGACGGTGGCCAGGCCGATGATGAGATTGAGGCCGGCGAACTGGATCACGGAGCTGCGGAGGCGCTTGAGTTCGCTGGCGGCTATGGGGAGCTTCTGGTTGGAGAGAAGGACGATCAGGATGCCGGCGATGCCGAAGACCGCTCCGGACGCACCGGCGCCGACCGAAAAGTTCGGGGTGCGGGTGAGGACGAAGAAGACGACGTTGATACAGAGCGAGAGGAGGTTGCCGGCGATGCCGGTGACCAGGTAGGTGGCGACGAGACCCCATTTGCCTAGGAGCGGTTCCCCCAGCAGACCGAGGTTGTAGAGGCACCACATGTTGGTGGCGAGGTGAACGATGCCGACGTGGACAAAGGTGGCGGTGAGGAGGCGGTACCACTGGCCGGCAAGCACGTGATCGGTGGCGTTAGCGCCAAAGCGAAGGAGTTGTTCGGGTGTTGGGGAGGTGGGGCTGACACCGTGCAGCACCATCCAGACGAACACGGCGATGTTGATGCCGAGGAGGAGGTAGGTGGCGGGGTTTGAGTCTACGCGGCCTCGACGCCGGGGTGCAGGGGGGGGCGGTGGCTCAAAGACGGTCCGTGTAGATGCCTGCTCCCTTTCGGAGGCGAAGTCGGGGAGGGGCTGTTGAGCACGGCCTGGAGGGAGAACTTCACCTTCGGTGCGCTGATTTCGGTCCATGATCAGTGCCCGTGTTTTAGGCGGCGTGTTTCGAGAAGCGCTCGCGAATATCCGCGGGGAGGCGCTGCTGCACAAGATGGCCGACGAGCCCGGGAAGTGGCGTGGCGACGGCGACCAGGGTCCAAAGCAGCGTGGAGACGGCGACACCTGCGACGGCCACAGCCTCGAGCGAGAAGGCCATCGCGGTGTGGTGGAGCTGGACGTGAACGCTTCCGATGTGGGTGATGAGCTCGATGCGGTGAATGATGATGGCGGCAAGGAGGAAGGCTGCAATGGAGAGGGTGCTGACGCTTATGAGGAGGACGTCGATGGTGCGGGCGATGCGCTGGCGGCGGCGGCAGCTGGGGCAGTCCTCGAGATGGTTCTCGTAATCTGTGCGCATTGCCGGGGAGAGCCCGGAGATGTCGAAGCGCCAGCCGGAGAGGATGTCTCCCACGATCGGATCGGTGCAGTGGGAGCCGGAGCGACGCGGTTGTCCGGAGAAGGCTAGAGCAGGTTTTTGCATAGGCTCGGTCTTCATTCTAACGGTTTTGATGGCGGGGGGGAGTGAAAGATTCACGGTAGTGTCATACGGGGCACGGGTGGGCCGGGGTGGTTGGGGGCCTTTGGGGGGTGTGCGGCGGAGAACCGGCGATGAACGGGGGTGGTGATGGGCTCCCAGCTACGGCGGGGGCCAATGCGGGGGTTCTTCCGCTTCGCTCAGAATGACAGCCTACTGGCCGATGCGCGTTTCTTCGGCTTTGGTCAGGATGACAGGCTGGTGATTGCGGGCGGCTTTAGTTGTTGACGATTTCGCCGTCGCGCATGTGGAGGATGCGGTCGGCGATCTGCGGCGGCTTCGGGGTTGTGGGTGATCATGAGGACGGTCTGGTTGAGCTCGCGGCTGGACTGGCGGAGCATGTCGAGGACGGCGTCGGAGTTTTTGGTGTCGAGGTTGCCGGTGGGCTCGTCGGCGAGGACGATGGCGGGGCGGGTGATGAGGGCGCGGGCGATGGCGACGCGCTGCTGCTCGCCGCCGGAGAGCTCGTTGGGGCGGTGGTGGAGGCGGCCGTTGATGCCGAGGAGGCCGGTGAGGTGGTCGAGGAGGGCGCGGTCGAGGCGGGTGGCCGGTGTCGGCGATGTCGTGCGCGATCTCGATGTTGCCCATGGCGGAGAGGGTGGGGAGGAGGTTGAAGCGCTGGAAGACGAAGCCGATGCTGGGCGCGGCGGAGGCGGGTGCGCTCGGCGTCGGAGAGGCGTGGCGAAGTCGACGCCGTCGATGGTGACGGAGCCGGTGGTGGCGGGGGTGAGGCCGCCGAGGATGTAGAAGAGGGTGGACTTGCCGGAGCCGGAGGGGCCGACGATGGCGACGAACTCGCCGGGCTGGACGGAGAAGTTGACGTTGCGGAGGGCGGGGACCTCGAGCTTGCCGGAGCGGTAGGTCTTGCCGAGGTCGCTGGGCGACGATGATGGGGCCGAGGGCTGAGGAGTGGGTCTGGGACGGGGGCGCGGCGGTCGCTTCGAGGCTCATAGGGGTCAGCATCAAGTTTAGCCGGATTTGGAGGTTTCGAAGGGGGCAGGTGCGTCATGAGCGTCGTAGGGCTCGGGAGACGGAGAGGAGCTTTTAGGGACGGGGCAGGAGGGCGGTTCGTTTATTGGGGGCGGCGGGAGGTAGGTTCGGTCGAATTGAGGTAATCCAGGTGGGGTCGCGGGCGAGGGAGGCAGGGGATGTGCGGTATGCTTCTCCTGATCTCCGGGAGGACGTTATTTATGCGAAGTTATCTTGTTGGGCTGGGGCTTGGTCTGGGTCTGGTCGCGGCACCCTTGTTGGCGAAGGCGAAGGATGCGGTGGTGGTTCCGCTGAAGACGAGCACGGGGCAGGATGCGGGGACGGCGACGTTTGAAGGGACGAAGAAGGGGCAGGTTGAGATCAAGCTGAAGCTTTCGAATCTGCCGATCGGGGAGCATGCGGTGCATCTCCACGAGAAGGGGGTGTGTGACGCTCCGGATTTCAAGACGGCGGGCGGGCACTTCAACCCGGATGGGAAGCAGCATGGTTTTATGAACCCGGCGGGGCACCATAACGGGGATCTGCCGCAGAATGTGACGATTGGCGAGAACCATACGGGTGAGGCGACGTTCAAGGTGAATTACCTGTCGATGGATCCGGCGGCGGCGAACTCGATTTTTGCGAACGGCGGGACGAGCGTGATGGTGCATGAGAAGGCCGACGACATGAAGACGGACCCGAGTGGTGCGGCGGGCAACCGGATTGCGTGCGGGGTGGTGACGGCGCCGACGAAATAGGGCGGTGGGCTGTGCGGGTGCGGGGACTGCAGTCGGGACTGCTCGGCATCCGTGGTTGAACCGCTTGGGAGCGCCTTGCGTATAGGTCAACATGGGCGTTCTGCACATGTCGATTCCGCTTCCGTCAATGAGTGTTCCTCCGGCCGGGAGGATGCGGCCCCTGCAACGGGAGGTTCGGCGAACCAGGGCTGAGCGTCCGCGGAGGAGCTGCCGGCGCTTCTGCCGCGGCAGCCGGTTCCATTGCTGAAGCCGGTGCTGCTCGAAGGTGTGGCGGTGGCGAACGCGGTGCCTGCGGCGACGGCTATGTTGGGGCAAGGATATACACTTCCCACACCGCTAGAACCCCCTGAGGCAACGTTGGAGCGCACGCCTGAACAGATAGCCGAGCAGGAGGCAGTCGCCAAGCAGGTCAGGCTGTGCGTGGCGGGCGATGCGCAGGCCTGGCAGGCGCTGGTTGTTTCGCAGCACCGGCGCATCTATTCCATCTGCTACCGGTTTACGGGATCGGCGACGGATGCGGAGGACCTGACCCAGGACGTTTTCTTCAAGCTTTACCGGAATCTGGCGAGCTTTGATGCACTGAAGGGGAGCTTTCAGACGTGGATTTCGACGCTGACGCGGAATCTGCTGGTGGATCATTTTCGACGGACGCGTCTTGATCGCGCGACGGACTCGATTCATGCGAGTTCGAACGGCGACGAGGATGGACCGACGATGGAGGACCGGCTGACGGACCAGCGGCCTTCGCAGGAGCAGCATGTGGCGGGGCTCGAACTGCGGGAGCGGGTGCAGGTGGCGTTGAAGCAGCTTTCGCCGGAGTTACGGGAAGCGGTGATTCTGCGGGACCTGGAAGACATGGATTACAAGGAGATTGCGCAGGTTCTGAACATCCCGGAGGGCACGGTGAAGAGCCGTATCAGCCGTGGCCGGGGCGAACTCGCAAGGCTTCTGCAACGTACAGAAGGGCAGGTGATTTAGGTGGCGGACTTCAACCAATTCGGGAGCACAAGGTCGAGGGAGTCTGCGGACGCGAAGAACTGCGTACGCTTTGAGGGGATGCTGGCGGATGCCGTTGACGGGAGCCTGACGGCGGAGGAGCAGGCTGCGTTTGATCTCCATCTTGTGGGATGCGCGAGCTGTACGGAGATGCTGGCGAATGCCAGGCGGGGCGCGGCCTGGATGGAGATGCTGAAGAAGCATGCGCCAGAGCCACCTCCGGCGATGCTCGAGCGCATCCTGGCACAGACGATTGGCGGGGAACGGGCGGGAATGATGACCATGGTTCCCGATGCGATGGGCGGGAATGGAAGCGGCGTCCTGGATCGGTCGGGCCTCGGCCTGGCAGCGGGCGGGGGCGGTCTCTCCGACATCGGCTTCGGAGCGGTGGGGACGGGGAAGGTTCTTCCGTTCGGGAAGCGCGTGGCGGGACGGATCCATCTGCGGGCGGTTGGGCACACGCTGCTGCAGCCTCGCCTGGCGATGACGGCGGCTATGGCGTTCTTCTCGGTCGCGTTGACACTGAACCTTACGGGAGTTCGGGTGAGTGATCTTCGGGTGAATGACCTGAAGCCATCGAACCTCCGGCGAAGCGTTTACCAGGCCAATGCGCATGTGGTTCGGTATGTCTCGAACCTGCGAGAGGTGTATGAGCTGGAGTCCAGGGTGCGCGACCTGCAGCGATCATCGGAGAGTGATACGACGGCGGTTCCTGCCGATGGCTCGCCGGCAAAGGGCGGCGCCGCGGAAGAGAACGGAAGCGATCCGAGCGGGAAGGTGAAGGGTACGGAGCCGAAGAGCCAGAGCAAACCTCGGAGGGCAAGCCCGGGTACGAGCCGACGGGAGCCTCTGCGAGAGGACCTGCGGGTGCTGGCGGGTCTGAATCAAGACGTGGAAGGGCCAGCTCGGTTTCAGTGTGAGGCTCCAGCGACATTGTTTGATTTTGTTTCAAGGATCAATCCGCCCGCCCAGGAAAGGGGAACGGTATGAACGACTCACGGTTTCCTGATGAAGAACGAGTTGCCTATTGCCAGAACTGCGGCAAACCCCTATCTGCAGCAGATGCTCGAAACGTGGGCTCCGCGATCTTTTGTGAGCCATGCCTGGTGGCCAAGGTTGCGGCTGCGGACCGACCTGAGGCGGCGGGCGCCGGAGGCCAGGGGACGGGAGCGAGTGCCTACGGGTTCAGCGGGACGTCTTCGGGAGTGAACTACAACTTTCAAGGCTCGATGCCACCGGTGAACCCGGCGCTCTCGACCGGTCCGCATCCTGGTCTGGCTGCGCTGCTTGGCCTGATTCCGGGCGTGGGTGCGTTCTATAACGGGCAGTATGCGAAGGGCGTTGTGCACCTGGTGGTGTTCGCGATCCTGACGTCGCTCGCGGACCACAACGGCATCTTTGGCTTGTTTGTCGCGGGATGGGTGTTCTACCAGGCGATCGAGGCGCACCATACGGCTCGTGCTCGCCGAGACGGAACACCTCTGCCGAATCCGTTTGGGCTGAACGACATCGGGGAGCGGCTGGGATTTGGCCGGGCCTGGCCGAGCGCGACGGGAGCTTCGACGGGACCGGCGGGCGCCGGTGCGCCACCGCAGCCGGTCTACCCGGCAGCGGCAAGCGGTGCTGAACAGGCGGGGGGCGCCTATGTTCCTCCCGTTCCGCCATACACACCGCCTTATGCGCCACCGCGGGCCGCTGCCTACGAGGGCTCACCTGCGGGGAGCTGGGGCACGCCGTCGGAGACGTACGCGTCCGTAAACCCGCCGCGATCTCCGGACTTCGCGTACCCTGCCGCGAGCGGGAGAGGGAACCGCGTGCCTGTCGGGGCGCTTGTCCTGATCGGCCTCGGGGTCATCTTCCTGATAGGCAACAGCGGCCTGTTCCATTGGCTGCCGATCGAGAAGCTAATTCCCTTCCTGCTTATCGGGATCGGGGTGTGGGTCTTTGTGCACAAGATGATGGAGACGGGCGGGGGAATAGCCGACGACGGGACACCCGCTTACCGGCTCAGGCTCTTTCGCGCGGCACGCGGGCCGGTGTGGATCGTGCTTGTGGGCGTTTTGTTTCTTCTGGATACCTTCAACATCCTGTCGTGGGGGCGCAGCTGGCCGCTGTTCATCATTGTGGGCGGCGTGATGACGTTCTTTGAACGGACGGCGTACTCGTCCGTGATACCTCCGCCATTCCCGTATGTGCCTCCGCCGACCGGGGTTCCGCCTGAGCCGGTTGCGGCTTCGCCAAATGTTGCTATCACTCCGCAGGATCGAGAGGGCAATTAGCCATGGCGAACTATCCTCCACCACCGTATCCCCCGAACCCTGGACCTCCGTACGCGGTGGATCCGCGCTACCAGAGGCAGGTGCTACGAGAGCAGGCCCGGATGCAGCGGGACATGTTCCGGGCGCAGCGCGACCTGCAACGGGCGCAGATGCGCGGTCTAAGGAGAACCTCGATCGTCGGACCTCTGCTGGTGATCGCAGTGGGCGTGATCTTCCTCCTGGTTCAGATTGGACGTCTGCCGAGGATGCTGCTCTGGGAGTGGTACGGGCATTGGTGGCCGGTGCTGCTGATCGCGATCGGCGTGATCCGGCTGGGGGAGTGGGGCTTCGACCAGGCGACGCAGCGAGATCTTCCGGCGTCAGCTCCGCGGTCGCGCCGGGTGCTTGGCGGGGGTGTAGTGACACTGCTGATCCTGCTGGCTGGGACGGGTCTGGTGTTCAGCGCGGTTCGCAACCACTCGAACGAGTTCTTCGACCATGGCTTCAGCATCAATCCGGACAACATCGATGAGTTTCTTGGGGACAAGCATGAGAGTGATCAGACGATCTCGCATCCCTGCCCTGAGAATTCGGCCGTGTCGGTCCAGAACCCACGCGGGGATGTGACGGTCGTTGGAACGAGCGATGATGGACAGCTTCACGTGACGGCGCACAAGGAGGTTTTCACCAGGTCGGACTCCGAGGCGGAGTCGAGGGCGCAGCAGCTCTCGCCGAGGATCGACGGGAGCGGGACCAGCCTGGTTGTGACGATGCCGGCGGTCGAGGGAGGACGCGCGGACCTGACGGTCACCGTGCCGGCGAGCGCGGCTCTGACAGTGAACGCAAATCGGGGGGATGTGCGCGTGAGTTCGTTGAAGGCCCCGCTGTCCGTAACGGCGAACCATGGAGATGTCGAGCTCAATGGGATCCACGGGCCGGTCTCCGGGCACATCAACAACGGGGACTCCTCGTTCTCTGCCCATACGATTACGGGGCCACTCTCGATTGAGGGTCACGGAAAGGACCTGACGTTTTCGGACATGAGCGGACCACTGTCGATGAGCGGGGAGTTCTTCGGGACGACGCACCTGGAGCGGGTGAGCGGGCCAGTTCGGTTCCACACGAGCCGGACGGACTTTCAGCTTGCCCGGCTGGAGGGCGAGATCGAGATCAGCCCGAACGCGGACCTGTCGGCGAACCAGATGGCCGGACCGGTGACCCTGAATACCCGCAATCGGAACATCACCCTGGAACGGGTTACCGGTGATCTCGCAGTGACCAACCACAATGGTTCGGTGGATCTGACGCTCGCGCCGCCGCTGGGAAACGTCACGGTGGAGAACCGCAACGGGTCAGTGAACGTAACGGTACCGAACGACGCGGGATTCGTTATACAGGCGGAGACGGCGAACGGTGAGGTTGAGAATGAGTTTTCGCTTCCGAGCGGTGGCAGCGAGAACCATCCGACGATCTCGGGCACGGTGAATAAGGGCGGGCCGCTGCTTCGGGTGAATACGAGCCAGGGCGACATCTCGTTGAAGAAGGGGAGCATCGCTCCGCTGCCGCCGCTTCCTCCTCTGCCTCCGAAGCTTACCCTCCTCCCTGAGGGCGGGAATGAGGGCACGCGCCGAGCGGCGGAGGGTAGGACGGAGGCTGCGCGCCGCGCAGCGGAGCAACTTAAGGCAGCGGAGGATCAGGTTCGAAGTGCCAACCGGGATGCAGCGGGAGCGCAGAAAGAAGCGCAGCGTAAGCTGGCGGAGGCGCAACGGGAGTTGGATCGAGCGGCCCAGCAATCGAACGACGCGGCCAAACCTCCGCAGTAGCCTTGGGGCAGGCGGATGCCTGGCGTGAGCGCTTTCGGGGCTAGATCTTGTTGCTGGCGAGGAAGGTGCGCATGGACGTCGCGATCTCCTGTACGTGCGTTTCAAGCGCAAAGTGGCCCGTGTCGAGGAACTCTACCTTCGCGTGCGGGATGTCGCGGGTGAAGGCCTTCGCTCCGGCCGGGATGAAGTAGGGATCGTGTTCTCCCCATATGGCGAGCAGTGGCGGATGGTGATCGCGGAAGTACTTCTGAAAGGCCGGGTAGAGCTTGACGTTGTTGGCGTAATCGAGGAATAGATCGAGTTGGATGTCGACGTTGCCGGGGCGCATGAGAAGAGCGCCGTCGAGAGTGTAGCCTTCGGGTGCGATGCGTTGGGGGTCGGCGATGCCGACGGAGTATTCGTGCTTCATGCCTGCGGGCGTCAGTGCTGGGCGGATGGCATTGCGATTCTCGAGCGTAGGCTCGCGCCAGTAGCGCCGGATGGGCGCCCAGGCATCACCAAGACCTTCTTCGTAGGCGTTGCCGTTCTGCGAGACGATAGCGGTGACTCGGTCGGGATGGGCCATGGCGAGTCGAAAGCCGGTCGGTGCGCCGTAGTCGAATACGTAGAGGGCGTAGTGGGTGAGGTTCAGAGCTTCGGTAAAGGCATTGATCGTTTTGGCGATGGCTTCAAAGGTGTAGGTGTAGTTGCGCTCGGCAGAGATCTCGGTAAAGCCGAAGCCGGGAAGGTCGGGCGCGATCACGTGGTAGCGGTCCGCGAGGCGCGGGATGAGCTCACGATATTGGAAGGAGGATGTCGGGAAGCCGTGAAGGAGCAGGACGACAGGCGCATGGGTGGGGCCCGCTTCGCGGTAGAAGACGTTGACGCCGTCGGCCTGAATATAACGAACGTGGGTTACGGGGATGCCGATCGAAGACGATTCTTCCGCTTTCGATATGGCGGAGGATGTAGTGATGGCTGCGGTGGCGGCCGCGCCGGCAAAGAAGTTCCTGCGGGTCATGGTGTCTCCTATGGATCCGAACCGAAAAGAATAGCCGCTTAAGGTACAGGATTTTAAGACCGGGGCGAACGCGTGTCTAAGAGGTGAAGGTAGGTTTTCGCGGAATCAGCCATGGTCACCACTGCCGCGCCGAGCATGATGGCATCCTTGATGATGAGCCGGCCCACTCCGGATAGATAGGGAAAGCCGTGGTGCACGTCGCCAAGAGCTGGCACCCAGGCCTCGGGCGTCGTCACCAGAAAAGACAGGGTTGTAAATGACATCAAGACCAGGAGGCCGCTGCCGAGTGCCGAGGCTTGCGGAAGCAATGGGTAGAGCGCAATCAGTAAACCCAGAGTTACGATGATGATGCCAAGACCGTTGGAGACGAGGTACGTGTTGTTTGACTGCTGCCATTCCTGGTTGGCTGGCTTCACTTCCCCTTCCTTGTTCATGTGCTGACGGTACTCAGGCGCAGGATGGTGGTACATGAAGCTGGCGAACGGGCTATTGGCCACCAGTGGGACGATGCTGTCCGCTTCGTAACCAGCAAACTTCAGACCGCCGATCCAAAGAAGAACGACTACTAAACCGAAGCGAAGAAGGCCCATTCCGAACCTGTCGAGACCGGCCGCAAAGGTGAAAACACGGACTGACCAACTTCCGGATACAGCTACAGAATCACTGGTCATAGGAACTCCTTGGATCTGGCTTATCGGTTGCGAAATACGTTCATCAAACCTGTGAGCAGGGTAGTTCCAAAGCGTGAGCGGGCACATACGATATATGCACCGTCAGATCGAAACGTATGTTGCGCTGGCCGGGGTAGAGCAGATGCCTGGTTCCTGGTATTCAGCGGAGACTTGCGCGGCTCGGATAGGGTTAGCTTACCTCGACGAAGAACATGGAGATGGCCAACCGTTTACGCTTGGGACTCCTTTGCAAGCAAAAAGCCGTTCGCCACCTCGTCCTATTCTTATCGCCGGGTGCGACCAGTAGTTAGCAGCTTACGCGCAAGACCTGTCAAAGCTGCCCTGCAATTTACTACGACGGGATTTCTGCGATCCGCGGTTACTTAGCCACGCAAGCCCGAGCATACGTTCGTACCACTAACACCAACTCGCGCTGCATCACCTCGAACTGAGCCTCTGCGATATCTGACTCCAGCAGCTGGCGCTTCATTCCCGCGATGGTGCTTTGGAGAACTGTAGCCATCAATCGCAGGTCCCTCGTCAGCACCTCGGGCGCGCTCTTAAGCAGCCCAGCGATTGCCTCATTCACTCTTACCGCTGTGCTGGCCACAATTGTCTTGCCCTCCAGATCGGAACTTACGGCGTAGAGTGCGCGGCTCTTCTTCGGGTCACGCATCTTCACTGCCAGGAACGCCACTGCCAGCGCCTCGGCCATCTGTTCCACCGGGTGTCCACGCTCCGCTACGCAAACCTTGTCCACCTCTGCGACGATCTCTTCCACGTGAAGCTTGAGAGCAGCCCGCAGCAAAGCGGTCTTATTCGGAAAGTACTGGTACAGCGTTCCGACAGACACCCCAGCCCGCGCTGCAACACGCGTTGTCGTCAGTTTCTCCTTTCCGACCCTCAGCAAAACCTGAACAGTGGCGTTCAGAATCGCGTCAACACTTGCGGCGGAACGCGCCTGGACCGGCGTCTTTCGCGGCTCCGAGCGGCCTGGTGTCTGTTGCGCCAAATACGAAGTCCTAACCTGAAGCTTCCTTCATCTAACACTCCAAAGCATAGTGTTTGAACACACCCACTTGCAACCACAGAGGAGAAACAATGACGACTCGACCTAATTTAGGCGGTGCATTCACCTTCCCCGGCAGTTCACTTACCGTAGCCCGGATGGGTTATGGCGCCATGCAGCTCGCGGGAAAGGACGGAGGCAAGATGGTTTGGGGACCCCCGCGCGATGTTCCGGGTGCGATCGCTGTTCTGCGCGAGGTAATCGCCTGTGGCGTGAACCACATCGATACGAGCGACTTTTACGGCCCTCATGTAACCAACCAACTCATTAAGCAGGCACTCCATCCTTACCCGGATGAGCTCGTAATCGTGACCAAAGTGGGCGCGCGCCGCGGCGCGGACGGTTCATGGCCGCACGCCCGCTCACGCCAGGAAATTATCGACGCGGTGCATGACAACCTGCGAAATCTCGGCCTGGATAGGCTGGATGTCGTCAATCTCCGCCTGGGGGGCCTGAGCGAACCGACCGATGAACCCTTCGAGGAGCCACTGACAGCGCTCGCCGAACTGAAGCAGAAGGGACTCATTCGGCATATCGGTCTGAGCACCGTCTCACCCCAGCAATTGGCCACGGCACAGACCATAGCCGAGATTGTGTGCGTTCAGAACTTCTACAACCTGGCCCAGCGCACTGACGACGCATTTGTTGACGCTCTCGCGGCGCAGGGCATAGCTTACGTGCCCTACTTCCCCCTGGGCGGGTTCTCGCCGCTGCAGTCATCCAGCCTCAATGAGGCAGCGGCGGCGCTCGATGCTACTCCTATGCAGGTGGCGCTGGCGTGGCTGCTCCAGCGGTCTCCAAACATACTGCTCATTCCCGGTACGTCGTCCGTGGAACATCTCCGGGAGAACCTCGGCGCAGCCGAACTTCAGCTCTCACCCGAGGTCGTGACGCAACTTGACTCGATCGGCGTCGATTTGAAGGAGTGATCGAGAGCCGGGCCTCGTTCGGGGGAGGGGCTAATGTGGATGGCCGATTCTGTCCACATTATGGCCCCGGAGCTGCTTTCGGGACACCGTGGAGAAACCTAGGCTTCTGGATGACGGCCAAGGAGGCTGCCCCCGGATGCTCTCTCCTCTAAGCAAGTTGTTCCGACATGAAGGTGCGCCGCGCTTGTCGATCGCCAGGCCGCGCATCTTTTTTGTTTCCTCTGTGGCGACGAGCAGAGCATGGGTGGCAGTGGCGCGTGTCCTGCTGTTGTGCGTGGTGTCCCTTTGCGACTGGGCGCGTTTGGTGCGAGCCGAGGACCGGGTCGGATCGACTGTGCACTTCCGGCTCGTAAATGATTTCGCGATCCTGGTGCCGGTGTACATCAACGGGAGCGGGCCATTCGATTTCCTGCTCGACACCGGTTCCAGCTGCTCTGCTACAGACCGCGAGTTGGCGCAGGAGCTACACCTCACGGTCCAGCACGGCCACACGGTGAGAACCCTGGTGCGACAGAGGCCGACGGAGTTTGCCGTCGCGCAGAGAGTCACGATCGGGCCGACGACTGCGGAACATGGGCTGCTGCAGGTGAGGGAACTCAGGGGGTTGCGTGCCCTGGATCCTGCGATCCGAGGAGTGCTGGGGCAGGACACGCTGGGCCGCGCTGATTACATGATCGACTACCGTCATCGTACGATCGAGTTCGACGAGTATGGCGAGCTGCTCAGCCGTCTGGGCGGAGCGAGGATCAGTACGGGCAGGCTCGCTGACACGCCGTCTGCCCACGGACCGCTTACGCTACGGGCCACGGTGGTCGAGGACGGGCCGCGAGCGCGCGACCTGGTGCTGGATACAGGCACAGCGTCGACCGTGCTTTTCGATAGGACCGAGAACCATGCGTCCGAAACGCTCGGCAGTTTTGTGCAGGATGACGAAGGCGAGCGGAAGAGGACGGAGGTCAGGCATGTGCGGCTGCAGCTTGGGAGCCGAGAGTGGGATGTGTTCGCGCAGGGGATGCGATACGACGAGGACGCAAGGGAGATCGGCGGGCTGATCCCGACGTCCCTGTTTGAGCGGATCTACATCTCGAACTCGGGCGCTTTTGTGATCCTCTCGCCAAAGATAAAGCGCGAGAGTGCGATGACGCGAGCGATGGCGAGCCTCGCGTCTGGATGGATGTCGGGAGCGCCTTCGGTCGCGAAATAGAGCAGCGGTCGCTCGTCTCGCCGGATGCGATGTGAGATGGCCGTTTCTGTCCGGTATCTGTCCCGAGAGGGGCTTTTGCAGAGCGACCGGATGGCCTATGCTTCATTCGACGGTCGAGAGCGTTTCGGCTGGCGTCAGGAGAGATGGATGTGATGGTGCCACGGACTGTTCCGGTCATTGTTGTTCTGCCGCCTCGGGCGACCCTGCTGGACATTGCGGGCCCGCTTGAGGTGCTGGGCAGGGCAAATGCGGTGCAGGAGGAGGTCTCGTTTGCGGTGAAGTTTGTGGCGGCGAGCGAGACGGTCGAGACCTCGGTAGGGGCGGTGCTGGCGGAGATCGAGCCTTTCCCGCCGGAGCTTCCAGACGACTCGATCGTCATGATCGTGGGCCAGGTGCATCGGCCGCTAAAGGGCCCGTTGTACGTCCACAGGGAAAGGGATCGGGCGGAAGAGAAGGCTATTGTGGACTGGCTGAAGGCGAAGGTGACCACGCGCCATAAGCTCGTGACCATCTGCTCTGGCGCGCTATTCGCGGGGCGTGCGGGGCTGCTGGACGGACGCAGCTGTACGACACATTACATGGACTGCGTCGAGCTGACTCGCATCGCTCCCAGGGCAAAGGTGCTGACGAACCGGTTATTTGTGCAGGACGGAGAGGTGTACACGTGCGCGGGTGTGACGTCGGGTATCGACCTCACACTCTATCTGCTGAACCAGATGATCGGACGGGAGTGCACGCTGGCGGTGGCTCGATACCTGGTTGTGTACCTCCGACGGAGCGGATCGGATCCGCAGATCTCGCCGTGGCTGGAGGGCAGAAACCACATCCATCCTGCGATCCATCGGGTGCAGGATGCGATCGCAAAAGATCCGACGAGGGCGTGGACGCGGCCGCAGCTGGCGTCGATTGCGGGCGCGAGCGGACGTCACCTGTCAAGGCTGTTTCATGAGCATGTGGGGATGCCCATTGTCGACTATCGGAATGGCTTGCGGGTAGCGCTGGCCCATGAACTGTTGAGCCACAGCCAGCTGGATATTGAGAACGTGGCGGAGCGGGCGGGTTTCGAGTCGACGCGGCAGCTGCGACGTGCGTGGGGGCGGGTCTACTCGACCAGCCCTCGGCATGCACGGGTTTCGCGAGGTGAGTTGGAGGGATACGCCACCGCGGGAACGAGGTAGAGGAGGGCGCTGCGGCTTGTACGTGACGCGAGCTGTGGATGGGAGTGCGAAGAAGAGGACGAAGGCGAGTGAGACCCCCAGTCCGGGCCTGCAAGGGGATTCCTGCTCGAGCGAGTGGCGGGCGCGCCCGCGGAAGCAGTGTAGGTCGAAGCTGCATCGTGTTGATGGATTGCCCTGACTGACGGCGCATGGCTTCGCCCGGCTTCCATGCAGGTGCGCTGGAGGCCTTTATGCCTCCATGATGGCTTGCCACCTAGCATGAGCCAGGGTGATGGCATGAACAACTTTCCGAAACCGCTTCCTCTATCAGCCGGACACCGGTCCATGCGGCGATTACTTTGGCTTGGCATCGTTTGGCTTTCTTTGGGCGCATTGAAGATGGCGGTTAGAATCGGAGTCCATCCACACGGGGAACTTCACCTGGGGCAGCAGGGCCATCGCTGAGCCCTTGGATGCTTCGAGGTTAAGACAGTGCTGCCCTGACCTGCTGTGTAAGGCGCAGACCGTGCCGTTGCGAGCTCGAGCGAAGGTGGTCTAAGCGATGCAGCACGACTATTTTTCAGTGGCGCCGTTCGCCTTTCGTGCGTAGTCCTGTTCGCGTTGGCGCGCCGACTCTGCGACTGCTGCATAGTATTCGTAGAGGCGTCGAGCGCGATCAGCGGCGGTCGGATACTTCGATCCAGCACTGGGATGATCGAGTTCTCTGGCCAGAGCGTGTTGCTGCCCTGCTGCGAGCGTTTCGTACAGCCGCGATCTTTCTTTGAAGTAAGCGGCAAGCAGCAAGAACTCGGCGCGACCATGGGCTATCTGGGCCAAGGCTCGTATCTGCCGATCGGAGGTGGTTGCTGTTTGCGCCTCCGTGTAAGCGGGTGAGCAGAACGCAACGAAGGCGAGCACAAGGGCAGTGTGGCGTGCGCGAATCATCTTAGACCTCAATGTCTGATTGTTGCCGCACAGGCATGAGGAAGGCATAAGCGCATTACGACTGCTTGAATCTGTATCCGACGTAGTTCTCGGTCAGCAGGTACTGTGGATCTGTTGGGTTCATCTCTAACTTGCGCCGTAGCTGACTCATGTAGGTTCGGAGGTACTCGCGTTCTCCGCCGTACTCTTCGCCCCAGATCGTCGTCAACAGACGCTGATGTGTGAGCGGCCGCCCCGCATGTCGCATTAGCAAATGCAGGAGCTCAAACTCCTTTGGCGTCAGATGGATCTGGTTGCCGCTCTTGGTGACACGATACGCAAGGGGGTCAAGACAGACTTCGCCGATCTGCAACGTGCGCGTCGCGTTTCCGTCCGGTTGACGTCGCCGACGCACTGCCGCGCGGATCCGGGCGGCCAGCTCTGGAAAGCGGAACGGCTTCGTTACATAATCGTCCGCACCTCCATCGAGCGCTGCCACTCGATCCTCGTCCCTGTCCCGAACCGTGAGTACGATGATCGCCAACGGGGGAAAGAAGTCGCGGAGTTTTTTACACGCGGCCATTCCGCCCATTCCCGGCATGTTCAGGTCAAGGAGAACTACCTCGAAGCTACGATTGCGCAGCTCCGCGATCGCCATCTCGCCATTCGCAGCTTCGATGATTTCAAATCCCAGCGCCCGGAGCATGCTTGCAAGGCTGTGCCTCAGAGCGGTGTCGTCTTCAACAATGAGTACGGAACCTTGGTGCATTGGTCTCTCCCGAGTAGGGTAGTGATATTTGGAATGTCGTGCCCGTGTCGGCATCGCTTTGCACCCGGATGCACCCGCCATGTGCCTCGATGGCGCGCCTCGCGACAGAGAGTCCGATGCCGGTGCCGGGCGCACCGTGTTGAGTTGACGGACTGCGGAAGTAGCGTTCGAAGATCAGCGCGCGTTCACGTACCGGTATAAACGTTCCTTCGTTATGCACGGAGAGCTCCAGGGTGTCCTGGTCTGCCGTGAGACGAACCTTCAAATCCGAGCCGTCGGGGCTATATTTCAGGCCATTCTCCAGAACCTGGACGAGCGCCATCCGGAGCAAATCGGGATCTGCATCAAGCATTGGTGTTTCGGAAGGGAAGCTGGCTTTTACCCGATCAGTGTCGTGCTCCACCCGAAGCTCTGCAATGGCCGATTCAAAGAGCGCGCGAAACTCGACCGGGCGAGGCAGAATCAGAGCCTCTCGGCTCTCAAGCTTGCTCGTGCGCAGTAGCTTATCGGTCAAGGAGGCAAGGTAAGAGGCCTGATTCTCTATGACCTGGGCGAGCTCAGCTTGCAGATCGGAAAGGGCTCCCAATTCGCGCAGCCCGGAACTCGACAAAATGATTGTCGTCAGCGGCGTCTTGACGGCGTGTGCCAAACCATCGAGAACGGTGGTCCTAAGCTGCTCGGAGACAACCTGCGACTCCGCCAGCACCTCCGCTTTGAGTGCCTTGATTCTTTCCATATGCGTCGCGATCAGGGTAGCGACCGCGTCCGCGATCAGAGGATCGAGCGGCCCTCGGAAGAGTACGGCCCCGACTGGGCGCACGCCGAAGCGGAGAAGGCGGATCGTTTCAGCTTTTGCGGGCAGATCGTAGTTTCGAACCGCCCTAAGGGATGCCTGCAGCGTCTGCGAGGCCGAGGCGGCATCGCCTGCATAGGCGAAGCTCTCTTCCCTCTCGTCCCAGAGTGCGACTCCCAGTAAACGAAACTTCTCATGCACGAGTGCGCACACCTGCGTGGAGACAGATGTCTTCCAGTCAATGAGCAGTGCACTGCGCGAGAGTTCATAGAGCGCACGCTGTTGCTCCTCTGCACGATGCAACTTGTCGGAGTTAGAGCGAATGCGGTGCGAAAGATGACTAACCAATAGAGATACGCCGGCGAATGTGACCAGGGCAAAGAGGTCCTGTCCTGACGTGACGCTCAGGGTGAAACGCGGGTCTGTGAAGAAGAAGTCAAGCCCAAAGGTCGCACAGATCGCGACGGCGATGGAGGCGCCAAAGCCAGCCCGCAGAGCCACAATCATCGTGATCAGGAGGTAGAGCGGAATGGAAGCAGCGGGCCCAATCTCGTGCCCCGCGGTGATCGCTCCAGAAACGAGGATAAGTATGGAAGCTGCCATCGACCAGAGCACGGACTTGATCGAGAAGGTTCTCATATTTGCTTGCCCTGCTAAACATTAAGCGAAATGCACATAAGAAAGCAGTAAAGATATGTCGGAAATCGTCTTTATGCCTTCCTGAGTATGCCGCGCTTGAAATACGTCCTGACTGGCCAGGAGACGATCATGACGCACGCTGAACCTTTTGTGGACCGTTGTTTGCAGACTCGCTCGGGGAAAGACCGCGAGAATTCTTTCGCGCGAATGAGGCATATAACCCGTAACGTCCGCAACCTCTTGTTGTTTCTTTTTATTCAGGCGTTTTCGATTCTTTGTCTTGCGCAATCCACCTTCGGAACAGTGCACGGAACGGTACAGGATGCGAGCGGCTCCGTGATACCTGGTTGCCGAGTTACCGTACATTCGATCGCCGAGAACACGGATCGAGTTACGGCGTCGAACGACGCCGGGGACTTCAGTGTTGAGAATCTGAAGCCAGGCGAGTACCGCATCACGGTTCAGCGCGAGGGCTTTTCGGATGGAGTCGCCAGTTCTGTTCTGCTCGCGTCACGGCAAGAACTGCGGCTTCCGGTGTCGCTGGCGTTGGCGTCAGAGAACACGGTCGTAAACGTGGAATCTCAGTCGACCAATATCAACACGGAGAACGGAATCATCGGCGACGAGAAGAGCAATCTACAGCTGACGCAGCTGCCGCTCAACAATCGCGCAACCACCACAAGCCCGCTCGGATCGCTGGGATTGTCTTCTAACGTCCAGCAGGACAGCCAGGGAAACATCGCGGTGGGTGGCGCCAGCTCTTCCATGGTGAACTTTTCGGTGGATGGTATTTCTACGGGAAACGTGCGCTCCAATGGAGCGCTCCAGGACGCGTATCCGTCTCAGGAAGGCATCGCTGCGCTCAAGGTTACGGCCTTCAACAACAGCGCAGAGTTTTCGCAGGTCGGGGACGTGACCTTCATTACGAAGAGTGGATCGAATGACTATCACGGGAGCGCCTTCGAATACCTGCAGAATGACGCTCTCGATGCATCTCCGTATGGCTTCAACGGAAAGGCACCGAAACGGTTCAACACCTTTGGCGGATCCCTGGGCGGGCCTGTCTCAATCCCGCACCTGTACGACGGTCACAACCGAACGTTCTTCTTCGCGACGTACGAGGCGAATCGGAGGACGACGTCGGTAACACAGCAGTTCCTGGTTCCTACGGCGGCGGAACGAGGCGGAGATCTCACAGCCCTTGGTGGGCAGGTAATCGATCCTGCAAAGATCAGCAACACCGCGAAGGCATTGCTGACGTACTATCCCCTGCCAAATCGGGCGGGGCAGTCGAGCTACAACTACGAGCATTTCCAGGCGACTCCTGCGGCGACGGACGGTGCCGACTTTCGCTTGGACCAGACCATCAACCCGAAGCAGTCTTTCTACGCACGGTTCAGCCGCAAGAACATGACCCAGAACTACGCGAATGCCTTCCTTCCGAATGATGTGGACAGCATTCACAATCGCAGTCTGCTCGTATCCCACACCTTTTCCATCACACCCCACCTCCTGAATGAGTTCCGGTTTGGCTTTACGGATGTGACTACCTCTGTCGGCTTTGGGATCTCTGGCGCTTCCGCTCTGTCGCAGTTGCAGCTACAGAACGTGGACATGAGTCAACATCCGGAGACGCATGCCTTTCCGACGTTCAACTTCAGCGCCGGTACTGGATTTACGCCGATTGGACGCGACAAGACTGGCCTGACCGAGTCGCGCACGCTCCAGTTCACGGACAACGTAACGCTCGCTGTTGGCAAACACACCCTGAAAGGTGGCGTGGACCTCCGGCGTGTGCGGTACCAGGATACGGAGCTGTTTCTACCATCAGACGACTTCGGCCAATTTACCTTTCAGCCTACCTTTACCGGCAACAGCTTCGGAGACCTGCTCATCGGTGCCCCGACAACGCTCTTTTTTGCGGTGTCGAGTCCAGACGTCGCCGGAAGCGCATGGCAGACCAGCGTCTTTGCACAGGATGAGTTCCAGGTGACACCGAAGCTGACGGTGAACTACGGCGTGCGCTGGAGTGTGCTGCCTGCCTTCTACCTGGCGGGCGGCAACGCAGCGAACTTCGACCAGCGAACGAATTCGATCGTAGTTCCCGACGAGTTACCGAGTTATCTCTCCAAGAACAACCTCCAAGCGTCCAACCTCGCCTTCCAGCAATCGTTCAACGCATGCAACCTCCATCAAACGTCCCTTCCCTGCACGAAGTATGTCACCGCCAGCCAGGACCACCTCCCCCGCGGCCTGCGCAACACCTACTGGGGCAACGTGCAACCACGCGTGGGGTTTGCTTACCGGCCGTTCAGCGACACCCGAACTGTCCTTCGTGCAGGCTTTGGCCTGTACACGATAACCAATCTTGGGCCGCTCTCGTTCAACAACAGCGGCAATCCGACCTCGAACCTGCATACCTATTCCAACAGCCTCGTAACGGATGGGATCGGTACCCATCCGCTTATCCAGTTTCCAAACACGGCTCCAACGACCGTGGGCATTCAGTATGGAGGTGGTGGCCTTGACCAGGGCGTGGACCCGAACTATCGCGATCCCCAAGCGAGCCAATGGAACGTAACCTTTGAGCGGCAGATCACACGGAACGACACTCTCCGTGCCAGCTATGTCGGCATGCACACCTACCGGCTCAGCATTACCGAGGATTTGAACCAGATACAGGCAAGCAGCACTCCCTACCAGACCACGGCGGCCAGCCCCTATGTGGACCCGCGAGCGCCCTACCCGAACTGGTTTACGCTCTACAGCACCTTCAACGCCGGCCGCGCAAACTACAGCGCACTGGAGACGGAGGTCACCCACACCGCTGCACACGGGCTGTATTTCGATGCGAGCTATACCCTGGCCAGCAATCTGGCGGACAACCAGGGCGACACGCCCGGAGGCTTCGCCGGTGAGGTGAACTATGGCGTTCCGATTACGGATCGCTTCAACATCGGCCGGAACTATGGAAATGTGTCCGGCACACGTCGTCAGCGCGCGCTTATCTCCGGCGCCTATCAACTGCCCTGGGGACCGGGTCGCGCCCACGTGACCTCCGGCTGGTTAGGCCGCGTGGTAGGGGGCTGGGAGGTGAACTCGGTGTCGCTTCTGGAGACCGGCCCCTGGTTGACGCCGAGCATCAGCCCCGGGGGGTGCCAGTTACAGACGACCGCAGGTGGAGCCTGCCCGTTGACGGCCGCTGGTCTGCCGGGGACGAACGACCAATCCAATACAAACGTGATCAACCGCGGAGCCACGCTGCGGCCTGATGTTGTCTCCAAGGATTTCTACCGCGGTCATTCACGGCAGCGCTTCTTCAATGTGGCCGCCTTTGCTCCCACACCGGTTGGCGCAGGCCGCTTCGGAGATGCGGGGGTTGGCATCCTGCAGGGACCCAACACGATCGCGATCGGCCTCGGCACAGCCAAGGTGTTAACAATTCGAGAGAACGTCCGGCTCCGCTTCGAGTCCAGCTTTACGAATGTTCTGAATCACACCAACTTCGCGCCTCCCGCAACACAGATCGACAACCCATCCACCTTCGGCGTGCTGAGTGCTCCGCAGACGGCCGAGAATGCGGGGAACCGGACGGGACAGGCGGCGCTCCGCATCGACTTCTAGCTGAGACAGCAAGGGCAGAGACTGATGCAAACCTCCGAACTGCTTCCTTACGAAGCCCTTATGTCTTCCTTATCGCTCCTGTAATGAAATCAATCCTGCCGCAGTAATGTTTTCAGAAATTTGACGGCGAATGGAAAGAGAGAATTACGGTGAAAACAGCAGGAGCACTGGCTATTCGGAGTGCGAGGCCGATTGGTGTCGCACTATCGCTAAGTCTCGCGTTTGGATCTTTATTGACGCGAGCGCAGGCGCAAAGCACAGAGCAGATCACGGCCAATCAGGAGAAGACCCAAACCGCACAGGATGAGAACACACCAACGGCACAGGAGCAAAAGGTTCAGCAGTTGGAAGACAAGCTGGATGCACTCGCAAAAGAGCTAAGGGAGCTAAAGCAGCAGCAGACGATCGATCGCACGACGCAGCACAACACTACGGCGAAGGCATCTGCTCCTGCCCTTCCGCCCTCGGATCAGGAGACGGCTTCCACGGATCCGACTGACCCGCATGCCGAGCCATTTGCCTTTGCGGATTTCACCTGGCTGAACGGCAATGCGCGTACGAAGGACACGCCCTACGCAACCAAGTTCTTCACGCCGGAGATTCGTGCCGATGTGAACTACACCTATGACTTCCGTCATCCGCAGGACGATACGATCAGCGGATCGAGTGAGATCTTTCGGTCAAGCGAGGTGCAACTAACGCAGATGGGCGTCGGCGGAGACTTCCACCACGACAACGTCCGCGCACGCCTGATGACACAGTTCGGGCTCTATTCGGAGACCACACCGCGCAACGACGCAAGCCCAGCACGGGGGCAATGGAACCTTGCCGACGCCTACCGTTATGTTTCCGAGGCGTATGGCGGGTACCACTTCAATGTCCAGCACGGAGTGAACGTGGACGCTGGGATTTTTATGTCCTACGTCGGCCTGTTTTCCTACTATCAGTTTGATAACTGGGCCTATCAGCCCTCTTACGTCTCCTCCAACACTCCATGGTTCTTCAACGGAGTACGTGTGCAATGGTTTCCTACTGCGAAGCTTAAAGTCGAGCCATGGTTCATCAATGGCTGGCAGTCGTACGGGAGGTTCAACGGGCGTCCCGGCTTCGGGGGTCAGGTGCTATACCGGCCGAACGCGCGATGGTCCTTCCTGGGCAATCAGTACGCGTTTGGCCGCGACGCGCTGGGGCAGGCAAAGCGGACACGGTACCACTCGGACGATAGCGTCGAATACAAGTACTACGACAGCCCCACACGGACGATCAGCAAAGCTGCCCTGACCCTGACCGGAGATATCGGGTGCGAGACCGGAGGCGGCGTGAGCTGCTTTGGAAACGGAAGCAGTGGACCGAAGCAGAGCTTTCTTGGAGTGATGCTCTACAACCGCCTGTGGTTCGATCGCGATCGCTACGCCCTTACCCTCGGTGGAGGCAGGATCAACAATCCGGGGCGCTACCTGGTTCTTCTGCCGCCTATCAACGGAGCCAATGCGACCTCCGGAACGCCTTACTTCACGGAGAACCCGGGCGATTCATACAAAGCCTGGGACGCGTCTGCGACGGTGGACTATATGCCAAGCCAATATTTCACGTACCGGCTCGAATACAACCACCGCGCAGCCAATGTGCCGTATTTCACCGGGCCGGGGGGTGTGACTCCGCCGGGCGGAAACACAGGCGCTCCTGGATCCATTGTTGCTGGATGGACGCCGGACCTGCGGAACAGTGAAAACCGGATGACCGTTGCCTTCCTGGTGAAGTTCTGACACACACTGTGCGGTCTGATGTCCGTCGTTCAAGCCGCCTTCCCCGACGTTGTCGATCCAGACGCCCGCGCGGAAAGGAGACCCCAGTTCCCGGCGCGGGCGCTGCCCGGGGGCCTAACCCGAGAGGTTGGATGAAGCCATGATCGCATCGCTACTATATTGGACGGCTATTCCCTTCTTCCGGCCTGAACAAGCGCCAGAGTGGCATCCGGCTATCGTTCTCGACTTCCTCGCCTACACAGGTGTTATCTGCATAGCACTCTGGCTTGCTTGCACGGGGATTTCACTCCTTTCGCCGCGTTCGGCCCTGCGACACCTCGCTATCTTTGTTGGCTGGTCCAGAGCTGAGGAATGCTCCAAGGACGGAAGCTTCAGATCCGGCAAGGTGCGTTCGTTGGGTACCCTGTTCCTCCTTATGGCTGCCTTCCTTGCCGTATGCACCCTTCGTGGCCTATGGAGACGTCACGTATAGAAGACCGGCGATAGAGCAGCTAAGATTCCGCCGAAGAACATGCAAGGGAGTCAGGGCCGGAGGTCGGGGGAGCGCTCCGAGGGATTGAACCGGAGGGCGATCCGTAACGCAAACGGAGGGACTTGCGTGAGGCTTTGGCATCGCAGGTGACCTGCCACGTCAATACGCCAAGGCGGCCGAGTACAGCCCGAGGGAGGCGCGCGCTGCTTTACCTTCGGGTCACAACTCACAAGAATTTAGGATGCTCTGACCTAAGCGGTCTCGCCATGTGAGCACGAAGTAGAAGGTTGGGCTTGTCAAATGACTGGTCCATGGAAAGTCAAACTGAGCGAAAGATCTCCTGGTGGAGTTACTTCTCTTCCTTTCTCTTGAGCAATGGCCTGCAAAATGATGCGATCGCTTTGAGATCAATGGAACGAAGCCAGTTCACCCGGATCTCATTACCTCCCGTAGGTGCGGCAGCGTGTCCAGTTACGGACAAAACGCGGTAACTTCGCCCTGCAAATCCAAGGCTCGGATTTTGGCAGACCGCGTGCAATCTGTGGAATGCATACCGCTCTATCAAATTGCAAAACTAACTCTCAGTGTCGAGGATCTACTTGAAATTAAAACTTGCAGCAGCTCTCACATTTGTCGCCGCGTGCTCTGGCACCGCCTTCTGCGACACCATCAACTTCACAGGTGCAAACACCACCCTCGGGCACTCCCATGTCTATGGCTCAGGCTCAACCACCGTGACGGCATACGGCTTCGGAGGAAGCGGTCTGCTTTACGGGAAACATGGAGGAGGGTCGGAGAATGGCGTCGGAATTTCCGGTCAGCCTGAAAATGAAATCACAAAGACGACCTTCGTCCAGTTGGACCTGTCAGCAATCGATAGCCCGTTCTCCCTCTCGATTGGCAGTACTCAGCTCACCGAAGGCTTCCACGTCTGCTTTTCGAGCGTGCTTGGCACACTCGGAACGAGCTGCCAAGACTTCGCCACCCCGGGCTCCGACCCGTTCGCAACTCCATTCTTCACCAAGCCCGTTGGAGACCAGTTCGTCTCGATCGAAGCCGACGGCGGTAAGAACGGCGAAGGCAACGTCCTTCTCAATGGGTTAACGACGGCCACACCGGAGCCCAGTTCTCTCCTTTTGCTCGGCACGGGGATGATCGGCGCTGCAGGAGTTATCCGCAGGAAGCTTGCGGTTTAGCTCTCGCCTTCTCGTAACAAGCGGTCGGGAAAAACTGTCGTAAGGTGACCCGGTCTTCATGAGAAAGCAAGATGCCCTCGCTTAGGTGAGGGCATCTTGCTGGCCTTCATTGGAATTCTTGCGAGCAAGTCCCGGGGCCAACAGTCTGCAATCTCGCGTGACCCGCCTCAGATCAGTCCTCGAAGAAGTTGCCGCAGCGGGCGGACTATTGGACACCCTCTTCGACCGTCTGCCGCAAACCCGCAAAGGCTCCCGTCAGCTACATTGCCGTTTCTCAAACCCAGGACCTCCGGTTGCAGTTACCCCGGATCTATTTTGCGTGGCATGGACTAGCGGTTCCGCCGCGCTACACCGAGGATCTTTTTCGCAAGCCGCGTTCCTCTACACCCGTCAGCCCGGTCGAATCTCTTCGCTTATTTCTGATGAGAGATCGCGGTTAGCCGCAAGTACGACAGGCACGACAAAAGCCCACCTTGCGGTGGGCTTTGCTGAGAATATGCCGGCGATCACCTAATCTCCCACACACTTACGCGTGCAGTACCATCGGCCCAACGAGGCTTAACTTCCGTGTTCGGGATGGGAACGGGTGTGACCCTCGCGGTAAACTCACCGGCAAACTTGAGAAGTGTTCGCTCACGCGATCGTTCACAACTGAATAGATTGAGTAGACACTTTACCTTGCGTATATAACTACAAAGCTTGTGTTGAATGCTCCAGAACAGTGGACTTCAACTGCGCAGAGTAAATTCTATGGACAAGCCGAACGGGCGATTAGTACTGGTAAGCTACACGCATTACTGCGCTTCAACCTCCAGCCTATCAACCAGGTGGTCTTCCTGGGCCCTTCATTTCCCTTACGGGTTGGGAGATCTCATCTTAGAGCGTGCTTCCCGCTTATATGCATTCAGCGGTTATCACAACCGAACTTCGCTACCCAGCCGTGCCCTTGGCAGGACAACTGGAACACAAGAGGTTCGTCCATCCCGGTCCTCTCGTACTAAGGACAGCCCTCTTCAAATCTCCTACGCCCACAGCAGATAGAGACCGAACTGTCTCGCGACGTTCTGAACCCAGCTCACGTACCACTTTAATAGGCGAACAGCCTAACCCTTGGAACCTTCTACAGCTCCAGGATGTGATGAGCCGACATCGAGGTGCCAAACCGAAGCGTCGATATGAACTCTTGGCTTCGATCAGCCTGTTATCCCCGGCGTACCTTTTATCCGTTGAGCGATGGCCCTTCCATACAGAACCACCGGATCACTAAGGCCTGCTTTCGCATCTGCTCGACTTGTAGGTCTCGCAGTTAACCACACTTATGCCTTTGCACTCGACGGTCGATTTCCAAACGACCTGAGTGTAGCTTCGCGCGCCTCCGTTACAATTTAGGAGGCGACCGCCCCAGTCAAACTACCCGTCTTACTATGTCCCTCTTCCGGATAACGGAAGGAGGTTAGAATCACAACAATCGCAGGGTGGTATCTCACCGTTGGCTCCACCAAACCCAAAAGTCTGGTATCAAAGCCTCCCACCTATCCTGCGCAGCAAGGGCCGTAACTCACAGTAAAAGTATAGTAAAGGTGCACGGGGTCTTTTCGTCTAGCTGCGGGTAACCGGCATCTTCACCGGTACTACAAGTTCGCCGAGCAACTCGTTAAGACAGTCGAACGATCGTTACTCCATTCGTGCAGGTCGGAACTTACCCGACAAGGAATTTCGCTACCTTAGGACCGTTATAGTTACGGCCGCCGTTCACCGGGGCTTCAGTTCAAAGCTTCGGCTTGCGCCCTAACCTCTCCCTTTAACCTTCCGGCACCGGGCAGGAGTCAGCCCCTATACGTCGTTTTTGACTTTGCAGAGACCTGTGTTTTTGTTAAACAGTCGCCGTTCGCGTTTCACTGCGGCCACTCTGGGCTATGCACCCCATGGGGCGACCCTTCTCCCGAAGTTACGGGTCTAATTTGCCGAGTTCCTTAACAAGCTTTCACTCGAGCGCCTTTGGATATTCTCCTCGTCTACCTGTGTCGGTTTGTGGTACGGTTCCCAATTTCTCTCCTTAGAGGTTTTTCTTGGCACCATGAAATCAGCTGCTTTCAGCCATTCGGCTTACTGCTTTACACCTCACTGTTAAGCCTCTCCGGATTTGCCTAGAGAAACCAGCTTACGCGTATCGAACCCCATAGCCATAGGAGGTCCAGCTTATCCTTATGCGTCACCCCATCGTGATAACGAAAAATCGGGAGTTCCGGAATATTAACCGGACATCCATCGTTTACGCCTTTCGGCCTCGACTTAGGGACCGACTAACCCTGAGCGGATTAACCTTCCTCAGGAAACCTTAGACTTTCGGCGTGAAGGGTTCTCACCTTCATTATCGCTACTTATGCCGGCAGGGTCTCTTCTCTAATGTCCACCTATCTTCCCAGTCACGCTTCACCACGAGAGAATGCTCTCCTACCACGTCCCTTTCGGGACATCCGCAGCTTCGGTATACAGTTTTAGCCCCGTTGTATTGTCGGCACCGGACCCCTTGACCAGTGAGCTATTACGCTTTCTTTAAAGGATGGCTGCTTCTAAGCCAACCTCCTGGCTGTCTGAGGGTTCCGACTTCCTTTCCCACTTAACTGTAATTTTGGGACCTTAGCTGGCGGTCTGGACTGTTTTCCTCTCGACTGTGAAGCTTAGCCCCCACAGTCTGACTGCCGTGCTGGTTGTGATCGGCATTCGAAGTTTGGTTGGATTCAGTAAGCCGGAAAGCCCCCTAGTCCATCCATGTCTCTACCACCGATCCAAATCACACGACGCTAGCCCTAAAGCTATTTCGGAGAGAACGAGCTATCACGGAATTTGATTAGCCTTTCACCCCTACCCTCAGCTCATCCGAGCTTTTTTCAACAAACACCGGTTCGGTCCTCCAATGGGTGTTACCCCATCTTCAACCTGGCCAAGGGTAGATCATCCCGCTTCGCGTCTATTCCTGCCAACTTAACGCCCTATTCAGACTCGCTTTCGCTGCGGCTCGCTCACGCTTAACCTTGCTGACAAGAATAACTAGCCGGCTCATTATGCAATAGGCACGCGGTCAGACATTCCCTTACGGGCATAGTCCTCCCACTGCTTGTAGGCACACGGTTTCAGGTACTTTTCACTCCCCTCAATGGGGTGCTTTTCGCCTTTCCCTCACGGTACTGGTTCACTATCGGTCAGAAACGAGTATTTAGCCTTACGGGATGGTCCCCGTGGATTCAAGCAGGGTTTCTCGTGCCCCGCCTTACTCAGGTACCTGCTTCGAGTCTGGATCAATTTCGTCTACGCGCCTGTCACGCTCTTTGGAGTCACTTTCCAGTGACTTCAACTATCGACCAGATTGGTAACTCTACTGTTGCAGGCCCTACAACCCCCGATACACCGAAATGCAACGGGTTTGGGCTATTCCGATTTCGCTCGCCACTACTATCGGAATCGAGGTTTCTTTCTTCTCCTGGAGGTACTGAGATGGTTCACTTCCCTCCGTTCGCTTCATCCTACCTATGTATTCAGTAGGTGATACCCAGGTTTTGCCTGGGTGGGTTTCCCCATTCGGAAATCTCCGGATCAACGCCTGTGTGCGGCTCCCCGAAGCTTATCGCAGCTTGCCACGTCCTTCATCGCCTGTTTCTGCCAAGGCATCCACCGTGCGCCCTTAGTAGCTTGACCATAGAATTTACTCGCACACACCAGCGTGAATACCGCTGAAACGTGGAGCATCTACGTTGTTTTGTCCATTTCGCCGGAGCAGCTGCCGACATCTCAGACTCGAGATGCGACGCTGCTCAGATATTCTAAAGACACTCAACACTAATCAGCTTGCCGCCCAGAGACTACCTGGAATGGCATGCTGCTCAGCCTTGTAGTTATATTTACCCAATCTATTCAGTTGTCAAAAATCGTTGAGCGGCAAAGATGCCACTATCAGCGCCCTAAGGCGGCTTGAGCACTGCTGCTCAAGGCTCAAGCTCCAATGTCTGGAGACTGAGCCTCATGCAGAGGCTTGAAACGTTACTCGAGAGATGGTGGAGCTGAACGGGATCGAACCGTTGACCCCCTGCTTGCAAAGCAGGTGCTCTCCCAACTGAGCTACAGCCCCATCTCCATCATGATAGCCGATGGAGGGCGGTAAAGGTGGTGGGCCTGGGTAGATTCGAACTACCGACCTCACCCTTATCAGGGGTGCGCTCTAGCCAACTGAGCTACAGGCCCGGCAAGATGCCGGCGGCGCCTAAGCGCTGAAGCACCTGCTGCTCTGTTGTTGGCCGCCAAGGCCGAAGCCTGACGGTACCAAGGTCGAGCTCTCTCGAAAAGGTTTCGAGGACACAGTTGAACGTGCGAAACAGCTACGCCGGATCTGACCATCGGTGTTGACTGATAGCGAAAAAGAGAAGGTTTAGTTCAGGCTCCCATTGACCGACCAAGATCGGCTTCCGGGGTGTCTGGCCTCTCGCTCACTCGGCCGAAGCCGCCCGCAATCGCGGGGCGTAAGACGATTACCAGAACGTTCTCTCTTAGAAAGGAGGTGATCCAGCCGCAGGTTCTCCTACGGCTACCTTGTTACGACTTCACCCCAATCATGAATTACACCTTGGGCGGCTGCTCCCTTGCGGTTAGCGCACCGACTTCTAGTGCAACCCACTTTCGTGATGTGACGGGCGGTGTGTACAAGGCCCGGGAACGTATTCACCGTGGCATGCTGATCCACGATTACTAGCGATTCCAGCTTCATGGAGTCGAGTTGCAGACTCCAATCCGAACTGAGGCCGGCTTTTTCCGATTAGCTCACCCTCGCGGGGTTGCAGCGGTTTGTACCGGCCATTGTAGCACGTGTGTAGCCCTGGACATAAAGGCCATGAGGACTTGACGTCATCCCCACCTTCCTCCCCGTTATCCGAGGCGGTTTCGTCAGAGTGCTCAACTAAATGGTAGCAACTGGAGATAAGGGTTGCGCTCGTTGCGGGACTTAACCCAACATCTCACGACACGAGCTGACGACAGCCATGCAGCACCTATATACAGTCTCTTGCTAGGAGACGATATTTCTGCCGGATTCCTGTACATTTCGAGCCCAGGTAAGGTTCTTCGCGTTGCGTCGAATTAAACCACATGCTCCACCGCTTGTGCGGGCCCCCGTCAATTCCTTTGAGTTTCAGCCTTGCGACCGTACTCCCCAGGCGGATTGCTTATCGCGTTAGCTTCGACACGGCAGGATTGGGTACCCCCCACATCAAGCAATCATCGTTTAGGGCTAGGACTACCAGGGTATCTAATCCTGTTTGCTCCCCTAGCTTTCGTGCATCAGCGTCAGTTATGGTCCAGTGAGCCGCTTTCGCCACAGGTGTTCCTTCCGATATCTACGCATTTCACCGCTACACCGGAAATTCCACTCACCTCTCCCATACTCAAGCCCGACAGTTTCCCATGCAGACTTCGGGTTGAGCCCGAAGATTTCACATGAGACTTGTCAAACCGCCTACGCACCCTTTACGCCCAATAATTCCGAACAACGCTTGCCCCCCTCGTATTACCGCGGCTGCTGGCACGAAGTTAGCCGGGGCTTCTTCTATCGGTACCGTCATTATCTTCCCGATCGAAAGGAGTTTACATCCCAAGGGATTTCATCCTCCACGCGGCGTTGCTGCGTCAGGGTTTCCCCCATTGCGCAAAATTCCCCACTGCTGCCTCCCGTAGGAGTCTGGACCGTGTTTCAGTTCCAGTGTGTCCGTGCGCCCTCTCAGGCCGGATACAGATCATCGTCTTGGTAGGCCATTACCCTGCCAACTAACTAATCTGCCGCGAACTCCTCTTCAAGCGCATTGCTGCTTTGACTCGTAAGTGTTATGCGGTATTAGCCCAGATTTCTCTAGGTTATTCCCCACTCGAGGGTAGATTAGTCACGTGTTACTCACCCGTGCGCCACTTTACTCAGGACCGAAGCCCCTTTCTCGTGCGACTTGCATGTGTTAGGCACGCCGCCAGCGTTGATTCTGAGCCAGGATCAAACTCTCGTTTAATCTTGGTGTGCTCGCGTCCAAGGACAGGGGTCCCGGACCGACCGAGCGCCTGCAGCTGCTCGAAAAGGAGCTGCAGGTTATAACTAGTGAGAATGACTCAACCAAAGTTCACTTCATCTCACGACTGGCACGTTCAACTATGTTGTCAAAGATCCGTGACTACGATCGCCTAAGTGGGTAGCTTTTGGATCAAGGACATGGTCTGGGCTGAGCCCAGAAACTAGTGTCCTCGAACTTGTGTGCGCTGTGCTTGCCGGGAGCTTACATCGTGCTCTTACACCGCTTAGCGGCGCTTACCAGCGTTTGGCGAACTTTCCTAGAGTATCGAAGTTAGAAGGCTCTGTCAACCTTTTCTTTTCGACTTTCTCGAGCCTCTTATCACCGCGCCTCGAAGAGGCTAGGGTTGTAAGAGTGCGTCGTTCGCACAGCGCAAAATGTCAAAACATCATCGACGACCCGAGGAGTCGCGGAGCACTAGGCTCCAGTGTTTCTATTCAACAGCAGTGACTTGGGCTTGTAATCTGGCTGGCCATTCGGCTCACAGCCTGGACAAACGCTTGGACTGCGCTTCACTCTTCCTGATCCCACATATCCGGACCGGCGGTGAAGCTGTCTTGCTTGCTACTTCTTTATCTTAGAGCAACTTGCTATTGTTTGCAACCTGTCACTCTTGCGACTTCCTGAGAGTACCAGTGTTCCCCACACGGTGCAAGCGCAACCCTGTGGACGATTGTGGAAAGTACTGTCGTGATCCGTTGCAGCAACGGATTACTGATGGTTTCGGGCAGAGTGGGTGCCGTTAGAATGCTCCCCATGGAACCGACCGAGATCCAGGAATTTTCAAAGCAGATGAAAGAGGCGGGGGAGGCGAGTCTGACGAAGATTTCACTCGCAATCTCGATCTTGGCCGTGCTGGTGGCGATGGTGACGGTTTTGAGCCATCGGAGCCACACGGAGGCTGTTCTTATGCAGTCGCGAGCTGGCGACCAGTGGAACGAGTACCAGGCGAAGAAGATCAGGAGTGAAAACCTGTCGAACGTCGTCGATCTGCTTGACCTGCAGCCTGCAAAGGATGCGGGAGCTACGGCCAAGAGACGGAGCGAGTACGAGGCGCAACTTGGGAAGTGGACGGGGGAACTCGCGGAGGAACAGAAGGCTGCCCGGGAGTTCGAAGGCGAGGTGCAGAGGGCGGAGAAGAAGGCCGGGAAATACGACCTGGGAGAGGCCCTGTTGCAGATTGCGGTGGTGCTGTCGTCGATCACGCTGCTAACGAGGCAGCAGGGGTATTTTCTGCTGGGGCTGGGGCTGGGAGTGGCCGGGCTGTTGGTCGCGGCCTCTGCCCTCATGATCCACTAGACGATCTCGCTCGCTGTTCGATCAGCCGACAGGTTTGGCGATGATGTCGAGGTCGACCAGGCCGTTGACGAAATACTGCACGGCAAGGGCGACCAGAAGAAGACCCATGACGCGGACGAGGATGCGTATGCCGGTCGCGCCGAGTGCCCTGGCGACCTGGTCGGAGTTGCCGAGGACGAGGAAGCAGATAAGGGCCGTGATGAAGATGGAGCCGAGGATGGCGGCCATCTGCCACCAGATCCGGACCTGGCCGACGAGCACCATGACGGAGGTGATGGAGCCGGGGCCGGCGAGCATGGGAATGCCCAGGGGGACGATGCCGGCGTCTTCTTTGGAGGCGGCGGCGCTTGTCTCCTCGTGCGACTCCTGGGTGGGCGAGCGCTTGGCGTTGAGCATGTCGAGGCCGATGAGCAGGAGGATGATGCCGCCCGCGATTTCGAAGGCGGGCAGGGTGATGCCGAAGACATGGAAGAGGTACTGGCCGGCGAGCCCGAAGGCGCTGAGGACGACCCAGGCGGTGAGGCTGGCCTTGCGGGCCATGTCTCGCGGCGTTTGGGGTCGGCACCGGCGGTGACGGCGAGAAAGGTAGGCAGGGCGGCGAAGGGGTCGACGAGGAAGAAGATGGAGCTGAGCGCGAGCAGCGAGAAGCGGACGTAGGCGGAGCTGCTCAGGCCTGCCAGGCTCACGGAATGTGGGTCGAAGGCCATAGCACTATTCTCCCATGGGCGCCTGTCGACCCTTGCTAGAATCAGAGTTGTATAGGAGCTTCGGGACTATGGCCTTGCAGACGACACAGCACATCTGGCACAACGGCGAGCTGATTCCGTGGGAGAACGCAAAGATCCACGTGATGAGCCATGTGGTTCACTACGGATCTTCGGTGTTTGAGGGGATTCGGTGCTACAAGCAGCCTGGGGGCGCGGGGATGTTTCGCCTGCCCGAGCACATGGCGCGGCTGGTCGACTCGGCAAAGATCTACCGGATGCCGCTGCCGTTTACGGTGGAGCAGCTGAGCGCGGCGGTGGTGGAGGTGGTCGAGGCAAATGGTGTGGCGCCGTGCTACATCCGTCCGGTTGCGTTTCGCGGGTACGGCGAGATGGGCGTGAATCCGCTGCGGTCGCCGGTGGAGGTCTATATCGCGAACTTTCCGTGGGGCAAGTATGTTCCGGGTAACGAAGGCGCGGACGTGTGCGTTTCAAGCTGGAACCGGCTGGCGCCGAATACGATGCCGTCGCTGGCGAAGGCTGGGGCGAACTACATGAACTCGCAGCTGATCCGGATGGAGGCGGAGATCAACGGCTATGCGGAGGGCATTGCGCTGGACACGAACGGGTACCTTTCCGAGGGTTCGGGAGAGAACCTGTTCCTGGTGCGTGGCGGCGTGCTGTATACCACGTCCGCTGGCGAACTCGGTGCTGAACGGGATCACGCGGTCTTCGGTGCTGACGATTGCGCGGGAGCTCGGGATCACGGTGGTGGAGCAGGCGCTTCCGCGGGAGCTGCTCTACATCTCGGACGAGGCGTTCTTTACGGGGACGGCGGCGGAGGTGACGCATCTTCGGTCGGTCGACCGCATCATGATCGGCGACGGGACGATGGGCCCGGTGACGACGGCGCTCCACGAGGAGTTTTTCGCGCTGGTGAACGGAGAGAAGCCGGACCGGTACAACTGGCTGACGCCGGTGAAGGTGAGTGTTCGGGAGTCGGTCGGGGTCTAGATTGATTAAAGAGTCGGAGAGCGAAGAGGCAGCCTTTGGGGCTGCCTCTTTTGCCTGGATCGACCGAGTCTGCTGAGCCAGGTCGACGCTCGAGAGACAGGGGCCTCGACTTCGCTGCACATTTCCTGGATCTAACCTTCGGTCGGCTTGTAGGCTCCGACGAGTTCGGGCTCCTTGACCTTGCTTAGTGTTTCCACCTGATTGGGATCGGGGCGGCGTTTGCGGTGGTAGGGCGTCAGCGCTTGAGGCTGACCGGTTTCGAGGGCCTTCTCGATGGCTACAAGGACGCGGATGTCGAGCAGACCTTCTTCGCCGTCAGCCTCCGGCCGCCGATCTTCGATGATGCAGTTCGAGAAGTATTTGAGTTCGCCGCCGAAGTGGTCGGTGGTCTTGAAGGACTCGGAGCTCTTCTTCTTATCTACCGTGAGCTCGTGCTCCATGGCGCTGCCAACCTGGAAGGCGGGGTTCGAGTAGAGGTCGCCCCGTTCGCCGACGATCCGGTAGTCGTCAACATCGCCGCCGCTGTAGCTGAGGACGAAGCTCGCGACCCGTGACTTCTCGAATCTAAGCGTGACGGCGACGGTGTCGTCGAAGTTGAAGCGCGGGTCGGTGTTTACGCCGAAGGCGAAGACCTCGATGGGTTCGGCGCCGAAGAGGTTGCGGACGGTGTTGAGAGGGTATGGTCCCATGTCGGGCACGGGGCCTGCCCAGAAGCCGTTTTTCGCACGGTGATTGTGGCCGGAGACGGGCTGGGAGAAGCTGGAGTTGAAAAACTTTACTTTGCCGATCTCGCCGGCCCTGACACGTTCGATGGCCTTCAAGGTGCCGGGTTCGTGATGGAGGCGGTAGGCGACCATGAGCTTTGCGCCGCTTTCTTCGCTGGCGGCGATGATGCGCTCGCACTCTTCGACGCTGACGGCCATGGGCTTCTCGAGGAGGAGGTGGACGCCTGCTTCGAGGGTCTGGACGGCCAGCTGGACGTGGTCGAAGTTTGGCGTCGCGAGATAGACAGCGTCGACCTCACCGCTGGCGAGCAACGACCCGAAGTTCTCGTAGGAGTAGAGCTTTTTGATCCCGTACTTCTGGCCAAGCTCCTCTGCCTTCTCGTCGTGACCGCTGACGAGTGCGACCATTTCGCTGTTGCCGGTGTGTTCGACGCCGGGCATGAACGCGGCCTGAGAGATCCAGCCGAGACCAACTACGGCGTACCGGACCTTGGTGCCTGCTTGTACCTTTATTGCCATGCAATTTCCTCTTTGCTGCGGATGTCACGTTCCTGCTTCTTCCGACGCCTGGTCTTCGGGATGCGATGCCCTCGAGGAGGGCGTCCAGCCGATCGGTACGAGGTTGGATTGACGGCGTGAACAGGGTGACGTCGGGGGTGCCGGGGCCTAGTTGCTCTTCGGGGAACCGAGGTCGAGCGGCTTCTCCCCGAGTGCGCTTGCGGTGTGATCGTGGATCTCCCAGCCGGGCAGCTCCTGGCTGCCGGTGATGAGCCTGGCTCCATCGCTGAAGGTGAGGTAGGTCCACGCCCACTGGCGGAAGACGGAGAGGCGGTTGCGGAAGCCGATGAGGAAGAAGATGTGGACGACGAGCCAGGTGATCCAGGCGGGGAAGCCGCTCCAGTGGGCCTTGAAGGGCCATTCGATGTTGGCGACCGCGGCTTTTCTGCCGATGGTGGCCATGTCGCCCTTGTCGAAGTAGCGGAAGCCGGCGTTCTTTCCGGAGCCATCGCTGCCTCGTTCCGCTGCGAGAAGCGTGGCGATGCGCTTCGCGGCGTAGGCTCCCATCTGCATTGCGGGCTGGGCTACGCCAGGGACCTGCTTTCCGTCCTGCTCGACGTGGGCGAGGTCGCCGACGATGAAGATCTCGGGATGGTCTTTTGGGTTCAGGTGCTCGTCGACGAGCACGCAGCCTTTTCGATCGGTCTCGACGCCCAGGAGCTTTCCGAGCGGCGAGGCCTGAACGCCGGCGGCCCAGAGCGTGACGACCGAGTCGATGCGTTCGTCTTCGACCATGACGTAGCCGGGCTGGACGTCGGTGACGTGCGCACCGGTGCGAATTCTGACGCCGAGGTCTTCGAGCTGTTTGCGCGCGCTCTCCTGCAGGTCCTTCGGGTACGCGCCGAGGATGCTGGGTGAGCCTTCGAGGATGAGTACCTGCGCCTTGGAAGGATCGATGTGGCGGAAGTCTTTCGCCATGTAGAGCTTTGCGATGTCGGAGATGGCGCCGGCGAGTTCGACGCCGGTGGGGCCGCCACCGATGATGACGAAGTTAAGAGCGGGGTGCGATCCGGTTTCGAGCATCTGTCGCTCGGCCAGCTCAAAGGCGAGCAGGACCCGGCGGCGGATCTCGGTGGCATCTTCGATGGTCTTGAGGCCGGGTGCGAGCTTTGCCCATTCATCGTGGCCGAAGTAGGAGTGGGTGGAGCCGGTGGCGACGATGAGGTAGTCGTACTCGAGCTCGGCCCCGGATTTGAGATGGACGCGGCGCTCCGGGACATCGAAGCCAACGGCCTCGTCCATGAGAACTTCGACGTTCTGCTCGTGACGGAGGATGGAGCGAATGGGCTGGGCGATATCGGCCGGAGAGAGCACGGCGAGCGCGACCTGGTAGAGCAACGGCTGAAAGGTGTGGTGGTTTCTGCGGTCGACCAGGGTGACGTCGATTGGCAGGCTTCCGAGGCCCTGTGCTGCATGGATGCCGCCGAAGCCGCCACCCAGGATAACGGCGCGTCTCCGGACGGCACCGCCCTGCACCTTTGTTGCCTCCATCGTCGATCCTTTCTGTTCTTCCAAGGTTCAGATGCAAAGCTGTCCGGATCGAACCATGGTGAACGGTAAAGCAGCGGGAATGGCTTGATCTCGCTGCAATGCGGGTCCTCTTTGCAGCTCCTTTTAGGGATGTTTTTCGAGGGAGATGCTGAGGAATCCTCGGGAGCCGGCGATGGCTGCAAGCTCCGTGATGGCGGGTGACCCGCTGAGCTGTGCCGGCGCCACGGTGACGAGGCCGTCGACATCCGAGGTTACCGAGGTCTGGGAAGAGTTGACGACGGCAGCCGACGGGCATCGGCCGGTTACGGGGCAGGCTGCCTCCCAACCGCTGATCGTCTGCTCGATCTGAACCGGGACGCCGGCGACGGGATCTCCGTGCAGGTTGACGACCCGAAGGACGACCGGGGTGAGGGTGTCAGAGGCGGACACCGACTGGCCTGATCCGCTGACGATTACGATCCGCCAATCGTTGGCGCTGACTGCTTGAACAGTGATGGGCGAGCAGATCGTGACCCAGGCGCAGGCGGAGCCCACGGAGCTGGCACCCGCCGCCAGGGGCGTGGTCGAGACGGTTGCGAGGGCTATTCCGGCGGCGTTTGAGAACGAGGAAGGTGCAGCGAAGCTGACGCTCGAGGCGCCTGTCCAGGAGACCGGGATGTGCGACGTGGAGGCGGAGTTGTCGGTGAGGGTGACCTGTGTTGTCCACTGGACGGAGGTGTTTTCTGCGACGAACTGGACGGCCCTGGCCGGTACGATGGAGCGGCTGCGAGCGGCTGCGGTTAGGACAGAGGAGGCGCGTGCCGGCATCTGCGGTCGCAAGGAGCGTGATCTGGCCGGCGGCGGTCGGTGTAACCGTCGTCGAGGCGAGGCCGGTCGCGTCGGTGAGGACGACGCAGGTGGAGGCCCCGCACGCTCCCAAGGTGACCGAGCCGGAGGTGGAGGTGAAGGTGACGGGCTTGCCCGAGCGGGGTGTGAGGCCGTCGGCGGCAGTGATCCGGACGGCGAAGGCCAGCGGTGACGTGTCGCCCACATAGACGGGAGCTGCAGGCGCGGAGACGGGATGGAGGACGTCAGCAGGCGTGACGGAGGTGAAGCGGGTGGTGACCGAGCCGGCGGTGCCGATGGCGGTGAGGGTGACGGAACCCGCTGTTGTTGCGGTGACGAAGGTCTGGGCCGTGCCCTGCGAGTCAGTTGTAACGGTGCACACGGCTGCGCCACATGCGCTGAAGCTGACCGAGGCCCCGGTCGCGGTGAAGATAACGGACTCGCCAGCGACGGGGGTGACACCGTCTCCGGCGAAGAGCCTGACGGCGAAGGCTGTGGTGGACGCGGTGCCGGTTGTGAGTGTGGCGGCGGGTGCGCTCGTGGTCTGGATGGTTTCGGCCGCCGAGGCGAATGAGGCCGTGACGGAGCTGCCGATGGAGGTGAACTGGAGGGAGATCGTTCCGCTTGAAGTGGGTGTCACGGTGGTGGAGACGGCTCCGGAGGCGTCGGTCATGAGAACGCATGGAAGGGTACTGCAGGCGCCCAGTCGCGCGGTGCCGGAGAGGACGGAGACGGTGATGGCCGAGGTGGATCGGGGCGTGACGCCATCCGAGGTGAGGAGCTGGACCCGAAGGGGCGTGGTAGCGACGGAGCCGGTGGTGACGACGGACGTTGGTGCGCTGAGGAGGTGCAGGAGGTCGGAGTTCGGGGTGGCGGTGAACGATGCGGATGCTGTGCCGCTGCGGCCAGTTGCAGTCAGAGTGACCGTGCCCTGGGCCATGGGGGTGACGGAGGCTGATGCGACTCCGGCTGCGTTGGTGAGGAGAGTGCAGGGTATTGCGGTGCAGGAGCCCAGGGCTGCGTTTGCGCCTGCAACTGCGAAGGTGACAGACTCACCGACGACGGGGGTGAAGCCGTCAGCGCCAACCGCTTTGACGGAGAAGACCGCGGGCGCGACGGTGCCGGCCGCCGTGGAGCCGGAGGGCGCGCTGATGAGTTGCAACGCCTCTACAGGCGCAGCGTAGGTTAGAACGGAGGTCATGGAGGAGGTGCCGCCGGTCGAGAGATCCTGCACGGTGATGCTGGCGATCGATGCCCTGCTGAGCCCGAGCGCATGGAGCGACGGCGCGATGATCGTGATGGCGGTTGCGGACCAGCTGGTGACGTTCGCGGCAACACCGTTGACGAAGACCGCGTTTCCCTGGCGGAATCCCATGCCGGAGATGGTGACGGTGCCGCCGTTCGCGCTCACATTTGCGGGGGTTACGGCGTCGGCATAGAGCGCTCTCGCCTGGTAGGTGAAGTCGGGCCTGCCGGAGCCTCTCTGATCCGCGACGGCGATGCGGAAGGAAGTGGCGTTGGTGGTGTGGATGGGGAGGCTGGTGAGCCCCAGGGACGTGCCGTTGAAGGCTGTGGCTGCGGAGCCGACGGTGGGGAGGGTGCCTGTCGGATCAGTGGAGTTCCAGGCACCGAGGATCGGCATGGCTTTGGTCATGGTGACGAGCCCGTGCTCGTCGAGCGCGGTGGCTTCAAGGGTGAAGGTACGGTTGGCTTTGACGGCGAGCGTGGTCCAGGCCTGGTGCTGGTAGCCGCAGAGGGTTCCGGTCCACCAACCCGCCTGGGCGATGGGTGCCGGGGCGCCTTCGCTTCCGTCTGCCTGGGTGGAGCAGGTCGCTGCGGCGTCTGAGGGCGCGAAGTTGACCTGGTTGTCCCGGCCGTTCGCCATGTACTGCGATACCTGGACCTGCGGGCTGCCGGAGGGGTTGATGGTTCCGGCGGTTTGCGCGCCGATGGCGTAGGGGCCGATGTACAGGGGGTTGATGGGCTCGGTCGAGATCACGAGGTCGAGGAAGTCCTGAGACGGCGGGATGGGGATGGACTGGATGCGCCAGTAGCCTTCCCGGTCGCCGCTGGTGACGCCCATGCTCGCAGTCGCGGTGGAGGCCTGTGTGGTCATGGAGGTCGCGCTCTTTCCGCGGAACATGAAGCCGGACATGGAGGAGGCGGTCTGCCACTCTTCGGGGGTGTTCCAGTAGGCTGTGCGCCGCCGGACAACGACGTTGACGCCTTCCATGCCCTGGCCGTTGGGGAAGGAGACCACACCGTAGGCTCCTCCCGCGTTGGTCCAGGAGGCCTGTTTGCCCGGACCGGCACCGCCACCGTAGATGAAGTAGAGCTGCTCGAGCGAGGAGATGTCGTCGGGACGAAGGGTAAAGGGCTGCGGCAGGCACTGGTAGCTGTACGGTCCGCAGATGATGTCGATCGGATGCATGATGGGCCAGTTCATCGCCTGGTTGTGCGTCGGAGCTGGCGATCCGGTGAAGACGTTGTCGTTGGTCTGCGACCAGCCGAGGCCGAGGATGCGTCCAAAGGCGCGCATGAGCTGGTACTGCATCTGGAGCTGCTGTTCGGGCGCGGGCCCGGTGCACCGGCCGTTGAGGATCAGGAGGGCGTGCTGGATCTTTGCGCCGGGGGTGATCGAGTCGACGCTTTCGGTGACGCCGCTCTGGAGGCAGCCGGTGGGATCGCTGGCGCCACTGCCGAGGAGGAGGTCGGTGATCGACCCGTCCGTGTCGTAGATGACGGCGATCTGCTTGGACGCGTAGTTGGACGGCTGCACATCGGCCGGGAAGACGGGTCCGTTTGCGCCGGCATAGACGTTGGCACTGCTGAGGTGCTCTGCAAGCGATCCGCCCTGCGAGAGAACGAGCGAGGAGGTCGGGATGTTCCAGACGGAGGCCGCCTGGGCGACCATGGCGTCGGCAGCGGCATGGTTGACGCTGGGGCTGAGGTCGCCGGGATCGGTGAAGTAGGCGGGCTGGTTGGTGTACCAGGAGATATTCATCCACCAGCTGCTGAAGTAGGGCGGGCCCGAGACCCAGCGGGGGCCGCCGGCGAGCGAGGGAGTGGTTGCCGCGAGGAGCAGAGCTGCGGTGGCGATGGTGCGGGAAGAGGAGAGCCTGCCCGAGAGGCTGAGCTTGAACGAGAGGAGGAGGCGAGTGAGGTTAGCGAGCATGAGCCACCTCCCAGGAACGCAGCATACTGATCAGGGTGGAGATGTTGGCCTCTTGCGCGGGGGTTGAGGCATCGGCGCTTCCGGCGGAGGTGGAAGTCTGCTCGGTGGAGCTCGAGAGAAGGTGCGGGATGACGGCGGCTGTGGGCGTTGTAGAGGTCCGGTACGTGACCGTGCGGGCGAGCCGGGCGCCGATCCAGCGAAGGTCTGCGACGGTGTCGGCGGGGGCGGAGGTGGCATCCTGGGAGCGGAGACCGGCACCACTTGCGCGGAGGGGGATGGCGCCATCCATGCCGCCGACCGGGGAGCTGAGGCCCGTGGCTGCCGGCGCATGAAGAAGCATCAGGAGGCGCTGGCCGACGTGGTAGCGGGTGTCGTTTGCCGCCCAAAGACCGCCCCACTCGCGCAGGGTAAAGGTGGTTCCGGAGCAGCCGCGAATCGCCTGCTCGACGTTGAACTGAACTTCGACGATGCCGGCTCCGGTACCCTCCGACTTCCGGACGGCGAATGCCTCCGACGGTCCCGACAAAGACCACCGCGGCGCGATCCGACATCTGGTGCAGAGCGGCTTCGACGGTCTCCGGGTTGCCGGACGCGTCGAGACCGGAGGCAGAGCGGACCTCGCCCCGGGCCTGGGCCCCAGTGAGGATGGGCGCAAAGAACGCCCAAAGTGAGAAGATCCCGAGATAAAGAAAGTGCCAGTTCATGCTGCTCCTCCACGACCGTCTCCTCTTCTTTCGGCAGGAGCGGCGGAAGTAACATGACTGGCTCGAAATGGGACAGTAGGTGCTCGGGGCTGTCGGGGGTCGGCCCTTGAACCCGGGGGATGCGGCCTGCCTCCGCGGCAGAGATCGAAGCGGTTTGCCTCTAGATCTCGGGGTAGAAGTCGAAGAATGCGTCGAGGCTCATCTTGAGCTGCGCTTCGATCGCCTCTCGACTGCCCTCGAGCACGTGCATGGTGACGCGTGCCTCGTTGCCGTTCTTGAGCTTGATAGGAGCGTCGCTTACCTCCGCGACCTCGTCGGCTGGGAGCAAGCGCATGCCGTAGACCAATGTAAGGTTTGCCATACTTCTATTCTCCACCGGGAGGACCTCCTGTGCGGAGCCGCTGCCGGGTTCACGGCGGAGGGGCTGGGCCTGCGGGCGGGCTGGTGGGGGGTTGGACGAGCTGGTGGAAACCCGTCGGCTGAATCCTTTCCCCTCGGCGCGCATTTACACTTGATAGGTCTATATGCCTGAAAATACCGTACGCGACACTGTAATCCTCGGCTCCGGCTGCTCCGGACTGACTGCAGCGATTTATGCTGCGCGATCCAACCTGAAGCCACTGGTGCTCGAGGGGCATGAGCCGGGCGGCCAGCTCTCCATAACCACGCTGGTGGAGAACTTTCCCGGGTGGCCGGACGGAATTCAAGGACCGGAGTTGATCGAGAACATGAAAAAGCAGGCGACGCGCTTTGGCGCGGAGCTGCGCATGGGTCACCTTGACGGAATTGACCTCTCCGAGCGGCCGGTCAAGCTGCAGGTCGGGAAGGAGACGATCCGGACGAGGACGCTGATCGTGGCATCAGGGGCGAGCGCGCGATGGCTCAACCTGCCCAGCGAGCAGGCGCTGATCGGCCATGGCGTGAGCTCATGCGCGACCTGCGACGGCTTCTTCTTCTCCGGCAAGGAGATCGCCGTGATCGGCGGCGGCGACAGCGCGATGGAAGAGGCGCTGTTCCTGACGCGGTTTGCGACCAAGGTGACGCTGATCAATCGATCGGAGAACTTTCGCGCGTCCAAGATCATGCTGGAGCGTGCTGTGGCCCATCCGCAGATCAAGTTCCTTTCGAACACGCTCGTGGAAGAGGTGATCGGGGTTGAGGACAAGGAAGTTAAGGGGCTGCGTCTGAAGAACCGCAAGTCCGGGGAGGAGTCGATCCTGGAGGTTTCGGCCATGTTTCTGGGGATCGGTCACGAGCCAAATGCACGGGCATTTACCGGGCTGATCGATCTGGACGATGACGGGTACATCGTCACGCAGAACCATGTGTTTACGACGTTGCGGGGGCAGGTTCTGCCGGGCGTCTTCGCCTGCGGTGACATCCAGGACAGGCGTTACCGGCAGGCGATCACGGCTGCGGGCTCCGGTTGCATGGCTGCGCTTGAGGTGGAGAGGTATCTCGAGGAGCATGGCCACTGACCGGAGGAGCTGGGCCGACTGGATGGCTGCTAGCCTTTGTGTATGAGCATTGCGGAGAACCTGGCTGCGGCGCGGGAAAGGGTCGCGGGGGCGTGTCTCGCGGCGGGGCGCCCGGAGGAGGGTGTCGCGCTGATGGCGGTCAGCAAGATGCACCCTGTCGAGTTTCTGATGGAGGCCTATGCGGCGGGTCACAGGCTGTTCGGGGAGAACCGCGTGCAGGAGTTCCAAGCGAAGGCTCGGGGAACTCGGGGAGGCGTTTGCGGGAACGGATCGAGCGAGCTTTCACCTTATCGGGCCGTTGCAGAACAACAAGACGGGGAAGGCGGCGGAGCTTTTTGATGCGGTGGACACGGTGGATTCTGTGAAGACGGCCGAGCGGCTGGCAGCGGCGGCAGGGGAGCTTGGGAAGGTTCTGCCGATCCTGATCGAGGTAAAGGTGTCGCCTGAGGAGTCCAAGCATGGCGTGGCACCGGGCGATCTCGCTGGGCTGCTCGAGGAGATCGCCGGGATCGGAGCAGGGTGCGCGGTTGGGGCGGATCGAGATACGGGGACTGATGACGGTGCCGCCGTGGACGGAGGACCCTGAGCTTGCTCGGCCGTACTTCCGCCAACTTCGCGAGTTGCGGGACCAGCTCCAGCCCAGGTACCCCGGTCTAACGGAGCTTTCGATGGGGATGTCGAACGATTTCGTGGTCGCGATCGAGGAAGGTTCGACGTGCGTGAGAATTGGGACCGCAATCTTCGGCAGACGAACAATCCCGGGTCAGGGGTACGGTGGCGGAGTGAACGCAGGCAACTAAAATGTCATCTGAGGAGATAGCGTGGCTGGAGTTGGCCAAGTATGGGATATCCAGAGACGCTCCCATTCCGGACAAGGACTCTCAAAAGATGCCAAGCACACTTCCGACCGAGAACGACTTTGACACTGTGGAAGCAGAGAAGGTCGAGCAGTACATCGATGATAAGTTCATCGGCGAGCGGATCCGTCGGCTGCGTCTGAAGCGATCGATGGGGCTCGTGGAGCTCGGAACGCGGACAGGGTTGTCGGCGAGCTTTCTTTCGCAGCTGGAGACGGGTCGTGTGGTCCCGACGATCCGGAACCTGGCTAAGCTGGCCCTGGTCTTCCAAAAGGATCTCTCGTACTTCTTCCGGCAGGAGAAGACGGTGAACTTCCGCTCAAGCCGAAAAGTGACCGGGTTCGGCTGACGAGGAACTCCAAGGATGGATCCAAGTTCGTGTCCGAGAGCTTGAGCGCTCTGATTCCGGACCGTAGGATGATCCCCTGCCTGGCGGAATTTTTTCCTGGCGACCAACCTTGCGACTTCACGCCGAAGATTTTTCCGGGTATGGAGTTTGTGTACGTGCTTGAAGGCAGCCTTTGTCTTGCGTCAACGAGCGGGCGGGAGCAGCTGGAAGGCGGGGACGTGGGCTGGATCGATGGCCAGACGAAGCGGCAATACATCTGTTCGGGACACGAGAGCGCGAAGGCGATGATTATTACGCTTCCACAGGACTAGACCGGTCACAGGATTGCGGATTGACTCGAAGAGAAGAGGAAGTGGCGATTGCCACTCCCTTTCATGAAATGGGTCGCCCAGCGCTGCGAACGTAGTATCCGCCGGTAACGCAGGTTAGCGGCCGTAGCCTTTGGCGTAGCCGCGTTCGAAGGCTTCGCGGTAGGCGCGCTTGAAGTCGTCCCGGTTGAAATCCTTGGGGGATTCGGGGACGTGCTTGTAGGTGTCGACCTTGGTAGGACGGTAGCTGTGGTGCTCGCGGAAGTCGGATTCGCCCTGAGAGAATCCGGCGGAGTAGCCCTGCCGCGCAACCATGTTGCCGCCGCCGTTTTCGTGGTAGTAGTCGTTGTATCCACGGGGTGCGTTCCAGTTCCGGTCTTCGTAACGGTCCTGTGCCCCCGGAGGTGGGGGTCCTTGGGCGATAAGGCTCTGTGATGCCGAGAGAATGCCGGAAAGAGCAAAGACTGCAAATGTTGTCGAGCGTAGATTTCATGCTGGTGAACCTCCGGGAGGAGATGGGGCTTCCTCGCACCAATAAGAACCCTGGGACAAAGCTCGGAGTTGCTCTGGGGGAAGCTTTTCGCGGTGCGCAGACGTAACCTGCGCGAATGGTGACCTGCAACGGGCGGTCTGCCCGGCGCCCGGAAACCCAGGGAAGTCCTATTTTGATCCGCGCCAGATTGAGTGCCAGTGCCAATTGCACGGGCGTTGCGGGGGTCCCGCTTAGTCGGGAACCTGCCAGCCCGACACCGGTCTGGGCGAGGGTTATGGTCGCGGGCGCGGGTGTGGTGATGGCGGCGGCCATCTCAGGGTAGGCCTTTTTGACGTCTTCATCCTTGGCCCAGACGGGGACGTCCTCGACGGTATAGGTGTAGGTGACCTTTGACTCGTTGAAGCCGCTGGCGGCTTTGGTTGGGGGGGTGAAGGACTCGATTCCGGTGACGTGGCGGAAGCCGTAGCAGAAGCGCGGGGCGGACTTCGTGCCGTAGTCAGAGACGCTGTAGCGGGTGATGTGGATGGCAGGCTCGGTGCCCTTGGTGAGGAGCTTGTTGGCGACGAGGGTATCAAGCTGCTTGATCTCGGCGGTGTTGGAGGTCTCGTAGGGGAAGCGGAGGGCGGTCTTGTAGAGGCAGTCCGGGTGGTCGATGAGGAACTTGGCGATTCCCTTGGTGAAGTTTTGCGGGGTTGGATCGGAGGCGGACTTGCAGCCGACGGCGAGGGTGACCACGAGGATCGCGGAGGAGAGGAAGAGTTGGCGGGCGGGTCGGGCGTTGCGTGTCATCGGGACCTCGTTGTGGATGGCTTTTTGATGCTTCGGGGGGCGGTGAGGGTGAGGGTTGAGGAAGATTCCTCGAGGCCGGCGTCGCGGATAACAGCTTGAGAGGTGACGGGCACAGGGCCCGCAAAGGGTTGTGAGCGGAGCCGATTCCTCATTTCATACGTCGTATGAGCGCCTCATCTTACGCCGAAGCTCCAGAAGCACCGGGGCCGGGAGCCAGGAATACCCGGCAACTTTGCCCCGCCTCCACTGTTTCTGTCATGATCACGGGCAGCCTAACCAGACCTCACATGCGCCTTTCGCTCGTCCCCTTGCTCGCCCTCACGCTCTCGGCCCCAGCTCAGAACCCGCCCGCCAGCTCCGGCCCAGCCCGACGCCGCCACCCACACTACCGAGCGCCAACAGCCTGCCGCGGAGCCTGCCGCGTCGCCCGCGGCCTCACAGGCCCCAACTGGGATGACGGTCAACACCGGAGCGGCGCACGCCGCTGTCCTCGACGCCGAGCACCGCCCCATCACCGCGGGCGGCTTCGTCAAGGCTGGCCCCGTCATCTTCGAGGACATCACGGCCAAGTCCGGCCTCGGTTCGTTTCACCACGTGATGGGCACCCCGGCCAAGACGTCTCATCCTCGAGACCATCGGCTCCGGCGTCGCCCTGCTCGACTACGACAACGACGGCTGGCTCGACATCTACCTCGTCAACGGCTCCACCTACGACGCGCTCGCCGGCAAAGGCAGCCTGCCCCGCACGCCGCGCTCTTCCACAACAACCACGACGGCACCTTCACCGACGTCACCGCCAAGGCCGGCGTCGCCAACGACCGCTGGGGCTTCGGTGCCGTCGTCGCCGACTACGACAACGACGGCTGGCCCGACATCTACGTCTCCAACTACGGCAAGAACCGCCTCTACCACAACAACCACGACGGCACCTTCACCGACGTCGCCGAGAAAGCCGGCGTCACGCTCGGCAACTGGTCGGCCGGCGCTACCTGGGGCGACTACGACGGCGATGGCCGGCTCGACCTCTTCGTCCCGGGCTACGTCCACTACGACCTTGCGCATCAGCCTGCCGCCCACCGGATGCCAGTTCCGCGGAGCCAACGTCATGTGCGGCCCGCGCGGCCTGCAGGGCGAGCCCGACCACCTCTTCCACAACAACGGCGACGGCACCTTCACCGACGTCAGCGTCAAGCCGGCGTCAACGACGACAAGCGGCTACTACGGCCTGGCCTCGCTCTTCATCGACGTGAACAGCGACGGCAAGCCCGACCTCCTCGTCGCCGACGACTCCACGCCCAACTACCTCTACCTCAACAAGGGCGACGGCACCTTCGAGGACGCCAGCCTTCGCCTCCGGCTACGCCCTGAACGAGAGCGGCCGCGAGACCGCCTCCATGGGCATCGCCGCCGGCGACTACACCCACAACGGCCTGATCGACCTCTACAACACCACCTTCTCCGACGACTACAAGCCCCTCTACCGCAACGATGGCGACGGCAACTTCACCGACATCAGCTACCAGGCCGGCATCGCAGAGTCCACCATCCCCTTTCTCGGCTGGGGCACCGCCTTCTTCGACTACGACAACGACGGCTGGCTCGATCTGCTCACCGTCAACGGCCACGTCTACCCCGAGGTCGACAAGCAGAACTGGGGCACCACCTTTGCGCAGCGCGCCTTTCTGTTCCACAACAACAAGGGCAAGCTCGAGCTCGTTCCGCCGGTCGAAGGCACGGGGCTCGCCAAGGTCGAGGTCGGCCGCGGCCTGGCCTACGGAGACCTCTTCAATGACGGCCGCATGGACGTGGTCATCAACAATCTCGACTCGCCTCCGTCGCTCTTTCGCAACGTCACCAAAGAGTCCAACCACTGGATCGCCTTCAAACTGATCGGGGCACCCGCCCTGGCCCGGGCAAGCCTGGCTCGCCCCGCGACGCCGTCGGCGCCACGATCTACGTCACGGCGAACGGCTTCCGCCAGCGCCAGGACGTGATCGCCGGAGGCTCCTTTGCGTCCTCCCCCGACCAGCGGCCCCACTTTGGCCTGGGCCCCGCCACCAAGGTCGAAAAGATCGAGGTCCACTGGCCCTCGGGCCTCAAGGAGATCATCCCTCCACCCGCCGCGGTAGACAGCTTCTACACTCTCAACGAGGGGAAGGGGCTGACCCCCTACAAGTAGCTCTCCACGTCCGCGCGGGCACACAGGCCTGTGACTCTGAAGGCAGCGGAAGAGGCCTGCACTCAGCCTCGCTCAGACAAAAAGGCCGCCAGCTGTCTGCTAGCGGCCTTCCGTAATCCCCTCCCGAGCTACTTCGCGGACAACTCCAGCACCTGCACCGAGTACGCCGGGATCACGTGCGCGAACTTTGCCCCGGCAACCTTGAGCGAGGTCTTCACCGGCACAATGCGCGTCGGAGCCGAGAGCGTGTTGGTCGCCGCAAGGTTCGTCCCCGTCAACGTCACCTGCGTCCCCGTCTTCGCCACCGTCGCCGCACCGGTCATCTCGACCGAAAGCGCCTGCGGAACAGACGAGGCGTTCACCAGCTTCAGATAGACGGCACCCTTTGCGGCATCGCGCGTTACCGAGTAAAAGAACCGGTCGCCCTCGCCCGTGACCGTCGAGGTCGGCACCTCCGTCCCGAGGTACTCCGCAAACATCGACTGTGCGTAGAAGCTCGGCGCCCCATAGCTCGTGAGGGCGTCATACCCGATCAGGTCTGACTCCCACTGCATTCCGCCGGGGTTCACATTCACAAAGAGCGGCGCATACGAGGCCATCACGATCAGGTCGCTGTTGCGCTCCATCCCCGTCATCCAGGCGGCATCGCCGAGCGCCGCGCCCATGTTCGTCGTCGGAGACCCTTCGCGCGTCGCCCACTCGCCCACAAAGATCTTCGGCCCGTTCCGATCGATCGTGTCGTAGTGCTTCACGTCGGCAAAGAACTCGTCCGCGCGCTTGTAGTAGTGGTCGTCGAGCACATCCGGCTTCATCCGCTTCAGCGGAGCGGTCGCAATCAGTTGCAGCTGCGGATACTTCGCTTTGATCGCCTTATAGAACTGCGCATACCGGCCCTCGTAGCTGCCCGACTTGTCGAACCAATCCTCGTTGCCGATCTCGACATACTTCACTGGAAACGGCGCCGGATGCCCCAGCTTCGCCCGCACACCGCCCCACTTCGTCGACGCATCCCCAATCGTGAACTCGATCTCATCGAGCGCGTCGGTCAGGAACGGAACCAGCGCCGGCCCGGGAACGATGTGGTCGCCTTTAAGCGAGTAGCCCGCATACACGGCCAGCACCGTGTCGATCTTGAGGTCCTCGGTCCACTCCAGGAACTCGAGCAGACCCATTCCGTCCGAGGACTGGTAGTTCCACGGGCTCCTGATGGGTCGGCCTGTCGACCAGCGGGCCGATCGTGTTCTTCCAGTCAAACCTCTCGTCGATCTGGTCGCCCTCAAGGTAGTTCCCCCCGGGAGGCGCAGAAACTTCGGATGCATGGCCGCCATCTTCTCCATCAGGTCTGGACGGTTGCCATTGACGCGATCTTTGTAGGTCGGCGGAAACAGGCTGACTACGTCGATCCACACCTTGCCTGCATGCCCCACCGTGAGAAGGAGGTGATTGTCGGCCGAGGTCTCCACCTTCCCCGTCGTCAGCGTGAAGTCATATTTCTTCCACTCCGTCCCGATCCCGGTGATCGTCGCCGTCGCAACTGCCTTTCCGGTCGTATCGTTGACCAGCGCCGCAGTCATGGGCCCTATTTCGCTCGAGTCCGCCTTCGCATACACCGACCCCTTGTAGGTCGTGTTCGCCCGGACAGCCATGCCCCAGTAGCCCTCGTTACGCACCCCGGCCGGGTTGGCCGGATCCGCCTGCTTCACCGTGATCAGCAGGCTGTGCTGCAACGCCTCGCTCGGCCCCTCCGTGTTGTCCACCTCCATAGAGGCAGCCGAGTTCCCCATATGCTCGATATCCCAGTGCGCCACACCGCCAAAGCCGTGGTCTTGAAACGTGCGGTTACGCACCATCTCGGCGTATAAGCCGCCATCATACGAGTAGTTGATCTCCTCGGTCATCAAGCCGTAGAGCGTCGGGCTGACCGCATGCAGAGGCTTATCCAACTGGATATTCAGCGTAGCCGTCGAGGCCGCCTGTCCCCATCCCAAACCGCTCAAGAGCATGCCACTCAGGGCAAACGCTGCTACCTCAAACCTGCTCGCCATCGACCATCCTCCCGGAAACACTGCCGCCCCGAATGTAAACGATTACGGGTCCAAACGCACAGATCGGCGTGCCCAAAGCTCCCGCATGACGGCCAGCGCTCCCGCAACATCATTTATGGCTGAAGCACGCCCAGAACGCGGGGGACCCGTCGACACCATTATGCTGAACGCCGAAAGCGTCCGAAGACGCCAGTCGCACCTGAACGCTAGAACCCAAACACCCCAGGAGAACCGCGTGACCAACCCCGTCGGCATCCGCATCGGCATAGACCTTGGCGGCACCAAGATTGAAGGCGTCGCCATCAGCAGCACCGGGGACGTCATCGCCCGTCAGCGCGTCGCCACGCCGCGCGAACAGTACGAAGGCACGGTGGGCGCCATTGCCGGCGTGGTCCGCCACCTCGAAGCGCAGCTGGGCCTGGATAGCGTGGGCCTCCAGCCCGCCACCGTTGGCGTTGGGATCCCCGGAACAATCGTCCGCGCCACGGGTCTCGTGAAGAACGCCAACTCTACGTGGCTTAACGGCCGGCCACTGGAACTCGACCTCTCGGAAGCCCTCCACCGCCCCGTCCGCTGCGCCAACGACGCGAACTGCTTCGCTGTTTCGGAGGCCCACGACGGCGCAGCCCACGGCTTCCCTGTCGTCTTCGGCGTCATCGTCGGCACGGGCTGCGGAGGCGCCGTTGTCTTCAACCAGCATCAGCACTCCGGCCCGCACGGGATCGCCGGCGAGTGGGGCCACAACCCGCTTCCCTGGGCGAACTCGGACGAGCTTCCAGGCCCCGCCTGCTACTGCGGCAAGCACGGATGCATCGAGACATGGATCTCCGGTACGGGCCTTATGCGCGACTTTCTTCGCCATACCGGTCAACCGCTCGATGGCGCAGAGATCGTGGCCGCCAGCGAGAACACCGCGTCCGAGCACCACGCCGAAGCCCTTTCGGCCCTGGACCGCCTGGAAGACCGCATGGCGCGTTCACTCGCCGAGATCGTCAATATCCTCGACCCTGATGTCATCGTTCTCGGCGGAGGCCTCTCGAAGCTCGACCGTCTTTACCGCAACGTGCCCGCCCGCATCAGCCCTTACACCTTTGGAGGCGCGGACACGGTGCGCATGGTGAGACCCCTCCATGGTGACGCGAGCGGGGTTCGCGGAGCTGCGTGGCTCTGGGACTGAGTCTCTCGTGACCCCGAGCCTTTGCGTTCCTATTTGGACAAGGGCATCTCGATGACGGTGACGCTGCCGTTTGGGAAGGTGTGGTGAAAGGTGCCCTGTACGGGTTCGGTGCGGGTGACGGGGGCCACGCGGGCGGGGTCTTCTTCGTCATTTTCGACCAGGATGTTCTCGGCGGTGAGGGTCGTGATCTTGGCCGAGGTGGGGCTGACGCCGAGGGCGGAGAGGTCGAGGTTGGCGGTCTCAGGCCGGGTGAGGTGACGGTTGACGCAGAGGAGGATGAGCTTTGAGCGGTCTTCGGACTCGGCGGCGACGATATCGAGGTAGGGGACGTCGGGGATCTCGGGGAGGCGCGAGATGCCGTGGGTGATGGAGTAGGTGGGGCTGTCGGAGGTGACGCTGAGAAGGGTGTGCGGGTGGGCGGTGGCGTACTCGCGCAGTACCCAGTAGGCGGGTGCGCCGAAGACCTGGCCGCGCTTCTTCCAGATGCCGCCGAACTCGAGGATGCCGGTCATGTCGGAGATGGAGACGACGTCGGCGTTGCGGATGACCATGTTGAGGAAGCCGCCGGCGAAGAGGGCTCCGCCGAGGTTGGAGAAGTTGGGGCTGGTGTGGTCGTTCGAGATCATGAGCCACTCGGTGAAGGCGACTTTGACCGCGGGCTGGCCGGCGTCCGCGGCCTGCTTCTGGATGGCGTGCATGCGCTCGGCGAGACCCCATGGCAGGGCGAGCGCGGCCATGCTGCGGAAGTCGTTCGAGGCGTGCGGGAGCTGGACGTTGGCGTTGACGACGAAATGGGTGGAGAGGAAGTTGAAGGTGCCTGGCGGGTTGGAGAGCTGCTGGGCGTTCCAGTCGTGGAAGTGATCTTCGTCGGCGCCGGTGGCGATGAGCTGGGCGTTGGGCTCGGCCTTGCGGACGGCCTGGCTGGTGGCGAGCGTGACGGCGGCGACGCGCTCCTGCGAGGGGTAGCCGACCTGGAAGTCGCCCCAAAGCTCGTTTCCGAGCTCCCACAGGTGGCCGGACTTGCTGTCGGGCGTGTGCTTGTCGATGTAGCGGACCCAGTCAGCGGCCTGCTCTGGGGTGCCGGTGCCGAGGTTGAGGGCGACCTGCGGTTCGGCGTGGATGAGCTCACAGAACTTCAGGAACTCGTCGGTGCCAAAGGTGTTGTACTCGGGGATGCCCCAGGAGAGATTGACCTTGGCGACGCGCTTGTCGAGCGGGCCGATGCCATCCTGCCAGTCGTAGGCCGAGGTGAAGTTGCCGCCGAAGCGGAGGAGCGGGGAGTGAAGGTCGCGTGCCATGCGCGATGACGTCAGGGTCCATGCCGTCGATGGCGTCGGCGGGGTTGAGGGAGATGTTGTCGACCTCGGCGCGGGCGTCGTCAGAGAGCGAGATGACGAGGTCGGCGGGCTCGAGGGGGGCGACGGTGTCGGCTTTGAGGGTGAGGGTGAAGGGGTATTTGGTCCAGGCGGGCGGCGGAGGCCTGGACGGCTGGTGGACGGCGAGGATTTCGCGTGGAGTGAGAGGGGCGGCGCAGCGAGAGGCTGACGACAACGGGGCCGCGGACGTGCTTGATCCAGAGGCTGCCGTTGTAGGTGAGCTCGCGTGCGACGGGGAGGTAGACGGGCTGGAGGATGCCGACCTCCTTGCCGGGGAGCGACATGATGAGGAGGGACTGGGCGGAGTTGGCGGCGTCGCCGCGGACTGGGAGCGTAGCGGTTGCCCTGGGCGGAGTCGAGAGGCTCCCATGGAAGCGGGAGGCCGAGCGAGGAGGCGCGGCGGAGCTCGGGGCGCGCACGGAGCATCGCCTCGGCATTGCCGGCGGACCAGAGGCCCTCTTCGAAGGAGCCGTTCTCGACGACGTCGGCCCAGAGGCCGCCGTAGGTGGAGTGGCCGATGGGCTCGAGGAAGCTGCCAAAGAGGGTCGACGGGATGACGCTGGGGTTGTGCGGGGCGGGTGACGTGGACCGTAATAGGGTGTGTTGGCCGGATGGGGGGATTCGGTCATCTGCGCCAGGGCTGAGAGTGCCGCCAGGGAAGAGAGATGAGGGCGGCGAGGGCAGGGCCAGGGCGCAGCGGATGTGCACGATGCATGCGGGGGAGACTCCTTGGAGACCCGTGAATTGTAGAGGCTTTCATGGGTGCCAGGGGAGGTAAGTCGTCTTGCTTAGGGCCCTTGGTGCGCAGATCGATCCTTGGTGCAGTGATCGCTCAGGGGGTGCAGGAGCTTACGGGACGGTCTGAAGCTCGGGTCTCTGTGATGCGGCGGAGTTGGCGTGGGGGTCCTGGCTATGGGCAAGTTCGGTAGCGACCTTTAGTTCGCGGTCAGCGTCCGCTTTGAGGCCGAGGTGGGCGAGGGTTAGTCCGAGGTAGTAGTGTGCGGGCTGGTACTCGGGTGCACTCTCGACGGCGTGCGTGAGCTCGGTGCGGGCAAGCGGATAGCTTTTCTGGCGATAGTCGAGGATGCCAAGACCCGTAAGGGCGCCGCCATGGTGCGGGTCTCGTGCGAGGGTCTTCGCGAAGAGAGGTCGCGGCCTCTTCGGGGTTTCCCCGTCGAGGGCGATCTGCCCGAGCTGGTACCAGGACTCTGTCTGCTGGGGCTGGAGTTGAATGCGAACGTTCGAACTCCGCCTTGGCCTCCGCGGTGTGCTGCTGCATTGCGAGCAGGTGCCCAAGGCCGAAGTGGGCGGTAGCGTCCTCGGAGCTCGTGGCCAGATAGGCTCGGAGATGACGTTCGGAGTCGGCGAGGTGCTCGCGGATCAAGCTCCACGCGAGAGAGGGCGTAGAGGGTCTGAGGGTCGTTCGGGCGGAGCTGGAGCGCCGCTTCAATGGCCTGCTGGGCGACTGGAAGTTGATGCACCTGCTCGGCCTGGATGCCGAGGTCGAGCAGGAGGGTGGGATCGTCGGGGAGGTGCTCGCGGGCGTGCTGCAGGCAGAGGAAGGCGGCTTCGGGGTTGCCGGCCTTGCGGGTGTCGAGCGCGAGTTGCGTTGCGGCGGTGAACTCGCCGGCTCGTGCCTGCGGGTCGCGGAGGTTGAGGTCGAGGACGGTCTCAAAGCGGTCCATCGCCTCGGGGTAGCGGTGCTAGTCGAAAGAGACTGCCCGAGGGCATTGTTGGCGGCGGGGTGGTTCGGGCTGGCCGCGAGTGCTTGTTTGAGGAGTTCGGTGGGCGGCTTCTGGTTCCCCTGTTGCTGGATCTCGACGAGGGCCTTCGCAGGTGACGATCGCCTGCCGGAGTATCCTGGGCGTAAGAGCCTGGCTGGTGCAAAGAAGGAGAGAACGAGGGCGGCGAGGGGAACGTCATGGTGCGAGTTTCAGCGAAGACTCACAGGCAAAGGCGGCAGGAGGCTCTGCGAGCGCTCCTGCCGGCGGTGGCAAACGTATCGAGGTTAGAACTGGATTCGGCCGGTGATCTGCATGGTCCTCGGCGCCGTCTACGTCGTATGTGGCAACTCCGAAGTTTGAGTCGTTGGGCTGCGTGTCCGGAATACCAAAGATATGGCGGTTGAAGGCGTTCAAGAGCTTCCGCCTTCAGTTGAAAGAAAGCACGTCTCGCTGAAGTGGAAGTTCTTCAGAACGCTGAAGTCTTCGTTGAAGTACTTGAAGTTGCGGATCTCTCCGGTGACGCGTGGCAAGTTGCCGAACAGCAAACGCGCCGTTCGGTCCGCTGATTGCGGAAATCGGGCGCGTTTTGGTCGTAGAAGGCGTTCTTGTTGAAGATGCTTGGGTTGGCTCCGAAAGGATTGATCCTCTGCCCGTTCGCATAAGCAGCGCTCTTGAGGCTCTGCCCTGCAACTCGGGAGTACCGTATGCAGTTGTCCTGACCCGGGATGCCGGTGGGTGCACAACCGAATGAGATTGGTTCCCCGGACTGGTATCGCTGCACCCCGCCTATAGTCCAGCCTCCGATCGCCAGGTCAAGCAGACGGTTGTTGTTCAGGAATCTTCGATCCTTACCTACTGGAAGTTGGTAGAGGTAGCTGACGACGAACGTACTCGGCGTGTCCTGTGTACTGATCGACTTCTCGGCCCGGTGATCCGCCCCGTTTTGGAACTGGCTTATACCTGCATTCAATCCGGGCAGGATGGAATCAGCGTCGGTGATGTTCTTTGCCCAGGTGTACGATGCCTGAAGATTAAGGCCTTGGCTGAACCGCCTTTCGACGGAGGTGATCAGGGCGTGGTAGGTTGACTGGCCAACATTCTGAAGGCAGCAATCACTGGCGATGAAACCATACTGGGGGAACGGTCGGAGAGCCTGTTGCAATTGGGTAGTAGGATCAAACCCGGCATACGGAGCCGAGACACCTACCGTGTTGCCCGCGAGTGGAAGCGTCAACTGATTGCCGAGTGCCAGGGACGAGAGCGGTGCGTTGTTCACGTTTTCAAGTGAAGAGCGAAGATGGGTTCCCCGCTGGCCAATGTATCCGAGGGTAAAGATCAGATCTTTGGCCAGCTGCTGCTGGACCTGGAGGCTCCAGTTTTCAATCATTGCTGGGCGGCCAAACTCAGGACGGATGTAGTTGTTACCGATCGGCTGGCCGTTCAGTTGACCTGGGTCTGTGTTCGGCGGGGGAGCGAAGGCTGGAAAGCCCGAATCCAGAAGGAAAGCTGATGAGAATCCATCGTTGTTGGGTGAGGTCGGATTCGGGTTAGCGGTGTATCCGGTCTGCATCGCGCCGCCGAAATCGGCGTACTGCAACGGACCATACAGGATGGCGAAGCCCCCTCGGACGGCCGTTTTGTCATGCCCGCTCGCCGGCGAGTAGGCGAACCCGATCCGCGGGGCGAAGTCCTTGTACCAGGTATTTGCCCATGTGTCCTTGCCCCCAGGCTTGCCGAAGACAAGGGCTCCCGGGTGAGTTCCGACGACGCCACCTACTCCCGTGATGCTGTCGGGGGCTGTTGGATCGAAGTTGGAGGTGGCATTGCGCTTCTCGTGCCGCGGTGTATCCACATCCCACCGGAAACCGATGTTCAGCGTGAGCTGGTTGTTGACCTTCAGGTCATCCTGGGCAAACAGGGCGTAGTACGTTGAAAGCCATTCAGGCTGGTGCACCGGGACGTTCTGGGAGGCTGAGTTGGGGCGCCCAACGAGGAGGCTGGCGAGACTGTTGCCGCTGATGCTATTCGCGCCCGGCTGGTTTGAGAAAGCGGTCTCTCCGCGAATAAAGTTCAGTTGCGCTGTCGTCCCATGGATGGCTCCAAACTGCTGATAGCGGAAGTCACCACCGAACTTGAAGCTGTTACGGCCTCTGCTCCAACTGAGCGCATCGTTAAACCTCCAACCATTGTCGATCGCATCGTTATTCTGGTTGTTGGCGAGTTGCCGGTACTGGTCCAGGCCATCGAAGGTGATGATCGGAAACGCGTTGGTATTGATGTTGGCGATCCCAGCCGCCGACGCGTAATTGGTCGATCCCGAAGCACTCACATTGTGGTTGATGCTGTTGCTCCGGTTGAACCCGAAGTTGAAATGATTCAGCACGCTTGGCGAGATGGTGTAGTCCACACCGAGACGAACGAAGTGGGTGAGAAAGTCCTGCGTCCACGTGTTGGGATCGACCGGCGCGGGAAGCGCCTGAGCACCTCCTGTTATCAGATTGTTCTCGCGAGCGGAATAGCTGAAGAACATCTTGATGTGATCTGAGACGGACTGGTCGACCTTGAAAGTGTAGGTTGTATCGTTGATGGGCCGGGAGGCCGGGAAGACGAAGTTGTTTGTTGTTCCCGAACTCTGCGCAGCCGGGACGAATGCTGCCAACGCCTTGCCAGCGGGGCTGAATGTCGTGATCCTGTTGCCGGCAAAGGGATCACGACAAAGAACACCTCCAACAGCGCGGGTTGTGGAGGGGTCGAAGATCTGGCCTTGCAACACAGGTGCACCCGTGCAGGGGTTGATGGTCGAGGTTGCGGGACCGAGAAGAGCCGAGAAGTCGCCGCCGAGTTCAGCCTGACTGGGAAGGGTGCTGGTGACCGTGCCGCCTAGATTCTGGCGGAACTGCTCCCACGAAAAGAAGCCGAATGTACGGTCCTTGCCGTTATATATGTGTGGAATCGTAATTGGCCCACCGATGCTGCCGCCGTAATCGTTCTTCTTGTCGACAGGTCGCTTGACGCCGTTCGCCTTGTTGAACCAGTCGTTCGCATTCAAGGCCTCATTCTGAAAGAGTTCAAAGATGGTCCCGTGGTAATCGTTGGTCCCGCTCTTCAAGACGAAGTTCTCGATGCCACCCGTAGTCCGGCCGAACTCAGCGGACGGTATTGAGGTTGTTACCTTGAACTCTGAAATGGCTTCTACCGAGGGTCCCTCTTCATCGAAGGAAGAACCATTCTCGGACCGCGTCTGGGAGGCACCATCGAGCAGGATCTCGTTGCCGAAGTTCTGACCGCCGGCGACCTTGGAGATGAAGATACCGTTCGAACTGTTGCCGGTACCAGGGCCTGTAGTACCCGGAATAAGGAACACGAAAGCTTCGGGTGAGCGCAACGCGCCGACGCCGCCGAGAGCCAGAGGCAACTCTACGATCTGACGGGAGTTGACTACGCCGCCAACGTCAGACGATTCCGTCTGAACGGTAGGAGAGTCTGCCGCCACAGTCACGACTTCCGAAGCCGACCCCGGAGACAGCGTCAGGTTGAGTGCGGTGGTCGTGTTGACCTGCACTTCAACGCCGGTGCTCACCGACCCCTGAAAACTTGGAGCGGATACGGTCACGGTGTATCGACCGATTACGATCGAAGAAAAGCGGTAGCCTCCACTGGCTCCTGACACGGTGTTGTACACCCCGCCTGTGCCCTCATTCTTTGCAGAGATTGAGGCGTTCGGGATCGAAGCGCCGGTCTGGTCGAGCACGTCACCGGCAAGCTGTCCATTGTTTGTCTGCGCGGGGGCGATCACCGCCGGGAGGAGTAGGGCCGCGAAGACGGTGGCGAGCCGTCCGAATCTGACTATTGTGTTCACTGTGTTCTCCAGAAGGGTGATGACTGCGCGACCCGCGAACTTTGTGTCGTTTGAAATCCGTGACACGGGTCGGAACTTGGACGGAACTGAGACTGGTACAGAGGAAGAGAAATGTAAACGTTTGCAGTTCTCTAAGCAGCACGACTATAGAGAGCTTGAGAATCGCTTGTCAACGACATTCCTCCACCTGTGTCAGGGTCTCCACCTCCACCTTTCGGATGAGCTTCTTCCTCGCGCGTAACCCTATTGTTCAGTTCAGAATGGGCCCTTAGTGGCCTTCCTGCACCAGTTAACTCGTTGACTACCTATCTGGCTGCCTCTTGACTACTTGTCTCCGCATTAGTCCTGTGGTGTCGAGTGCGAGCCGTACAGGCTGGCGCTGATCTTCAGCTCGGCATCGGCCTGCGTGAGGAGGCCGGCGCGGCGATACATCTGGCCGAGCTGGAAGTGGAAGCGGGGGTTTTTGGGGTCGAGGCTGACGGCCTGCTCCATCTCGCGGGTGGCGGGGGTGTCCTGCCCCGTAGCGGTGTAGGCGCGGGACAGCTCCTCGTGGCAGCGGGGACATCGCGGCGCAAGGACGACAGATCTCTGAAGGGGTGGGAGGGCTTCGGTGTAGCGGGCTTTACTGTTGAGGAGGGTTCCGAGGTTGAGGAAGGGTTGCTCGCTCCCGTGAGGCGGGGGCGTGGCGCTGCCGGGCTGTGCCGCGATGGCATGGCGGTAGGCGGCCAGAGCTTCGTCGGTGCGGTTCTGGGCCTCGAGCGAGAGGCCGAGGTTGTCGAGGGCTTTGGCGTCTGCGGGGTTGAGGGCGAGGGTGCGGTTGAAGGCGCGCTCGGCTTCGACAAAGTCGCCCTGGTTCATCTGGGCGCGGCCGAGGGCGTACCAGGCGTCGGGGTTGCGGGGGTTGGCGGCGAGCGAGCGACGGAGCCAGCGGATGGCGTCGGGGTAGTCGTTGAGGAGGACGTAGTCGAGGGCGACGATACGGAGGTCGTCGGGGTCGGGGGGCTTGAGGGCCGCGGCCCGGGTGTAGGTGGCGAGCGAGTCCTTGGGCTTGTTCTCGCGGTGGAGGACGAAGGCGAGCAGGTAGAGGGCGGGTGCGGAGTCCGGGGTGGAGGCGAGGTAGGCGCGGAGGATGGGTTCGGCTGCGGCGAGGTCGTTTTGCCGGATGAGGGCGCGGGCATGGGCGAGGGGGTCGGGCTGCTGCGGCTGGGCGCTTGCGGGAGGGGTTTGGTTGAGGGTGGCGGGATTCTGGGCGGGGAGGCTTGTGGCGAGGAGGGTGAGGGCGGCGACGAGGGCACGGAGAGGGCGCGGAGAGAGGTTGAGAGATGGAGGGGGAGTGGTCGGAGCGGGGCGGGGCGGGGTTGCTGGGGGCGGCCGGGTTGGGTTGAGGGGATCACGGGTTGAGGGGCTACTTTGCGGGTTCGTCGATCTTGAGGATTTGGTTGGCGGGGACGTTTTCGAGTTTCTGGACGATGCCGCTGGGCCAGCGGATCTCTATCGACTTCGCGACGGTGTCGGGGCCGAGGCCGAAGTGGGCGCGCTTGTCGTTCGCGGAGAGGTAGGAGCCGGCGGTTGAGACCGTGACCCATTGCGGGCCCTTGCTGGTGGTGAGCTTTATTTCGGCGCCGATGGCGTCGCGGTTGGACTTGTGGCCGACGAGGTTGAGAAGGAGCCAGTGGTTGGAGGTCGCGGTCTCGTTGTGGAGGATGTGGGCGGGGCCGCCGTTGAGTGGTGACGACGGCGTCGATGCGGCCGTCGTTGTCGAGGTCACCGACGGCCAGGCCGCGGCTGACCCAGGGCTGCTGGAAGACGGCGCCGGACTGGGCGGAGACATCGACGAAGCCGCCCTTGCCGATGTTGTGCGCGAGCAGCATGGGCTCCTTGTAGTGGAGCTGCGGGTAGTTGAGTTCGACGGTGTCGAGGTCGTGGCCCTGGGCGATGAGGATGTCCTTGAGGCCGTCGTTGTCGTAGTCGAGGAAGCGGATGCCCCAGCCGGAGTGGAGCAGCGTCATGCGGGCGAGGCCGGAGACGTAGGTGTCGTAGGTGAAGGAGCCGTCGCCGTTGTTGCGGTATAGGGCGTACTTCTGGTTGGCGAGGTTGGTGATGACGAGGTCGGGGAGGCCGTCGTTGTTGTAGTCGGCGAAGTCGATGCCCATGCCGGCAAAGGTGCGGCCGTCGCCATCGACGGCGACCTCGGCCATGAGGCCGGTCTCCTCGAAGTGCCCGTCGCCCTTGTTGCGGTAGAGGAACTCGACCATGGAGTCGTTGGCGACGGCGAGGTCGACCTTGCCGTCACGGTCGAAGTCGGCGATGGCGATGCCGAGGCCCTTGCCGGGGACGTCGAGGCCCATCTTTTTCGCGACCTCGGTGAAGTGGCCGTTGCCGTCGTTGTGGTAAACGAGCGCGGGCAGCGGAGGGAAGATGTCGGGGTGGCAGTAGGCTCGGTAGCCTTCGCGGTGCTCGCCGCAGCAGACGTCGTCGAAATCCCACTGCATGTAGCGGAGGACGACGAGGTCGAGCAGGCCATCGTTGTCGAGATCGACCCAGGCGGCGGAGGTGGACCAGGTAAAGCCGGAGGTTGTGGGGCCGCCGGTTCCGGACTGGACGGTGACGTCGGTGAAGGTTCCGTTGCCGTTGTTGTGGTACAGCTTGTTGCCGCCGTATGCGGTGACGTAGAGGTCTTCGAAGCCGTCGTTGTCGTAGTCGCCGACGGCGACGCCCATGCCGTAGCCAACACCCTGGAGGCCGGCCTTCTCGGTGACGTCCTCAAAGGTGCCGTCCTTTTTCTGGTGGTAGAGGCGGTTCCAGTCCGCGGGGCCGGTCTTCTGCGGGACGGAGCCCTTGGGCTGGGGATCGGAGAGGTGCGCGCCGTTGACGAAGAAGAGGTCGAGGAGGCCGTCGTTGTCGAAGTCAAATGCGGCCACGCCGGAGCCCATGGTCTCGATGAGGTATTTGCGCGTCGTGTGCGAGGCGGTGCCGGTGAAGTGGACTCCGGAGCGGGCCGTGGTGTCGACGAAATTTCCCGGCTGGGTGGGGACTGGGTTTCGGAGGTCGCTTGAGCTCTGCGGTCCGGCGCCAGAACCGGATCGGGCACCCGTCTCCAGACTGGACGGCGTTCCTGCCCCGGGACCGGCTTGGGAACCCGGCTGGGCGCCGGCCTGGGCAAGCACGGGTGCGGCGAGGAGGAGGAGGATAACGGCGACGAGCGGTCTTGGCATTGCGGTACGGGCCGGAGGTGCGGCCCAGAGTCAGTGTACCGAAGGGTGGAGTGACGCTTCCCTGCCCCTTCCACGTCGCTGACGGTGCCGAAGGGCGGTTAGTGGACGATTTCCGAGAACTCTCCCCATTCCACTGGGTTACCGGCATGAGGCCGACGTTCTGCAGGTAGTGGAGGGTGCGGCGAGCTCGCCCGAAGAAGACGTGCCGGCAGCCGCGCATCTTGGTCCGCTCGAAGTTGACGGGGTCCCCGCGATACTCGAGGATGCAGTCAATCAGGGTGCAGTCGATAAAGTGCTTTCCGTCGATCTCGAGGGAGACGCCCTGGATCGTTTGGCCTTGAATAGTTTCCACGTCGGCGAGAACTCCTGTCTTGAGTGGGTCAAACCTGCCGAACTGACCCTTGACCATCGTACGCGAGCACCAGCCGGCGAGCCATGGCCTGAAAGGTGTACTGCGGGTAAGCGGTAACTATTGTTGACCGGTTTGTGGGTGCGACGAAGCTGCGGTTGTGCCTCTGCCGGTGAGCTCGCGGATTAGGTCGACCTCGCGCTGGCGGTAAGGGGTGTCGTCCTGGCGGAAGACCTCGTGAAACCAAAGGGTAGGCTGGAGGCGAACGTAGGGTCGATCCCACGAGTCCCAGGGGAAGTAGGTCTGGGTCTTGCCCGCGACGAAGCCCCAGTTGATGGCGGCGACGTTGTATTTCTTTGCGACGGGAAGCGAGCCGTCAAAGGTGGAGCCGGCGCCGCGGGCCATGTATTCGGTGCAGATGATGGGCCGGTGGTTGGGTTGCAGCTCCTGGATCCTGGCCTCGAACTCCTCAGGCCATCCATAGTTGTGGAAGGAGATGATGTCGGACTCGGCGAGCTGAATCTTGGTCGTGACGCTTTCTTTGGCGGGATCGGACCAGTTTCCGACCCAGACGCCCGAGGTGAGCGGCTGGATGGGGTGGACGGAGCGGGCCCACCGGAAGGCCTTCGGGAGGAGCTCGTCCATGCGCTTGACCTTCGCGGCTTCGTCGGCTTCGATGTCGCCGCCCTTGTTGTCGGGCTCGTTCCATACGTCCCAGCCGAGGATGCGGTCGTCGTTTGCGAAGGCACCGACGACGCCTTTGACGTAGGCCTCGAGCTCGGGTTCGTCGGCGCGGTTGAGGAGGCGTTCCTTTCCGGGGCTCTGGACCCAGCCGGAGTTGTGGACACCGGGGATGGGCGGGTGCTGGGGTCCGAGGTGCGGGTCGGTCTCCCAGCAGGAGTCGAAGAGAACGAGCAGCGGCCTGATGTGATGTTTCGCGGCGATACTCAGAAAGGTGTCCAGGCGCTTCTTGAAGCCCTGGGGATCCTGCTTCCAGAGCTGGTCCTGGAGGAAGACGCGCATGGTGTTCATGCCGATGCCCTCGGCCATGCCGAGTTCTTTATCGTTGAGCGCGGGGTTGAAGGTGGCGGCCTGGAACATTTCGAGCTCGTTGATGGCGTCGGACGGAATGAAGTTGGCGCCGACCAGCCATGGCTGTTTGGCGTACCAGTCGTTCGCCTTCGCCTCGCTCCAGCGGCCAGTGTTGCTCTGGGCGAGGGCTGGAAGGCTCAGGGCGAGGGCCAGGGCGTACAGGTTGGGGAGCTTCATCGGAGTCGTGGGCCTTTCGGGTAAGTCGACGCTGTTGCGGCGAGTTCAAGATACAGCATTCGCTGCAAGCGGTTACACAGTGGCGGGAGAGGCTGGCGAGAACAGGAGTTCAGCCAGCGCAGAGTACGCCGGACAGGCACGCGGAGCGGCCGAGAACGACTGATCGGTCTCGTTACTTTGGTTTGGCGCTAAGGATGAGCCGGGCCGGTGGACTGCCGGATGATCAGCGTCGGGTGCATGATGTGCTCTTCACCGCGGCCAGGAGCCCCGCCTTGCAGGTCGCGGTTGTTGAAGATGCTGCGGAATGCGACGTTGGCAAGCTCAACGCGGGGGACGCTGAGAGTGGTGAGGCTGGGATGGGTGTAACCGGACAGCTGGATGCCGTCGTAGCCGACAACGGAGATGTCCTCGGGGACGCGGAGCCCATGCTCGAAGATGGCGCCCATGGCACCGATGGCGGTGAGGTCGTTTGAGCAGAGAACCGCGGTCGGGATGGCACCGCAGGCGAGGATGCGACCCATGGCCGCGTGGCCTCCGTCCACACGGTGGTTGCCTTCCTGGATCATGCGCTGATCCGGGGAGAGACGGTGTGCCTTGAGCATGCCCGTGAAGGCCTCGAGACGGACCCGGGCCGAGTTCAGGGCGAGCGGGCCGCTGATAAAGGCGATGTGGCTGTGTCCGAGGGAGGTGAGGTGATCGATGGCGTAGGTAACGCCTGCGGGGTAGTCGATGCGAACGCTGCTGACACCGGGTCCGGGCGCTCCGGTATCGAGGAAGACGAGCGGGACGTGGCGACGGCTGAAGACCTCGATGAGACGGTCGTCCATCTCGGAGGTGAGAATGGCGACACCGTCCACCTTGCGCTGGAGCATGCGGCGAACGCAGCTTTCCATGCGTTCGGGGTCATAGTTGGTGTTGGCAATGAGCACCTCCTGCCCGTGCTCGACGGCAACATCTTCAAAGGCCTTCACCAGCTCGGGGAAGAATGGGTTTGTGATGTCGGAGATGATGAGCCCGTAGAGTGAGGAGCGACCGGAGCCCAGGGCGCGGGCGTTGGTGTTGGGGTAGAAGCCAAGCGAATCGATAGCGCGGCGGACGCGCTCCGCTGTCTTCGGACTGACGTTGGCGGATCCGTTGATGGTTCGGGAGACGGTGGCGGTCGAGACGCGGGCTTTTCGAGCTACGGCAGTAATGTTCATAGCGTGCAAGGAGGAAGGGCGTGCATGGGTAGCGGTTGAAGTCCGTTCGCGATGGCCTCGGGTGGATCGACCGAGCCACAATGTGTTGCACAACTATCGCATGGGAAAGTGAAGATGGCATGCAGGATGAAGCATTTGAGGGCCGGGACGATACGTCGACATGCTTCGGGACGACCGGATAGGATCAGCAAAGCCGGGATGAGGACAATGTATAGCGGGTCTGGGAGTTGGTTGCTGGCGGGTTGGCTCACGCTTGCGGGTGGGCTGGCGTACGGACAGAGCACGCCGGTGCGTGACGCGTTCGAGAGGGGTGCGCTGGCGATGCGCAATGGACGGAGCGCCGACGCGGAGGCGGCGTTTCGTGAGGCTGTGAAGCTGGCTCCGGAGCTTGCCGAGGCTCATCTTGACCTGGGGCTGGTGCTGGGGAGAGAGGGCAAGGGGGAGGAGGCGGTTGCCGCTGTGCGGAAGGCCATCGAACTCAGCCCGACGCTGCCCTCCGCGCACATGTTTCTGGGCGTGTTTTTGTACCAGGCGAACCGTCGGGACGAGGCGATCGAAGCCTTCAAGCAGGAGCTTGCCAAGGATCCCAAGAGTGCCGAGACGCTGACCTGGCTGGGCATCGTGGAGCTGGCAAACGGGCACGCGGAGCTTGCTGTGGAACCGTTCGACCGGGCGGCCGAGATTACGCCCAATGACCTCAACCTGCTTGAGTACCGTGGAAAGGCTCACAGCCGGGTGGCCCAGGACAGCTACGCGAGGATGGCTCAGATCGATCCAAACTCCTGGCAGGTGCACAAGGTGCAGGCCGAGCTCTATGCCGAGGAGGACAAGTACGCCGAGTCCATCAAGGAGTACGAGGCCGCGATCAAGCTGGAGCAGCGGAATCCGGATCTGTACGAGGGGCTTGGCGATGAGTACAGGCACATGAACGAGCTCGGGTCGGCCCGGGAGGCCTATGCCAAGGAGCTCGAACTGAGCCCGCAGAACCCGATCGCGATGTACAACCTGGGAAGCACCGACATCGACCATGGGGAGGCAGCCGAGGGTGTGGCGCTCGTCCGCGCGATGATGGAGCGCTATCCCGGGTCGCCCGTGGCAGAGTACTACCTCGGACGCGGTCTGGCGGCCACGGGTAAGGAGACTGAGGCTCTGCCGCACCTCGAGCACAGCGCCACGGTCGAGCCCGGAAGTGAGGTGGCGAAACGCTCCTACCTGGAGCTCACGCGGATCTATCGCAAGTTGCAGCGCCCGGTGGATGCTGATAAGGCCCTGCGCGAGTACAACCGGCTTCGCGAGGCACAGGATAAGAGGAACGCGGAAAAGGTACAGGACTGGCGCAAGCTGCAGGGAGTCTCGGCAGCGCCTGGTCTTTGAGTTTCTGGTTCAGCTACGTGCTCCGGCCTGGGGCGGGGAGGGATCGCGATTCGGCGGGTCGGGATGCTCAGATGTCGATTCATTGGGGGCCAGGGTCGGGGTGATAAGGTCTCGGTGAGCATGAGGATCGATGACACGCCGTAGCCAAGTGACGACCCCGGACGCGAAGCCGGTCAGCATCAAGATACTGGCCGAGTACCTGGGGCTGTCGCCGACGACGATTTCGCTGGTGCTGAACGACGCGCCTGCGGGCAGGTCCATCCCTGAGCCGACGAGGGAGCGGGTTCGCGCCGGCGCAAAGAAGCTCGGGTACCGGCCGAGTTTTTTTGCAAGGTCGCTGCGCAAAAAGCAGAGCTTCACGATCGGGACGATGGTCCCGGAGATCAGCGATCCGTACTCGACCATGTTGATGAGCGGCGTGGATGACGTGATGCAGGAGGAGGGGTACCTCGACCTCACGGTGAGCCACCGGCGCAAACCAGACCTGATCGATGAATACCCGCGGATCCTACTGGATCGGTCGGTCGAGGGCATCATCGTCGTCGACACGATCCTGCCCCACGCGCTTTCGGTGCCCACGGTCTCGATCGGCGGGCACCAGAGGGTGAGTGGGATCACCAACGTGGTGCTCGATCACCGAAGGGCGGCGGAGCTGGTGCTGCGGCACCTTCACAAGCTGGGCCACAGGACCATCGGCTACACGCGAGGGCAGGAGCACAGCAGCGACTCCAGGGTCCGCTGGGAGAACCTGATGCAGGTGTCGCGGGAGCTCGGCCTGCGGTACTACCCGGAGCTGACCGAGCAGCTGGAGGCCGACTCGCCTTCGCCCGGGCTGGGGTATCCGGTCGTAGGCCGGCTGCTGTCGGCCGGAATCCCGTTTACCGCGTTGGTCTGCTACAACGATTTTGTGGCGATTGGAGCGATCCGCGCGCTGGTAGATGCAGGTCTGCGCGTCCCGGAAGATATGTCTGTGGTGGGCTTCGATGACGTCCATAACGCGGCCTACAACAACCCGAGCCTGACGACGGTCCGCCAGCCACTGCGGGAGATGGGGCGCATCGCGGCGCGTGCTCTGCTTGAGCGGATCAGGAGGCCGGAGATGCCGGCCGAGGATATCCCCGTTATGCCGGAGCTGCTGATTCGCGAGTCAACCCTGCAACCCGGGACCAGGGCCACGCGACGTCCGAGAGTCGGGGCTCTATGAGCAGTACCTAGGAGCTCGGAGCGCCGGGGCGGTACCTGACGCAGACAAGGGTGCGGTCGTCGGTGGCGGGTGTGCTGCCGCAGAAGTCTTCGACGCGGGTGAGGATGGGGATAAGTTCGCCGCCGGTGCTTTGGCAGCTTTCGAGGAGGCGTTCCTGACCGAAGAACTGCCCGTCTGCGTCCTCGGCCTCGGTAATGCCGTCGCTGGCGAAGACGAGCGTGTCTCCGGGCGATAGGGTGATGGTGCCGGACTGGAAGGGCAGGCCACAGAGGAGGCCGACGGGGATATTGGCCTCAGGCAGCTCCTCGATCGCAGGGGGCTGGTGGCCTGACGCGTGAACCAGGATAGGCCGGAGATGCCCGCAGTTGATGTATTCGAGATGGCCCGCGGGGGTGAGTCGGACGATGACGAGGGTGGCGTATTTGCCCGTGTCCTTGGCGCAAAGGTAGGCGTTGACCCCGCGGGCGATGGTGGCGAGCGGAAGGCCGGCTGCGAGCTGGGCGTAGAGCATGCCCTGGAGCGTGGAGGCGAGGATGGCGGCCGAGGCGCCCTTGCCGGAGACATCGGCGACGACGAGGGCGAGGCCGGTCTCGTCGTGGATGACGTCGAAGAAGTCTCCGCCGACCTCGCGGCAGGGAAGGTTGCGCGCCTCGACAACGGCGTAGTCGAGCTCGGGCAGGTGAACCTTCATGAGCCGCTGCTGGATGCCAGCGGCGAAGGCGAGCTCTTCACGATCGCGCTGCGCCTCGGCTTCGGAGCGGGCGAGCTGCGCATTCTCGACAAGGGTTGCAGCCTCGGCGGCGACGGTCCGAAGAAGGCCGTGGTCGGTCTCGGAGAGGACGCCGGGGGTGAGCCTGCTATCGAGATAAAGAACGCCCAGCGCCTCCCGGGCGCTTCCCTGCCGCCTTCGACGGAGCGGCATGGCGATGATGGCGCGGATATTGTTGATGACCACACTCTGGGCCTGGGAGCCGATCTCGGCGGCGAGCGTATCGGTGAGGATGTAAGGCTCAAAGGTCTTGAGGGCGCGCTCGATGGCGGAGTGCGAAAGGTCGAGGTCGTTCAGGATGGGATCGCCGCGGTTATTGCGTGCCGTAGCGAGCCGAAGGTGGTCGCCGTCGCAGAGAAAGACGTAGCCGCGCTCCCAGTGGGTGAGGGAAAGGGTGGTCTCGATCAGAGAGGAGAGGATCTCTGCGACGCCTCCCGGCGCGTTGAGGCGACGTGCTGCTTCAAAGAGCCAGTTGAGCTTGCTGAGTTCGGAGTCGGTGGAGTGGACGACGTCGGCGAGGAGGTCGCGGATGCTCTCTTCGGGGGCGGTCGCGGGCCGGACGGCGAGGGTGGGCCCCTGGGGTCCGCCAAGCTGGATCCGATCCCCGACGCTCAGGAGAGACCGGGTGACCGGCTTGCCGTTGAGCACGGTTCCATGGCGGCTGCCGGCGTCCTCAATCCAGAGCTGGCCCTCACAGGCGACAATCCGGGCGTGCATTCGGGAGACCACGTCGTGCGGCAGGACGAGATCGCATTCGCCGCCGCGGCCGATGGTGAAGGGGGAGTGGTCGACCACGTGCTCGGGGCTGCGCCCGCCCATCTCGACCGCGAGCGCAAGGGGGACGAAGTCACCATCCTGCCGCGCAGCCCCCGCCCGGACGGCGCTTCGTGCCGTGGATCGAGGCGCAGAGGTTGGGATTTGACCGGTCTCCGGTAGGATCAGGCGGGCAGGCATGGGATGACAATGCTCTCCTCAGAGTCGGAAATGTCTCCACCAGCAAGGGAGCGGGGGTGGAGCGAAGCTATTGCTGGGGGCCCGAGAGTGGCGGAATCGCCGAAGATCCTTCTCCTCGGCTGGCAAGGTACGCTTGCGCCCGACTTCGCATGGCCCCAGCGTACACCTGTGCCCGAGCGATTGGTAGAGCTGACGGCGCCGCTCTTGCGCGAGGCATCGGCGGCATTTCGGTTGGCGCTCGAGCGGTCGGGCCTCCGGTTTGCGGCGGAGGCGGCATCGCCGGAGTCGCTGGGTTCAGAGTCGCTGGGCTCAGCACTTGGGGAGAGGCTCCTTGGCGTCTATGCCTTGCCGGTCAGCCTCCGCCGACTCGAGGCGGGTTCGGGCGCAAGGGTAAGGGCGGATAGGATGGCGCGGCTGGTGGTGGCTGACTGGATCGCAGCTATGGCGTCGTTTGTGCGACGGCTGCGGGCCGACCGGGAGTCCCTCGCCAGGTGGATGGGCGACAGGGAGCTTCGGCCCATCGAAAGGATCGGGTCGACCGCTTCGGACGTGCACGGACCCGCGGGGGCCGTGATTGCGATCGCGTTCGAGGGTGGGCCGACAATCTTCTACAAGCCGCGTCCGGTGACCGGAGAGATGCTATGGGCGGAGCTCCAGGCCGCCGTGGCCCGGGTGGACCGGGCAAGCGCTCTCCCCGCCGCGAGGGTGCTGGCGGGTGGCGCGTCCGATTGGCCCGGCGCGCAGCGGGGCGGAGCGTCGGGGTTCGGCTGGATGAGCGAGCTTCGTCACGGGACGTGCGACCCAGGGGCGTATTGGAGGAGTGCCGGGGCGCTGCTTTGCCTGGCGCAGCACGCGGGGCTCGGTGACCTTCACATGGGCAATGTGCTCGCGACGGAGCATGGGCCGGGAGTGCTGGATGCGGAGTGCCTGGGGGGTGCTGGTATTGCCGGTTGGCCCCGCGGGGATGGCCAGGCAGAAACGTTGCAGGCCACTGGGCTGCTCCCGGTTGCCGCAGCGGGGATGCCGGATGTATCAGGATTGTTTGGTGGGCCTGGGTCCGCCAACGGGGTGCTCGTTCCGATCTGGGAGACGGCACCGGACGGGCATCCCGCATTGCGGTTTGTCGGGGCGCGGTTGTTGGAGCACGGAAACTGCGGTGGGGATCCGGCCGAGCCGCTGCGTTCGCTTCCTGGGATACTGGCTGGGTATAGTCGCGCGATCGAGGTACTTCGGGAGATCCGGTCTGATCTGCTTGCCCCCGGAGGTTGGGTCGAAAGACTTGGCGCCTTCCACGCGCCCCGCGTCGTGCTCCGAAGTACGTTGACCTATGGCGTCCTGATGAGCCGGCTGCTGCTGGATGATCGAGGCCCTGGGGGCGACCGTCGGGAGCGTCTTCGGCGCTGGCTTGAGGAGGAGGCCAGCGCTCCGGGTGCCGGGTTGGGGAGGCAGCCAGGGGTGCTCGACGCAGAGGTGGAGGCGCTTCTTCGGATACGTGTGCCGCGATTTCACCTCGCGGCGGGAAGATGTGATCTCCGGTCGGAGGTAGGCCGGGTTGTGGCCCGGGGTGTGGGGTCCGCAACACCGGGCGAACTCGTCGGCGAGCGGCTGCGATCGATACCCTCGAGCAATATGGACGCTGAGGTTGCGGACGCGCTTGGCGGGATACTGTTCCGGGGGCGGCGCGCAGGCGGTTAGCGAGGGGCGTCAACGGGCCGTGGTACCATCACTCACGAAAGCCAGAGAACAGCGGCGAATTACGCGATTCTTCCTCCCCAGGGGTCGCGGACGTGGGGTCTTGGGGAGGACTAAATGACGAATGTGGAACAGCTGCAAGCGGCGGGCCTGATCGTAACCCATCACCCTCTCACTCCGGAAGAGATCGAGAGCGTCAATGCACTGAGCGGGGCTGAGATTGAGGCGTTGATCTCGGTCAAGACAAAGCTTGGAGACAAGTTCTTCGAGCGCAAGGTTCAGGTTGGCGACTCGCACCATATGGGAACCCTGTTCATCTAGCTGGCCTACGAGTCCAGCAGGGTGCGCGAGAGGCAACACAGAGCCAGGCACAGACGGAGAACGAGGATGCACAGCCGCAGACTTCGGCGAACTATCGCGCTGGTAAGCGGGTCCCTGACAGATCGCATTGCGAGCTTCTGGCGGCATCCGCGATTTGCCGAGCTCTACCCGGAGTTCCTGTTTGCGACGTATGGGGTCATCTGCGCGTCGACGCCGATTCTTGATGCCGCGGCGGAGGAGGCGGAGCGCCGATCACCAACGGACGATCTTGCACGCGTTCTGGCACCCTATCTCCGCGATCATGCCAGGGAGGAGGACGGCCATGATCTCTGGCTGCTCGAGGACCTGGAGTTCTGCGGAGTGGAGCGGGAACGCGTGGCCCGAAGAGTCCCGTATCCAAGCGCCGCGACGCTGGCCGGAACGCAGCATTTCTGGGTCAGGCATGCGCATCCGGTGGCGGTGCTGGGCTACCTGGCGGTTCTTGAGAACCCGGCCTCGCCAGCGTTCCTTCAAGGTGTGGCCGAGCGTACCGGCCTGCCCCTCCGGGCAATGTCGGCGCACTACCGCCACGCGCAGCTGGATGTGACCCACGTGGCTGAGTTCGACGAGATGCTGGACGGTCTTCCGCTCGAGGGGAAGCACATCGACATCCTGACAACCAGCGCGGTAACGGCGGTGGCGCATCTCGACGCCTTCTTTGAGGAGATCCTGGAACGTTTCGAGCAGATCGAGGATCCCGTGCGGAGGCCGGGTATCTTCACTCGGGAGGCTGCGCATCCCCTGTCGGGGAGGTCCGGGGTTGGCGAGGCTTTGGACGCTGTGAGGGCCTGAGATGCAGACCAGTGCTTTGTCCCCGTCGCCGCCCACGCCGGAGATGCTGCTTCACTACCGTGTGAAGGGTGTGCTTGGCGCGGGTGGGATGGGAACGGTATTTGAGGCAGAGGACACGCGGCTGGGACGTGCAGTTGCGATCAAGCTGCTGCACCCAGCGGACTCGCAGGACCCGGAGTCGCGGGCGCGATTTCTGCGTGAAGCACGCGCCGCGGCGGCCATCGACCATCCCAACCTGTGCACGGTGCATGCGATCGAAGAGACCCCGACGGGAACGCTTCTTCTGGTGATGACGCTTTACCGGGGGCAGAGCCTGGCGGATCTTCTCAGGAGCGGACGGCTTGGGCCGGAGCGAATTCTCTCCGTCGCCAGGCAGGCCGCGGCGGGTCTACATGAGGCCCACATGGCAGGGATCGTGCATCGGGACATCAAACCGGCGAACCTGTTTCTTCCAAGCGCGGGAGAGGTCAAAATCCTCGACTTCGGCCTTTCGAGACTTGGCCGGCAGAGCCAGTTGACGCAGCCGCAGCAGGTGCTCGGCACACTCGCCTACATGGCGCCCGAGCAGATGTCCGGCGGCGATCTGGACCATCGTGCGGATATCTGGGCGCTGGGTGCAGTGATCTATGAGATGGCCACGGGATACACGCCGTTTCACCATACCTCGTCGGCGAGGATGATCGAGCTGATCGGGCGGGCTGAGTATGTGCCGCTTCCGCGAGTGAGGCCCGGTCTGCCGGCTGGACTCTACCGGGCGGTCGAGGGCGCGCTCCAATTGCACCCCTACCAGAGGCATGGGTCGGCGGCCGATCTGCTCGGGTGCCTGTCCGAGATGGAGCAGGCACTCCCCGAACCCGCAGCGGTATCAAACCTGAGGGCCGATCCAGCCTCCGGCAAACTGCTGTCGCGGAGCCATTCGGCGTCGGCTTCTGTGAGTCAGAGCAGGCGCGTGACGACCTTGGCCGTGCTTCCGCTCCAGAACATGAGCTCCGATCCGGAGAATGATTACTTCAGCGACGGCCTCACCGATGACCTGATTACTTCGCTCGGAAGGATTAGCGGTCTTCGCGTGGTTTCGCGGGCTTCGGCGTTTGCGCTCAAGGGGCAGAAGCGAAGTATCCAGGAGATCGGAACGACACTCTCCGTTACAACGGTGCTCGAGGGAAGCGTTCGCCGTTCCGGCACAAAGGTGAGGTTGAGCGTTCAGCTGACGGATGCGCGCAGCGGCTTCCAGATCTGGTCGCACCGATTTGATGGCGAAATGCGGGACGTCTTCGATCTCCAGGATGAGCTCGCGATGGCGCTGGTGAGCGCGCTCAAAGAGAAACTGTCGTCCAGTATGGAGGTTCCGTCGCGCATCATGACGCGAATTTCCGAGCAGCCGGAGGCCTACGACGCCTATCTCAAAGGCCGTTACAACTGGAATCTGAAGACGATGCAGGGTGTGCAGCTTGCGGGCAAGTACTTCGAGCAGGCGCTTGCCCTGGATTCGGGCTTTGCGCTGGCCCATGCGGGCCTGGCGGACTTCTACAGCGTGCTTGGGTCTCTGGGCATGATGGCGCCGGGAGAGGCGTGGCCGCTCGCCCGCAAGAGTGCGCTCCATGCGATCGCGCTCGACCCCGAGGTGCCGGAGGGACACCTCGCGCTCGCGAGCGTGCTGCAGTTCTACGACTGGCGATGGGATGACGGTCGCGCGGAGATCGAGCGCGCAATTGAGTTGTATCCCGAGCGCGGCGAATCGTACGTGGTTTACGTGTACCACCTGATGACCCAGGGTCTGCTCGAAGAGGCGCTGGCCCAGACGTTGAAGGGCCTGAAGTACGATCCGCTGTCAACGGCGCTGCTGACCGGACAGGCGCTGCTTCGGACGTACCTTGGCGACCATGACACGAGCATTCTGCTGGCGCGGGAAGCCTTGAAGTCGACCCCACACTTTGAGCTGTACTACGCCTTGGGGCTGGCCTGCCAGGCCAGCGGACGATCGGCGGAGGCGGTGCAGGCTCTGCGGGAGGGGCTCGACAAGAGCGGTATGCCCCACCTTCTCGGGTGGCTGGCAGACGCGCACGTGAAATGCGGCAACCATGCGGAGGCTCGCGTGGCTTTGAACCAGTTGCTGGAGATGGCGGCGAAGGGCATGGCGCTGCCGGTTGCGATCGCGGTTGCAGCGACGGCATGCGATGAGCGCACGCTGGCCTTCCACTGGCTCGAGAACGCGGCCGACGATCACGACATCCTGGTCGGCTACCTGACGATCATGCCGTGCCTGCGACCGCTACACGAAGATCCCCGCTTCAAGCGGCTGGTAAACCGGATGAACCTCCAACCACCACGGAAAGACTGACGCCATGATTGCTGGGCGAGTTCCCTCGAAACCTGATCCGCGGACGCTGCACATCTCGCAGCTGCCGAAGCTGCCGGTACCGCCTCCTCGCTATGCGGCGACTGATGTGCCGACGTGGCCGGTGCTGGGGAACGACGAGGTGCCGTGCTGTACGTGCGCGGCCGCGGCACACATGATCCACAACTGGACGGCCGCACACGATGCTGCGGTGGTGCTCTCGAAGGACCAGGTGGTAGCGACGTTTGTGGTGGTGAGTGGAGGCGCGCCTGACGGTGCGGCCATGCTGGATGTGCTGAGATTCTGGCGGCGCAGCGGAATCGGAGATCGACGTCTGCGGGCGTATGTCGCGCTCGACCCCCACGCAAAGGAAGACGTGCAGGCAAGCATTTACGTCTTCGGGGCGGCGTATCTCGGCCTGAGCTTTCCTGACTTTGCGCTAGAGGACGCAGCGGACGATAGGGTGTGGGAGCTTCCAGAAGGCGGAGCTACAGGCGAAAATGCGCCTAACCCAAAGAATGGACACTGCGTAGCGGCGGTGGCTTACGACGCGGACGGATTGAGGGTGGTGAGCTGCGGTGTTCTGCGGAGGATGACGTGGGAGTTCTACCAGGCCTACAACGACGAGGCGTACGCGGTGCTGAGCCGCGACTGGTATGGAAACGAGCGGCGATCGCCGAGCGGCTTCGATCTTGCCGAGTTGCAGCGTGAGATTACGGCCTTGCAGCTCAGGATTCCCGAGCACAGGATCGGGCCTGCGTGACTGCTGGCGCCCCCTGAATCACGCGATGGCAGGTGTGACGTAAAGGTCGACGTACGCGTCGACGGGCGTGAGCTCAAGCGCTCTCTGATCGAGCGAGAGGCTGAGGATCGCCTCCTGTTGCCCTGAGGGGAAACGGCGGGCGAGGTTGGTGCGAAACTTTTGTTCGAGGAGGGGGATGCCTTCGGCGCGGCGACGGCGATGGCCGATGGGATACTCGACTGTTTCGCTCAGCGTGGTGCCGTCGTTGAAGTTGAGGGTCAGGGTGTTGGCGATCGAACGCTTTTCGGGATCAAGGTAGTCGGCGGTGAAGGCCGGGTCTTCGACGCAGGTCATGGTGGCGCGGAGGTTGTCGATGCGCGGGTCGGCGGCTACGGCGTCCTCGTAGTCGGAGGCAAGGAGGTGGCCGAAGATCAGGGGGACGGCGACCATGTACTGAATGCAGTGGTCGCGGTCGGCGGGGTTCGAGAGCGGGCCCTGCTTGTCGATGATGCGCAGGCAGGCCTGATGGGTGTGGATTTCGATGGAGCGGATGTCCGCGGTTGACCTCCCTTGCCGCGAGCATCTTCGAGCGAAGGGTCATGGCAGCTTCGACCGCGGTCTGCGCGTGGAACTCCGCGGGAAAGCTGATCTTGAACAGGACGTTCTCCATGACGTAGGAGCCGTACGGGCGCTGGAAGCGGAAGTGCTGACCGCGAAATGAGGCGTCGTAGAAGCCCCAGATGGGCGTGGAAAGGACAGTGGGGTAGCCCATCTCGCCGGCCTGGACCATGAGGGCGAGGCGGACAGCGCGGCTGGTGGCGTCGCCGGCGGCCCAGCTCTTGCGGGAGCCGGTGTTGGGCGTGTGGCGATACGTGCGGAGGCTCTGGCCGTCGACCCAGGCCAGCGAAAGCGCGTCGATGATCTGCGAGCGCGACAGGCCGAGCATGTGGGCGACAACGGCCGTGGACGCGACCTTGACGAGAACGACATGATCCAGGCCGACGCGGTTGAAGGAGTTCTCAAGCGCCAGGCAGCCCTGGATCTCGTGCGCCTTGATCATGGCGGTGAGGACGTCGCGCATGGTGAGTTTGTGGCCGTTGCGGGAGAGCCAGTCGGCGACGGCGAGAATGCCGCCAAGGTTATCGGAGGGGTGGCCCCACTCGGCTGCGAGCCAGGTGTCGTTATAGTCGAGCCAGCGGATCATGGCGCCGAGCGAGAAGGCGGCCTGGACGGGGTCGAGCTGGAACGGCGGTGCCGGGCACCCGCGCGCCGTTGGGGACGACCGTGCCGGGGACAATGGGACCGAGGAGCCGGGTGCATGCGGGATATTCGAGGGCTTCGAGGCCGCAGCCAAGGGTGTCAATAAGGCAGTTGCGTGCGGTCTGGTAGGCGAGTGCGCTGGTGATGTCAAATGTGGTTACATATTCCGCGATGTCGACCAGCACCTGGTCGGGGGCAGGACGGTTGGTGCTGAGATGTTCGGGCATACTTCTCCTGTGCAGCTACTTCGTGCGGCGACCGGAACGCGGGTCCTTCGACGCCGGTGCTCACGATGGTGCTCTAAACACGTTGGATCAGGATCACAGATGCTTCAATGGCGAGCGGCGCGAGCAAGATCCTCACGTCCTCGATCTCAGGCGCGGTTCGCAAGAGGGATAAAGGGGAGGTCATCAGGGCCGGTGTAGTTGGCGGAGGGACGAATGATCTTGCCGTCCGCGCGCTGCTCGAGGATGTGGGCGCTCCATCCGGAGATGCGGGCGAGGACGAACAGCGGCGTGAACATGGCGGTGGGAATGCCCATCAGGTGGTAAGAGACGGCGGAGAACCAGTCGAGGTTGGGAAACATCTTCTTCGCATCCCACAGCACGGATTCGAGGCGCTCGGCGATGTCGTACATGGCGGTGTCGCCTGAGGTTTGGGCGAGTTCGCGCGCAACCTGCTTGATGATCGCGTTGCGTGGATCGCTGACCGTGTAGACCGGGTGGCCGAAGCCGATGACGACTTCCTTTTTCTCGATGCGGGAACGGATGTCGCGTTCGGCTTCGTCGGGGGATTTGTAACGTTGCTGGATCTCTAATGCAACCTCGTTGGCTCCGCCGTGCCTGGGGCCCCGCAGGGCTCCGATGGCGCCCGTAATCGCCGAGAACAGGTCGGAGCCCGTCCCGGCGATGACGCGTGCGGTAAAGGTGGAGGCGTTGAACTCGTGCTCGGCGTAGAGCACAAGCGAGATCTGCATGGCGCGGATGTGCTCGGCCGAGGGCGCGGTGCCGTGGAGCAGATGGAGGAAGTGCTCGGCGATGGTGGTGTCGTCGGTTTCGATCGTGATGCGTCGACCGTTGCGGGAGAAGTGGTGCCAGTAGAGGAGCATGGGGCCGGCGGTGGCAAGGAGGGTGTCCGCGCACAGGAGGGCGGACGCCGGGCTGTGATCGTCCTTCTCGGGCAGGGCACAGCCGAGGGCGGAGACGCCGGTGCGAAGGACGTCCATTGGGTGGGTTGCGGCTGGGAGCTGCTCGAGCACGGAGCGGACAACGGAGGGCAGGCCGCGGAGGCGCAAAGCTTCTGCTTGTAGGCGGCGAGCTCGGACGCATTGGGGAGCTTGCCGTAGAGCAGGAGGAAGGCGACCTCTTCGAACTCGCAGTGGTAGGCGAGGTCCGCGATGTCGTAGCCGCGGTAGTGAAGGTCGTTGCCCGTGCGGCCGACGGTGCAGAGGGCGGTGTTGCCGGCGGGTGTCCCGGAGAGAGCAACCGATTTCTTGGGCTTGAACGCCGGGGCGGCAGTTTGAGATGGAATGGTCGGGGTCTCGCTCATGATTGCTCCGGATCCGGATTGGCGTTGGCGGGTCGTTGGGAGGCGAAGAGGTTGTCGAGCTTTTGCTCGTAGGCATGGTAGCCGAGGAAGTCGTAGAGCTCGGCGCGGGTCTGCATCAGGGGGAGCGCACTGCTCTGTGTTCCTTCTCTGCGAATCGTCCGATAGACGGAGAGGGCGGCGGCGTTCATGGCGCGGTAGGCACCGCAGCAGTAGAGGACGATGTCGACGCCGGCGGCTCCGAGTTGATCGCGGGTGAAGAGCGGGGTGTGGCCGAACTCGGTGATGTTGGCGAGGATGGGGACCTGTGCGGCATCGCGGAAGCGTCGGTACTGCGGGAGTTCCGTGACCGCCTCGGCGAAGATCATGTCGGCGCCAGCGGCAACGTAGGCGCGGACCCGATCAAGGGCCCGGTCAATGCCTTCGGCGGCGAGGGCGTCGGTGCGGGCCATGATGACGAACGCGGGATCGGTGCGGGCGTCGACCGCGGCCTTGATGCGGTCGACCATCTCGGCGGTCGAGACGACCTCCTTGCCGGGGCGATGGCCGCAGCGCTTGGTGCCGACCTGGTCTTCCATGTGGACGGCGGCGGCTCCGGCCTTGTGCATGGAGCGGATGGTGCGGGCGATGTTGAAGGCGCCGCCCCAGCCGGTGTCGATGTCGACGAGCACGGGAAGGGTGGTGACGTCGGTGATGCGGCGGAGATCGGTGAGGACGTCCTCCATGGTGGAGATGCCGAGGTCGGGCATGCCAAGGGAGTTGGCGGCCACTCCGCCGCCGGAGAGATAGAGCGCCCGGAAGCCGCTCGCCTCGGCCATCCGTGCGGTGTAGGCGTTGATCGCGCCAATCACCTGCAGGGGACGTTCTTCGGCGACGGCGCGCCGGAAGTTCTGGCCCGGAGAGTTGCTGTTTAACTCGGCTTGCGGTTGCATTGGATCTCCGGCTGCCGGCGCGAGCTCAGGCAGCGATTGTCGCGCGACCTCAGGATTCTACCCGGAGCCGCTTGTTGCTGGCGTGTACGCGTGGGGCGCCTGGTGTCTCTGGATCCTCACCGGCCTAGCGACTGGATGCCGCATAGTGCTTGCGCAGGTTTGTCCTTCCGTTGACGACGTCGAAGCTGCCGCTCGGGTCAGCGATTAGTTCGAGAGAGTTGCCGGCATCCGGGCCGGGCATGTTTGCGATGAACTGCTCGTCCGTGTTGAGTGCGGGGCCGCCCTCGTCCGAAAAGTGGAGCTGCCAAAGTGTCTCGAGACCAGGAGCTTTGCGAAGGGTTTCGAGGGTAGGCGAGGAGCCGCCTTTCTTGGCACCGTTGTCCATGATGGCGACGCGAGAGTGGAGAGCGTCGACGAACTCGGGGCTCGAACTCTGGTTCCAGCCGTGGTGCGAGACGATGTAGATATCGACGCGGCCAAGCTTGTTTACGGGGCAGATGAGATCCCGTTCCTTGTCCTTCGTGAGATCGCCGAGGTCGAGGATGCGGAGCTTGCCGAAGTGGAGGATGATGCCGAGCGAGCGCGCGTTCTCCGTTTGGTCCGCCGGGGCAGCGACGGTGTGACTGCAGGCGTCGTTTGCCTCGCCTCCGCCTGGCAGAGAGGATGTGAGTAACGCACCGTCGGCGCTTGCCACCGTTGCATCGAGCCCTTCGATCGGAAGCTTGTCTCCTGGTTTCGCCACGATGCGTTTGAACTTTCCGGTTGCGAGGACCTTCTGATAGTCGCCGTAGAGGCGCTCCGTGATGCCGTGGTCCAGCTCGCGATTCTCCCCGTGATCGATAAAGGTGCCGACGGGAATGCGATCGATCAGCTGCGGAACGCCACCCACGTGATCTTCATGGAAGTGTGTGATCAGGACGTAGTCGATCCTGCGCAGGCCGGCCTTCTTCGCCGTCGAGACAATGCGGTCGGCGTCCCGGCCGTTGTTGCCGTCCCACCCCGTGTCAATGAGGAGGGACTTGCCCGAGGGCGTGATGAAGAGCGTCGCCTGACCTCCTTCAACGTCGATGAAAAAGGCGCGAAGCTTGCCGGCGTTGGGGTTGTCCGCGGCCACCGATCGAAGGGGCGAGAGGGCAAGACCGGCGGCGAGAATGGCCGTGAACAGGCGAGCGGGACGCGGGAGGCGGGAGCGAAATGGAGGGAAGATCATGGTCGGCCTTTGCTTGGGAGGGATTGAGCGGGGAGCATTGCCCGGGTTGCGCCGGTGGAGATGCCACCATCGACCAGGAGAGTCTGACCCGTGATGTAGCGGCTGCTCTCGGAGGCGAGGAAGACGACCGCGCCTTCGAGATCGTCCGGAGCTCCCGGACGCTTCACCGGGATGCGATCGACAAGGTAGTCGAGCCATTGCTGGTTCTCGTAGAGAACCTTGTTTTGATCGGTGCGAAACCAGCCCGGTGCAAGGCAGTTGACGGTGATGCCGTTGGGACCCCAGTCGTCGGCGAGGCTCATGGTGAGCTGGCGAACGCCGCCTCGGCTCGCTCCGTACGGGGCCAGGCCTGCAAAGCCGAAGACGCTGGTAACCGAGCCGATGTTGATGATGCGGCCGTAGCCGTGCGAGATCATGGATCGTGCCACGGTTTGCGCGACAAAGAAGGTTCCGCGGAGGTTGGTGTCGAGCACCAGGTTCCAATCGTCCCAGGTGACATCGAGCGCTGGTTTGCGTACGTTACAGCCGGCGTTGTTGACCAGGATATGGATCTGGCCGACGCTGCTTTCGATCGCTGGCCCAAGGCGCTTGATGCTCGCCTGCTCGCGCACGTCGAGCTCAAGCGGCACAGCCCTTCGGCCCATCGCGGCCATCTCCTCGACAAACGGCGCGAGGTCAGACTGCTTGCGGCTGGTGACGACGAGGTCAGCGCCGGCGCGGGCGAGTGCGCGCGCAAAGATCTGACCGAGGCCCCGGCTGGCTCCTGTGACCAGCGCGACCTGGCCGGAGAGGTCGAAGAGCTTCTCGCTCATGCGGAGGTCTCCGCATCGATTGCAGGTTGTCCCGACACACTTTGCCGGGGGTCGAGGACGACCTTCATGAGGTTGGGCTCGCGGCCGTACAGGCGCTCGAACCATGCGGGACCATCGGCGAGCGGGGCGACCGCGCTGATCAGCGGCTTCACCTGGATCTGGCCACTGGCGACCAGCGACATTGCCTCGGTGTACTCCCCGGCGGAGGAGCAGGAGCCCTGGAGGCGGATCTGGCGCGTCACCACCTTTTGCAGTGGAAGCACGACCTCACGGGCGATGTTGCCGACCAGGATGACGGAGCCGCCTTTGCGCACGCAGTCGATTGAAGCGGCCACCGTTTCCCCCCTGCCTACCGCCTCGTAGACAATGTCGGCGCCGCGGTTCTCGGTCAGGCGAGCGATCTCGTGAACGATGTCGGTGGTTCCGGTGTTGACGAGATCGTCTGCTCCAAGATCGGCGCCGAGACGCAAGCGCGTGTCGTCCAGGTCTGCAAGGATGACGCGCTCGCAGCCGGCGACGTGGGCTGCCTGGACGATCAGGAGACCAATCATGCCGGCCCCGATGACGAGCGCGGTCGAGCCCGGCTCGGTCTCGGCAAGGGACACGGCATGGAGGGCGACCGCGACGGCCTCGAGCATCGCCGCCTCAGGAAACGAAAGATCGTCGGGCAGCTTGTAAAGAATGTGCGCTGGAACGGTTACATATTCCGCAAAGGCCCCGTTGCGGCGGAACTCCTCGCACGAAACACCCACAATTTGGCGGTCCTCGCAGAGGTTCACCTGCCCCCGCCTGCAGAAGCTACAGGCGCCGCAGTAGACGGTGGAGTCGAAGGTGACGCGATCTCCCGCGGAGAAGCCGGAGACGTCCGGGCCGGCGGACACGACGGTTCCGGCGGCCTCGTGGCCCATCACGATCGGCGGTATCCGGCGGCCGGAAGAGCCGTCGTAGCCGTGGACATCGCTGCCGCAGATGCCACACGCTGCGACCTCGAGCAGCACCTCACCAGCGCCGGGAGATGGCCTGGGCAAATCGGCGATTTCAAGATGCCGGTACTTCGAGAGCAGGAGAGCCTTCATGATCCGGGAGAAAACCTCGCGAAGAATAGGGTAAACCTTTGTGACATATTTGGAGCCTGGCGGAGATGGAGAACAGCGTGGCACGGGGGAGCCGAGCGGACGTTTGCGTTCGAGGCGCCGGGACGGAGGCGGTTCGAACCGGTATGATGCGAGGTCACAGGTGGGGAACAGCATCGTGACGGCCCGAGAGGAACACATTCCGCGGCGGAGATGGCGGATCGCCTGCCTGCTCGGCTTCGGGGTCATCGTCAACTACGTCGACCGCGTCAACCTGTCCGTCTCGCAGAACGCACTGTTCGCCGACTTCGGGATCTCGCTGATCACCTTCGGTTATCTTTCAAGCGCCTACAACTGGACCTACGCGCTGCTTCAGCTTCCGATCGGGGTCGTTCTGGACCGCTTCGGTGTGCGAAGGGTCGGACGCCTCAGCATCTTTCTGTGGAGCCTTGCGTCGTTTGCGGCTGCGGCCGCTCCAGGGTTGCGTGCGTTCTTCGGTGCGCGGCTGCTGCTGGGCGTAGGAGAGGCGCCGACGTTTCCATCGAATGCGAAGGCAATCGCTTCGTGGTTTCCAGAACGGGAGCGTGGCCTCCCGACGTCGGTCTTCGACGCCTCGGCGAAGCTGGCGCCCGCGATCGGCATTCCCATCCTCGGTCTGCTGATCGTGCACTTCGGCTGGCGTGCGAGCTTTGCGGCCACAGGTGTGCTGAGCATGGTTTACTTCGCGCTGTTCTACATGGTCTATCGCGAGCCCGCCGAGGACACCGCGCTGACCCCCGAGGAGCGAAGCTATATTGAGGACGGCAGCGCCCTCGCACCGGAATCGGCTACCGGCGCCGGCGGGGAATCGCTCGGAGCCCTGCTCGCGCAGAGGAAGGTGCTGGGTCTCGCGCTCGGCATGGGCGCGTATAACTACAGCTTTTATCTCCTGCTCGCGTGGCTACCCAGTTACCTGTCGCAGATGCATCACGTGGATGTGCTTCACTCCGCCTTCTACACGGCCATTCCCTGGATCTTCGCGACGTTCGTTGACGTGCTGATCGGCGGCTGGATGGTGGATGCGTTGATCGGCCGCGGCTGGAATGCGGACCTTGTGCGCCGCTGGGTTCTGATCGGCGGAACCGTCTGCGGCCTCGGATTGGTGGGCGCGGGCGAGGCCAGAAGCACGACAGCGGCACTTCTCTGGATCAGTCTCTCGCTGGGCGGGCTCTCGACAGCCGCACCAGTATTATGGTCCGTTCCGGGGCTGATCGTACGGAGGCAGAGCGTCGGCAAGGTGAGCGGGATCGCCAACTTCTGGGGGCAGGTTTCGGCGATCGGCGCCCCTATTCTGACCGGGTACACGGTCGCTCACACGCACTCCTTTGCGACGGCCTTCCAGGTCGCGGGAGCTTACCTGCTGATCGGCATCGGCGGATACGTCGTGCTCCTCGGGAGACTGGAGCGCTTGGACCAACGTATCTAATCGCGAGGGCGGTCGCCCGGACCGGAGCGTTGCCTGCGCACACTTAGGATGAGGGAGCGATGCTATCTCTTCAGGAGCAGTTCGGACCTATCGACGTGTACCTCTTCGACCAGCTTCTTCGCGGTCGCATCGTTCCCGGCATGCGCGTTCTTGATGCGGGATGCGGCAGTGGCCGCAACCTCGTGTACCTGCTGCGCGCCGGGTACGAGGTGTTTGGCGTGGATGCGGACCCGGCCGCCATCAGCGAGACGCGTGCCCTTGCAAGGGAGCTCGCCCCCGGGCTTCCGGCCGGAAACCTTCGCCAGGAGACGATCGAGCGGATGACCTTCGCGGACGCCTCGATGGATATCGTGTTGAGCAGTGCGGTGCTCCATTTCGCCTCGGACGAGATGCAGTTCGAGGCCATGCTCGGCTCCATGTGGCGGGTGTTGAAGGGAGGTGGAATCCTGTTCTGCAGGTTGGCCTCGACCATCGGCCTGCCGCATCGGCATGTCGCGGGACGGCGATTTGTGTCGCCCGATGGAGCGGAACGGTTCCTGGTGGACGAGGACCTCCTGATGCGCTGTACGGAGCGGCTGGGCGGAAAGCTGATCGACCCCATCAAGACAACGGTGGTTCAGAGTCAGCGCTCGATGACGACGTGGGTGATCGAGAAGGAGACAATCCCGGGCAGACAGCGAGAGTAGATGCGTGTTGGCATCCGTGCTGATCGCAGCTCCTCGTCAATCCGGCGCGTAGCTAACCGTGATCGGGGTCTCTACCTCGACCGGCTTTCCCCCCACAAGGTAAGGTCTGTACCGGCGCCAGGACACGGCCGACATCGCGGACTTGATGAAGACGCTCGGCCCACGCACCACGTCGATCCGCTTCACGGTTCCATCCCTCGCGATGAACGCATTCAGCACGACGGTACCGGTGACATTCTCCTTGAGCGCCTCGGGCGGGTACACGGGAGCCCTCGAAGAGATCAGGTTACGTCTCATGGCCGCCTCGGGAACAACCACACGCGTTCCAGTGGCGGTCTCGACCGTCCGTTCGCTCGCTGCGGCGGAGGTGCTGGAAGTCGGCGGGAACGCGGCCCCCTGCGGCTTCTTCTTCGTTGCTCCTTCTCCGGTGATGGCCCCGGTGGTTGGAGTGATCCCGGACCCTCCGGCTCGCGTGCCTTGATTGGAAGCGGGCACCTCGGCAGACCGCGGAACGGAAGCCTTGAGCGTCGAAGCCTTTCCGGCAACCGGTCCCGGAACCGTGGACTCTCTGCTCTTCCCAGGAGCGGTCTCCCGGGTGGGCTGCTCTGCCCTGGCCGCGACCGAACGGTCCGCTGCATGCTGGTTCTTACCTGCCGCGGGTTGACGATCGGGCGGGGTGGGTGAAGTCGTCCCGGTCAAAGGCGGCGTGGGTGTAGCTGAGCTGTTCGTGCTCTCGGGAGTCATTAGCGCCCCGATCTGCTTGTTGCGAAGGCTCGTTCGAGGAAGCGGTCCCGCCCGTCATCTGTGGCGCACGGGGGGTGGCGCCGGTCTCCGCGGCCGACCGGTCCGCGGATCTCGGAGAGGAGCGGAGCGTGATCGCCAGGCCGATAAGTCCCACGCCCGCCAGCAACACCGCGGCGATTCCGAGCAGCCGCCCGGCCTTCTCCTTCGAAGACTTGTAAGCGTGACCCTCGGTCACGGCGTCCGGAGCTTTGTGCAGCTGCGCGGGCGAGGCCGCGGCCGTCACCTCTGCCGACTCGGGCGATGCAAGTACAAGCCTCTTCGGCTGCTCCGGAGCGCTCGCAAAGGCGGAAGCCGGAAAGGCAAGCGCGGCCTCGGTCGCATCGACCTCTGGCCTCTGGGGCCTCAATGTGCTCCCGGCCTCTTCAGCCGCGGTTGCCGCGGGGACGTCCGGCTCCTTTGATTGAAGCGCAAGGCCCGCGGCCAGCTTGCGAGCGAAGCTCTGCCCTGCGTCCGTGACAGCGTCCTGATCGTCTGTTGAACGACCCTCCGGAGCTGGCGGGACTGCGGTGCGCGCCGAAGAAGCGGCCTTGGGTACGGTCCCATCTGATGGGAAAGGCGCCGCCTCACGGGCATCGATCCGATCTCGCTGCGTCGGACGCAGAACTGGAGCCCGTTCCGTCTGAAGCTCCGCGGCACGACCGGTCGTTACATAGCTCAGGTCGGCATCGTGGGTCAGGACTTCGGAAGCGCCGGCAACGTACGACCTCGAAACCGGAATCGCGGGTGCCGCTGGGTCGTTTGGAGGCTGACCGCTCCATTGTCGACCCTCTGTTTGCGATGGGCCTGGCACGCCGCTCTCCTCGATCTCAACCGTCTCCTTCCAGCCCCCGACGCCTGCCAGGAAGATTCGCAGCGTTTCGATGGTGCTCCTCGAACCACCCGAGCTGACACGACCCTCCACGAACGCATCCCCGGCGCTCGCCAGGGCCATGACCGTAAGCATCTCGTTCGCGGAGATCGCGCCCTTTTCCATGTCGCGGATACTTCGCACAAGGGCCGAGACGTCCGTGCGGAACGCGTTGCTGTCGGCCAGCTTCATCCGAAGCATTCCGAAGTTCTCCGCGGCGCCGCAGCCAAGTCCATGAAAGACAAGCAGCCGCCGAAGGTCGTCCACGTAGTGACCGTATCGGCGCGTTACTTCGCCCGCATCGCTGAACAGATCCATAGGTACAACGTGCCTCCTTCCGCCCGGGATTTCATGGACGAGAGATCACGAATGGAGCTCTGGTCGTGGTCCCCAACAGTCTATGCGCTCCCCTCGTTCCCATGCGACTGTGAGACGGCGTATTCCATAACCTTGGTATCTCCGTCGGTTCATGGCACCGAGGTGCGGTCCTGTGCCCCCTCGCGAGGCGAAAGGTAAAACCGCAGCGTTGCAGGGACACCGGTTTCGGCCAGCCGGTGTAACGCGCGTTCCACCTCAAGCACAAAGCCGGTGTGAGTCGGCAGCGTTTCGCCGAAGATCGACCTCACCGCGAGTAGCGCGCGCGGATCGGCTCCGCCCCGCTTTGCGATGGGCATGAGTTCCGACGCGCGTGCGTCGACGATGTCCAGGGGGCGACCGTTGCCGTCGACGCCCTGGCCCAGGTAGAAGATCCAGCTGGCGACGACGAGACTCAGAAGCTCGACGCGACCGCCGCGGTCCAAGAGCTCCTGAATGGAGGGCAGGAGCCACTTCGGCAGCTTGGCTGAGCCTTCGGAGCAGATTCGCGTGACCTGGTCATTAATAGTCGGGTTTCGGAAGCGCTCGAGCAGGGTCTGCTTGTACTCCGTGACCGAGGTGCCAGGGATGGCGGGAACCACTGGCGTGACCTCTTCCATGAACGCCTCGATGAAGGAGGTAAAGAGCGGGTCGGCCATGATGTCCTGCACGTAGGTGAACCCGTGGAGCGCGCCCAGGTACGCCATGGCCAGATGGCTTCCGTTCAGCAGGCGCATCTTCATGATCTCGTAGGAGGCGACGTCCGAGGTAAACTGCGCGCCGACCCTCTCCCACTGTGGCCTGCCGTTCGAGAAGGTGTCTTCAATGACCCACTGGCGGAACGGCTCGGTGACAACCGGCCACGCATCGTCAACACCGAAGCGGTCCGCGACCCATGCAATATCGGCGGGCGTGGTTGCGGGAGTGATCCTGTCAACCATGCTGTTAGGAAAGGCGACGTTTGCCGCGATCCAGGCTTCGAGCTCCGGGTTGCTCAGTGCGGCGAAGGCCAGAAGGACACGTTGAATGACATGTCCGTTCCCCTGCAGGTTGTCGCACGACATGACGGTGAACGGTGCGAGACCACGGCGGCGGCGGCGGTCGAGCGCTGCCGCGATCAGACCAAGCGAGGAGGCCGGCTCGCCCGGGTTTTGCACGTCGTGCTGGATGGCCGGATGTTCGGCGAGAAAGGCGCTGGTGCCCTCGTCAATGAAGTATCCGCCCTCGGTGATGGTGAGCGAGACGATGCGCGTGTCAGGCGCAGCCATGCGTTCAATCGCTAACTCGCGGTCTCCAGGAACGTAGATGTAGTCGACCAGCGACCCAATGACACGGGCCGACTGAACGCTCTCACTTCGCTCAACGACGGTGAAAAGATGATCCTGTCCGCGAAGTGCGTCGCGCATGCGGTCGTCGGCCTTAAGAACGCCGATGCCGCACTCTCCCCATCGTTCCGTGTCATCAAGGCCCAGGAGGTCATCGAGGTAGACCGCCTGGTGGGCGCGGTGGAAGCCGCCGACCCCAATGTGAACGGTGTGCTGCAGGAGCTGGCGGCGATCGTAGGCCGGCGTACGGACCGCACTCGGGAGGCTGGCGAGATTGGCGGCGCTGAGTCGGATTGTGGAAGCTTCTGCCATCGGTTCCTTTCGCTTGTATGTGAGCGTATGGATTGTAATGTTTCGAATCAAATCGAATCAGCTGCGAGAAGGTCTCGCTCGCGCGTCTCGCGGATCCATAGGAGGCCGGCGAAGCTGACGAGCGCCGATGCCGACAGGTAGTAGCCCACGTACTGGAGGCCGTAGGTCCTGGCCAGCCATGTGGCAATGTAGGGCGCGAGCGAGGCTCCGAGGATGCCGGCAAGGCTGAAGGCGAGCGAGCTTCCGCTGTAACGCACCGACGTCGGAAAGATCTCGGAGATGACGGTCCCGAGGGGGCCGTAGGTCAGCCCCATCAGCCCAAGTCCCAGGGCGAGCATGGCCATAGCCCCGGCTGTTCCGGCCGCAAAAATGGGCGCGAGCACAAGCCCGAAGAGGAAGATGGCCGCGGTTACGACCAGCATGACGCGACGTCGGCCGCGTTCCGCAAGAAGGGCGGAGATGGGAATCGTCACGGCAAAGAACAGGACGCCGAAGAGCTGCATCAGCAGGAACTTCTCGCGGTTGAAGCCTAGCGCGCTCACGCCCCACGAGAGGGCGAAGACAGTCATCAGGTAAAAAAGTACAAACGTCGCGAGGCACACCAGGACACCGGCGACGAGCGATCGGGTGTGATCGCGGAAGACGGCGAGGACGGGCATCCGGACCTGCTCCCCGCGAAGTCGAGCCTGCTCGAAGACTGGCGTCTCGGTAATCGTGAGGCGGACATAAAGGCCGAGAAGGACCAGCACGGCGCTTGCAAGAAAAGGAAGCCGCCAGCCGAAGCGGAAAAACTGCTGATTGGTGAGCACGTGGGAAAGGAGAAAGAAGATGCCGCCCGAGAGAAAGAAGCCGAGCGGCGCGCCCAGTTGGGGAAACATGCCGTACCAGGCTCGCTTCCTTGGCGGGGCGTTCTCGACCGCGAGCAGAACGGCTCCGCCCCACTCGCCACCGAGCCCCAGGCCCTGGCCGAAGCGACACATCGCGAGAAGCAGTGGGGCCGCGAAGCCGATACTCCCGTAGGTCGGCAGAGCGCCGATGAGAAAGGTGGAGATGCCCATGGTTCCGAGTGCGACCACCAGCGTAGTCTTCCGTCCGATGCGGTCGCCGAAGTGGCCGAAGAGCGCTGAGCCCACGGGCCGGGCGAGAAAGGCGATCCCAAAGGTGGCGAGCGAAGCGAGAATCGCCGACGCAGGATCGGATGCTGGGAAGAACAGCTTCGGAAAGACGAGCACGGATGCCGTGGCATAGATGTAGAAGTCGAAGAACTCGACGGCCGTGCCGACCAGGCTCGCAAACAGAATCTGCGATGGCCTGTTCAGGGGTCGTGCTCCGGTCGCTGCTGGGATCGCCATCACTCTCTCCTGAACTGCCGTGATCCTGCACCTGCCGGTTTCGCTCCGTTCAGCCGGGAGCGACTTGCGGCAGGAACAACGGGACGGGGAGCCACCGGCGTTCCACCTAAGCTTAGAAGGAAACTGTCGCGCTGCGTTGGACGGGTGCGGAAGGAGAGCTTCTTCGTGCACGTCGGGAAAGATCAGGGAGTCGTGCTCCCGGTCAGGGCATCGTGCAAAGATAGTGACGCTCATGTGCGAGCCTTCGACGGGCAATGCAGTGCCTGGCTCGAACTCACTCCCCAGCCCACGCGCTCTACGGGCAGGTGCGAAGTGTGAGCGGGTGCGTAGCGGCAGAGGCTGGGCGGAAGGGAAGAGGCGACGATGGAGATCCAGAACCGCGTATTTCTTGTTAGTGGGGCGGCCTCCGGCCTGGGAGAGGCGACGGCGCGGATGGTCGTCGAACAGGGCGGAAGCGTTGTGCTTGCAGATGTCAACCCTGCAGGGCAGGCCATAGCAGAGGAGCTGGGGACGAATGCATCGTTCATTTCAACCGACGTGACGCAGGAGAGCGACGGGGCCCGCGCCGTTGCGGACGCCACCACACGCTTCGGTGCTCTCCATGTGCTGGTGAACTGTGCGGGGGTCGCGCCCAGCGAACGCATCGTCGGCCGGAGCGGGATCCACAGCCTGGAGAGTTTTACGCGTGCGATCACAATCAACCTCATCGGCACCTTCAACATGCTGAGGCTGGCCGCGGCGGCGATGGCGACGAACGAGCCGATGCTCGATGGGGAGCGTGGCGTGATCATCAACACGGCGTCCGTGGCAGCGTATGAGGGGCAGATCGGACAGGCTGCCTACGCAGCCTCCAAGGCGGGCGTGGTGGGGATGACGCTTCCAGCGGCGCGAGAGCTGGCGCGCAGCGGCATCCGCGTCGTCACGATTGCGCCCGGGATCTTTATGACTCCCATGATGGCCGGGTTTTCGCAAACCGTGCAGGATTCGCTCGCGCAGTCGGTGCCCTTTCCGGCGCGGCTGGGAAGGCCCGACGAGTACGCGGCCATGGTAGCGACGATCTGCCGCCAGACCATGCTGAACGGGGAGACGATTCGGCTGGATGGGGCATTGCGGATGGGGCCGAAATGATCTTTCCTGGCGGCTGGAACAGCAAGGGGTCCTCTGGGACGAAGGAACTCGGGTGCCGGAGGGCTGATGGACGCAGGGAGCATCTTCTACTTCTGGCCCCGGTGCTGCTGCTTCTCCTCGCGCTGACTACGGGCGCGAGGGCGCAGCAGGCTGAAGCCGACCGGAGACCCGCAGCGGCACCGATGGCGCTCCGCACCGAGGCCGTCGGGCCCAACCGATTCGTCGCCGTTCACGGACGACGTTCGCTGATCATGGGGTATCCGCAGGCTGGACTCGAGATCTGGGGGTATCCGTTTCAGATCCTGAGCGGATACCAGATCGGATTCAGGTCCGCCGGCAGCACAGCCGAGGTGGATGCGAGGCTGCTGCTGCGGAGTATCGAGTATCGGCCGGACGCGGTGACTCGCACCTACATCGGCCCGGACTACCTGGTTCGCGAAAAGCTCTTCGTTCCTCTCGACGAGGCTGGCGTCGCCATCAGCTACGAGGTCGAGGGCTCAAGGCAGGTCGAGATCCAGGTTCACTTCGTGCCCGTGATGAATCTCATGTGGCCCGGTGCGCTGGGCGGGCAGTACACACGGTGGCTGGATCGATCCTCTGAGCCGGGCGGCATCGCCGGCTTCGTGATCACAGAGCCGGAGCGGGGAACCTCCGCGATGATCGGTTCGCCGGAGCTGGTAACCCATGACGACGCCGGCAACAGTACGATCCGCCCCGAGGACGGATTTTCGTTTGCAATGCGACCCTCTGTCCCGCCCGGGGCCCAGGCGGAGGCAGTGGCGCGATCGACCGTAATCGTTGCGCTCAACCCCGCCGGCACCAGGGACGCAGCGGCAGCGCTTCGCGGGATCGCGAGCCGGCTGCGCACTCTCGAGAGCGAAGCGGAGGCTCACTACACCGCACTGGCCTCGAACTCGCTTCGGATCCGCACGCCTGACGAGAGCGTGAACCAGGGCCTCGCCTGGGCGGTCGCGGCGCTCGACCAGGCATGGGTCTGCAACCAGATGCTGGGCTGCGGAATGGTTGCGGGCTACGGTCCGTCGCGCGACCAACGCCGTCCACAGTATGCGTGGTTCTTCGGAGGCGACGGCCTGGTCGCGACCAACGCGCTGATCTCTGCGGGCGAGTACACGCGTGCGAGCGAAGAGCTCAGCTTCATCCAGAAATATCAGGAGCCGCGTACCGGCATGATCTGGCACGAGCTCTCGCAAAGTGCCGGCTATATTGACTGGTCGAAGTACCCCTACATGTACGTGCACGTCGATATCAGCTTCGACTACCTGATCACGCTCTCGAGGTACGTTGCCGAAAGCGGCGACACCGCGTTTGCGCGGGAGCACTGGGCGTCGATCGCGGCAGCCTACCGCTATTGCCAGTCGCTGATCGACCGAGGCGATCATCTGCCCCACATCCCGGCCGACAAGGAGGCGGCAGATGAGCAGCATCGGCCAGCCGATGATCTTGGCTTGTCTGCGAACTGGATCAACGCCGCGGATAGCTTCGCGGCACTGGCGAAGGTTACCGGTCACACGCAGGAGGTGGCTCCCGCGCTCCATGCGGCTGAGCTCGCTCGACGGTCTATTCCGGCGCGCTATTGGAGCTCCGAGAAGAACTTCTGGCTTACCGGCCACACGCAGTCAGGCGAGGCTATCTTCAGGCGTTCGGCAGGTCCCACGCAGCTGCTTTTAGAGGACGTCTTCTCGACGGAGCAGAAAGAAGCACTCCTCCATCAGCTCACCTCCGCAGAGTTCCAGGCCGACTGGGGCACACGTGGGCTCGCGGCCGCTTCGCCGGAGTACAACCCATACTCTTACGGCGCGGGAAGCATCTCCGCGCTGGGCTCAACGGCCGTCGCGGCAACGTTGTGGAAGGCCCACCAGCCAGCGAGCGCGCTCGCCCTTTGGAACGGCATCATGCAGTGGAGCTCCTTCGACTCGCTGGGGCATATCCACGAGGTGCTTGCGGGCAACTTTTACCAGGAGCAGACGGAGTCCGTGCCGGAGCAGACCTGGTCTTCCGCGGGTCTGCTGGACGCAACGGTTCGCGGCCTTCTCGGTCTAACCATAGACGGCGCGGTAAACCGACTTGAGCTGGCGCCCCACGTTCCCGCGGAGTGGCCTCGGATTTCCGTCGACAATGTTCACCTTCCGCACTCGACCCTCGCGCTGACGATCAGCCAGGGCCCCGACGCTATGGATCTCGATATCAGCAACGATGGCGCCGCCGCCACTATGTTGTTTAAGCCCGAGATCCCGCTGGGGGCGCAGCTCCTCGGCGCGGAGATGCAGGGCCATGCTGTTGAAGCGGAGGCCGAGATATTCCCCGGCGATGAGCACGCCCGGCTGACACTGAACGTGCCGCCGGGTGCCAGCCACTGCCACCTGAGCTTTCGAGGCGGACTCCGCATCGAGCTGAACCACCCCGTGCTCCACCCTGGAGATCGCAGCTCGCAGCTGAAGGTCGTGGAGGTACACCTGGCCGCCCGCGTACTGACGATAGAAGCTGACGTCCATCCTGACGGAGACCGCAGCCTTCGGATCCTGACGCCGTGGAAGATCCTGAGCGCCGAAGGAGCAACGGTGGGTCCGCGTCCGTGATGGCGAGTATCAGGTCGCGATCGCGCGAGGGACAGCAGTCCCGGAGCGCTCGACCGGCTACACACGTGCTCGTGTCGAGATAAGCTTCGCACCGGAGTAGGCGAGGTGAAGCGAAGTCAGCTCGCCTCCCGCACCGTCACAAATCGCAGGATCTTGGCCGCTAGTTGGCGCGGGCGGGTCTTTGGGAAAGACCCCATCGGTACACCAGCTCCATGTAGCCGAACTGCGCGCTGCGGTCTCTCGGGTAGATCGCGCCGATCACGGACTTGCCCCACGCGTGCGCATAGTAGGCCGTAAGCAGGATGGAAGGGTTGAGTTGATAGTCCGCGCTCGCGTCATACAGACTCGCGAAGCTGCTGCTGCCGTTTGCGGGTCTTCCCGTGAAGCCGAAGACCTTGTTGTCGAAGGCTCCTCCGCCCTGGTACCAGAGGTCCGACTTCGATGTCAGCTGCAGGAAGTGGAGGTCAGACCGAAGATCGAGCCTCTTCGTGGGCTTGTCCATCAGCTGCACGAACTGATCCTTGTTATTCATCAGGTTGAAGAAGGGAAATCGGGCGTAGACGCGCGGCGTCGGCAGCACCTGGAAGAAGGTGTTGTGCTGGTTGTCCGTGGCGTTCTCATCGCCCGTTCCACGAAAGAATCCACCTCGCAGCCAGGGGCTGGTCGGCGCCTTATCCCACTTGTACCCGACCTCGACCGCAGCGGCTCCGGCATGGTGGTTCAGCGCGCCCCACTGTCCGTTCTGCAAAACTCCCCAGCCGAGCAGGTCGAAGCTCCCTCGCCCGGCTGGAAGCGTCGTGATCGCATCCGCGCCATACGATCCGAGCCGGATGTTGCGATGATCCGCGGCCCGCACCGCGAGCGGGCGGTTGTCAGTTTTGGTCACGCCGGTCCGTCCATCGTGATACCCAAGCGCAAATGCCCGAAATAGCAGGCGATCGTTGGCGGCGCGCCGGCTAAACGCGAGGTACTGTATGTCGGCGTTGATCTCCGGATTCGCGTTCATGTTGTAGACGCCCTGGTCTGCGCGCCCGGCCATGCCCGTCATCTCCCACGAACCCCGGGCGAAGTGTGCATCCGCACCGTCGAAGCTCCTTTGCGCGTTCGAGAAACCGAAGTTCCCCACCAGCCGCTGCGCAATGCGGTTTGTCTGCAGCCACGCGAGTGTAGCGTTCTTCGGCTGCATCTCCTGCCCATCGAAAAACTCAAAGCGGCCCAGGCGCACCGTACTCCCTGCCGCGCCGTAGCGGAAGCGCACAAAGCCCTGCTTCAGAGAGGCAGCCGCAGGGTAGGCGTTGTTCCCGTTCGTGGCATAGTACGTCCCACCAAGGCCAAGCTGGCCCTGTGCCGTCACCGGAGAGACGGCATCCTTCGGCAGATCGAGCAGCGCCGGCTGCGAGAGCTCGACCTGCCAATCGAAGCGCTTGATCTTCTGCGCAACACCGATCCGGACCAGCGACTCGACATACGGGTAGACCTCGCGTGCGGCGTGGCCGCAAACCACTGCCACACCTCAACCCGCGTGCGGTCGTAGACGGTGATGCTGACAGGTGAGGTCGAGACCGGCTTGTTGCCCGCCGCCGCGGCTGCCGGTGTGGGCTGGGCAGGAGCAATGGCGGCGGCAGGTGCCTCGCCGAGCGGCCCGCCCGGTGCAGCGTCTGAAGCTTCGGAGATGCTTACCGCGGCGGACCCCTCCTGTGCCATGCCAGGGGAGTTCTGACCCAAGATGAGCGCCCATGCGCCGAGGACTGCAAGTCCGACCCTACTCTGATTCGCCCCAATCTGATCTCCGTCCAAATCTCGTTTGCTGTAAAGGATGCGGCGAGCTCGTCCTGCCGAAACTCGTCCTGCGCGGACACGTTGGGACAACTCGATCCACGCACACACACGGCCCCTACGACCCGCTGCCCGAACAGATTTCCTAATCCAGGTATTTCGGGAGAGAGTTCCGGTCGGCAGAGGCCAGAGGCTCCGAAGACGGATGTGGTGCGAATGACAAGATGTAACACAGCGATTCATGGGGGCGCAACGGTTTCTGCGCTGCGGAGGCAGCTCGTCGCGTGCTCAACACGTTTTGCTGCGGGGCCCCACGAGCGTTCACTACGTCGAGGGCAGACGGCTTTCCTGACGTGAAATCCGTAGCGTTGCGGCTCGTCTTCGGCCGGGGAACGAGTCACCGTGATGCTCTCGCGTCTCAACGCTACGACGCGGTTGTCACGTCGTTCCGTATCGCGCCTCGTCACCCTGACCTCTTCCTTCAGCACCAGTTGGGTCGTCAGAACCAGCTGCTCCTCAACGACCGGGTACACCGTCGTATCACCCTCCTGGCGAATCGGAGGGGCCTCAGCCACTGGCTGATTCAGAACCACCCGTTCGACCTCAAAGGTTCGCACCGCAAGCGGCACGTCGAGCCCCTCCTCGTACTCCTCGACCTGCCTCTCGATCCGGACCTTACCCGTGACAACTGTTCGCTTCCCAATCTCAAGCTGCTCTTCAATCACGGGGATGACCATTCTGTCTTCAAACTCGCCAGGCTCCTCCCCTGCCAGCGAATCGAAGCTCGATCCGGCGTGCTGAGGCTGGAGCAGCAGCGCGGTCGGAACACGCAGAACCTGTCCGTTCGCAAGGCGCAGCTCTGTCTGCTGCTTCTCCGCATCGATGTCTCCCGACACCGAAAGGATGTTGTCCGTCGGCGGACGGCCCTGCTCGCGAGGAAAAGGCGAATCTGAATTGCTGTTCAAGCTCACTCCCGATATTTAGGATGCAATGGAAAACGGGCCGGACATCCACTGTCCGGCCCGCGCCGTCGTTTGCCTTACTTTAGTAGCGGCTCTTCTCCGTTACTTGACCGGGAATCTGCTCTACCTCGACCTCGGTCTTACGAACCGTGTCGTGGATCGCCTCTGTGCTTTCGGTCGCCTGCTTGCCAATCAACACCTCTTCCACAACGCGACTGCTCTTCCCGATGACCGCCTCTTCACCGGTCGCGCGCAGCTCAAAGGACGATTCGCCCGTTCCGAAATCCGCACCCGTGGCCGGCCGGTTGACCGCGCGCCGCTCCACGTTCACGGTCTCGTTCTGCAGCGTCACCTCGGCCTCAACAGGCCGTTCAACCACGTGCGAATAGATGCGGACACCACCACGATCGACCTCACGCTTTCCGACCACGAGCTCTTCCTCGACCACGGGAATGGCCGTCTCGCCCGTCAGGTTCGAGCCCTCGCCCGTCAGGTTCCGCCCTTCGCCCGCCAGGTTCGATCCTTCGTCCGTCAGGTTCGATCCTTCGCCCGTCAGGTTCCGGCCTTCGCCCGTAAGGCTGGACCCGCCGCGCGTGAAGCCCGCTCCTTCGCCGGCCAGGCTCCCCCAGTCGCTCCTCCAGCGAGCGCCGTGGTCCCCAGGTTCGCCGACCCCTGGGCATCGCCCTGGATGTTGCGTGCGCCATACTCGCGCAGCGTCGCTGCAACCTCCTCCGCTTCATCGTCGTCAACCGTGGCGGTAAGAAGCGCGCCGCCCGAATTCACGCCCGATGCGTAGTGGTTATGAGCCTCCTCATCGCCGCCCGAAAGATTGCGGAAGAAGCTGCTGATCTTCTCGCCGATTCCCGTACCACCGCCGCTGCCGATATCGGTATAACCCTTCTCCGATGCGGTTGCGCTTGCGTCGCCCGAGGTCTCGTCTTCTCCGTTCGCGACAACCCTGATGTGCTGCGCCTCGTAACCGTCAGCGACAAGTGTCTTCTTCACCTGCTCTGCTTCTGCCGTGCTTGCGAATAGTCCAACAACTGTCTTCGACATAATTTTCTCTCCACTACACAAGGGTTATTGTTGCGAAAGGATTTCGACACGGCGACAATCCGCCTTGCCCTGATTGGTCAACTCGTGGTGAGGAACGAGGCGTTACTCAAAAGCGATTCATGCGCCTGTCAGGCTGGCCCGCAGGCAGGTTCTCAATCTCGACCTCGGTCCTGCGTACGGTCTCCCGGATGTGCTCCATCCGTTCCCCAGACTGCTTGCCAACGATGACCTCTTCGACCACCCTGGCACTCTTCCCCACAACCGCCTCTTCAGCCGTCTCGGTCAGTTCAATCGAACGCTCGCCCTGAGCCCCGATCTCCGCGTCCGTCGCCGGCCGATCTACCGCGTTCCGCTCCACCACGACACGCTCCTCACGGAGGTTGATCGACTGCTCCACCGGGATCTCGACGACCCTGTGGAAGACACGAACGCCGCCCTGGTCGACGGTCCGCTTGCCGACCTGAAGCTCCTCTTCAATGACCGGGATCGACCTTTCTTCCCTGCCTGCTCCGTCTCCGATCGATCCGTCCGCAAACGGGGCACCTGCGAAATCCCACCCGCCTGGTGAAGTCTCATCGATCTTGGTCGCGCTTTGCTCGCCGAAGATCCGCTCCACCGTGGAAACCTCCTGAGGGGCCGCCGAAACAACGATCAGGGTGCCACCATCCTCGACCCCGTCCTGAAGGTGCCTGAGATCGCGCGTCGGAACGCCCATCGTCCCGAGTGCAGCGGAAACAGAATCCTGGGAGTTCCTCCCGGTAATGGTGTTGATCGAAGAGTGGTCAATGCCCGCCCTCTCCAAAGCGTCCAGCACGGCGTTCGCCTGGTGATCATGGTGAAACAGGCAGATCAGGGTCGTGCTCTCGCTGCTTGATCTCTCGCTGCTTAACATGGATGTCCTCTCAGGCTTGCCCTACGTTGTTCGGCTGCGGACGCGCGATCTGTGGCGTACGAAAGTAGCGGGGCTGCAATGGGCCCCGCTACTCTCAAATCAAGCTCGGAAGGTCAGTTCAGGGTGTGGCCTCGGGTCTGATACGTGCAGCTCACTTATCTTTCGGCAGCCAAGGTCTTAGAGGCGACATCCCTTCCGCATGTTGCCTCCGAGAAGACACACGCAGACTTGCCCCGGCGGCTATTCAAGCTTTATTGATATCGCCGCACAGGTTCGTGCGGGTACGAAGAAATTGTTGCAGTCAACACGTCAATTCCGGGTAGATGGAGTACCCAGGATCCGTTGACGAGCGTTGGATGGGGGACGAACTCACAACCTCAGCACGTCAGGGCTGTGGAAATCCTGATTTCGCTGCCCGGCCTTCCGTCCATTCGAGAAGCTCGCTACGCATCGACTCCCTTTCACACCGGTCGTCATCCGCCCCGTGTCATGCTTTGGAAACCCTGGATGATCGGTACGGCATGTGCGGAACACCACTTGCGACCCAACTTAGGAAAGCGGGAGTTACCAAAGTTCCAAGGGGTAACTACAAACCGACTGAACCGCAGGGGGACCCCGGAAGGCTGCGACTCCTAAGCGTGCTAGATAGGAACCTCTCAGCCCGGAGTCACCCGCCTCAAGTACTAATAACTCCGTAACTAGCTTCGCTGGTGAACGCCGTCGGGCCCGCATCGTCCACTGGATTCGTCATAGCCCACCTCACGCCGTACACCTTCGCTGGATCCACGAACCGCAGCAACATCGAGCCTTTTGTCTATCAGAGGCGCAGAGCGAAGACGTAGCTCTCTCAAGAATGGTCCGGGTCGGACCCCATGTTCAACGCGCCATGTATCCCAATCGTCACCATGACCTGTCACCAGGCCTCAACAGTCCCCGGCTAATACCTCCTAAGTAGTCCGACCTGAGTTCACGATATTTTTACAGAATTTCCGCGACGCTCTTTATTAGATCGCGCTAATAGGCTGGCCGATAGTGAACAGCTTTGGGACGTTGCCGCGAAGCCACTTACCTGATGTCCGCGGACGCACCAAGATCGGCCAAGTGCACGTAGGGCACCACTAAGTGGATCTCATCGGTTTGAACCGGACTTAGCGTCCACCTGCTGAAGTTACTGTGGTTTTGGGGACAATAGGCTGGATTTATTTAGAGAATGACAATCCCACCAAGGTGGATATACTTATCTCTTCCAAGGCTTAACTAGAGGCACATAAAGCAGTCAAACTTTCTCGACTTCAACATGCTGGCGCTTAGACGCTAAGGTGTGTCTTGAACATTTCCTACTCTTCGGCAATACGCTATCAACTCCGCACAGATGATCTTGTCATGCGTGATCTCTGTGAATCCATGAAGCTCACCGACCGCGCACCCTGGCTGAAAGTGGATCTGGTGCTTCTCAGCGCAACCATGCTGTTTACCGACCTGCTCCCAGTCGTCTGGGGGGTACACTTCAAGCTCTCAGAGATCCTCAGGATGCGGATCTCGCTCATCAACTTTGTTCTTGCCGCAACCTGCCTGGGCCTGTTACGCATCGGGATCGGTATTACGAAAGTCAGTAAGTCTGGGGCTCATGCCAATCTTCGTGGGCAGATCGCACAACTCGTCTTTCGGGTAACCACGTGCACCGGCATCGCCTCCATGGTTCTCTGGGTGCGGCACCCAGGCCGCATCACCTCCGAAACCGTACTTACCTTCTGGTCCGTTGCGCTTCTCCTGTTATTGCTTAGCCGGGTCATGTTCGCGGGTTTCTGCACCTTTGTGCGCCCCGCCTTCCGGCGAGACAGAAAAATCATCATCGTTGGCGCCGGCTGGCGCGGGCAGAAGCTGGCGCAGGAGCTCGACCGGCACCCCCGATGGCGGTATCGCCTTCTGGGCTTCGTTGACTCCGAACCTTCGCAACCTCTCTCCGGTCCACTCCTGGGTTCCACCCAGGATCTCGGGGCTCTCCTGATGAGGCAGGTCGTCGACGAGGTCATCATCACTCTGCCCGTGAAATCCAAGTACGACGAAATTCAGACTGCGATCGAAGCCTGTGAACGTGTCGGTGTGCAATCAAAATACTCCACCGATCTCTTCTCGACCCAGGTCACCAAGCGCAGATCCGTAGAAGATTCCGACGCCTCCTCGGTCGTCCTCCACATGGTGCACAACGACCACCATCACATACTCAAGCGCACCTTCGACCTGGCCGCCGCGGTCCTGGGTCTCGTCCTCCTTTCACCCCTGCTTCTCTTGGTCGCACTCGCCATCAAGCTCACCAGCAAGGGTCCGGTACTCTTCCGGCAGCAGCGCTACGGCCTCAACAGGCGAACATTCACCATGTACAAGTTCCGCAGCATGGTGGCCGATGCAGAGCTCCGGCAGCGCGACCTCGAGCACCTCAACGAAACGAATGGGCCTGCGTTCAAGATCCGCATGGACCCCCGCATCACCCCGATCGGACGGCTCATACGCAAGAGTTCCATCGACGAGCTGCCCCAGCTCCTCAACGTGATCTGCGGACACATGTCGCTTGTCGGGCCGAGGCCCCTTCCCATGCGCGATGTGAGCCTCTTCTCTGAGGCGAGCCTCATGCGGCGCTTCAGCGTCAAGCCGGGGCTCACGGGCCTTTGGCAGGTAAGTGGACGGAGTAACACCAGCTTCGCGAACTGGATGAAGCTGGATCTTGAGTACATCGATCGTTGGACCTTTCTTCTGGATGTGCAGATCCTGATGAAGACCATCCCCGCGGTACTGAAGGGCAGCGGCGCCGCCTGAGGCCGCCGGTGGTTAGCCGAACGGTCGTAGGCGCCGCCTCGAGGACCGAATCCCGCCTCTCTTCTCCCGACCGGCCGGCACGAGCCTGAGAAGATGGAAGGGACCATGTCCCTCACCCTTCCCCCCCACTTCGCGGCGCTCATCTTCGACTGCGACGGAACCCTCGTCGACACCGCGCCCGCCCACCTCGCGGCCGTTCGCAAGGCCATTCAGCCTCAGGGCCACACAATGCCAGAGCACTGGTACATGGCTCGCGCCGGTCTCACCCCGGACGCCCTCCTCGATTCGCTCGAGGCCGAAGCCAACGCCCTCGGCAATCCCACCACGCCCCTCGACCGCATGGCGATCTTTGCGCGCTATACCGGTCTCTTCGAGCAGAGCCTCGCCGAACTCCGCGAGGTCACCGTTGTCGCCGATCTCGCGCGCTTCTGGAAGGGCAAGATCCCCATGGCCGTCGCCTCGAACGGCCGCCGCGCGAACGTCGAGGCCAGCCTGCGATCCACCGGCCTCTTCGATCTCTTCGACCATCTCGTCGCCGCCGAGGACGTCGCTCACGGAAAGCCCGCACCGGACGTCTTCCTCGAAGCCGCGCGTCGCATGCGGGTACACCCAACCACCTGCGTCGTCCTCGAAGACTCTGAGGAAGGTCTCACAGCTGCCCGCGCCGCCGGCATGCACGCCATCGACATCCGCCTCGCCTAAGCCTCCGGCGTTCCCGGGTCCGTCACGCGAGCCCCGCGCCAATCTCTTCAAGGCGAAAATAGCTTATCGACCCGATGAATTCATTAGAATAGTACGGAGGCCTTAGGTCAGCGGATCCTTTGGGAGCGAACACGCTCAGCAGCTCCGGCGAATCTAGAACTTAGAAAGCGCCGAAAAGGGTAAGCGACTTACAGGCCATCCGACCTGGCAACCCAGGAATTATCGACCTCGACCCAACATCCGGAACTGTTCGCCCGCCGCATGAACCCCGATCCAACTACACTTGATCTCAAGGAGCTTCCCATGAAGCGCATCATCGTCTCTCTGCTTTTCCTTCTCCCGGTAGCCTCCGTCGCACGTGCCGACGAAGCCAGCAAGCGCACCAAGGTTAAGGAGCTCTTCGCTATCATCCACGTCGACCAGGTTTCCACCCAGATACAGGGCAACCTTGACCGCCAGATGCAGGGTCTGAGCGCCCACCAGTTTGGTGCTACCCCCACACCCGAGCAGAAGAAGCAGTTCTCCGACCTCCAGACCCACGTCGACGGCCTGGTGCAACAGACAATTGGCTGGAAGGTCGTCGAGCCCGACTACATCAAGCTTTACAGCGACACCTACTCCGAGCCCGAGATCGACAGCATCCTGAGCTTCTACAAGTCTCCCGGCGGCCAGGCCATGCTGAGCAAATCTTCCGACATCTCTACCAAATCGATCGGCATCACTCAGCAGCACATGGCAGCGATCGAGCCGCAACTTCGCCAGCTGGTGCAGGACTTCGTCAAGCAGACGACCCCAGCCAGTTCAGCCCCACCGACACTGAACTCCCTTCCGCCCTCCGGCTCAACCCCGCCTTCCTCTGGCTCAACCCCGCCGCCGTCCGCCTCAACCCCGCCTTCCTCCAGTTCAACTCCGACACCCTCCACCTCAACCCCGCCAAAGAACTAGCCCCACCGAGCGGGCGGTTCTCATCCAGACCGCCCGCGATCGCGAAGCCGGCAATGGTTGGGCCTCAACGTCGCGCATCCAAAAAATCGCCTGACCAGCCCAACCATCCGCTCCCGTCTCGCAAACGGCAGCTTCGTCCTCGAAGCCGGAGAGGGTGTCCCTCTCGAGCTCGACTAGTTCCCGCCCGACCTCTCGATGCGGTCCTTGTTCGCCCGCACCAGCTTCAGAAAATCCTGCTGGATCACACCCTCGTTCTCCGGGTTCCACGCAATCGAGAGACCCACCCGAACCGTCTCCGGCCGCAACGCCCGAAACACCACTCCCCGCGTACGAAGGTGACGCACGCCCGCCGGCACCAGCGACACACCTTCGCCCGACTCCACCAGCGTCAGCACCCCCGCCCACGTCGCCGAGGTATTCACGATCTCGGGAGAAAACCCCGCCGCCGTACAAAGCCCCAGGATATTGTCGAACAGCGCCGGCGTTACCCTGCGCTCACACAGCACCAGCCGCTCCGCCGCAAGCTCCTTCACCTTCAGCGTCTTCTTCGCCAGCGGGTGATCCCGCGGCAGCACCGCCACGATCGGGTCCATGTAGAGCAGCTCCGAATGGAGCGTCCGATCAAACGGAGGCTGCAGCGGCCGCGTGAACCCCACATCGATTTTTCCTGCCTCAAGAGCTTCCATCTGGGCCGGCGTATCCATCTCATACAGTGAAAGTCGTACGTCCGGGTGCAGCCGCCGATACTCACGAATTATCCGCGGGAAGAATCCACCCGCGCCCCACAGGAAGAATCCAATCGAAAGCGTTCCAACCTTTCCCTGCAACGAGCGCTTGCGTGATGTCAACCGCGCGATCTGCAGCCATCAACGTCTTTCGCGCCTCCGCAAGAAAGATCAACCCTTGCGGGGTCAGCCTGTGTACGCCGCGAACTCCGATCCAGAAGAGCTCCACCGATCTCCGATCTCCACGTCCGCAATCTGCTCGCTGATCGTCGACTGCGAGACGTGGAGAACGCGGCTCGCCTCACTGAAGCTTCCACCGTCCGCAACCGCGCAGAAGTACCGAAGATGACGCAACTCCATGATCTCGCCTCTCGATCCCCAGACTACCATCGGTAATACCGTTGCTCGCGTGCGGAAATACCTGTGAAACCTAAAGTGACTTTAGGTGTCTGATAAGAAGTGACTCTCTTTCCAGACGCTCAGCGAGGTTGGTGCTTCCATGTGGATCGTTAAGATCGCCCTCACCCGGCCCTACACCTTCATCGTCCTCGCGATCCTCATCCTCATCGCCGCGCCGGTCGTCATCCTGCAGACGCCGACCGACATCTTCCCCAACATCAACATCCCCGTCGTCTCGGTCGCCTGGCAGTACACCGGCCTCAACCCGGAAGAGCTCGAAGGCCGCCTCACCACCCCCTACGAAAAGGCCCTCACCGTCGCTGGTCGATAACATCCAGCACATCGAGTCCACCACCGTCGCCGGCCAGGTCGTCATCAAGATCTACCTCCAGCCCGGAGCCAGCCTCGACACCGCCAACGCCCAGGTCAGCGCCGCCTCCGAGTTCCAGCTCCGCCAGCTGCCGCCCGGCATCCTGCCCCCGCAGATCATCAACTTCAGCGCCTCCAGCGTCCCCATCCTGCAGCTTGGGCCTCTCCGGCGCCGGCCTCTCCGAGCAGCAGCTCAACGACCTCGGCCTCAACTCCGTCCGGCCGCAGCTCATCACCGTTCCCGGCGCCGTCATCCCCAACGTCTACGGCGGCAAGCAGCGCTCGATCATGATCAACCTCGACCCCAAGCTGCTGCAGGCCAAGGGGCTCTCGCCCGCCGACGTGCTCAACGCACTCGGCCAGCAGAACGTCGTCCAGCCCGGCGGAACCGCCAAGATCGGCAGCAACGAGTACGACATCCACATCAACTCCTCGCCCCTGACGCTCGAGGGGCTCGGCAACATCCCCGATCCGCCAGATCAACGGAGCCACGATCTACGTCGCAGATGTCGCCACCGTCACCGACGGCAGCATCCCGCAGACCAACATCGTCCGGCAGGATGGCAAGCGCGGCGTGCTCATCACCATCCTCAAGTCCGGCAAGCGCCTCAACCCTCGACGTCGTCAGCGGCATCCGCGATCTGCTTCGCCAGGATCAAGCTCACCACCCCGCCCGAACTCAGGATCAACCCCATCGGTGATCAGTCCATCTTCGTCCGCGGCATCCGTCAGCGGCGTCATCCGCGAGGCCGTCATCGCCGCCGTCCTCACCGGCCTCATGATCCTGCTCTTCCTCGGCAGCTGGCGCACCACCATCATCATCGCCGTCTCCATCCCGCTCTCGATCCTCACCTCGATCATCATCCTCGGCTGCCTCGGCCAGACCATCAACATCATGACCCTCGGCGGTCTCGCGCTCGCCGTCGGCATCCTGGTCGACGACGCCACCGTCACCATCGAAAACATCGAGCGCTACCTCGAGGAAGGGCAGCCAGCTCAACGACGCCATCCTCGAAGGCGCCGCGCAGATCGCCGTTCCCGCCCTCGTCTCCACCCTCTGCATCTGCATCGTCTTCCTGCCGATGTTCTTCCTCAGCGGCGTCTCGCGCTACCTCTTCGTTCCGCTGGCCGAAGCGGTCGTCTTCGCCATGCTCGCCTCGTACGTGCTCTCGCGAACCCTCGTCCCCACGCTTGCCATGTACCTGCTCAAAGCGCACGACCACCATGCCGTCCCCTCGCGCAACATCTTCGCCACGCTTCCAGCGCGGCTTCGAGCGTCGGCTTCGAGAGCATCCGCAACGGCTACCAGGGCATCCTCGCCGCATCCTCGAGTGCACGGCTCCTCTTCGTTCCCGTCTTCCTCCTCATCTGCATCTGCGCCATTCCTGCTGTCCCTTCCTCGGCCAGAACTTCTTCCCCAGCTCCGACACCGGCTCCTTCATCCTGCACTCGCGCGCCAAGAGCGGAACCCGCATCGAGGAGACCGCCCGGCTCTGCGACCTGGTCGAAGCAGTCCATCCGCCGAACCATCCCAGCCGACGAGATCGACAACATCCTCGACAACATCGGCCTGCCCTACAGCACGCTCAACTTCCAGCACGCCACCTCCGGCCTCATCGGCGCGGGCGACGCCGACATCCTCGTCTCGCTCAAGGAAAACCATCACCCCACCGCCGACTACGTCCGCACACTGCGCAACGACCTCGGACGCGAGTTCCCCGGCACCATCTTCTACTTCCTGCCCTCCGACATCGTCACCCAGATCCTGAACTTCGGCCTGCCCGCGCCCATCGACGTCCAGTTCGAAGGCGCGGACATCGTCGGCAACCGCAAGGTCGCCAACACCATCCTCGCGCAGATGCGGCAGGTCCCCGGCCTCACCGATCTCCGCATCCAGCAGCCCGACGACTACCCCGTCCTCAACATCACCGTCGACCGCACCAAGGCCTCAGCAGGGCGGATACACCGAGCGCGACGTGGGCGGAAGCGTTCTCAACATCCTCAGCGGAAGCTCGCAGCTCAACCCGCAGTTCTACCTCAACCCCAAGAACGGCGTCACCTACACCATCGTCGCGCAGACGCCGCAGTACGACATCCAGACCCTCAACGATCTGCAGAACATCCCCATCACCGCCACGACGGCGAAGCACCCCGAGATCCTCGCCGACGTCGCCACCATCGGCCGCACCACCGAGATCGCAGATCGTCATCGCACTACAACATCCGCCGCACGCTCGACATCTACGGCAACGTCCAGGACCGCGATCTCGGCGCCGTCGCCGAAGCAGATCGACAGGATCGTCAAGGCGCAACGAGAAGTCCGCTGCCCCGCGGCAGCTTCATCCACGTGCGCGGGCAGGTCGAGACCATGCGCAGCTCCTACCTCGGCCTGCTCGGCGGCCTCGCCTTCGCCATCGTTCTCGTCTACCTGCTGATCGTCGTCAACTTCCAGTCCTGGCTCGATCCCTTCATCATCATCACCGCGCTGCCCGCCGCGCTCGCCGGCATCGTGCTCTTCCTCTTCCTCACGCACACCACCTCAGCGTTCCCGCGCTGATGGGCGCCATCATGTGCATGGGCGTCGCCACCGCCAACAGCATCCTGGTCGTCTCCTTCGCCAAAGAACGGCTCGAGGCCCACGGCGACGCCATCACCGCCGCCCTCGAGGCCGGCGCAACCCGCTTCCGTCCCGTCATGATGACCGCGCTCGCCATGATCATCGGCATGATCCCCATGGCGCTCGGCGTCGGCGAAGGCGGCGAGCAGAACGCGCCCCTCGGCCGCGCCGTCATCGGCGGTCTCTTCTGCGCCACGATCGCCACACTGCTCTTCGTCCCGACGGTCTTCGGCCTTCTCCACGGCCGGCGCAGGCCCTCTTCCGCATCTCTCGAAACACAAAGCGCCCACGTCACCAGCCGAGCCTGATCCCCGCTCCGCTCACACCACAGGAGAAGTAATGCCGACCGAATACAACACCACCACGACCTCGTCTCCCCTGGGCACACCCCAAACCGAGCCCGCGGTCTCGCACGCAGCGGCGCGCCCCGGCCTCTCCCGAGGCGTATGGATCGCGATCGCCCTGATCTCCATCGCCCTGCTTGCCGTCATCGTCATCGGCATCCTCAGCCGCGCCGCCGCCGAGCGCCGCCTGGAGCAGCACACCGAGGAGAGCTCCGTCCTCACCGTCGCCGTCACCCACCCCATCGCCGCACGCCTCACCCCCGAGATCGCGCTCCCCGGCAACACCCAGGCCTTCACCGACACGCCCATCTACTCCCGCACCAACGGCTACCTCAAGCGCTGGTACTTCGATATCGGCGCCCGCGTCAAAAAGGGCCAGCTCATGGCCACCATCGAGACCCCCGAGGTCGATCAGCAGCTCCAGGTCGCCCAGGCCAACCTCAAGAGCGCCCAGGCTAACCTCGGCCTCGCCAACACCACCGCCACCCGCTACCAGGACCTGCTCAAATCCAACTCCGTCTCCAAACAGGAGACCGATCAGGCCACCTCCGGCGCCCTCGCGCAAACCGCCGCAGTCGACGCCGCCATGGCCGGCGTTCGTCGCCTCGAGCAGCTCCAATCCTTCGAAAACGTCTACGCCCCGTTCGACGGAATCGTCACCGCCCGCAACACCGACGTCGGCGCACTCATCGACGCCGGCTCCGCAGGCGCCACGCCCAAGGAGCTCTTCCACATGGCCGCCATCGGCCAGATCCGCGTCTACGTCCCCGTCCCCGAGATCTACGCCGCCGACATCCGCAACGGCGCCACCGCGTACCTAACCCTCGACGAGTTCCCCGGCGAACGCTTCGACGGCGTCATCGCGCGAAACTCAAGCGCCATCGACCCCGCCTCCCGCACCCTCAACGTCGAGGTCGACGTCCCCAACGCCGGCGGCAAACTCCTCCCCGGCTCCTACGTCTTCGCGCACTTCAAGACCTCCATGCACCCCGACAGCTTCACCATCCCCGCCAACACCCTCCTCTTCCGCAGCGAAGGCCTCCGCGTCGGCGTCGTCCGCAACGGCACGCGTACAGCTCGTTCCCATCACCATCACGCACGATGGCGGAGCCCTCGTCGAGATCCGCTCCGGCCTCCAGGCCAGCGACCAGGTCATCCTCGACCCCTCCGACTCCCTCGCCGAAGGCCAGGAGGTTCACGTCGGAGCTTCAAAGATGACGACGCTACCGGCCGCGACCCGGCAGACCGGAGCCCAGCAGTGACCAGACTCCGTGCAGTCCTCTCCGCGGCTCTCACCTCAACGCTTCTTTCCGGCTGCATGGTCGGCCCGAAGTACGTCAAGCCCAACGTCCCCACCGCCCCCACCTTCAAGGAAGCCCCCACCACGACCGCCTACAAGGAGGACGGCGCCTGGCACACCGCCCAGCCCGCCGATCAGCTCCCCAAGGGTGAGTGGTGGACCGTCTTCGCCGACCCCGGCCTCAACGATCTCGAACCCCGAATCATCACCGGCAACCAGACCGTCCGCATCGCCGACGCCAACCTCCAGCGCGCCCGCGCCCAGATCCGCGTCAACCGCGCAGACCTCTACCCAACCGTCGGCGCAGCTCCCTTCGCCGGCGCCACCCGCTACTCCGCCAACCGCCCCTACTTCAACGCATCCTCGGCAAACAACGGCGTCGGCGACCTCCAGCTGCCCATCGACGTCAGCTGGGAGATCGACCTCTTCGGCCGCATCCGCCGAACCGTCAACATCGCCCGCGAAGAGGCGCAGGCCAGCGCAGCCGACTACCAGAACGTCATCCTCTCGCTGCAGGCCGAGCTCGCCATCGACTACTTCGAACTGCGCGCCGCCGACGCCGAAAAGAAGCTCCTCAACGACACCGTCGCGCAGTACCAGGAGGCCCTCCGCGTCACCAACAACCGCTTCCTCGGCGGCGTCTCCGCCAAGTCCGACGTCTCGCAGGCCGAGACCCAGCTCGAGGCCGCACGCGTCCAGGCCTCCGACGTCGACGTCCGCCGCGCACAGTACGAGCACGCCATCGCCCTCCTCATCGGCCAGCCGCCCGCTCTGCTCACCCTCGCGTCCGCTCCCCTCCAGGCACAGCCGCCCGCCATCCCCGCCGGCCTCCCCTCCGAGCTCCTCGAGCGCCGCCCCGACATCGCCGCCGCCGAACGCCGCACCGCCGAGGCCAATCAGCAGATCGGCATCGCCCGCGCCGCCTTCTTCCCCTCGCTCGGTCTCTCCGGTCTGGTCGGCTTTGAAGGCACCTCCGCCGCCAACCTCCTCGATAAGTCAAGCTTCATCTACGCCCTCGGTCCCACCCTCGGACAGACCTTCTTCGACAGCGGACGACGCCGCGCCATCTCCGAGCAGGCCTTCGCCAGCTACAACTCCGAGACCGCCAGCTACCGGCAGACCACCCTCACCGCCTACCAGCAGGTAGAGGACAACCTGTCCGCGCTCCGCATCCTCGCCGAAGAGGCCGAGCAGCAGCGCCGCGCCACCGCCGCCGCACAGGAGGCGCAGCAGATCTTCAATAACCGCTACGTCGGTGGCGTCGACACCTACCTCCAGGTCATCACCGCCCAGACCGCCGCCCTCAACAACGAGCGCAACGACATCGACATCATGCGCCGCCGCATGGACGCGAGCGTCCTCCTCGTCAAGGCCCTCGGCGGCGGTTGGAACGCAAGCCAGCTCCCGAAGTTCTAACGCCCTCTTCCTCGAGCACAGAGGCGCCTCGAGCCAGGCGTCTCTGCTAGCATCTCAGCCCTATGGACTCCTTCAGCGCGGCCCGCCGTGACCTGCTCAAACTCTCCGGCCTCGGACTCGCCGGCGCCGCCGCACCACTCGCCGCCCTCGCGCAAAGCTCGCAGCCCGCCGCGCATCCCGGAGCCGCCAGCACCCTCTTCGACGTCCGAGCCTTCGGCGCCACCGGCGACGGCAAGACCCTCGACACCCCCGCCATCAACCAGGCCATCGCTGCCGCCGCAGCCGCCGGCGGAGGCACCGTCTTCTTCCCCGCCGGCACCTACCTCTGCTTCTCCATCCGTCTCCAAAGCCTCGTCCACCTCTCCCTCGCGCAAGGCTCCACCATCCTCGCCGCAGACTCGCCCCTCCCCGGTCCAGCCACCGGCTATAACGGCGGAACCTACGACGCCGCCGAACCCAACACCGCCTGGGACGCCTTCCAGGACTACGGCCACAACCACTGGCACAACTCCCTCCTCTGGGGCGAGGCCCTCCACGACCTCTCCATCACCGGCCCCGGCCTCATCCACGGTCGCGGCCTCTCGCACGGCGGAGAGTCCGCCCCCCGCGGCAAGTACCAGGCCTTCAAGGCCGAGCAGCCCGGCGTCGGCAACAAGGCCATCGCCCTCAAAAACTGCCGCAACGTCATCTTCCGCGACTTCTCCATCCTCAAGGGCGGACACTTCGGCCTCCTCCTCACCGGCGTCGACAACCTCACCATCGACAACCTCAAGATCGACACCGACCGCGACGGCATGGACATCGACTGCTGCAAAAACGTCCGCGTCTCCAACTGCACCGTCAACTCCCCCTGGGACGACGGCATCTGCCCCAAGTCCAGCTTCGCCCTCGGCTACGCCCGCCCCACCGAAAACCTCACCATCACCAACTGCTTCGTCACCGGCTGCTACGAGCTCGGCTCCGTGCTCGACGGCACCTTCCGCAAGTTCGCCGCCCGACTTCCACGTCGCCCCGCACCGGCCGCATCAAGTGCGGCACCGAATCAAACGGCGGCTTCCGCAACATCACCATCTCGAACTGCGTCTTCGAAGGCTGCCAGGGCCTCGCACTCGAGACCGTCGACGGCGCGCTCTTCGAAGACATCGCCATCTCGAACATCACCATGCGCGACGTCAACTGCCCCATCTTCCTCCGCCTCGGCGCCCGTCTGCGCGGACCCAAAGACTCAACCAAAGTAGGCACCCTCCGCCGCATCTCCATCAACAACCTCGTCGCCTACAACTCCGAGTCCACCGTCTGCTCCACCTTCTCCGGCATCCCCGGCTTCCCCATCGAAGACCTCCGGCTCTCCGACATCTACATCCACCACAAGGGCGGAGCCTCCCCCGATCTCGTCGGCCGTCAGCCACCAGAGCTCGAAAGCAAGTACCCCGAGCCCGGCATGTTCGGCCCCATGCCCGCCCACGGCCTCTTCTTCCGCCACGTCCGCAACCTCGATCTCAGCCACATCGAGCTCCAACCCGCAGCGCCCGACCCGCGCCCCGCCATCTACCTCTCGGACGTCGACCGCGCCGACCTCCTCGCCATCACCGCACCCACCAGCCCACAGTCCCCCGCGTTCTCCCTCCACAACGTCCGCGACCTCCGCATCATGCTCAGCCGCGCCGCAAAGGACACCGCTCTCGCCTCCGTCGACAACCAGTCACTCTGACAGCACCCTCTCGGCACCCACACCGCCGCATGTATCCCGCAAGCGACACGCGGCAGAATTGTTTTGTCTCCCGGCGCCCTCCGTGTTTTCATCGGAGCTGATCTTTTCTCGCCCCGCCAAGGATCCATCCCAGAGGTATTGCATGCACTATCAGATCGCGCGCAACGGTCAGATGTACGGGCCCTACACCATGGAGGATCTCCAACGCTACGTCGCCTCCGGCCACGTCCTTCTCACCGACCTCGCCAAGAGCGACGAGATGGCCGAGTGGATCCCCGTCTCGCAGCTCCTCGGCGCCCAGGCCGCCGCACCTCCAACATCCGCGCCCGGCTACGCACCCGTAGCCTCATCGCCCTACCAGGTGGCCGCCCCCGTCGGCCCGGGCACCCTCTCCTCCGACCCACCAAACCTCCACTGGGCCCTCGTGCTTCTGCTCGACCTCGTCACCTGCAGCCTCTTCCAGCTCGTCTGGAACATCATCCTCGCCGCCTGGTTCAAACGCGTCTCGCCCGCGAGCAAGGCCCTCCCGTGGTACATCGCTTCGGCCGTCCTCCTATTCACCCAGGCCGTCATGGGACAGGCCCTCGGCCTCATGTCCGGACGGCATGGCTACGGTCTTGGCCACACTTACGGGTATGGCGCGCACCCCGGCGGCTACGGTGTCTATAGCCTCGTCGCGATCGGCTGCTGGGTCGTCCGTCTCATCACCCGCTTCACCTTCCGCTCCGAACTCGAACAGCACTTCAACACCGTGGACCCCATCGGCCTCCGCTTAAATCCCGTGCTGACCTTCTTCTTCGGCGGCATCTACTTCCAGTCGCAGATGAACCGCATCAACGACATCAAACGTGGCCTCCGCTACCGCTAAAGCAGCTTCAGCCTCCGCGTCAACACCCATGCCTGCGTCACGCCGCTCAGGCCACCCGCCACAGCCTCGATCGCTCTGGCCCGCAGCAACCATCGCCGCCGCAGTCGCCCTCGTTGCAATCTCGCTCTACGTCTTCCCCCCATCAGACACCACCCTCTACCCCCAGTGCCCCATCTACGCCCTCCTCGGCCTCCGCTGCCCCGGCTGCGGAGCCACCCGCGCCCTCGCCGCACTGCTCTCGGGTCACCTCGCCGAGGCCCTTCGACTCAACGCGCTCACCACCTGCGCCCTGCCCATCGCCGCCGCGTACGCAATCTACCGCTCGTTCAGACCCGCGGCCCCATCACCCATTCCCGCCAGCCCGCTTCACCGCACCGCGATCTACGCCGGTCTCGCAATCGCCGCCACCTTCACCGTCCTTCGCAACTGCTGGACCTGACACTCCGCACACGCAAACAGGCCCCAGCGACATCGCCGGGGCCTGCACGTAACAAAGCTCTATCGCAACTAGACAGCAGCCGTAACCGGCTCCTGGATCGTGGCCGCCGGCGCCTTCGTGTCGGCCGAACCCGGCTTCCGAATGTCGATGCCGCCCTTGAAAAACGCGCCATCCTCAATCGAAATGCGAGCCGCGATCACATCGCCGGTCAGCGATCCTTCGCTCCGGATATCCACCCGGTCGCTCGCCTGGCAGTTCCCGCGAACCTTGCCGAGCACCACGACCTCACGCGCAACGATATTCGCCGCGACCTGTCCGTTGCGGCCGACCGTCACGCGGTTGCCCGGAAGGTTGATCGCGCCCTCGACCTTGCCGTCGATGTAGAGCGACTCTGATCCCGTCAGCTCACCCTTCACCACCAGCGACTTGCCGATCGTCGCCTGCTCTCCCGTCGCCGGTGAAGCCGCGGATCCTGTTCCGGCAGGGGTCGTCGGCCGCGGCGCTGCCGCGCTCGTCGCCTCAAAGGTGCTCGCCGGTGTCGCCGGACGAGCCGGCTCAGGAGTTGCGGGTGTCGGGCTTCCGGGCTGGTTCGGTTTCCACATAGCTCTTGTTTCCTTTCCTTGAATCCTTGGAAGATGTCTGGGGCGTCCTGGTGCATTCGCACAGGCAGGGCCGCTGTTTCCACAATACTACGTCCCGCAGGCCCCCTTTGGCCGCCGCGCTCAACTATCTCCTGTGCAATATGCGCCCAGTTTGATTCCTCCGGAGCTCTTTCCTGCGCACCGGGCACCTCCCACCTCGAATCCACGACCTTTTGCCATCCCCCACACGTGGTAGCACTCCGGCACTCCTGCCATAGCCCGACCCCGCCACGCCCCGTACCATCGCCGAAGTAACACCTCTCGCGCAGAAAGGAGCCCCTTGCGCCTGCTCTCGTCCGCAGTACTTCCCCCTCTGGTCGCTATCCTGTTAGCCGCGTCAGGCGCCTCAGCCCACGCCGCCGGCCCCAAGATCCACACCGTCAACCTCGGCGGCATCCGCAAGGTGCCCTTCACACCCGCCGACGCCACCCCCGAAACCAAGGGTGACGAGACCTCTACCCTCAAAGTCCGCCCCCTCGTCGTCGACGGACGCCAAAAGGAGTGGACTACCGGCGACAGCCACGACGTCACCGACCGCAGCTTCGTCGTTCGCCGCGCCCTCCGCATCAACGACTCCCTCCCCACCGACTCCACCGCCCGCTGGGTCTGGCAGCCCGGCCCGTGGATCATGGTCGACCGCGTCACCGGCCACATCACCGCCCTCCACCTCCCCTCCTTCGACGCCTCCGTCTCGAACGTCGTCTGGTACCGCGACTACGCCGCCTACTGCGGCATCTCGACCGCCACCAAGGGTGGTCTGCTCGGCGTCGTCGCACAGCTCGGCGCCCGCAAGCCCGTCGCCCAGAAGCAGATCGGCAAATGGCCCCAGCCCGAACACCCCGCCGCCGTCTGCGAACAGCCCCAATGGCAGCGACTCCCCATGCGCGTCACCCTCCGTCCAACCGCCGGCGAACCCTTCACCGTCGACGTCCTCGGAACCACCTCCATCGTCGAAGAAGGCGACAACGACGACAGCTAACCCGCCTCTAACCCCGGCATCCCTCCACCGCGCGGCATACCATCAGGTCATGCCATCTACCCTCATCCTCGACGACCTACTCCAGGAGGCCGAGCTCGCCCACGGCCACCTCTGCGCCGGGCAGATCCTCGGCGTCCGCATGGCCATGCTCGCCTGCCAGCGCCTCGGTATCGAGGAGCCTCGCGGCAAGGATCGCAAGCGCCTCGTCACCGTCGTCGAGATCGACCGCTGCGCCACCGACGCTATCGCCGTCGTCACCGGCTGCCGCCTCGGCAAGCGCGCCCTCAAGTTCCGCGACTGGGGAAAGATGGCCGCCACCTTTGTCGATCTCAACCTCCCGCTCGCCCCAAATCCGGACCCAGACCTCTTCAGGGGCCTCCGCGTCAGCGCCCTCGAGTCCTCCAAGCAAGCCGCCGCCGAGCTCTACCCGCACCTCGAAAAGAATCCGCAGCAGATGCTCGCCTACCGCGAGATGCCCGACCATCTCCTCTTCAGCGAGCAATGGGTCGCCGTCCCTCTCCCCCGCAGCGAGTTCCCCGGCTTCAAAGGCGCCCGCATCGCCTGCTCCCTCTGCGGCGAAGGCATCAACTACGACCGCTTCGTCTCGGCCGACAACGGCCCCGTCTGCCTCGCCTGCGCCGACCCGGCACACCGTTACTACCAGCCGCTGCCCGATCGGCCCTGACCCGCGCGCCCCGCTCGCCTCTAAAAACATCAGGGCCGGCTGAGAGATATCTCCTCTCAGCCGGCCCTGGAACCTCTTCTTATAACCCTGCTCTAGCCTTCAGCAACCCGGGCTACCGCCGATACCCGCCGTCGCGATCAAATCCATTCCCCTGCCGGAAGTCCTCCCCGCGACGAAACTCGTTCTGCCCTCGGAAGCCGTCCCTCCGCCCGTCACGATCACGGTCGAACTCGCGGCCGCGCTGCTCCCATCGCTCGTGACGCTCCCATGCCTCGCGCCGCGCAAAGGCCTCGGCCCGCTCGCGATCGAAGCGCTCGCGCTCGTAAAAGTCCCGGCGATCTCCGTCGTGGAACGAAGGTCCGAACTGCACCCCGATCCCAAACTGTTGAGCCTCCGCCCTCGCCGGCGCAACCAGCGCAACCGCACCTGCCAGCAGACCGACCGTCATCACCTTCGCAACCATCGCCTTTACGCTTGAGAGTTTCATAAAGCCTCCTTGCCACACCTCATCGAACCCCCCTCCTGCACTACGGTTGCGCGCAACTTTCTAACACGGAGGTGTTATGCAACCCCGCTCCTTATACATTCGCCCCCGGAGCGATCTGCCGTAGGATCGAGGGCAAGAACCTCCTTGGACCGCGCAAACCTCCCCTGATGAACGCTCAGCAAGACTGGACCCGGCGGCGCTTTCTCACGGGCTCGGCCGCGGCAGCGGCAATCTCCCTCAGCCCCTGGCCACAAACCCTCGCCGAAGCCCTGCCCGCCCTCGGCACACCGCCGGGCAGCCCCCCCGACCCCGCCAGCCCACTTCCAGAAACCTTCGCCGCCCCTCCCCGCTCCACCGCCCGCCCCCTCCGCTACACCCCGGACGCCCGAGCCTTCCGCATCCGCAACGGTCGCGAGTTCTTCAACCGCCCCCTCTACGGCCCCCACAACGCCTTCCGCGTCGACGCCGGCGACCTCCCCGAACTCTCCCTCTACCTCCCCGGACACGGCGGCAACCTCCGCATCGGCATCAGCCTGCCCTCCGGTTCAAAATGGCTCTTCGAAGCCGAGGACATCGTCACCCGCTACATCTCCGGCCAGGTGCTCTACACCATCCGCGATCCCCTCCTCGGCCGCGGAACCATCGACCTTCACCTCCTCACCGAGAGCACCGGCGCAGGCCTCCATCTCGCCGTACACGCCCGTGAAACTCCTCCCGACCTCAACCTCACCTGGGCCTTCGGTGGCGCAGGCGGACGCAAAGGACATCGCGGCGGCGACATCGGCTGCGAGGTCGAGCCCGTCAGCCGCTTCTTCCAGCTCCGACCGCGCGATTGTGACCAGAACAGTTACATCCTCCACGGCGCCACCGCCGAGCTGGCCAGCCAGGCCGCCCGCCTCCAACTCCTCTTTCCTCCCGGATCCCGTCTCCACCTCGCCGACGCAACGGCATGGAACGCCGGCTGGCAGGCCCTCCAGCAAGCCGCCGAAGACTCCCCACAACCCATCCTCGTCGGCTCCGTACCGCTCGACGCCTCCGGCAACACCGACAGCCCCAGGCTCCACATCCTCATCCGCCGCACCGCCGACGACGAAGGGGCACCAACGTCCCCGCAACCTCTCCCGCCGCCCGATCCCTCCGCCGCGTTCGACCTCCGCACTCGGCAACTCGCCGCCCTCGCCGCGCAGTTCCACATCACCACACCCGACCCCTTCCTCGACACCGCCGCGGCCGCTCTCGTCCACGCCACCGACGCGCTCTGGGACGAGTCCGACCGCTGCCTCATGCAGGGAGCCGTCAGCTCCCGCTCCGCCCTCCCCGGATGGCGCGGCCCCTGCGCCCTCGACACCCTCGGCACCCACGACCGCATGCGCGACAACCTCCGCTTCTGGGTCAAACGCCAGAACCTCACCCCCCTCCCCGCATCCGAAGACCCCGACGCCACCCTCACCGGCCCCCCCGACCCCGGCTCCCACGGCACCCGCAAAGACGCCCTCCTCCACTCCCTGGGCGATCTTTCCGGCACCCCCAGCAACATGAACCTCGCCTTCTTCGACGCCTGCGTCCGCCACCTCCGCTGGACCGGCGATGTCCAACTCGCCCGCGAGCTCTGGCCCGCCCTCAACCTCCACATGGATCGCGAGTACCGCCTCTTCCGCCGCGTCTACACCAACCCCGATCCCCACGCGCCCCCGCGCCTCCAGAGCCTCCCCCTCTACGAGGCCTACAGCTGCGTCCCCGGAACCGAAGACCTCGCCGGCAACGGCGGCGGCTCCACCCACGCCACCGCCGCCAACTACTTCCTCAACCGCTCCGCCGCCGCCATCGCCCGCATCCTCGACGAGGACCCCGCCCCCTTCGACGAAGAAGCCGACCTCATCGCCGAAGCGTTGCGCCAGCTCCTCTGGATCCCCGAAACCGGCGCCTTCGCCGCATCCCGCGACTACCTCCTCCCCCAGTCCCTCCTCGTCAGCCCCGCCCTCTGGACCGCCTTCCACGCCATCGACTCCGAGCTCCCCAGCCCTCGCCAGGCCTGGCAGATCGCCACCGAACGCCTCTCCACCCTCCCCCGCATCCCCGTCACCGGCGAAGGCGTCCCCACCCCCAACGCCTTCCTCCTCCCCTCCACCGACTGGCTCCCCTCTCCCTCATCGCTCAACCCCATCACCCTCGCCGACAACATGCACTTCGCCCTCGCCCTCTGGCAGGCCGGCCTCCCCGACGAAGCCTTCCACCTCCTTCAGGGCAACCTCCTCGACTCCATGTACCAGGGCCTCTGCCCCGGCAACCTCCACCTCACCTCCCAGCCTCGACCCCCACCGCGGCGAAACCGAGCGCGACCTCGGCGACTCCATCGGCATCACCTCCCGCGCCCTCGTCGAAGGCCTCTTCGGCATCCTCCCCGACCTCCTCCGCGCCACCCTCACCATCCGCCCCGGCTTCCCCTCCACCTGGAACAACGCCGAGCTCCACCACCCCGACATCGACCTCGCCTGGCACCGCGACGGCCTCTCCGAAACCCTCGAGATCACCAGCCGCCTCCCCCACCCCGTCGCCCTCACCCTCATCCTCCCCGCCCGCACCACCAGCGACCCCGTCGTCCTCTCGAACGGCCTCGCCTTCCCCTTCGCCTTCGATCCCGAAGCCACCGGCGCCCCCCGCATCATCCTCACCAACTTCCCCGCCGCAACCGCCTGGAAGGTCGACATCCGCTGGCACGGCCGCCCCCCCGTCGAGCCACCCGCCCGCGCCACCTATCGCGTCGGCGACACGGTCGCCCTCCCCCTCGGCGCCAACCTCAACACCATCGACGACCCCCAGGCCTGCCTCCAGTCCGGCATCGCCACCACCCCCGGCCACCACGCCGTCTTCCTCCCCATCCGCCAGGGCAGCTGCCGCTACTGGCTCCCCATAACCCTCAACATCCTCCCCACAATCCAGCCATCCTCCTCCACGGCTCAGTCATCCCGAGCGCCGTCGAGCGACCAGCGTCCAGACCCACCCTCCACCCCCGAGACCTACGACCCCATCGACCTCTCCCCAATCCTCCAGCACCACCTCACCGAAATCCTCAGCCGCGACTACACCGCCCCACGCTCCCCCTTCTGCTCCCTCTCGCTCCCAGACCACCTCGTCAACAGCCCGGCCCTCTCCAGCCCCCCGCCCACCATCGACGACACCGGCCTCCGCTCCGCCGGCGGCACCCTCCACTGCGTCATCCCCGGCACCCTCCCCGCTCCCGGCATCCCCTTCACCACCCCAGCCGACCCCGGCACCCCGAACTGCCGCCTCCTCTCCTTCTGGCAGCCCGATAAGCCGCACATCGAGATCCCTCTCACCGGCCACGCCCAGACCCTCTACCTCCTCATGGCCGGAACCACCTTCCCGCAGGCCAGCCGCACCCCCCACGGCGCCGCCACCGTCCTCTACACCGACGGCACCACCTCCGTCCTCACCCTTCGCTCCCCCGACACCTGGTGGCCCATCGAGCAGGACTACGTCTTCGACGGTCTCATCCTCCGCCCCTCCGGCCCACCCCCGCCCCGCGTCGACCTCCCGACCGGCAACACCCGCCTCCCCGATCCAGCCCCCAGCAACCTCCAGGCCCGCCCCATCCCCGGAGGCGCCGCCAACCTCCTCCACCTCCCCCTTCACCCCGGCCGCAGCCTCGCCTCCCTTCGCGTCGAGTGCAGCCTCTACGGCGTCGTCCTCGGCCTCCTCGCCGCCACCCTCGCTCGCTAACCTCCGGTCTTCCCCAGGCACGCACCTCAACCGCCAGCTCTTCCCCCCCGGTCCCTGGACCACGCTCATCGAACCCTGACGGGGCTCCCACCGGAGTTGCAGTACACTGTCTGCAGCATGAAGGTCTTCCGCCAGCCCGCGCCGCTGTACCTTCTGCCAACGTTCTGTTGTTGCTGCTAGCCCCTTCCCAGCAGCCAGTTAGCCCCCCAGACAATCATTCAGCTTCGACCCCCGAAGCCCCTCCACGCGAACAACTCGCGCGCACCACCCCCGCACCTCGGAGTGCTCTCAATGTCCTCACAGACCCCCCGCAGATTCAGCCTCTCTCTCGACGTCTGGGCCGTCCTGCTCTCCCTTTCGCTCGCCCTGATCGTCCGCCTCGGCCTCCTCAAGTCCGTTCCCTGGTAAGTGCTCGCCGCACGTTGATCCGCTCCAGACCAACCCCACACCCAGGAGACACCCAATGTCCAGCACCTCGACCGAAGTCCTCGCCACCACCGCCGCCAGCCGCCTCCCCGAGCGCACCACCCTCCTCTCGCTCATTCCCGGCATCGCCCTCCTCGCCGCCGTAGGCTTCGCCGGCAAGTTGATCGAGCAGTCCATCACCCGCTACGGCAAGGCCCACCACCTCATCCTCCCCAACATCGAGTACGTCCTCTGGGCCATCCTCTTCGGCGTCCTCATCGCCAACACCGTCGGCCTCCCGCGCATCTTCCGCGCCGGCGTCGCCACCTACGAGTTCTGGCTCAAGGCCGGCATCATCCTGCTCGGCGCCCGCTTCATCCTCGGCGACATCGCCAAGCTCGGCGGCATCTCGCTCGGCCTCGTCTTCATCGAGCTCATCCTCGCCCTCTCCTTCATGACCTGGCTCGGCCGCCGCTTCGCCCTCTCCCCCCAGCTCACCACCCTGCTCGCCGTCGGCTCCTCCGTCTGCGGCGTCTCCGCCATCATCGCCACCCAGGGCGCCATCGACGCCGACGAGCAGGACACCTCCACCGCCATCGCCGCCATCCTCGCCCTCGGCGCCATCTCCCTCTTCGTCTTCCCCCTCATCGGCCACGCGCTCGGCATGTCCGACCACGCCTACGGCCTCTGGACCGGTCTCGCCGTCGACAACACCGCCGAAGCCACCGCCGCCGGCGCCCTCTACTCCGACGCCGCCGGCAAGTTCGCCGTCCTCGCCAAGACCTGCCGCAACGCCATGATCGGCTTCGTCGTCCTCGGCTACGCCATCCAGTGGGCCCGCAAAGGCCTCAGCAACGCCGCCACCAACTCGCAGCTCAACCACAAGGCCGCGTTCCTCTGGAACAAGTTCCCCAAGTTCGTCCTCGGCTTCCTGTTCATCTCGCTCCTCGCCACCCTGGGCGGGAGCCACAACCCCACGGTCGCCGCGCCTCGGCTTCACCAAACCTCAGCTCACCACCCTCGGAAACCTCAGCCGCTGGGCCTTCCTCCTCACCTTCGCCGGCGTAGGCCTCCGCACCAACCTCCGCGACCTCGGCAAACAAGGCGCCCGCCCCTTCCTCGTCGCGCCCTCGGCGAGATCGCCATAGCCGCCATCACCCTCGGCCTCGTCCTCGGCGCCGACCACCTCTACCACCTCTAATGGCAGACCCTCACCGCCGAGTATCGGCGAGACGTATCAGCGCTTTTTCCTACCTTGATAAGTGCCTTGGCGATCTGTCGTCACCTGAGAAGACGGCCCCCCAGATGAACCTAAGCTTGAGCCTGAACCTCCCGATCATTCATCAAGAGGTTCAGGCTCAAATTACGCAACAACCTTTTCGTAGAACATACGGATATGCTCCGCGATGTAATCGAGACAATCCTCCGTCGCAAAGTGGCCTGCGGCCAGGCGGTGCATCTCGGCTTTGGGCAAGTCCTGCAGGTAGGCTTCTCCGCCCGCTGGCGTGAAGAAGATATCTCCTTGCCCCCAGAAGATGATCGTCTTCGGCTGCTGTTGCTTGAGAAACTCCTGCCACTTGGGATACAGCGTGACGTTGTTCCGATAGTCGTAAAACAGATCCAGCTGCAGTTGACGACCATGGGGCCGCTGCAGCGTGTGGAAATAATCCATGTTCCAGGTGTCCGGACTGATCAGGGCTGGATTGGTTGAACCGCCCAGATAGGTGGCCTTGACCGTTTCCATTGCTAGCAGACCGGCGGCACCCTTCTCATTCTCCTCGCTACGGTCAAGCCAGAGCGCATTGCGCAAACCGCCCCAGGCTGCGCTGAAGCCAACCTCGTAAGCATTCGTGTTCTGGATAATCAGCCATTCCAGCGCCTTCGGGTTCTTCGTCACGATGCGAAAGCCGACGGGCCCGCCGTAATCCTGCACAAAAAGGCCGTACCGTTCGAAGCCCTTTGCCTTCAGAAAACCTTCCGTGATCTCTGCCAGTTTGTCGAAGGTGTAGGGGAAGGTGGCTGGGTCAGGAGTATCACTGTTTCCGAAGCCAGGGTAGTCGGGCGCGATGACATGAAAGCGTGAAGCAAGCGCCGGGATCAGCTCACGAAACTGATGGGAGGACGCAGGCCAGCCGTGCAGCAGAACGAGCTTCGGGCTAGAAGGATCGCCAGCTTCGCGGTATGCGATGGTGAGGCCATCGACAGTGATGGAGCTAAAGGTCACGGTACTAGGAAGGACGGCTGGGGTATAGGTCTGGGTCATGGGCTCTCTCTCTGGATCAGGGTGGCAAGACAAACCCCTTTGGGGCATGTCTCCGTGTTCAGTTAGGTAGACTCCGCGACACCGGTAAAAGATACATTAAAGGTGTTGAACATGGAATGGATCCTCAAAGCCCGCTTCGAGTGGGGCCGCTTTGGTGTGCGGCCTGCACGTGTCTCGGGAATTCAGCAGCGCTAGGGGCCAAAGAATCTTCAGCAAGGTTATCCACGTCCTATCCTGAGGAGAGGTGAACGTGGGCGCTACTGCAGGGCAGTCCGGAGAGTGGACGGATGGCTTCCTCTTTGTAGGAAATCATTTAGCCCTGGATTTTGTGAACACGCGCCTGGTGAACGAAGAAGGCCCCTTAGAGCTTTTGCCCGATACCGCATCGCTGCGGCGATGGTGCAAAGCAGTGGGCTTGCTCAAAGGCGCCGAAAAAGATCAGCTTGCTCAGACCTGGGATAACTCGCCAGCGGCCCGACGCTTTCTGGAAGAGATTCTCTCCTTCCGGGAGAAGCTGCGTCTTACGATTCTGCGGTTGGAATCCGGAAAAAATCCGGAATCAGCCTTTCTGCAGGACCTCAATGAGAGGTTGTTAGCCTATCCGCACCGCTATGTGGTGGTGAGTAGTCGGTCCGGCACACGCAGGCAGACGTATCTCGACGCTGCTGCTCACCCAAGCGACCTGTGGCGGGAACTTGCCGATGCGGCCGCTCATCTGCTAACGGACGTACCCGTAAACAGACTTCGCAAGTGCGAAGGATGCGTCGTCAATTTCTACGACATCAGCAAAAAGGGATCGCGACGCTGGTGCAGTATGCATCTATGCGGGAATCGGAAAAAGGTGTTGACTTACCGGCGGAAACAACGCGCGCGAGAGGCCTAGTCAGACCGAATATCCAGGTGGTTGGCACAAACTGGTCATTGCGGACCGAGTAACTCAGAGGTCTTGAGCATCCTTGATAGATTCATTACATCTTGGTGATAACAGGCCAAGGCACTCATCGACTGCGGGTCACTGACCGCACTGGCGATATCGCAACAACTTATCTGGCGAAAGGAAACATAGCACCCGCTACCCATTACAAGCATTCGGACAGCGAAGCTACTCCGTGATGACGTGGTCAGCCCACTCAATCAGCGACACAAATATCGTCGGGCTACCGTACTTCGCCCCGTAATTGTTCAGGTCCGTCTCCGTCACGCCCCTGGCGCGAGAGCACGCCCCACAAGCGTAGATCTGAATATGCCTGGCGGCGACCTTATCCATCGTCTCGCCCACCGGCGGCCATCCGACCGGCGTAACCGAGTTCGCGAGGCTCTTCCGCATCAGGGAAACAGCCTCCCCCAGCAGAAAGATCTGCACCTGGTGTCCAGCTTCCGCGAGTGCTAGCCCATGCAGAAAGGGAAATGCCGCCTTGGTTGGGTCGTCGGAGCCCCACGCACTCTTCATCACGATCTTCAGCGATCTGTGAGGAGCCTGCCCCTCCAGCGACCCACCGGCCACAACCAGCGGAAGAGCAGCCAATTTTGCCAGTCGTGTCAGGAACAATCGACGCCCCATGATCTTCTCCTTGCGGGGGATGGTATACCAGGCCGATTATCCGGAACCTTCGCACGCATCCCGTGGCGTAGTAACTGACCCGCCTCGCTACAATAGAAGTAAGGGTCAGAACAGCCCAGCTGCTTTGCGAGCTTCCTCTTTCGAAGTACCCCCGTTATAACCTCCAGCGTTTGAAGACTTTGGGTACAAAGTACGGGGGGAGGGTACTACCGCCCCAAACCTTCGATCGCCTTCGCCACCCGCAGCATCACCGCCTCCTCAAAGTGCCCCGCCATCACCTGCACACCAATCGGCAGCCCGTCCGCCGTCGTCCCGCACGGCACACTCACACCGCAGATCCCCGCCAGGCTCGCCGCCACCGAATAGATATCCGCCAAGATACATCGCCATCGGATCATCCGTCTTCTCGCCCAGCTTGAACGCCGCCGTCGGCGTCATCGGCCCCACAATGACGTCCACCTCCGCAAACGCCTCGAGGAAGTCCCGCGCCAGCAGCGTCCGCATCTGCTGCGCCTTCCGGTAGTACGCGTCGTAGTAGCCCGGCGCTCAACGCATACGTCCCCAGCAGGATCCGCCGCTTCACCTCCGCCCCAAACCCCGCCTCCCGCGTCTCCCGATACATCTCCCCCAGGGACCCCGCCCCCACCTCCCGCAGCCCAAACCTCACCCCATCAAACCGCGACAGGTTCGACGAAGCCTCCGCCGTCGCGATCACGTAGTACGTCGGAACAGCATACTTGGTGTGCCGCAGCCGCACCGGCTTCACCACGCACCCCGCCTCGGCCAGGCCCGCGATCGCCCGCTCCACCGCCGCCCGTATCTCCGGATCGAGCCCCTCCCCGAAGTACTCCTCCGGAACCCCCACCCGCAGCCCCTCCACTCCCTTCCCAAGCTCCGCAACATACCCCCCGGCTGGCCGGTCTGAACTCGTCGCGTCCAGCCCATCCTCACCCGCCAACACCTCCAGCATCAACGCCGCGTCCTCCACCGTCCGCGTCAACGGACCCACCCGGTCGAGCGACGACGCAAACGCAATCAGCCCATAGCGGGACACCCGGCCATACGTCGGCAGCACCCCCACCACACCGCAAAAGGCCGCCGGCTGCCGCACCGATCCACCTGTATCCGTCCCCAGGCTCGCCACGCAGAACCCCGCCGCCACCGCCGCCGCCGACCCTCCACTCGACCCCCCCGGCACCCGGTCCAGGGCCCGCGGATTCCGCACCGGACCATACGCCGAGTTCTCATTCGACGACCCCATCGCAAACTCATCGCAGTTCAGCTTCCCCAGCAGCACCGCCCCCGCCGCCTCCAGCCGAGCCACCGCCGTCGCATCGTACGGCGGTCGGTATCCCCTCAGAATCTTCGACCCGGCCGTTGCCGGCGCACCCCGCATCGCCAGCACATCCTTGATCCCCACCGGCACCCCGGCCAGGCGCGGCAGCGCCTCCCCCGCCTTCACCATGCCGTCAATCCGCTCCGCCTGCAGGAGCGCCCGCTCGCGGCTCAACGCCAGGAAGCTGTTGATCGCCTTTCCCTCGCCCTGTTCGCCCGTCCCATCATTCGCGGCAATTCGCGCATAGTGCGCCTCCGCCAGGTCCACCGCCGAAACACGCCCGTCGGCCACCGCCGCCCGCGCCTGCCCAATCGTCAATACATCCAAATCCAACCTGTCCAAACCAACTCTCCCATCTCGCAAAACATCCCTGCGTCAATCTCAGCGAAGCAAGCAACTTGCCTCCATCCCCGGCGGATACGACCGTCGCCTTGGCGAGCAGATGACCTCCGCCTCACGTCCATGCGCGCCAAGCGGAAGACCCACGCCCCATCGCCCGCCGCCATGTCTCTCACCCAGGCAAGACCGTAAACCTGTCGTCTGGCGCAGCGAAGACCCGCTCCTTCCCAAAATCGCCCCCTCGAAACAGACTACCGCTCAATCACCTTCGGCACCTTGAAGAACCGCCCATCCGTCTCGGGCGCCTCCTCCATCACCGCTCGCACGATCAAGCGACGGCCGAACCTGATCCTCGCGCAAACCCTCGCCCTCTCCATCAAGCACCCCCGAGAGCAGCTCACTCACCTGCGCCATCGCCGGCACACCCTCGGTATCGACCTCGTTCAACTGCGCGATATGCCCCAGGATCGCATTCAAATCCCGCTGCATCCGAGGCTCCTCCTCAGCGGTCAGCTCAAGATTCGCAAGCTGCGCCACGTACCGCACATCCTCGACCGTCACGCCACCCGCCGTCGCACCACGCTTGACCACACCCTGCATCTCACTCACCGCGCATCTCCCTTCGGACATATCTCGTCGTTCCCCAGCCGCCCGACCACGGACGGTAAACCGCATCTCCCGCACCGGCACATTCGCAATGGTTGCCATCTCCCGGATAAGCTGCGCCCGCATGCCCGTCATCTGCCCAAGCCACAACGCATCCACCACCTCCACCTGCACAACCCCGTCCGCATACCCTGCAATCGCTCCGCGCTCACCCAACGCCCGCCCGCACACCACGGTCCAGGCGGCGGCGAGCCGGTCCTCGTCCCCCATTGCACGAAGGCTCTTCCCCAGCGAACCGCGCAGCAGCGTCCTCATCCCCTCCACATCATCTCCTCGCCAAAGCCTCGTACGGCACAGCCCTAAGATCTTATACCCTCAATCTTATGCCCTCCACCGTGCACAGCTCCAGCACCCGCTACCTCTCGCACGCCGACCCAGAACCTGTCTCAATTCGACCCGGAGCAAAGCGCAGTCGAGAGACCTGCTCTCCCTCCCTACATCTCACGCGCCTCCGACTCACGAGTGAGGGACCTCGAATACCCGAAGCCCCGCCGCATCACCTCTTCCGCCGCCGGCATCACCGAAAGCACAAAATCCCGCACCCTCGCGAAGGAACACCTCGGTCCGAAACTCCTCCGCCCACCCATGGATCACCTCCGAGATCAAATCCACCCGCATCTCCACCCGCTCGAACTCCCGTATGCCGTCCATCACCGACTCCACCGTCTGCTCGCGAGAAAGTAGACCCCCGTCCGCCCCGGCCCGCCTCCCCGCGCACAGTCTCAAGCGATCCGCCCGCACCATACGCCACCACCGGCCGGCCACACGCCTGCGCCTCGAGCGGCACCATCCCGAAGTCCTCGTCCGCCGCAAACAGCAGCGCCCGGCACCGCGCATACTCGTCCCACAGCGCCTCCGTCGAGAGCTCGCCCAGCATCGTCACCCCCGGCCCGGCTATTCGCCGAAGCCTCTCGAACTCCGGCCCGGTACCCGCCACGCGCAGCTTCCGCCCCAGCTCGCATGCAGGCCTCGGATCATCAACTCCGTCCGTTTGTACCCCACCAGCCGCCCGGCACACAGGTAGTGCTCCCCGGGCTCCCCCCTCCGTGCCTGCCCGAGATCGATCGGGGGGTAAATGACCGTGCTCTCGCGACCATAAACTCGCCGTATCCGACCAGCGACATACCGTGAGTTCGCCACAAAATACGTCACCTTTTGTGCCGCCGCCACATCCCACCGCCGCAACGAACCCGCTGTCGCCCGGAAGACCGCCCGCGTCAGACCGCCCATCTGCCGGCTGTAAGCCTCATATCCGTCATACAGATAGCGCATCGGCGAATGGCAGTAGCAGATATGGACCGCGCCCGGATCCAGCCTCACTCCCTTGACCGGCCCACTGTCCGACGAGACCACCAGGTCAAACCCCCTAAGATCAAGGCCTTCCACGGCCCGTTGGTAGAGGGGCATCAAGTGTCGGTGGTAAGTGGCAGCAAACGGATAGTCTTTGAAGGAACGACGCGTGAACCGTCCGCCCCTTCAGCCCAGCCGGCAAACCCCGCGCATCTCGAAGCAAGGTAAATACTTCCGCCTCAGGAAACAGCGAAGCCAGACACTCCGCCACCCGTTCCCCGCCCCCCCGCGTTACAAACCAGTGGTGAACAATAGCGACCCGCACCCGCTCACCTCCTTAGACTTATGCCCAGTGCGGTTCTAGTAGGCGCCGTCCTTATTCACAACGGAAAAGAACGTACGGAACAGAATCACCAAGTCGCGAACCAGCGACCAATGTTGCACATACGTGCAATCCAGGGCTACCCTCTCGGCGTACGTCAGCTTACTCCGGCCCGAGACCTGCCACAGACCTGTCAACCCAGGCTTAACTCGGCAGTAGAAGTAGAATTTTTCACCATACTTTTCCACCTCCGCGGCAACAATGGGCCGCGGACCGACGAGCGTCATTTGCCCGCGCAGCACGTTCCACACTTGGGGCAGTTCGTCTATGCTGTACTGCCGTAGAACACGCCCCACCGGCGTCGTTCGTGGATCCGCCTTGAGCTTGTGCGTTCGGCTCCACTCCGCACGCGCATCCGGATGGAGGGCCAGATGATTCTCAAGCACCTCTGCTGAATCCCTGCACATCGTCCGGAACTTCCACATTGAAAAGAAGGCGCCGTTCTGACGAATCCGGCGGTGCGAATAGAAGGCCGGCCCGGGAGAAGTCAACACTACCAACGCCGCCACTATGCCTAGAATGGGAAGCAAGAGTGGCATTGATAGCAGGATCAGAATGATGTCAAAAGTACGCTTGAGCGCACGGTATCGAAGCGTATCCGCCGCAATGCACTGGTCTCGGTAAGCTCTCGTCCGTATGCGGCGTCCTGCCTCCTCGTACGGGTAGGAATCGCCAATAGCCGCACTCTGCGGCTGAGACGACTGATGTTCACTCTGCATCGAGATTCTTTGTCTCCCCGAGTCGCTAACGGACAACCGAACGAGTTGTGACCTGCACCTTCCACAGAGTGTGACGTTGCCCCGACCAGAGCACCGCCGAAGATATGCGCATTCTTAACCTGTAAACCTTATTGCTTCGATGTCCCTTGTGGTCGAATCTCGTGCTATTCAGAGATGACGTCGCCCGATCAAGCACGGGGAAGGAGAGACGCCGCTTCGAGCTTCCAGCAAGCCACGAAGTAGCATAATTCTACAGGTGTACGCGCCCTTGAGGAGCGCGAATCGCCCGTTCCTCTCTCGACAACGATCCCGAAAAGGCAACGGAACGCAAGCTAAAATTTCATCATGGAGATTACCGAGACGGCTTTGCCTGGAGTGAAACTGCTGTGCCAGCGAAGGTTTTCAGACGATCGAGGCTGGTTTGCGGAGGTCTACAACTCCCGGCACTTTCATTCAGCCGGTCTCTCCGAAACCTTTGTTCAGGATAACCATTCATCATCACGCAAAGGCGTCCTTAGGGGTCTGCACTACCAGCTCGGCAGGCCTCAAGGCAAGCTAATCCGCGTTCTATCCGGCCATATATGGGACGTTGCCGTTGACTTGCGTCAGGACTCGGAACACTTCGGCAACTGGATCGGCTTCCACCTCAAACCAGCTACCGACGAAGGCGAGCTCCGGATGCTCTGGATCCCGAAAGGGTTCGCGCATGGATTTCTGGTTCTCTCGGACGTTGCGGAAGTTCTTTACAAAACGACTGACTACTACCACCCCTCCGGAGAGCGCTCTGTCTTGTGGAGCGATCCCACTCTCTCCATCAACTGGCCCCTGGAGGAACTAGGTGGCATAGAGCCCGCCCTCAGTCCGAAAGACGCTGCGGGTAGCCTGCTTCGCGACTCTGAACTTCCCCAGCTCTTATGAGGTTCCGGTGAACTTGGCTAGCCAAGCTTCGGCCTCGCTAAGGTGCTGGATCGCAGCATACGTACCAGGACACGTCTTCATCTCCGTACCGGCAAGAAGAAATATGTTGCGAAGTCCGGCCGCATTTGCGGCAGCAACATCACTGCAGCGGTCCCCTACCATCACGCTGGCCGCGAGTTCTATCCCAAGATCACGTGCAGCTCGCAGCAGCATCCCCGGACCCGGCTTCCGGTCGTGATGGTCCCGCCGGTATACCCCCACCCCGTGTTCCGGGTGATAGGGACAGTGGTATACAGCATCCAGTCGCACCTGCTCTTTCATCAACTCTTCCCGCATCCATGTCATCAAGGTTTCGAACTCGGCCTCGGTGTAAAGCCCACGCGCTATCCCCGATTGGTTGGTCACGACCACGAGTATGTAGCCGAGGCGCTGTGCAGCACGGCACAGCGAAAAGATCCCCGGTACAAAGCGCACGTCGGAGCTTCGTGACAGGTATCCGATCTCCTCATTGATCACCCCGTCGCGGTCGAGGAACAGCGCTCTGCGCTTCTCTTCTGAAATCATTGAAGAATCCGGAACTCCGCAAAAGCCTCCCTCACCGTACTCTCAGGAGAAATGACACGCGGCGGCAGGAGCTGTCCCGCCCGGCGCTGTTCCAGCAGCGCCTTCACCTCACCGACGACCATCTCCGGCGTAACCTGCTGCACGCAAAGGTTCTCGTTACATTCCGCATAGTTCCGCCCGTCATAGCACGGTCGGCATGCAAACCCCTCGCCGCCCCATAGAGCGATGGTGCCTGCCCTCTGTGGTAGACGCCCGCGGGGATCCGTCGGCCCGAACAGACTCACAATGCTCACCGACGTCAGTCCGGCGAGATGCAGCGGGCCGGTATCGTGTGTTACGACGACATCGCTTTCCTCCATCAACGCCATGGTCTCGAGGATCGTAAGCGCACCGATCTTGTCAACCACACCGCTTCCCAGAAATGCCTCCGACGCCCAACCATCCTCTGATCCGCCTGCAAGAACTACATCAATATCAAGCCTACGCAACAATTTCGCGACCGCGACATAGCTGGAAACCGGCCACCGGCGCAGGCCATCGCTTCGCATCGCGTTCCGAGCCCCGGCCGGCACGAGCAGAACACGTTTTCTCTCGGCGACGCGCGGCAAAACACTTCCAGGCAATCCCTCGGCGCGCACGGGTGCCACCCCAACAGTGCAGGGACCACCATCTTCACCCAGCATCACCCGTAGATACTCATCGCTGTGGTGACGGCCTGGCAGCAGTCGCCGGCACCTGTCTGTACCCGATAACAACAACTTCCGCTTGGCCCTAACCGGTAAGCTCACAATGCCATAACGGCGGTCGTAGTAGAGGGTCGCGCAAAGCTCATACCTCTCAGCCGAGATCACGCGCCACAGCCCGGTAAGCGCACCAAATCTTTGGAGCGCGGTTCCACCGAACAGGACCGCGTCCTCGGCAACGATCGGTCGTATCCATGGGTAAAGCCGCAAGAGGGGCAATACTTGCCGTCCACATACCCAGTCAATCGCATAACCCGCGCGATGCATCTGGTACGCCGCCGGGATCGTCATCACGACGTCTCCAATCGCACCGAACTTGATGATTAATATGCGGCTCATCGCAGACCTGAGACTACGACATTCCCTGCCACTCACGCATCCGTGCGAAAGGACGTGTGCTGATCCGTCCACCAGTCGTGCACCCCGGCCATCACGGCTCTAAGTCCCGGCCAATCCAATAGAGCAAGCCGTTTTCCAAGCCGCAGTACCAGAAAAATCGCGATCGAGATCACTGGTACTCGGCCGTGTCGCCGCAAAAAGCGGACCCCCGACGACGTCTGGATCCGGTCCATCAGAGGGCTCTTGCGTCGCCGCCCTTCGATGCTTCCGCCCTCAGCATGCAGAATGGCCGTACTCTCAGCCACGCTGAGTCTCCACCGGGCGGCGACTGCACGAAGGCTGAAGTCGGAGTCCTCGAAGTACAGAAACAGTTCTTCCCATAACCCCGCCAACTCGGCGAAGACCTCGCGCCGAACCAGCGCACTCGCAAAAGTGACATAGGTGCCCGGACCTAACGCGTGCGGGGCCTTGAAGTGGTGGTTGAACCCCGACCAGAGGCTGATGACCCCTCCCCCCCATGCCTGCACTCTCCCGCGATCTTGCAGATAGAACAACACCGCACCCACGATCCCAACTCCGGGGTCGCTGCTGAGCTTCGCTACGAGCTTTCGGGCTGTGTCGGGCGGGGCCTCCGTATCGTTGTTGAGGAACCAGACAAACTCGGCTCCATCTTCGATTCCACGGCGCGCTCCGATATTGCACGCCTTCGCGAATCCGAGGTTCTCCCCGTTCTCGATCCAAATAACAGAATCGTGGACAGAGCGTAGATGACTGACTGAACCATCCGTCGATCCATTGTCCACAACAATCACTTGAAGATTCACATAGTCCTGCAGCGCTAGGGCACGAAGACACCGATCGGTGTGCGCCAAGTTGTTCCAGTTGACGAGAACACAGGTCACCCGGGGCTCCAAGAGGACTCCCTGGATCGTAGCTTCGCTGACGGGTATCGGCTTCATGAGACCACCAGCCCTCGAACGCCCATCAGATCACAGGCTGGGCTAAGATTGCCGATCAGGGCTCCACCGTCTGGCACCAGCCACCCCACTTCCTTGCTGTTTCGCCAGCAGGTGAAAATAGCCGTTACGCCGTGCACGAACGCCCGCCGGCACCAACGAAAACGAGAAGATCAATAGACTGGCTCCTCAAGCACCCGTTCGAGATACTTCCCGTACGAGCTCTTCTGGATTCGAGACGCTAATGCCCTTAGCTCATCCGCTGATATGTAACCAAGGCGGTACGCAATCTCCTCCGGACATGCTACTTTCAAACCTTGCCTCTGCTCGATCGTGTGAATGAACGTCGAAGCCTCAAGCAGGGAATCGTGTGTTCCGGTATCGAGCCAGGCCATGCCCCTACCCATGAGCTCTACGCGCAACTGCCCCCGCTCCAGGTACCACTGATTCACATCCGTGATCTCGAGTTCCCCACGCGCCGAAGGTCGCAGCCCCTCGGCCACGCTTGACGACCTGCTCGTCATAAAAATAGATTCCGGTTACTGCATACCTGCTCTTCGGCCTCTCCGGCTTCTCCTCGATAGAAACGGCCTTTCTTCCAGCATCGAACTCAACTACCCCGTACCGTTCCGGGTCAAGCACAGGATAAGCAAACACCGTGGCACCCGGCCGCCCCTCGGCACCTGCCCTCAGCATCTTCTGTAAGTCATGTCCGTAAAATATGTTGTCGCCCAGCACGAGGCAGCAGCCTTCTCCGGCAAGAAATTCTCGCCCGATCAGAAAAGCCTGCGCCAGTCCATCCGGGGCGGGCTGTACCGCGTAGCTCACGCGCAGACCCCACATAGCCCCCGACCCAAGCAGTTGCTCGAACCGCGGCGTATCCTCAGGCGTCGAGATGACCAGAATGTCCCGGATTCCCGCTAGCATCAGTGCTGACAAGGGGTAGTAGATCATGGGCTTGTCGTAGACCGGGAGCAGCTGCTTGCTCACCGCCTGGGTCACGGGATGCAGCCGGGTCCCCGATCCCCCCGCAAGAATGATCCCCTTCAACGCGTTCCCTCCCCCGCTTGCTGAATGCTCCGTTGCCCCCTCGGCCTCTCGCCGTAGTTCGTGTCGACCCATAGCTCGTAAGCTCCGCTCAACACGCCGTCGACCCACGCAGTATTTCGCAGATACCACTCCACTGTGCGCCGCAAGCCCGTCTCGAAGCTCTCCTCCGGCCTCCAGCCCAGCTCAGCCTCGAGCTTGCGAGAATTGATGGCATACCGCCGATCGTGCCCAGGTCTGTCCTGCACATACTGGATCAATTGCTCGTGCGGCCGGAACTCTGACGTCGGCACCAGCTCGTCCAGCAGCGCACACAAGGTCGTCACTACATCGAGGTTGCTTCTCTGGTTCCCGCCCCCGATGTTATAGGTCTCGCCCAAACGACCATCCTCAAGCACCACGCGCAGCGCGCGCGCATGGTCGCCCACATACAGCCAGTCCCGAACCTGCAGACCATCACCGTACACGGGCAACGGCTGCCCCTTGAGAGCATGCGTGATCATGAGTGGAATCAGCTTCTCCGGAAATTGAAATGGTCCGTAGTTGTTCGAGCAGTTCGTCACAATCGCGGGCAGACCGTAGGTGTGCACCCAAGCACGCACCAGGTGGTCGCTCGCCGCCTTGCTCGCTGCATAGGGAGAGTTCGGTGCGTAGGGTGTCTCTTCGTGGAACGGCGCCGCCTCCGGGCTCAACGTCCCGTAGACCTCGTCCGTGGAGACATGCAGGAAGCGGAAGCGCTTTGCAGCTTCCCCCCTAGGCCGGAGAAGTACGCTCGCGCACTTTGCAGCATCGTAAACGTCCCACCAATGTTAGTGCGCAGAAAAGCATCCGGTTCCAGGATTGATCGGTCGACATGGCTTTCGGCGGCGAAGTGCACGATCGCCCTCGGTCGAAACTCCCGAAGCAATCGGGTCACGATCTCCGCGTCACAGATGTCCCCGTGAACAAAGGTGTAGTCGGCTCGACTCGCTACGGAAGCAAGGTTTGCGGGATTCCCCGCATAGGTTAGCTTGTCCAGGTTCACTACCGGGCCCGCATTCGCGCCGAGCCAGTCAAGGACAAAGTTGCTTCCAATAAACCCCGCGCCGCCGGTCACAAGGACTGGATCCCTATACGTCACAGTATCGTCTCTCCGGTCCATCTATCTTCTATAGTGCGGCGTGCAGTCTTACTCTCAGTCACTTCCTCGAACGCTATCCAGACCAAAGTCTATTCCGTCGTCTCTATTCCACAAAAATTGTGCTCCGAAATCAGCCGTAGATGACTCCTCGAGACGTCCCTCGTTCCGGGTCACCCCGCGACAAGTCATAGGAACTCGTCACTTCACGAAGTTGCCCTTCGCCCGGCAGACCGTACAGGAACACCATGTAAACAAACCAGTAAAATGCCAGCACGGGTATCAGGTTAATCGCCGCATCAGCTCCGGCCAGGATGGCATACAGGATCAATCCTTTCGCCGCGGCTCGATTCGTCGGTGCTTGCATAAGTTTGGGAAAGAGTGCGATTAGAAAAATAGGGGAGAGGAAGACCAACAGCACCGATATAAGACCGCTGATGCCCAGTAGCGACAGTGCGGAACTGTATAGCACCTCCGTAAAGGCGTCAAAAGGCAGGCTCGGAAGAAGCGTCGGATGCATGAAGACCTCAAACTGCGCTTGCCGGCCGCCAAAGGAGGTGTCCGCCAAGAACGAGAGCGACTGTACGCTGAACAAGAAACCGATGAAGACAACCCCTAGACTCACTAGCAGTGCGCCAACCCTCCTCTTTGCCTCCGCAGTATTAATGCGTGGGAGGCTCTTCAGCAGCATCGGAAGGCTCCCAAAAAGCGAAAGCAGTTGCTCAATAAGGATGCCCAACCAAACCGTTCGTGACAGTGTGAGAACAAGCGCGAAGCGAACGACGTTTCTCTTCCAGCGGGAGGTCTCCAGCATTTTGTAAAGAGGAAAGAGCGTCAGCGTTGCGACGCCGTAGACGTTCCCGTTGTTGTACGTCGAAATCAGCTTGAAAAATGCTCCGCGGTAAATATGCTTCGTCGATTCCAATTGTCCGAAGTCTGCCAGATTCACTGTCAATAAAGGGATCTCAATGTAAAACCCGAAGAGGGGTCGCCAGATAAAAAGGAATATACCCCACAATGCCGCACCAAGCACGCAGACTTGAAGACATGTCGCGAAGCGTTTTGGATTGATCCTCGGAATAAATGCGGGATAGATCAGGAGAAATAGGAACGGAAAGACCACGAAACCGGTGATATCGCTCAGCAGGATTCCCGTATTCACCACGCCATTCATCCTGGCGGAGTAGAGGCACAGGAGCTGGAGGGGGATCAAGGCACAGAAAGCGAGAAGGGCGCTGGGACGGAAGGCGAGCGGTAAGTCGAGTAGGCGAATAGCAATCGCAGGCAGAATTGTGAGCCCGACCAGCACGTAACCCCATGTGATCGGTGTATCCCCGATCTTAATGCCGCCCTTCGGAAACAGGACCAGGAACACGACCATAAGCAGGCTTATCGTCGTTACCATGCCATGACGATCTGTCCTACTCAGCCTTCTGGTCGCTTCGAGCTCCATCTCAGCCCCTCAGCTGAAGCTGTTTCCGCAGTGCCGCTATCTGGGTCTGGTTCGCGGGGTCCCCCAAGATCCTCTCAACGAGCAGATGGCCAAGCACAACGAAGAAGCTGATCAGGAGGCTCGCACCAAAGGTCACAAGCAGCAGCATCTTCCGCGGTGGCCACGCCCGAAACTCCGGCTCGACAGCCCTGTCCACTACCTGAAAGGTTCCTCCACCCTCCGCTTCACTAATCCGGGCGCTCTCAAGTTCGTGGGCGAGCGATCGAAACAGCGTATTGTGATACTCCACCTCACGCTGTTTACGCACATACTCGAGATTCGCTGCGGGCATGCGTCCTGTCGGCATCGCTGCCCCTGGGCTCTTGCCCGAAGCCCCGGCCTCCAGCCTGTGTTCTCCCGTTTGAAGTTGCGCGATCTGCGATCGAAGTGCCTGTACCTCAGGATTCTGTTCGGTCGCACTCAGGAGCAGAGAGGCCAATCGCACCTGCGCGTTAGTGATCTGTGCCCTGATTTCCGCAATTGCCGAAATTCCAAGCTGCGTCTGCTGCTCCACCTGAACGATGCCCAGCGACTCCTGCGTCTTCCGGAGATCTTCTTCCGCCGCCGTAAGCGCATCCTTCTCCAGTTGGAGTTGCTTGGCATAGAAACTCCGCCGCTGCCCGGACTGGGACGATGCCATCGCATCCTGCTGATCCTCAAGAGCGTCGAGGTAACTATTTGCGATTCGCGTGGCCATGGCGGAACTTGCATCGCGGACAACAACGCTGATAATCGAGTCTGCGCCAACTACGATCTTGGTGCTCTGCGTGAGTCGATTACGAGCCATATCCTGACTATCAGTCTGATAAACCTTGTGAAGATCCAGTCGGCGAATGACGTTATCGCGCACCGCTCGACTCTGAATGAGGCCCACGTAAAGATCGCCTGACCGACGCTGGCCGAACAGTGCCGATAAGCTTGTGGACTCCTGAGTCGTCTGAGTTGGCACAAATGAGACGTTGGACTCGTACAAGGGCGGGATGCGGTAGATCATGACAATTCCGATCAGCATGACTAGCGCAAAACTGACCAAGAGCGTCCTCCACTTGGCCAGAAAGCGGACAAGGAGATCGAGCAGGTTTATGCTGTCTTCTTCGTACGTGGACATAGCCTCGCGATCGAGTGCGGATTTCTCCCGGGTTTCTATCATCGCAGTAAATTGATCGCAGCCACGGCAAACCCGAACTGGCCGACTACGGTAGCAAGGTCCACAACCGTCCGCAGGATCGATCGCCTGTTCAGTACTGGCGGAACCACGATTGTGTCCCCAGGAAAGAGCTGCGCCCTTTCGAAGTTCCCATACTGCCGGCTTAGTACAGACCCATCCGCCCGCAACACAAACGCCCGGCTTCGATCTGCCTGACGATCCGGCCCGCCAGCCTGGCGCAGGTAGTCTTTTACTCGTCCATGTCGGCGGTATACAAAGGCGTTCGCACTATAAACCTGCCCCTCAACCGTTACATTCGACGGCACACGAGGCACGACGAAACGATCCCCATCCTCAAGCGCGAGATCTGGCACACTGTCCACGCCACGACTGTCAGGCTTGAGTTCGAGCACGATCCGGCCGATTGGCTCCCTGCTCCGAAGTCTGGCGATCGCTCCCCTTGCCTGGTCTGCGGTCGCGGCCGAAGCCGCCGTGTCCAACCCGCTCACCGCACCCCCGGCCGCTCCAGACGTCGCGGCCGCCACCTGTGCCTCGAGCTGGTCCGCATACTCGTTCAAACGCTGTCGTTCGACACGCTTGGTCGACTCGCGAGTGAACTCCGAGGCATAAAGATAAGCATCAGGCGTAAACCCTCCGGCACGTGCGAGCAGCTGTCGCAGGGTTTCGCCCGCACGCACACTGTAAATACCGGAGGAATGGAACTCCCCCTCGAGACGAACAAAGCGCGTCTGCTGCGACGTCGCGACCCGAAGATCCGCCGTTGAGAAGATCGTTACCACATCGCCCGGTAGAAGCTCGATGTTCTCCGTCTGATCACCCTCCAGCACAACTTTGCCCAGCTTAAACGGCAGCAACGACGTCGTCAGATCAACGGAGCTCAACCGTTCCACAACTGCGTAGCTCCAGTCGATATCAGGTGCGCTCAGAACCACGTCATTCTTCGCAGAGAACACGCCGTTTGATCCGGTAAGAGCGACCCCCACAGACCCTCCCGCGGTGCCCGAGCCGGTTCCGCGCTGCAGGTCGTTGGTTGTCCGCTTGCCACTGTTCAAACCGCTGTCGCTCGACCCGGAGCTGGTGGAATTCGCACCCGTCATCTCTCCGGGTGTCTGCTCGCGCCCGGACTGCTGTGGCTGCAAGGTTGTGCCACTGTCATACTCCGATTTCAGTTGGCCAAGCTCATTGCGCTTACGCCAGTAGTTCCGGGTAATTAGTGACTCCTTGTTCGGAATCAGATCGCTGACCCGCATCCCAGGATGCCACACATACCTTCCCGGGTTCGCCACGTTCCCTCTAAGCGTCACTGCATCCTTGAACCGGTCCACGATCGGCACAACCGTAACTACATCGCCGTTCTGCAGGGGAGTCTCTGGGGTCGTCGCGAGGTCCACATCCAGAATCGTTCGTGACGTATGCTCAAAGATCCGCTCCAGCCGAATGGAGCTACCAGCCGCAACGCTCGTGCGGCCCCCGCCAAATTCCAGCAGCTGCGCAATGCCCGTAAGCCCACGCAGCTCGTAAATCGCAGCGTTCTTGACGCTCCCTACCAGCGCCACCTGCGGCCCCGCACTGGGAATGAAGATCACGTCCCCAGGCTGCAGTGTGACGTCCTTCGTCTTGTCCCCGTGCAGCAGCAGATCGTACATGTCGAAGTGCGTCACAACCTCGCCGCCACGCCTCACCTGAATATCTCGCAGGCTCCCCTCGGCCTTCGGGCCGCCGGAGGCAAACAGCGCATTCAGCAGCGTGCTCAATGAGCCGATCGTGTAGCTTCCAGGACGACGCGCCTGCCCAACCACAAACACCTGAATCGACCGCAGCTGGCCCATATTGACATTGAGATCGAAGTTGCGGTAAACCCGTCCCAACTGCGCCCTCAAAAAGCTGGTCAGGTCGGCGAATCGCAGCCCGGCCACATGTACCGTCCCGACCTCCGGAATCGCGATGGATCCCGTTCGATCCACGACGTACGAGCCTTGCTGGTTCACCTGTCCCCAGACCTGCAGCCGGAGTTGATCTCCAGGACCAATCACGTAGTCCGGCGTCACAGGAACATCGTCAACAGGCGCAAAAGTCGATGGCACTCCCAAAAATAGTGAGGACCCAAAGATCGGTAACTGCTGTCCCGTGGTCACCTGCACTAGTTGTTGGAACTCGGTAGGCCTCTCTGGAACCGCTGCAACGTCGGCAGCCTGCTGCCTCTGCCGCGCCTCGTCCGCTCGACCCGATCTAGCTGCCGTACCGTCCTGAGGTGAATCGTTTGCAGCCGTTCCCCTGCCCGTCGTCGTAGCGGGAGCCTGTGTCGTTGCCCCGGAAGCATTCGCTGCCGCATTCTGCGCCTGCTGCATTTGGGAGAGCGTCTGAGCCCCGATCCGACACGTCCCTGAACCCCCTGCAAGCAGAAGAAAAAAAGACGTTAGCAGCCCGGCTGTTAGTGTCGATCGTTGCTTCGTATCTGCTCGTCTCACTCCGGCAAAGGTCCTGACTTCTCCCCACTTCCATCTCGCCTTCATAAAGCAGACCCGCGCGGCGCCCGAAGCCAGGAGTATTGCTAGTCTAGCGGACTTTGCGCACCAGTGACCAATCCTTGACCACGCTAAGCAACTACCCGTATTCGACCAGTCTCCTATCCATCAGCAGCAGGAGACCAAAATGGCCGTCGATAAGTCAGCGCTCGAAACCAGCAACTCGCAAACCCCTCCCTCACCCGATCAGCAGGGGGCCGAACCCTCCGGATACCGTGGAGAGGTCCCCTCGACAGCCGGTCCGGGCAAGACTGGCGTCAGCTCCAATACCCCCGAAAACAGCGGTGGGCACCTTAACCCATCCGCCCCCGAAGACTCGAACACAACGCCGGGGAGCGGCGCCGAAAAGTAGGAGTTTCACCTCTCTCCTAGCCCTCATCCAACCACGCGGTACCGCAGTTGAAAAGGATTCGCCGCCTGTGCTCCCAGCAGATACCACCCCGTCGCCCCGATGTGGAGTGAAGGCCCATAAGTGTACCCAAATCCGGTATCAAGGATGCTTGTCGCGGCGACCAGTCCCAGGCCCACAGGAATAGGTCGGCCTCCAACCGTCTTCCCCGCCCCAAGCAGCGCCTGTGCCCGCTCGCTCTGTCTCTGGAGGCGCAGCGCCTCCGAGAGGTCAGCAAACAACTTCACAAGACTGTCCCCGCCCCGCAGCACACGCGCGATCAGCGCCGCGGACATGTGCGCCGTCCCCTCCAGCCAAACAGCATGCGGATCATCCGCCGTCGTCGTCAGGCTGGCCGTGTCGAAAACCAGCCCCCGAAAAGTCTCATTACCCTTAAGGCTGGAGTGTGGGGCAGACGCGGTGTCCGTCGTCTGCAGATGCTCGAGCGCCCAGTCGATCGTTCCTCGCCAGGCATTGTTCAGCGTTGCCATGTACGACCATGTCTGGCAGTCCTCCGGGATTGGAGACCTGTTGATACTCACCTGGTCGCTCAGCGTCCCCGTGTAGAAGTACGGCCCCGCAACGTTGTACATCGCGGCAACGAACTGGAGCGCATGCTCCGCAAGCGCGGACCACGTCATCGCATTTTTCGCACTTCCGCCCTTGGTCAGCCTGTGCAGCATCGTGAAGAACGCGTAGGTGTCAATGTTGTGCTCGGTCGACTTCCCATTGGGCGACGGCACAGACATATTGTTCGGATTGATGTTCGTTCCGAACGAGTACCCGCCCGCACCCAACTTGCTGTATGCATTGGTCACAATCCAGTTCGCAACCTCAAGCGCTCCGGCAAGATACTTGTCATCGCGAGTACGCAGGTAAAGCTGGGACAATGCCATGCCGGCCCACGCCTGGTCGCCAACAGCACTCGTGTAGAAGTAGAACGGCGCCGCGGCAGGTGTGATAAAAGCTCCACTGGGAGCAGCAACGTTTACGTAATACGCCTGCGCAAACCGTCCATCAGCAATCGGAAAATTGTTCGCCTGCGCATACAGCAGCCCTGCACCCAGCACCTCCGCCCTGTCCTGCAGATCTTCTCTTCCACTCGCTAGGTATGCGTGGATCGATACAGCGTTGTCATACGTGAACGCTGTCGCACCAAGCGCCTCATCGCTGTAACTCTGCACCAATCGAACTGTGGCTCCGGTCGCATACGCATCCATCATTAAATTCTGAAAAGCAAACGCGCGCTCCAGTGAACGCAACATCGTCGTCGCATCCAACTGCGTTCCCAGCCCCTCCACCTCGTCCAGCGGCAAAGCGGACTGGGCCTGCGCAGAAGCAGGGAGAAACATCGATGGCAGAGCAGCGGCCGCCGTTGCAGCCGAAGCAAGTCCAAAAAGATCACGACGAGATAGGCATGTGACAGACATTCGTATTCCTTCCTCTTCAAAGCCCGGCCACTCTACTCCTGCTTCTGCTGCGCAGGCAACCGTCGCTGCCGGCCCAACACACACCTTCGCCCGGGAATATGCCCATCTTAGAGTTCTTCACACAAACTCCCTCCCCTACCGCTGCAAGAAGAGCTGTTTTTTTCAAAACACCTGGACCACATCAATGAAAATCATGCGACCTCATCTCAATCGCCTCCATCTGTTCCATCGTCAACACCTCCACCCGCTCCGCCTTTACGTGCACCACCGTGTCCGAGTTCTGCAGCTTTCCTTCCACAAGTAGAAATCTCCCCCGCGTCACTGTCAGCCGGTCCCGCTCATATAGGTCCGGGTGGATCACCACGTTCGCAATCCCGGTCTCGTCCTCCATCGACAGAAAAATAAATCCCAGCGCCGTACCCGGCCGCTGCCGCGCAATCACGCACCCCGCCGCGCGCACCCACGTGCCGTCCCTCTCCCGTTGCAGCTCCTTCGCCGACAAGATGCCGCGCTCCCTCAGCTCCTCTCTCCGGTAAGCCATCGGGTGCGGTCCCGTTGTCAGACCCGTCCCTGCATAGTCCGCAACCAGCCGCTCCTCGGTCGACATCCTCCGCAACGGTGATGCCCCGGACCCCGCGCCTGCCGACGCCACCTTCAACAACGGGCCCACCGGTCGAACGGCCTGCTCTACCTGCCACACTGCATCCCTCCTGTGCCTCACCTCACCCAACGAGTTCAGCGCGCCGATCCGCGCCATCTGCCCCATCTCCCTCCGGTTCAGTGCCGGCACTCGCCGCTCCAGCTCCTCTACATCCTTGAATGCTCCTCCAGACTCACGCTCAGCAACCAGCACGGCCGCCGTTGCCTGCCGCATCCCTTTCGCGTACATAAATCCCAGCTGCAGCGTCAGCTCATCCCCCGCCTCCTGCACTACCTCGCACTCCCACCTTGATCGCTGCACGTCCACAGGACGCACCCTCAGCCCGTGCCTCTGTGCATCCTTCACCAGAACCGCGGGCATGTAGAAGCCCATCGGCTGGTTGTTCAACATCGCACAGGTAAACGCCGCGAGGTACTTCACCTTGAAGTACGCCGACGCATACACAATCAGCGCAAAGCTCGCCGCATGGCTCTCCGGAAAGCCGTACAGCGCAAACGACTGGATGCTTCCCACGATCGCCTCCTGCGTCTCCGGCAAGATCTTGTTCTCCGTCATCCCCGCACGCAGCTTCTCCATCAACGCCTCCATCCGCGCCACACTTCGCCGCATCCCTACCGCCTTCCGCAACTCGTCCGCCTCGGACCCCGTAAATTTCCCTACAATCATCGCCATACGAAGCAGCTGCTCCTGGAACAGCGGCACACCCAGAGTCCGCTTCAACACCGGCGCTAGCTCCGGCACAGGGTAGGTCACCTCCTCGCGTCCCTGCCTCCGCCGCATGTACGGGTGCATCATCTTACCCACAATCGGTCCCGGCCGAATGATCGCCACCTGCACCACCAAGTCATAAAACTCCCTCGGCTGATTCCGAGGAATACTCGCCATCTGCGCCCGGCTCTCCACCTGGAACATCCCTACCGTATCCGCCCGGCATAACGTGTCGTACACCTCGGTGTCGCCCGCCGGAAGCTGCGCAAGATCCACCTCCTCGCCGTAGTGCTTCGGGATCAACTCCAGGCAATCCTTGATCACCGCCATCATTCCCAGGCCCAGCAGGTCCACCTTCACCATTCCCATATCCGCGCAGTCTTCCTTGTCCCACTGCACCACCGTCCGTCCAACCATCGACGCCCGCTCGAGCGGGACAACTCTATTGAGGTGGCCCTGGCAGATCACCATCCCGCCCGAGTGCTGCCCCAGGTGCCGCGGCAGATCCTGCACCCGCTCGCATAACTCCACATACTTCGCAATCCTCCGGTGCTCAAGATCAAATCCCGCATGCTTGAAGTTGTCCTTCAGCGTCTCGTCCTTCTTTCTCCACTCCCATTGCCCAATCAACCCGCCCAGACGCCCCAGGGTCTCTTCATCAAACCCCAGCGCCTTCCCGACCTCCCGCGCCGCACTTTTCCCGCGGTATGTAATCACGTTCGCCGTCATGGCCGCGCCAAGTTCCCCGTAGCGCTGGTACACATACTGAATTGCCTGCTCGCGCTTCTCCCCGGAAGGCAGGTCCAGGTCCACGTCCGGCCACTCGTCGCGGTTCTCATTCAGAAACCGCTCAAACAACAACTCCATCCCAATTGGATCGACTGCCGTAATCTCAAGCGCGTAGCACACCACCGAGTTCGCGGCGCTTCCCCTCCCCTGGATCAAAATATTGTTCCTCTTGCAGTAACAAACTATGTCCCACACAATCAGGAAGTACCCGGCAAACCCCAGCTTCGCAATCAGTGCAAGCTCCTTTTCCGCCTGTCCACATGCGCGCTCCCGCAACTTTCGCTTTCCCCCCCACGCATACCGTCCCCGAACTCCCTCTTCCACCCGCTTCCGGAGAAAGCTGTCCATCGTCTCTCCCTCCGGAACTTCGTATTCCGGAAATTTGTAACCAAGATCATCCATCTCGAACTCAAGCCGTTCCGCCAGCAGAACCGTGTTCTCGACCGCCTCCGGAACATCCGCGAATAATCTCTGCATCGCCCCCGCCCCGCGCACCTGTCGCAGCGAGTTCACGCACAGCAGCCGGCCCGCATGCTCGAGATCGCACCCATGCTTCACCGCCGTCATCACGTCCAGCACCTCGCGCTCATATTGCGTCGCATAGCGGACTCCGTTCGTCGCTACCAGCGGCAGCCCGAGGCTCTCCGCAATCCGCATCGCCGCCTGGTTCCTCCACTCCTCGGCACGCTCTTCGTGTCGCTGCAGCTCGACATACACATTGCCCGGACCGAAGACGCGTACCATGCCTTCCACCGCCGCACGTCCTGCACGCTCCCCGCCCACCGCCAGTGCAGCAGCCAGCACCCCCTCATCCCCGCCAGTGAGAGCCACTATTCCACCCGCAAACTCGTGGAGATCGGCGGCCATCGCAGCACCCTCGCCCTTGCCCACCATCCGCATCTTGTACCGCGTAATCATCTGCGTCAGATTCTGATACCCCAACCAAGACGCACATAGCACCGGAATACGCGGCGGCTCCGCAACATGACCATGCGGCAGCCACTCCGGTGGCTCCATCCGCATCCCCATACCTTCCACCGAAACCTCAGCACCCACCAGCGCCCGAAATCCATTCTCCTTCGCCGACGTGTGAAAACGTGCCGCCCCGTATACCCCGTTTCTGTCCAGCAGAGCCATCGCGGGCAACCCGCGCTCCACCGCAGCCTTGACCAGCGCCTCGGGCAGCGAAGCTCCCTCAAGAAAGCTGAACCCGCTCGCCGCATGCAACTCCACATAGCCCGAACTTGGACCAGACCGACTCATCTTTATCTTATTCACGAATACTCATACCTCTTACTTCTGGCTGCCTGCTTTGGCTTCAGCTAAAACTTCAGTCATAGATCGCATCCATACGCCACCGATCCCGTAACAGATCGTGTGTCACCATACACAGGAGCCGCACCCCACCTCCTACCTCCACCGAGACATCCCACTCTTCCTCGGACCACACGTCCCCCGTCCACCATGCACCGCTTCGCCGCCACGGCCCATACCGCTCCCGCACTGTATATAGAACCCCCTGCATCCAGAACTCCAGCACCTCGTTGCCCTTCCAACGAATCGGCACGGGCGGCCGCATTCGACGAACACCCACAGCGAACCCAGGCTCCACAACAGCAGTTCCGGCCACCCCCCCAGCGACGTCTCCACCACCCATACCTGAGAGCTCCGATTCACCATCGAATGCTCCAACCAGGGCACCTCTTGCGACCGAACGCATACGCAGCACGTTGGATGAGCCATCCCTCCTCTCACTCCCAACACTCACGTCCGCACTGATAACTTCGTTCCTGGCTACTCCGTCCACATTCGCATCCGACAGCACCGACGTCTCATCCGTTCCTCCATCCCCTGCATCGAGCGCATCCTCGCCTGTTACTCTCCCGATCGTGATCACCACAGGCTTAGCGATAGGTGCAGCTTCAATCTCGACAGTCTTGACCGCACCCTCGCACCTTGCACTTGCGTCTTGAGCCGTCGTTCCGATCCTGAGTGCGCCGCTCGGAAACGAGCCCACCGTATGTCTCTGCCTCACCTCTTGTTGCCTTCGCCCCTGCTCTTGCAGTCGATCCTCACGCAACCCCTCCCGCCCCCATACCTCCTTCGCACCACCCCCACGCTGCCCTGATTGCTCACGCCCCCTCAACTCACGCAGCTTCTCCTCCGGCACCACAAACCGCTCCATCGTAAAGCTCTCCCGCGCATGCGAGTCCACCAGTTGCGCCCGACCGATGCGCGCCTCTCCAACAAGGCCCGCAAGCCGTGCCAGCGTCACCTCCAATCGCGAAGACTCCGGCATCTGCGGGCGAAAGAGCCCCGCCTGCAAGGGGCTACGCCCACCCGCCTCGGCATCAACCCGCAGCCGCACCACACCCGCGCTGGGAGGATGCGCTTCCAAATCCAAATGCAACAGCTTCAGTAACAAACCGCGATCGGCCACCGGTAGCGCCGGCTTCAGCACCCGCACATGCTCTCCCCCACGGCCATCACCACCCTCTCCGTCGGCACCACCACCATGCCGGTCCAGATCCATCGTCACCGTCACACTCGCCAGCGCCATCGCCCTGTTCCCCGCCCGTAAAATCAGCTGATCCAGCATCGGCCCCAGCACAAACATCAACGACTCCATACCCACCACTGGCGTCTCAAGCTCCACCACCTCCACAAGCACCAACCCTGCCTCTACTGGAACCATAAGGTGCTCCGCCCCACCCCGTGCCAGCCGCCACAAAGCCCCGCCCTCCTTCCCCATACGAATAACCAGCTCCGTCTGATCAAGCGCCGCCAGTTCGCCAATTGTCCGTAGTCCCCACGCAACAAACGTCTCGGCCTGCACCTCCGTTAACTTCAAGACATCAAGAGGGTACGGAGCCAGAGCCGCCGCCTCGCCCCCACGCTCGACAACACGTACAGTCTCCTTTTCCAAAGCCCGGGCTAGCACCACAGAAGTCAGCAAATTCTCACTCACCGCCACACGCGCCACCAGACCCAACGTTCGCAGAGCCGTTACCAGTCGTCGCGCCATCAGATCCACCGGCCCAAACAGCCGCTCATTCCCGCACACGTCCAGCACCATCACGCACGTTCCCGCAGTAGCGTGGGGTCCCGACGTATGGTCCTCCACACGCGGCGACAATGCCCCAGCCACCTCCATCACCGCCGCCTTCGCCGACCTCTCCTCCTCGTACGCCCGCCGCAAAACCGTCAAACCATCAAAACTATCCAGCTCCGCTTTCGTCATGCCACGCCGAACCCCTATCTTTCCCGCGAGCCGGTTCACGCTGCACACCTTTTCGAGCGGCGCCGAACCCTCCACCACTGCTACTGCACGCACCCGCAACTCCATCCGCAGACGCAGCATCGCCTGCGCCGGAAACTCCACAAGATGCACACACAGATAAGCCGCGCCTCCAGTCATCCAACCCTCCCCGAGCGGCCATGCACCCTTCTCTTCCCTGCCTTTGCCCGCACCTCTGCCATGCCGCTCGCCTGCGCCCAGGATGCCGTTCCATTCCATGCCCCCAATTTCTCTGGCTGCGGTGGTCGCCGCCTCACAACGTCTTCAGCATCGTCCTCGTCAGGCCGTCCCGCAGAATAGGGCAGGCGATCCTCTCGCGTCCGAATGGCGACAACCTTCGCCGCCTCCGTCACAAACCGTTGTCGGCCAATCACTGCCCCATACGCTACCCCCGTCATCACCCGCCCACTCGACTGCATCCTGCCCGGCGCCATCTCCAGCACCAGTTCCGCACTGCTTCGCGCACACGCGTGCTGTGTCAACAGCACAAAACACGTCTGCGACCGCTCCGCCGCGGCCCGGAACCGAAACCACGTCGCCATCGGAATCTTCCACACCGCCTCTGCCGTCACACCGCCCAGGTCCAGCACAATCACACCAAAACCACCCGCCTGCAGAAGCATGTCCGCGGCCCGCAGCGCTTTTTCGATCGCACTCCACGGTTGCGCCACACCGTCCAACCCACTCCGCCTTCTCCAATCCGAGACTCCACTGCCATACCCACCTCTGGCCTTGTCCCCGGTTCCCCTGCGGGCGCCCTTGCCGTGGTCCGCACTGTCCTGGGCAAAGCGAAGAACACGCTCTCCCTTTGCTCCTCCTTTCTTGCAGGCATTGGCACCTACCGACAGGTCGGAATTTTCGGCAGCGGTAGGCCGCCGCCCATGTCCAGCCCCTGCACACCGCGGCTCCCATCCGCCCGTCTGCCGCATCACTAACCCCTCCCCACGCCGAGCCGGCAGCCGATCCGTCGCCACCTGCTCCACCCTGTCCGTTGCCCTCCAACTCAGCGACGGCTCCGTCCCACCCTCCACCCGGTTTGGCGCGCTCGGCGTCCCAATCCATCGATCCTTGCGCTTCGCCGGCACAAGCGCCCGGTTCCCCCCCGGCTGGCTCTTCGTCGACGGCCGCGACTCCCCCAGGCCCACGCCCGACATCAGCCCGCCAATCGCCTCCGACATCCCCCGCCCCTCACTCCGCGGATGCGGGCTCCCACACCCCCCACCTACCGACGGAGCCGAAACCGCCCGGTCCACCATCGCTCCCACACAATCCCCGCCCCTGGCGCCGCTACCACCGCCCTTGCCATCTCTCCGACCGTCTTTGCCCTCTCTCCCACCGTCCTCGCCAATCGTCCTGCCCGGCCCGCCACACCGCACCCAAAGCATCCGCTCGAGATCCACCCCAGCCGCTGCCATCGACTCGGGATCAAGCGCGTCCGTCACATCCACCCAGGCAAACACCATCCCCTCCGCACCACGCCGCGCCACAAACGACGCCGTCAGCGTCGTCCGCCCAGAGCTCTCCGGCCCCACAATCTCCGTAATTGCCCCCAACGGGAACCCACCCCAGGTCACCGCATCCACCCCCGCCACGCCTGTCGGCACCCGCACCCGTTCCGCCCGAACCTGCGGCGACAGCGCCCCTGGCACCTTCGCATAGAGCGCCGCTTCGATCTCTTCCCGAACTGCCGTGGACGTCTTCAAAAGGCGAAACCTCTTCGCCTTATCTTCGCCTACCGCTCCTGTGGATTGTCAATCCCCCACCCTATCTCCAACAAACCAAAGTGCCGCCGGAAAACACCCGGGCCCGTCCGAGCACCACGCCCAAGTCCCTACCCGAGCCTCACTCAAACACCACCTGTCCCCCGCCACCCGCATCCGGAACCACCGCCGACCATCCCCCGCCATCCCTCTTCTCGAGCTTCGCAGTCCCTAACTTCCCCGTCCCCTTCGCCAGCCGCGCCTCGCCCTTCGCCGGCGTCCATCCCACCACCTCCACCTCGACCGCCGTCCACCACGGCTTAAAGCTTCCCTCCCGCCGTCCCAGCGTTACCGTCACCGCGCCATCCGCACCCACCGAGCACGTAAAGCTCTCGCGCATAAACCCGCCTGTCCGAAACGCAAAGCTCTTGCCGTCATCCTGGTACACGTCGCCCCTGCACTCCCCACTCGCCAGCGGCGGATACACCCGCACCACCAGCGGTCCCTTCGGCGTCTCCTCCGTATTCTGCGTCAGCGGAGCCATCGGCACAATCGACCCACCACGCACATACACCGGCAGCTCCTCGAGCTTCGGCGTCACTCGCAGCGGCTTGCGCGCCAGCACCGCATCCCTCTGCTCCAGATCACCCGCCTCCGAGGCCTGCCGACGATCCAGTCGCTCCCCCGTCCAGTAGTCGTACCAGACCCCTGCCGGCAGCTGCACCTCATACGGCGCCACCTCCTCAGGCGAAGGATTCGGCGCAACCAGCAGGTCGCGCCCAAACAGAAACTCACTTCCCGCAAACAGGTCGATCGGCGTCCCGTCCGGCGTCGCCTGCGGAAATTCCAGAAACAGCGGCCGCATGATCGGCACACCCGTCCGCGACATCTCCTCCGCCGCCGTGTACAGATACGGCATCAGCCGGTACCGCTCCTCGATAAATCGCCGCCGGATCGCCGTCTGCTCCGGCCCGTCCACCCACGGCTCATGGTCCCTCGTCCCCTTCGCCGCATGGTCGCGATCGATCGGCTGAAACGCCGCCACCTCGATCCACTTCGTCAGCAGCTCCGGCGAGGGTGACCCCGCAAATCCGCCCACATCCGCGCCTGTCATCCCGAACCCGCTCAGACCCAGGTTCACAATCTGCGGAACCGTCTGCCGCAGGTGGTTCCACGTCGAGCTGTTATCGCCCGTCCACGTCGCCGCATACCTCTGCCCGCCCGCATAGCTCGCCCGCGTCAGCACAAACGGCCGCACATTCGGCTCGAGCTTCAGCAGACCCTCATACGTCCCTCGCGAGTTCTCCATCCCGAACACGTTGTGGATCTCCAAGTGCCCAGCCGTCCGCTTGCGGAATCCCGGCTCGTCGATTCGGTGCTGCACCTCGTCTGGCATCGTCTTCGTGGGCACCCCAAACACCGCCGGCTCGTTCATGTCGTTCCAGAACCCCGCCACGCCATCCTTCACAAATCCCGCATACAGCGTTCCCCACCACGCTCGCGAGGTCGCCTGCGTAAAGTCCGGAAACACAGAGTCCCCCGGCCACACCTTCCCCACAAACACCGACCCATCCGGCATCTTCACAAAATTGTCACCCGCCGTGCCCGAGTCATACGGCGCATACCCCGCGTTCGGCAGCTTCGCGATATGCAGATCCGTGATCGCCACCACGTGAAACTCCTTCGCCGCCAGCTCCTTCAACATCCCCGAAAAATCCGGAAACTTCACCGCGTCCACCGTGAACGGCCGATTGTTCTGCTGGTAATCAATATCCAGATACAGCGCATCCGCCGGGATCCGGTCCGCCCGCAGACGGTTCGCCACCTCCATCACCCGCCCCTGCGTCTCGTAGCTGTAGCGCGACTGCTGAAAGCCCAGCGACCACATCGGCGGCAGCGGCGTCGGCCCGGTCAGCCACGCATACGTCTCGACCACCTTCTTCGGCTCCGGCCCATACATCAGGTAGTAGTCCAGCGGTCCGTCCGGCGCCCCAAAGCTGTACTCCTTCTGCAGCTCCCGCCCAAAGTCAAAGAACGTCCGCCACGTATTGTCGAACAGCACACCCAGCGTCCGTCCTCCCTTCATATTCAGAAAGAATGGAATGCTCTTGTAAATCGGGTCGCTCGACTCCTGCCACCCAAAGTTGTCCGTGTTCCACATCGCAAACGCCTGCCCCGCCCGGTCAAGCGGCCCCGGCTTGTCCCCCAGCCCGAAGAAGTGGTCATACGACCCCATCGTCTTGTACACCCGGAAGTCCGTCCCCCTCCACGCCACCGGCTCCGCATCCTCCTGCAGCACATGCCCTGCCATGTCCGAGACCGTCAGCTTCAACTCACTCCCCACCACCACCCGCAGCGACGCCGTATGGAAACCGCGCGCCTCCGCCGTCACCGCCGCCTTCGACGTCCGCGCCGCCGGCAGCACCGCCCACGAAGCATCCTCAGGCTCCCTCCCCGTATGCCACATCCGCACCCGCAAAACATCATCGCGCAGCGCCGTCACCCGCAGTGGTCAAACCGGCCCGCACCGCCTCCATCCCGTTCGGCACCGACGTCACCACGGTCTGCACCGCCACCTCCACCCTGTGCCAGGGCACCACACACGCCAGAACCGAGGACCAGAATAAGTCCACTCAATTGAAAGGAGAAATTCGCCATGCGCATCATCCTACCCAAAGCCGGATCCGCCGGGCAGCGCAACTCAGTACCTCGCAGCGGGATAAAGTACCGTGCATGCATCGGCTAGCTGTGAACTCCGACGCTTACCTGCCTGCAGCGATTTGTTTGAGCTTAGTTCGCAGATCGGCCAGATCCTGCTTGGAGAAGTACCGGCCATCGGCAACAACGCCAGCAATCCGCTGAGTGTTCGCAATGTCGTCGAGCGGGTTGGCTTCGAGCAGAACGAGGTCGGCTCGCCGGCCCACCTTGACTGTTCCTTCGTTCTGAAGCGCGCTGTAGAAACGCGCGGGATTGAGTGTGGCTGTCTGTAAGGCCTGCAGCGTTGTAAAACCTGCTGAGATAAGCCGTTGCAGTTCGAGGTGGAGGCTGGCGCCCGGAATCACGTCAACTCCCGCCGGCGTGTCTGTTCCGGCAAGAAACGGTACGTGGGCCGATATTCAGTTTGCGAACGAGGTCGAGCTCGTGCGTAACAAACTGTTCTCGGATTGAGATTGGGTCAGTATCCAGAGAATGAAGGATCGCGTCGCGAGATTGTGGCCATTGGTCGACAACCCAGCTGTGAGCCGCAAAGCTCAGATTCGGATCCTTTGTGTAGTCGATCACGTCCACAAGCCATTGTCCCCGCTCCCAGAAAAGCGTAGGGCATTGCCACACGTTGTGTTCCGCCAACAAACGGATTATTGCCGCCTCCCGTACGGGATCGTAGCTTGCAAGAAAGAGACCGGGCGATTTTGTGCCCGTAAGGTATTTCGTCTCGTCAGGAGAGCTCGCCTCGAAGATGCCGATTAGGTGTTCAAAGGTACGTTGACCGGAGGAGACAGCCTCCGACGCACGTATCGCGTCAGGGACATGCCCTTCAAAGGGGATGCCGACCTTTTTTGCCTCGTCCGCGATTGCGAAATAAGCCTCGCGCGGAACGCCGGACTGAACCTTAACGAAGTCCACGCCCCGCTGTTTGAGCATGTCTACTGCGGCCCGGCCATCCGCCGTTGTGGTGATCGCGATGGCTGCCTTGTATGTGGAATGCGGCCCGTCGAGCATCGGTCCAGAGACGATCATGCGTGGACCGAGCAGATGATGCGAGGCGATCTGTTCACGGGCACGAAGAACCGCATCGAGGCTGCTGCCCATGTCACGAATGCTAGTCACGCCGTTCGCGATAAAGAGAGGCAGGATGAGGTCGTCAGCGTCAGCTGCGGTGCGGTCGAAGTAGACGTGGGTGTGCATATCCCATAAGCCAGGGATGAGGTACTTACCGCGACCATCGACGACTTTGCCTGAGGAAGGAGCGGGTCCTCGGGTGGCAATGACGCCGCTGATGCGGTTCCCGGCCAGAGTCACCGTGCTGTCAGGTCTCACCTCGCCTGTGATCGTATCAATCACGTTGACATGAATGATGGAAAGGGTCTGCGCGTGGCCGCACAACGAAAGAAGGCCAAGGGCGAGGAGGACTTTGTAAGAAATCAGCACACAGCGATCATATGGGCCTTTGATCACGGCCGTTGTTTTCTCTGGCTCGTTCCAAGGATCGAGGATATCAAGAAGAAAAGAGCATCCTGCGATGGCAGCTGCCCTCGCCGTCACAGGATGCTTCCCTTCTTTGTCGAAACTAGAACTCGTAGCGTATCGCGCCACGAGCATAGAAGGCGCGTTGAAAGGCGAGAGGCTTGAGGAAGTCAACGTTGGGGGTCGTGGAATTAAGGGCTGAGTTCTGATCAATAGAAACCAGCGACCGCGAGTTGGTGACGTTGAACATGTCCCAGGTAATCTTCAGACGCTTGTTTTCGCTGAAGTTGACCGGGAAGTCTGCGTGGAGGTCGAGCTGGTGGTTTGAGGCGATCCGGCCAATCGATCCGCGGCCTCCGAGAGGAATCTCACCCGCATTGTCATAGACGGGATGCGCGCCGTAGTTGCTGATGGGTGTGCCTGAGGAGCCGCGAAAACCGAGACCGGCCGTAAGGTTCTTGAGCTTGGTTCTTGGAACAACATAGGAGCCATACAGGTTGCCAACGCTTCGCCGGTCGGTGTTGAGGTAACCCGGGGTGAACTGCGCTCCAAGCTCTCCAAGAACGCCCTGCGTGAAGTCAAAGAGTGAGCTGATGCCAGGGTCCGACTGGCCATTGTCGTTGCGGTACAGGCCTTCGTAGTTGCCGTACAGCTTGGCATAGCGATAGTTGGCCCGAAGCAGGAAATTATGACTGAAGTTCTTATTCATCTCCACTTCGAAGGACTGGTAGTGGCGACGTGGATTGGCGAAACCATCACTCTTGCCGTCTGGCGTGGGAATACCAGCGACATCGGGATTGAGGCCGCACGCGGCTCCTACAGATACCCCGGCACTGTTGAACTGCTCGCCATAATCAAGGGGGCAGTTTGCCGGAGGTCCAACGGCAGGATCATAGGCCTGCTCCTGCTCATTGGTGAAGTAGTCCGCGCTCGAGCTTGGATTACCGATAAGGAAGATCTGGTTCAGGCTGGCGTTTGCGCCTTCAGGAGAGACGCCGCCCATATCTTCGACGATGCGAAGCAGGCGACGATCCATGTAGCGAGCGCTCAGGACAAAACCCCCTGGCATCTGCCGTTCAATTCCTCCAACGAACTCTTCCTCAAAGGTTAAGCTTGGTACCGGGAGCTATCAGCTCTGGAACACCCCCGCCGCTAAAGGCAATAGCACGGCCGGCAAGTGATCCGGCCGCAGGATTCCCGCTGAGCAGGTGAGCAGCATCCAGGATCGGAGTTGCCGTCCCCTGCTCATTCAGCGCCAGACTTCCGTCCGGATTTGCAGCGGGAGCGTAGTTCGCGCGTAATATATCCGACTCCTGATTCAGCTCGCGAACGGCGGCGTCCGCTGGAAGAGCCTGGGTGTAGCGAGCAAAGTTGAAAAAAACCTTCGACTTACGATCGGCGAATGGATCGATGTTGATGCCAACGCGAGGGGACCAATTGCGGTTGAAGACGTATTGCTGGACTACCCCGTTCAGCTGTTCCTCATCCCACCGCAGACCGGCATTCAAGGTGACTCGCTTGCCGATAGTCCAGTCGTCATTTCCGTAAATCTGATGGTAGCTGACACTGGTGAAGGCCTGCGGATTGCTATAAATGCCTCGGTTTTGCTGGAGGTAGACGGGAACCCGATCCGAGGTCCCGTTCCCCTCGTCGAACGTGACATAGGGGCAAAGCGTAAGGGGGCAATCTCTTGCCGGCTGGAGACGGAAGCCAGCGTTTGTGCTCACCCCAGCAATCAACGGGTTGACCGGAGTGCCTATGTCGTTGACTGAGGGCAACGTGTAGTTAGCACCGCTGTAGCCCTTGAGTAGATCGTAGATGGCGCGATCGAACTCCCAGCCGATGGATAAGGAGTGTGTTCCAAGTCTGCCGAGCTTAACGATCTTCTCAGTATCTGTTGCAACGCTGTAGGAGTGGGTCGTCGGGTTCTGGTAAAAACCAAGTCCTTGTGCGGTTGAACTGGCGCCGTAAGGAGCCTGCGTTGCGGGATTCGTGGCCGTCTTCGTGAAGTCAGTGATGTTGTAGAGGTCGCGAAAACCACCCTCGGTGAAGTGGCTCTGCTTCGCGGTTGCCGCTATGTTCAAGGACCAGGTTGGGCTTGGAGCAGCGTTGAGGCGAGCGACCTCGCTGCGGGAGCCGAAGCTCCATCGGCTGAAAAGAGTCGTATTTGCGGCGTTGACGTTTGGGTAAAGCGGGAAGGTATCTTCGTTCGCGGCGCCGTAGCCGAAGTTGCTCGACGAAGGATCTCCAAAGGCGGAAGCCTCAAGCGTGACGGCATCCGTGGCCTTGTAGGTCAGCTTACCGGACCAACTGTAGCCCGTAATTGAGTTGGTAAAGGGTCCGTGCGCGGCCAGTCCTGAGCCCGCGGGAGCGACATAGCTGACCTGGTTCAGCGAGGGATTGAAGGCGCCGAAGAAGAAGAGGTGATCGCGAAAGTGAGGAACGTATCCCCCAGCTTCGAGAGCAGCGTCGAATTGCGGTACGGCGTAGATGCGACCGTGAGTATTGACCCGATTGAAGTAATTGTCGGCATAGCGTTGAGTTGCGCTGAACTGCTCGGGAGCGATATACGCCGAGATTGCGCCATGGAACCGATTACCACCCGTCTTGGTCACAATCAGGGCGACCCCGCCATTCGCTTTCCCGTACTTGGGTTCGAGTGCGCCCTCCTTAACCTGGACTTCCTGAACGAAAGAGAGATTGATACCCGTCCCGAGCGAGCCATAGGTAGGGCTGAAGACGCCAAGACCTCCATAGCCCACATCTGTGAGATTGACGCCGTCGATGATGTACTGATTCTCAAGTCCCGTGGCACCGCCGATCGAAGGGTTCGCCGTGCCCGTACCGCCTGAATTGACGGCGCCGGGCGAGACGTAGAACAGGCTGCCCACGTTGCGCGCGACTGGCACCTGCTGGTAGAAGGTCGCGTCAAGGTTGTCGCCGATTGAGGTCGAGGTGGTTTCGATCTGAACGGAGTTCGCATCGACGTTCACGGTGTCAGAGACCGCACCTAGGGCGAGCGAAAGGTTAAGGGTCGAGAGCCGGCTGATCACGACTTCGACGCCCTTCAACTGCGTCGTCTTAAAGCCTTCAACCGACGCCGTCACGGTGTAGAGGCCGGGCGTAAGGCCACCTATGCTGTAGTCGCCACCTGCGTCTGTAGTCAGGACCCGTCGGTCGGAGTCTCCGACGATGGTGACCTTGGCGTTGGGAACGACAGCCCCACTCGCATCTGTGACGACTCCCTGCAAGCCCCCTTTAACTGCCGAGATCTCTTGCGCGGAGATGTGGTTGCACAAAACCGAACCGGGAGACAGAAGAAGAATAGCGAGAAATGATCGTCGAATTAGGCGTGGGGTCATAGCACTCCAGACATAGGCCAAAAGGGGATAGAGAGGTTGTTGCAATCCGGTCACCACACGCAATCCACGGGGAAAACTGAGATTCTGAGTGATCTGCCAGATGTGAAATGGAGAAGATCCAGATATCGGAAGACCAATGATGCTGAGAATGTGAAAAGCTGGAGTCCTGCCAGCATACAAAGTCCTATGAATTTGCTCCGGTTGGCTAGAGCTCAGATTAGTCTGAGGTGTGTGTCACTCACCCGGCCGAATCGTGTGCTGGGTAGGTGTTCCCCGGCGCGCCTGGAAAGGCCGTCTTTGAGGCTCGGTCGCATGAAGCGTAATCACGTCTGTTTTTTTCCGCTCTTGCTGCTGCTCCTACTGCATGGGCCGGGTGCCCTCGCGTCCGGAGGAAAGCAGACCACCTTGAAGCCGAAGTACTCGCATTGGCTGAAGGATGAGGTGAACTATCTCATCACCAAGGAAGAGGAGACCGAGTTTGTCGCGCTGCCGGATGACGCTGCCAGGGACAATTTCATGCAGCGGTTCTGGACCGTGAGGAACGTGGACCCAAACGCGCCCACCAATGCAGCGCGCGACGAGCACTATCGCCGGCTGGCCTATGCCAGAGATCACTTCGGGTCCTTGAACTTCGACGATGGGATCCACTCCGATCGCGGGATGGTTTACATCACGCTGGGTCCTCCGCAGCAGCGTGAGGTTCACACGGAAGCGCCGCATCTCCGTCCCATCGAGATCTGGTTTTACCAGAACACTGGCGGAAGTCTGCCGACTCACTTTTACGTGATGTTCTTCCGGCCGAATTTCGGGCAGGACTTTCAGCTTTACTCGCCCTATGGCGACAGGCCAGAAAAGCTGGTCAACGGGACCGATGCCGTTAACGACGATCGAGTAGCGCTGCACCTCATCGAGAACGCCCTGGGCGACGAGGTCGAACATATCGCGCTCTCCCTTCTCCCGGGTGAGCCGGTCAACATCAAGGACCCGCAGATTAGTCTGCAGTCCGACGTTCTGCTCCATCAGATCCGTGATTATCGAAATCTCCCCTCAACCAAACGCGCGCTCGAGCTTCGTCGCTCGACTCTCGAAGGGGTCTCGCATCGGCTGCTGCTTGGAACAGAATTTAGCGATTTGACTCTTGTGGCGAGTCGCGACGGGGCGCGCCAGGAGAGTCTGCACTACCTCTTGAGTCTCCGTTCGCCGGCCGATTTCGGCTTTGGCCAACGTTCGGGGGGCGGGTTCTACTATTCACTCCACCTCCAGTCCGAGGTGCTCGATGACTCGGGCAAAACTATTCGGCATGAGGAGCAGGATCTTTCGCATGACATCGATCCGAAGCAGATGGCAGCCCTGAAAGCGAAAAGCTTCAGCGTGGAGGGCCGCTTGCCAATCACTCCGGGCAAGTATCAGCTAAAACTTGAATTGACCAATAATGTGACGCGACAGGCCTTTCGCCAGAACGGAACGATCCTGGTCCCCGGCTTTGATCAGTCCTTGGCGGTAAGCCAGGTCTTCTTCGCCAACACGCTTCCACCGATCAACGATCCGAGCCGCGCCCAGCCTTTCAGCTTCTCTGGCGTAAAGCTCTCGCCCCGTGGCGGAGAGAATGTAGTTGTTCCGGCAGGCAGTCCGCTGCGCATCGTGTTCCAGGTGTGGGAGCGGCCCCGTGATCCAGCGTCGCTTCAGGGAGGACCCATGAATATTCACTACCTGATCGGCCAGTTGAATGGCGGGGAGAAGCATGAGGAAGACCAGACGGTTGATCGATCGGAGTTCGACTCAGCCGGGAATCTCCTCCTGGGCCGCGATTTCAATACGGACGCTCTCTCACCGGGTAGCTACCGTCTGGTTATCAAGGCCACCACCCCGGGAACGGGAGAGACCTCCTACCAGGTCTTAAACTTCTCCATCGCCGGGGACGATGCGCCACCTCCGCAGCGCTGGACAGTGATCGTGCCGCCCAAGCCCACCCCGGGTTCAACCGTCGCCGACGCACCACACTGAAATGTACGACATCTGGAAGTCTGATCGGCTGTCGCGAAGTTCCCACTCACAAGGCTCGGCCAGAGGGCCCCATTCTGCGAACTGCGCTCAGGAGGAGCCGTCCCAAGACGTGACTCCAGAACCGATGCCCTTGCTGACGGTGGTCCGCTTGGGTACCGCGCGGGGTTACGGTTGTCGCATCGGCTTGGGTCTACTCGGGGGGGTGGGGGGCGAAGTAGCCTTTGCGGGTCCGAACGCGGAAGCGGGGGTCGGTAGCTTGGAGGTAGATGGTGCGGAAGGAGCCGTCCGCCTTGAAGTCCGCGGGGCGGTACTGGAGGGAGTACTGCGAGCGAAGCTCTTCTTCGATGTTGTGGAAGCCAACCGCCACGTCCTCGATCTTGGTGGGGTAGAAGGCTTGGCCACCGGTCGCGTCCGAGATCACCTTGAGGTTTTCGTCCCCCTTATCTTTGCTCGGGCTGACGTTGGTTGAGATGGTGTAGACGATGGTCTCGGCGCGCTGGCACTCCTTGATGGCGTCGGTCTGGGTGGCGCGGGAGTAGTTGTCGTCGCCATCAGAGACGAGGATGACGGCTTTGCGGACGGCCTCGTCGCCGCGTAGGGTGAGCATCTGATCGCGGCAGGTCTTGTAGAGCGCGTCGTAGAGGGCTGTACCACCCCCGGGACGGAGCTTGCGGATGCCCTGGTTGAGGAGATCGACGGAGTTGGTGTAGTCCTGCGCGATGTTGTCCTCGATGTCGAAGCCTTCCACAAAGGCGCGGTCGTTGCGATGGAGGATCTGGAGGAAGAACTCGACGGCAGAGTCCTGCTCGAACTGGAAGCGCGAGCGAATCGAGGAGGAGGTGTCGATCATGACTCCAACGCGCAGGGGCAGGTTGGTCTGCTGGCGGAAGCCGATGACGGCGATCGGGGGGCGGCCGTCATCGAGGAGGCCGAAGTTTTCCCGGCGGAGGCCGGTGATGAAGCGGCCTTTCTTGTCGGTGACCGTGAAGATGAGATTGACCTCATTGGCTTGGACGCGGATGGTAGTGACGGCATCGTCGGGGTTGGGAGGCGGGCCTGCGGGGCGGGGCTGGAGGGTGGTGTTGCCCTGTGGCTGGGCGGGGGGCGCCTGGGGAGCAGGGGAGGGTTGCATCCCGGACGGCTGGGAGGTGGCGGCCTGGGAGGGTGTCTGAGCCGGGGCGATCCCGGTCGAGGTGGGCGAGGAGCCGGACCCGGCGGAGGAGGTTGGTGTCGGAGGCAGGGTGGTCGCTTCTGGCGGAACCCCTCCTTGCGAGGGGTACGACTGTTGCTGGGCACTCTGGGCCGCGTGGGTTTCAGCGGCGAGGCTCTTAGCGTGTGAAGCCGGGGCTTGATTGTAGGGTGCGGCGCTGGGCCGGGTGGGGTCGGGGGCCTGCGAACTTGCGCTGCGTGCTGCGAACCCAAGGAAGAGGAGAAGGAGGACGGCGAGGTGGGCGGAACCCAAGGGACGGAGCCGGGCTACGGGGGTCGTGCGAAAGGAAACGATCACGCCCCTGATTCTATCGGAGCGATCGCGGGATCGGCCCGAAGAGCGGCAAGGAAGCGGCCTAACTCCGGTGGTAGCGGCGCCTCAGCGGTGAGGAGATCGCCGGTGCGGGGATGGGTAAACCTCAGGCGTTGTGCGTGGAGAAAGTTCCGGAGAAGCGAGAGAGTGGGCGCGGAGATCTCAGGCGGGGAGGCGTTCTTTGATCTCCGAACAAACGATTGCGGAAGATGGGCCGCCGGAGCCTCACGGCCTTCCGGGTGCCAGGCTTCGTTTATCTCGTCCTCGGTGCGTTCGGGCTGGCTCTCGAGGGCCACCGGGCGAATCAGGCGCGGGGCGCCATAAAGTGAGTCACCGACGACGGGGTGGCCTAGGGCCTGGAGGTGGACACGGATCTGGTGGGTGCGGCCAGTCTCGATGGTGACCTCGACGAGGGTGAAGGGACCGTGGGGGGTGGAGAGGCGATCGAGGACATGAATGTGGGAGATGGCGGAACGGACTCCGGCAGAGTCGGAGGAACGCCGGGTGGTCATGCGAGTACGGCGGAGGACGTCGCGGCCGATGGGCAGTGAGACTGTAGTGTCGTCGGTGGAGGCACCGCCACGGCGCGCGATGTGCCCATGAACGAGGGCGAGATAGGTCTTGTGAACCTCGCGGGCCTGGAACATCTCTCCGAGTTTCCGGTGGGTGATGTCGTCTTTGGCAACGATGAGCACCCCGCTGGTCTGCTTATCCAGGCGGTGGACGATGCCGGGCCGGAGGTCTCCGCCGACCCCCGAGAGATCGGAGTTGAAGTGGTGGAGGAGAGCGTTGACGAGTGTGCCGGAGGAGCGTGGATCGGAGCGGGTGGAAGAAGCAGAGGAAGCAGGTCGATTCATTGCGCCCCGTTTCGATCGGGATGACAGTTCTTCTCCTTCTGCCTCGGGCGACTTCGGTTGCGATGCCAGATCGTCGTCATGCGGGTCAGGGGTGGAATCGGTGTTGGGTGCGGCAGCTCCGGCGTGGACCATCATGCCCGCGGGCTTGTTGACGATGGCAAGGAACTCATCTTCGAAAATGATGTCGAGCGGTATGTCTTCAGGACTGGCGTTCAGGGGTGCGGGGCGGGGGCTCCCGGTGATGACGATGGTCTCCCCGGGGGTGACCTTATGCTTGGCTTTGGCGACGCTGCCGTTGAGGTGGATCTGGCCTTGGTCAATAAGAAGCTGGACGCGGGAGCGGCTGATGTCGGGGATCGCCTGGGCGAGGTATTGGTCAATCCGGAGCCCGGCCGCCTGGGTTGGGACGACAATGGCATGGGTCCCCTGGCCGGAGTGGGCCGTGGTCAGGGCTTCCGACTGAGCCCGGGCGTAAAGGTCGACGTCGACGGTGGGGATGATGGGTGAGGTGAGCGGATCGGTCCCGCGCGTGGCCACGTATTCGGCGCGGACGGAACGGTGACGGTGGCCCTTGGGGAGCATGTTCTTGGAGGGCATCAGGAGGCTTCTTTCGGGGCTCGTTCAGGGTGGAGCGGAGAGGTCTCCGGGGTCATGCGGCTCCTCGGAGTGTTGAGGTACAGGAGACCGCCGGCGACGACCATCGCGAGGCTGAGGAACTGAATGGGATCGAGCGGGAGGGGTGGCGCGTCCGGAGCATAGGGGTAAGGCTGGCGACCGAAGGTAAGGAAGAACTGGACGACTCCGGTCAGCAGAAGGGCAAGCGCAGCGGTGTGGCCGAAGGTTTGCCGACGGCGGAGATGGCCGACAAGGGCGATAGTGATTGCGAGGGCTCCGACTGCGGCGAAGAGGCCGATCGGCTGTTGAAGGTCGGGGTCAGGCGGGATGCGCACGGCCCACGGCGCACGACTTGGGAGACCGGCGTCGGAGCCTTCAGCCAAGTGGCCCAGAGCAAGAAAAGCCCAGAGGAGGGTAGCGGGGGCAGCCCAAGCGTCGAGGGCATTGAGGATAGGAATTCCCCTGAACCGGAGATACGCGAGCGCCGAGACACCGGTGAGCAGGAGGCCTATGCCGGTGAGCGAAGGGAGGCTGAGAAGGATGACGGGGTAGGCGAGGAAGCTGTGAGGATCGCTGACGACGAGAAGCAAGCGCGAAATGATGAAGGCAGCTACGGCGGTAAGGAGAGTGGCGTCCCAGAGGGTGTCTGGCTGGAGATGGGCCAGCGAGGCGCATCGGAGGGTGAGGGATAGGGCCGAGATGAGGCCGAGGGCTGCCAGAACACCGAAGGTGGGGATTGTGAAATGTCCGAGGTGGAGAAGGGTGGGGTGCACGGCTAAGGCTAGTTTAGCGGTGCGAACGACGAGTGGCTTTCAGGCGTGTTGACCTGGTTCCGTCGACCGGATCTGACTGAAGCTCCCTCAGCAGATCGTGGGTGCTTCGGCTTCAGTTGAGATGTGAGACTCTTGCGGTGCCGCCGACTGATGTTCGGTCCGCGCTCACGAGAGCTTCCGGAAACCTAGGTGTATGGAAACCGACCCGCTGGGCCGTGCGTCGAGTCGCTGGTGAACCCGTCTAAGACGGCGGGACCCCGCCGTGGCTCTTTAGGCATTCCGAACTGGCGGACATTGCACACCGAGCCATGTATACGAGCTAGGTCCCTGTTCAATGAATATTGGTTCAACCAGCGTTGGTCGCGCACCTGCTTTGCAGGCCGGTTTCTTGAGTTGGATGCTAACCCGGCGGTGCTGGATTCGCAAGTCAAGGCGGATAAACGTTTGGGGGATACACATCCCCGCCGATGGATGGGCGACATTGCTTAGGTTTTGACGTTGTCAGGAATGGCGACGTCCACAAAGGCATCCGCAAGCATTTGGAGGCGCCCTGGGACATGTTCTCCGGAGAGCGGCTTACCGTGTCCAACAGCGACGGTGACGGGGTCGAGAGTCGCCAGCTTCTGGACGGAAGACCGGGCGTCAGACCAGTTGGACGTGAAGTACGCGGGTGGGCCGTGGAGCTCTGCCGGCTGGGCCAGGGCAGCGTCAAAGAAGCTTTCGGGCTTTGTGGTGCAAAAAGCGTCGCCGACCAGGAGGGTGCGGTCCGATTCCCGGAAGAAAGATACGTGGCCCGGGGTGTGACCGGGCGTGTGAAGAAGCTTCCATCCGGGGAGGTGCGAGAGGGAAAGCTCGGAGCCCTCGCCCGGGAGGGCCTTCAGGCGATCGCCCAGGTCGATGGGCGCTTTGGGGTAGAGCGGCGAAAGAAGCGACATGAGACCGCCGCCAGCCTTCCAGTTCGGGCCCTCGTACTCCTTTTGACCGGTGAGGTATGGAAACTCGAGGGTGTGGGCAAAAATAGGTACGTCCCAGAGGTCAGCAAGCTCCCTGGCGGTGCCGACGTGATCGAAGTGTCCGTGGGTGAGGACGATTGCGTTGGGGGGACCGCTAAAGTTGTCTGCGGCCCAGGTTTTGACGCGTGACGCGGAGTAAGGCACGGCTGCGTCAATCAGGGTCCAGGTGCCGTCCGGGTGGCTAACGCCAAAGACGTTGACGAAGAGGATGCGTAAACCTTTGAGGCCCGGCGCGATGTCTTGCATTGGGACGACCTGATCGTCCATGATCTCTACCTTGTCCATGAGTGCGGCCCCTTTCCCGGGCCAAAGCTCTTGGATGCGCTTTCCCTGCAGACGCGGAGGGCCCGGCCGCGGCCGTCTGGCGCGATAGCACCGGGAGGCAAGGTTAGGGTTGGTTAGCTGTTCCTGTGGGACCGGGCTAACGAGGGAAACCCGCCCAGAAGCTTGCGGCAGAGCCGTCCTGGCATGGCGGGAGACCGGTTAGACGAGAACGCGACGACGAGCGACACCGAATAGACCCAGGGCGCCGGTGGCGAGAAAGGCGAAGGAGCAGGGCTCGGGGGCAAGCGCCGTCGGCTCAATCCTCACGTTGTATCCGCAGGCCGCGTCAGGCGCGAGGTCCGCTTTGGAAGATTCGTTCTCAATCGAACACGCAGGACCACCGGTAAGCTGGAAGTCGCCCTGCCGAAAGGTTGGCATCTTCGCGCTCCCGGTAAAAAGGATCGTTCCGAAGAAGTTGAGGTTGTCGATCGGATTGCCGAAGCCGTTTTCCAGTTCGAAGCCGCCTCCCGCGTCTTGCGTGTAGAAGTGCACGGTTGTGGCGCTTCTGATCGTCCCACCTTCGGTGAAGCTAACGTTACCGAGAAAGAAGTCTATGCCGTTGTTGAAGCCGAGCGGTGCCGGGCTTGACGGCAGGGTAAAGGTGAGGTCCAGGCCGTGGCCCGTGACAGCGAAGAGATCCACGTCAGCATGGGCCGCGGCTGGAACGAAAAGGACGGCAAGAACTGCCAGGGCAGAAAGTGCAGAGTGTGTCATAGATGCCTTCCCAAACGGGTAAGTGTTGCGACGTTGCGGGTTACTGGGTCGAAGGTAGATGGAACAGTTGCGCAACTTCAAGACAATTTCTGGGAAGTGAAGTTCCACTCATGTTTACTTGGGCTACCGGTGGATGTCGGCCGCCGGAACGGGGAGCTTGCGGCGGGGGCTGGCTTCCCGGTTTGCCTTGGCGATGAGGGTGCGGAGGCGGGCTTCGATATCATCGTCGCCGATTCCGATGACCTCGGATTGGAGAGCTCCGTCCGCGTCGATGGTGAAATAATGGGGGAGCCCATCGACCCCATAGGTATTCGACAGCTTGTGGCTGGCATCGAGGACCTGAGGCCAAGTCATCTTGTTCGCGGCGGTGAACTTCTTCCAAGCGTCAACATCCTCATCCCACGAGATGCTAAGGAGGGTAAAGGATTGGTTGCCGAACTCCTCTTCAAGGTGTTGCAGCTTGGGGAGTAGCTGCCTACAGGGGACGCACCAGGTGGCCCAGAAGTCGAGGAGCACGACGCGGCCATGAAGGTCCGCGAGAGTGACGGTCTTACCGTCCGCAGTGGTAACCGAGAACGGTGGAGCCATGGAGGCCCGCGCAAGGACCAGGTTTGAGAGGTAGTTCTGGGCACGCGGGCGGTAGGCATCCGTGACTGGCGCGATCTGGATGTAACGGGTAAATGCTTGGCGGGCCTCGTCATCTTGATGAAGCGCGGCGAGGACGCGGCCGTCAAGGTAGAGAGCCGTGCGAAGGTTGGGGTCGTGGGCGATAGCCGCTTTGAACGCCGTGTCAGCCTCCAGGAGTTCGCGCGGCGTGGGCTGATCTCCGTTGAGGTGAAAGAGAGCGGAGCCGTGCAGGAGCTCTGCGTAGGCCTGGTCCATCGGCACCGGGGTGAGGCGCTCGAACTGCGTTGCGGCGAGAATGGCCTGCTCCCACTGGCCAGTGCGAAAGCTGAGGGTAGCAATGCGCTCGAAGCATTGAGCGCAGGTGCTGCCGGAGAGGTTCGCGGCTTTCTGCCAGAGGGCGATCTGGGTGGGCGCGTCAGGAGCTGCATGGGCCGCGTCCATAGCCTGCCGAGTGGCGAGATCAGGCTGGAACGGGACCGGTGCGGGGGGGGCCTGGGCGAGCGCGCAACTGGCTAGAAGGATCCGGGCGAGGGAGGTGCAGGCGGCAGTAGCGCAGATCGGTCTGGAGGACCAATGAGCAAAGAGAGCCCAGGGGTGGGCGCGGGGAGGCGTCATGCGCGGAGTTTAGCCTACTTTGCGAACATTTTCGCGATTCGGGGGGTCTGTAAGAACCTCGTCGAGCATATGCGCGAGGGACCCCGCGCGGTTGCGGAGGTTGCGTTGCGACTGTGAGACGGAGCCGGCTAGCTGGTCGTAGCGCTGCCGGAGGGACTCGAGTTCATCAGCGATATTGAGGGCTGCGAGAACGGCCACGCGTAGGGAATCGACGGTCCCGCCGTGGGCGGAGACAGCTCGCATCTTGCTGTCGACAATGTAGGCGAGGCGATCGATGTATGCCGGGTCGGTTCCGCGCAGGTGATAGACCTGGTCGTAGATGTCGACGGCGACGGGGGCTCCGGGGGTGGACCGCGATACGGTTTCCGTGTGCGCCGGAGGAGCTTCAATGGGGGAGAGATCGGCGTAGGTAGTACCGGGTTGATTGGCCATGAGGAGTCCTCGTGTCGAGTCGTTGCGGTTCAAAGGAGCTCGTCCATCTGCCCGAGCATCTTCTCGACACGCTGGCGGATGTCGAGGCGTTCCTGCTGAAGGGCAGAGAGCTGAGCCCGGCAAGCCGCCCTGTGCTGTTCGAGTTCGGCGGCATGGAGATCGCGCTGAGCGGCGTGAGCGGAACTCTGCTCATCGAGCTCAGCGGCCTGCTTTTCGACCTTTCCCCGGAGTTCCGCAAGCTCCGTTTCTGCGGCGACGCGAGCGTCACGTTCACGTCTGACGATCTCAACAGCGCGCAGGACCTTGTGTTCGAGCGCTTGAAACTCGTCTGCGCTGATGGGTGCGGATGTACTCATGCTTCGCTCCTGTCGGGCGGGTCGCTCCTACGGTGAAGTATAGACGGGTAACTGGTGAATCAGAGGCTAAATGGTAGGGCGAATCTAGGTTGTGCTGCGCGTCGATGCAGAGCTCTGCCTGGGCGGCTGGCAGGCCGAGTGCTTGTCCTCAGATCGGCATGGGACAGGGACTCACGCACGATGGGTTCCGCCCAGATCGGTGAGGGCCACGATGATGCGGTTCGATGAAACAGTGAGTTCTTCATCGGTAAGGGTGCGGGTGTTGGATTGGAAGACGGTGCGGAGAAGGAGGGAGTAGACGCCGGGATGCTTCTTCTCGTTGCGCCAGACCTCGACGGGGTGGAGTTGCGTGAGTTCAGGAATCGAGAGGGCGTGGATGGCGGAAGCGACTGTGTGCCAGTGGGCGTCATCGGGGAAGACGAAGGAGAAGTCACGTTCGACGGCCTGGTAGCGCGACAGCTCGTGTGCGGTGTGCTTGCGGAGCGGCAGCGCATAGAGTTCGGCCAGGTCCACGGAGGCAAGGAAGACCGGTTGCCGGAGCTTACGGCGGGTCGCCTCAATGTGCGCGAGTTCACCGAAGTAGGCAATAACCTGGGTCCCGAGGTGAACGGTGGCGGAACGGCCCGGCTCCAGCCATTCCGGTGTGCCGTCGCGGACGAAGCTGAGTGCACCTATGCCTCCGGGCAGCGTGAACAGTGAGGCGAGGGACTCAATGGCGCCCTTGAGTTCGAAGATGGGGGCGTCAGCCGCGGTGTGAAGACTTGTGGCCTGCGCGGCGGCGATCGTTAGACCTAGAGAAAGTGAGGGTCTTTCGAGCACGCTGCGGATCTGGGTCGCGCTGATGCCTCGGATGGCATCGGCGGTCGCCCCGGCGGTGGTGAAGACCTCTCCCTGTTCGAAGAGGCGGGCCGTGGATACGTCCCGGTTAAGGTTCCCAGCGATCATGGAGAGCATGCCAGGGAGGAGCGACGGGCGGAGGTTGGCGGCGTCTTCGGACAGTGGGTTCTCGAGAGCAACGTGAGCTGGGGCGGTGCGGCCGGTGCCCGTGTGCGCTTCGGGGGTGGAGAAGAGCTTGCTATCCGGCACGTTGCTGAAGGTGCTTGAGACGGTCTCGGAGAAACCGAGGGCAAGCAGGCGCGTGCGCACGGCGTGCTCAGGGGCGTGCGCGGTATGCGCGGTGACGGGCAGTGGCGTGGGAAGAGTGTTGGCGAAGCGGTTGTAGCCGTAGACGCGCGCGATCTCCTCGATGAGATCGATCGGGCGATCGAGGTCGAGCCGCCATGAGGGAAGCGTTACGGAGAAGCTGGTACCGCCACGCTGACCATCATTGGCCTCAAGATTGCATCCGAGGCCGGAGAGGTATCGTTCGACGAGGTCGCTGGTAAGGGCGCAGGAGTCGTGTGTGTCGTCCAGCGTTGTGCCGAGCTGGCGGCGCACCTCGGTGAGAGACAGCACGATCGGAGGGCGTTCGGCGGTACGCTGCCGAGTGGGGGCATCAATGATGTCGATGAGCTCGCCATCGACCTGCCCACCGCCTGCCAGAATGAGATTGGTGACGAGGTGGTTTGCAATTGGGGCGGCGTTGAAGTCGGCTCCACGTTCAAAGCGATGGGATGCATCCGTGTGAAGAAGATGCCGCCGGGAGCTCCTGCGAATTGAGGCAGGGTCGAACCACGCCGATTCCAAAAAGATATTGGTCGTTGCGGGGGTGATCATGGAGCTCCAGCCCCCCATGACTCCGGCCAGCGAAAGCGCCTTCTGTTCGTCCGCAATAATGAGGTCGTCGGGCTCGAGATTCCGCTCGGTGCCGTCGAGAAGCTTCAGCTTTTCCCCGGGGCGGGCGAGGCGGACAACGATGCCGCCCTCGATCTTGTCGAGGTCGAAGGCGTGGGTGGGATGACCCATGCCGAGCAGGGTGAAGTTGGAGGCGTCCACGGCGTTTGAGATTGCCTTCTCGCCGAGGAGGTCGAAGAAGGTTTTGATCTCGCCGCCTGAAGGAGCGATGGTGACGTCTCGAAGGACACGACCGGTGAACCTTCCGCAAAGGCCGGGAGCTTCGTTGCGGATGGGGAAGCTGCCTCTGCTGTAGGAGGAGGTTTCCTCTTCGCTGTATCTCAAGTGACCGCTTTGTTCCAGCAAAGGAGAGAGAGGAAGATCGTATATCGTGGCCGCTTCGCGCGCGATGCCGTAGTGGTTCATGGCGTCCACCCGGTTGGTGGTGATGTCCATTTCGAAGAGGTGGCCCCTTGTGAGTGGGTGCACGCCTTCGACTGCGATGCCGCGTAGGGTAAGGTCGTCGGCCAGTTGTCGATCGGAGACGGGTATCGAAGGGAGATAGGCGCGAAGCCAGGAGGTGAGGATCTTCATGATTGAACGACCTTTAGTCTAACGAATCAGGAATGGGAGACTCCGGTTCCATTTTGGGTTCGCTTGGCTGACGACTCGGGACGATTTCAGAGAACTGAGGAAAACGATTCCGCTTTACCGCTACTCACCGCAAACATTCGCATTTCCAGATGACCGATATCGAGGGTTTTCGACGGTTTCCCTCCAAGACCCGGGTCATTTCTGATTCTGCAAGCTGTCCGAAGTTGGCACACCAAGTGCTCATACCAGAGCATTCGCAACAAACATCTGGAAAGGGTAGTCGCCCGATCCGTAACACTGCGCCACTTACTACTGCCTTCTTAGGAGAGAGAAATGTACATACTATTTGCCCCAGCCAGCGTTGCATTGCTTTTCATCAGCTTCATCCACCTGCGTGAACAATTTGGATCGGGCCGGTAGATCATACAGCGGTGAATAGGAGGGTGCCCCGGCAGAAGAGGCCGGAGTTGCAGTCGCACTTGAAGCCGCATGAATCAGAGAATCACGAAGACTCCCGAAGACGCGGAAGCAACCGCCCTACGGGAGCATTCGTGGTTTGCCAGCCGTGAGATCCGTATTTTCCAATCTAGCGTCGCGGACGTGTTGCGAAGTACGAGCTGCAGGTGCGGGGTAATCGTAGTCCGAGGCAAGCTCAAAAAGGCAGTCACGTGTGGGCACGAGTGCGGACGAGTAGTTGCGGCAGTAATTGTCGTACGCGGTCGGCACTTGGACCGACGTGCCAATGGTGCGCCAGGGGTCCTGCAATTGCAGTCCGTCCTTAGTGAGTAGCAGGCGGCCGTTCTGCGGCGAGAGGGTGCCACCCACTCATAGAGAACCTGTCCTGAGAAAACCACCTCTCGCGTGGTGGGATCGAAGATGTTGAGCGGGGCATGCGCTAGATATTGGCCAGTGGTGGTGACGGCATGTGTGCCAAAGCTGGATAGAGGTCCGAAGAGCGAGGAGTCCGATTCGGGAGTATCGGTACCTTTGCTTTGTTTTCAAGCTGGATCATAACCACTTGGGGTCTCCCATGTGAAACGATGGTCCATCAGCGAAGATCGCACGTTCGTGAGGAGTGTTACCTGATGGCGAAGGCGGAAAGAGATGGGACCGGCGTGGGGAAGTTTCTGCTCGGGTTTGTGTTTGCATTCGTGACTCTGTTCTTGGGAGCGTTCATGTACCTGAAGTATGGAAATCCGCCTGTGGCGGCGGCCGACCCGGCGTTCCCGATGGAGGCGCAGATCGTGCATGTCCCGCTAGGCGCCCGGGTGGCACGGGAGTTGAAGCCGGCTCCTTTCGCGGCGAGCGAGGAAGGTCTTCAGGCTGGGGCGCATGTGTACAAGAGCGAGTGCGCCGCCTGCCACGGAACGCCGGGCCAGGATGTAGCCTATGCGAAGTGGATGTACCCGCAGGCTCCGCAACTGTGGAAGAAGCATGGAAACAGCGACGTTGTCGGCGTGAGCGACGACGAGGTAGGCGAGACCTACTGGAAGGTGGATAACGGGATCCGGCTGACCGGGATGCCCGCCTACCAGCACATCCTTTCGGAAGAGCAGATGTGGCAGGTGTCGCTGCTGTTGAAGAACGCAGACAAGGCTCTCTCGCCGGTGGTGATGGCGATCCTGGTTAACCCGGTGAACCCGCTTCCTACGCCCGTGACGAAGTAGGACCCTCCTAACTACGCGCCGGAGCTTTAGGCGAACTGCTCGAGGAAGCGCATGTCTCCGGAGTAGAACTGCCCGATGTCGGAGACGCCGTGGAGAATCATGGCGATACGTTCAACGCCCATGCCGAAGGCGAAGCCGGAGATGCGGCCGGGGCCGTAAGGTGTGGAGTCAAGGCCGAGCCGCGCGCGTTCCGAGGTTACGGCAGCGAAGACGCTTGGGTCGACCATGCCGCAGCCGAGGAGTTCGATCCAGCCGGAGTGTTTGCACTTGCGGCAGCCGCCGCCGCCGCAGAAGATGCAGGAGATCTGGACGTCGGCCGAGGGCTCGGTGAACGGGAAAAAAGAGGGGAAGAATCGGGTTCTGACGTCGTGGCCGAAGAGGGCTTTCATAGCGTGATCGAGGGTGCCCTTGAGATCAGAGAAGGTAATGTCGGTGTCGACAGCGAGGCCTTCAACCTGGTGAAAGATAGGCGAGTGGGTGGCGTCGGCCGCGTCGTTGCGGTGGACCTTGCCCGGGATCACGATGCGGATCGGAGGGTCGGCGGCAACCATCGTGCGAATCTGGACTGGCGAGGTATGGGTGCGCATCAGGAGCCGGTCGCGGCGCCGGCTTCCTGTGCTGGCCGGCGATCAGGAGCGTGTCCTGGGTGTCGCGGGCGGGGTGGTTCGGGGGAAAGTTCAGGGCTTCGAAGTTGTAGAAGTCGGTCTCGACCTGTGGTCCAAGGTTGACGGAGTAGCCGAGGCCCTCGAAGACCTTGACGACGGCGTGCATGGTCTCGATCAGCGGGTGAGGAATGCCCGGAGAGCGAACGATCCCGGGAAGCGTGATATCGATTCCCACCCCTGCTTGCGGGGCTTGTGCAGGAGCGGAAAGCCCCGCCTCCAGGGTGTGTTCGATCTGCTGCTTGAGCTGGTTGAAGCGGAGGCCGATGGACCTGCGAGCTTCGGCCGGAGCGGATTGAAGCCAGGCTTCGCTGATCAGCTTGAGTCGCCCGGACTTGCGGCCCAGCCAATGTAGACGGAAGGCTTCCCGGGTCTCGGGCGAGGTAAGGGCCGCGGCCTGGGCGGCGACCTCCTCTGTAAGGGTTTGGAAGGCGGCTTCCAAGGCCGGTTCGTCGTGGGTGGCGAGCTTCGGGATCGTCTCTGGCATTGCCTGTTTAGGGTACGACAACGAACGGAGATCGAGGAGCGCAGACCGAAAGCACTCGGATCAAGAAGAGGTCTCGTGCACGGTAGAGCCCACCCCGTATGCTGCGGTCTCCCGAATCAGTTTACTCTTTTCGTGCAACATGATTCGCCTTGAACAACCTTCAGGGATCTGCGGCCGTGGACGACGCCAGCCAGTAAGGGGCAGGGACCTGCGGTCCAGTGTCGGGAGCGCACACATGTTTCGCGGGACGACAGGAGAGATGAGCTCGTGAAGCAGACGGTCGTATGGATTTGCCTGGGGATGCTTTCTGCCACGGTCTTGGGGCAGGCGACAGCGCCTGCCGCGGACGCCACGGCAGTTCAGCCGGAGCAGCCGGTGACGACCCTCAAGGTCAGCACGCGCATGGTGGCGATCTCCGCCGTTGTGAAGAGCAAGGATGGGGAGGTAAAGGGAGGTCTCAGCAAAGACGATTTCGTTCTGAAGCAGGACGGCAACGAGGAGCCGATCCGGTACTTCTCGCAAGGGTCTGAACTGCCACTGACATTCGCTCTTCTCGTTGACACGAGCGGAAGCCAGCGCACGTTTATAGGGGACGAGTCGCTGGCCAGCGACGTGTTTTTCGAGACCATGCTTCGGCGGAAGGAGGACCGCGCGATGCTCGTGCAGTTCGACACCAGCGTGGTGCTGCTGAGTGGCATGACAAACTCCGCCGATGCGCTCCACCTTGCACTGCTCCGCCTGAGTCCGCGAGCGTCAACAATGCCCGGAACACTTTTGAACGACTCGGTCTACGCTGTATCGAAGAGCTACCTCGCGAGCGAGACCGGACGCAAAGCAATTGTGATCCTGACCGACGGCGGAGATAACGGAAGCCATCGATCGCTCGCCGAGGCGGTTGAGCAGGCGCAGCGCGCGGACGTCCAGATCTACTCCGTCCTGTACAGCATGGGGAATGAACCAGCGTCTGCCAGCCGGGCGACCAGCTGCGATAGCCGACCCTGGAATGGCGATCCTGAAGCAGCTCTCTGAGAGCACAGGCGGGAGAGTCTTTACGGTCTCGCGTACGCTGGGGCTTCGAGAGATCTTCGCGCAGATCAGCCAGGATCTGCGCCTGCAATACGAGCTGGGTTACACGCCGCCGGCCGACATCAAGCCGAACAGCTATCACAAGCTGGAACTGAGAGCGAAGGATAAGCGGCTGATCGTTCAGGCGCGAAAGGGTTTTTTCGCGCGCCCGTAAGGGCCGGCCGCGACCCGGTCTCCTCACTGTGCGTGGACTTAGAGGGCCGACAGAACGATGGCCACGACCACAACTCCGAGCGCGAGCGAGCGCTTGTCGGTGATCGCGTAGACGACGGGGTCCTCATTGAGTTGGCCGCGACTGGCAATGAGCCACAGCCGGCTGAGCCACAGGAGGAGCACTGGGACCAGGAGCCAGAGCCGTTTATCGTGGCGGTAGAGCTCGGTCGCATTGGAAAGATTGGAGATATAGAGCGTAAAAACGACGACCGAGGCGTATGCGCTTGCGGAGCCGAAGGAACGGAGCTGCTCGATGTCGTCGATGTGATAGCCGCGGCCTTTTGAGGTGATGCCACCGCGGGCCCTGAGACTCTCAAGCTCAGCGAAGCGTTTCACAAAGGCGAGCGAAAGGAAGAAAAAGATGGAGAAGCCGGCGAGCCATGTTGACACGGCAATACCTGTGGCGGCGGATCCGGCGATGATCCGGATCGTGTACAGGCCGGAGAGGACGATTACATCGATAAGAATGGCGCGCTTGAGGCGGAGGGAGTAGGCGAGCGTGCAGAGGGTATAGATTGCGAGCCATTGGATGAACTTGTAAGGGTGCCCGAGAGCGAGGTTGGGCGAGATCGCGGCAACAACAAGAGGAACTGCGAAGGCCAGGGCTATCGCGGCCACGAAGAAGACGAGGATAACCAAGACGCCTTGGATCGCAGACAGGTCTCCGGAGGCAAACGGACGACGGCGCTTGCGCGGGTGGAGGCGATCGGCTTCAATGTCGAGCAGATCGTTGATGATGTAGGTCGCGGACGCGCACAGTCCAAAGGAGAAGAAGGCGACAAGAGCGCCGGCAAGGAGGCCGACAGATCGGGCGTGCGCAAGCAGAAGGGGAAGAAACAGCAGAACGTTCTTGGCCCATTGGTGCAGACGTATTGCCTTGAGCCAGGCCTTGGGAGAGGCGGTGCTCTCCGAAAACGTGCGGTGTAGGGTGACCTTCGAGGAGCGCAGACCGGAGGTGAGACCGCGAGTTGGGTTTGCGACCATGGGCTCGAGACACGCGCAAAGCAGAGGGAGATCAGGACTGGCGTTGCCGATATAGCAGAAGTTGTTGCCGAAGCGCTCCCGAAAGGCGGCGAGCTTGTTGGATCCGGCGAGGTTGGTCGAGCCATCTGAGGCAAAGACGCCCGCGAAGAGGCCCAGGTGGTCCGCGACCCGCTGCGCCAGCGCCCGGTCTGCAGCGGTGGCGAGGTATATCTGCCTCCCAGCGGCATGCTGCTCCGTAAGAAACGCAAGGAGCTCCTCGTTGTAGGGAAGGTGAACGACGTCAAGTTCGACCGAGGATGTGATGTGGCGTTTCAGGGCAGCCTTCCCCTCTCCAAGCCAGCGCGGGAGCTGAAGCAGCTTAGAGGGGTATTGGCGCGCCAGGGCGAGGGTGGAGTCCACAAGGGTATCGGACTTCACCAAAGTGCCATCGAGATCGACGCAGAGTGGGACAGTCGAGGCGATTGTGGGCCCGAAATAATCACTCGTAGACGGGACGGTGCTGGACAAAGACTAGTCCTTTCTCGCTTTAGAGAGCAGTTGCGTGTCCAAATCGGCGGTTCCGGTCTAAAGCCGTAAACGGAAGTGCGTTGTAGCTCGCCCACTTCCGCGGTGGTTCATGAAACCTTCCCGGAAGATACAGCGTCAGTATCATCTATGTTACCTGTCCCCCAAGGCGGGACGTAGTTGATCTGCGTGAAAGAGGGTGCAACCAAGAATGTCTTCTGCAATCACCAGGGAAGAGGAGCTGACCGGGCAGAAGCGTCACTTGGCGGTGCCCGAGCCGGATTCTCACAAGGAGCAGCCCGCCCCGAAGAAGCCGGCGAATACGTCCGTACGGAAGTGGCTCATCCTTGTGGCGATCCTGCTCGCCATTGGCGGCGTGGTGTGGATCATTCACCATAATCGCCAGAAGCTCGACGCACAATCGCAGAAGATGGAAGCTGCGGCGAACCGGCCTACGCCAGTCCAGACCCAGCCGGTACAGCAGCAGACCATGCCGATCTATCTGACGGCTCTTGGCACGGTAACCGCGTACAACACAGTGACAATCAAGCCGCGGGTAGATGGACAGCTGCTTCGGGTGAACTTCCGTGAGGGGCAGACCGTAAGCAAGGGGCAGTTGCTGCTGGAGATCGATCCACGACCGTATCAGGCCGTGCTGGCACAGGCCGAGGGCCAACTGGCCAAAGATCAGGCGAATGCAAAGAACGCGGATGCCGAGGCGGCGCGGTACACTGCGCTGTTCCAGGCCGGGGTGGTCTCCCGGGAAAGCCAGCAGACACAGATCTCGAACGCCGGGCAAGCTACAGGATCGATCGCCGCCGATCAGGCCGCTATCCAGGCCGCGAAGGTGAACCTTACGTATACGCGGGTAACTTCACCGATCGACGGTGTGGTGGGGCTGCGTCAGGTGGACCCCGGCAACATCGTGCATGCGGCGGATGCGAACGGGCTCGTAGTCGTCACTCAGATTCATCCAATTTCGGTCATATTCACGCTTCCGGAAGACCAGCTTCCGCAGGTCACGGAGCGAACGCGTACCGGGCAGAAGATGGCTGTTGAGGCCTACGACCGCTCCGAGACGACGCACCTTGCGACCGGAACGCTGTTGACTATCGATAACCAGATCGATACGGCCACGGGAACCGACAAGGTCAAGGCAATCTTCGACAACAAAGATGGGGCGTTGTTTCCGAACCAGTTTGTGAACGTTCGGCTAATTCTCCAGCAGAGACAGAATGCGATCGTCGTTCCGGTCGTTGCAATCCAGACGGGAACACAGGGGAGCTTTGTATACGTCGTCAAGCCGGGCGAGCCGCCACCAGATAAGCAGGACAGCAAATCGGGCACCAGTGCGTCTGGGCAAAGTGCGGTATCTGCAAAGGCAAACGGGGGGCCAGGCGCTCGATCCAAAGGTGCTGCAGGTTCTGCCGCTGGAACTCCGAGCGGGCCGAGTTATTACGTCGAAGCGGTCCCAGTCCAGGTGGAGCTGACCGAGGGATCACGCGTGATCCTGTCTGGCGGTGTGAATCCTGGCGACCAGATCGTCGTAGATGGGCAGGAGAAGCTGAAAGATGGCGCGCGCGTGATCCCAAAGGCCGGTGCACCTCGCGCGACAACGAAAGCTGTGGGTGCGACGACAGACGCGTCGCAGGCAGGAACGGGGAGAACGGTCGATACCGGGCAGCAGGCAGGTCAGAAAAAGGGTAGGCAAAGCGCTCCAGGGGGTCAGCAACCATGAGTCCGTCGAGGCCATTTATCCTCCGGCCGGTGGCCACCTCGCTCCTGATGGTGGCCATTTTGCTTGCGGGCTTCGTTGCCTATCAACAGCTGCCAGTTTCCGCACTTCCACAGGTGGACTACCCGACGATCCAGGTGCTGACGTTCTACCCGGGCGCCAGTCCCGAGGTGATGTCGAGTTCGGTGACTGCGCCACTTGAACGGCAGTTCGGTCAAATTCCTGGGCTGAGCCAGATGACCTCAACGAGTTCCGGTGGCGGCAGTGTCATCACGCTGCAGTTCTCGCTCACAGAGTCGATCGACGTAGCACAGCAGGATGTGCAGGCGGCAATCAACGCGGCAGGAAGCTACTTGCCCAAGGACCTGCCGAACCCACCCGTGTACAGCAAGGTGAACCCGGCGGATGCGCCCATCCTTACGCTGGCCATGACGAGCGATACGCTTGAGCTCTCGAAGGTAGAAGATCTTGCAGACACGCTTCTCGCCCAGAAGATCTCGCAGCTCTCGGGCGTGGGTCTCGTGTCGATTGCCGGGGGGCAGAAGCCGGCGGTACGAATCCAGGCAAACCCGATGGCAATGGCAAACTACGGCCTGAGTCTCGAGGATATGCGTACCGCGCTTGGGACCGCGAACGTCGATCAGGCCAAGGGAAATCTGAACGGCGCGCGACAGGCATTCACCATCGGAGCAAACGACCAGCTGCTCTCGAGTGCCGATTACGCCAAGGTGATCATTGCCTATCGGAACGGCTCGCCGGTGCGGCTGAGCGATGTGGCGGATGCGATCGACAGTTCGGAAAATCTGTTCCAGGCTGCGTGGATGGGAACGGCGGCGCAGGCCGCCACGAAGGACAAGCCGGCTGTCGATGCGATGTTGAAGCCCGCGGTCATCGTAAATATCCAGAGGCAGCCGGGCGCAAACATCATTGGCGTTGTAAACGAGGTGCAGAAGCTGTTGCCTCAGCTTCGTGCGTCTCTTCCGGCCAATGTAACGTTACAGGTGTTGACGGACCGCACAAACACGATCCGGGCGAGCGTGAAGGATGTGCAGTTCGAGTTAATGCTCACCATCGCGCTGGTCGTAATGGTGATCTTCCTGTTCCTACGATCGATCGCAGCGACGATCATTCCGGCGGTAGCCGTGCCTCTGTCGATCGTGGGCACCTTCGGTGTGATGTACCTGCTCGGCTACAGCCTCAACAATCTCAGCCTGATGGCGTTGACGATCTCTACAGGCTTTGTTGTAGACGACGCGATTGTGATGATCGAGAACATCAGCCGCTACCTCGAGATGGGGGACGATCCGCTTACGGCCGCGCTGAAGGGATCGGAACAGATTGGGTTCACGATTCTCTCGCTGACTGTCTCATTGATCGCCGTGCTCATTCCGCTTTTGTTCATGGGCGATATCGTGGGCCGACTCTTCCGCGAATTCGCGGTCACCCTCTCGGTGACTATTCTGATGTCCGCCGTCGTCTCGTTGACGCTAACGCCGATGATGGCCGCAAAGCTTTTGAAGCACAAGCCGGACAGCCAGCAAAGCCAGATCTATAAGAAGAGCGAACAGTTCTTCGACTATGTCATCGAAAGGTATGGCGTAGGCGTACGGTTCGTACTGCGGCACCAGGTGATCACGTTGCTGGTCACTGCGGCGACGTTCCTGTTGACCCTTTACCTCTACATCATCGTGCCGAAGGGCTTCTTCCCGGTGCAGGACACGGGGGTACTGCTGGGGATCACGGAGGCTCCGCAGACGATCAGCTTCGCGGCCATGGGTGCCCGACAGCAGGAGCTGGCGAGGATCATTCTGAAGGATCCGGACGTCGAAAGCGTCTCGTCGTTTATCGGGATCGACGGAACGAATACGACCCTGAATAGTGGTCGCATTCAAATTAACCTGAAGGACCGCGAGGCCCGCACGACTACAGCGTCCGACATCATCCAGCGCCTGCAGCCAAAGGTGGCGCAGGTGAATGGTATTCAGTGCTTCCTGCAGCCCCTGCAGGATCTTACGGTTGAAGATCGCGTGAGCCGTACGCAGTACCAGTACACACTGGAGGACGCGAACACGGATGAACTCGCCACATGGACGGGTGCGCTCATCGACAAACTGAAGACGATTCCGATCCTGACGGACGTTGCGAGCGATCAGCAGCTGAGCGGCCAGGAGGCTCATCTCGTGATCGATCGCGACACCGCGAGCCGACTTGGGATCACGCCGCAGAATATCGACGACACCCTTGACGATGCGTTTGGGCAGAGGCAGGTGTCGACCATCTTCACGCAGCTGAACCAGTACCATGTTGTGCTCGAGGTCGCTCCCAAGTTTCAGCGCAACCCGGACTCGCTCGATAACATTTACGTGAAGAGCTCGAACGGAACGCAGGTTCCGCTCTCGACCTTCACGCACTTTGAGCCACGCGCCGCCTCGCTGGCGATCAACCACCAGGGGCAGTTTCCTGCGGTCACGATCTCCTTCAACCTGGCTCCCGGAAAGTCGATTGGAGATGCCGTAAGCGCCGTGAACAAGGCGAAGGCAGACCTGAATATGCCGCCAAGCGTCAACGCGCAATTCCAGGGGTCCGCTGCTGCCTTCGAGGCTTCTCTGACCAACGAGCCGATCCTCATCCTTGCGGCTCTTATCGTCGTGTACATCGTCCTCGGCGTGCTGTACGAAAGCTATATTCATCCGATCACGATCTTGTCGACCCTGCCTTCGGCGGGTGTAGGTGCGATCCTGGCGCTCCTGATCTTTCACATCGACCTCAGTGTCATCGCGTTGATCGGCATCATCCTGCTGATCGGCATCGTGAAGAAGAATGCGATCATGATGATCGACTTCGCGCTGGAAGCGGAACGCGAGAAGAATATGGATCCGGAGGAGGCGATCTACCAGGCCTGCCTTCTGCGTTTCCGGCCAATCATGATGACGACCATGGCAGCGCTGCTTGGCGGCGTACCGCTCGCGTTGGGCACAGGAACCGGAAGCGAACTGCGGCGTCCCCTGGGCATTGCCATCGTTGGCGGCCTGATCGTCTCGCAGGTGCTGACGCTGTTTACAACCCCGGTGGTTTATCTGTTCTTCGACCGGATTGGGCGGAAGTACCTCCATACAGCCGAGGCCGATGCTGAGCTTCGGGAGCATGAGCACGCCGTGAGCGCGGACTGAGGGTGATGGACGAGCACAGAAAGTACGAAGCGGAGCCGGCGGGGAAGCGCAAGGCGGAGCAAGACTTCGAAGACCTGCCCACTGCCGGCTCGGTACATTTTTCTGCGCCGTTCATCAAGCGTCCCGTGGCAACCGTTCTGCTCTCGACGGCGGTGATCCTGGCAGGTGCCGTGGCTTATAAACTGCTGCCCGTAGCCAGTCTTCCGGAGGTCGAATATCCCGTGATCTCGGTAGGTGCCGGCCTGCCGGGAGCGGATCCCGAGACGATGGCATCGTCAGTCGCGACACCTCTTGAGCGGCAGTTTTCGAAAATAGCGGGCATCAACGAGATGACGTCCTCCTCCTCGACCGGGAGCGCTTCAATCACAATGCAGTTCGACCTGAGCCGGGATGTCAACGGTGCGGCGCGGGATGTGCAGGCAGCGATCAACGCCGCGCAGAGCCAGCTGCCAGCGAACCTGCCGAGCAACCCGACCTATCGCAAGATCAACCCGGCGGACGCGCCGATCATGATCCTGGCGCTAACCTCCGAGACTCTGAATGTGCCGCAGCTTTACGACGCGTGCGACAGCATCCTCGCTCAGAAGATCGCGCAGGTGGAGGGTGTCGGGCAAACGTTCTGCGGTGGCAGCGCGAAGCCAGCTGTAAGGATTGAGGCCAATCCTAACCTGCTCGCGAACACCGGAATCGGGCTCGAAGCACTGCGGGCCGCCATCAGCACGATCAACGTGAACCAGCCAAAGGGATACCTGACCGGTGCAGATCAGCGATGGACCGTCAGCACGACGGATCAGCTCTTCGGGGCGGCAGCGTATGCTCCGCTGATTATTGCGACCGATCGTGGGCCGGTGAGTTCTGCGGCGGCGAGCACAGGCTTGCCCGCGTCGGTAGCAGCCGCTTCCAGCGCTTCGACAACAAGCTCCACCGGCGCTGCGAGCGCAAGTGGGGGCACGGCCGCAACCGGCACTGGCACCAGCGCGGCGACAGGGACTGCGAAGCACCGGGAGTACAGGTAACGGGAGCTCGGCGAGTTCGAGTTCAGCAACGGAAACGGGTGGCGCGGCGGCCGCGCACGGTGTCGTGAGCATTCAGGATGTCGCGCGCGTCTTCGACGGAGTCGAGGATATCCACACGGGAGGTCTGTTCAACGGCAAGCCCGCGATTCTCGTCGTGGTCTTCAAGAGCCCGGGCGCGAACGTAATCCAAACGGTGGATAACGTCCTTGGCATGTTGCCCACACTGCAGGCCTCCATACCGCCAGCTATCAAAATCAATGTCGCGCTCGATCGAACAACGACGATCAGGGCCTCGGTGAAGGATGTCACGCAGGACACTGGTAATCTCAATCCTCCTCGTCATCATGGTTGTCTTCCTCTTCCTGCGGGAGGTTCGATCGACCTTGATCCCGAGCGTGTCGGTACCGCTCAGTCTCTCTTGGAACCTTTGGCGTGATGTACCTCCTCGGGTACACGCTGGACAACCTCAGCCTTATGGCTCTAACCATCTCGACGGGCTTTGTGGTGGATGACGCAATCGTCGTGATCGAAAACATCTCGCGTCATCTTGAGAGCGGCATGACGCCCTTCGATGCGGCCATGAAAGGGTCGAAGGAGATCGGGTTTACGGTCCTGTCAATGAGTACGTCACTCATTGCGGTTTTTATCCCGATTCTTCTCATGGGCGGCATCGTGGGCGGCTGTTCCGGGAGTTTGCGGTCACGCTTTCAGTCGCGATCCTGGTTTCGCTGTTCGTCTCGCTAACGACGACCCCCATGCTAAGCGCAAAATTCCTGCGGCCACATAGCGAGGGCAAGCACGGTCGCCTGTACATGTGGGGCGAGCAGAGCCTGAATTGGATGACGGCCGAATATGAGCGGGGCCTGAGGTGGGTTCTTCGACGACAGAGACTCGTTCTGACGATCACGATCCTGACCTTCGGGTTGAATGTTTACCTTTACGTCCTGGTACCGAAGGGTTTCTTCCCGCAGCAGGATACAGGACGTGTAGGTGGCCAGATACGTGGGCAGCAGGATGTTTCCTTCGACGCGATGAAGCAGAAGGTGGGGCAGATTTCTGCGATTGTTCAGCAGGATCCAGGTGTCCAGAATCTGATGTCCTTCGTTGGCGGAGGCGGACCGGGCGGCGGTGGCGGCAACTCGGGGAGCATGTTCATCTTCCTGAAGCCGGATGCGGAGCGGCAGAAAACCGGGGATACGGCTGAGGTGATCCTGAACAGGCTGCGGCCAAAGACCAGCGGGATCCCTGGAGCGCAGCTCTATTTACAGTCGCAACAGGAGTTGCGCATCGGGGGTCGCAATTCGGCGACACAATACCAATACTCCCTCACGTCCGATAATCTCGCGGAGTTGAACGCTTGGTCACCGAAGTTGATGGCCGAGATGCAGAAGTTGCCACAGCTGAAGGACGTAGCCACCGATCAGCAGGAGCAAGGGCTGCGGGCGCAGTTGGTGATCGATCGCGATACGGCAAGCAGACTGGGAGTCTCGCCCCTCGCGATTGACGCGACCTTGTCCGATGCGTTCGGGCAGAAGCAGGTCTCGACCACGTACCGACCATTGAACCAGTATCACGTGGTGATGGAGGTCGATCAGCAGTATCAGCAGGATCCAGACGCGATCAAGAATATCTACGTGAAGAGCACGACGGGCGCAATGATTCCGCTCTCCGCAGTCACGCACTTTGAAACGCAGAGAATCCCGTTGACCGTGAATCACCAGTCACAATCGCCCGCGACGACGCTGAGCTTCAACCTGACCCTGGGCGCCTCACTCAGCGACGCTACGGACGCCATCGAGCAGACACGGATCAACATCGGCATGCCGTCTACCATTCGGGGCGGCTTCCAGGGCACGGCGCAAGCCTTTCAAGCGTCGCTCTCGTCCGAGCCTTACCTGATCTTGTTGGCCATTGTTGCGGTCTATATCGTGCTGGGTATCCTCTACGAGAGTTTTATCCATCCGCTCACGATCCTTTCTACTCTGCCTTCCGCGGGGGTGGGCGCGATCCTGGCCCTGCTGATCTTCAATATCGATCTAAGCGTAATCGCGATGATCGGCATTATCCTGCTCATCGGCATCGTGAAGAAAAACGCGATCATGATGATCGACTTCGCCCTTGTGGCCGAACGCGAGCAGGGCAAGACGCCGGAGGAGGCGATCTACGAGGCGTGCCTTCTGCGGTTCAGGCCGATCATGATGACAACCATGGCGGCTCTGCTCGGCGGCCTTCCCTTGGCGCTGGGACGAGGCACAGGAAGCGAACTGCGACGCCCCCTGGGGGTCACCATCGTCGGCGGTTTGATCGTGTCGCAGGCCCTGACACTATTCACCACTCCGGTGGTCTACCTCTTCTTTGACAGGCTGCGACTGAGGTTTGAGAAAGCAAAGAGCAGGACTGGCAAGCGTACGCTGGCCCCGGAGCCACAGCCTGCTGCGGGTGACATTGAACTGGACACCCGCTTGCTTTCGTCTTATCTTCGCCATACATTGAAGTGCATGGGCCTAAAAAACCACCCGACCTGCATTTCGTCCGCGGCGCTGCGGCGCGAGTTGAGCGCGCGAAACTTGCGCTTCGCTGAGCAGCTCGTGCATGAGTCGACCTATGGCTCGGTGCCTTGTGTCATCTACGCGGGAGATGCAAACGGGGCCGAGCATGGGAATTTTCTTGGTGCCGCTTATCGAAGAATCATGGCTGACCATGACTGGTGCAAGCGTCTCAAAAAGACATATACCGCCGGCCGGAGTGTGGCCCGGAGGCATGACCGGTGGAGGGCGGAACTGGACTGCGCAAACAGCTCGGATGCGTTATTGATGAATGTGTTTTGTTATCCGGGCATGATGCGGAGGCCCGGGGTATGCCGGCTGCTTGGTGCCGATGCAGGTCTACGACCAGAGTTTGGCGTGCGGGTTCACGTGCCGTTTACAAACGGCCGGAGAGATCGGACGGAGGTCGACATGCAGCTCGGGGAATACCTGGTTGAGGCAAAGCTCACGGAGACTGGATTTCAGCAGGCAAGGCCCGCGTTGGTGGAGCGTTATCGGGATCTGTATGAAGTCTTCCATGTAGACATGCTTCCGCGTCTGCGAGCCGACGCTGACGCCCCCTACGCGGGGTACCAGCTCATCCGTGGTGTGCTTGCAGCGCATGCGCGCGAGCAACGCTTTATGGTGCTGTGCGATGGGCGCCGGGAAAGCATGGTCGAGAGCTGGTTTCGGGTGATAGGGGCTGTGCGGCGATGGGAGTTACGCGATCGGCTTCGGCTGTTGACCTGGCAGGAGCTTGCGGCGGAGACGCCCCAGCATGTGCGGAACTTCCTCTGGGAGAAGTACGGCATTGCGGCGGGCTAAAAGGCAAGACCGCCTCCTGCACCAGTGTGGGAGGCGGCCTCTCTGAGACGCACAATTAGGCGAGCGCGGTTACGGGAACAACGCTGGCGATTGTTGGGTCCACAGGCTGTCGCGTGAACTCTTCCAGGTCGGAAATGGCTCCCACCTCGCTTGCGGGTAGATAGGCGTTTGAGACGTACTGTGCCAGCATCCGGTGGGTGTTGAAGAACGTTCCGTTCATTGCAATGCAGTGCTGCTGCATCCGTGCCCATGCTTGTCTGTCGGCATAAAGAGGGGCGATGTGGTTTTCGAGCTTGTCGTAGAGACTTCCGGCCTCCTCGGCGACGGTGTCGAAGTCATCAATGGCCCATCCCGTGATGTCCTCGGCGCAGCCTTCGATCCACCAGCCGTCGAGGGTCGAAAGCGACGGAACCCCATTGAGAGCAGCCTTCATGCCGGAGGTGCCAGATGCCTCGTAGGGTCGCAGTGGAGTGTTGACCCAGACATCGACGCCCTGCGTGAGCTGCGCCCCCAGCCCCCAGTCGTAGTTCTCGAGATAGACGATCTTGAGTGCGGACGAATTGAGGTGCGCGGCTGCCGAGAAGACGTCGCGGATCAATGCCTTTCCTCCCTGGTCGGCCGGGTGTGCCTTTCCGGCGAAAAGAATCTGCAGGCCGCCCATCTTTTCAGCAATGCGGGTGAGACGCGCGGGATCAGTAAACAAGAGACTGGCGCGTTTGTAGGTAGCTACCCGGCGAGCAAAGCCCAGCGTCAGAATGTTGGCGTCGAACTGCTGGCCCGTCCGCCGCTTGATGTTGTCCATCAGCGCAAGCTTGCCGATGTGATGCGTTGCGGCGATCTGTGCGGGAGCAATGCCGTATACCGAGCGAAGGTACTGGTTATCTGTGCGCCAGCTTGGGATCTCGTGGTCGAGAAGCTGCTGGAAGGGCTGGGAAAGCCAGGTGGCAGCATGTACGCCGTTGGTGATGGCGTGAACCGGGACCTCCGGGAACATGTGCTGGGATACTTTGCCGTGCTGCATGGCGACACCGTTCACGAAACGTGAAAAGCGCAGGGCAAGGTAGGTCATATTGAGGCAGCCGTTGTGGATCGCGCCGGCACGTTCGATAACGGAGGCGCGCTCTTGGCCGAGTACCTGGTGCATCTGATCGAGGCCGAACTGGTCGTGGCCAGCGGGGACGGGCGTATGCGTGGTGAAGACGCACTGGTGCTTTACCAGATCGAAGTCGAACTCCGTTGCAGTTGAGATCGGGCGCCCGTGGAGCTGCCACAGCTGGTCTTCAAGGAGACCGATTGAGAGAAGGGCGGCGTGGCCCTCGTTCATATGGTGAACTTCAGGCCGACAGCCGAGCGCGTGTATCAGGTGGATGCCGCCCAGCCCCAGCACGGTCTCCTGGCAGAGGCGGTAGAAACTATCCCCACCGTAGAGATGATCGGTGAGGTGACGATCCCAGTGGTGGTTGCCTTCAACGTCGGTGTCGAGCAGAAAGACAGGAATGATGTGGCCCGTTACGCCGACAACGTCGAAGCGCCAGGCCTGGATGGCGACGTTGCGTCCGTTCATGGCGATGTGAATCGTCTCACCGGCGCTGGGCAGAGTCGTCTCTGGAGACCAGGGAACGTCCGTTTCGGTCTGCTGGCCCGCAGCATCAAGATGCTGGCGGAAATAGCCCCGACGATGAGCGAGCGAGATGGCGACCATGGGCGCCCCCGTATCCGCAGCAGAGCGGAGCGTATCGCCTGCAAGCATGCCGAGGCCACCGGAGTAGGTTGGCAGATCGGGCGAGAGGGCGATCTCCATAGAGAAATAAGCAATACTGCGCTGGGAGAGATCGAAAGCAAGGGGTGAAGTGAAAACGGTCGAGTCTTTCATTTATATAGGTGTTCCTTTGCCAAGGCACGATAAGGTTCATAGATCTTCCGACAGACTCCAACAGCGACCCTTCGAGTCACTGCAGATTCCGTTTGATCAAACGCGTTTGCCTGCCGGGGTCCTGATCTATCTTGAAGACTAGCAAATCGTAAGTGGATCTCCCTGTATTTGGTAAGGTGCGATTCGGGTATTGACAGCCCCATACGAGCTTGGTTCAGACGAGAATTGCCCTTTTGGGAATTGACAGCTTTGCGCGCCAGCCTACCGCTGATGCCGAGAGAAGAGCGCGAGCTCAGGGCAAGGTCGACTCGAACACCGCAATCCGGTGTTCAAGCTGCCACTGTTGTGCTCCCTTCTGACTTGAGCGGAGAAAGTCGCCGCAGCGCGGGGTGGGGGTGTTACTGCCGATCGGCTCGCCCAGACAGGCCGGATTAAGCCGGTCAAACGCATCCGGTGATACCCAAAGGCTCGCACCCGGGAGGAACGAGTGCTCAATCGAGGTTCGAGCCATCTTCTTGAGATCCAGGTAGCCAAGGTTGAAGTCCGTCGCAGCACGTGCGTATTCGTGTGTGAGATCGATGCGGCTAACCCCTTCGTCGTCGGTCGAGAGAGCTGTCGGAACGCCGGCCGCGCGATATGCAGGAAGTGAGTGACGGTTGAGCGAGACGCCGAGGATCACATCGTTCGAGGTGAGATTGATCTCGACCATGACGTGCCGTTCGGCCATCTCTTTGAGAAGCGCCTTCGGTTCGTCTTCGTACATGATGTCCACCCCGTGACCGATCCGCTCTGCGTGGCCAAGGTCGACTGCCTGCCGGATGTGAAAGCGCAGGCCTGAGGTCGGGACGAGGCCGGGCGCGAGCTCTCCCGCGTGAAGGGAGATGTGGACCTGTGGATAGACGCTGTGCAGGTAGTCGAGCATGCGCATCTGGCGCGTGTACTCGGTCATGGAAAGGTAGTCGTCTTCGGGCTGGACGAAGTTGAGGCCCACGACGATCGGGTGGGGGGTGGCGGACTCGGCTGCAGCGACCTCGAAGGCTAGGAGCGTCTGGCCGAAGACGAGCTGAGGCTGGTTGGAGCGGAGAACCTGAAAGAGGAAGCGGATCTCGACGGAGCAGGCGGGCGACGCACTAGGCTCTCCGCAACGCTCGATCGACTTGCGGGAGGCCAGGATGCCGGCCAGATCTTGCCTGTCTCTTGCGACATCGTCACGGAGACCACCGGCAAGAAGCTTGTCGCGAAGTTCCGCGAGCTCCTCCCGCGTGGTCCCGGTGATGTCCTGCGTTTCGAGCGACAGCGGACGGGGCTGCGCGTGAGGCCAATCGATCTCAGCCGCGAGACGGACCACGTTCGGAAACGGCGGAGTCTCCATGATCTCCAGATACTGCTCGTTTTGGGCCACGGCGCGGCTCGCGATCTCGTCCAGCCACTCGCCCTGATGCGACTTCGAGATGCCGGAGATCCGACCGAAAGTCGCGAAGAACTGGTCGTGCGCGCTGATGCCCGCGCTTGGGACAAAGGAACGCATCGAGAAGCTGTCGACTAGGGAATTGTAGAGATGCTGAGCGTCTGGCCCTGACCCGAAAGCTGCATCCGCCCGCACATTCCCTTCGCCGCACACGGGCTGGGGCGGAATGCTGCGGCTGGTGCCGATATTCCTTGCGAGGCTGAGGGTACGCGGGTCGACGCAAAGGAGGTCGGCGCGGGCATCCTCGAGAAAGGTCTCCGCGTACACTGCGCCGCTGAGGTGCATGTGCAGGTCAGCCCCCTTCGGCATGCGTGTTAGGAAGGCACGAAGCTCGAGCGGGCTCTGCCGCGCCGTATCGAAGGCTCTAACGGCTCGCGTCTCGTAGATCGAGGTCGTAGGCGCGTGTCTAGGCTTCCCTCGTCGCACGGCGGGCGGTTGAGCCTGCGATGGGGAACGACGGGTCTGCGCAGAGGCGGGCCGGAGTTGCGCAGTGAGGGACAGGGAGCAGAGTGCGACTACAAAAACGCGCACGAGATCGCGGATCATTTGAGACACCCTCGAGAAGCAGGTTTTCCAGAGAATAGCGCGAACGTGATGCGACCGGTTGTGAACCCGTGCGGACCGGGGCGGGGGAGGTACGAGCATCGCTGGTCTGTTGGCGGTCGGGCGTCACGTTGCTATACTCGACTTGCGCTTGATTTGCTGGTTCCTTGCCCCGGTTGACTCGGGAGCTCGGCTAGTCCAACAGGCGTTGCAGAGGCTGTTCTCTGTTGACCCCGTGGCGTTCTTGGCGGCTCGCGGGTCTGATATCACTGCCAAGGCCAGATAGCTCAGTGGTAGAGCGCGGCCCTGAAAAGGCCGGCGTCGGCGGTTCGATCCCGTCTCTGGCCACCACCACCCTCTCCGTGCGCAAGCAGACAGCCAGTGGTTTTCAAAGGTGTTCTGTCGCTTACCGAACATACTTTTCGCCAGCCGCGGCGATAGACTCGAACACATCTCACCTTGGAAGTCAGCCCAGGATGGCCTTCTCTCCGCGCATTCTCATGTATGGAAGCGATCAAACCCTCATCGAGACCCGCCGCTGGGTACTCGAGAGATCGGGCTTCCTCGTGCGGAGCACGCTTGATCTAAACGAAGCAAGCCAGATTCTAAGCACCGCAACCGTAGATGTCTTCCTTCTGTGCCACTCGCTTCAGCCGGGGGATCGCGAGAGCGCACTTGCCGCAGCACGTCTGCTCCAGCCCGAGATGAAGAACCTGATTATGGAAGGGTCGAACTCAACGTCTTGGCCCGAAGGAAACCACACAATCCTTGACGCATTCTCGGATACACGCACGCTGATCTCTACGCTGCAGAGGATCAGCACCGTTGGCGCACCGGTGCGGCCTGATCTGAGCTCCCTTGGCGAGAGAGGCACCGGGATCGTTTTCCAGACGCACTGACTGTTGCTAAGTCGGTCGTCATACACGGCGTCTACAGCACGCCAGGATAGATCAGCGAGGGAATGACGGGCTGATCTGTTCCACGCGCCAGATCGGGCCACCCTCGTAGAACTGACCTTCCTCGCGGATGAACGCGGGCGCTGGACCGGTGAGAATCCAGATGTGATAGTCGGCCGGTTGTTTGCCCACAATGGGAGCCACGATGCCCGTAAGTCCGCCGAGTTCCACGTGTAGAACGTAGTCTGTGGCTTTCCGTGGGGTGTCGCCGATCATGAACGGGACCTCGCCTTCTGCTTTGATCGTCACCTGAACGAGGCGGGGCTTCGCCAACGGCGCGACGAATGAGAGCCTTGTCTCAGGCGCCGAAGGAAGGAGATTCATCAGCAGGTTGGGAGGCAGGCCGTTCGAAATATCTGGCGGCAGATCCATGTGCTCCTGATGGCTCTTTCCGTCCGCAGTGCGCGTGGTCACCTCGCCGGTCTGTGCGTTAATCAGCATGTCAGTGGGCTTCGGAAAGGACGGCCCCCGCTGGACCCGATGATCGGTGATCAGGCGGAAGATATCGCGTTGCGAGAAGACAGTGACGTCATCGTCGACTGAGCCGTCGCGGAAACGAAAAGTCACGTGGGAGGTGACGCGATCACCTTTGACGACCTGGGTAATATCTCCATTGGCGATGCGCCGGCCCTCGAGAGTTTTCACGGCCAGAAAGCCGTGGGCCGATCCTTGTGGATGACGAACGCTGACAGGTTCCCCGAGCAGGAAAGAGCCTCCAAGGCAAAGAAGGCCCACGAGACGGGCCGGTATACTTGCCATTCTGGTAATTTCCTCGCCGGGTACTGCCCCACGATGCTGGGCGGGGTGTTTCGTACATCAAATGTCTTGGTGCGGCGCACCGATGCATGGAGCGGCTTGCCGACGGGTGGGCGGCACGCTCCTTCGTACAGCCTAGCCCATATGGCCAGTTTCCCTCAAGAGCCAGGTTGAAGTCGAGCAACGAGCAACGCGCCTGGAACCACGCTGCGTGCGTGCGACCGGCGACTGCGGGTAGGTTGAGGCAGTTATGACAGAGATGCAGGTCAGACTCCCAGCACCTGGGGACTCGTAAACCTTATAGCGATCCGCTCACGGTGACTCTACTCAGCCATAATGTGTGCTGAAGCTGGGGTACGCAGCTCAATTGCATTCATGACCGATTGCGCCAGGGATTTGAGTGAATCGCTCTGCTGATCCGACACTTGCCGGGGTCGCGTGTCGAAGACACAGAGGGACCCGATCTCCTTACCTTGCAGAGAGAAGATCGGGGCTCCGGCGAAGAAACGAATGCCCATAGCCATAACAGTGGGATCGTCGCGAAAGCGCGGATCCTCGAGAGTGTCGGGCACAACAATGCACTTGCCCTGCAGGGTGGACTCCTGGCAGAGAAGTGAGTTCCGCAGTGCTGAACCAGATTCCGTCTCCTCGGTCGACAGCCCACACTGAGATCGCCAAAAGGCACTACTCCCATCATGGACGTTGATGATCGCTATAGGAGCTTCGAAGGCTTTCGCAAGACTACTCGCAATCTGATCGAAGACGTCATCCTTTGTCTCATCAAGAGGGGCAGCATCTTTATGCTCCTCCAGCGTTTGCTCCACCACCGGGGGTAGTGGTAAAGCAGGCGCTTGCGCGTTCCCTGGGTTGGCAAGTTGGACCAGGTATTCCTGAGCCTGCTGCAACGAGCAGACAACATGGTGCGCATCTTCAAGCGGAATTCGACTGCGAATATTGGACAGGTCACACTCGTGCTAAGCACGCACGCGACAACGATCGTCTCGGGAAACCGGAGACGGAGTTGATGGCACCGAAGCCGAACATGACGAATCGCCTGCGGAGGGATGCCGACTACGCATATGACTCTTGGCCGGGTTGCTGATATGGCTGCGATCACATCTGCACTGAGGAGTTCTGCAGCAAGCACTTGGACCCGGTAGGTCTCGGTGACTACGTGGACCAAAAGTTGGCAGGATATCTCGTCCGCGAAATCTCGAACTGCAACGCATACGATCTGTTCACGCATGTCCGCTGTATTCACGGGGGCTGGCGCGGTCCATTGCTCCTCGACGAGCTCCTCGATCCGGTGCAATGCGTGCTCAGCTCGATCTGGTTCGAGTTCTTCGGAGTGCCGAGCCTCTTCGATGAAACTGAGTGCAGGGATGAGGACATTGTCGTAGACCGCTTCACGGGATCGGTTCTTCAACTCGTCGTTGATCAGTCGGGAAGCGTCCTGCGAGTCCGATGCGAGGATGCGTTGGTATAGCCGCTGCGGAGGGTCGAGTACGCTCTCTTCGCCAAACATCACCCCAATGAATTCAAGTCGCGGAACATGGCGGCCTATGACGATCAGGCAAACGGTTAACGGAGTTGAAAGCAGAAGCCCCGCGATGCCCCAAAGCCACGTCCAGAAGATCGCCGCGACAAGGATCGCAAGCGCGGAGACGCCGGTCGAAGAGCCATACAAGAAAGGCTCGATCGCATTCGCGGAGAGAAGCTCCATCACGACGTAAAGTCCAAACGTCCAGGCCACAGTTGCCCAGTTCGGCGAGACGGCGAGCGCCACAAGGACGGGTCCAGCACCGGCCGCGAGGATACCGATATAGGGAATAAAGCGCAGAAGAGCCGTTGTCACCGCCCACAGCAGCGGGTGCGGAACGCCTATGCCCCAGAGTGCGAAGCCAATGATCCCACCATACGTGACATTGACAAAAAATTGCATCAGCAGATAGCGGCTGACGCGGGCACCCGCATCCGTCATCGCCACCGTCGTGATGTGTATTCGGCTGCTGCCAATCAGACGAACGGCTCGGTCCCGGAGGTCGTCTCGCGCAAGAAGCATAAAAATAACAAAGATGATGACGACGAAGGCCGTGGTCAGAGGATGGATAAGAGGCTGTATCTCCTCTGCCGCCAGACTGACGAGCGAGATCTCCGGCTCCTCGACCCTGACCGGGACTGGTTCACCAGCCTTTCGTGCGGCGTCACTGCTGAGGGAGGTTGGGGTCCCTGCCGTTCGGCGGTGTCGGACTGTTCCTACCGTCGATGTTGGGACGGGTTCCTCCGCGTTGACACTGGATATCTGCTTGCTGACATTAGTGAGCATCTGCACAGTGCTGGTGAGCCTGCCCGCTGAATGAAGATGCAGCGTGTCGATCTTCTTCGTTACATTCTGCTGGTATTGAGGAAGCTCGACGGCAAGGTTATACACCTGGCCGAGGACCACCCAACCCACAGCGCAGATGCTTGCAAACGACAGGCCGATCACAAGCAATCCGGCTATCGTTCGTTGAACGCCCCAGTGCTCCAGGCGAGTGGCGACAGGGGCGAGAAGGAACGCTACCAGGCCTGCAAGCGCCAGTGGAATAAAGATCTCGCGTCCAAAGTAGAGCGCTGCCACGATCAAAACGGTGACGAAGAATCCGTTCACCCTGTTTCTCCGTCGATCCGAGTTCCCGTCGAACACGCTCTCTCCTCAATGCCTCGCCCTTGTTGTACGCAGATTATCCGGGCGGCACAATGGTTCTTTGGTACACACTCCCCGAGACCTGCGTGTGAGGATTGAAGCCGGTTCAGTTGGAGTTCAGCGAAACGTGCTCGCTGCAAGTTCTTGCGCCAACGACCTTGGTTGCGATGCTGGGTCTCTCCGCCTCTCTGTATCCTCTGATCCCGATTTGGTTTTACCCGGCGGGTTCGTGCATCCGAGTCCGCCGCAGGCAACACAAAGAGGAATCCCGCCTACCCGTTCGTGGGATAGAGCCGTTCGGGATGCTCCGGTTGAATGGCTCCAACATGCGAGTCAACCTCATAGCTCACTCCACTCTTCCACTAAGACCTAACGCAGCAACGGTTCCCCTCTCACTAACGATCCGTCCCTCCTGCGGGCTCCCGGGCGACTTCGTCTATGCAACAGACAGCGCTACGCTGCTCGGCATGCTTCGAGATAAGACCGAGCTGCCGTCGTCCGTTCTTGAGCGGTTCCAGGGTGACCTGCGCCTCTCGCCCAACGTCCGCCTCCTCGGTGTCGAACTGAATAATCGCGTCCTGACCGACATTGGCTACTTCATCGACTAGCATCATCGCGAAAGCCTGCTCGACTCTGACCTGCCTTTTCCGTGGCTTGCTACGGAGCAGCAGCGCAGAACCGGGTACAAGGAAGACGTGAGATCCCACCCCATGTCTACCTAGGTTCATACCAGGATGGCGCTAAACGGACTTCTCGAGGATGCGGTTCAGACGTTGGACGAAATTCGCGGGATCCTGGAGCGGTACGCCCTCCATCAGCAGAGCCTGGTCAAGAAGCAGCCACGCGGCATCCTGTGCAACAGCATCCTCTGGACGGGCCAGCAGCTTCTTCACGATCTCGTGATCGGGATTGATCTCGAGCGTGGGCTTCGGCGCGGGAAAGTCCTTCTGTCCCATGGAACGTAGCATCTGCTGCATCTGCAGCGAGGGCTCCTCTTCGTCCGAGACGATACACGATGGGCTATCGGCCAGCCGCATGGAAGCACGTACATCCTTCACGCGGTCCCCCAGCGTCGCCTTCAGCTTGTCGAGCAGTGGCTGCAGGGCTTCCGTGTTGTCAGGCTCCGCTTCGTCCTTGAAGTCTTCACTGGTCGAAGCCTTGTTGACCGCTTTCAGATCAATCTCGCCATACTTCTCGACGCCCGAGAAGACGATCTCGTCGATGTCGTCATCCAGAATGAGAACTTCAAGATCCTTCTTCTTATAGATCTCGAGCAGAGGTGACGTGCGGAGCAGAGACTCGGCGCCGCCAGTGATGTAGTAGACACTCTTCTGCCCTTCCTTCATCCGTGACTTCACTTCGCTCAGGCTGGTCAGGCCCTCCACTCTTGGTGGACTTGAATCGCACAAGATCAAGCAGGGTCTCGCGATTTGCGAAGTCACCGTGAAGGCCCTCTTTGAGAGGTCGGTTGTATTCCGTAATGAACGTCAGATACTTGTCCGGCTCGTTGACGGCAATGTTCTTCAGCTCGGAGAGAATCTTCTTCACGCTGGCCGTGCGGATGCTGGTCAGGACGCGGTTCTGCTGCAGGATCTCGCGGCTGACGTTCAGCGGCAGGTCTTCACTGTCGATGATGCCGCGAACGAAGCGCAGGTATTGCGGCAGCAGTTCCTTCGCGTCGTCCATGATGAAGACGCGCTTGACGTAGAGCTTGACCCCGACCTTGTAGTCCGCTTGGTAAAGATCGAGCGGGGCCTTCGCCGGAATGTAGAACAGCGTGGTGTAGTCGAGGCTGCCTTCAGCCTTGGTATGGAACCAGAAGAGCGGATCCTCCCAGGCGCCAGTGATCGACTTGTAGAGCTCCTTGTAATCCTCTTCCTTAAGCTCACTCTTCGGACGTCGCCAGAGAGCGCTCGCGACGTTGACCTGTTCGGTCGTGCGGGCCTTCACGGACTTCTTCTCGGCCTCGTTCCATTCGCTCTTGTCGTAGGTGAGGAAGATCGGGAAGGCGATGTGGTTGGAGTACTTCTTTACAATCTCCTGCAATCGCCAGCTGTTCGCGTACTGCTTCCCTTCCTCGTTCAGGTGCAGCAGGATGGTGGTGCCCGCGACGGGGCGCTCCGCAGGCTCAATATCGAAGCCGCTGGTTCCATCGCTGACCCAGCGCCAGGCCTGCTCTTCGCCAGCCTTACGGGAGACTACCTCGACACGGTCGGCCACCATGAAGGCGCTGTAGAAGCCGACGCCAAACTGACCGATCAGGTTCGAGTCCTTCTTCGCATCCGCCGAAAGCTGCGACAGGAAGTTCTTGGTACCGGAGCGGGCGATGGTGCCGAGGTGCGAGACCAGGTCTTCCTCGTTCATCCCAATGCCTGTGTCGCTGATAGTAAGGGTCTTGTTCTCCTCGTCGAGCTCGAGATCGATGCGAGGCTCGAAGGCAAGAGCCTTGTACACCTCGTCCGTGAGCGTCAAATGGCGCAGCTTATCGAGCGCGTCCGACGAGTTCGAGATCAGCTCTCGCAGAAAGATCTCGGGGTGCGAGTAAAGGGAGTGAATGATGAGTTGGAGCAGCTGGCTGACTTCGGTTTGAAATTCTCGTTTCGACATAGATGTCAATTATCAGGCAAAACGCATACCCGGAGCGAGGCGCTGGAATCGAACGACTCCGGGATTTTATGTCATGAGTACGGCTCCTGAGACGTCGGAATGAGGCGACAATAGCCTATGGCTGTTCTACCTACATTCCGTCTGGACGGGCAGGTTGCCCTTGTGACCGGAGCGGGCCGCGGTCTTGGAAGGGCGATCTCGCTTGCATTGGCCGAGGCAGGTGCATCGGTGGCGCTCGGGCTTCGGGATATCGGGTCGGACGGAGGCCTCGCAGAGGAGATCCGGGCGATGGGGCGGGTGGCTCTCCCGCTGCAGATGAACATGGGCGATCTGGAGCAGGTTCGTCGAGCGATCGAGGCCGCCGCCCAGCACTTTGGAAGGCTCGACATCCTGGTGAACAACACGGGAATCGCGCCGACAAACATGGCGATCGACGTTCGGGAAGAGGACTTCGATCGAACCCTGGCGATCAACCTGAAAGGGACCTTTTTCGCCTGCCAGGCTGCGGCAAGAGTCATGATGCGCCAGAAGGGGGGACGCATTATCAACATGAGTTCGCAGGCCGGATTTGTGGCGCTTCCGACAGAGTCGGTTTATTGCATGACGAAGGCAGGAATCGCACATCTGACCAAGTGCCTGGCGGTGGAATGGGGCGTCCACAACATCAACGTCAACGCGGTCGCGCCCACCTTTATCCATACTCCGGGAACCGAACCGGCGCTCTCTTCCCCCGAGTTCTACGCGGAGACGGTCGGCAAGGTCGCCGCCCTGCATCGGGTCGGCGAGCCATCCGAGGTGGTTGGTGCGGTGGTGTTCCTTGCGTCTCCTGCGGCGTCCCTTATCACCGGGCACACGATGATCATCGACGGCGGCTGGACTGCGGTTTAGTCCGGCTGACGGAAGTGCCGGGCTCGGGCTCGCGTTGTGCGGTGAAGGAGCGCGCAGAGCCCAATGCGGAGCGCCCGGTGGACAGTTCGGCCCTCCTGCCTCCGCGCCGCGTCGAGCGCAAAGAACGGTCCGGTGTTCGACAGCGTGCTTTCCGTTTCGCACGTATGCTTGTGGCGTGCGCGCATGCCTTCCGAGGCTAATGGAAGCAGCGCCGAGATTTGATATTGAGGAGTGACGATGGCGCGATGGAAGGGCTTGACCTGGATCTGCCTGCTGCTTGGCGCGGCAACTACAGCTGGATTTTCACAGAAGGCCGACGCCGTGCCGGGTGCGCCACCGCTTTCGCTGGGAACGGCCTGGTATCCGGAGCAGTGGCCCGAGTCGCGCTGGGATGCTGATCTCGCGCTGATGGAGAAGGCGCATGTCACCTTTGTGCGTGTGACGGAGTTTGCGTGGAGCGCGCTCGAGCCGAGTGAGGGCGACTACAAGCTGGACTGGGTGGACCATGCGATCCGGGCTGCCGAACGTCATCACATCCAGGTTGTCCTGGGGACGCCTGGCGCGGCACCGCCTGCATGGCTTACGCAGAAGTATCCCGACACACTGCGGACGATGGAGGATGGGCGGAAGGACGAGCACGGGAACCGCGAACAGTTCAATTTCACGAATGCGAAGTACCGCGAGCTGGTCGGGCCGTGTGACCGAGAAGATGGCGGAGCGGTTTGGGCACGACAAGAATGTGATCGGCTGGCAGATCGACAATGAGCTTGCGGCGGAGTCGTACGATGCGGAGACGAAGCGGCAGTGGCAGGACTGGCTGAAGGCGAAGTATGGGACGCTTGAGAACCTGAACACGCGATGGACGACGGCTTACTGGAGCGAGACGTATTCGGACTGGCGGCAGATTCCGATCGAGACGAAGTACGGGAACCCGGGGCTGCTGCTGAACTGGAAGCAGTTTGTAACCGCCACGTACCGGAGCTACTCGCAGCTGCACCTGGCGGCGATTCGGAAGTATGCGGAGCCTCGGCAGAAGATCACAACGAACATGATGGGCTGGTTTGACGGGTACGATCACTACGTTGTCGCGCAGGATCTCGACTTTGCGTCGTGGGACGACTATGTCGGGATCGGGCATCTCGATCCGGTTCGTAACGGGATGGCGCACGATCTGACGCGCGGCTTTCTCCACAAGAACTTCTGGGTCATGGAGACGCAGCCGGGCTTTGTGAACTGGTCGCCGGATAACAACGCGCTTGACAAGGGTGAGGTGCGCGCGATGGCGTGGCATGATGTCGGCCACGGCGCGGAGGCGGTGAGCTACTGGCAGTGGAGGAGCGCGCTGAACGGGCAGGAGGAGTACCACGGTGTGCTGGTGGGTGCGGATGGAACGCCGGTGCCACTCTATCCGGAGGTGGCGCAGCTTGGTGCGGAGTTTGCGAAAGTCGGGCCGGCGCTGGCGGGGACGACAGTGGAATCGAAGGTGGCCGTGCTGCAGGACTACGACAGCCGGTGGGCGATCAACTGGCAGCGACACAACAAGGCCTTTGACCCGGTGGCGGCGCTGACCGAGTATTACGGTCCGCTTCGTGCGATTGTGCGGTCTGTGGATGTGGTCTCGGATCTTTCACCCCTGTCGCAGTACAAGCTGGTGGTTGCGCCGGCGCTGAACGTACTGACGCCGGCTGCGGCGAAGAACCTTGAAGCGTATGTGCGCGACGGCGGACACCTGGTGCTGGGGCAGCGCTCGGGCATGAAGGATGAGGACAACGGCCTCCAGGTGAAGCGTCAGCCAGGGCCACTGGTGGACCTGCTCGGCGGACGGGTCGAGCAGTTCTACGCGCTCGACAAGGACGTTCCGATCGAGGGCAAGTGGGGCAACGGGACGGACAAGATCTGGGCTGAGCAGATGAGCACGACGGCGAAGGACGCCGAGGTGTTGATGCGTTACGGCAAGAGCAACGGGTGGCTCGACGGGCAGCCCGCGGCGGTGACTCGAAAGGTTGGGAAGGGACGCATCACCTACATTGGGGCGATGCTGGATACGCCGACGATGGAGGCCGCGGCGAAGTGGATGGTCGAGACAAGCGGGCTCGAGGCGGTGTGGGCAGGAGTTCCGGAGGGAGTGGACGTGTCGGTTCGATCCGGTGGAGGAAAGACGGTCTACATCCTGATCAATCTGTCGGCGGAGTCGAAGACGATCTCGCTTCCGGGATCGATGGAGAACGTGCTCGATGGCGCAAAGAGCGGGAGCGTGACACTGCCACAGTACGGCGTTGCCGTTCTGCGATAGAGCGGGATGGATGGGTGACGGACAAACCACGTTAGCGGAGATTTGGTGACGCCACGCAGGAGATACAGATGGACGGGGCTGGCCTTGTGGCTTGCCTCAGGGGCTATGGGGGCTGCGATGGCTCTTGGGCAGGGGCCGCAGAACGCCGGCGTCCCCTATCGTTTTCACCATGTGCCCGTGGTCGGTGGCGGCTTCATCACGGGCGTCCTCTTTCATCCGGCAGTCAAGGGCTTGGCGTACTGCCGGACGGACATCGGAGGTGCGTATCGCTGGGATGAGGCGGCGCGGCGGTGGACAGCGCTGAGCGAGTGGATCCCGGCAGGCAGTGCCAACCTAATCGGCGTGGAAAGCATGGCGGTCGACGCGGCGCATCCTGACGATCTTTATCTTGCGGCGGGCACCTATACGCATGCTGAATCGCCGAATGGGGCGGTGCTCCGATCGCATGACCGCGGCAAGAGCTTCGAGACGATCGCCCTTCCCTTCAAGCTGGGGGCGAACGAGGAGGGGCGCTTTGCGGGCGAGCGACTCCTGGTGGACCCGGTACATGCGGGGACGCTGTATCTCGGCACACGTCTCGATGGACTTTGGCGAAGCATGGACAGCGGATCGTCCTGGAGCGCCGTGGGCACCTTTCCGGGCCACGCAGAGAACGGTATCGGCGTTACGTTTGTGGTTGCCGGACCGAAGAAGGACGGGTCTCCGGGAGCGCTGTACGCGGGGGTCTCGACGCAGGGGAACAACCTGTTCGTTTCGGAGGATGCGGGAGCGACCTGGACGCCTGTGAACGGCGCTCCCAGAGGTCTGCTGCCGAACCATGCCGCCGTGGATCAGGGTGGATCGATGTACCTCACGTATGGGAACAAGCCCGGGCCGAACGGGATGACGGCGGGTGCGGTGTGGAGGCGATCGAAGGAGGGTGGGTGGAAGGATGTGACACCGGAGACGGCGGGTGCTGGTGGCGGCTACGGCGCGGTGGCGCTCGATCGGGAGCACGAGGGCACGGTGGTGGTGTCCACGATGGACCGGTGGAAGCCAGGGTGACACGATGTTTCTACAGCACGGATGGAGGAAAGCGGTGGGTGAGTCTGCGGGAGAAGGCGAAGATGGACCCGGCGCTGAGCCCGTGGCTGCGCAATGAGGCTGGCGTGGTTGGGATGGGGCATTGGATGGGTGCGGTGGCCATTGATCCGTTTGACCCGGATCACATGATGTACGGGACGGGTGAGACGATGTGGGCGACGCACGAGGCGAGGCGCGCGGGACACGGCGTGCGATGGACGGTGGGGGCGGAGGGCATTGAGGAGACGGCGGTGATTTCGCTGCTGAGTCCCCTGAGCGGGCCCGGAGCTGTATGCAGGGCTGGGGGATATCGGGTGCTTCCGGGTGGAGGGTGCAGAGGTGCGTGTGATGGGACCGCCGCGGCTCTCGAACTGCGATAGTGTTGCGGTCGCTTCGGGGGCGCCGGAGCATGTGGCGATGTCGGGTCGGGTGTGGTCGGGGGCTAGCCACGGAGGCTATTCGGATGACTGGGGAAAGACGTGGAAGCCTTTTGTTTCTGAGCCGTTAGGGGCGGAGAAGGGTGGGCAGATTACACTTTCGGGGATGGTGGGGCGATGGTCTGGACGACGCCTGCGGGTGCGTTCGGGTCGAGGGATAAAGGGCTGAGCTGGCAGGAGTTAGCGGAGGGCGGGGACCTGGAGGTGGTGGCGGATCGGGGGGCAGCGGGGGAGTTTTTCATGATGGACCGATCTCGCGGCGTGTTGTCTAAGATGGCTATCGGATCTGGAATGAGCAAGATAGAGGATGGTCTGCGAGTACAAGCTGCGCATGGTGGCGGGAGCTGAGGCAGGGGACGTGTGGATGTACGGGAGCGAGGGCGTCTGGAGGGAGAAGGGTGGGCGGTTGACGCGGCTGGGGCGGGTGCGGGCGGCGTATGCGATGGGGCTCGGGAAGGCTCTTGAGGGTGGTGTTGAGGCGATGTATCTTTCGGGGGATGTCGATGGAACGAAAGGGGTTTACCGGTCAGCGGACGAGGGGAAGACGTGGCTCCGGATCGATGACAAGGAGCACGAGTATGGGGTGGTGGCGCCGATTGCCGGGGATGCGCGGGTGGCTGGGCGGGTGTACCTGGGGACCAACGGATTCGGCGTGGTGGTGGGCGAACCGCAGTGATTGCGTGCAAAAAACGAGCGGTTCCGCGTGGTGCGGAACCGCTTTTCTGTGGTGAATCTGTGGTGCGCTGCTGGTTTACTGCACGGTTGCTTTGGTGGTGAGGGGCAGGTCGCGGGAGGAGGAGCCGGCCGAGACGGTGTACTCCCCGGTGAGGACCTTCCATTGATCGCTCCCTGTATCCCAGACGGAGACGGTGAGGGGGTCGACCTCCAGGGTGACCTGCTTGCTCTCCCCTGGGTTGAGAGGGACGCGCTTCCAGGCGACCAGGCGACGGAAGTTCTCGCCGGATGCGGATGGTAGCTGGACGTAGAGCTGGGCGATCTCCGTGCCGGCTACCTTGCCGGTGTTGCGAACGGTAAAGGTCGCGGAGCGGCTGGAGGTGTCGACGGAGAGACCGGAGTAGGTGTAGGTGGTGTAGGAGAGGCCGTGTCCGAAGGCGAAGAGCGGCTGCTTGTGCTCGGAGTCGAACCACTTGTAACCGAAGCGAACGCCCTCGGTGTAGTTGGCGGGGAAGCTGACCTTCTTTTCCTGGGCGACCCAGTGCTCGGGCAGACCGCCCTCGCCCTTGGGCTGGTCGAGGCCGAAGATGTTGGCGTGGGGGAGGTCGGCTTCGGACTTGGCAAAGGTGATGGGGAGCTTGCCGGAGGGGTTCACGGTGCCGAAGAGGAGGTTGGCGATGGCCTGGCCACCGCCGATGCCGGGGTACCAGGCTTCCATGATGCCGGCGACGCTGCCGACCCAGGGCATGGAGACGGGGTTGCCGGTGACGAGGACGACGACGGTGTGCGGGTTGGCCTTGGCGACGGCTTCGATCAGGGCGTCCTGGTTGTGCGGGAGGGCGAGCCTGGGGGCGTCACCACCCTCGCTCATGTACTGGTCGGCGAAGACGATCGCGACGTCGGCGGACTTTGCGAAGTCTGCGGCGGCACGTGGGTCTGTGCCGTCGTTGAACTCGACCTTGGCTCCGGGCGCATGCTCACGGATGTACTTGAGCGGGGAGGACGGGAAGTAGACGGCCTGTCCCCAGCGTGTGGGCTGGCCGGGGTGGACGGCGTCGCCGCCGGGCGCGTCTACCTGTGCCGAGCCTCCGCCGGACATGAGGCCCACGTCGGCGTGTGCGCCGATGACGGCGACGGAGCGGATGGAGGGGCTGAGCGGAAGGACGTTGTTGGCGTTTTTGAGCAGGACGATGGACTCTTCGGCGATGTGCTGGGCGTCTTCGAGGCCTTTGAAGGGGTCGACGACGAAGCGCGGTGTGGACGGGTGATCGAGCGCGCCGGTGGCGATGAGCGACCGGAGGATGCGGTGGACCATGTCATCGAGGCGCGCCGGGGGGACCTCGCCCGATTGCACGGCTGCCTTGAGCGGTGCACCGAAGTGCTCTTCGCCGGGCATCTGCATGTCGAGGCCGGCCTTGGCGGCCTTGGTGGTGGAGTGCGTTGCTTCCCAGTCGGAGACGACGAAGCCGGGGTACTTCCAGTTGCCCTTGAGGACGTGGTTCAGGAGGTAATCGTTCTCGCAGGCCCAGTCGCCCTCGTACTTGTTGTAGGAGCACATGACGGAGGCGGGGTGGCCGATGTTGATGCCGATCTCGAAGGCGAGGAGGTCGGACTCGTGCGCGGCCTTGTGGTCGAGGGCGACGTCGACGACGGTGCGTCCGGTCTCCTGATCGTTGAAGGCGTAGTGCTTGATGTCGCCCATGATGTTGTTCTGCTGAACGCCCATGATGAGGTGTCCGACGGTGGTTCCGGCGAGCACGGGATCTTCGCCGGGGTACTCGAAGAGGCGGCCGTTGCGGGGGTCGCGGGCGAGATCGACGCCGCCGCCGATGGACTGGTTGTAGCCCTGGGCGCGAAGCTCGCGGCCGATGACGTCGCCGTAGAGGTGCGCCGCCGTGGGATCCCACGAGGCTGCGGCGCCGAGAACGGAGGGGAGAAGCGTGGCGTAGCGGGACTCGGGTGCGGCCATGCGGACGCCGACGGCGGAGTCTGCCTGCTGGATGGAGGGGATGCCGAGGCGGGGGATGCCGAGCACCTGGCCGGCGCCGCCGTTGTTGTCGGCGGGAACGGGGTCGCCTTCGCGCAGGGGGCCCCAGCCGATGCCATGGACGAGCTGGATCTTTTCGTCGAGGGTGAGCTGCTTGACGATGAGGTCGGCGCGCTCGTCGGGGCCGAGGCTGGTGTTCATCCAGGGCATGGACTTGATGTCGGGGCCGGCTGGGCGTTTAGGGCGCTGGGCGGTTCCGGTGAGGGCGGTGGCTGCGGTGAGGCAGAGGACGGTGACGGCGTTGCGGAGGTGCATGCGGGCGGCTCTCTTTGTGTGGGCGGTGGTTGCGATGGGGTAAGGACTTTCGACGGCTAGTGAGCGATGACTTCTACGTTTGCTCCCGTGGTGAGGTCGTCTCCGGTGTGGGTGAGCTTTTGCGATGCCTCGGACCAGTGGAGGTGGGCGGTCTGGGACTGACCTCCCTCGTAGGCGTAGGTGTTTCCGTCGTCCTGGTAGAGGTCGAAGTGGCCGTCTGCACCTGGGTAGACGCGGAGGGTGGCGACGGTCTGGTGGTCGTTGGTGCTTTCGACGACGGAGCCGAGGGGGAGGATGGAGCCGCCGCGAACGAAGACGGGGATGGTGTCGATCGGTGCGGCGACGGTGATGGTCTGTCCACCCTTGAAGCGCTCGTTGGTCCAGAAGTTGAACCAGACGGTCTTGTCGGCGCCTTCGGGACCGGCTGGGAGGTAGACGGTGCGCGAGGTGACGCCCTGGTCGGTGACGGGGGCGACGAGGAGGGCGGGGCCGAACATGTACTCGTCCCCGATGTTGGCGACGTTAGGGTCGGAGCCGAAGTCCATGAAGAGGCCGCGCATGAAGGGTGCGCCGGTCTGGTTGGTGGTTCGGCCGAGGGAGTAGAGGTAGGGCATGAGCTGGTAGCGGAGGCGGAGGTATTTGTCGAGGATGGGCTCGGCCTGCTTGCCGTAGGACCAGACCTCATTTTGTTTGCGGGAGCCGTGCGAGCGGAAGTTGGGCTGGAAGGCGCCGTACTCGAACCAGCGGGTGTAGAGCTCGGGGTAGTCGTCGTAGCCGCCGACGTTGTCGCGCGCGTCGGAGGGGTCGAGCAGGGGCGGATGGCGGGTTTGTGGACGGCGGGAAGGTACTGCCAGCCGCCGATGTCGGTGGACCAGTAGGGCGTTCCGGAGGCGACGAAGTTGATGCCGGTGGGGACCTGGCGCTTGAGGGTATCCCAGTTGCCGGAGATGTCGGAGGACCAGAAGATGGCGCCGTTGTGCTGTGCGCCGAGATAGGCGTCGCGGGCGAGGATGAGGGCGCGCTGGTGCGTGTCGGCGCGCATGCCGTCGTAGAAGGCGGCGGTGTGGAAGAGCGGGAAGACGTTGAAGTACTCGGTGCCGGGGCCGATCTTCCAGAAGGAGCCGTTGGGGGGCAGGTCGGGCTCGGTCTCGTCGGCCCAGAAGGCGTCAAAGCCCTTGCGATGTAGTTCTCCTTGATGATGGACCAGTACCACTTGCGGGCGTCGGGGTCTGTGGAGTCGATGTCGGCGCCGGCGCGGTCGTAGGGCAGGCCGTTGGTGGGTGTGCCGTCGGCGAGGTGCTCGAACCAGTTGTTTTTGAGGACGGTGGCGTAGTAGCGGGACTCGGGGACGAAGCGCGGCCAGACGCTGATCATGGTGTGGAAGTTGAGCCGGTGGAGCTCCTTGTTCATGGCGGTGGGGTCGGGCCACTTGGCGGGATCCATGTCCATCTCGCCCATTTTGGTGTAGTGGAACCAGTCGATGACGAGGTCGTCGATGGGCAGGTGGCGCTCGCGGTAGCCATGGGCGACGGCGAGGAGCTCTTCCTGCGAGGTGTAGCGCTGCTTGCACTGGATGTAGCCGAAGGCGGAGCGCGGCGGGATGGGGGTGTCGCCGGTGAGGAGGCGGTAGCCGGAGTAGATCTCGTCGTAGGTGTTGCCGGCGATGACGAAGAAGGAGACGCGCTGGCCGACGTCCGAGAGCCAGTTGGTCTGGTCGTTGAAGCCGAAGGAGACGGTGGTGCGGGAGGGGTTGTCCCAGAGGAGGCCGTAGCCCTTGTTTGTAACCACGAAGGGCACGCATACGGACTGGCCGGAGGGAGCGTTGTAGTCGTGGGCGCAGCGGACGACGTGGCCGCGGCGGTCGAGGTAGCCTTCCTGGTTCTGGCCGAGGCCGTAGAAGTGCTCGTCGGGCGGGGTGGCGAAGGTGGCGCCGACGGCGAAGAAGTCGTGGTCGGTGGGGCGGCGGTCGTTGAGGATCTGGGCGTTGCCGTCTTTATAGTTGGGCACGGACATCTGCCAGCCGTTCATGTGGACGAGGGGCTTGCCGTCGGCGGTGCGGATGTCGAGGCCGACGCCGGGGGTGGAGCCGCCGAAGAATTTGGCGATGTCGGCCTGGGTGCCGGAGGGCTTCCAGGGCTTGCCCTTGAGGAGTCGGGGGAGACGGTGACGGTGATGCGGGCGGAGCTGAGGATGTCTCCGGCGTCCGAGGTGGACGAGTGCCAGCCGGTGGAGCTGGGCTTGGCGGAGATGCCGTAGCCGGGGGCGGCGATGGCGTCGGGCCTGCGGAGCGAGAGCGTGACGCGGACGACGTTGGGCGCGTAGGGCTCGAGCATGACGGTAGCGTTTGCGCGCGAAAGGATGGGACGGGTGCGCCCGGCAGCGCGATAGGCGGCCACCGACGCGAACGCCCATGGGATGAGCAGGGCGAGGGTAAAGGTGAGGCGCGGGAGTCTGAACGGCTTAGTGGGTGGCATTCTAGTTCGCTTGGGATTGGATTCGGGAGTGCGTGGCTCCGCGGATCATCCGCTTTGGCACCCTCCATCCTACGCAGAAAAGCCTTTTACCGAAAGGAAGCCGAGGACTTCCTGCTGTTTGGCAACCACGGGACAGATGTGGTGAGATAGCCAGCTATGGCACAAAAGTGGAGAGCTGCGGTCCTGTCGCGCTGTTGCGATGATCGGGAGTGGCACAGGGTCCGGCGCGAGGGCAGGATGCGTCGGCAACCCCGACGAAGCCTGATGCGCTGGCGTTCCATCGGGCCGAACACCTACGCCACGGCATCAATGCCAGTATCTGGTTTGCACAGTCTCCGCGGGACTACTCGGTCGAGCGGCTGAGAAGCTTTACGACCGAAGACGACATCCTGCTGATGCGGCGGCTGGGTTTTGATCACGTGCGGCTATCGATCGACGCCGCGCCGCTGACGACCTGGGCGCGAAGCGAGAGCGGCGAGACGCCGTTCATGACGGAGCTGGACCGGGTGGTGAAGGCGATCACGGCTCAGGGCATGGCGGTGGTCGTTGACGTGCATCCCGAGAGCGATTACAAGACGACGCTGCTCCATGGCCGGGAGGGCGTGCAGCGGTTCTCTTCGTTGTGGCGGGCGGTTGCGGAGCACTATGCCAGCACGGATCCGGAGCTGGTCTTCTTCGAGATGATGAACGAGCCGGAGCAGGACGACGCCTTCCGTTGGCAGGGCATCGAGGCGACGGTCGCGGGAGAGATCCGGTCGGTTGCGCCCCGGCACACGATCATCGCCGCAGGGGCTCACTACTCCGGGCTCGAGGACCTGCTTCTGCTGCAGCCTCTCGCGCTCGAGAACGTGATCTACACCTTCCACGACTACGAGCCGTTTCCGTTTACGCACCAGGGTGCGACGTGGACCAGTCCTGAGGTGGCTCCCCTGCGCGCTGTTCCCTACCCCTCGACGCCCGAGAATGTTGCAAGGAACGAGGAGCAGGAGCCGACGCTTGCGGGGCGCTTCTTTGTGGAGCAATATGGGCTCGCACGCTGGGACAAGGCCCGCGTCGATGCTTCGCTGGGATTTGCGGAGCAGTGGTCAAGAGAGTTCGGGAGGCCGGTCTACTGCGGTGAGTTCGGCGTGCATCGACCGTATGCTGACGCCGCGTCGCGGACAAGATGGATCGGCGACATGCGGACCTCGCTCGAGCGACACCACCTGGGCTGGGCGATGTGGGACTACCAGACGAATTTCGGCGCCGTGACAAAGAAGGATGGCGTAACCAGTGTTGATGAGCCGCTGATCCGTGCGCTTGGACTGACGCCCCCACGATAATCGGGGAGATGTCTCTGCCCCACCACAGCTCGGAGATGTGCGGGGCGCGCACTTTGCTCGTCTGACCGGATTCCGTCCCGGAGCAATGACCGGTTTCCGCTGTTTAGGGGCATTCAGTTAAGGTCCGCCCCTTGGTAATGGGACGGTTTGACGCGGCAACGCTCGACCGGCGCGCTTACACCTTGCCGAGCGTACGTGAGTCGATCCAGTCTCGGTACAATCAGGAGAGCGATGATTCTTCCGTTTGTCCGCGAGTTGCTTGCGGAGCTTGAACACTCTGACGCGTTTGAACGTGTCCGGCGTCACCTGAGCGCCGGGTCGGGGCGAAGACGTGTCTCCGGCCTGACTTCTACGGCCCGGGCACTCTACTTGCCAATGTTTGTGCGGGCGGCGAATGCGCCCTGCCTGATGATTGTGGCGGATAACAAGGCGGCGGAGGCTCTGCATGCGGCGGTGCTTTCTGCGTGCGAGCTGACCGGTGCGCTCGAGGCTTCGCAGGTGCTTCGCCTGCCTGCTCACGATGTTCTGGCATTTGAAAATCTGTCGCCGCATCCGGAGATCCAGGAGATGCGTGCGGCGACTCTCTGGAAGCTGTGCGAGAAGGCTGCGGGAGATGCCGCGGCTGGTGATCGCGCCGGTCGAAGCGGCGTGCATGCGGCTGTTTTTGCGCGACCACTACACCGGGCTGGCGTTGCGGCTGCGGACCGGCGAAGAGCATATCCCGGAGATGCTGATCGAGCACCTGCTTTCGGTGGGGTACGCGAAGGTGGATGTGGTCGAGATGCCGGGGCAGGTGACGATTCGCGGCGGGATCATCGATGTGTACTCGCCGGAGCAGGACCGGCCGGTGCGGATCGACTTCTTTGGGGACGAGATCGAGTCGATCCGGAAGTTCGATCCGGAGTCGCAGAGGTCGAGCTCAACGCTGGACGAGGCGTTGCTGTTGCCGCTCACGGAGACGCCGGTGACGGGGCGGCTGCTTGAGGCGATCAATGCGCGCCTGACGAGGTCGGGGACTGCCGCCGCGGCGGTGGTCGAGGGCGGAGAGACGCCGAGCGAGCTGCAGACGCATGTCTCGACGAGGACGGGTGAGGCCACGGTGTTTCCGGGGTGGGAGTTTTTTGCGCCGGTCGCCGGTGCACCGATGACACTGCTCGACCTGATGGGGAGGTCCGCGCGGGTGTTTCTGGAAGAGCCCGCGATGATCAAGAACCAGGGTGAGCGGTGGTGGAACAAGGTGGAGCAGAGGCATGAACGCGCGGGAATCGGTGGGCTCGTCCGGCCGGAGGATGTCTACATTTCGCCATGGGAGCTTGACGATCGACTCAGGGCGTTTACGGGATGCGACCTGGATCAGCTTGGCGCGGTGGATGTGCTCGATGCGGATCGGAGCGAGCTGAGCGAGGTGGATTTCGCGACGCGGCCGACGATGCGATTTCACGGGTCGATTCCTGCCCTGATCGACCAGCTGCGCGCATTGATGAACCAGGATGTACGTGTGCTGCTGACGGCGGCGAACCAGGGCGAGGTTGAACGGCTCGCGGGTCTTCTGCAGGAGTACCAGCTGCCGTACCGGCTGGGGTCGCGGACGCAGGCAGGCGGGATCGTCGACGGTGTACTCGGAGTCGAGCTACCTGGCGGGGGATCTGCGGACGCCCGTGATTGTGAAGACCACAATTGCGGCGGGCGTGCAGGTTCTGGATCTCGACCGGGCATCGGCTCGGCAGATCGTGATCTTCGGGGCGCAGGATCTGAGCGACGATGCGGACGTGGCGGCGCGGCCGGCGACGCGGAGGAAGTCGAAGACGTCGGCGTTTGTATCGGACTTCCGCGACCTGGCGGTTGGGTGATTACGTGGTGCACGTGGAGCATGGGATCGCGCAGTATTGCGGCCTGCGTGTGATCGAGGAGAACGATGCGCCGCCTCTTGAGCTGATGATTCTGGAGTTTGCGGACCAGGCGAAGTTGTATGTGCCGTTGACGCGGCTGGACCTGATCCAGAAGTACAGGTCGACCGATACGGGGCCGGCGCCGGAGCTGAACAAGCTCGGCAACCAGCAGTGGGCGAAGACCAAGGCCCGCGTCAAGAAGGCCATGCAGGACATGGCGGCCGAGCTGCTGAAGCTGTATGCGCAGACGTGCAGCTGCAGTTGGTACCGCGTTTTCGCCGGACACGAACATGCAGCGCGAGTTCGAGGACGCCTTTGATTTCACCGAGACGGACGACCAGCTGAATGCGATCGCGGACATCAAGCGCGACATGGAATCGCAGCAGCCGATGGACCGACTGCTATGCGGCGACGTGGGCTATGGAAAGACCGAGGTCGCCATGCGCGCGGCGTTCAAGGCCGTGCAGGACTCGAAGCAGGTGGCCGTCCTGACCCCGACGACGGTGCTGAGCTTCCAGCATTACGAGAGCTTCAAGAAGCGGTTTGCGAATTTCCCGGTGAATATCGAGATGATCTCGCGCTTCCGGACAGCGAAGGAGCAGAAGATCATTCTCGAGAAGGCGGAACAGGGCAAGATCGACATCCTGATCGGAACGCACCGGGTGCTGTCGAAGGATTTGAAGTTCCAGGATCTCGGGCTTCTGGTGGTGGACGAGGAGCAGAGGTTCGGCGTGCGGCACAAGGAGCGGCTGAAGCAGATGCGATCGGCGATCGATGTGCTGAGCATGTCGGCGACGCCGATTCCGCGAACGCTGCATATGTCACTGATCGGGTTACGTGATATGAGCGTGATCGAGACGCCGCCGAAGGATCGGATGGCGATCCAGACGATCGTGGCGAAGTTCGACGAGAAGCTGGTGCGGACCGCGGTCGAAATGGAGCTTGAGCGCGGCGGGCAGACGTACTTCGTGCACAACCGCGTGGAGACGATTTACGAGCTGGCTTCGAAGATACGGGAGCTGGTGCCGCAGGCGCGTGTGGCCGTCGGGCATGGACAGCTGCCGGAGGCAGAGCTCGAGCGGGTGATGCTGGCGTTTATGAATCACGAGTACGACGTGCTGTGCGCGACCTCGATCATTGAGAATGGGCTCGATATTCCGCTTGCGAACACGATCATCATCAACCGGGCGGACCGCCACGGTTTGAGCGAGCTGTACCAGCTGCGGGGGCGAGTTGGGCGATCGAACCGCAGGGCGTACTCATACCTGCTGATTCCGCCGGAGCAGCAGCTGACGGAGGTTGCGCGGCGGCGGCTGGCGGCGTTGAAGGAGTTTTCGGACCTGGGCGCGGGCTTCAAGATTGCGGCGCTCGACCTCGAGCTGCGCGGCGCGGGAAACATGCTGGGTGGCGAGCAGAGCGGGCACATCGAGGCGATCGGCTTCGAGATGTACACGACCATGCTCGAAGAGGCCGTGCGCAAGATGAAGGGCGAGGACGACGGGCCGGCGCATGGGACGACGGTGATCAACCTCGGGATCTCGGTACGTATCGACGACAGTTACATACCGGAGGAGAACCAGAGGCTGCGGATGTACAAGCGCATTGCGGGAGCGACGGACTACGCGGCGCTGAGCGATGTGCGTGCGGAGCTGGAGGATCGGTATGGGAAGCCACCGGAGTCTGTGCTGAACCTGCTGGCGGCTGGGGAGATCCGGCTCCATTGCGAGCTGCTCGGGATCGCGACGCTGGAACGGAAACGCACCGCCGTTGAGGAGCAGGCAGGATCGAGTGCGGCTACCGGCAGAAATCTGCGGTCGCCGGCGCCGCTTACGCCGCTCAGGCCGGGGCAGATCGCACGTCCGGCTGCTCCGGGGCGACCGCTTCAGCATGGGTTCAACGCGGTATCGCAAAGGCAGGTGACGAATGCGACGCTGGCGGTGCGTGCGGCCATCGGGAGTCGTCCGGGAGCAGCTGCGCCCGGGCAGGCCGGAAAGATCAAGGCCATGCGCGATATGCTGCACATCAAGTTCATCGATCGCAGTGCCGACGAGAGCTTCGCAAATGCGGGAGCGAGCCGCGGACGCATGGGGGTGGACCCCGGGATGCTAATGAAGCTGGTAAGCCGGAATGCGAAGAACGGTGCACAGTTTACGCCTGAGGGTGTGCTTCGCTGGCCGCTCTCGTCGGCCAAGGCGGAGGACGTGCTGGCGGAGACCCGATCGCTTTTGGTCTCGCTTGACGGGGAGCGTCCGGTGACGGCGGAGGCATCGATACAATGAGATCGCGGTGCCGCAGAGGAGAACTCGTGTACAAGGTTTTGTGTAGGGCAGCCCTGATTTCCGCAACACTTGGCGCCGGCGTCCATGGAAGCGCGGCAGAGGGCCAGCGGCCTCGGGCTGATGGCGCAGCGCAGGCGTTTACACTTCTCTCCGATCGCTACTTCGAGGAGGTGTTCTTCCGCTACTCGCCGACGAGCGGAACGGCTGCGGGTCTGCACCAGTACGACACCAGGCTCGAAGATTACTCGGCGGGATCCGTGGCGAGAGAAGTGGCTGCATTGCACACTTACGAGCAGAAGATCTCCGGCGTCGATGCCTCTGCTCTTGATGCGTCGATGGCCGCTGACCGCCAGATCCTGCTGAACAGTATCCGTTCGCAACTGTTGTCGCTCGAGGTGATTCGCAACTGGGAGAAGAACCCGGATAACTACTCTTCGGGCGTGACCAACTCGGTGTTTGTGCTGATGAGCCGCAACTTTGCACCGGCGAACACCCGGCTGCGTGCGGTCGTGGAACGCGAGCGGCAGATCCCGCAGGTGTTTGCGGAGGCACGCAAGAACCTGAAGAACCCGCCGCGAATATTTACCGAGATTGCGCTCGAGCAGGTTGATGGGCTGGTGGGATTCTTCCAGAACGACGTGCCGTCCGCGTTTACAGATGCGACGGACACAAAGACGCGGGCTGACTTCACCCAATCGAATGCCGCGGTGATTGACGCTTTGAAGCAGTATGGCGTGTGGATGCGGTCGGACCTGCTCGCTCGTTCAAACGGCGACTATCGGCTCGGTGCCGAGACGTTCCGGAAGAAGCTGGCCTACGACGAGATGGTCGACCTTCCTCTGGACAGGCTGCTCACGATCGCTTATGCCGACATCCATCGGAACCAGGCGGAGTTCAAGCGGATTGGGCATGAACTGGATGCGTCGAAGACACCGGAGCAGGTGTTGGCGGAGTTAGCTACGATCCATCCCGCGCCCGACAAGCTGCTGCCTGCCTTCCAGAGCACCTTTGCAGGTCTGATTGCCTATATTCGTGAACATCACATCATCACGATCCCGAGCGAGGTCGAGCCCACGCTCGAAGAGACGCCGCCGTTCATGCGAGCCACGACCTTCGCTTCGATGGATCCTCCGGGACCCTTTGAGACGCACTCGACGAAGGCGTACTTCAACGTGACGCTGCCTGAGAAGAGCTGGACGGCGCCGCATGTCGCGGAGCATATGGCGAGCTTCAACGTGGGTACCATCATCTCAACGAGCGTCCACGAGGCTTACCCGGGCCACTACGTGCAGTTTCTGTGGCAGGATCGGTTTCCTTCCAAGGTACGAAAGCTGATCGGCGCGAACACCAACGTGGAAGGCTGGGCGCATTATTGCGAGCAGATGATGCTGGACGAGGGCTACGGCCAGCCAGGCGCGGGTGCGACGAACGAACGCGAGGCGAAGCTGATCCGGCTTGGACAGCTGCAGGATGCTCTGCTACGCGATGCTCGCTTCATCAACTCGATCAAGCTGCATAGCGGGCAGGGCGAGGTCAGCGGAGCCTGGACCATCGACCAGGCAGTCGACCTCTTTGTAACGGAGGGATACCAGTCTCACGCCGTTGGACTGGTCGAGACGAAGCGTGGTACTGCGGACGCGACTTACCTCTACTACACACTTGGCAAGCTGGAAATAATGAAGCTGCGGGAGGATTTGAAGACGAAGGAAGGCGACGCCTTCAACCTCCAGAACTTCCACGACGCCTTTATGCAACAGGGTCCTGCACCGCTCAAGGTGATCCGAAAAGCCATGCTGCACGATGACTCACCCGTTCTGTAACAGAATCGGTAACAAACTTCATGCACGCTCCCCGCAGTACACCTTAGTAGTATTACTCACGTGGTTTTCGCTTGCTACTGTCGATTGACCTGACGGAAGGAACACGACGCGCACATGGCATATCAGAAGATTCGTAAGGCAGTATTTCCGGCCGCAGGGATGGGAACACGTTTTCTTCCCGCAACCAAGGCAACACCGAAAGAGATGCTTCCGCTGATCGACAAGCCGCTGATTCAGTACGGCGTGGAGGAGGCGGTCGCGGCTGGCTGCACAGAGATCATCATCGTGACGGGCCGGGGCAAGTCCACGATGGAGGACCACTTCGATAAGTCCTTCGAGCTGGAGGCGACTCTCGAGGCGAGGGGGAAGGTTGCCCTGCTTGAGATTGCACGGTCGGTCTCGAAGCTGGCGAAGATCACGTACACCCGCCAACCGGAGGCGCTGGGTCTGGGGCACGCTGTCTTGATGGCCAAGGAGCTGGTCGGGGATGAGCCATTCGCTGTTCTGCTGGCGGACGACATCGTGGATGCGAGCGTGCCTTGCATGAAGCAGATGGTGGATGCGTTCGAGCAGACGCAATCGAGCATTCTTGGCTCCGAGGTGGTGGAGGGAGCCGCGATCCAGAACTATGGCTGCCTCGACTGCACGCCGGATCCGAAGAACCCGCGGCTGTTGGACGTGAAGAACCTGGTTGAGAAGCCGAAGCCCGAGGATGCTCCGTCGCAGAACGCGATTATCGGGCGATACATCCTGACGCCGCGCATCTTTGAGATGTTGGAGACGATCAAGCCTGGATCGGGTGGGGAGCTGCAACTTACGGACGGGATTAAGGCTTTACTTGAATTCGAGAAGGTATATGGCTTTTCGTACGAGGGCGTCCGTCACGATGCGGGGGACAAGCTGGGATTCCTGAAGGCGACGGTCGCGTTTGGCTTGAAACGGGACGACCTGGGACCTGCCTTCCGTGAATGGCTGAAGAGCTATCCGATGTAGAAGGGCCATGGGAGGGTGCGGGCGAACTCAGGGTTCTGGCGAAACCCTGCTGACCGCATCCTTGCCGCCTTTCGGACATCCTATCCCTATAGCTTCTGATTAGCTTCAAGGGGTGTCTCACCGTGCCATCGTTACTCGATCCATTACAGCTTGGCGATCTCAAGCTTCCCAACCGCGTCATCATGGCGCCACTCACCCGCCTTCGGGGAACGCCGGACAACATCCCGACGCCCGATCATGGCGGACTACTACCGGCAGCGCGCTTCGGCTGGGCTGATCATCTCCGAGGGGACGCCGATCTCGCCGCAGGGTGTGGGATACGCGCAGGTTCCGGGGCTCTGGTCCGAGCAGCAGGTCGAGGCCTGGAAACCGATTACGGCAGCGGTTCACGATGCTGGAGGGCGGATCTTCGCGCAGATCTGGCACGTGGGCCGGATCTCCGACCCGGCATTCCTGAACGGCGAGCTGCCGGTGGCTCCAAGTCCTATTGCTCCATCAGGGCATGTCTCGCTGCTTCGTCCGATGAAGGAGTTCGAGACTCCGCGCGAGCTGACTACAAGCGAGGTGAAGGGGGTTGTCGAGACCTTCCGCCGTGGAGCCGCGAATGCAAAGGCGGCCGGCTTTGACGGCGTCGAGATGCATGGCGCGAACGGATATCTCCTGGACCAGTTTCTGCAGGACGGCTCGAATCACCGGACTGATGAGTATGGCGGCACTTTGGAGAACAGGGCGCGGTTGATGCTTGAGGTGACTGATGCGGTGATCTCGGTGTACGGAGCGAACCGGGTCGGGATGCATCTCGCTCCGCGGAGCGATACGCACGGCATCTCGGATTCAAACCCGGAGGCGACGTTCGGGTATGTTGCGACCGAACTCGGCCGGCGCAGGATCGCCTTTATCGCGGCGCGGGAGTACATCGGCGAAAGGCGCCTTGGACCGCAGCTTAAGAAGGCGTTTCGGCGGAGTGTATATCGCGAACGAGAAGTTCGACCGCGAAAGCGCGGAGCGGGTGATCGAGAGTGGAGAGGCTGACGCCGTGGCGTTCGGAAAGCTCTTCATTGCGAATCCGGATCTGCCGATTCGCTTCAGAAACAATGCGGCCTTGAACACCCCCAACCCGGAAACCTTTTATGCGCACGGGCCGGAGGGGTATGTGGATTACCCTTCATTGCAACGCTGACTGCACAGCAAAGGAAGAGCCGCGGAACGGTTTCCGCGGCTTTTCCTGCGTCTGGGCTTGAGTGGGGCGAGGCTACTGCGTACTTCCGGTAGTAAAGGTGGTTTCGGCGCGGGACCCGATCACACGATAGAGCGCGAACTGCCGGGTCGTCTGGGAGCGCAGTTCGAAGAGCAGGCTGGCGCGGTTGGAGGCTTCGGCATCCACCGCATCGACGAGGCGCATGCGCGGCGTGTGGTCCAGGTGGGATTCGTCGGTGACGCTCTGGACGGCTGGCTGGAGTTCTCCGTTCACGTCAGCCTGGGCGACCACGGTGACGTAACGAAGATCAGGTCCGCTGCCGGAGGTCTCTGCGGTGTAGACGTAGGTTGGGGCGCCGCCGTAGCTGAGGGTGTATCCGTTTAGCTGCTCATTGAGCGGGGCTGCATCCGGCGGTCTGGAGATCTGCGTGTGGCCTGCGTCTCGAGGTCGGAGCTGGCTTTGCGATCGTGGTTGACGTCGAGGGTGCGGCCCGCGTCGGGAGCGCGGTTGGGGCGGAAGCGCGGTTCGATGACGAGGCCGGCGTTGGGGGTGCGTTTGGGGCCGAACCGCGGTTCGGAGTTCGCGCCAGCCTTGGGGTGCGCGGCGTCCGTAACGGATGTGTCGGAGGTTGCCGCGGCAGGATTGCCGCCGCGGGAGTTGCAACCGCGGCTGGTGTGGCGACGCCCGGGTGGAGCGGAGGGAGGGGGCACGTAGGCCAGGAGCTGAGCGCGCGCCAGCTCGCGCATCCGTGCGAGCACGGTGGCGTGCTCCTTCTCGTCCTGCCAGGGGCGGGCAAAGTCGTGAGGCGGACGGTTGCTTGCGTCCGAGACGGCAACGATCTGCTTCAGGTCCTTGGGCAGGCCTGCGAGCTTGGGGATGTCAGAATCGTTTGTGCTGGCTCGACCCCCGTGCTGGAGCTTCGGCCGGTCGGGATCGTCGTTGAGGATCCGGTGCCGGTGACGGTAGCGAGGTCCTTGGGACTGCTTGCTCTTCTTGGCGTCTTCCGGGGATCGCCGGCGGAGGGTGGGCCGGTCGGCGTCGCCAGAGGAGGTTGGTTCCGGGGTTGGGTCGCGGAGGCGTCGGTTTTGGTAGCGGAGCCGTCGTTTGATGGCGTGGAGCTGTCAGGTCGTCGCGGTGGAGGCATCGTCCCGCCGGTGCATGGTCGGTCGGTCCGGATCGTCAGAGGGGGAGCCGGGCTTCTTCCCGGAGGCTTCGGTCGGATCCGTGGCCTGGGACTTCGGATCCTGGTTAGGGTCTTTGGTTCGAGCCTTGGGTGCCGCCGGCTGTTCGCCACTTTATCCGTGCTTGACGGGTCTGCCTTGGTGCCCAGGCGGGGGTGCGTGTCATCCTTCGAGCTGGTCAGGACCGCTGGATTTCTTGGAAACACGGAGAGCGGTCTCCTTCTTCGGCGAGGGTGGAGCTTTGTAGATGCCATAGCCTAACCAGCCATCTTCGTAAGCAGAGTCAGCCGTCTGGAGGTGGGCCGCGTAGGAAAGGTCGAGTATTCCCCGCGCGAAGTCCGGACTGCTCCAGCTCATACTCGTTGCCAGGTGTCAGCGCGAACGGGATGGGACGAGGCAGGTAGACGCTCGCATCCTGAAGAGATCCGTCGATGAAGAGAGTAACGGGCACAAGGCGGCTGGCATCTGGCTTCTTGAGGTCGCCGGTCCACTCGTAGACGCCGACGGCTCGCACTACCTGCTCGGGCTTAGCCACCTTGTGCGTCTGCGCGGGGCCCGGTTTGCCGGACAGGAGAAAGCCTAGGGTGAGAAACGCGGGGAGAGTTCGCCTCATATCGTCTTTGATTAGACGCCCGCGGGCTCATCTAAGCTCAATTCGGAGTTGCAGGGCTTCCGAGAGCTAAGATGAAGCGGTGGAAACGCCGTTGCTTCAGGTCTCCGGGCTGTCGATTCGCTTTGGCGGGCCAGACCGCCGTCGAGGAGATCAGCTTCGAGGTCGGGGCCGGAGAGACACTGGGGCTGGTGGGCGAATCGGGATCTGGGAAGTCCGCAACATCGCTCGCGTGCTCGGTCTGCTACCCCCGTCAGCAGAGGTGAGCGGCCGAATCCTGTTCGAAGGACGCGATCTGCGCGGGCTCCGGGAGGGCGATCTGCGGCGGCTTACGCGGGCGGGAGATCGCAATGATCTTCCAGGAGCCGATGACCGCGTTGAACCCGGTGATGTCGGTCGGGCGGCAGATCGCGGAGGCGGTGCGAGCGCACCACCCTCAATTGCGCCGCGCAGAGGTCCGTGAGCGCGTGCTCGAGGCTATGCGCGAGGTCGCGCTCCCGGATGCGGAGCGCCGGCATAGACGACTACCCGCACCAGTTTTCCGGGAGGGCAGCGGCAGCGCGTTGTTGATCGCGATGGCGATTGTGAATCGACCGCGGCTGCTGATTGCCGATGAGCCGACGACCGCGCTTGACGTGACGGTACAGGCGCAGATCCTGGAACTGCTCGCTGACCTGCGGCGGACATACTCGCTGGCGATGCTGTTCATCTCGCACGATCTTGCGGTGGTGAGCCAGGTGGCGGATCGGGTCGCCGTGATGCAGCATGGGCGCATCGTAGAGCAGGCGCCGGTGGGCGAGCATCTTTCATAGGCCGGAACACCCGTATACGCGAAGGCTGCTAGCCTCCGCGCCGACGATGCGGACGGATCGTAGCCGGCCCCTGGCGAGCCTGAGCTTAGCGCCCCGAGAGCCTTGCGTGTCGACGGCAGCGATGCCCGACGAGTCACTTTTCGATAATCTTATAAATTGGTGCGCTACGCGCCTCGGACCGACGATGCGAGCTCTTCTCCTTTCCGACATCCACGCCAACCTTGAGGGCCTCGAGGCGGTTCTGCGTTCGGCCGAAGGTGAGTACGACTTGCTTTGGAATCTCGGGGACACGGTTGGGTATGGAGGAAGTCCGAACCAGGTGATCGACCGCATACGACCGCTCGCGCATCTTTCGGTGCGGGGCAATCATGACAGGGTGTGCTGCGGCCTTTCGTCTGCGCTTGGGTTCAATCAGACGGCGCGCGTCGCAGCAAAGTGGACGCAGAAGGAGCTGCGGCCGGAAAACCTCACATGGCTCCGCGAGATGCCGCAGGGTCCCCTGCACCCAAGCGTTGATGGTACGGAGCTGACCGCGATTACATGCGCGCACGGATCTCCGCTGAACGAGGATCACTACATCCTGAACATGCGGGACGCGTGGGCTCCGCTGCAGAAGATGGACACGGTGATGACCTTTATCGGGCACACGCATATCCAGGGCGGATTTTCGCAGAATGGGCACGACTGGAACGAGGTGCGGCCGCGGTACCGGACGCTACAACGAGGCGGAGTCGTGGACCCTGAAGCTGGACGAGGGAACACGGCACCTGATCAACCCGGGGTCGGTGGGCCAGCCGCGCGATTGCGACTGGCGGGCCGGCTTCGCGATCTACGATACGGAGCGTGCGGAGATCACCTATCGCCGCGTTCCGTATGACGTGACTGCATCTCAGGGACGGATCCTTATGGCCGGATTACCGGAGCGCTTGGCCGAGCGGCTGCGCGAAGGCCGCTAGGCTGCTAGGCGGACCTCTGCTCGTCAAGGATCTCGGCGAGCTCCTCCCATTCCGCCAGAAGTGTTCCCTGCTGCTTCTTCAAGGCGTCGATCTCCGCCGCAAGCCGCTGGGACTCACCGGCTGACGAGAAGACGGCGAGCTTCTCTTCCGCGGCGTTGATTGCCTCCTCAAGCCGCGGGAATCTCGGTCTCGGTGAACTGGACGCGGTCTTCGAGCTGCTTCAGCTTGATCGGGTTGAGGCGTTTGACAGCGGCCTTCGCCACGGGGGATGGAGGCTCGGGTGCGGTGTCGGGCGTGTCGACCGTGGTGGCGCTGGCCCCGTTCGCAGGCAAGGTGATCGACGCGACAACCTTCTCCGGTCCGCCCTGCTTCCGCCACAGGTAGTCCTCGTAGTTGCCGGGATAGATATGCACGCGGCGCTCTTCGACCTCGAAGACCCGGGTGGCAAGCCCGTCGATGAAGTAGCGATCGTGCGAGACGAACAGGACAGTCCCGGAGAAGTTGCGGATGGCGTCCAGCAGGACATCCTTGGCGCGCAGATCGAGGTGGTTTGTGGGCTCGTCGAGCAGGAGCATGTTGGAGGGCGAGACGAGCATGCGTGCCATGGCGTAGCGGTTCCGTTCGCCGCCCGAGAGGACGCCAAGCTGCTTGAAGACGTCGTCGCCCGAGAACATGAAGCAGCCGAGCAGGTTGCGAAGTTCGACCACCGAGACCTTGGGCGAGGATGCCGCTGATGTCGTCGAGCATCCGTGCGTTCGGGTCGAGTACCTTGTACTGGTCCTGCGCGAAGTAGTCGGCCAGGACGTTGTGGCCGAGCTTGATGTCGCCGGAGGTGGGTGGTTCGAGGCCGGAGAGCATGCGGATGAGGGTGGATTTGCCGGCGCCGTTGGCGCCGACGAGCGCAATGCGGTCGCCGCGATCGATGGTGAAGCTGACGTCTTCGAGGACGCGCTTCTCGCCATAGTGCTTGGTGAGGTTGGAGACTTCAATCACGGTTCGTCCGCTGGCGGGCGGCTGCGGGAACTTGAAGTGGATGGTCGCTTCCTCTTCGGGCACCTCGATGCGTTCGATCTTTTCAAGCTCCTTGATGCGCGACTGCACCTGCTTGGCCTTCGTGGCCTGGTAGCGGAAGCGGTTGATGAAGGCTTCGAGGTCGTCGATGCGGTCGCGCTGGTTCTTGTAGGCGCTGAGCAGCTGGGTGCGGCGCTCTTCCTTCTCCTTGAGGTACTTCTCGTAGTTGCCGTGGTAGAAATGCGCGCGCTTGTTCCAGAGCTCGACCGTCTTGTTGACGGTGACATCGAGAAAGTAGCGATCGTGCGAGATGAGGACGAAGCCGTTCGGGTAGTTGCGCAGGTAGTCTTCGAGCCAGTTGCGCGTCTCAAGATCGAGGTGGTTGGTCGGCTCATCGAGCAGCAGGAGCGAAGGCTTCTGAAGCAGCAGCTTGGCGAGCGCGATGCGCATCTGCCAGCCGCCGGAGAACTCCTCGGTGCGGCGCTCCCAGTCTTCCTTGGGGAAGCCCAGGCCGCCGAGCACGGTGCCTACCTGGGAGTCCAGCGTGTAGATGTCGTTCGCATGCATGAGTTCGGTGATGTGCGAGTAGCGGTCCGCAGCGGTCGCATACTCCGGGCTCTCGGGCGCGTGTTCCGAGAGCTTGCTGGAGAGGATCTCCGCCTCCTGTTCCAGGCCGCGGAGCTCGTCGAAGACGGACAGGCACTCCTCGAACACCGTCTTGCCGCGCATGACGAGGCCATCCTGCGGCAGGTAGCCGAGCGTCATGTTCTTGGCCCGGCTGATCGTGCCGTAGTCGAGCGATTCGAGGCCGGCAAGCACCTTGAGCAGCGTGGATTTGCCCGTGCCGTTCCCGCCCACCAGGCCGGTGCGCTCGTCCGGGGTGATCAGCCAGTTTGCATCTTCGAAGAGCAGCTTCGGGCCGAAGCGCTTTCCCGCAGCAGAGAGTTGAAGCATTCCTCGATTTTCTCATCACCCGGTCTCTGCTCACCGGCGACTCCCCTTCTCAGCGCCGGCGAGTTTCGCGGGCATCCCGATCGGCTGCAACGTCCGTGTCAGAGGACAACGCCTACCCCGTCTGCTAAGGTCAAAAGGGAGAGCTTGATGTCTGGCCAGCCACAGCTATTTCCCGATCCTCAACCCGCTGGACCGCAGACGGCTTCGGTCGCTGAGAGCTCGGTTGCGCCGCCCAAGGCTGACTCCGGACCTCGTTCGGCTCCGGTCTGGCTGCAGCGGCTTTCGCTCTTCGTCCTTGTTCTCTTTTGTGTGTACCTGGGTGTGCTGGTGGTGGTGCTGCCCTGGTGGACCCGCATCTGGGATCACAACGCGTTTGTCCAGGCTCGCCCGACGCTTGCCGCGATCCTCCACAACGGTGCGGTGCGCGGTATCATCTCCGGCCTGGGCCTGCTGGATATCTGGATCGGCATCTCCGAGGCGGTAAACTACCGCGACTACCGCGGCTGAAACGGGACCAGTCCATGCCAGACCAGAGAGACAGCTCCGACGCTTTACCCGACGCGCTCCACGAACCATCTTTCGCGTACGAGAATCCCGACTTCCTCAATTCGCCCGATGGCAGGCTCTTTCGCATCATGGCGGAGTACCAGGAGCCCATGGCACGCTTCCGGCGTGAACGCATTCAGGACACGATCGTCTTCTTCGGATCCGCGCGCTTCCGTGCGCTCGACGTGGCGACCTCGGAGCTGGAGCTGCTCGAGAACACCGGCTCGGCCCAGCCCGCACCCGAGCAGGACCAGCCCGCTCGGGCCGGGGAACTGGAGAGCGGGGACGTCTCGATTCGCAAGCTGCGGCTTGCGGAGGCAGCCGTCGAGATGGCGGCCTACTACGAGGACGCGCGCACGCTGGCCGGAATGCTGGCGCGATGGGCGAAGTCGCTGCCTGGCCGGCGGCACCGGTTTGTGGTGACCTCCGGTGGCGGCCCGGGCATTATGGAGGCGGCGAATCGCGGGGCCGCGGAGGCGGGCTGCAAGTCGATCGGGCTGAACATCCGCCTGCCATTCGAGCAGGAACCTAACCCGTACATCACGCCGGCGCTCAGCTTTACGTTTCACTACTTCTTCATGCGGAAGTTCTGGTTCGCCTACCTGGCCAAGGCCCTGGTCGTCTTTCCGGGCGGGTTCGGAACGCTGGACGAGATGTTTGAGCTCCTCACGCTGGCCCAGACGCACAAGCTTGCGAAGAAGATGACGGTCGTGATCTACGGCTCGACATACTGGAAGAGCGTCATCAACCTCGACGCAATGGCCGACCACGGCGCTATCGCGCCCCGAGATCTCGATCTTTTTCGGTTTGCGGATACTCCGGAGGAGGCCTTCGAGATCCTGAAGGAAGGCCTGCTCGAAAATCATCTCCAGGCTGGCCCGGCGGTCGCCATCGAGGCCGCGGCGGGCGAGGATGCGGTTCCCTCGTACCCGGCACCGAGTGCGCAGGAGGTACTTGGACCGGACATCGCGCGTACCCGCTAGTTCGCTCGAGACGCCCACCCCGGGCGAAGTCACTTCTCCGGTAAGGCGACACTCTAGCGGCTTAACTGACCGGCGTAGACAGCGAACGGCGGAAGGACGATCTCACGCAGGGGCATCGCTCCCATGCCGCCGTCGGACCTGGCAAGGGTTCGCAGGAACGATCCTCGTAATCCAAGCCTTTGGATTTCGTTTACGAGCGAGAGCCTGATGCCCTTGTTGGTCACGTTGCATATGACGACGATGGGCGGCCCTCCATTCTTGACCTGCCGGACCCAGACGAGCGCACCATCCGCGTCATGGTCGAGCAGGGTGTCCTCGCCCGCGCGCATGACCGCGTTACCCCGGTGAAGTCCGCTCCACTGCCGGTACCACGCGAACACCGAGCTTTGCCCGGCAGGATCTGCGGCGTGCTCGACATCGAGATCGTCGGCCCGAAGCAGGACGGCTCCCCCTGAGCCCAGGAGAGCAGCGGCGAGCGCTCGGAGTGCGGCCGGATCCTCCTGCTTTGCCGCTGCGCTGATAAGAGGCACCGGGGCATGGATGTTGATGAGTGCTCGTGCGCGTTCGAGCGAGGCTCGCATGGCAGCGGCACCATCCTCGGTCGAAGCCAGCTGCACTCGGAGCAGGTCAGGTTGATCGCCTCGTGACTCTGCCGTGCGGTGAGGCGGGACTCGTTCCGTCGAAGCCGTGGCGGCCGGGGTTCTCGTGGGGGACGGACCATTCACCACTGCGACGTTGGGGCCGATCAGAACACGCTCTCCAACGTACCCCCGCAGCACACTGCGCAAGGCCCGCACGGTGCCGGGGTCGTCCGTACCGACCGCCACGCCGGTGGCGCCGTGGTTCAACCAAAACCGGGCATCGTCGGTCAGGGCCGATCCGTGCGCCCCAGCGCGCAGCTCGACGAGAACGCGCATGCCGTGGCGTGCTGCCTCGCGAACCAGATCGTCGAACTCGTCGAGCGTGCCGTACCGCGGCTCGATCTGGACCACGGGAGAAGCAGCGACTTGCGCAGGCAACGGTCCAGGGCTCTCCGCGCCTCCTGACGGGGAGTTCGGGGCCTCGGCCTCCAAACCCTGGAGCAGAACGGCGTCAACGCCGAGCGCTTGCAGGTCGTCGAGGTGCTGGGTGAGACGCTGAAAGGTAGAGTTCTCCGCAGCGGTTCCTGGCCTCCGAAGGCTGGCCGGGTCGACGGCGCATAGCACCGCGTGTGGCCACCAGCGCTCGACCGTCATTCCTGATCCGGCCCAGCCTGGGCGTGCCAGCGTCTGCCCCCGCATGGGGACGGCGAGGCAGACGCTGGCAAGCAGCAATACGCCTCGCAGAACCGGAGTTACTCGTTCGGGGTGCCGGGATGGCGATGGCTCTGCTCCCTGCTTCGATCTATGCTGCACCTGCCTGCCTCCGTCTGACTGCCTGCTCTCAGGTTAGAACGATGCTACGCGAAGCGGATATACTGACAGCGTTCGGGCGACATCCGCGGCAGGAGTGGCGGAGTCGCACTGGAGGCGGCATGAGCATGACCCAGCCCCGAGATCCCGGGGCAACTTCGTCTGCGCGAAAGATCACGGTGCAGACGCTTCTCGACCGCAAAGCGAATCGCGAGCCCATCACCGCACTGACGGCATACGACTACCCCACCGCACGCCTGGTAGATGAAGCCGGAATCGACCTCATCCTTGTTGGCGATTCGCTGGGAATGGCGGTGCTTGGATACCCCGATACTCTTCCCGTAACGGTCGACGAGATGCTGCACCATACCCGCGCTGTTCGACGAGCCGTGCGGTCCTCTTTCCTGGTCGTCGATATGCCGTACGGCAGCTATCACGTCTCTGAGGACGAGGCGCTCCGGCATGCAGTGCGCTTCGTCAAGGAGGCCGGTGCCGAAGCGGTGAAGATTGAAGGTGGAGCCAACCGCGCCTCGCTTGTCGACCGGCTGACGCGTGCCGAGATACCGGTGGTCGGGCATATCGGACTGACCCCGCAGTCGGTGCACCGCATGGGCGGATACCGGGTGCAGGGACGATCGTTTGCGGCGGTCGAGATGCTTCGGGCGGACGCGGGCGCGCTTGAGGCCGCGGGCGCAATTGCGCTTGTGCTCGAGGGCCTTCCACGGGAGGTCGCAGCGCTGATTACCCACGAGATTTCCATTCCGACCATCGGCATCGGCGCCGGCCCCGACTGTGATGGGCAGATCCTCGTCTTTCACGATCTCTTTCATTTGACGTTCTCACCCGCGGCCAAGTTCGTGCGCCGCTATGGCGATGCCGCCGATCTGTTTCGCCAGGGCATTGCCGCTTACCGCGAGGACGTGACGGCACACAGCTTTCCGGGAGATGCCGAGAGCTACCACTTGCCGTCCGCGGTCCGTGAAGAGTTCGAGACCTCCGGTCAGGAGCGCGCGCGGCGGGCGTGACCTCATGAAGATCCTCTCGACCACCTCGGAGATGCGCGCTGCTTGCGCGGACCTGCGGAGGGGAGCAGGAACTTCCGCCGCGCCCGGCCTCGTTCCTCCGCCAGTGCTTGGCCTGGTCCCTACCATGGGCGCGCTTCATCGAGGGCACCTGTCTCTCGTGCGTACAGCGCGAGAGCACTGCAAGGTCACCGCCGTCTCGATCTTTGTGAACCCGACTCAGTTTGGGCCGTCGGAGGACCTGGCGCTCTACCCCAGGACGTTTGACGAGGACTGCCGACTGTTGGAAGGCGAGGGAGTCGACCTCCTCTTCGCTCCTGATGTCGCCGAAATCTACCCGAAAGAACGACTCAGAGTCATCAGTCGATGTTGGGGAGATTGGAGAACGCCTGGATGGTCAATCGCGGCCCGGTCACTTTCGTGGCGTTGCGACCGTAGTAGCCAAGCTCTTCGGGATTGTAACTCCCGATGTTGCTTTCTTCGGACAGAAGGATGCTGCACAGGTCGCCGTGCTCCGCGCCATGGTCGAGGACCTCAACTTCGCCGCGCGGATCGTCGTCTGCCCAACGGTGCGTGAGAGCGATGGCCTGGCTCTCAGCTCCCGAAATCGCTACCTGAGCGCATCCGAGCGAGTGGAGGCACGCGCACTCTCGGCAGCACTGAAGTGCGTGGAGAGAGCCGCACAGGGCGGTACAACCGATGCCGGGACACTCGGGGTGAAGCTGCGCCAGCATCTCGCGAACTCTCCCGGCGTGCGAGTGGACTACGCCGAGATCGTAAACCCCGACACACTGGTTCCCGTACTCGACACGGTGCAGGGAGCTCTCGTGGCCGTGGCAGCGTACATCGGAGCGACGCGTCTGATCGACAACATCGTGCTGCCCCCAGCGCAGGGACGAACCGCCAGGTGAAGGTGCTTCTGGGCGTCTGCGGCGGCATCGCGGCGTACAAGGCCGCCGAGTTAGTGCGTGCGCTGCAGCGCAGAAACTTCGATGTGCAGTGCGCCATGAGCGACGGCGCCATGAGGTTTGTGCAGCCGCTTACCTTTGCCGCTCTCAGCGGGACGACAGGTGATCACGTCCCTCTGGGGCCCCGAGCCCACGACAGATGCGGGTGAGGCGGCAGACTTTCCCATCGAGCATATCGCCGCCGTCGAGGAGGCAGCCGCGTTGGTGATCGCGCCCGCTACGGCCAACCAAATCGCCAGGTTCGCTCATGGCATGGCCGACGATTTCATCACAACGGCGTGTCTTGCCGCGACGTGTCCCGTCGTGCTCGCCCCGGCCATGAACGTGAACATGTGGAACCATGCGGCCACCCAGGAAAACGTGAAGCGCCTAATGGAGCGCGGCACGCATTTTGTTCTGCCCGACTCCGGATATCTCGCCTGCGGAATGGTCGGTGGGGGCCGCCTCGCGGAGGTCGAGACGATCGCAAGCGAGGTTGTGCGCGTTACGACGCAGGCACACGATCTCACGGGCCAGGTTGTGCTCGTCACAGCCGGGGGAACTCGTGAGCCGATCGACGCGGTTCGCTTTCTAGGAAATCGATCGAGCGGAAAGATGGGGTACGCTCTTGCAGAGGCTTCGGCCGCGCGTGGGGCGAGGGTGCTTCTGGTAAGCGCCGCCTCTCTTCCTGAGCCGCACGGTGTCGAGCTGCACCGGGTCAACACAGCAGCCGAGATGCACGAAAAGGTGATGGAGCTTCTGCCAGAGTGCACCGTCGTGTTCAAGGCCGCGGCTGTTGCGGACTTCCGGCCACGCGAGCTCGTCCTGCGTAAGCTCAAGCGTTCGGGTGGCCTCACTCTCGAGCTCGAAAGCACAGAGGACATAGTGCAGGAAGTCGTGCGTCGCCGCAACCCCGGAACACTTGTGGTCGCGTTTGCGGCCGAGGTCGCTGACCTCCTTCAAAATGGCCGGGAAAAGCTCGAGCGCAAAGGTGTAGACGCGATCTTCGTCAACGACGTTTCACAAGGAGGTATCGGCTTCGACTCTGATAGCAATGCGGGCTATCTCCTGTCGAAGCTGGGAGCCATCGAGCTTTCGCAGATGCCCAAGCGTGTCCTCGCAGATCGCCTCATCACCGAGACGTTGAAGCTGCGTTGAACGGACCAGAACAGGAAGAGCTAGTCCAGGCGCGCAGCCTGAGATCCGTTAGTCCCGCAGCTCACGACACACGTTAGAGAGCGGCTCGGGCCTGCTTAACCATCTCGATCAGGACGTTTCGTGTCTCCTGCGCAGTGCAAACCTCGCGGAGAAAGTTGACGCGGGTGCCTTTCATTCCATCGGCAGTCTTCAGCCGCAGGTAGAAGCCGAGACGGTCGACCGAGGTCATGGCCGCCTCCGTCGCATCGATGGCGCGTGCATACGAGCCAGAAGAATCATGGAGTCCACGTGGTCGGCGTTCATGTGGGCGATGATGCCCGGCGGCCTCGGCGCCAGGGGATCCGGCGAGCGCGCGCATAGTCCTCGGCAGCGACCCAGCCCATGACACCAAAGCCGCCGACGTAGTAGAGGTCGATCGGCTGGAGGCGGAAGAAGCCGAAGTCGGCGAAGTCGACCCAGTAACGGCTGTTCTCATGGCGCGCAAGGTAAAGAGTCGCGAGCTGCGGAGTGAGCTCGGCCTCGGGCACTGCTTCGCCTGGCCGACAAGGGTCGCGCGTGCGGCGCCGAGGGCGTCGCCATCGCCGGCTGTCTGCGCGACGAAGAGGCTGGCGCGAGGGTCGGATCGCAGGTTCTGCGTGTGCATCGCCATGTTGCTGATCAGGAAGACAGGGCGGCCCACGGCGTCGAGCGCGTAGGGCATCAGCGAGCCGAAGGGAAAGCCCGCGTGTTTTCGCGACATGCGTCGAAAGCGTGGCGACGGAGCGCGAGAGAGACGCAGCGTGCGTACGCGCTCGGCATAGCTGGGCTCGGGCGACTGCGGCAGAGCTGGTCCCGTGTAGGCATGCTGGCGAGCTGCGGAGGTTTCGGTCGTTGCCATGTTCATGCCTCGGATCCTTGAAGTGTGGAACTCTCTCCTGATGGTAGCCCTGCTACGCCCCCTGTATCGAGGACAACGGGCTCACATCTTCACGGTCCGGAGACGGAGCGAGTTGGCGATAACCGAGACCGAGCTGAAGCTCATCGCAGCTGCCGCGATCATCGGGTTAAGCAGCAGGCCAAAGGCCGGGAACAGCACCCCCGCTGCCACCGGAACGCCAACGGCGTTGTAGACAAACGCGAAAAACAGATTCTGGCGAATGTTGCGCATCGTCGCCTGGCTCAGTCGACGTGCGCGCAGGAGGCCGCGAAGATCTCCGCCAAGCAACGTGATCCCGGCCGACTCGATCGCGATGTCCGTCCCCGTGCCCATCGCAATTCCGATGTCCGCCTGCGCGAGCGCGGGTGCATCGTTCACGCCATCGCCGGCCATGGCCACTACGGATCCGCTCCGCTGATACCGCTTCACGACCTCCGCCTTGTGCTGCGGGAGGACATCGGCCTCGAATGCGATACCGAGCTCCTGGGCCACCGCCTGAGCCGTCGTCGCATTGTCTCCCGTAACCATGATGACCGTGAGCCCAGCGGACTTCATCTCACCAATCGCCGCGCGCGTGGACTCGCTGAATTGGATCAGAAACACACACGAGGCCAGCCGCCGTTCCATCGACTGCGACGAGTACAACGGTCTGCCCGCCCCTTCTCAGCTCATCGGCCTTCACCATGAGCGGACGGGGATCGACGGACAGATCACGAAACAGTTCCGCATTTCCGACGACGATCTCCTTGCCCCGAATCGTTCCCCTTACGCCTTTGCCGGTAAGCGAATCAAACCCCTCCACACTGCCCAGCGTCAGACTCCGCTCCGTGGCTCCGCGCACGATTGCGGCAGCCAGCGGGTGCTCACTCAAACGTTCCAGACTCGCAACGATCTGCAGCAACTCCGTCTCGCTCATCCCGGCCAGGGGGTGCACCCCTCTCAACGTGGGCCTCCCCTCCGTCAGGGTTCCGGTCTTGTCAACCAGGAGCACGTCGACCTTGCCAAAGCGCTCAAGCGCCTCGGCGTTGCGGATAAGAATGCCAGCGCCAGCCCCCCGACCTGTGCCCACCATGATCGCCATGGGCGTCGCAAGGCCCAGCGCGCACGGACACGCCACGATCAGAACGGCGACTGCGTTTACCAGCGCGTGCGCAAAGCGCGGTTCGGGACCAGCCATGAACCATACAGCGAACGTAACGATCGCAACCAAGATCACGGCGGGAACGAAGTACGATGCGACCCGATCTGCCAGCCGCTGAATGGGTGCGCGGGTCCGTTGCGCCTGGCTCACCATCCGGACGATCTGCGCGAGCAGGGTCTCGGCACCGACTCGGTCCGCGCGCATCACGAAGGCACCCGTACCGTTGACCGTTCCGGCCGTCAGCTTCGCTCCGGCATTTTTCTCCACCGGAATAGCCTCTCCGCTGATCATGGACTCATCTACGGAGCTGTGGCCCTCGAGCAGAACGCCGTCGGCTGGAACCTTCTCACCGGGACGCACACGAAGGCGATCGCCGACGCGCACCTGCTCGAGCAGCACCTCAACCTCCCCGCCCCGGTCCTCCAGACGTTGCGCCGTCCTGGGTGTAAGACTCAGTAGCGCCCGCAGCGCACCGCCGGTCTCCTTGCGGGCGCGCAGCTCCAGCACCTGCCCAAGCAGCACGAGCGCGATGATGACCGCTGCCGGTTCGAAGTACACCTCGGGCTGCCCACTCATTCCGTTAAACGTCGCAGGGACGAGGCGCGGAACAATGGTCACGGCAACGCTGTACAGGTACGCCGCTCCCGTTCCAAGCGCGATCAGCGTGAACATGTTGAGGCTGCGGTTCACGAGGGAGTTCCAACCCCTGACCAAGAAACGGCCAGCCGCACCAAAGGACGATCGGAGTGGCGAGCGCGAACTGGACCCATGCCGAGCCGCGCGACGGAAGCAGATGCTGCAGCGGCTTTGCTGGAAGGAGCTCCGAGACCATCAGGACGAGCATGGGTGCGGCAAGAGCGATGCTCACCCAAAGCCGTCGCGTCATGTCCATCAGCTCAGGGTTCTGTTCCTCAGCCGTCACCTCGCGCGGCTCGAGCGCCATGCCGCAGACCGGACAGCTGCCGGGCTCGGATCGCACCACCTCCGGATGCATGGGGCAGGTGTACTCGGTGCTCACTACCTGCGGGATCGCGGTCACACGTTCAAGCGCCATGCCGCACTTCGGGCAGCTTCCCGGGCCCGGGCTGCTCACCTCGGGATCCATGGGGCAGGTGTACTCATTGGAGCCACCCGCCGCGGTGGGTGTCCGAGCGGGGGCCTGGGCAGCAGCTACGGTCGCTTGCGGCTGCACGTACCGCTCCGGATCCGACCGAAAGCGGGCAGCACAACCCTTGCTACAGAAGTAAAAGTCATTGCCTCCGTACTCCTCGATCGCAGCAGCGGTCGAAGCTTTCACCGTCATCCCGCATACCGGATCGTGTGCCGACTCCTCGCTCTCCGGCATCGCGGGCGTGTGTGGGCCAGGCCCCTTGACGAAAGCGTCTGGCCCCGCCTCGAACCTCCGCTGACATCCGCTCGAGCAGAAGTAATAGGCTGTACCGTCGTGCTCGCTTGACCCAGCAGCCCTGGCGGGATCGACCTGCATCTTGCAGACCGGGTCAGTCACAACCGCGTCGCGTTCCATCATTTATTTGCCCGCCTTCGCTCGCGCAATGATCTGTCTCCCTTTCGTCATCTCTCCACCCCGGAGAATGGTCGAATCCGCACAAACACCGTGAGACCAACCGGATTTGAACCGTAGATGGGTCGCAAGCTACCCGGGACCCGGTAGATCGTAACCTGCCCGCCGATAGCCGATCGGAGGTGAGCAAGCAGATCAAGGTCGTGGTCGTATCCGAACGTATACGCCTGGACGTGCCCGATCGGCTGCTCCTGGAACCCCGGCGGCAACGGATTCGCGCCATTCTGCAGCTCATTCGATCGCCCGGCATTTTCAATGCGTGTCCAGGCGTAGTTGCTCGTTTTGAACCTGATCAGCGACTCCAGGAGATAGCTGTTTTCCTTCGAGTTATCGCCCGTAGAGCGGGTCCGTCCCCAGAGCGCTGTGCTCGCCCAGTTGCCTCGCTTGAGCGGCCGGTTGTACATCACGGACGCCGTCGTGCGCGCCTGGTCCTCCGAAGGAAAGAGGGATTCCGGGCTGGTGATGTGAGCATAGGAATACTGCGCGCTCCAGTTCTGCCCCGGCTGGAGCGTCAGCCGTGTCGACCACGAATCGATGCTTCCGGAATCGAGATCCCATCGAAACTCGTCGGGCTCACGTCCATGGAATCCACTCGCTTCAACTCTCGCAATGCCATGTGTAAGGCCTGCTGTAACGACATCATCCGCGATGTGGGTGGAGTCCTGCTGGTGATGACCCAGCGTGCCGGTAGGATCCTCCGATGCAGATGCCCGGTGAGGATAAGCCGTGGGACCGATCGCCGGATCACCCACCGGCGCGAAGTAGAAGGAGAGCAGCGTCCTCTCGCCCAGGGGTAAATCGTAGAGCGCGGCGAGCTCCATGAAAAAATCGTGCGGGTGCTGACCATCCGCGATCGGCTTCCCAAACGCCGTCTCGCCCTGTTGAAAAAGCAGCGGGTACTGTCGTCCCGAGATGGTCGCCGGCTCCAGGCTGAACATCGCTCGCAGGGTGAGCTGCCCCGGTCCGAGTCTCCTCTCCGCCATGGGCATAAACCAGTTCGTCGAGAAGACCTTGTCGCCACCTCGCGAGCTCGTCTGTTGCATCTCCGAGAGAAACACGTTGGAGTGGAACATCAGCATCCATCTGCCCGTCATCGTCATAAGCATCGGTGTTGGTGTCGAGTTCGGCTCGGCGCTGGTCCCGGAAGAGGCGTGATGCTCGATCTGCTGGAGCAAGGCTCTCGGGCGCATATTCTTCATCATCCGATTCATTCCTGGATCCCCTCCCATGCCCGTCATCCCGGCCGCAGCATCGGAGCCACGTGCGGGCTCAGGATGGGATTCTTTCTGTGGACACATGTGCATTCCAGGCATCGTTTCCACGCAAGGAGAAGAAGAGCTCTGCGCAGTGCTCGCATTCGCGTCAGACCTCTCTTTGTCAATGGAAACAGGCATCTGCGCGATCGCACGGCCGCACATAAGGGTGAGGGAAAACAGCATGGCACGTCTTCGAATCATTGGTATTCCTGGCTCCAGCAAACCCCTGCGGGAGCTCTGCTCTTGTCTGACGGCACGACAACCTCCAGCGGTCCCGAAGCCGGAAACTGCGACGAGAGACCCTGGCCTACTGCGAAGGGGAAGTGGCCCAGCTAGACGCGCAGACTTATCAGGAGGAGGTGAGAGGGCTGGACAAATTCTGCCGCATTACAAGTCAGCAACTGGCGAGCTTCTAGGGAGAGCCCTGATGGGATTGTCTTGGTCGCCGACCAGGGACGGGTGGCCTTCTCCGGATCCACCAGGGACGTCCTCTGGGGAGCCCACAACCCAACTGGGCAGCCCGAGCACATGGCATGTGACGCGGCGCTCCGCGAGGACTGCGACGAGAAACCTGTCCCTCCCTGCAGAGCGGAACCCATCTCGCACTTCGGCTCCGGCATCCTCAAACCACACATGAGGTCACAGGCCGCGGCCCGGGTCGCTACTCCGCACGGGAGCAACATCAGCACCAAAGCGAGCACCCACCTGAAGCCCTTGATCACACTATCGAGTCTAGCTGAGGTTAGTGCGATCTGCGACTCACAAGCCGCGCGCGTGCTCGTCTCCCACCCGACAACATCCCCAAGGAGAACAGGTTTGCGTAGTCTCTCCAGTAAACCCCGGGACATTTGACTCAGAATGCATTGGCGTTACAGGCACTCTTACTCGATTCGCCTGGATGAGCTTGGGTTTTTTCCCGCGGACGATACCTCACGCCTTCATGCGTCACAATTCCTGGCCCTATTTGCGACGCAGTAGAAAACGCCTAACAGACCTAAGCGGCGGCGGGTGGAGCCTGCTCAGCGGTCGACTTACCCGGTACCGCGCCGGCAGTATCCTTCGCAGGTCTTCCTACCTTGCGCTTAGCCGTGCCCGGCTTACCAGCGGCTGACTTGAGCGAGTGATTTGAACCGTTAGTCGCCTTTCCCGTTCCAACGACCGCCGAAAGGGATTTGTTCGACCCAACCTTCTTTTGCGAAGGAGTAACTGCATTCGTATGCTGCCGAGCCCACCTGGCTCGCTGTGCGGCAGCTATCCGCTCCTTACCTTCAGGGCTCATCGTTCTCTTCGGTTGCACGAACTCCGCTGGATTGAAGCTGACAGCCGTATTCCGCGCCTTGTTCGTCGACCCTTTAGGCCGTCCGCGACGAACTTGCGGGTGACCCGCAAGCAGCTCTCGTACTTGGCGCAGGCGACTGATTTCGAGGTCGAGGGAAGCAATTATTTCCTGAGTGTTCATATAATTTTCTAGTGTATTCGGAAAATTAGTCTCAACAGCACCAATCCAGGTAGATTTCTTCATAGAATGACGATTCTTTTCAGGTCGGGCTTCGCGGCTGACTTAGCACTCGCGCTTTTCGAAAGTCGTCAGCCTCCTACGAAGTTGAAAAGAAAGCTCCCGGGCCTCCCAGTCGGGTTTTGCTAGGGTCCGTGGCTTTCGCGTCCCGATCGGCAATGGCCGGAACGGGGTCCGACCGGCCTCGCTTGGATCCGCTAAATCGCGGCCTCTATGCACATCCAAAGGCAACCCTCGGGCGCGCGACCGCCTTGACAGGCCTTCTGGACGAGGCGCAAGCTTTCAACGGCTTTAGATGCTCCCCAAAGGCCCGCATCCCCCGCCATGAAGCGAACGGCGAAGGGACGGCGCCACCCACCACAGCACCTTCAGGAGGCACCATGCAACACCCTCACGCAGCAAAGATCCCTAGCCGCACATGGCTCCGCCCGGCCCTGCTGCGCGCCGCCTCCATCGCCCTCTTGGCTGTATGTGCGAACGTGGCACAGGCGCAGTTCCGGGCGTCTATCCAGGGCACCGTCGCCGACCCCCAGGGCGAAGTCATCCCCGAACGCGACCATCACCCTTACCGACACGGACAGCAACCGAATTCTCACGACCACTTCGAACGGCAGCGGCGTCTATAACTTCAACGCGCTTCCGCCCGACCACTACACCCTTACGGCCGAAGCGGCAGGCTTCAAACGCCAGGTGATCGAGGACGTCCGCATCATTCCGGAGCAGCCGAATGCCGTAAACATGCAGCTCGCCCTCGGAGAGGCCACGACCAGCGTCACGGTGTCCGGCGACGCCGCTCCGGCGCTTGATACCGCTACCGCCTCCATCAACGGAAGCGTGGACAGCAATGAAATCCAGCATCTCCCTTCCGCAGGTCGCGACGTCTTTCAGCTCGTTCAGCTGGCACCCGGAGTCTTCGGCGACGGATCCCAGGCCGCTGGCGGAGGAACACAGAACCTCCCCGGAACCCAGGGACCTGGCGGTAACGGAAGCGGCATCTTCGCCACTGAGAATGGCCCGCAGGCGAATGCAAATGGTGGACAGTACGAGACCAACGGGATCCAGATCGACGGCATCAGCACGGTAAGCGCCGTCTGGGGTGGAACCTCTATCATCACGCCAACCGAAGACTCCGTCGGGAACGTAAAGGTCGTCTCCAACGGCTTTGACGCGGAGAACGGCCGGTTCAGCGGTGCGCAGATTCAGATCACGTCGAAGACCGGCAGCAACGAGTTCCACGGAAGCGCTTTCATCCGCGCCAGCAGACCCGGACTAAACGCTTATCAGCGCTACAACGGATCCGGCACGTTCAATACAGGCACGCCTTCGGATCGCGGTCTTCAGCGGGATACCACGCGGGCAAACCAGATCGGCGGAAGCCTCGGTGGGCCTATTCTCCACGATCGTCTCTTCGCCTTCTTTGCCTATGAGACACAGCGAGACAATGCAGTCTCAACAGGTACGGGATGGTACGACACAGCGGCATTCCGCGCACTCGCACCGAGCGGCAGCATCGCTTCGACATTTCTCAACTTCCCTGGGAGCGCCGTCGCAGCCTCGTCGATCATCACCCAGAAGTGCATAGACGTCGGCTTTGTCGAAGGCGTGAACTGCAATACCGTTCAGGGCGGACTCGATCTCGGCTCACCCTTGAAGCAGCCGCTCGGAACACAGGATCTCGGCTGGAAGAGCACCACGGACCCGGGCGTTGGAGGAGGCCTTGATGGATCGCCGGATGTCGCTCTTTTCAGTACCGCCAACCCGACTTCAACCGTCGCAAGCCAGTACAACGGGCGAATCGACGGCGACGTAACCGCAAAGGATCACCTCGCCTTTGCGATCTACTGGGTTCCCCTAAATAAAACGACTTATCAGGGATCGGTTCGTTCCTACAATCTCTTCCATCACGCTCAGATCAATGACGCGTACTCAATGATCTGGAACCATGTGTTTACGCCAACCTTCCTCAACGAAGCCCGTATCAACGACGCAGGCTGGCGATGGAATGAGGTCAGCACCAATCCACAGGCGCCCTTCGGCCTTCCACAGACGCAGGTGGACGGCATGGCCAACATCAGCGGGGGCAATCAACTTGCCTTTTTCGGCGCTCCCGGACCCAGCAACTTCAACCAGCACACCTACACCTACAAGGATGTGGCTACCAAGGTGCTCGGAAATCACAACGTCAAGTTCGGTGGTGAGGTGACACGTCTCTATTACCTCAACAATCCGACCTACTCCGCGCGTCCAAGCTATAACTTCTACAACATCTGGGACTTCCTGAACGACGCCCCACACAGCGAAAGCGGCAGCTTCAACCCCGCGACAGGAACCCCGACGACCAACCGCCAGGACAATCGCGAGGACCTGTACGGCTTCTTTGTTCAGGACGACTGGAAGGCGCGCCAGAACCTCACCCTCAACATCGGCCTGCGCTATTCGTACTTTGGCCCACTCTCCTCGAAGCAGAACAATCTCAATGCAGTGATCTTCGGCTCTGGCCAGACCCAGTACACCGGCCTGACAGTCCGTCAGGGTGGCAATCTTACCCGGGCTCAGAAGGGCAACTTCGGACCGCAGTTCGGATTCGCGTTCAGCCCGGACATGTTCCACGGTAAGGCCGTATTCCGCGGAGGCTACGGTCTGAACTTCAACCAGACGGAAATTGCGATCAGCGGAAATGCAGGCAGCAATCCACCCAACGTACTCGGTGTCGGCTATGCCAGTGCAAGCCCGGCAGCGATCGACCCCCGCATCCTCTACGGTGTCGCGTCCGATCCGAAGTCGCTGTTTGGCTACCCGGCTAACCCGAATGCCATAGGCGGATTCAACACGGCAAACCTGCCAATCGCCGGTGGCGCCTTCATCACCGCCTTCCAGGCAACGCAGCCGACGATCTACACGCAGCACTATTCGCTTGATTCCCAGATCGACCTCGGCCATCAGCTCGTCGGTTCTATCGGTTACCAGGGCAGCGTAAGCCGTCACCTGATCGTTCAGACACAGGCCTATGTGAACGCGTTCGCAAATGGTCAGCCGCAGAATCCGCTGGTTCAGAATGTGGACTACTACGGCAACACGGGTAACTCCAACAACAATTCCCTTCTGCTCGGGCTCAAGCACCAGATGTCTCACGGAGTAATGTTCGATGCCGAGTTCAACTACGCGAAGACGATGGACACCGGATCGGGACCGTATTACCAGGACCCGTACCCCTACCGTCCGGACCTCGCGTATGGCCGGTCTGACTTCAACTACGGAAAGGCCCTGAAGCTTTACGGCCTTTGGCAGCCCGTCTTCTTCCATGGAAACAGCTTCCTGTCGAAGGTTGCCGACGGCTGGTCTGTCAGCGGCATCTTCAACATTCACACCGGCTTCCCGTTCTCGGCCATCTACAACGTGCCGGGCGGAAATCTCTACTACGGAGCGAGCGGCTACAGCTCTCTCCGTCCCGCCGCCTACCTCGGAGGAAACAAGCACGACACCAGCAACAATGCCTTCGAGAATGGCAGGCCGAATGTGAACTTCCCGAACTCGGGGACAGCCACACCGTACTTCACCTTGCCCTTCGCGCCCGTTGCTGGCGCCTCGGGATTTGCCACGGGTCTGCCAACGCTTCCGGGCGTGAGCAGGAACTCGTTCGATGGTCCGGGCTACCATGATCTCGATGGGACCCTCACGAAGGCCTTCGGCATTCCCAAGGTCCCGGTACTCGGTGAGAACGCTCGGCTCGAGATTCGTGCCGACGCCTTCAACCTTTTCAACCAGACCAACCTTGACTCGAGCTCCGTGGTCACCAACATCCAAACCAGTACCTTCGGGCAGGCGACACGCGGTCTGGCCGGACGCATCGTCAACCTGCAGGCCCGCTTCAGCTTCTAGCCGATCCTGTACTCCGTTCACCTGAGGGTGCTTCTTCCGAAGCACCCTCTTTTCTGTGCTTCGCTCGAGCAAGGGCGCACGCCGGCAAAGGCTGAAATAGCGTACCGTTGATGCTGCTGCTCGTCAGCGCTTCCGAGGAGTCCTGTTCCACCATGCGTTCTGAATTCAAAGCACAGCTCCAGATTGTCGCTTCCGCATTCGCTGTTGCAGCCGCTGCCACCGCGACCAGTGTCGCGCAACCTGCGCTGCCGGCCCCTGTCGTAATCTCTTCAGGATGGCAGCTGCAGGATTCCGCCAGGGTGACCGAAGCGGGAGCCGTTCTGTCGGCCTCGCGATACCGTCCCCAGGGCTGGTATGCGGCAACCGTTCCAGGCACCGTGCTCACAAGCCTGGTCAACGACAAGGTGTACCCGGAGCCACTCTACGGCGAAAATAATCGCCCAGACAAAATCCCCGAGAGCCTGAACAAAACACCTTGGTGGTACCGCACCACCGTCGTCGTGCCACGAACCTACGAGCACCGGCAGGTCTGGCTGAACTTCGATGGCATCAACTACGCCGCGGAGATCTGGGTCAATGGCAAACAGCTCGGAACGACCCGTGGAGCGTTTATCCGCGGCGTGTTCGATATCACCTCCCTCGCGAAGGCTGGATCGACTGCGACCATCGCTGTGCTTGTAACGCCGCAGCCACACCCCGGCGATCCGCACGAGCACACCATCGCGAACGGCCTGGGTAAGAATGGCGGCATCACTGCCATTGACGGGCCGACCTTTCTGTCCACCATCGGTTGGGACTGGATCCCTGCAATCCGCGATCGCGACACGGGCATCTGGCAGAAGGTCTTCCTGTCAGCCACCGGTCCAGTGCTGGTCAAGGAGCCCCTGGTCACGACCGACCTTCCGCTGCCGGACATCACTTCCACCGATATCGGAATTCATGCAACGCTCACCAACACCTCCGACAAGCCACAAAAGGGTGTGCTCAAGGGAAGCTTCGGTGACGTCTCCTTTGAACAGCCCGTCGAGCTCGCGCCACACGCCACCCAGCTGGTAGCCCTTGATCCCAAGACCACACCGGCGCTGCACCTCAGCAACCCCAAACTTTGGTGGCCGAACGGCTACGGACCGCAGAACCTCTACACGCTCCACCTGAGTTTCGACCAGAAGGAGACCGTTTCGGATAGTCAGAACATCTCGTTTGGCGTTCGCAAGATCACCTACTCCGTGCCGGACTCGGAGAACCTGACCATCTCCGTCAACGGCGTGCGCGTCTTCATCCGGGGCGGCGATTGGGGTCTGGACGAGGCTCTGAAGCGGGTTCCACGGGAGCGCCTCGAAGCCATGGTCCGCATGCACCAGCTGGCAAACATGAACATGATCCGCAACTGGGTGGGGCAGAGCACCGGCGAAGACTTCTACGAGCTTTGCGACAAGTACGGCATCCTTCTCTGGGACGAGTTCTTTCAGCCGAACCCGAGCGACGGTCCCGATCCAACAGATCTTCCGACCTACCTCGCAAACGTCCGCGACAAGATCCTCCGCTTCCGCAATCACCCATCGATCGCGGTCTGGTGCGCCCGCAACGAGGGCTACCCGCCGAAGAATATCGACGATCCTCTGCGTACTCTGATGGCCGAGCTGGAGCCGACGCGACATTACCAGCCAAGCTCGACCGCGGGACACGGCGTGCACTCCGGCGGTCCCTACTTCTGGCGGCCACCGCAGGACTATTACGTCTACGAGGAGGCCTTCAAGACCGAGGTGGGCACCGTGTCCGTACCGACCATCGAGTCCGTCCAGGGGATGATGCCCGAGAAGGACTGGAGCTCCATCAACGATGACTGGGCCGAGCATGATCTCGCCAAGGGCGCGCAGGCTGGCGACCGCTATCCGTTACAGATGGCGAGTCGCTACGGCAAGGTGGCGAACATGGCGGACTTCGTTCGAAAGGCTCAGCTGATGAACTACGAGTCCTTTAGGGCGATGTACGAGGGCCGCAATGCAAAGATGTTCGCCCCGGTCACCGGGGTGATCACATGGATGAGTAATCCCGCGCAGCCGAGCTTCGTCTGGCAGATCTATCACCACGACCTTGAGGCAAACTCATCGCTCTTTGCCGTCAGGAAGGCCGGGGAGCCCGTCCACATCCAACTCAACGAGAGCGACTGGAACGTCGAGGTAGTCAATAATCGCCCGGAGCCACTGGCAGCCGCCAAGGCACACCTGGCCATCTACACCCTCGATGGCACGGTGGCCTATCAGCACGACTACGACGTTGCCGTGCCGGCGAGCAGCACGGCACGCATCGGCCCGGTCGACTGGCCAACCGACCTGGGGCCGGTCCACTTCATGAAGCTCACGCTCAAGGATGCTTCCGGTAAGCAGATCTCCGACAACTTTTACTGGCGCGCCAACGCAGAGCATCCCGACGACATGCGGGCCTTGAATGAGCTGCACACGATGACGCTCGAAGCCCAGCTCTCGCGGGAGGACTCCGGCGATAAAGCATTGTTGACGGTCTCGCTGCATAACCCCGGAACGGAGGTCGCGCTGATGACACACCTGCAGCTTCGGCGCCAGGGTTCCGGAGACCGCGTTCTTCCGGTCTACTACTCGGATAACTACATCTCGCTCGTTCCAGGTGAGTCCAAAACGATCACCATCGAAGCCGCGACAGCAGATCTGAAGGGAGACACGCCACTCGTAGTTGTGGATGGCTGGAACGTTGCTGTCACGCCTGCAAGCTCCGCAGGTGCCTCGATCAAGTTGAACGACAACGCGCAGGTAAACCATTGGCCAACCAACGGACTGCCCATCCAGGGATCGTTGTAGTGGCAGACAGAAGCGACATCCCGGATCTTTCCCGGCATCGCATGGACGCCCGCTGGACCTTGTAACGGGCTACTTCGCAGCTTCCGGAGCTGGCATCACCGCACTCGCGCTGATCCACTGCTCCACAACCGCGATGTCCGCGTCGGAGAGCTTGTCGCGATTGGGCGGCATATTCATCGGATCCTCCTTTGGCCCCTCATGCCGTATCAGTTTCACCAGGAGAGACTTGGACGGATCACCCGGAACGATCACCGCGCCATCATGGCCGCCCTTGAGCAACGCCTCACGGGTATCCATATTGAGCCCGCCACGATGATTCGCGCCTCCATGGCAGCGGGCACAGTTCGAGTCAAAGATGGGCTTAACCCGGGTCACGTAAAACTCCGGCTTCGACGCATCCTCCGCGGCTTGGACAGGTGCGAATGAGACTGCCAAAAAAGCGACGGACGAGAGGCTGCAGATGAGGACACTGTGACGCATTGCTCTCCTTACCAACGGAACGATCGGGGCATTCAAGCCTGTGGGACGTACCAAAAAAGATTAGGACATCACTAGGGCTTTGCCTGGTCCCACTTGTGCTCAAGCTGAAACTTCTGGACCTTGTCGAAGGTGCTCTGCGACTGGTCAGCCGCTCGAAATTCCGGACCAACCGGCCACAGCGAAAAGTCCGCGTACGCTACCCTCTTCGGGGTTCCATGCAAAGCTTCGAGCGCGTCCTGCATCTCGAGCAGCACTCCCCGAGAGAGGGAGAGCTCGTGCTCGTTCGGCTGATAGATGGTTCCCACCGGGTAGTCGACATAAGGTGTTCGCGTCTCTTCGATATGGCAGCCGAGGATGTGCGCGACCAACTTGCCTTCCGTAAACTTGACGAGGCGATTTGTGCTGCGGGTAAATGCATCGAAGTCATTGATGTAGAGACGGCCCGGGTAAACGCTGTCCCCCGTAAGCAGGATGGCGGTCTGCGGGTCGTAAAGGGCCACCGATACCGTATCGTGCCCCGGAATCGGAATTGCCGCAAGGGTTCGATCACCAAGATCCACAGAGCCCGTGTCCTCGGGCCAGTGCGTGATCCCGTAGAGCGTCTTCGTCGTCTCCACCTGGGCTGGAACAAAGGTGATCGGGATCGCAGGATCATGCAGGGCCTGGATCCCGGCATCGCCCGCAACATGGTCAGAGTGCGAATGGGAGTGCACGACTAGAAGCGGCATCTCGGAACGGTGGTTGCGCTCCATCCACTGGTGCATCGCATGCTGCAGTGTCGGAGCGAGGTCACCGTTGCGCGAACCGGTGTCGTACAGCAGGGCCCGCGTCTTTCCAAAGATGAGATACACAAACGGCTTCTCGAAGTCGCTGCACCCGCTCTGACGAAGGATGAAAAAGTCAGGATTGTATTCGTGCACCTGCCACGCGGGCATCTCCATACACCGGGGTCCACCTGTGTCCCAACTCGTCGGAAGCACACCCGGCCGGATAGGCCCTCCGTCAGGTTGCGGAAGCTGCGCCAGGGAACAGGTCGAGAGAGCAAGCAAAGTACAGAGGGCGATCAGCGCTTTCATGAAAGGTGTCCGTTCGTGGGTCTTGACGATCCCTGCACAGCGGGCATGGCCAGGGCTGACGTCTCATCCGCCTCAGATGTGGGGTGCGTCTGCCCCGTCGCCACGTTGAAGAAGGCGTGGCCCGAGCGAGTCAGAACACGATCCGTCCGGGAGATCAGGGCCAGGTTGCGGGGAATCACGACGCCCTCGCTCACCACGGTTCGAATAAGACCAGCCCGAAGCTCCGTGAGGATGTTGATGCGGGGGAGAAAGCCGATGCCAACACCGGCCATGATCAACCGTTTCAGAAGCTCATAGGAGTCCAGCTCCATGGCTATGCGCGGCCGCAGGTTGTTCTGCGCGAACAGCTGATCCAGGTGCTCGCGCCTCCGGCCCTGCTTCGGGACAAGCAGGTTGTGCTGTGAGATCTGCTTCAGGGTCACGCTCCCCAGGCTCGCCAGCGGATGCTCCAGCGGCACGACAAGCACCCACTCATCCTCGTGAATCACCTCGATGTGCAGTCGCTGATCCGTGATGGGGAGAGAGACGACCCCGAAGTCGGCTTCACGGTTCAACACCGATTCAATGGTCTTCGAACGCTCGGCCCGCATGATATTCAGCGAGACGCGCGGGTATCGCTTCTTAAAGTTGGAGAAGAATGTGGGAAGCACGTAGAGCGCAGTCGAGTCGTTGGCGCTGATCAGAAGACTCCCTCGGGGCGAGCGTTCAAGATCGGCCATCACCAGCGTGATGTGGTTGAAGCGCGTAATGCAGTCCTCGGCAAACGGTTCGAAGACCCGGCCAGCCGCCGTCAGCGTCACCTTTCCGCCGCCTCTCTCAAACAGGCGCACACCCAGGATCTTTTCAAGCGAGGAGATCTGTGCCGAGATCGATGGTTGCGTTACCAGCAGCTTCACGGCAGCCCGCGAGAAGCTCTTCTGTCGAGAAACCTCGAGAAATGTCCGGAGCTGGTTGAAGTCCAAGGGTCAGCTCCTTTTCTGAGGTATGTGACTCATAGATATCACAAACACCTGGATGGGAATGAGGTGCGGGGTGGAAGGGAATGCCCAAAGCATAACAAACTCCGCACTCTCCGCCATGCGCTTTTCCCTATCGCGTCCATAGGACGATGCGTGGAAGTGCCGTTCCTCCTTATCGGCAGCATAAGGAAACATCCGGACAGGGCGGCGAACTCACCTGCTCAGGCTACGCTCTAGGCTATCGACCCAAAAGGCAAAAGCCGAGGTGCTCCCACGGAGCGCCCCTGCTACCAGTCCATCGAACTCCGACCCACGACCTGTCTGTCGCAGCGGCTTCAACTCTTGGAGGATGTCTATGAACTCTTATAAAGCTCACGTTCGAAGATCCGTCTCACTCGCTCTGCTCCTTCTGCTGCCCATGTCGGCTCCCCTGTTCGCGCAGAGCAATACGACCGCGCTGAGCGGGACGGTAACTGATGCGACCGGGGCGGTGGTGCCGGGCGCAAAGGTCTCGCTCGCCAGCTCCGCATCAGGCACCATGCAGACCGCCACCACGCAGAGCCGAGGAGAGTACAGCTTTGAGCAAATCGCTCCCGGCAAATACACGCTCCGGGCAAGCTACTCGGGATTCTCCGATCAGGTGGAAGATATAGAACTCCTGGTCGCCACACCGCTCAAGCTAGACCTTAAACTCACGGTCGGCACCAGCGAAGTGGTCGAAGTGCAGACCAGCAGCCTTGCGTCGATAGACTCGACCGACGGAGCGCTTGGAAAAGCGTTCAACAGCCAGCAGGTGCAGAACCTGCCCTATCTTGCCAACAACATCAACTACCTTCTCTCCCTCCAGCCCGGTGTCCTGGCCCTCGACAGCGGAGCGACAACTGGCGGACTCAACACCGACACGCGTACGGGAGTCGTCAATGGCGCACGCCAGGATCAGTCCAACATCACCCTTGATGGCGTCGATAACAACGATCAAACCAACGGGTACGCCTTCAACGGCGCCCTCCGCGCAACCCGCGAGTCGGTGGAAGAGTTTCGTGTGACAACCACCAATGCCAACGCGGACGCGGGACGCTCCTCAGGCGCGCAGGTCTCACTCGTCACGCGGAGTGGCACCAACGAATACCACGGCTCGCGCCTACGAGTACTATCGTGACCCCGGCGTCTCCTCCAACAACTGGTTCAACAAGCAGGCGCAGCTCAACTCCGGCCAGGCGAACATCCCGCTCAAGATTCTCGAGCACACCTATGGAGCATCGCTCGGTGTGCCTATCAAGAAAAACAAGCTCTTCTTCTTCGGCGCCTACGAAGGCTTCAAGCAGGCCAGCGACGCGCAGGTCAGCGAGACCGTTCCTTCGATCCTCGGCGGCGGCGGCCTGATCACCGGAAACGTGGTCTATGCCGCCTGTCCCACATCCAGCGCGTGTCTTGACTCGAATACGTACAAGACCCTGACACCCGCCGACATCGCGCAGATGGACCCTAACTGCAGCGCCAACGCAACCTGTCCCGCTGGCCCCGGCACCAACGCAGCGGCAATCGCGTACATGAAGACATTTCCCCTCGCGAACTCCAATGTCGGCGGCGATGGCTACAACACCGGCACCTACAGCTTTGCCTCACCGCAGCCCATTCACCAGATCACCAACATCGCCCGCCTCGACTACAACCTCAGCCAGCGCCAGTCAGTCTTCGTCCGCGGCAACCTCCAAAGCGACAACCAGGAGAGCGCGCTTCAGTTCCCTGGCCTGCCCGCGGCGTCAAACATCTTCTCCAACAACAAAGGAATCGCCGCAGGTCACATCTGGAACCTCCGCAATAGCCTCACGAACAATTTCCGGTACGGGCTCATCCGTCAGAACGCGGCATCGCGTGGCACCGGAAGTGAACCCTACGTCGATTTCAGCGCCTTCAACACCATTACAGCCACCACCACCTCGACGGTCAATACCGTCACAACCAACAACTTCGCCGACGACCTCACCTTCATCAAGGGTCGGCACACATTGCAGTTTGGGGTCAACGATCGCCTTGTCTCGAACGCCCAGTACTTCGACTCGCCTCTGCTTTCGTATGCAAGCATCTCCCCGAATCTGCTCGCTACGGCGGCCATCGCAGGAAAGGGCACGAGTCTCGATCCCGGCGTCTTCAGCTGCCCCAACTGCGGCACCGTCGCCGACAACTTCAGAACCTTCTACAACAGCGCCATCATCGCAAACGCGGGCATCATCGAGGCGGCGCAATCCGGAACCGAATACGTCGTGAAGAACAACTCGCTCGTTCCCGCTGGCGCCGGTGTTGTGCCGATCCACACCTTCAGGAACGTGGAGCAGGAGTATTACTTCCAGGACCAGTGGAAGGCCACCAGCAGGCTCACACTTACCGCGGGCATCAGGTACAGCTACCTCGGCGTCCCTTACGAGAAGAACGGGCAGCAGATCGCTCCCACCATTCCCCTCGGAACCTTTCTTCAGAACCGGATTGCCGCGGCCGAAGCCGGGCAATGCCTACACGACCCGCGTTTCCTTCGCCGCCTCGGGTTCCGCAAATGGAATGCCAAATTTCTGGACCGCACAGAAGGCCAACTTCGCTCCCCGGATCGCCTTCGCGTACGCCACCGCTGACAGCAGGACCTCTGTTCGCGGAGGCTTCGCGATCGCCTATGACCACTTCGGTGAGGGCGTAATCGACAACTACCAGTCGGACTCCAGCTCCTTGCTGTCCCTCTCCAAGACAAATCTCTTCACCTACACAGACGTGGACACAAACCCACGCTTCACCGGGTACCACGATGTTCCGCTCGGAACAGTCGACGCCGCAACTTTGCCCTTGCCATACACGCCCGACGACATTCCCTTCTCGTTCGACTCCAGCATCAGCAATAACCTGAAGACACCGTATGCCGAGACCTTCAATCTTTCGGTACAGCGCGAGGTCACCCACGGCATGATCCTCACCGCCTCATACGTCGGTCGCCTCGGACGCCATGTGCTCTCAAACCTCGACGTCGCCCAGCCCACCAACGTATACGACCCAATCAGCGGCCAAAGCTACTTCGCCGCCATCACCGCCTTCGACAAGATGATCGACACCGGAGCGTCGGCGTCCGCCATTCCGGACTCCGGCTACTTCCACAACCTCTTCCCCAACTTCACCTTCGGCAACTACAAGGGCGCACAGGCCTTTTATGCCTCCATCAAGAATGGCGATCGAGGCAACGAGACCGACACGCTCTTCAACGCCGACACCAACTCCGCCGCGTCCTCCGGCGGACAAAGCTTCCGCTTCTTCTTCCCACAGACATCCTCGATCTACGCGCAGTCGACCATTGCAAGCAGCAACTACCACGCTCTTCAGGTCTCCGTTCGCCACGCCCTCCATTACGGCATGGAGTACGACGTCAACTACACCTACTCGAAGTCAATGGACCAGGGGTCATCTCCAGAGCGATGCAGCGGGACGACCGTCTGCTCTTCCGGCAACTACATCGTCAACGCCTTCGACCCCTCTGGCCAGTACGCTCCGTCCGATTTCGACGTGCGCCACAACATCACCGCCAACTACACCGCTCCCCTGCCCTTTGGCCGCAACATGCCGTTTCTCAACCAGGGCAACGGCCTCCTCGAACGACTCTTTGGAGGATTCCAACTCAACGGAGTCGTCCACTACAGCAGCGGCTTCCCCTTCAGCGCAAACGCGAGCGGCAACTGGGGAACTAACTTCGCCGTCTCGAGCCGCTTCGTCCAGACCGGCCCCATTCCTACCGGTGGACACCGGTATGTCGCTGACGGTCAGTACGAGACGGCACTCAAGGGCATCACCGCCGCCCAGGCTTACGCGAACCTCCGATATGCCTACCCTGGAGAGTCCGGCCAGCGTAATAACTTCCGCAACGACGGCTATTTCTCAATGGATGACGGTCTCTCGAAGTCCTTCCGAACCTTCCACGAACAGCAGTTCAAGGTCTCCGTCGAGGTCTTCAACGTCACCAACACCAGCCGATTCAATGCCCTGAACACAAACGGAGCCAGCTCGCACTTCGGCCAGTACACGGGCGGTTCGTCCACCGCGACCGGTCTCCTCGTCCAACCCCGGCAGATGCAGTTCTCCGGCAAATACACGTTCTAAGAAGCGTCAGAGAGGCGGCGAGGGAGAATCTTGCCGCCTCCTCGGACGGGAATCTTTTCGCCGAATAAGGAACAGCTCAGATGCGACCGAAACAGAGAACATGGCTCCAGAAATGCACCCTGGCATTGCTGCTTGGGCTTGGCGGGGCAGGTTTCGTCTCGGGCCAGGAGCCCGCAGATCAGGATAAGACCGGCCAGGGCTCGACGGAGAAAAAGCAGCTCTCCGCGGAGGAACAGAGCATCGAATGCCACGCTGGCCAAGGCCAAGTCAGAGCGGAAGGCCGAGTTAGCGAAGAAGAAGGGCAAGGGCAACACTGCAGCGGTAGCAGCTTCGAATCCCGAACCTCCGGCAAAAGCTCCTGAAAAGCTCGCCTATGATTACGAACTTCCTGGACCGGACGGAAAGGGAGTGCCGCTCTCCAGCTTCAAAGGCAAGGTCCTCCTCCTCGTGAACCTGGCCCGTAACTCCAGCTATAACGGACAGCTGCCCGCTCTCGAAAAGCTGAGTCAACAATACAAAGACAAAGACGTCGTTGTCCTCGGAGTCCCTTCAAATGATTTCGGCGCAGCCGAGCCGGGCGCCGACGCGGACATCCAGAAGATCTACAAGACCGATAACAAGGTGACCTTCCCGGTCATGGCGAAATCCTCGCTCGCGGGCACGTCCGAGCTTCCGCTGTACATCTATCTCACGAGGAGCAAGGGCGCCCCAGCCGGCGGCCCGGTTCAATGGAATTACACCAAGTTCCTCGTCGATAAGACGGGCAAGGTCGTCGCACGCTTTAGCCCCGACGTGGCACCCGACTCCCCCGAGTTGACCTCTACCCTGGAGCAGCTCGTCAGTGGACGGTACAAGCCACATAAGAAACCGGAGCAAACGAGCCCTGCCGAGGACGACGATGACGGCGATTTCTAACTCACGACAACCGTCATCGAAGTCGCCTGAACTCCCGGTGTAATTTACTTCGTAGAGGCCAGGTACGCGCGCCAGCCGCCGAAATGTGTGATCTCCGTCGCACCTTCGAGGCCGGCAGGCTCCACCAAAAATCCCATCACAAGGGTGCCGTCCTCAAGCCGGAGCTTGCCGATCGAGAGGGGCGGCGGCACACCATCGGCGAAACTTCCCACTGTGTCCGCCGGCAGCGCCCAGATCTCAACCTCGATGCCTGGTCCTTCATATCCGGGCACGCGAACCAGACCTGGCTTCGGCGGCGCGGTGTTGCTCAACGCATACAGCTTGTAATCCGGATGGGTGCGGCAAGCATGCACCAGCCGGCCCCCACGCTCGGTCAACTGCACGTTCAGCGGCTCACCTTGGAGGTGTGCTCCCACGACGGCCACCAGGAGACATCCCGGCGGTGTCCGTGAACGGTCCATCGGCGAAGTCTCCGAGAGGGCTACCTCGCTTCCGCCCAGGTTCTTGCCGAGCCGTCGATGCAGGCGATCCGCCAACGGCAGCAGAGCCTGCTCCGTGAACGCCTGCCCAATCAGCGACACGCCAAACGGCAGACCATCAGGACGCATGCCGGCCGGAACAGCCACCGCCGCGAGATCGAGCAGATTCACAAAGTTCGTATAGAAACCAAGATGGGTGTTACGTTCCACCGGCGAATCGGCTATCTGGGCAATGGTGTAGCTGCGCGGAGCCGTGGGGAGCAGAAGAAGGTCACAGCGCTTCCAGACCTCCCGGGTTGCTGCGCGAAGAGCTTCGAGCTGGTAGGCCCCTTCGAACGCATCGCTCGCACTGTAGCGGTCCCCACCGCCGATAATGGACGCGACAGTTGGGTCCATCTCGGCGCGATGGGCGGCAAAGAAAGCGCCGATGGCAGCGTAGCGTTCGGCAACCCAGGGGCCGTTGTAGAGAAGCTGCGCTGCCGCGAGGAATGGCGCGAGGTCGAAGGGCGTCGGCTCCCCTCCCATCTCCACAAGCGCCGCAGCAGCGGCCTCGTAAAGAGGTGGATTCTGTGTATCCCCGAAGAACTCAAGAGAGGACGGCAACGGAACACCGAAGCGAAACCTTGAGGACCTTGCATCAGCCGGGGGCTCAGAGGCCCAGGGCGAGGCGCCGGCCCCGGGTCCAGGCTGGCGCGAGTAAACGTCCTTCGGATCCGGACCCGCGGCCGAGGCCAGGACGAGAGCAGCGTCCGCAGCAGTCTCGGTAAGAACCGAGACGCAGTCGAGGGTGCGGCAGGCAGGCACAACACCGTGCGTGCTGAGGACGCCTCGCGTAGGTTTCAGGCCGACCAGGTTGTTGAACATCGCTGGAACCCGTCCCGATCCGGCCGTGTCGGTCCCGAGCGCGAACGAAACCAGACCGCTTGCGACCGCGACCGCCGAGCCAGAGCTTGATCCACCGGAGATGTAGTTCGGATTGAAGACGCTGGAGCAGATTCCGTACGGGCTACGCGTACCCACCAGGCCCGTGGCGAACTGATCCATGTTGGTCTTTCCGACCAGGATGGCGCCGGCGGCCTCGAGCCTCTGGACTACGGTCGCGCTCTCCGCCGGCGTGTACGCGAAGGTCGGGCAGGCCGCGGTGGTGGGCAGTCCAGCGACGTCGATGTTGTCCTTGACCGCGAAAGGTATTCCAAACAGAGGTAGTTGGCTACGGTTGGCGATGGTGCCCAGAGAGGCCGCACGGTCCAGAACCTCTTCTTCGGGGAGCACGGAGATCCAGATCGGATGAAGACCTTCGGCAGCAATTCGGGCGTAGATCCTTCGAATCACCTCGACCGGCGTGGTGCGCCCGGTCATGTATTCGTGGTGCAGATGCTGGATATTCATGGCGCTCCCGTGAAGAGAAGATGGTGTGCCGCACCGTGCTCAGGACGGACGGATGGAGACGAGCAGCTGGCCCGTGGTGACCAGCGAACCGAGGTTGCAGTGAATCTCTTCGACCGTGCCCGCCACATGCGACGTGATCGCGATCTCCATCTTCATGGCGTCGAGCACGATCAGCTTCTGATCTTCAACGACCTGATCTCCGCGGACGACCGGAATCTGAAACACGCTGGCAGTGAGCGAAGAGGAGACGCCCACGCAGCCCTCGACGACCGTGGCGTCCGGCTCGTCCGCCGGTGTCTCCGGAGGTTCGACGATCGTCATCTGCCCCGCTGCCTTCCAGCGCTCGCGCTCCGCGTCGAAGGCCTCCTTCTGGTGAGCCTTGAAAGCAGCTGCCTCGGTCGCGATGGAATCGAGAAATCGCCCGTAGTCTGCCAGATTGAAGCTGGTCTCCTCGACCCGAAGCTCGTACCTGCCATGCGGGAAGCGCTGCCTGGCATCGAGGAGCTCCTCGGCCGACACAGCGTAGAAGCGGATCTGGTCGAAGAAGCGCAGCGACCACGGGTGCCCGGGAGCGAAGGCCGGGGTCGTCTTCCACGCGTTCCACACCTGGATGGTGCGCCCGACCAGCTGGTATCCGCCGGGGCCTTCCATCCCATACACGCACATGTACGCCCCACCGATGCCGACCGCATTCTCGGGTGTCCAGGTTCGCGCAGGGTTGTACTTGGTAGTGACCAGGCGGTGGCGCGGATCGATCGGCGTCGCGACCGGTGCCCCGAGATAGACATCCCCGAGACCGAGCACAAGATAGCTGGCCTCGTACACGATCCGGTACACATCCTCCACCGACTCGAGACCGTTGATGCGACGAATGAACTCGATATTCGAGGGGCACCACGGCGCATCGGGCCGGACGGCCTGCATATACTTCTGCTGCGCGAGCTTCGCCTGCGGGTCATCCCAGGATAGCGGCAGGTAGACGATCCGCGAGGGAACGGTGATGTCCGTCAGCTCGGGCATTCCCCGGTCGAGCTCAACCAGCGTGTCGACCAGGCGCCCGCGCGCGAGGACGCGGCTGTCGTAATGAATGTGAAGCGACCGCACCCCCGGCGTAATGTCGATGATCCCTTCAAGCCCTTCGGCCCGCAGCTTCTGCTCGAGCACGTGGACGCGGAAGCGCAGGTACAGATCCAGCTTGAGCTCGCCGTACTCGACCAGCAGATACTTGTCCCCATCCGCACGAAACACCATGCTCTGTGGACGATCGCTAATCGCGAGTATGATCGCCGGCTCGGGCTCGGAGATAGTGGGAAGCTGCGGTGGCCCCGCCAGGAAGTCCTCAAGGAAGCGATCCTGCTCGCGTTCCATCTCCTGCGCCTGCGCGAGCGTGATGCGACGAAAGTGGACCGTGTCCCCTGCCTTGAACTGCCCGAGCTTCCAAAGCTCCGCCTGCACGATGGTCGCCGGGCACACAAAGCCGCCGAGGCTGGGACCATCCGGCCCAAGCATGATCGGCATGTCGCCCGTAAAGTCGATCGTCCCGATCGCATATGCGTTGTCGTGGATATTCGAGGGATGAAGGCCGGCCTCGCCGCCATCCGGCCTGGCCCACTGCGGCTTTGGCCCGGTGAGGCGGACCCCGGTGCGATCGCTCTGGTAGTGCACCGTCCATCGCGTGCTGAAGAGCATCTCGATGTCGTCCTCGGTAAAGAACTCGGGCGCCGTGTGCGGGCCGAAGAGAACACCAACCTCCCAGTTTTTCGTCAGCACCGGAACGAACCCGGGACGGAGACTGACGGGATCCATCAGCGACACGTCCGCCTGTCCGAGATGCAGGACATCCCCCGCAAGGAGGCTGCGTCCCGCATGGCCGCCAAAGCCTCCGAGCATGAACGTACTCCGGCTGCCGAGGTACGGCTGCGTGTCAAAACCGCCGCGCACCGCAAGGTACGCGCGCAGCCCGTCTCCGGACGCTGCTCCCATTGAGAGCGTGTCGCCCGGCCTGACCGCGATGCTCTTCCATCGCTCGATCGCGACACCGTTCAACTTCGCGCTCATGTCCGCGCCGGTCAGGGCGATCAGGGTATCCGCATCGAAGCGCACCCGCGCTCCCATCGTGGCAAACTCGATGGCCGCGGCCTGCTCCGGGTTCCCGACCAGCCGGTTCGCGATACGGAAGCAAAGGTGATCCATGGGACCTGACGGTGGAACACCCACGTTCCAGAAGCCGATCCGCCCGGGGTAGTCCTGGATAGTGCTCTGCGTTCCTCCGGCCAGGATCTCGATGGCATTACGTGGAAACGAGAACCCGCCGAGGAACGCGGTCGTCACAGTTCCGGCGACGAACTCAGGGGACCTCGCAACCTCGCGGAGGTAGTGGAGGTTGGTCTCCGTGCCGTCGATGTGCGTGGCTGCAAGTGCCGCGTCCAGCCGGGCCAGCGCCTCGCTGCGGTCCTTCCCCGTCACGATGATCTTGGCGATCATAGGGTCATAGAACGGCGTCACGGTCGAGCCGGATTCAATCCAGGTCTCGGTACGCGCAAGATCAGGTGGCGGAAACGTAACCAGCGTGAGCCTGCCCGGCGTGGGCTGAAAGTTGCGTGCAGGATCTTCCGCATAGACCCGCGCCTCGATCGAAGCGCCACAGAGCTGGACCTTGAAGGTTGAGAGCGACGGGAGCTCTCCGGCGGCCTGGAGGATCATCCACTTGACCAGGTCGATGCCGGTGACCTGCTCTGTGACGCCGTGCTCGACCTGCAGGCGCGTGTTGACCTCGAGGAAGAAGAACTCCTGCGAGTCGTCGTCGTACAGGAACTCGACCGTGCCTGCGGACGCGTACCCCACCGCCTTGCCGAGAAGAATCGCTGCGTCGTACAGCCGGGTGCGTGTCGGGTCGGTAAGGCCGGGTGCGGGCGTCTCTTCAAGCACCTTCTGGTGGCGCCGCTGGGCGGAGCAGTCCCGCTCCCCGAGTGCGATGACGTTGCCCATGCCATCGCCAAAGATCTGGACCTCGATGTGGCGGGCGCGCGAGACGTACCTCTCGAGGTAGACGCCGCTGTCGCCGAAGTTGGCCCGGCTGAGCCGAAGGACGGACTCGTACGCCTCCTCAAGCTCTGCGGCGGAGTGGCAGACGCGCATGCCGATGCCGCCACCGCCGCCGGAGCTCTTGAGCATCACGGGGTAGCGCAGCGTCTCCGCCTGGGCAAGTGCATCCGCGAGGTCGGCAAGCAGGCCAGTGCCGGGCAGAAGCTGCCACGCCACACTCGCGGGCGGTGGCGCGCGCCGTGTGTTTCAGGGCAAAGGCGTCGATGTTCTCCGGAGTCGGACCGATGAAGACGAGCCCGCGCGCGGCACACTCCCGCGCAAAGGCGATGTTTTCGCTCAGGAAGCCGTAGCCCGGGTGGATGGCCTCGGCCCCCGTCTGCTCGGCCGCGGCAAAGATCGCGTCGAAGGAGAGGTAGCTCTGGGCCGCCGGAGCCGGGCCAATCAGGACTGCTTCGTCCGCCTCGAGCACGTGAAGCGACGTTGCGTCTGCCTCCGAATATACGGCCACGGAGCGGACGCCCATGCGGCGCAACGTGCGCTCGATGCGGCACGCGATGGCCCCACGGTTTGCGATCAGAACTTTGCTGAACATCACTTCCTCAGGTACCGGGGCAGGGCGGTGTGCTTACTCCGCATTCCAGATAAGAACGCGCACCGGCGTCGGGTTATAGGCGTTGCAGGGATTGTTCAGCTGCGGGCAGTTCGAGATCACCATCAACGTGTCCATCTCGGCGCGCAGCTCCACGTATTTTCCGGCATCCGAGACGCCGTCCTCAAAGCTGAGCTTTCCCGCGGGCGTCACCGGAACGTTCATGAAGAAGTTGATGTTGGCGGTGAGATCTCGTTTTTCGAGACTGCGCCCGCTCGACGCCGACCACGCCAGCGCTCCATGAAGAAAGGTCTGCCGGCACGCGTGCATCGATCGCTTGTCGAGGTCATAGCGCACCATGTTGCTCTCCGCCGAGCAGGCCCCGCCCAGCGTGTCATGACGCCCGCACGTATCGGCGACAATCGTGAGCAGCGTATTCCGGAGTGTGGAGATGAGCCGCGTTCCGGTCGTCAGATAGATGTTGCCCTGCGTGCGGATGGTGTCCTGCGCGCTGTACCGATCGGTGTAGTCGTGGGCGTTGTAGAAGAGTGTGTCGACGGCCTGGTTGCCTTCGAGATCGACGATACGAACGAACTGGCCGCGCCTGATCTCGTGCACGAAGGGATCGCCCGCGGGCACGATCGCGTCGAAGATCGCGTCCGACGGGGAACGAAGACTGGCCTGAATCACTGCTTCCGACATAAGGGATCGCTCCGTTGCTTGTGTAACTCGTCTCTAGAAAAAGTACCGTTCGGTGAGGAGAAAGCCGCGAGCGTTCTCAGGGCGAAAGTTGCGGCATTCATCATCGACGCCGCGGAGCCGCGGCCTCGCTCACCGTAAGCTCCACACGCCTCTGCGCATACGTGGTCAGAAGGATCCATAGGGTGCTGGCAGCTGTTCAGGATCACCAGGGTGTTCATCTCTGCACGGAGTTCAACCGAACTGCCTTCAGGCGCGTGATCAGGAACGAAGTGCATCGTGCCATCCGCAAGGACCTCCACCTTCGAGAAGAAGTTGATATTCATCATCAGGTCGCGCGGGCCGAGACCGTACTTTGCAATTTCAATCAGGAAGCCGTCGAGAGCGTTCTGGTGCCATGCGTTGCGAGCCTGCTGATAGCTGCACTCGCCGTATTTCTCCGCCACGAGTGCCGCATCAGAGCAGCCGCCGAGCGGATCGTGCCAGCCCACCGTGTCGTCGGTGATCGAGCAGAGGATGCGGCCCATGTCGGAGTAGAGGGCGGCACCTCGGGTAAGGCGGGCAATGTGCTGCGCCTTTAGCGTGTCCGGCAGGTTGAGCCGTTCAGATAAGTTGTCGGCGTTGAAGAGCAGGCACCCGACGTTTGGCGCCGGCGTCGAGTGCCGTGAGGCGGAGAGCCGTTCCGCGCTTCAGGATATGCGACCAGGTCGAAGAACCCGGAAGGGTCTCCCGCCAGAAGAATGGAATGGTTCAAGTCGCTTTCTTTCTCCGGGGCGAACCGGGGTTGCAGCGCTGCGTGAGCGGCGGTTTTATTACGGAGGCGAGATGCGCCAGACCGTTCCCTGCCGGAGATTCGAGAGCCACAGGGAGCCGAGGCCGACGCGTAAGCCGTCGCCCCCTTCACCGGCCCACTGACCCGCCACGGTGTTGGTCCGGGGATCGACCTTGGTGAGCGGGAAATCGAACATCGTCGCCCAGACAGCTCCCTCCCCAAACGCTATCTCGCCGCCTTCGCCAGGGAGGCCGCAGACGATCGTCGCAACGAGCTTGCCCGTCGCTGTATCGACGCGGGAGATGGTTCCGTCTCCCTGGTTCAGTGTCCAGACGGAGCCCGCGCCTGCCGTGAGAAAGCGCGGCTTCGAGCCGACAGGAATGGTAGCCACGATTGCATTTGTGGCCGGGTCTACCTTGATCAACTGGTCGTGCGCAAAGGATGAGATCCAGACGAAGCCGTCCGCGAAGACCGGGTTCTCGGAGCCCGAGGGCAGTTCAACCGTCGCCGCAATCGTGTTCGCTCGACGGGTCGATACGAAGGAGCTTGCTCGGCTTCCCGACAAACCACACCGCGCCCGCCCCCACCGTGATGCCACCTTCGGAGTTGGCAGGGTCGGCCGCCACCGTCGCAACAACCTTGCCGGTCAAGGGATCGAGACGATCAATCCGGTGTGTTCCACAGCTCGGCACCCAGACCGAGCCGAAGCCCTCCGCCAGACCCGCGCAAGGACGCTGAACCTCCGCAATCACGCCGACCGTGTTGGTCGCCGGAAGAAGCTGGACAACATGGTTCACCTTCGCGCTCGAGACCCAGACTGCGTTTGGCGTCACAAGAGACCAGTCGGGCGTGCCCTCCACCGGGAACACGGCGATCTTCTTGAGGTCATCGAGAGTGCGGGAGACCCCGGGCTTGTTTACGCCCGGGCGAACAACGGGCGGCGCCTTGGCCTGTGCGGTCTGGCCGGCAGAGCGTCACGCCGCCAGGCACACCGGATGTCTGTTGCGCGTGGAAGTGCGTCGCGACACACAAAAGGCCAGCCACGGCAACGCCGCGAGACCTGGAACGAGGTTGAAACCGTAGCATGCGAACCTGCCCTTTCTGCTCTGGACGGAGTTCTCCAAACGAGATGCCCGAGCAAAATCTGGATAGCTTCAATAGAACAACAATCCCATTGAGCCCGGGCGCACATGGAGTTTGCTTATCGCCCGCATAAAGAAGAACCGGCATTGTGTTTTAACTATCCCCGGAATCGGCGCACGCCATAGCTGCTCCCGGTTGCGTCCAGCGTCCCTAAAATCGAACCCATGATCACGCGTCCGGCAGGAGCTGCCATGTTTCAACATCGAACTGGCTATTGGTGCTCTCGCGCGTCGTCGAAGGCGAAGAGTCTCTGGTGCGCGATTCTCGCTGTAAGTGTCCTGCCGCTTCTCGCCGCGACGACGGCCAATGCAGAGGTCCCGACCTTCACGGTTGGTTGGTCCATCTATGCCGGCTGGAACCCATACTTCTACATGCAGAAGTCCGGCATCCTGAAGAAATGGGCCGACAAGTACGGCGTGGCGATCAAGGTGCAGCGCTTCGACTACGCCGCATCGCTCGATTCTTTCGTGGCCAAGAACATCGATGCATGCACCATGACCAACATGGAAGCGCTCGACATGCCTGCGTCCGCCGGCGTGGATACCACCGCCATCATCACCGGCGACTACTCCAACGGCAACGATGCCGTGCTGGTGAGGAGCGGCCTGAACTTCGACACGCTTGCCGGCCACCGCGTGATGCTCGTGCAGAAGACCGTGTCCGAATACCTGCTCGAACGCGGAATGGTGCTGAGCGGTCAGCAGGCAAAGCTGTCCAGTCTGCGACTTCTGAACACCTCCGACTCTGATATCGCGCCGGCCTTTTTGAACAACGCTTCGAACGAGGCTGTCGTCACCTGGAAGCCGATGGTGTCGCAGATCATGCTCGACAAGAACGTGCACTCCATCTTCGATTCCTCCAAGATCCCCGGCGAGATCCTCGACCTCCTCGTCGTTCGCACCGAGGTCCTCAACCGGCCCGATGGATCCGGAGCGCGTTTCGCCAAGGCGATGAACGGCGCCTGGTACGAAACCATGCAGCGGCTTGGCGGCGGTGGTCCCATGCAGGCAGACGCAATCAAGGGAAGCGCCGCAGCTTCGGGCGATTCCGTCGACTCTTACCGCGAGCAGCTGAAGACGACCGCGCTGTTCGCGACGCCCAAGTCGGCGACCGACTTCACCACCAGCCCCGTCCTCAAGCAGAAGATGGACCTCGTGCGGCAGTTCTGTTTCGCTCACGGCCTGCTCGGCAAGGGAACGAAGTCGGTGGATGACGTCGCGATCGCGTATCCGGACGGCTCGGTCCAGGGACGCAAAGACCGGGTAAAACTTCGCTTCGAGGCCGCCTACATGAAGGCCGCGCAGCAGGGGACGCTCTAGGCCTATGGCTACCTTTTCGCCATTCGATATCCAGGCGCGGCCCAATCGCGTTCTGGGCCAGGCGCTCTCGTTCCTGCTGTTCCTCGTGTGCCTCGCTCTCTATGTGCACACGTCCCAGGTGCGTCATCGAGAGAACGCTGAAGACCGTATCGTGCCGAACGCCCAGCAGTTGAAGACCGGCATCCATGCCTCGGTCTTTGAGCCCGCGGAAGAAGACGACTACATCGCCCCCGATAGCGCCTCGAAGTGGGAGCGTTTTCACCACTCCATGATCTGGAAGGACACCGCCGCCAGCGGCCGGCGTTTCGGCATCAGCCTGCTCCTCTTCCTCCCTGCCATCCTCCTCGCCCTGCACATCGGGCTCTACCCGTACTTCAACGCCGGCTTCATGCGCTTCGTGCTGTTCTTCGACAAGATCGTGGCCCTGTCGCTGCTGCCCATCCTGTTCATCGTCTTCGGCATCGACGAGCTATCAAAGATCGCCCTCATCTTCATCGGCGTCGCCCCCACACTGATCCTCGACGTCATCCAGATGGTCAAGGGCGTTCCGCAGGAGCAGGTGGTCAAGGCATTCACACTCGGCGCCAACAACTTCGACGTTGCCTACCGCGTTATTCTTCGCCAGATCCTTCCGCAGATCATCAACAGCCTCCGCCTCAACCTCAAGCCGATCATGCTCTTCCTCTTTGCCGGCGAAATGATCGCGGCCTCGGACGGCCTGGCCTATCGCATCGCCATCATGCGTCGCCACATGGGCATGGACGTCATCCTCCCTTACGTCCTCTGGGTAGCTCTTCTTCTCTTCTTCGTCGACCTAGGTCTGCGGCTCTTGAACAGGAGGTTGCATCCATGGTTTCAGTCCTAGAGCAGCAGGTGGGCACGGCCGTGGGTGCTGCGCTTGAACCGCGCATGACAGCGATCCGGATCTCCGGTCTGTCGATCTCCTATCCCGTTGGCAAGAAGTTCCAGAAGACGGTTCTCGCAGGCGTTGATCTTGAGATAGCGGAGGGCGAGTTCGTCGTCGTTCTGGGCGAGACCGGCTGCGGCAAAAGCACGCTGCTCCGCACCATCCTCGGCCAGGACATCCCAACCACCGGAAGCATCTCGATCGGCCAACGCAAGGTCGACCGTGTCGGTGCAAGCTGCGGCTATGTGCCGCAGAAGTACTCGCTCTTCCCGGACCGCACGGTGCTCGGCAACCTCGTCATGGGCCCGGAGACGATGGGCTTTCACATCCTCGGCCGGCTGAGGCCCGGCTTCCGCGCCTTCCAACGCGAGGTGCGCGAGCAGGCAATGCTCCAGCTCAGGCACATGGGACTTCACGCAAGCGACGCCGAAAAGTATCCGCACCAGCTCTCAGGCGGCATGCAGCAGCGCGTTGCGATCGCCCAGGCCCTGATGATGAAGCCCAGGATCCTGCTCATGGACGAGGCCTTCAGTGCGCTCGATCCGGCAACACGATCCAGCCTCCAGCGCATGCTGCGTTCCGTCTGGATGGAAACGAAACCGACCATGGTCTTCGTCACCCACAACACCGCCGAAGCGCTCTTCCTGGCGACCCGCATCATCGTGCTCGCCAAGCAGGGCCACGAGGGACAGTCGGGCGCGCGTGTGGCACTCGACCTGCAGCTTCCAGGGACCGGCATGAGCCTGAAAAGCGATGGCCAGCGCTTCCTCGATCTCGTCGATCAGATCGAGCAATGTTCCCGTGGCGCTTGCGCGGACCCGGATTCCCTACCCGGTTCAGAAGCTTCAGAAGGAGATTCACTGTGAGGGCTCTATGGCTTCCGGGTACATGTGCGTTGCTCGGCGTCGGCCTCTTGGCTGGCGGCATGGTCTCCGTGCAAGGCGCCGAAAAGCCTGACGAAAAGATTCATGCCGCACCGCTCGAAGCAGTTGACCAGGTGAAGTTCTTCGACGACAAGGTCCGTCCCGTACTGGCCCAGAACTGTTACAAATGCCACACCTCGGAGGCCATGGGCGGCCTGCGGCTGGACTCGCATACCAGCCTCCTGAAGGGCGGGGACTCCGGTCCCGCGGTTGTTCCAGGAGACCCGGAGAAGAGCCTCCTGATTGGCGCCATTCGCCAGACCGGCGAGCTGAAGATGCCGCCCAAGGGCCACAAGCTCAGCGACAGTGAGATCGCCGCGCTGACGGACTGGGTGAAGATGGGCGCCGTCTGGGACAGCGCCGAGGCCGCGAAGCCCGTGGTTGCAACACTCACCGCGGCGCAGGTCAAGGGCGGCGCAGGGACAGAGTTCTTCGAGAACAAGATCCGTCCCATCCTCACGACGCAGTGCGGCAGCTGTCATCAGGCACGCTCGGCAGGCGGACTGCAGATGACCTCTCGCGAGGGATTGCTGAAGGGCGGCGAGACTGGACCGGCCATCGTCCCCGGCGATCCGGACAAGAGTCTCCTCCTGACCGCCGTTCACCAGACGGGCGAGCTGAAGATGCCGCCAAAGGGAACGAAGCTCTCGGATGACGAGATCGCGTCGCTCACCGAATGGGTGAAGATGGGCGCGCCCTGGCCCGCGGAGACAGTTGCTGTTCGCCCCGAAGGCAAGCAGATCACAGCGGAGATGCGCAGCTTCTGGTCCTTCCAGCCCCTCAAGGCAGCCCCGGTTCCCGCAACGAAATCCACCTGGGCAAAGACCGATATCGATCGCTTCGTGCTCGCCAACATGGAGAAGAAGGGTCTCTCCCCGGCGCCTCTCGCGGACCGCCGAACTCTTATCCGGCGAGCCAGCCTCGACCTCACCGGGCTGCCCCCGACCGACAGCGAGGTCCATGCCTTTGAAGAAGACAAGGACCCCAACGCCTACGAGAAGGTCGTCGACCGTCTGCTCGCCTCCCCGCACTATGGCGAACGCTGGGGCCGTCATTGGCTGGATGTCGCCCGGTATGCAGACGACGACATCCGCGGCCTCGATCCCCGTGGCCGTGGATACATGCCCCTCGACGGCGCATACGTCTATCGCGACTGGGTGATCAAGGCCATGAACGCCGACCTTCCCTACGACACCTTCGTCAAGATGCAGCTTGCCGGCGATCTGATGAGCAAGCACCCCACGCCCGAGCAGCTCGAGGCCACCTCCTTCCTTGGCGCCGCGCCGTGGATCTGGGACCAGGCCGAGCCGGCACAGGGCCGCGCCGACGAACGAAATGAACGCATCGACGCCGTCACACGTGGACTGCTCGGTCTCACGGTGGCCTGCGCACGCTGCCACGACCACAAGTACGATCCCATCCTCGCCAAGGACTACTACGCGCTTGGCGGCGTCTTTGCCAACTCCACCTACAAGGAGTACGCGCTGGTTCCAGACTCCGAAGTCAACTTCTGGCGGGACCGTTTCACCAAGGCCGACAAGATGGACGAGGCCGTCCAGCTCTACAACAAGACGGCTACCGAGCAGCTTGCCAAGGCGCTCGCATCGCAGACCTCGAACTACATGGTCGCCGCGTGGCGCGTCTCCGGCAAGCCGAAGATGAAGGCGGAGGTGGTCGCCGAGAAGGATCACCTTGACCCAGAGCAGCTCGACCGCTGGATCAAGTTCCTCGCCCGCAAGCAGACCTTCTACCCCAACCTGCATGACTGGCAGATGATGATCGCGCAGGGCGGAACCGAAGAGCAGGCAAAGTTTCTGGGTGACTCCTTCCAGGCCTTCATCGTCGACCTCGAGCTCGAAGAAAAACAGATCGACGAGGACAACGAGAAGATCAAGGCAAAGGCCGATGTGCCCACGAAGCGCAAGAAAGAGGCCAAGCCGAACGAGTTCGATACCTACGACGAGTTCTGCCCGGGCTGCACGCTCGAGTTGAAGGTGATGACGCCGGAACGCGCCAACCTCTACTCCGACCTCTTTGTACGCTCACTCAACTCGGACAGCGAGGGTCGTGGGGAGCCGGGCCTGTTCGCCTATCGCGGTTGGGGACTTCGCCGGCGTCTTGGTCCAGCCGAGCAGCAGTACCTCGCCGACATGGAAGCCGAACTCAAAAAGCTCCACAAGGATATGCCGGAGCAGTACCCCTTCGTTCATGGCATGGCCGACAAGCCAAAGCTCCAGAATATCGCTCTGAACATCCGCGGCAATCCTCACGCTCTCGGACCCGAAGTCCCGCGAGCCTTTCCAACCGTCCTCGGTCCTCCAGACAAGAAGCCCTATACCGAAGGCAGCGGTCGCCTGCAGCTTGCCGAAGATATCGTCGCCAGTCCTCTGGCCTCCCGCGTCTTCGTCAACCGCGTGTGGAAGTGGCACTTCGGTACAGGCATCGTGAACTCGGCCGACAACTTCGGCAAGGTTGGCGACCCACCCTCAAACCCGGAGCTCCTGGATTACCTGGCCCTCCGCTTTCGTGCGAATGGCATGTCGCTTGAAGAAGCTGCAGCGCGACATCATGCTCTCGGCCGTCTACCAGCAAAGCACGAAAGAAACGGCAGACGCCAAGGAGAAGGATCCCGACAACCGCTTGTACTCGCACTTCTCCCTGCAGCGTCTCGATGCCGAGCAGCTCCGCGACTCAATCCTCTTTGTCGCCGGAGACCTCGACAAGGGCGACATCGGCGGGCCCGCAAAGGAGCTCGGCCCTGATAACACCCGGCGCACCATCTACGCCAAGGTCAGCCGATTCCGCATCGACCCTTTCCTCCAGGCCTTCGACTTTCCCAACCCGACCTTTACCGCGGAGCAGCGCTTCTCGACCAACGTTCCCGTCCAGCGGCTCTACTTCATGAACAACGGCTTCGTCTACTCCCAGGCCGGGAAGCTGGCCGAGCGGGTCCAACCAAAGGGCGACGACACGGCCAGGATCAACGAGACCTACCATCTGCTCTTCGGCCGCGCACCTACCCCGGAGGAGCTCAAGATCGGTCTCGACTTCCTCAAGTCCACACCCGAAAAGCCCGGGTACCTGGTCAATCAGGAGCCGCTCACCGCGTGGAAGCAGTACGCCCGCGCCCTCTTCAGCTCCAACGAATTCGAGTTTCTCAACTAGGCAGACGCTGTGTTCTCCAGACAGCGACACGCAGTATCGGAGATTTGACAATGTTCAATCACAAGCCGAAACCGATCGATCGCCGAGACGCCCTGAAGAAAATAGGCGGCGGCTTCGCCTTCCTCAGCTTCGCGAGCATGATCGGCGAGTCAATCGCCAAGGCTGACGCCACGCCCGCTCACCAATCCCTGGATGATCAACCCCGCCTTGAAGCCCAAGGCCAAGCACGTCATCTTCCTCTTCATGAACGGCGGGCTCTCCCACATCGACAGCTTCGATCCCAAGCCGATGCTGGCCAAGTATGACGGCCAGCCCATGCCCGGCGGCGATCTCGGTCACGAGCGCAAGACTGGAACGCTGATGAAGTCGCCCTTCGAGTTCAAGCGCTACGGCAAGAGCGGCATCGAAGTCAGCGAACTGTTCCCCAACGTGGGCGAGTGCATCGACGACATCTGCGTCGTGCGCTCGGTCTTCACCGAGATTCCAAATCACGAGCCGGCCCTGATCATGATGAACACCGGTGCGAATGTCGTCGGTCGCCCCGCAATGGGCGCATGGATGACCTACGGCCTCGGCAGCATCAACAAGGATCTTCCAGGATTCGTCGTCCTCTCCCCGCAGGTCCCGACCACCGTCGGTCCACCGCTGTGGAGCTCCGCCTTTCTTCCCCCCGTGCACCAGGCCACCTATGTCTCCGACGACACCAAGGTGAAGGACTTCGACCCCTACAAGCTCATACCGAACATCCATAACGATCGCTTCGACATGAAGCAGCAAAAGCTCGAACTCGACCTCATCAAGAAGCTGGACCAGGTCAACATGGCCGAGACCGAGAGCAATCCTCAGCTCGAGGCGACCATCGGTTCCATGGAAACGGCCTACCGGATGCAAACCGAGGCGCCGGAGGTCTTCGACGTCCGCAAGGAAACCGACGCAACAGTGAAGATGTATGGCGAAGGAAGTACCGCGCGCGGCTGCCTCACGGCGGCCCGCCTCATCGAGAAGGGCGTTCGCATGGTGCAGGTCTACTACTCGCAGGGCGACCCCTGGGATCACCACGCAGACATCCTGATGCATCGCAAGAACGCGAAGGACTCCGACCAGCCCTTCGCCGCTCTCATCAAGGACCTCAAGGCCCGCGGCCTCTTCGACGAAACCATCATCGTCTGCGGCTCCGAGTTTGGAAGAACACCCGTCGTCGAGCTCGGCGGCGCAGGAACACATAATGGTCGCGATCACAATCCGCACGGCTTCACCATGTGGCTGGCGGGCGGTGGAATCAAGGGTGGCATGACCTACGGAGCCACCGACGACTTCGGCTGGAAGGTGGTCGACAAGCCCGTGCACGTCCATGACATTCACGCCACCATCCTCCATCTCCTCGGAATCGATCACCAGAAGCTCACCTACCGGAACAGCGGCCGCGACTTCCGTCTCACCGATGTTGCGGGCAACGTCATCCACGACATCATCGCCTGATGCCTGTAAGCTGGACTCTGCTCGCCTGGAGCCGAACGCCGATGCTTGCACGACGAACTCTGGTCGCAGCTGCCGCAGGCGCATCGCTCGCGCTTGCGGGCTGCAAGGCGGCCCCCCCGGGAAAAATCGAGGGACGCATCGCGACCTGGACGAAGCTTCACATAACCATCGGCGGAAAGCGCGACGTCAACCCGGTACACGCGACTGCCGAGTCGATCGCCGACGGCAGGCAGCTCTTCAACTCCTACTGCATGGTCTGCCACGGGCTCGACGGCCAGAACACAGGCGTCCCCTTCGCCCGCACAATCTCTCCGCCCATCCCCTCGCTCGCCAGCCCACAGGTCCAGGCCTACACCGACGGCCAGCTGAAGTGGATCATCAAGAACGGCATCTACCCGTCGGGGATGCCTCCGGCGAGCGGCGATTTCTCTGACGACGACATGTGGCAGATGGTCGTCTACATCAGAAATCTCCCGAAAAAGGGCAGCCTGGGTGAGCCGGCCGTCTACGGTGGCGGTGGATCGTCCGCCAAATGAATCGCCCCTTCTGACCTCGCCCCTCTGAAAACGCCTCGTCTCTTGAAACCAAACCACATCTCACCATCTACTCTGGTAGGCACGGGTGGCCGTGTTCTTCGCCCACCCGCAGAACGGAGTGATGTCATCGAGATCGCAACCTGGAATGTGAATTCAATTCGCGCTCGGCTGGAGCACGTCAAGCGCTGGCTCGGAAGACGCCAGCCCGACGTGCTGATGCTTCAGGAGCTGAAAGGCACCGAGTTCCCGTCCGACGTCTTTCGCGAGCTCGGCTACGAGAGCCTGGCGCAAACCCAAAAGGCCTACAACGGCGTCGCCATCCTCTCGCGGCACCCCATGCAGATGCTCACCGCAACCCTGCCCGGCGATGAGGCCGACAGCCACGCGCGCTTCCTCGTCGTCACCATCCTGGGCATCCGCATGGCCAACATCTATCTGCCCAACGGCAATCCGGTCGGTGGAGACAACTTCGCCTACAAGCTCGCGTGGATGGACCGCTTCGCCAATCAGATGAGCCTCTGGAAGCAGGACAGCGTACCCACCCTGGTAGGCGGCGACTTCAACGTCATCCCCGAAGATATCGATTGCCACAAGCCCTCCTCGTGGGCTCGCGACGCTCTCTTCCAACCCGAATCGCGCGACCGGTACCGCGCGATTCTCAACCTGGGCTACACCGATGCGTTCCGCTCGCTGCACCCAGGACTCGGAGGAAAGTTCACCTATTGGGACTACTTCCGGCAGGCCTTTGAACACAATCGCGGCATCCGGATCGATCACTTCCTGCTCTCGCCAACGCTGGCCGGCCGGCTGGAGGCCTGTGAGATCGACCTTGAGCCGCGTTCCGAGCCCAAGCCCTCCGACCACACCCCGATCGTGGTCACCCTGCGATGACGCCGCAATCAGGCTCTGCAAAGAATTGCCCAGTCAGCGCATCTCGCCCCCTCCTTCCATTTGCTAAATTTGTCACCTTGACCTCGATCGGAACGCGGACCCGGCAAGGCAGCCGAACTCGCATCCCTGGTCGCGCATCTCACAAACATCCGGAGTAAGTACGATGAAATTCACGCAGCAGTCCCTCGCAACACGGGAAAAGACTGACACCTCGGTCGAGGCACTGAGTGCCTCCTTCCTGAGCCATCTCACGCGAACCGTGGGGCGCTTGCTCGACGTCTCCACCGACACGGAGCGCTATCACGCGCTCGCACACGTGGTCCGCGACCTCATCATGGACGATTGGATTCGAACCATTCAGTCCTACCGTGAGCGCGATGTCCGCGTCGTCTGCTATCTCTCGGCAGAGTTCCTGCTCGGCCCGCACCTGATGAACGATCTGCTCAACCTCGGTCTCACACAAAGGTGCGCCGAGGCTCTGGACTCCTCGGCGTCAGCCTCCCCGCACTGGCCGCGCAGGAGCCGGAGCCCGGTCTCGGCAACGGCGGCCTTGGCCGCCTCGCCGCCTGCTACATGGATTCACTCGCCACCCTCGGCGTGCCCGCCATCGGCTACGGCCTGCGCTACGAGTTCGGCATCTTTCGCCAGGAGATGCGCGACGGCTGGCAGGTGGAGCACTCCGACAAGTGGCTGCAGTTCGGCAACCCGTGGGAGATCCCCGTATCGGACGCCATCCTGCCGTGTCCAGTTCGGAGGTCGCACCGAAAGCGCGAAGGATGAGGCCGGCGTGCTTCGATGGACGTGGATACCCGACCAGACCGTCATGGGCGTTCCCTACGACACACCCATCCCGGGCTACCGCAATAATCTCGTCAACCGCCTCCGGCTCTGGAAGGCCGAGGCGGTTGACACCTTCGACTTCGCCGCCTTCAACACGCGGCGACTACATGGGCGCGGTTCGCAGCAAGATGGAGTCTGAGACCATCTCCAAGGTGCTCTACCCCAACGACGACACCGAAGGCGGAAAACGGCTGCGTCTGATGCAGCAGTACTTCTTCACCTCCTGCTCGCTCCAGGACATGCTCCGCCTGCACCTTCTGCAGAAGCGCGACGTCCGCGACTTCGACGGCAAGTGGACCGTCCAGCTAAACGATACCCATCCGTCGATCGGCATCGCCGAGCTCATGCGCCTGCTTGTCGATATACACGGACTCGAATGGGGCGAAGCCTGGAAGATCACCAGCAACACCTTCGGCTACACCAACCACACCCTTCTGCCCGAAGCTCTCGAGCGCTGGCCCCTCCACATCTTCGGTGCGCTTCTTCCCCGCCATCTCCAGATCATCTACGAGATCAACTCGATCTTCCTCAAGCAGATGGAGAAGCGCTTTCCGGGCGACCTGGCCAGGCTGTCGCGCATGTCCATCATCGGCGAAGATGGCGATAAAACGGTCCGCATGGCGCACCTCGCCGTGGTGGGCAGCAAGGCGATCAACGGTGTGGCCGAAGCTGCACACCGAACTCCTCGAGCAGGACACCCTCCACGACTTCTTCGAGGCCTACCCCGAGCGCTTCACCAATAAGACAAACGGTGTCACTCCCCGCCGCTGGCTGATGCTCAGCAACCCCCGCCTGGCCACCCTTCTCGATGACTCCATCGGACAGGGCTGGCACACGGATCTCACCGAGCTCCGAGGGCTCGAACAGATTCACCCAGGACGCGGCCTTCCTTGAAGTCTGGCGCAAGCGACAGGAGGAGCTCAAAGGCAGAACTCGCCGACTTCATCCAGAGCACGATGAACATCACCGTCGACCCCTCAAGCATGTTCGACGCCCAGGTGAAGCGCATCCATGAATACAAACGCCAGCACCTCAGCGCGCTTCACATCCTCGCCCTCTACTGCCAGATCAAGAGCGGCACCGTAGAAAACGTCACACCGCGAACCTTCCTGTTCGGCGGAAAGGCCGCGCCGGGATACAGGATGGCCAAGCTGATCATCAAGCTCATCTGCTCGGTCGCCGAACTCGTAAACAACGACCCCGAAGCCAGCAAACTCCTCAAGGTCGTCTACGTACCCGACTACAGCGTTTCACTCGGCCAGCGGATCTACCCAGCCGCTGATCTCTCCGAACAGATCTCCACGGCCGGAAAGGAAGCCTCAGGTACTGGCTGCATGAAATTCATGATGAATGGCGCCGTTGCCATCGGAACCCTCGATGGCGCAAACATCGAGATCCGCGAAGCAGTCGGCGAAGAAAACTTCTTCGTCTTCGGCCTGACCGCACCAGAGATCGCCGCCATGAAGCAAAGGGGCTACCGTCCGCGCGACTTCTACGACCGCAATCCGTTGCTGCGGGAGGTCCTCGACGGTCTGGGCAATGGCCGCTTCAGCAAGGGCGACCGTGATCTCTTCACGCCGCTGATCGGCGATCTGCTCGACCATGATACCTACATGGTCCTAGCCGACTTCGAACCCTACACCAGGGCCCAATCTGACAGCCGGCGAAGCCTTCCAGGATTCGAGACGATGGGGCACCATGTCCGTGCTGAACACCGCGCGCTCCGGCATCTTCTCTTCCGATCGAGCCATCCGTCAGTACTGCGAGGACATCTGGAACGTTCCCGTCGCGGCAAAGCAGTGATACCTCGATCTCCGCTCTCTTTATCCACGTTGCACAACACCATACACGGGCCCGGATAGGTCGACGCCCACTCTCCATCGGGCGATATACTCGGTGCGATGAAGAAGGCTCTCGAATACCTCGAGCTAATCCTGACCGCGGTTGGCGTTCTGCTTGTCATTCTGGTCTTTGCTATCTTCCGGAACGTTGCACCCTGGAAGGCGGCAGCCATCAGCGCACTAGCCGTTGGCGTTCTTCACGGAACCATCTTCTTCATCGTCCGATCCGCCCAGCGCAAGGTGCGACGAGCAGCCGTGACCGCAATCCGTCACACCTTTGACGATCTGGTTCGCAACAAGCTCCAGGTCGTTCTCTTCGCCACGGAGATTCAGGATCAGGACTGGCGCCCCGCAGCACAACGCGCCGTCCAGGAGATACAGAACAGCCTGAACCGCATCGAGGCGGAGTCTCTGTCCGTCAACTGACCGAACGCACCAGCTCCCGCCCTATCGCCCGAATCCCAACCGCCCGCCCCGCTCGATGGCAGCAGCTCCCGGTTCGGCCCACTTCCGAACCTGCCCGGCTCCCACCACCGCGAAACCCTTCCTCCGTGCCCACGGGGCAGACCACGCACGCATGCTGGGCCGCTCGGCAGACGAGGTCTAAGCGTTCCGCGTAAAATGCCGAGCCACCCCGCACAGCCTAGAATGACAAAACCACCGGAGCCACCCAAAGACCATGATCATCCTCGACAACGAGCACGTTGATCTCACCACCCCCTTCGGCCCCATGCGCACCCACATCGTGCGCCCCGCCGCCCCCGGCCGCTACCCCGGCATCGTCTTCTACTCCGAGATCTTTCAGGTCACCGCGCCCATCCGCCGCACCGCCGCGATGCTCGCCGGCCACGGCTACATCGTCGCCATCCCCGAGATCTACCACGAGTTCGAGCCCGCCGGCGCCGTCTTCGCCTACGACCAGGCCGGCTCCGACCGCGGCAACAACTGGAAGACCGCAAAGGAGCTCGCGAGCTACGACGCCGACGCCCGCGCCGTCCTCGACCACCTCAAGTCCCGCCCCGACTGCACCGGCGCAGCTCGGCGCCATGGGCATCTGCATCGGCGGCCACCTCGCCTTCCGCGCCGCCATGAACCCCGACGTCCGCGCCACCGTCTGCTTCTACGCGACCGACATCCACAAGGGCTCGCTCGGCAAAGGCATGCACGACGACTCGCTCGAACGCACGGCGGACATCCGCGGCGAGCTCCTCATGATCTGGGGCCGCCAGGACCCCCACATCCCCCTCGAAGGCCGCATGAAGGTTCACGCCCGCCTCAACGAGGTCAACGCCGAATACAGCTGGCATCGAGGTCAACGGAGCCCACGCCTTCATGCGCGACGAAGGACCCCGCTACGACCCCGAACTCGCCCTCCAGCTCTACCGCGCCACCCTCGACCTCTTCCACCGCCGCCTCGCCCCCGGCGACCTCCCCGCCTAACTCGCCAGCCGCGGCGAGTCCGGCTCTCGAAGGCGTTCCAGTCTCACGAGCCTGCCTTCCGAAGCGCCTCTCTGGTCTGAGCAAACCACCCGCTCAGCGATGGGTTCGTCCGCGTTCTCCGCGCGAACGCATCGCTGACCTCGGCGAAGTAATCCGTGTATTCATGGTCGGGGTCCAGCTTCAGCGCAGTCGATAGCTCCTGGTCGGCCACTTTGAAATCTCTCTTCACCGCGTAGTCGAAGCTCAGGCCATAGTGCGTGAATGCCTTCTTTTCGGCAACATCGTTTACGCCCACGGTCTGCTTGATCGTCTCGCGATCGCCCGGCTGAAGAGGAAGGTAATTCCAGGTGGAGTTGCCCCCTAGAACGCGATCGTTCGGCTTGGCCTTGTCGAACTGGTCCAACGCCCATCGACGCAGCCGGATCGAGGACTCAGGGTTGCCTTCGCTGCGATAGGTGTCAGCAAGACTGCAGGCCTTCTCCCACGAGGGTGAGAGGCGATACCCCTTCCACAGCAACGTCTCCGCCTGCTTGAAGTCTTCCACCAGGAAGTAGATATACCCGAGATTCTCGTAGATCATCGGCAACTCCGGATCGAGCTCCTGCGCGCGCTTCAGATTCTTCACAGCCTTCTCCAGATCGAAGTGAGCCGGCGTCGTATACAGATACGCGAGCTGGAAGTAGCTCCCGAGCGATCCGGGATTCGCCTCCATCGCCTCGTTATACGCGGTGATCGCCTCTTCATCGTTGCCTTCGTCCTGTAACCGATATCCCTTCAGAAACATCAGCTGGTCGTCCTTCGGATAGAGCGAGATCAGATACGCGAGCTTCGCATCCACTACCTCGGGTGCGTAATACTGCGCACCCTCGGCAGGCTTGAAGATCTCCGCCTTCACCACGCCAAGCGTCGCCGCTGTGTTGCTCCCGTCAACCTGAAGCGCACTCCGATACGCATCCTCGGCAGCAAGAAACTCCGCACGTCCCATCAACGTGTCACCCAGGTGCGTGTAAAAAGTGGTTAGTCGACTCTTGGCCTGAAGACTCCGGTAATCCCGAAAATAGTCGACGCCAAACGCAAACTTCACATATCCCGCAGTGATCAGCGCCGCCACAAACGAAAGCAGCACCCAGTTTGCAATGAGAAAGCTCGACAGATGCGCAAGTCGGCCTCCCGCCGCGGCCTGCGTATTCGGAGCAGCGGGCGCCTGAAGAGCGGAAAGCCGCGCCTCAAGCTTCTCCAGTCGCTCACGAAGTTCGTTCTCCTCCATCTCACTCCTCCCACCACCCGATCTGAGACCGCCCGCAATCCGGCTCAGCTCGCGCAATGTGACTATAGCTCGCGTTCCCGCCGTCCCCTTCCGAATTCACCGCCACGGACCCGCAACAACTCGCGCGGTGAAACCGAGCCTTACACTTACCTCAGGCAAAGGCCTGCTCATCGCCAGCCGAAACCACCCCCATGGCCGATAACTTCGCCCAACTCGTCAAGCCCAGGCCGACATCGTCAAGATCATCGGCGACTACGTCAAGCTCCGCAAATCCGGAGCCCAGAACTGCTCCGGCCTCTGCCCCTTCCACAAGGAGAAGACCGGCTCCTTCTCCGTCAACGCCCAGCACAGCTACTTCTACTGCTTCGGCTGCCACGAGAAGGGCGACGTCTTCACCTTCGTCATGAAGCTCGACAACCTCAGCTTCCCCGAGGCCGTCCGCGCCGTCGCCACCAAGGCCGGCATCCCCCTCCCAAAGCGCGAGTTCAACTCCCCCGAAGAGGCCCGCGAAGCCGGCATCCGCCGCCAGCTCATCGACATCCACGAGGCCGCCACCCAGTACTTCGAAGCCCAGCTCAAATCCCCCGAAGCCGCCCGCGCCCGCGAATACCTCACCGGCCGCGGCGTCTCCCCCGAAACCATCGCAAAATTCCGCATCGGCTACGCCCCCGACGACTTCAACGACATGCGCGACCGCCTCGCGAAGCACTTCCCCGAAGAGGTCCTCCGCGCCTCCGGCCTCTTCAGCGCCAAGGAACAGGCCGACGGCTCCCCCGGCCAGATGTACGCCCGCTTCCGCAAACGCATCACCTTCCCCATCGCCAACGAGGCCGGAAAGACCATCGCCTTCACCGCCCGCGCCCTCGAGGACGTCGATGACAAGGGCCGCCCCGTCGCCAAATACCTCAACTCCCCCGAGACCCCCCTCTACACCAAGGGCAACGTCCTCTTCAACCTCGACAAGGCCCGAGCCGACATCCGCACCCACGACTTCGCCCTCCTCGTCGAAGGCCAGATGGACTGCATCTCCGTCTACATGGCCGGCGTCCGCAACGTCCTCGCCACCTCCGGCACCGCCTTCACCGAGACCCAGGTCCGCCTCCTCTCCCGCTTCACCCACAAGGTCATCGTCAACTTCGACCCCGACACCGCCGGCATCAACGCCGCCGAGAAATCCATCGCCCTGCTCACCGAAGAAGGCTTCGAGGTCCGCATCATCACCCTCGAAGGCGGCCTCGACCCCGACCGCTTCGTCCGCGAGCACGGCATCCAGGCCTACATGGCCGCGCTCCGCGGCGCCAAGCGCCACTCCGACTACCTCATCGACCGCGCCCGCGAGCAGTTCCCCGCCCGCACCCCCGAGGCCAAGGTCAAGGCCCTCAACTTCCTCCTCCCCCACATCCGCCGCATGCCCAACACCCTCCAGCGCGATGACTTCGCCGCCGACGCCGCCCAGAAGCTCGGCATCGACTCCGCCCTCCTCCGCCAGGAGCTCAAGCAGGCCGCCGTCTCCCGCACCGAAAGCCTCCCGACCCGCCGTCAGCACATCGTCTCCGAGGTCGAGCGCACCCTCCTCCGCGCCCTCGTCCTCCCCGCATCCGACCCCGCCCGCACTCTCGCCTCCACCCAGCTCGCCGACAATCCCGCCTGGTACGACGGCCTCGCCGCCTCCACCCTCTTCGAAATCCTCGCCAACGACGATCCGCCCTCGAACCCCCTCGACGCCGCTCCCGACGATGCCTCCCGCAACCTCCTCGCCAGCGTCCTTCGCGACGAGCCCGAGGCCCCGGCCGACACCTCCGTTCGCCCTCACACCGCCCCCCAGACCCTCGCTCAGCAGGTCGAGGCCGCCCTTCACCACCTCCATCGCCGCTACCTCGAGTCTCGCCAGCGCGAGATCCGCTCCGCCATCGCCTCCGCGGAGCAGAGAGGCGACACCCCCGCCCTCACCCAGCTCTTCGCGGAAAAGGTCCGGCTCGACAAGCTCGTCCGTCAGCACAACGCCTGATCCCAGCCTCGGCACATCACCGCCAGGCCCCCGGCGGCGCGTTTTCGACAAAGTAGAATTGCGCTACGCGGCCTAACCTTCGCGACCGACCTCTCCTTCATGGCGATCTTCACCCGCATCCTCAAGAACCTGGGCGCGATGTTCACCGGGCGCCTGCTGACCATCGTTCAGCAGGTCATCATCCCTCCCATCTTTATCCATCGCTACTCCACCGCCCAGTTCGGCGAGTGGGGCGTCCTCTCCGGTGCCGTCGCCGCCCTCGCCGTCCTCAACTTCGGCGTCCAGACCTACATGAATCAGGACCTCGCCGTCCGCTACGCCAAGGGCGAGCTCGAGGGCTACCACGTCCGCCAGTCCACCGCCCTCCGGCTCCTCATCGGCGTCGTCCTCGTCGTCGGCACCCTCGCGCTCGTCGTCTTCGTCATCCCGCTCGACACCATGCTCAAGCTCGATATCGGCCGGCGCACCGCCCAGCTCACCGCCTATCTCCTCGCCATCCAGGTCCTGCTCAACTTCCTGAACGGCTACCTCGCCGGCATCTTCATGGGCGTCGCCCTCGCCCACCGCGGAGCCTACTGGAACAACTTCCAGTCCCTCCTCACCGCGCTCGTCCTGCTCGGCTGCGTCTCGCTCCACCTCCCCTTCCCCGTCCTCGCCGGCGTCCAGGTCGTCACCATGAGCATCTCGATCCTCGCCGTTCTCATCGACATCCGCCGCACCGCCCCCGCCATCTTCCCCACTCTCCGCTACTGGGACCCAGTCGCCGTCCGCGACATGCTCAAACCCAGCGGATACTTCGGCCTCCTCACCATCTGCCAGTTCCTCACCTACCAGGCCCCCCTCATCGTCATCCAGCGCGTCCTCGGCCCCGTCGCCGTCGCCGGCTTCATCGTCATGCGTCTCGTCTTCTCCATGTGCCGCCAGATCCTCGCCATGTTCACCCAGTCCATGGGCTCCGAGATCACCAACCTCTTCGGCCGCAGCGACTGGACCTCCCTCTCGCGCCTCTACGACTACTCCGAGCGCCTCATCTTCTTCCTCATCCCCCTCGTCAACGTCGCCGTTCTCATCTCCTCCCCCATCCTCATCACCCTCTGGATGCACCGCCGCGCCGAACTCTTCTCGCCCTACCCCTACATGCTCTCCGCCGCCATCTCCATGGTCATCTCGCTCAAGGAGCACAAGTACCAGTTCCAGTTCTCCACCAACACCCACGAAGAGCTCGCCCGCGTCATGTTCTTCTCCTACCTCGGCATGATCCTCGTCTCCGTCGGCGCCGTTCACCTCTTCGGCATCGTCGGCTTCCTCTGGACCTGGCTCGCCGTCGAGATCCTTCAGGTCGCCCGCATCGTCCGCCTCAACATGAAGCTCTTCGCCCAGTTCGAACGCCTCGAACTCAAGTACCTCCGTCGCCTCTCCGCCATCTGCCTCTGCTCGCTCCTGCTCTCGCTCGCCCTCCTCGAACGCACCGCGAGCTTCCCCATCCTCTGGCAGGCCGCCCTCTCCCTCCTCTCCGCCATCATCCTCACCGCCTTCTCCTGGCCCCTCTTCGGCGTAGGCGACGTCCTCCGCAAAATGTCCGCCCAGATCTCCCGCAAACCCGCCTGACCGATCCCAAACCTCCGTCAGTGAAAAAATGGCGCTTAGGAAAAACCTCGACGGAACCTCCCCGCTGCCATCGCCGCTGAGAAAGCGCGTACTGCAGGCTCGTCACTATACACTCCGAAGGAGCTTGTAGCTGGGGCCGGACTCCGCCTATCTCGGATCAAGAGAGCCGCTTATCTGCAGTCCAAAGCTATGCCGAACGCTTGGAGGATCCGCGAAGCTGAAGAGTCTCTTCGACCCAGCCCTGGTGAAAGACACAGAGCAGCGCATCTCGCGGCTGAGTCCTGCGAGTAGGCCGCAGTGGGGCAGCATGGAGCTTGTCGCAAACACTCGCTCACTGCACCTCAGCCATCGAGATGGCCATGGGGGTACTTCACGCCAGGCGTGCACCGTTTCCAGCCAGCCTGATCGGCAGGCTTATCAAGCCGTTGGTCTTCCGGGACGACAAACCAATGCGTCAGGAAACTCGCCTTCGTCGCCACGAACTGTTCTCAGCGAAACCAACACAGGACGACTTGGAACGGGAGCGTTCGCGACTCCTGGACGCAATCAGAACCTTCGCGAGCCAGGGCCCCGCAGGATGCACCCGAAATCCGCATCCATTCTTCGGACCGCTGGAGCCGCAACAATGGGCCATTCTCATGTACAAACATGTGGACCATCATCTCCGAACAGTATTGCGGCTTGACGTCAAGTACAGTGCGTATCCGGGTCTTCGGTACCGAAAAAGTCCGCTTGTCGGAAGTAATCCTCGCGCAGGCAAACGCCGCAATGTAACCGCGTGCCGGAGTAGCTCAGATCTGACCCTCCGATCAGGAACAAGAGACATCTCTTCGGCCGTATTAGGTCAAATGACTCCCGTCAAAATGACTCACGAGAGAGATACAGCCATGCCGTCCCTTCGCAACCCAGGACGAGTTGCCGGCCTCTGGTACCTGTTCCTGATCTTTCTTGGCCCGTTACGCCTCATCTACAATCCCCTCCCGGCTCTTACGTCGCAGGCAAGAGTCGGCCAGCACCAGAAGCACCCTGAGCCAGACCAGTACCGGCGATCGAGACGGACGGCGTCAACTTTCGGCCCAGGAGGTTCCCTGCGTACCGCGATCCGAAAGCTCCGCTGCCAACGCGAATTGTGGCATCCTGACCCAGGCACCTCATGAAGAAGAAACAAGGCAAACTCCGCGTAGGCATCCTCTTCGGCGGCCGCTCCGGCGAGCACGAGGTCTCCCTCCTCTCCGCCGCCTCCATCCTCCAATCCATCGACCGGAAGAAGTACGACGTCGTCCCCATCGGCATCACCAAGCAGGGCCGCTGGGTCACCGCCAACGACGCCCACGCCCTGCTCTCCGGCACCCAACCTCCCCAGAATCCCGCTCCTCGCCGGAGACCCCGCCCTCACCCCCACCGCCGAGGTCATCCGCAAAGGCGAGCAGCCCGTCATCCTCCCGCACGTGCCCCCGGAATCGGCTCAAGGGGCCTCGCTCAACCCGCTCACCCTCTCCGCCTCCTCCGACCTCACCCCCCACTCGCTCGCCCTCGACGTCGTCTTCCCCGTCCTCCACGGAACCTTCGGCGAAGACGGCACCATTCCAGGGCCTGTTCGAGCTCGCCGACATAGCCTACGTCGGCTCCGGCGTCCTCGGCTCCGCCGCCGGCATGGACAAGGACGTCATGAAGAAGCTCTTCGCCGCCGCCGGCCTCCCCCAGACCCCGCACGTCGCCCTCCTCCGCAGCGAGTGGTCCGCCGACCCCGAACGCTGCCACACGCCTCATCGAAAAAACTCTCGCCTACCCCCTCTTCGTCAAGCCCGCAAACCTCGGCTCCTCCGTCGGCATCTCCAAGGTCCACGACCGCTGCTGAGCTCGCGGCCGCCATGGACCTCGCCGCCACCTTCGACCGCAAGCTCGTCATCGAGCAGGGCGTCGGCGGCCCCGGCGCCAAGCCCCGCGAGCTCGAAGTCGCCGTCCTCGGCAACGACTCGCCCCGAAGCCTCCGTCGTCGGCGAGATCGTCCCCGGCGCCGAGTTCTACGACTACGACGCCAAGTACCACTCCGACCAGAGCGTCCCCATCATCCCCGCAAAGCTCTCGAAGTCCGAATCCAAACAGATCCGCGCCATGGCCATCGCCGCCTTCCGCGCCTGCGACTGCGCCGGCCTGGCCCGCGTCGACTTCCTCATGGAACCCGCCCGTAAGCCGGCGATCCGAGCAAAGACGGCCAAGCGAACCGCGCGACAACCCGCCCGCATCTACCTCAACGAGATCAACACCCTCCCCGGCTTCACCTCCATCTCCATGTACCCCAAGCTCTGGGAGGCAAGCGGCCTCCCCTACAAAGAGCTCATCGACCGCCTCATCCAACTCGCCCTCGAACGCCACGCCGAAAAAAAGCAAACCTCCTTCACCCGCCAGTAGTCCAAAACAGCAGCACCGAAGCCCAGACACCCTCAACCCGTCATCCCGACACAGGGCCGTCAACCTGAGCAGAGCGAAGAACCCGCCGCTCTACCGCAACTTCCCCCACACCTCAAGCGACGAACTCGTCCTGAGCGCAAACGGGAGACCAGCATGACCCTGCCCCGCCAAGTCCGCACCCCTCACATCCGCGCTCCGTCGCCCTCCATCTCCTCATCGTGGCCGCACTCCTGCACCACCGAACCCCCTGCCTCGCCCCCATGCGCCTCCCCGGCACCGAGCACGGCAGCCGCATCGAGCTCACCTACTCCCCCGGCCGTGCCCCCGTCCGGACCTCGGTCGCCAACCCGCACACCGAACCCCAGCAGGTCGCCACAGCCCGCACCCCCCTACCCACACCTCCGCACCCGCCGCTCACACCCACCCCAGTCTCGCCCAACACCAACCTCCGCCACCTCCGCCCAGCCCTGACTCCGCCGCCGGAGCCGACGCACTCGGCGACGGCAACGTCAGCATCGCCACCGTCTCCTTCTTTCCCCGCCGAAGCCCGACCTCTCCACGCTCGCCCACGGCACCCACGGCGACGTCATCCTCGACGTAGTCATCGACGCCACCGGCAAGATCTCCGACATCAAGATCACCCGCGGCTTGGGCCACGGCGTCGACGAGACCGTCATCGCCACCGTCCAGCAGTGGACCTTCCACCCCGCGACAAAAGACGGCCAGCCCATCGCCAGCGAACAGGAACTCCTCTTTCACTACGAACACAGCTAGGGAGGAGGCTTAGAGCCACCTTGCAAGGTCAGTCCAACACGACCTTCGTTTTCATTTCAGCAGTTTGGTTTTCGTTCAGCACTCGGTTGTCATCCGGCACTTTGGTTGTCATTCCGCAGCAAAGCGGAGGAATCTGCTGTTCCAGCCTCCAGCCCGGCCCAGCCCACCTACAACACCCGGCTATACCGGTACCCCCCCGCAGCCATCGCCGCCAGCAGCTCCGCCACCTGCTCCCGCCCGCGCGTCTCGATCGTCATGTCAATCGTCGTATCGCCCAGGTTCACCCCGTAGTACGCCCGGTTATACAGCGTATCCACGATGTTCGCGCGCCGGTTCGCAATCAGCCGCGTCAGCTCCGCCAACGCGCCCGGCTTGTCCAGCAGATGAATCCGCAGCCGGATCAGCCGCCCATCCTGCACCAGCCCGCGCTCAATGATCCGGCTCAGCAGCGTCACGTCGATATTCCCGCCGCACACCAGCACCGCCGTGCGCGTCCCCTCCCGAACCAGCGCGGACTTCCTCTGCAGCAGCGCCGCCAGCGCCGCCGCCCCCGCACCCTCCGCCAGCGTCTTCTCCCGCTCCAGCAGCACCAGGATCGCCGACGCAATCTCATCCTCGTCCACCGTCACAATCTCGTCGACATACCGCTCCACCATCGGGTACGTCACCTCCCCCGCCCGCCGCACCGCGATCCCATCCGCGATCGTCGTCGCCGCATCGATCGTCACCGGCCCACCCTGCGCCATCGCCTCCAGCATCGAAGGCAGCCGCGACGTCTGCACCCCGATCACCTTCACCTCCGGCCGTCCTCCGCCGCACAAGTCTCCTTGATCGCGCACGCAATCCCCCCAATCAAACCACCCCCGCCGATCGGCACCACCACCGCCTCCAGCCCCGCCACCTGCTCCAGCACCTCCAGCCCGATCGTCCCCTGCCCCGCCATCACCGCCGCATCGTCGAACGGATGGATAAACGTCATCCCGTTCCCCTCGCAGATCCGCCGCGCCTCCGCATACGCCTCGTCGTAGTTCGCCCCGTGCAGCACCACCTCCGCCCCGAAGTTCCGCGTCGCCGTCACCTTCACCAGCGGCGTCTGCTGCGGCATCACGATCAGGCTCCGGATCCCGCGCTTCGTCGCATGGTGCGCCACCCCCTGCGCATGGTTCCCCGCGCTCGCCGCAATCACCCCACGCCCCGCCTGCTCCGGCGTCAGCATAGCAATCCGGTTCAGCGCCCCCCGCTCCTTGAACGAACCCGTCATCTGCAGGTTCTCAAGCTTCAAATACACATGCTGCCCCGTCAGCCCCGACAGCATCTCCGAGTGCGGGCACGGCGAATAGTAGATCGATCCGCGGATCCGTTCGCGCGCCGCTACAACATCCCCAAGCCCAATCGCAACCTTCCCCACCTCATTCCGCATACCCATAGACTACCCAACCCATACCCCATACCCTCCAGAAAGCAAATCAACCACCCGCCCAAGCAACGCCACGAGCCCAACCCAACCTCAGCCCTCCAGATTGCCCGTACATCGCTCCAACACCGCCCTCAGCACCCCGAGTTCCCCCTCGCTCGTCCCCCGCCAAAGCCTCTTCTCCACCGACCGGGCCACCCCATCCGCCTCCTTCAGCAGTCGCAGACCTTCCCCCGTCAGTGACCGCGTCACCAGCCGGTCGTTCTCCGCATCCTTCCCCCGCACAATCCAACCTTCCCGCTCCGCTCGCGCCAGGAACCCCTGTGCCGTCTGCGGCGTCACCCAGCAAGCCCGGGCCAGCTGCGCTCCCGAAGCCCCCCGATGCGTCCGGATCGCATGAAGCATCTGCATCTGTGAGGTCGTGACCCCCATCGGCTTCAACTCGTCGTCCAGCCGGCCGCGAAACGCAATCAGCATCGCCTTCATCTGCCGCAGCGTCTGCCGCCGATCCTCGGCTGCACCCTTCGTGGGACCTGTCTTCATATCAGCTTCCTGATACTCTATCAGGGAGCTGATATGGCAGACGAGCAACATTTCGAAGCCGAGTGGAAGCCCAGGCACAACCCCTGGGCCATCGCCCTCACCGTCACCCTCGCCACCTTCATGGAGGTGCTCGACACCTCCATCGCCAACGTCGCCCTGCCGCACATCGCCGGCTCCCTCGGCGCCTCGCAGGAGGAGGCCACCTGGGTCCTCACCAGCTACCTCGTCTCCTCCGCCATCGTCCTTCCCATCTCCGGCTGGCTCTCCAACCGCTTCGGCCGCAAGCGCTTCTACATGACCTGCGTCGCCCTCTTCACCGTCTGCTCGCTGCTCTGCGGCCTCGCCCCCACGCTCCCCATGCTCATCTTCGCCCGCATCCTGCAGGGCGCCGGCGGCGGCGGCCTCGCACCCAGCGAGCAGGCCATCCTCGCCGACACCTTCTCCGTCGAAAAGCGCGGCCAGGCCTTCGCCCTCTACGGCATGGCCGTCGTCGTCGCCCCCGCCATCGGCCCCACCCTCGGCGGCTGGATCACCGATAACTACAACTGGCACTGGATCTTCTTCATCAACATCCCCATCGGCCTCCTCTCCCTCTGGCTCTCCAACCGCATGGTCGAAGACCCACCCAAGATCGCCTCGCACACCGGCGAACAAGAAGCCCCGTCGACTTCACCGGCCTCGCCCTCGTCGCCTCCGGCGTCGGCTGCCTCGAGTTCTTCCTCGACAAGGGCCAGGAGAAGGACTGGTTCGGCGACCCCATGATCACCGCCGCCGCCATCACCGCCTCCGTCCTCCTCTTCATCTTCGTCGTCTGGGAGTGGCGCCACCCCGACCCCATCGTCGACCTCAAGCTCCTCCAGAACCGCAACTTCGGCACCGCCGTCTTCCTCCAGCTCATCCTCGGCATGGTCCTCTTCGGCTCCACCGTCCTCATCCCGCAGTACCTCCAGTCGCTGCTCGGCTACACCGCCGAGCGCGCCGGCATGGTCCTCTCCCCCGCCGGCTTCGTCATGATGTTCATGATGATCGTCGCCGGCCGCATCCCTCGGCAAGTTCGACCCCCGCCTCATGGTCTCCCTCGGCTACATCGCCGTCGCCGCCGGCCTCTACAACCTCACCCGCCTCTCGCTCGACTCCGCCTTCGGCGACGTCACCCTCTGGCGCATGCTCCAGGTCATCGGCCTCCCCTTCGTCTTCATCCCCATCTCCACCCTCAACTACGTCGGCGTCCCCCGCTCCAAGTCCAACCAGATCTCGTCGCCTCTCAAACTTCGCCCGCAACCTCGGCGGCTCCGCCGGCACCGCGCTCCTCACCACCTTCCTCGCCCGCACCGCCCAGACCCACCAGGTCCAGCTCGCCGCCAACGTCGTCCCCGGCAGCCCCGCCTACGAGAGCTACATGGGCGGCATCACCAGCATGCTCCGCTCCACCGGCATGTCCGCCGCCCAGGCCACCCAGACCGCCGTCGGCTACGCCTACCAGCAGATGCTCCGCCAGGCCACCATGCTCAGCTACAAAAACGCCTTCGCCCTGCTCTCCTTCTCCATCCTCTGCCTGACCCCGCTCCCCTTCCTCATGCGCCTCCCCACCAAAGCCGAAAAACCCGCCCCCGAAGAGGTAGGAGCCCACTAACTCTCCTCGGACAACCCCTCCGCCATCCACTCCCCTCCGTACCGGGAAGACGACGCCCCATACCGATCCGGGCCGGGCGATGGTCGACCGTATGAGAAGACTGTTCCCGGACACCTGCCGGATCACTTCCCACAATGCGACTTGTCGGTACTAACGTTCATGCTGTTGTTCGTACGCCCCTGCGGATCAGCCATAACCCCAAAGGGACCTCGTATAGCAGGATCGGAAACCAGAGCCAGTTCACGACTCTTCCCGGCAGAAGGGTGGCAACGTACAGAGGCACACAAATCAACTGCAGCCCTATCGTGATGACACCGGTCCATGCCATCCAGCGAGGAATCAGTCGTCCCGCGAGTAGCAGGTAAGCGAAAAGGAAGCCACCTACGACAAAGCAAAACTGACCGAAGAGATCATCCGGCCGGTTGAAAATCTCACCTGCGATCGCGAGACACCCGGCGCTGTACTGCGCATAACGGGTTTGAGCCGTTGCCAGCTTCATCAACTCCAGCTTGCCCAGGAGCGGCACAAAGCCAGCGAACCCTTCGCCGAAACGAAAGGCCATCGCAAGCAAGGCGAGCGTGGCGTCAACCTTCCGCGAGAGCCGGTACAAGGTCACCGCCAGCACAACGGCGCAGACAATCTGCAGCAGGTCGAGAAGGACGGTGACCTGAGCGAGGGCGACGTACTGCGCAGGGTGGACAGCATGTGCGAGGTGTCCGCCCCGGCTGTGGTCTTTCCGGAAAGTATCGCTGCGGACATCGCGAAGACGATGTAAGCGAGGTACGCATAGCCCGCCAATTTACCCTCTGCACGTTGCGTCATTGCCGCTCCTCGGTCAAGAAATCTGGCTCCCGTATGCGCCATCCCCACCCGAGCAGCCAAACCATAAAGATCAGTTCCGCAGCGAAGATCACCTTAAGGAAGGACAGATGTGGCATCCGGGTACAAGGTAGATGGCGACGCTGTCGACGACCCACGCCCAACCGGCAATGAAGAGGAGCCAGCCAATCCATCGTGGAAGGTAAGACGACCGAGCGATCAGCCATCCGGTCACCACGAGATGCAAGCCGAAGAGGACTAACGAGAGACCCCATCCGGAGTGGTAGGCTCCGAGAAGCTCGGCAATCTGCGACGGGAGTCCGGCTGCAGAGGTATGCCGCGCATAGGCGGGAACGGCTATCAAACGGTAAATCAGGCCGAGGTTCGAAATCGCTGCCAGCCACGCCGCTGCATACACGAGTTGCAGCACAGACCCGAGCATGGCTAGAGCACGACTGACGGGTCGCAGCAAGGCGTAGAGAGCCCACGCCATCACCACGTCCCCAACCGCGCTGATAACGTACGACAGCACCGCTGCAGAAAACAGATGTGGGTGAGCCGTCATATTCTTCACGGTCTCTAGCCGGGTCTGCGGATATCAACCGAGGCATGACATAGGCTTCGGCGAAGGTCACCGGATTCAGCAGGTAGGTGAGCCCCGCGACAAGAGCAGCTTGCTGCAGGCTCAGCCCACGTGTCCAGATCGCATCTTTGGAGGATGCATCGTTGCCTCTCAGAGGAGTTCCAGGGAGCAAGTTCAAGTGGATCGCTGAAAGCGTATACGGGAGCGAGAGGGCGCGGGTTCCCGTGAAATCGATGCTCAGGACCAGTGATCGAGATAAGTCCTGATAAACGCCGTTCTCGTCAGTGGACGAGAAGTAGCCTCTTCGTACGCTTGCCGCCCTCCCATCGCCCCGGCCTTTGGCAACTCCCACGCACGTGCGCAGATCCTCCTCGAGCGCCCTCGCAATCGCCCGTCTCCCGTCTGGAAACAGGAACGGGACGGGACGGGCCCGGCCCGCCCCCTTCCGCCAGCGTTTCAGCGCTGGCGTGTGTTGGCGAGCGCACGAAGAATAGTCCGGGTGTTCTTGTTCATCGCCTGGCGAAGGTACATCGTGATGGCGAACAGGAGCACCAGGAAGAAAAGGTCAACGCGCAGGAGTGAGTGCAGCAGCCCGCCCAGGGTCTCTGGCGGGAACATGTGGAGGTGCATCCAGATAAAGACGACCGCGGCGAGGATGCCGAGGATGCCCACAATAACGCGAGACGTGCGTTCGGACCTGTCGGCGGCAGCAAGGGCTTGCTGGACAAAGGCGAGTTCCGCGTTCGTATCTTCGGAGTTGGGCTGCTGGCGATCGGGACTCATGCTGGTTTCCTTTCAGAGGTGAGGTGTTTGCGAAGCGTGGTGACCCCGTAATGGAGACGCGACTTGGCGGTGCCAACCGGGATCTCAAGAACGGCAGCGCTCTCTTCAAGGGAGAGGTCGTGCTGATAGTGGAGCAGGAGCACAGCTCGGCTCGCCGGCGACACGCGGTCGAGGAGAGTCAGGAAGGCCTCGTCGGGTAATTCGCCGAGACCCGGGTCGAGGGACTGAGGTGTTCAGGTGCCGCGTCGTCGAGCGGCTGCCAGAGACGGGCGCGCTTCAAATGCGAGAAGGCAATACGCGAAGCGATCCGAAAGGCCCAGGGAAGGAATACCGCAGGCTCGCGCAGAAACCGGAGTTTGCGGAAGATCTGCAGCGATGTCTCCTGCAGAATGTCGTCAACGAGGTCGGCGCCCGCAAGACGTGTGACGTACCGGCGCAACGGCCCATAGCTGTAACGAAGAAGCTCTTCGAGCGCGCTCCGGTCGCCACTCTGCGCGAGAAGCACGAGCAGGGTCTGGTCCGGGGTCGCGGGCTCCTTCGCTTGAGTTCCGGTGTGCATGCTTGAAAGAGACAGTGGCGTCAGTGATAGTTCGGTCGCCGCGCAGAAATACTTCGGAACGCCAAACCGAGTATGTCCCGATCACCAGCGCATCTCTGCAATCACCCTATTCCAGCGCCGCCGCCCGCACCGTGACTAGCAACCAGGCTTACCGCCAACTGCACCGTCCGCCGCCCCGCCTACCCCCGCCGCGCCCGAAACCGGTTCGCCCGCACAAACTCCTCCCGCAGCTCCGGCGTCCGCAGGTTCTCCCGCACATACGCCAGCTCCTGCTCGAGCGCAGCGAGCGTCTCGGCCACGGCCACCGTGTTCGTCATCGCCACATCCCGCCACATGCTGTAAGGACTGGCCCCCAGCCGCGTCATCTCCCGCAGCGCCCGCCCCCCTATCGCCGCAATCTCTGGAGAATCCCCAAACCGCTCCTCCAGCATCGCCGCCATCGCCGTCGACACCATCTGCGGCAGATGGCTCACCCAGGCGCAAACCTCGTCGTGCCGCGCCGCCTCCATATCCATCATGCGCGCCCCCATCCGGCCAACCCAGCTCCGCCACTCCGCTTCAAGCCCCGAAGGCTCCTCCGACAGCGGCGTAAACAGCCAGGTCGCCCCGCGAAACAGCTCCGCCTCCGCCAGCTCCGCGCCCCCTCGCTCCTTGCCCGCCATCGGATGACCCGGAAGGACCCGGGCACTCGGACCGCTCTTTCCCCTCCAGCCTCCCGGGATACAAGCGCAGCGCGGCCTCGGCAATCTCCCGCTTCGTACTCCCCACATCCGTCAGCAGCTGCCCCGGCCCGAGCACCGGCGCCAGCCGCTCCATCCAGTCAAGCACCCCCAGCACCGGCGTCGCCAGCACAACCACATCCGCCCGGCGCGCCGCCCCCTCCGGATCATCCGTCACCGCCGTCAGCGCCCCGCGATCAAACGCCCTCCGCGCCTCATCCGCCTGCTTATCCCAACCCGGTAATCTCGCCCGCAAACCCCGCCGCCCGCAAGCCCAGCCCAATCGACGCGCCGATCAATCCAGTCCCAAGGATCGTTATCCGCTCGATCATCTCTCCGTGCCCTCAAAAAAAGTGCAGTACCACCCAAGTCAAACACTCTGCCATCAAGACTTTAGGCCGAAAGTACCCCGTGTACCCCCCTCCTAAGTCCCCTGATGGAAGACTTTAGCCCGAAAGTACGGGGGGAGGGGAGGTACCTACGCGAGCGTCCGCCCAACTACCGGAGCAATCTTCCGCAGCTGCTCCATCAACTTCGTCAGCTGCTCCGGATAAAGACTCTGCGCCCCATCACTCATCGCCTTGTCCGGATTCGGGTGCATCTCCATCAGCAACCCATCCGCCCCCGCCGCAATCGACGCCAGCGCCATCGGCGGAACCAGGTCCCGTATTCCCACCCCATGCGACGGATCCCCCATCACCGGCAGATGCGTCAACTTCTTCAACACCGGAATCGCCGAAACATCCATCGTGTTGCGCGTATACGTCTCAAAGGTCCGAATCCCGCGCTCACACAGGATCAGGTCGTAGTTGCCGCCGCTCAGAATGTACTCCGCCGACAGCAGCACCTCTTCAATCGTCGCCGCAATGCCGCGCTTCATCAGCACCGGCATCGCGCACATGCCCCAGCTCCCGCAGCAGGTTGAAGTTCTGCATGTTCCGCGCACCCACCTGGAAGCAGTCGATATACGGCAGCATCAGCTCGATCTGCGAGATCTCCATCACCTCCGTGATCACCAGCAGGCCCGTCTCGTTGCGACACGTCCCGCAGCAGCTTCAGCCCGTCCAGCCCCATGCCCTGGAAGCTGTACGGCGAGCTCCGCGGCTTGAACGCCCCGCCACGCAGGAACTTCGCCCCCGTCGCCGCCACCTGCTTCGCGCTCGTCAGGATCTGCTCCCGCGACTCCACCGAGCACGGCCCAGCCATCACCACCAGCTCCTCGCCCCCCACCACCACCCCGTTCGAGAACCTCACCCGCGTCCCCTCCGGCTTAAAGCCCCGCCCCGCCAGCTTGTACGGCGACGAGATTCGGTACGCGTCATGCACCCCCGCCAGCACCTTGAACTCCGTCACCTCAAAGTGATCCGGCGTCCCCACGCCCGCAAGAATTGTCTGCGCCTCACCCGTCGTCCGATGAACATTGAAGCCGAGCTCGACCATCTTCTCGATGACCTGCTGTATGTTCTCTTCCGTTGCCTTGTCCTGCATCGCTACGATCATGTCTCGCGTCTCTTCCTTCTTCTCCGAAAACTGCCCTGACTCGAATACGCTTACTACGTGCCCTGCCGCTGCAGCGTCCGCATCACGTCGATAATCCGCTCATACACATGCAGGATCTCGGCATCGGCAAGCGGTCCAGGATTGATTGCGCGAACGTGATCAAAGACCTCCTGCTCCCGCTTCGGCTCGTAAATCGGCAACCCCGAGCTCTTCTTCACCAGCCCGATCGCCCTGGCTGCCTCCGCCCGCTTGCTGATCAGGCGAACAATCTCCTCATCCAGCTCATCAATCTGCGTACGCCAATCCGAGATCTCCATCAGCCTTCCCGTCCTTGAGATCGCAACCGCTAGAAGCGCATCCGATCGATCCCCGAAAGCGCACAGCCATCATGATACCCGCGCCTTCACCCGCCACAACTGCTCTGCCCTCACCCGCCACCTGCAACTTTCCTGCCTTGCCCGTTCTACTCTCCGTTCGTTGTCTGGGCACAGCCAATGACGTCCGCTTCTCGACCAACACACTTCATCGCCCGCAGCCCCCGCACAAACTCGCCGACCGCCTTCGCCTCCTCGCCCGGCGCACTCCCCTCGATCAACGCCACGATCGCACTCCCGATCACTCGCCGCATCCGCAAACTCCCCAACCGCCCGCACATGCTCCGCAGTTCGAGATCCCAAACCCCACCGCAATCGGCAATGCCGTAAACCGCCGCAGCCGATCCACCAGCTCCTTCGCTCCACCCTCGACCCTGTCCTGCGTTCCCGTAATCCCCACGCGCGAAATCGCATACACAAACCCCTCACTCACCTCCGCGATCGCCTTCAGCCGCTTATCCGTACTCGTCGGCGCCGCCAGAAAGACCGGCTGCTAACTTCGCCTCACGCATCGCCTCCAGATACTCGCCCGCCTCCTCCACGATCATGTCCGTCAGCAGCACACCATCCACCCCCGCCTCCGCCGCCCGCTCGGCAAAACTCCCGCATCCCCATCCGCACCACCGGGTTCAGGTAGCTGAGAAGATCACCAGTCCCGCCACCGGCCGTGCCTGTCCGCAACTCACTGGCCAGCCCCAGCACATCGGTCAGCGTCACCCCACGCCCCACCGCCCGCTCACTCGCCCGCTGAATCACCGGCCCATCCGCCAGCGGATCCGAAAACGGGACGCCCAGCTCAATCACATCCGCCCCCGCATCGATCGCGGCCAGCGCGATGTCCCGCGTCGCCTCGAGACTCGGATCCCCCGCCGTCAGATACACCACCAGCCCCGGCTTGCCCTTGAACTCGATCGCCATCGCTAACGCGTCCCCCGATTTTCCGCGCGCACAGGCTCCGCCCCTGCCAGCTTCAACTCCCGAGCCAGTATCCCCATATCCTTGTCGCCCCGCCCCGACAGATTCACCATCAGCACATCCGTCTTCGCCATCATCGGCGCCATCCGCATCGCCTCCGCCACCGCATGCGCACTCTCGAGCGCCGGCAGAATTCCCTCCGTCCGGCTCAGCGTCACTGTCGCCTTCAACGCATCCTCGTCCGAGCACGACACATAGGTCGCCCGCCCCGAGTCATGCAGCATCGCATGCTCCGGCCCCACACTCGCATAGTCGAGCCCCGCACTCACGGAGTGCGTCAGACTCACCTGCCCGGCCTCATCTTGTAACACATACGAGTACGTACCCTGCAGCACCCCCGGCACACCACCGCCATCCTTCTGGAAACGCGCCGCATGATCGCCCAGCCCCGACCCGCGTCCACCAGCCTCTACGCCAATCAGCCTCACCGATGCTTATCCGGAATGAACTCATAGAATGCGCCAATCGCATTCGACCCGCCCCCCACGCAGGCCACGATCACCTCCGGCAGCTTGCCCTCGCGCTCCATCATCTGCGCCCGCGCCTCCTTTGAGATCACGCGGTGAAAATCCCGCACCATCGTGGGATATGGATGCGCCCCCAGCGCACTCCCGAGCACGTAGTACGTCGTTCGCACATTCGTCACCCAGTCCCGCATCGCCTCGTTGATCGCATCCTTCAGCGTCGCCGATCCCGCACTCACACCACGCACTTCGGCTCCAAGCAGCCGCATGCGATACACATTCAGCTCCTGCCGACGCATGTCCTCCTCGCCCATGTAGATCACGCACTCCAGTCCCAAGCAGCGCGCACACCGTCGCCGTCGCCACCCCATGCTGCCCCGCGCCTGTCTCCGGCGATGATCCTCTGCTTGCCCATCCGCCGGGCCAGCAGCCCCTGCCCCAGCGCATTGTTGATCTTGTGCGCGCCGGTATGCAGCAGGTCCTCCCGCTTCAGGTAGATCTTCGCCCCGCCACATCTGCTCGGTCAGCCGCTTGGCGAAGTACAACGGCGTCGGCCGCCCGCAGTAGTTGTGCAGCAGATCGTCCAGCTCCGCTTTGAACGCCGCATCCGCCTGGGCCTCACGCATAGGCCGCCTCGAGCTCCTCGAGCGCCGCCATCAGCGTCTCCGGGACATACCGTCCGCCATAGATCCCAAACCGTCCCGCGGCCGACTTCACCGGTCCCGCCGGACTCACCATCGCAGCCATCGTGCTCATCGCTCGAACTCCCTTCGCCACAACCTCGCCCCGCCCAAAAGAAAACCGCAACCAGATCGGTCGCGGCTCGTGGGTCTCTCACTCAACTGAAATCTAAGACTCGTCTCTCAGGTGAGAAGCTCCGCCGAGGCCGCCACTGGATACCAGGGGCGGAACATAAACCAGAATCGGCTGGAGTTGAACGTCATCTTGCCTTTTACCATACATCGGCCGGCAGTACTCCGCAAGAAAAGCAGAGCCGTGCGACCTCCGCCCTGGCCCGTTCCTCTAGAAGAATCCGCGGCAGGAAGCCACCGCAAACGCTCCCAAGCCCGTCACGTAACGCAACGAGCGCAGCCGGCCTGTGGTCCGAATGCCCGCGAACACGCCACCCCTCGCAGCACCCTCAACAACACCGGACTTCGTCTCGCCTGACCCGCTTGCAAGCTCATCATCACAGCTTTTGCTGATGTCTTCCATCACCCTGATTGATGGTCTACCGATATCGCACCGCAGACCTCAGTTCGGCCGGGACACATCGGTTCACCCTGCTCGAATCGTGCTTTCACACCCCCAAGTAAACCTCTGATACCTTCAGATCTTCTGCACTCGATGCACATCCCGGACCCCAGGCACCCTCCGCAGGTTCTGCACCAGCTTGTTCAAATGCCGAACATCCACCGTCTCTACCACGAAGTCCACCACCGCACTTCCATCCGCAGTAGGTTTCGTATCTACGCTTCGAATATTCGTCTCGTCATCCGAGATGATCGCCGTAAACTCCTTCAGCATGCCCTGTCGGTCATCGCACAACACCGTCAACTTCACAGGATACGTCTGCTGCTTGGAGGAGCTCGCACCGTCGCTGTTCGGAAGCTCCGCCCACTCTACCTGGATCCTTCGGTCTGACTCGTACAACAGGTTCTGCACATTCGGACAGCTCCTGGCATGCACCGCGACCCCCTTGCCGCGCGTAACGTAACCCACAATCTCCTCACCCCGAATCGGGTTACAACAACGCGCCCGGTACACCAGGAGATCATCCTGGCCTTCCACCTGTAGCGAGTCAGATCCCCTGCCGAAGAAAACTCGCTTCACCGCCTCGGACATCTGCCCGATCGCATTTGCGACCGTTCCCGCCTCAGGAGCATCCGCCTCGGCTGGCATCGTCGATCCCGGCTCCAGCTTGTTCAGAATCTGCCGCGCCGAGTACTTCCCGAAACCAACGCCCGCAAGCAGCTCCGCCTCGGTCCCCAGCCCATAGATCGCAGCCACCCGAACATAGTCTGCTTCGCCGAACTTGCCCAGCCCCAGCTTGAACTTCCGTGCTTCGCGGTCCAGCAGCTTCTTCCCGATCTCGATCGCCCGCTCACGCTGGTGCTCGTTCAGCCAATGTTTGATCTTGTTCCGCGCCCGCGAGCTCTTCGTAAAACTCAGCCAGTCGCGGCTCGGCGCATGCCCGGTCTGCGTCGTCACCTCGACGATGTCGCCGTTGCGCAGCCGCGTCCGCAGCGGAACGATCCGTCCATTGACCTTTGCTCCTGTCGTCGTGTTGCCCACTTCCGTATGGATCGCGTAGGCGAAATCGATCGGGCTCGCGTCCTTCGGAAGAACGACGACTTTGCCCTTCGGAGTAAACGTGTACACCTCCTCCGGGTACAGATCGATCTTCAGCGTTGACATGAACTCGTTCGGATCGCTCATCTCGCGCTGCCATTCCATCAGCTGTCGCACCCACGCCAGCCTCGCCTCATCTTTGGCCGTTACATTGTCCGAAGCCTTGTACTTCCAGTGCGCCGCAATCCCCTCCTCAGCCACCCGGTGCATGTCCTCCGTCCGGATCTGCACCTCAAACTGGTGACCTCCCTCCGCTATCAGGGTCGTGTGCAACGACTGGTAGAGATTTGGCCGCGGCATCGCAATAAAATCCTTGATCCGCCCTGGTACCGGCCGCCAAACGCTGTGCAGCAGACCCAGAACCGCGTAGCAGTCCTGCACCGTCGCGCAGATCACCCGGATCGCCAGCAGGTCATACACCTGATCCACCGGGATCTTCTGGCTCTCAAGCTTCTGCTGGATCGAGTACAGCCGCTTGATCCGCGACTCCACCCGCCCAACGATGTTGTGCTCTGCCAGCTTCGCCTCGAGCTCCGCCACAATCCGCTCCAGAAAGCTCTCACCCTCGCCCCGAAGCGCATCCACTTCGCTCGAAACCTGCGCGTAGGTGTACGGATCCGTGTACCGAAATGCCAGGTCTTCAAGCTCCCCGCGGAGCTTGCCCATTCCCAGCCGGTGCGCCAGCGGGGCAAAGATGTCCAGCGTCTCGCGCGCAATCTTCTGCTGCTTCTCGGGCTTCAGATGCTCGAGCGTCCGCATATTATGAAGGCGGTCCGCTAACTTGATGATCACCACGCGAATGTCCGTGACCATCGCCAGAAGCATCTTCCGGATGTTCTCGGCCTGGTGATCCTCGCGATTCGCGAACTTGATTTTGTCCAGCTTCGTCACGCCCTCCACGATGTGCGCGACCTGGTCGTTGAACTGCTTCGCAATCTCGTCCGACGTGATGTTCGTGTCTTCGACGGCGTCGTGCAGCAACCCCGCAGCAATCGCCGTCGAGTCCATCTTCAACTCGGCGAGTACCTGTCCCACCTCGAGCGGATGGATAACGTAAGGCTCGCCGCTTGCACGCTTCTGCCCCGCGTGCTGCCGCATACAAAAGACCCAGGCCTTCCGGATGATCTCCAGATCGTCCCCTGGGCGATTCAGCTGTACCGTCTCGAGCAGCCGCTGAAATCGAGAGTCGATGGAGCCCCCAAGGGATCCGTCACTCCTCAGGTCTAGAGCCTTTGCGCTCTGCTCCAGCAGCGGTCCAAGCGACGGTGCGAAACGCCCGCTTGGCTCATCGAGCGCCGGCAGATCACCGTCCTCAACCCCGGGATCCCCCGGCCGCACCACCACGGCAGACCCTTGCGGTATCAGCTTGCTGGTTCCCACAGGCAGAGCTGCCTCAAGTTCAATTCCGGCCTCCGTGTCCACGTCCTCCGGACCACTTTTCCGTCCAGCACGGGCCCTCGACTGAGAGGCCGCGTGCGAGGTTGCCGGAGGAACGGTTGCCATAGCGCATTATAGGCTGGCCCAGAACAGGAACGAACTCCCTTTCGTCCCACCACTTCCGCCTAAAGCGGCTGGACTGGTACAGGCGCAACCTCACAAGACCTTCCCAGCGCTGCGTCCCGGAGCAGCAACTCGAA
>CAVVZK010000003.1:0-276775 GCA_963752655.1 uncultured Acidobacteriaceae bacterium
CAACGGATTGCTATTCTGCTCGAAGATCGCGGCGACCTGTCGACGGAGCTGCTGGTGGAGCTCTCTGGTAACCCGGCGTTCCTGGGGGTGAATCTTGCGGCGGGTTCGGTTGGTCGGCTGCGGGAGGTGAAGGCGGCGACGGCTTCGGCGACTCGCGATGTGGTTGTGACCCAGGTCTTCGCTGCTGTGACCCGGCGGATGCGAGCGCCGGCGGAGGCTTCAGGGACGGGGAACTATATCTCTGCGGGTTCACTCACGGGTGGGGCCACTGCGCTTGCGACCGCTCCCCCGGCACCGGCGATGAAGACCAGGGTGAAGCGAGTGGGGTTCCAGGTTCTTACGGGCCGGACATCGGAGCTGGCCGATGCACTTGAGGCTGGTGCGGCAGGTGCGGTGCTGCCGTTTGCGGTGTGTGCGCCGCAGGCGGTCTATGAGGTGATCGCGGCATGGAAGGATGGGGATCCGCCGCTCGCGGTCGAAAAGCAGCAGCGGCTGGATCTCGCGGCTGCCGAGATCGAGGAGCGCCTGGGGGTGGGTGGGTTGAAGGCGGGGTGTGACCTGAATGGGTACTTCGGCGGAAGGCCGCGCCTGCCGCTGTTGCCGGTCTCGGGAGAAGAGCGGCTGCGGATCGAGGATCTAATGGCCGGGATGCGCAACTACGGACCGGGTCTGATGTGTTTGCACGGGTCAGGGCGATAGGTAACGGGTGCGGCGGAGAGAACCGTCAGGCGCGAGGCTTTACAGGGATGCCCATGCCGCTGAGGCGGCTGCGGGCCTGCATGGCCTCGGGGGAGTTAGGGAAGCGCTGGATGAGCGATCGCAGCTCCCGCACGCCGGCGTCGTTCTGCTTGAGCTGAATCAGGGACTGTCCCTTGTGGAGGTGTGCGGCGGGGATCTTGTTGTTGTCGGGAAACTGCTCGATGACGCGGTCGTAGTCCTTGATGGCTGCCGCGTATCTCGCGCCACGGTAGTCAATCTCGCCCTGGTAGTAGAGGGCGTTGCCGGCCAGTGGGTGATCGGGGTAGGTGCGCGTGAGGTCGGCGAACTCGGATTGAGCGAGCGCGTACTTTGCCGCCATGTAGTCGCCCAGCGCGGTCTTGTAGAGATCATCGGCCTGGACTGCGCCGCCTGTTGCCGGGGCGGCTGCACCGGCAGCGTCGAGCGGTGTGCCGGCGGAGGGCTTGCCACGGCGGGTCGAAGATGGAGAGGGTGCGGTGTCAGGCGCGGTGCCGGTGGGCTCAGCGGCGGGCAGTGAACTGGCTGGTTCGGCACCAGGCGCCGCTCGCTGGAAGGCTGTTGGCCGGGACCGGGCTGGGGCCCGCGGGCTGCCCCTGCATGTTTGCGCTCATCGACTGCTGCTGGCCCTGGACGTCCTGCATCAGCTTTTCGAGACGTCCGATGCGCGCCTTGATCTCGTCGAGCGAGTCGTTGAGGGACTGCACCTGGCCGGAGATCTGGTCGACCTTGGTGCCCTGAGCCTCAGCCTGGGTCTGGAGGCCGCGCTGCAGGCCGTCTACGGTCGCGGACATCTTGTTGACGGAATCGGCGCTCTGCTGGACCAGATCCTTCATCACGCCCATGCGTTCGTCGTTGGACTGCTGCAGCCGCGCGACGGCATCCTGGAGCTGCTGGATCTGGGTCTGCAGCTGGATCATGTCCTTGCTTGCCGCGAATGCCGGTGCGCTCGAAAGGGCGCAGCTCGCTGCGATCAGGAGAAGGGGACGAGTCACCTTTCTGCAAAGGTTACGGGTCTGCATTTTGATAATGGAAGACATAGGGCGATCCGTTCTGGGCTGTAGTGGTGTCGGTGCCCGCTGCCGCCTGGCGACCTGTCGTCTGAGGCTCGAGACGGCGGCGGGCCGACGCTGGTTTAGCGATCGAGCGAGAACTGTGCGCGGCGGTTCTGCTGCCAGCAGGTCTCGGTCGCTTCCGTGCAGAACTGCTTCTCCTTGCCATAGCTGACGACGCGCAGGCGCGATGGAGCGACGCCGGCGGAGGTGAGCGCCGTGCGGGCGGAGTTTGCGCGGTTTTCGCCAAGGGCGAGGTTGTACTCGGCCGATCCACGCTCGTCGCAGTAGCCGCCGATGACGACGCGGATGGAGGGGTGCGCGGCCAGGTAGCTGGCGGCCTGGGTGACGGCAGCCTGCGCGTCCGGGCGAAGTTCGTAGCTGTCGTAATCGAAGAAGGCGTCCTGCACGTTCTGGTGGAAGGCGGCGTCCGAGCCCATGTCCCGCGCCGGTTTCGGCAGTCGGCGCCGTCGGTGCTACGGGGACGCGAACCGTGACGCGCACGTTGGCCTCGGCCGTGCCACCGTCGCCCTTGGCGATGAGGTGGAAGTTCGTCGAGTTCGAAGGCGAGACGGTCTGGGTGCCGTTGTTGTTGACCGGTGCCGATGCCGTCGATGGTTACGGTGGTCGCGTTTTGCGTGCGCCAGTTGAGGACGACGGATCTGGCCCAGATCGATCGAGAGGGGATCAGCCGAGAGGGTCGCGGTCGGCGCCGCACCGGTGGTGTCCCCGGCGGTTGGGCCAAGGCTGCTCGGGTTGATGCCGCTGTTCTTCTTGTGGCAGCCGGAGAGCATGGCCAGGGCGACCAGCTGCGGCGGTCGTGAAAGCGCCGCTGCGTACGACTTCATGTTTCTCGAACTCATCTGCATCTCTCCTGCTCGACTCGAGCAACTCGTAGCTTTGGTTTCTGACGTCGTGGACGTCCCGTGGCGGAATAGCTTACTTCCAGCTCCAGTTGGGCATGTCGCCGCCGGTCCGGTGAGGGTGCGGCGCTGCGTGCCGTCGGCCAGCATGGTCAAGATCTTTGTGTCGCTGGCGCGGCCGTCGGGCGAGTTGGCATAGACGATGTGGCGACCGTCGGGCGACCACGGAGGGAAAGTCGCAGCGGCCGATGTCGTGCGTCAGCTGGATCCAGCGTCTTGGTTGCGATCTCCATGACGTAGATATCCTGCCCGCCCGGTGCGCCGGGGCCGTACTTGCGGTTCCAGGCGAAGGCGAGGAACTGCCGTTCGGGCGACCAGGAGGGTGAGGTGGCGTAGCCGCCGTCGGTCATCCGCTGCACGGCGGATCCGTCGGTCATCCATGATGTAGAGCTGCGGCAGACCGGTGCGTCCGCTGATCCAGGCGATCTGCGCACCGGTCTTGGGATTGAAGACGGGCGAGACGTCCGGTCCGCGGAAGCTCGTGATCCGGCGCGCCAGCGCGCCGTTGACGTCGGCGATCCAGATCTCGGGGTCGCCGGAGCGCGAGGAGGAGTAGGCGAGCTCCTTGCCGTTCGGCGACCAGGCCGGGGAGAGTTGGTGCCGCCGGCGACCGGGAAGGTCGACCATGCGGCCGAGCAGCAGCGAGTACATCCTGATCTGGAAGCCGTCGCGGCCGAGCGAGGAGAAGGCCAGGCGCGAGTTATCGGGCGAGACGCGCGGCGAGAGCGAGACGGTGCCGAGATGCGTGATCGCGTGCTGGTTCGCGCCGTCGTAGTCCATCTCCCAGATCTCCTTGTTGCCGCCGGCGACCTGTGACGAAGTAGATCTTGGTCTCGGCGATGCCGTGGATGCCGCCGCCCAGCCGGAAGATGATCTCATCGGCGAAGCGGTGCGCGATCTGGCGGGCGGAGTCTTCGCTGGCCTCTCGCTGTACTGCTTGGCGAGCACCTGCGGGATACTGCGTGTTCTTCGCGTCGAAGAGAAAGCCGTTGACGGCGAGCGCGATCGCCCGTGACGCCGAGCGTCCGAAGGCCACCATGGCGGCGGAGGTGGGCGGCGTCGCCCACTGCGCGAGATTGATCTCCGCCGGGGCGCCGGGCGTTGACTGGGGGAGGAGGCTCTTCGAGACGATGTCGAAGATGCCGGCGTTGGCGAGATCCGGGTAGAGGGTCGTGTCGAAGGTCGGCTTGAAGGCTGGCGTCTGCGGGTCGGTCGAGGCGGGCTTGAAGTCTGCGACCGCGATGCGGATCCGGTCTGCGCCGCTCGAGGTCTCGGTTTTGAACCAGTCCTGCGCGTGGAGAAGGGACCGGCGGCAAGCAGAACGGCTGCAAGCGAGGGTGAGCCGGAAGGCAGAGGATCGGAAGGACGGGAACGAACGTTGCGAGAAGCGTGCTGTAACCATGCACCTCTTATCGTAGTCGCAATCGATCCGGCCCGGGTCGAGGAGGTGCCGGATTACTGCTGACGGTAATCAAACGAATACTCGACCGTGATGTGGTCGCCGGCGGGCAGAGGACCGAAGCCCTCGACGCGTTGCAGAGCGCGCAGGGCCGAGGTGTCGAGCGAAGGCGAACCGCTGCGGCTCCCGATGCGCGCGTTTGAGGGGATGCCATCGCGATCGATGTCGAAGACGATGGTGACGCGCTTGCCTTCGGAGGCACGGGGGTCGGCCTCCTGGGTGTACCAGTTCTGGGCGACGGTTCGGTTGACGATGTTGACGTAGTAGGCGAAGCGCGCGCCGAAGGTACGGTCCTGCGACCGAGACGGAGGCGGTGCCATTCTTGAGCTGCATGGTGGACTGGGCGATGCGTATGCCGGCGGTCTCGCCGGTGGTGGCCTTTGTGGGGCTGGGGCGGCGTCGGCTGCGGTCGCTTCGGCGGAGCGGGTGTCGGCTTCTCGGCGATCTTGGGAGGCTTGGGCTGCGCCTTGGTGGGGATCGGCGACCTCCTTCGGTGTGGGTGGCGGCTCTGGTCTTTTCTTTCGGAGGGGCGGGCGCGGGGCTCGGCCGTCTCGGAGGTGAGGACGCCTGTGTCGAGCGGTCTTCTGCGCGCGGCGGCAGGGGGAGGGACGAGACCATGGTTGCCTGGATCGCTCCGGCCGTCATGTCGTGCTCGCCCCAGCTCTGCCCGTTGTGATGATGGAGGAAGGCGGAGGCGAGGATGCCGGCGAAGATGAGACCGTGAAGCACGAGGGATCCGGCAAGGCCCGTGCGTACTGCCTCGCCACCCGCCTCCGGATCCGTGTTGCCCATGCCATCTGTGGTGTCAAAGTAAGGGCCCCGCTTACCTTTCGATCGGCTGCGTGACGATGCTGATGTTGGTGATGCCGGACTGCTTGACGGCATCCATCACGGAGGCGAACGCGCCGAAGGGCACCTGCTCGTCCGCGCGCACATAGATGACGCGCCGCGCCGGGTCGCCCTTCGAGGGCGCGGCCGAGCTCTTGAGCTTTGCGGGAAGCTCGTTCACGTTGACCGGCTTGTCCTGCAGGAAGACGTTCTGGTCCTTGTCGATGGTCACGACCATGCGCTCCTCGGTCAGCTGGTTGACGGAGCGCGTCTGCGGAATGGCGACCTCGATGCCCGACTGCAGCACCGGGGCCGTGAGCATGAAGATGAGCAGAAGCACGAGCACCACATCGACGAGCGGCGTGATGTTGATCTCGGCGAGCGCGGTCTGGGTCCTGCCCTCTGGAAGAGAAGGCCATGGTTAGAACGTCCTCCGCCGGGCTGCTCTTCGACGAGGGGGGCTGCTGGGGGCGTCGAGCATGGCGGAGTTCTCGATCGCGTTCAGCAGCTCGCGGCCGAAGTCATCCATGCGGGAGCCGAACTCGCGGAGCTGCGCCGTGAGCTGGTTGTAGCCGACGACGGCAGGGATGGCGACGACGAGGCCGGCGGCGGTGGTGATCAGCGCCTCGGAGATGCCTGGCGCGACGGCCCGCAGCGTGGCGGCGCCGGCGGTGCCCAGGCCGTGGAAGGCGTCGATGATGCCCATCACGGTTCCGAGCAGGCCGATAAACGGTGCGACGGTGGCGATGGTTGCGAGCCACGTCATGCGCTGTTCCATGACGGTCAGGGCCTCGCTCGAGGCGGTCTGGGCGGCACGCTCGAGCGCCTGCGGATTTCGCGGCAACCCGCGTCCGCCGGTCTGGCGCTGGTACTCGTCGTGGATCTCCGAGAAGACCTCGACCAGCGGACTGGGCTTGAACTGCGAGGACGACGGCCGCAATCTCGCTGAGTCGGCCGGACTTGCGGAAGGCTCGGATGAAGCGGGTTCCCTGCACCTGGGCGCGGCGGAAGTAGTTCCACTTCGAGATCATGATCATCCACGAGAAGACGCTTGCGAGCAGCAGAAGCAGCAGAACGGCAAAGGCGACCGGACCGCTGTTGTGGATCATCTCGGCGAGGGCAGAGGAGTTGGACACGCGGGCGCTGCGGCTGCGGCCGGGGCGTCGTCCTGAAGCAGAAGGAGGGCAAGAGCGAAGGGAAGGGCCATAGATGTTGTCTGGCTTTCAGTGTACGTGCTGGGGTGCGTCAGAGGCGCTCTCGCGGTGGAAACGGTACCCGCCTGGATGCGGCGGAACGGGCGGTTGCCGTGCCTCGACGGATGGCCGGCGTTTGTTATGCTCGCCTTGTTCTCTCCTTTCAGGAGCACCCGCCTGGGTGCGAGGTTTGAGGTCTCGAATGCTGTTGGAACTCCGTGCGGAAAACTACGCTGTGATCGACCGTGCGGACGTTCGGCTTGGCGCGGGGTTGAACCTTTTGACCGGCGAGACGGGGGCAGGGAAGTCGATCCTGATCGACGCGCTCGCGTTGCTGCTGGGGGGAAAGGCCTCCGGCGACATGGTCCGGCACGGCTCGGAGAAGGCCGTGATCGCATGCACCTTTGAAGATGACCCCTGGAGCGATGGCGGTGCTCGAGGAAAACGGGATCGACGCCGACGCGGAGACAGACGAGGTGCTGCTTCGGCGCGAGGTTACGGCTGCCGGCAAGGGGCGCGTCTTTATCAATAATCAGCCGGCGACGGTGGGTGCGCTGCGGCAGCTCGCGCCTGAGCTGGCGTTGGTCCACTCGCAGGGCGAGACGATGGGGGCCTTTGACCAGGCGCAGCAGCGACTTCTGCTGGACCGCTTTGGCGGTATTGAGACCGGGGCCGTGGCTGCCGCCTATGGACGGTGGCAGCGAGAGCCAGAACCGCTTGCGCGAGCTCCAATCGAGCGAGGGCGATCGACTCCGGATGGTGGATCTTTGGCGCTTCCAGAGCACCGAGATCGCGGAGGCGGCGCTCACCTCCGACGCCGAGGACACGGAGCTTGAGGCCGAGAAGCGCGTGCTTGCGAACGCCGAAAAGCTATCGAATGCTGCCAATGCTGCGCATGATCTGCTGTACGAATCCGAGGGCGCCGCCGAGTCGACGCTCGGGGCCGCGCTCCGGCATATCGAGGAGCTTGCACGGTATGACGCTCGCTTTGCCGAGCCAGCCCAGCAGCTGGCGGCGGCGAAGGCAACGGTCGAGGACGTGGACGCGACGGTGCGGGATTTCGCGGACACGATGGAAGCGTCGCCAGGGCGGCTGGCCGAGATCGAGGACCGGCTGGCCGCGCTCGAACGGCTGAAGCGGAAGTACGGCCCGACCCTGGCCGACGTGATCGCGTTTGGGGCGGCGGCGAACGAGAGGCTCGGCGAGGTCGAGAATCGCGACGCGCTGCTTGAGGAGCTCAAGCGCAGACTGGCGGACGAGGCCGGAAATTACCGGGCAGCGGCGGCTGAGGTGACGGCACGGCGGACCGAGGCGGCAGCCCGGCTTGGGCGGGCGGCCGAGGTTGAGATGAACGAGCTTGCAATGCGTGTGCGGTTCAGCATCGGCGTGACCTCCCGCCTGGAGCCCGAGCATTGGTCGGCTGCATGGGAGTGACGTGATCGAATTCCTGATCGCCACAAACACCGGTGAGCCATTGAAGCCGCTCGACGAGATCGCCTCGGGCGGAGAGATGTCGCGTGTCCTGCTGGCGCTGAAGGTTACGGTGGAGGAGGGAGCGAACGGCTCGGGACGGCGCGCAAACGGGAGCGCGCTTCCGCGAACGCTGGTGTTTGACGAGATCGACATCGGGATCGGTGGACGGGCGGCGGAGGCAGTTGGCCGCAAGTTGAAGACGCTGGCCGAGACGCAGCAGGTGATCTGCATCACGCACCTGCCCCAGATTGCCGCCTTTGCGGATCAGCACTTTCTGATCAGCAAGGGAGAGAAGCGCGGACGCACGGAGACCTCCGTCCACCGGATGGAGCGAGGAGAGCGAGTGGAGGAGATTGCCCGGATGCTTTCGGGCGCACGACTGACCGAGACGAGCCTGAAGCATGCCGAACACCTGCTCGAGACCAGCGCATAGGAGCGAGCCCCCTGGCGCCCAGCGAAGTTCGGTTCAGGCATACACTGAGTTTGAGAAGCACTGCAAAGGAGATCCAACCGTGGCAAATGAGATGAAGAAGTGTGCTCACACCCCTTGTAACTGCACCGTGGCGGAAGGCAGCAAGTACTGCTCGACTTTTTGTGAAGATTCGGCTGGGACGACTACCCTGCAATGTGACTGCGGTCACGCTGGATGCGAGGCTGCCGGTCTCTGACGCGGGTAGAGGTTGCACCACCTTTGGAGCCGTTGGGCGGTAACGACCGAGGCTCGCGGAAGCACCTCAGGAGAATCCGCGCGGCTACCCTCCCCAGGGTGCGACCCTGTATACTTTAGTACGTGACGACAACGACACTTGAGCCGGCCGGGAACGGGCGGAAGGCAGCCACGGGCAACGAAACGAAGCGCATCATGCTCCTCAAGCCGAGAGGCTTCTGTGCCGGCGTTGTGCGCGCGATCGATATCGTTCAGATCGCCCTAGATACGTTTGGCGCGCCGATCTACGTCCGCAAGGAGATCGTGCACAACAGCCACGTGGTGAATGACCTGGCGAAGAAGGGCGCGATCTTCGTCAACGAGCTCGACGAGGTTCCGGAGGGGGCGCGCGTCATCTACTCCGCCCACGGCGTCTCGCCGGCGGTTCGGGAGCGAGCCAGGGAGCGCGGTCTGAAGGTCATCGATGCAACCTGCCCGCTGGTGACCAAGGTTCACGTCGAGGCGATCAAGTTTGCGAAGCAGGGCTATTCGCTGGTGCTGGTCGGACATCGCGACCATGAAGAGGTGGAAGGCACCCAGGGTGAGGCACCGACCGTGACTCAGGTTGTGTCAACGGTGGAAGAGGTTGCGGCGCTGGTGGTTCCCGATCCTAATAAGGTGGCCTATCTCACGCAGACGACGCTGTCGCTCGATGAAGCCGGCTATATGATCGAGGCTCTCAAGGAGAAGTTCCCCGAATATCGCAGGGCCGCACGCGCAGGACATCTGCTACGCTACCGAAAATCGACAGACGGCCGTCAAAAATGTGGCTCACGGGGCCGATCTCGTCCTGGTTGTCGGGTCGCGAAACAGCTCGAACTCGAATCGTCTTGTCGAGGTTTCGGAGAACCTTGGCACCCGCAGCTACCTGATCGACAAGGCGGACGACGTCAGGCCGGAGTGGCTGGAAGGGATCGGGACGGTTGCGGTTACGGCCGGGGCATCGGCGCCAGAGGTGCTGGTGCAGGAGGTTGTGGCCTTTCTGAGCGCACGTGGGTACGGCGAGGCTGAAGAGGTTGAGGTTATGCCAGAGAATGTGCGTTTCGGGCTTCCACCAGAGATCGTTCGGGCTATCTCGTCGGCTCCGCCGGTAGCACGGTAAATTCGTGATCCGAGGCAGCCAATCTCCATGAGTAATCCCCTACAAAACGGGAAGGGCGCAGCTCGCTCGGCGCAACCGCGTTTCGGCCGGCTTGACCTTGGGCTGGACCGTGTGACTGAGGGTCTCGAACGGGCGAAGAACTGGCTGCTCGGGCAGCAGGACGACGAAGGCTTCTGGTGTGGCGAGCTCGAGGCCGACGTGATGCTGGAGGCGGACTATATCTTTCTCCACACGCTTCTTGGCACGGGCGACCCCGGCAAGATGGAGCGGGCGATCAACGAGATTCTTCGCCACCAGAACGAGGATGGGGGATGGAGTCTCTACCCCGGTGGGCCTTCGAACATCAGCTATGGCGTGAAGGCCTATTTTGCGTTGAAGCTCATGGGCTGGTCTGTGGATCACCCTGTCCTCGTCAGAGCGCGGCAGTGGGTGCTGGCGCATGGCGGCGTGGTCGAGACGAACACCTTTACCAAGATCTACCTGTGCGCGCTCGGGCAGTACGACTACAACGCCGTTCCGGCGATTCCGCCTGAGATCGTCCTGTTTCCGAACTGGTTCTACTTCAACATCTATGAGATCAGCTCGTGGTCGCGTGGGATCCTCGTCCCGCTCTCGATCATCTACGCGAAGAAGCCGTTCAAAAAGCTCGCAGCGGAGATGGGGATTGACGAGCTCTTTGTCGGCGGCCGGGAGAATGCTGACCTTCACCTTCGCTGGGATCGCAAGAAGCTGGTCAGCTGGCGCAACTTCTTCCTATTGCTGGACCGGCTGGTGCACTGGTTCGAGCGGGTCCACATCCGACCTCTGCGCAAGGTTGCCATTCGCAAGGCTGAGGCGTGGATGATGGAGCGGTTCGAGAAGTCGGACGGGCTCGGCGCCATTTATCCCGCCATGCTGAACTCGATCGTGGCGCTGCGCTGTCTTGGGCGTTCGTTCGATGATCCCCAGATGATCCGCGCGCTGGACGAGTTTGAGAAGCTCGGAATCGACTGCCCATACGGTACGCCTGACTATCCCACCCCGACCTTTCGGATGCAGCCCTGCTTTCCGCCGGTGTGGGATACCGCCCAGGCCGTCTACGCCCTGGGCGAGGCTGGTGTTCCGCGGAACGATCCGCGGATGCTGAAGGCCGCCGACTGGCTGCTCTCGAAGGAGGTCCGTCATAAAGGCGATTGGGCCGAAAAGGTAAAGAATGTCGAGCCGGGCGGCTGGTACTTCGAGTTCAACAATGAGTTTTACCCGGATATCGATGATACTGGGCAGGTTCTGCTGGCGCTGAACTGTGTTGATAATCCGCGTGAGCGATACCAGCATGAGGTCTCGCAGCGTGCCCTGAACTGGATCTGGGCGATGCAGTGCAAGAACGGTGGATGGGCTGCGTTCGATAAAGACAACACCAAGACCATTTTCCAGTACATTCCATTCGCCGATCACAACGCGATGCTTGACCCACCGACGGTCGATATCACGGGCAGGATGCTGGAGATGCTGGCGCTCTACGGTTTCACCCGGAAGGACGCCCGGGTAGAGAAGGCCATCCAGTTCATCCTTCGCGAGCAGGAGACGGATGGCAGCTGGTTTGGCCGCTGGGGCGTGAATTACCTCTACGGGACGTTCCTGGTGCTTCGTGGCCTTGAGGCGATGGGGATCTCCAACCTCGAGCCCTCGATCCAGCAGGCCGCGGAATGGATCCGCATGGTTCAGAATTCGGATGGCGGATGGGGCGAGACCTGCGGCACCTATGATGATCCGGATCAGCGCGGCGTCGGGCCCGAGTACGCCATCGCAGACCGCGTGGGCGCTGCTCGGCCTGCTGGCCGCCGGCGATACACGCTCGGACTCGGTCGCCAAGGGAGTTCGGTGGCTGATCGATCGACAACACGAGGACGGTAGCTGGGACGAGCTGGTGCCGGGCCGCAACGGCGAGAGTTACTACACTGGGACGGGCTTCCCCCGCGTCTTTTACCTCGGCTACCACCTTTACAAGCAGTACTTCCCGCTGCTTGCGCTGACGACTTACAAGCGCGCCATGGAGCGCGAGGACGTTGCGGCGGCCTGAATCGCGGCCGCGCCGAAAGCATCAAGAAACAGGTAGCAACGTTTCTGGAGGAAACACCGATGGCAGTACCCGTATCGCAGGCCTGGACTGTGGCCACCTATGTCCTCAAGCAGAAGCTGATGGGTCGCAAGCGCTATCCGCTGGTGCTGATGCTGGAGCCGCTGTTTCGCTGCAACCTGGCGTGTGCCGGCTGCGGCAAGATCCAGTACCCGGCCCACATCCTCAAGGCGGAGCTCTCGCCCGAGGAGTGCTTCAAGGCAGTGGACGAGTGCGGAACGCCCATGGTCGCGATTCCGGGCGGGGAGCCACTGCTGCATCCACGGATGCCGGAGATCGTCGCCGGCCTGGTTGCGCGCAAGAAGTATGTTTATATGTGCACGAACGCGCTGCTTCTGAAAGAGAAGCTTCACCTGTTCAAGCCCTCCAAGTACCTGTCTTTTTCGGTTCATGTGGATGGCGAGCGCGAGCACCACGACTTCGGCGTCTGCCGTGAGGGTGGATACGACATCGCGATGGAGGGCGTTGCGGCTGCGGTAGCGGCAGGCTTCCGGGTGACCACCAATACCACGCTCTTCGACGGCGCGGATCCAAACTCCGTGCGACGCCACTTCGACCAGCTGATGAAGGCTGGCGTGGAGAGCATGATGGTGGCTCCCGGATATACGTACGACAAGGCTCCGGACCAGAAGCACTTCCTGGGCAAGGCGAAGTCAAAGCGCCTGTTCCGCTCGATCCTTTCGAACAGGAAGTCCTCCTGGGCTTTCAACGCGTCGCCTATCTATATGGAGTACCTGATGGGCCATCGCGAGCTGACCTGCACACCCTGGGGCATGCCCACGTTCTCGATCTTCGGCTGGCAGAAGCCCTGCTACCTGCTTCAGGATGGCTACGCGGATACCTTCAAGGAGCTGATGGAGGCGACCGAGTGGTCGAACTACGGCACAGAGAGCGGCAACCCGCGGTGTGCCAACTGCATGGTCCACTCCGGCTACGAGGCCTCGGGGGTGAACTATACCTTTGGGTCGCTTGGCGGGCTGCTTTCAACTGCGAAGGCGATGTTCAAGCGTTACGAGGATGCGGGCGCGCAGACGCTTCTGAACGAGTGGAAGCCAGCACCGCACGCTCCTCTGGTCCAGATCGGCAGCCCTGTGATCTCCGCTGCCTCCGCGGTTGCGAACCATGACACCGCGGCCACGCTGGTCTCGGGAGACTGACGACCATGGCGACGGACCAGCAGGAGCACCTGAAGATCGAACAGATACACGAGCACAACCCGAACGATCTCGAGGTTGCGGCCGGGCGAGAGCGAGAGAACCTCGAAGGCTGGATCCCGGAGCTTGCGACCGACGCCGAGATCCGCGATGCGCTTGAGAAGGCCTTTGACTATCGCGGTGACATCACGCTGACGCTGAAGGATGGCAGGGAGGTCCAGGGCTATCTTTTCGACCGTCGGACCGGCCTCTCGCTTGCGGAGTCCTACGTGCGCGTCATCCCTTCGACCTCCCGCGATAAGCTCTCGATCGCGTACGCGCAGATTGCGGCGATAGCCTTCACAGGGCGGGACACTGCGGCGGGGAAGACCTTTGAAGCGTGGGTGAAGAAGTACTGGGAGAAGAAGGCTGCGGGCGAGACGAACATCCAGATCGCCCCCGAGAGGCTCGACTAGATCTCGCTGGCTGCTGCCGGCGCGGTGCCGCTGGCGTAGTCTCTTCTACGAACCTATGAAGGTCTTCCTTACAGGCGCTACCGGCTTTGTTGGCAGCCACGTCGCGCGGGCATACGGGGCACAGGGCGCTCGACTTCGGCTCCTTACGCGGAGTTCCTCGAACACTGCCGGGGTTGCCGATCTGCCTTCGGACACTGAGCAGTTTCTGGCGACCTTCGTGATGCCGAGAGCCTTGCGCCCTGGACTCGCGGGCTGCGACGCGCTGGTCCATGTTGCCGCGGATTACCGGCTCTGGGTTCCGGATCCGGCGGAGATGTACAGGAGCAACGTCGACGGAACCCGTGACCTGCTTCGCATCGCGCGCGAACTTGGCATCCCCAAGGTTGTCTATACCTCGTCGGTGGCCACCATGGGCTTCCAGTCCGACGGCACCATCGTCGATGAGAGCACTCCTGTCTCACTGGCGAGCATGATCGGTCACTATAAACGTTCGAAGTTTCTGGCCGAGCAGGTTGCGATCGAGGCGGCGCGCGCCGGCCAGCACGTCGTCATCCTGAACCCCACCACGCCCGTTGGAGCGGCCGACCGCAAGCCTACCCCGACGGGGCGCATCATCGTGGATTTCCTGAACCGAAGGTTTCCCGCCTACGTGGACACGGGGCTCAACCTGGTTGATGTCGCGGAGGTTGCCCGCATGCACGTGGTTGCTCTCGATCGCGGCACGCCCGGCGAGCGTTATATTCTCGGCGGGGAGAACCTGACGCTGAAGCAGATTCTCGATCGCATGTCCGCCATCACCGGTCTGCCTTCGCCGACGTATAAGGTTCCGCATGCGGTCGCCATGGCCTTCGCCTTCTTTGACGAGACGATTACCGGCAAGCTCCGGGGAAGGGAGCCGCGGGCCACGGTCGAGGCGGTTCGGATGGGCAGAAAGATGATGTTCGCCAGCTCTGCGAAGGCTGAGCGTGACCTGGGCTTTGAGATCCGGCCGGTTTACCAGGCACTCCGCACGGCAATCGACTGGTTCGTCGCGAACGGGTACGCTCCGACTCCCCCTGCCCTTGACCCTGGCATCGAATGACCACAACCTCGTCAGAAGCCAATGCCGGTGCAATTGTGCTGGTCGCGGCGCTTCCACGGGAGCTTGCCAGACTCGCGCGCCAAGTGGGCGTGCGAAGCATTTCGAATAAGGCGGGCGTCCTCCTTCAGGAAGGAAAGACGGGAGCGCGGGGGCGTTCTGTCCTGCTCGTTACAGCCGGCATCGGACCTGAGCGTGCCGTCCTGGCGGTGGCGGCTGCCGTGGCCCATGGGCCGGTCGGAGCCCTGCTCAGTGTCGGCCTGGCGGGTGCATGCGATCCCGGCCTTGTTCCGGGCAGCGTGATTGCCGCGTCGACGGTCATCGATACCCGCTCGGGCGAACGTTTCGGTACATACCCGCTCTTCGACCCTGGACCTGACCCTGCTCCGCGGATGGGCGCCTCTGGGGGCGGGAGGGTTCCGCTGGCTGGTCTCGTGACTGGGATCCTGGTGACCTCGCCGCAGATCGCCGGTGTTGCGGAGAAGCGACGTTTGTACCAGAGTTACGGGGCTGCGGCGGTGGATATGGAAGCGGCCACCGTTGCGCGTCTCGCTCGCGGTCAATCGATTCCGTTCGGCGCGCTGAAGGCGATCTCGGACGAGCACGATGTCGACCTGTCACACCTTTCGTCGTTTACCGATTCTCAAGGCCGCTTCCGTACGGGTGCCTTTGCTCTTGAGACTGCGGTGCGGCCCCAGCACTGGCGAAGCACAATCCAGCTCGGACGCAACACGAAGACGGCGCTCGATCACCTTACGGGCGCAATGCATCGGGCAATCTCGAAGGTCCTGGCAGAGGAGGCACCATGAGGCCGCACCGCAGTCTTGGGCGAAGGCGAGTCATGACATGCAGAATTGGCCCGGAGCAGTCGTGAGACCGCTGACCCTCGTAGAATCGGACAGGGTTCGGACGAAGGGCGCCGCCGGGCTCCTTCGTGTGTGACCACGATCGGGGCTTCCCAAAGGTGTTTTTATATGAGGATGATGCAGAGCTCGGAAGGTTTGCGGACGGCCGCGACGGAAGCCGTGGAAGGCAGCGCAGCAGGTGTGCCCGCAACCATGCGCGCCGCGGTATACCGTGGCATCAACGACGTTCGTGTCGAGACGGTGGCGGTGCCCGAGATTGGCCCGGGAGAGCTCCTGCTCCGGATTCATACCTGCGGGATCTGCGGCACCGACCTCAAGAAGATTCACACCGGCTCTCATTCCAGCCCGCGCGTCTTCGGTCACGAGATGGCGGGCACCGTGGTCAAGGTGGGCGAAGGGGTCGAGAGCTTTCGGTTTGGGCGACCGCGTCATGGCCTACCACCACATCCCGTGCGGCGAGTGCTACTTCTGCCGCAAGCAGACCTTTGCGCAATGCGAGGTGTACAAGGAGGTCGGCTGCACGGCGGGCATCGGAGCAGCCTCGGGTGGCGGGTTCGCGGAGTACATCCGCGTCATGGATTGGATCGTACGGCGGGGTGTTGTGAAGGTCCCCGACGACATACCGTTCGAGCAGGCCGCCTTCCTTGAACCGGTGAACACGTGCTACAAGGCGGTCAAGCTGCTTGGGCTCAAACCTGACGAGACGGTCCTCGTGATCGGCCAGGGACCTATCGGGATCCTGCTCGCCGCTCTTGCTCGGCGGACCGGCGCCACGGTTCTCACGAGCGATCTTTACCCGGAGCGGCATGCCGTGGCGGCCACCTTTGATCTCCATCACCCGCTCGACGCCCGCGAAGACGTCGCGGGTGCGGCGAAGCGGGCCACCGAGGGTCGCGGGGCTGACGTGGCCCTGGTCGCAGTCGCCGGGAACGGGCTGATCCAGACAGCGATGGACTCCATACGTCCGGGCGGACGCGTGATGCTGTTTGCCTCTACCCAGCACGGTGAGGCTGCCTTCGACCCGGCAGCGGTGTGCATGGACGAGAAGACGTTGATGGGCTCGTACAGTGCTTCCGTGGCGATTCAGGATGAGGTCGCGCAGCTGGTCTTTGACGGCTACCGGAAGGGCTTTGATCTGACCCGGTTGATCTCGCACCGATTTGCGGTGGAGGACTCGGTGGCGGCGATCGATCTCGCCTCAAATCCGCAGCCCGGCTCCATGAAGATCGTCATACAGCCCTGAATGGCCGCGGCTCGGCCTTCAGTCTCGCGTGCGCTTGCGCACTTCGACGTTGAGCCGCTTGATCTTTTGATTCAAGGTGGAGAGTGGGATCTTGAAGTACTCCGCTGCCTCGGTCTGGTTCCAGTGGCATCGTTCGAGGCGATCCGCGATGATGCGACGCTCGATCTCCTCCATCAGGTCAAACAGGGAGGCATCCGGCCGCTGCTCGAGCGCGGCGGAGGTGTAGGTGCTCCCTTTCAGCTGCGGTGGCAGCAGGTCCGGTGTGATGACGCGCGAGGTTGACAGGACGACTCCGCGCTCCATGGCGTTCTCGAGCTCGCGCACGTTGCCTGGCCACTCGTACTCCATCAGGACACGCAGCGCCTCGGGCGAGAGCACGCGTTCGCCGGTCGCGTTCTCTTCCGCATAGAACTTCAGGAAGTGGGTCGCAAGCAGAGGGATGTCGCCACGGCGGGCGCGCAGTGGCGGCAGATCGAGCGAGATAACGTTGAGCCTGTAGAAGAGGTCCTCGCGAAAGCGACCTTCGCGAACAGCGTTCTGCAGGTTCACATTGGTTGCCGCGACGATCCGGACATCGACCTGCATCTCGGTGACGCCGCCAAGCTGCATGAAGCGCCGGTCCTGCAGGACGCGCAGGATCTTTGCTTGCATGTCGAGGCCCATCGTCCCGATCTCGTCAAGGAACAGCGTGCCTCCATTGGCGATCTCGAACAGTCCCTTCTTCGAGCTCACGGCCGAGGTAAATGCTCCGCGGACGTGTCCGAACAGGGTCGACTCGAGCAGGTCCGAGGGAACCGCGCCGGTGTTGACGGGGACGAAGGGCTTGTCGCGCCGAGGGGAGTTTGCGTGAAGCGCCTTTGCGATGAGCTCCTTTCCGGTGCCGCTCTCGCCTTGAAGAAGAACGGTGGAACGGCTGGGCGCGACCTGGGCCACGATATCGAAGAGCCGCAACATCGGCTCGCTCTTTCCGACGATGTTCTCGAAGTTGTAGCGCTGCTTGAGGACGCGCTTGAGCTGAACGACTTCCACCTCGGCGCGGTGGCGCGCGATCGAGGTCCGCATATCGGCCAGCAACTTCTCGTTGTCCCACGGCTTCTGGACGAAGTTCTTGGCGCCCGCCCGGATGGCGTCGACCACGTTGCCGACCGTCCCGAAGGCGGTGATCATGATGACGGGCAGCTGTGGCTGCATCTCGAGGATTCGTGGCAGCAGATCGATGCCGCTTTCGCCGGGAAGCGCAAGGTCGAGAAGCAGCAGATCGTATTCATTGCGCGACAGCAGATCGAGGCCGGCGTTCCCGTCGGGCGCAAGAAAGACGATGAAGCCTTCGAGCGTCAACAGGGCTTCGAGAGACTCGCGGATCGCCGCCTCGTCGTCGATGATCAAAATTTTTGGTGTGTCGCCTGCGACCTGGCTGTGCGGCACGCCGTTGGTTTCAACTGCCGGGGTCGTCTCAGGCATGAAGCTTGGTCCTCTCGCCGTGCCGGGTGCTGTCAGCGCGTGTGCCCGAAAAGACACCCGGCTTTTCCGTCAGGGCTGGGAAGTCGAGGAGAAAGGTTGTGCCCACATCCATTTCACTCTCCACGAAGATCTTGCCGCCATGCTCCTGGACGATGCCATAACTGACCGCGAGGCCGAGGCCGGTACCGTTGTGGCTGCCGCCCTGCGGCTTCGTCTTGGTGGTGAAAAAGGGATCATAGATGCGGTGCAGATGCTCCTGTTTGATCCCGCTGCCCGAATCCTGAATGCGGACGATGACACGTCCATCCAGATTTTCAGTTGCAAGACGCATGGTCGCATCGAGCGTGTGGAACATGGCGTCCTTCGCGTTCAACACGAGATTGAGAAGGACCTGCTGAAGCTTGCCCTGGTTGCCGTGAACAAGAGCCAGATGCGGCTCGAGTTCGAGGTTCACGTGGATGCCCGCGGTCTTCAGCTGGTGATCCACAAGGGTCACCGTATCCCGGAGCAGCACATTCAGATCGATGCCGGAGAAGTCCGTGGTTCCGGTGCGCGAGAAGTTCAGAAGCCCGTTCACGATCTCGGACGCGCGAAAGCTTTGCTGTGTGATCTTCTCAAGCAGCGGTGCCACGCGCTTGTCCGCGCTCATCTGCTTGGTCAACATCTGGGTGTAGCTCGAGATGACGGCCAGGGGTGTGTTGACCTCGTGCGCGACGCCTGCCGCGAGCAGACCGATCGAGGAGAGCTTTTCGGCCTGGGTCAGCTGCTCTTCAAGCTGGGTACGGTCGGTGATGTCGTCGACCAGAAGGATACGGCCGATGACGGTGAGATCGCGCGTGAGCAGGGGCGCGATGGCGATGTTGGCGGTGCGCGACTCGCCGTTTGGCAGACTCAGCCTGAACTTGTAGAGCGTATGTGTCCCGTACTCCCCACGGACGCTGTTGAACTTGGCCAGAAAGTCGGGAGGGAAGAGCTGGCTGAGTGGCTGGCCGAGGGCCTCGCCGCGCCGCATGCCGAACATGGCCTCCATTTGCTGGTTCCAGCTTTCGATGTGGTCGTTGAGGTCGACCGCGAATACACCGACGTTGATCGATTCGAGGATGTTTTCGTGGAAGTCTTTGAGCCGCTCGAACTCCGAGATCTTTTGCTCGAGCCTCTGGTAGAGCTGGGCATTCTGGATTGCGATCCCGATATAGCTCGCCAGCGACTCAAGAAGTTCGACATCCTCGCTCGAAAGAAAGTCGCCGTGCTCCGTCCGGCCGAAGCCGAGGACGGCAACGGTCCTTGTACCGGCACGCTCGCGGTTCGCCGCACGGCACGGAAGGTAGTAGTTGAGGTCCAGGCGCGCGGCGCTCTGCCGTTGAAGCTCGGGAAGGCGAAGTACCTGCAGCGGCGTCTCAAGGAAGATATGGCTGTTTGCACCCGGCTGGTCGAAGTCCAGGAAGCGGAGGTCAAGTGTCTGGAGATCGCCGGCCTCGATGTTTGTGAGGCCGTGAGATGCCGCGAGGTGAAACTGCTGAGCCTGCCCGGGAGTCTGCTCGTCGGCCAGGAAGACAGCGACGCGGGTGATTAGAAGGGTCTGGGGCAGCCTCATGACAATGGCATCGACCAGCGTCCGCAGGTCCGTCTGCGCATTCAACCCCCGTCCGAACTCAACCAGCGTCTCGCGGTAATCGAACCTTTTCCGGTCGAAGACGCGATCGACGCGGCCCTGGATGGCTCGCTTGAGAGGGTCGAAGACCAGGCCGGTTATGGTGATGGCGGCGACAAGGCCCCATACGCGCAGGTTCGGGAGGCGCGTGTGAACCATCTCGGCGGTGACCGCGACGATCAGGAAGTAGACGCCGACCAGGGCGGCGGTCGCAAGCGTGTAGGTGACGCCTCGTTTGAAGATGAGGTCGACGTCCATGAGGCGGTAACGAACGATCGCCCAGCTGAAGGTGAGCGGGATGAAGACCAGAGACAGACCGGCGATCCTGGTCATCAGGCTGGGAACGGCCCAGTCCGCCATGTACGGGACGGCATACATCAAGGTGAACGGGACGACGGCGAGGAGCGTTCCGCGAGAGAGCCACTTGAGCTGCTGCCGTTCGAGCGCGGAGCGGGCCCCTTTGTACCGCGTACGGAAGATGACGGCCGCGACCACGTAGTACATGGCGAGGTAGCCGACACCGATCTGGTCGAGCCGGTGATTCAGGAGCTCGGTGGCGGACCAGAAACGAAGCGCCCAGACCTGGAGTCCGACGAGAAGGATTCCCGGGAGATAGATCCCAAGGGTCGCGAGCACGCGACCGATCCTGCGCCGGCGCTGCGTGGCATGGGCGTCTGAGAAACTGACGGCGAAGTGCAGGAAGAGGGCAGGCTGGAGGGCGGCCGCAGCCGCGTTTCCCCAGAAGACGATCCAGTCCAGAAGATCGAACTCGCCGGTGTACTTGAACGCGTACAGGATGAAAGACGCCAGGCAGAAGACGTAGAAGTGCGTCGCCTTCGGCGCAGTCCAACGCCTGAACAACACATATATCCCGATGCAGAGGTACACCATGGCGATAAACCGCACGCCCTGGTAGTTCGACCGATCCGCCGGTTCAAGGATTACCTGGATGTCGAGCCTGGTCGGTGCACTGGAGCCCGCCGAGGAGGGTCCGGGCCGAAGAATGGTGTAGGTGACGTGCGACCAGATGCCGCTGTGGAACTGCTCGCGCTTGAACGGGGCCACCCTGGGAGACGGCCGATCGTTGATCGCAATAACCTCGTCTCCGGTACGTACACCGGCGCGCTCAGCAGGGGATCCGGGAGGAACCCGTTCGGCACGCAAACCGCCGTGGGTCGACTCGATCCACCACGCGCCATCGGTCGGCACGTCGTAGCGCCCCTCATCCCGAAGATTGAACGCGGCCAGAACGCAGGCAGCCAGCGTCAGCAGCGCGAGCGTGACAGCGATGACACGGTTATGGAATGTGTTGGTCATCCCGCGTGTGGACTAGCAGATTTGGGGCCAAAGAGAAATGCTTCGCAATCATGCAACCTGTGGAGGCCCACGGCCTATAAGGATAGAACAACGCCCGTGCCGTTACTACAAAAAATCATAGGTTGCTGATACGGCGCGGCTCGGGAAGGGGTTCGATCCTGGCGTAATCCAGCATGGTTCCCCCAGCGTCTTATCCTTGACCTATGCTCCCGGGTGCTGTGAACTGGAGTTTATGGACCCGTTTCGCCCCAGTGCAACCGCAGACGTCATCCTCAAGCGCGACACCGACCACCTGCTCCCTGTATATGCTCGGTACCCCGTGGTGATGGATCGCGGGGAGGGTGTCCACCTCTACGATCTGGACGGCAACCGGTACCTGGACATGATGGGTGGGCTGGGCGTGAATGCGCTGGGACATGCGCACCCGCGTATGCTGGCGGCGATTACGGAGCAGGCAGCCCGCCTGATCCATCTTTCCCCCCAGTACAGCAACCCGCACCCGAGCCGGCTTGCCGAAAGGCTGTGTGATCTGGCCGGAATGACGGGCGCTTTCTTCTCGACCGGTGGATCGGAGGCGGTAGAAGGCGCTCTCAAGCTCGCCCGAAGCTTTGGAAGCCGTAACTACTCCCCCCGCAAACACGGGATAATCGCTCTCCGCTCCTCGTACCACGGACGTACCTTTGGGTCGCTTTCGGTCACGGGTCAGACGAAGTACCAGACAGACTTCGGACCAGGGCTACCGGGCGTGACGTTTGTCGATCGGAACGACCTCGCGCAGCTCCGATCGGCCGTCAACGCAGACACCTGCGCGATCCTGATTGAGCCGGTGCTCGGCGAAGGTGGCGTCCATGAGTGCAGCGCAGGCTTTCTCCAGGAGGCGCGGCGTCTTGCCACCGAGCATGGCGCGATCCTTATCTTCGACGAGATCCAGTGCGGCCTCGGTCGCACCGGACAGTGGTTCGCCTACGATCTAAGCGGCGTTCGTCCCGACATTCTGATCCTCGGTAAGCCGCTTGGCGGGGGCCTTCCACTCAGCGCTATTCTGGTCACGGAAGATCTGTTCCACACCTTCGGCATGGCCCGGCACGGCAGCACGCTTGGCGGCATTCCGCTTGCGTGCCGGCTCGGCCTGGAGTTCCTGTCGATCATGGAAGACGAGCGGATTCTTGACCGGGTCGCTGACACGGGCGCTCACCTGAAGACCCGGCTCGAAGGCGTTGTGAGCGAGTTCGAGGTGGCGGTCGAGGCCCGCGGGATCGGCCTGCTGCAGGGGGTCGAGCTTACGGTTCCGGCACGTCCGATTGTTGAAGCTGCGCTTGCAGGTGGAGTGATGCTTAACTGCGTCCAGGGAAACGTCCTCCGATTTCTTCCGCCGCTGATCATCGATCGCAAGGATGTCGATACGGCGGTCGATCTAATCGAGCGTCTGTTGACTGGAGGGGAGGCGCTCGAGACGCAAGCCGTGCTGGCGACGGCTGCTGGCTGAGTGTCTCTGGTCGATCCCAAAGGGTGAGCCCGTGGATCTCGTGCACTGCTCTCGCTGCGATCCTGGATGACGTGTCCTACACGGGTCAGGGCAGACCAAAGGTATCGCGCAGCCACGCTCGGATGGCTTCCTGCATGACGTTTAGCTTTGGCGCGGGCGAACCGGGAACGCCTTGAAAAAAATGCTCGGCGCCCTCCACCCAGACCAGCCGCTTCGGCTCCGGGAGGGTCGGCGAAGACACGATCCAGAACCTCCCTGGGGCTGAATCTGTCCTGGTCGCCGCTGATAAACAGCCGCGGTCCCCGACACTCCTCGAGGAAGCTGTAGTCGTAGTCCCGTCCCGCGGCACGAACTGGCAGGCCGAGACCCACGCGGCCAACTACGCGGGCATCCCCGCAGCAGGCGCGCAGACCCACGTACGAGCCGAAGGAGAATCCCGCAAACAGGATTGGCAGTCCCAGCTTCGCCTCCATCCAGTCGATGGCCGCCAGCACATCGTCCCGTTCGCCGCGGCCCTGGTCGAAGCTGCCCGTCGCTCAGCCCGACTCCACGAAAGTTGAACCGCACCACGGGGAGGCCGGCGGCATGGAACGACTTCATCGCGTGGTACACCACCTTGTTGTGCAGCGTTCCACCCGCGGGCGGGTAGGGATGACAGACCAGAGCCGCAAAGCGGGCGTCCTCGTCGCCGGTGTTCAGAACTGCCTCGAGCCGCCCGGCCGGGCCCCGTAGGTCCTCGATCGCGCGCACCTGCGAGCGCACCGTCGCACCGCTCCCACCACCCTGACCCGCCTCGATCGCCATACCTCCAGTCTACTGAGATGACTGCCTAGCGTGGCTATCCGGCGTTGGCCGGACGAGTGCCCGCGGTCCTACCGTCACGTATTCTCATCGCATGCCCGTCGATGCGATCGACCTCACGCGTCAGCTCGTCAACATCGAGTCCACGACCTTTCACGAGGGCCGTATCGGCGCGTTCCTGTACCAGTACCTGGAAGGCGAGGGGTACGAGGTCGAGCGGACCCTGGTCGCGCAGCCTGACCCGGCCAAGACGCGGGGGGCGATCCGGTCGCACGGGCAGGACGAGCGCTTCAACGTCTATGCCGCTCCTCCCGGAACGACGCCTGACGTCGTGCTCTCCACCCATATGGACACGGTCCCACCGTTTTTCGGCCTGCGTGAGGACGATGATTTTCTTTACGGCCGAGGCGCCTGCGATGCCAAGGGCATCCTCGCCGCGCAGATCGCCGCCGCCGACCGTCTCCGGGAAGCCGGCGTGAAGGTCGGGCTCCTGTTTGTGGTCGGGGAGGAGCGCGACTCTGCAGGTGCTGCGGCCGCAAATCTGAACCCCAAGGGTTCGCGATTCCTGATCAATGGCGAACCTACCGATAACCGCCTCGCCGTCGCCTCAAAAGGAGCGCTTCGCGTCGAACTTCACGCGCACGGCAGGATGGCCCACTCCGCCTACCCAGAGCTCGGCGACTCCGCCATTGACAAGCTCGTCGAAGCCCTCCACGACCTGCTTCAGATGCCGCTGCCCTTTGAGCCTTCGCTGGGCGAAGATGGCCACTCCAACCTCAATATCGGTCTCCTCCACGGCGGACGCGCGCCAAACGTGATCGCCGACCAGGCCGAGGCCCACCTGCTGATACGGCTTGTCGGCCCGTCGGAAGAGACCCGCAACCAGATCCTGGCCGTGGTCGCGAACCGCGCGGAGGTCCGTTTCTCGCTCGACCTCCCATTCGTGCGCATGCGACAGGTCGGCTCGCTGCCCACCATGATCGCCAAGTTCACGACGGACATCCCTTCTCTCACTGCATGGGGCGAGCCCTTTCTGCTCGGCCCCGGCTCCATCCACGTTGCCCATACGCCTGCGGAGAAGATCGCAAAGAGGGAGCTGCTCGAAGCCGTCGACCTTTACGTGGATCTTGCAACCAGTCTCGTCAGCGAAAGTGCTCCATCTCCTCTATAAGGGGCGGTGCGTGATCGTAGTCGCTATACCGTATCCATCGCGGTCGCAAGACGAAGTACGCGATGTCAGGCCAGCTGAGGTGGGTTCGACACTCAGGCCAGCGCGTGAAGTATAGCTCCTGGTAGCGCTCCAGAGCCGCTCCTGCCGGCTGCTCCGCGAGACCTTCGTACTGGAGGGTCTGCTCTCCCGACCAGCCGACTACCATGGAGCAGCGCGGGTTTCGCGTGAGATTGCTGTACTTCCGCGAAGTCCCCAGGGTGTCGAATACGATATCGAGCTCTGCTGATACCGCGATTCCCACCAGCGCCGATTGCGGATCACCGGAAGCGGACACGCTCGACACCACGCCGTAGCGATGCTGGCTCATAAACGCGTGGAGATCGGCTGGGCTCATCGCTTCACCCCTGATTCTAGAAGTTTGCCACGATCCAAGCTGGCGACGCTCCGAGACGGCCAACTTCTCTGAACGTCCTCCCTCAGCGCCGCCGCGCCAAGCTGTGATGCGCCGCCGCCTCAAGCTCGATTCCGTCACCGCTTTTCCTACGCACCGAGGCTTAACATAAGAAGCTAATGGCAAGCGAGTTCACGCACCTCCATCTGCACACTGACTATTCTCTCCTCGATGGTGCCTGCGACGTCGACAAGCTCGCCTCGCACCTTTCAAAGATCGGCCAGAAGTCCGCCGCCATGACCGATCACGGCAACATCTACGGTGCGGTGCACTTCTTTGACGCCATGGGGAAGAAGGGCATCAAGCCCATTCTGGGGTGCGAGCTTTACCTCTCGAAGACCGACGACCACCGCACCCTGGCCGACGGCTACAACCACTTCCTCGTGCTCGCCGAGAACGAGACCGGCTACCGCAACCTCGTCCGTCTTACCTCGGAGGCCGCGCTTCACGGCTTCTACCGCAAGCCGCGCGTCTCGAAGGAGTTCCTGTCGAAGCACACCGAGGGCCTGATCGGCTTCTCCGGCTGCCTCGCGGGCGAGGTCAACCAGAGCCTGATGGAAGGGAAGTACGACGATGCGAAGCGCACGGCGGGGCAGTTCTCCGAGATGTTCGGGAAGAATAACTTCTTCCTCGAGATCCAGGATCATGGCCTCGCTCCGGACCGTGCCGTCTGCGACCAGCTCTTCCAGATGGAGCGCGAGCTCGGCATCCCGCTGATCGCCACGAACGACTCGCACTACGTTGCCTCTGACGACAGTCGCGCCCACGAGATCCTCCTCTGCGTCCAGACCGCCGGAAGCATGAACGATCCCAAGCGCTTCAAGTTCGACACGCAGGAGTTCTACATCAAGTCAGCGGAGGAGATGCACCGTACCTTTGCGGGGCATGAAGAGGTCTGCACGCGGACGATGCAGTTTGTGGACCGCTGCAACCTCAAGATGTCCAAGGTCAGCGATCCCTTTCCGGACTTCGTCGTCCCCGTAGGCGAGACGCTTGAGAGCTACTTCGAGAAGGTCTGCCGCGATGGCCTCACCAAGCGCCTGGACACCGCCGTCGCCCACCTGCGTGATCGCGGCCTCCTCAAGAAGACCATCCCCGAGTACCACGCGCGCCTCGACCGCGAGCTCGAGTGCATCAAGGCCATGAAGTTCCCTGGATACTTCATGATCGTCTGGGACTTCATTCGGTACGCGCGTGAGCAGAATATCCCTGTGGGTCCGGGCCGTGGATCCGCCGCCGGATCTCTGGTCGCCTACGTGATGGAAATCACCGACATCGACCCGCTCCAGAACGAGCTCCTGTTCGAGCGCTTCCTCAACCCCGAACGCGTCTCCATGCCCGATATCGATATCGACTTCTGCATGAACCGGCGCGGCGAGGTGATCGAATACGTGCGGAAGAAGTACGGCTCGGACCAGGTCGCGCAGATTATCACCTTCAACACCATGGCGGCCAAGGCCGCCATCAAAGATGTCGGACGCGCTCTCGACATGCCGTACGGCGAGGTCGACCGCATCGCCAAGATGATCCCGCCGACGATCGGCATCACCATCGACCAGGCCCTCAAGGATTCGAGTCCGCTCTCGGCCGCTTACGACTCCGACCCGCGCATCAAGGAGCTCATCGACGCCGCGCTCCGGCTCGAAGGCCTCGTCCGCGGCGCGGGCGTCCACGCCGCCGGCGTTGTCATAGCGCCGCAGCCCCTCACCGAGCTGGTCCCGGTCACGCGCACCAAGGACGAGGCCATCGTCACCGCGTACGACATGAAGGCCGTCGAGAAGATGGGCCTGTTGAAGATGGACTTCCTCGGCCTGACCACACTGACCGTCATCGACGACTGCCTCAAGCTGATCAAGAGCAACCGCGGCGAGACGGTCGACATGGCCCTGGTCCCGCTCGACGACGCCGAGGTCTTCGAGAAGGTCTTCCACCGGGCGCTTACCTCGGGCATCTTCCAGTTCGAGTCGGGCGGCATGCGCGACGTACTGCGCCGCTACAAGCCGAACCGCGTCGAAGATCTAACCGCGCTGAACGCTCTCTATCGTCCCGGCCCCATGTCCATGATCGACGACTTCATCGAGCGCAAATGGGGACGTCGCGCGGTCGAGTACGATCTGCCCGAGATGGAGGCGATCCTCAAAGAGACGCTGGGCGTCATGGTCTACCAGGAGCAGGTGATGCAGATCGCCGCGGCTGTTGCCGGGTACGCGCTCGGGGAAGCCGACCTCCTCCGTCGCGCGATGGGCAAGAAAGACGCGGCCGAGATGGGCAAGCAGCGCGAGCGCTTCATGTCGGGCGCCGCCCTCAACAAGCATCCGAAGGAGATCGCCGGAAAGGTCTTCGACCTCATGGCCCAGTTCGCCGGATACGGCTTCAACAAGTCGCACTCGGCCGCCTACGCGCTGCTTGCGTACCATACGGCCTGGCTCAAGACGCATTACCCGGTCGAGTTCATGGCCGCCCTGCTTACCAGCGAAACTTCGAAGCCGGAGAACGTGGTCAAGTACATCTCCGAGTGCCGCGAGATCAACATCAACGTCCTTCCTCCGGACGTGCAGATGTCGGACGCGAACTTCACTCCGAACGGAGACGCGATCGGCTTCGGTCTTGCAGCGATCAAGAACGTCGGCCACAATGCAATCGAGTCCATCATCGCGGCACGTGCGGCGCTTCAACAGGAGGGTGCAGGGCAGGGAAGCGGGAGGCAGGGAGGCATCAGGAAGGGCTTCTCAAGCCTCTGGGACTTCTGCGAACGGGTCGACCTCCGCCTGCTCAACAAGCGCGTCCTCGAGTCGCTCATCAAGGCCGGCGCGATGGACAGCTTCGGCCACCGCGCGCAGGTCACGGCGGCGCTCGATCGCGCCATGGAACGGGCGCAAAAGTCGCAGCGTGACGAGGCCTCCGGACAGCACGGGCTCTTCGGCATCTTCAATGATGGTCCCGTCCAGGCAGCAGCAAAGGAGGACGCCCTCCCCAGGCTCGCTGAGTGGGACGAGCACACGCGACTCCAGAACGAAAAGGACGTCCTTGGCTTTTTCGTCTCCGGCCACCCGATGGATAAATATCGCGAGAAGCTCCGCAACCTCAAGGTGGTCGACACCGTGACCGCGTGCGAGATGAAGCCGGAGCCACAGGTCTTTCGGCGCGGCGGCAACGATGCGCCGCAGAACGAGATCTCGATCGCGGGCGTCATCACGGGCCTCAAAGTCGCCAAGTCCAAACGTTCTGGCGAGATGTACGCCCAGGCCTGCCTTGAGGACACGGTCGGCAAGATCGAGCTGATCGCCTTTCCGCAGTCGTACGAGAAGCTCGCGGAAGCCCTCAAGATCGATGTGCCCGTCGTTGTGCGTGGTGTGCTTCGAGGCGAGGAGGACTCAAGCCCCAAGCTCGCCATCTCCAATATCCAGGCGCTCGAAGACGTGAAGCTTAAGCTGCCCGAGAGTCTTCGCATCAAGGTCCCGCTCCACAACCCCGATGTCGCGCTGTTGGAAAAGCTGCACGCCATCTTTCTCGGTGCGCCGGGCCAGGGCAAGCTGCTCCTTGATCTCGAAGAGCCCGGTGAGTTCTGCGCCGTGCTTGAGCCGCAGGACGTCATGGTCGCGGCGGATCGCCTCTTTATCGATCGGATCGAAGAGCTGGTTGGCAGGGGCGGCGTCCGCATTATTGCCTAGGGAGCAACGAACAGAGAACGGCCCGAGATCTTGTACTCGGGACTGAGGCACTCTGCTGCACCGGGGGGCTCGAGGCCGGAGCAGCCCCTCGCCGAACCCTGGCGCGCTCGGTTACCGAGTCCCTTGTGCTTCCGGCTGGCATCCAAACCCGAATGGTGATCTCCACCGCGGCTCCGAGTCAGTCCGCCGAACAACGCTCCGCCACCCAGCTCGTCGCGCTCCAGATGGCCGAGCGCCGCTGGGCCTATGCACTTCTACGCCTTCTGCTCGGCGTCAACTTCTTCGGCCACGGCTTCATCCGCATCTACAACGGGGTCCCGGCGTTTGCAAATGGCATGGTCGCGCACATGTCGTCGCCGCTGCTTCCCGCACCCCTGGTCCATGCCTTCGCGCTTGCTGTTCCCTGGATCGAGATCATCCTCGGCACCCTCCTCATTCTCGCGGTGCTCACGCGCGCCAGCCTCACCGCGGCAATGATCTTCATGATCCTGCTCACGATTGGGGTCACCATCAAACAGGACTGGCCAACCGCTGGCCTCCAGCTCGTCTACGGCTTTGTGATCTTCTCCCTGCTCTTCCTTCGCGAGTCCTATGCCACGAGCTGGCCGGCGCTGATCGGCGCGGGAAAGCTCCCGCCACTAAACTCGAGCGGCCAGGATTGATGCACTACAATCAAGGGCGGACCCGAGCACAGCATGGCAGACCAAGACCCCAGTCGAATCATCAACGTACAAGCAGCGGCAGCACCTCCCGTACCCGAAGCTTGGACCAGGACCGAGACGGCCCGGAACCCTCAGCGGCCCTATCCCATGGACTTCATCGAAGCCCTGTTCACCGACTTCAGCGAGATTCACGGCGACCGTGCCTTTGGGGATGACGCCGCGATGAGCTGCGGGATGGCCCGGCTGGACGGCGCGCCCGTCCTCGTGATCGGCAATCTCAAGGGTCGGACGTTGAAGGAGAGGGTTGCCCGCAAGTTCGGCTCACCGGACCCGGAAGGCTACCGCAAGTCGCTTCGTGCCATGAGAATTGCCGAAAAGTTCGGTCGGCCGATCTTTACCTTCATCGATCTCGCCGGGGCCAATCCCGGCCTCGGCGCTGAGGAGCGAGGACAGGGAGAGGCCATCGCACGCAACCTCCTCGAGATGTCGCGCCTCCGCGTCCCGACCATCGCGACGATCACCGGTGAGGGCGGCTCTGGCGGAGCCCTCGCGCTCGCCGTCGCTGATCGCGTTCTGATGCTCGAGAACTCCATCTACTCCGTTATCTCGCCCGAGGGCTGCGCCTCCATCATGTGGAAGGACGCCAGCAAAAAGCAGCAAGCCGCCGCCGCTCTCAAATACACGGCCACCGACGTCAAACGTCTAGGCTGCGTGGATGAGGTTATCGAGGAGCCAGCAGGCGGTACCCAGGCGGATCCCGCCACAGGCTACTCCCTCGTGGGCGAGCGACTTCGCTACCATCTCCGCACGCTGGAGCAGCTGCCCCTAACCGATCTCCTGGCGCAGCGATACGAGAAGTTCCGCAATATCGCACAGTTTTACACCACGGCTTAACCCGTCCCACCTCAAAACGGAGCTTCCAGCCTTGCCGGCGTTCGCACCCACACCACCCCCACCGCGTCCCAGCAAGACCCTTGATCTCGCCCTCTCGCTGGCAGCGATCGCGTGGTTTCTTGCCGCCCGTGAGCTTTCCGCCCGGTCCGCGTCAGGAATCGCCCAGCGCCTGGATTTCCTCGCCGTCGGCTTCGTTCTGAAGCCACTGTTCCTGATCTTCCTGCTCGTTTTGGGCTTTTCGGTGCTCGACCGCATCGGCCACCGCCGCTCCTCGACCCGCGATCTCCTGGGTCTGCCCCAGCGACCGACGGCCGGGCGCGAGTGGGGGATTGGCGCCGCACTCGGTTGGGCGATCGCCCTGCTGGCCGTGCTTCCTGTCGCCCTCGTCGGCAGCCTTCACATCCAGCTCTGGACCGAGCCCCGCGCCTTTCTCTACGCCGCCTTTAGTCTCGTTGGTGCCGCGCTGGCCGCGCTTGCGCTTGAGATCGTCTTCCGGGGGTACGCCTTTCGCCGCATGATCGAGGCGATCGGCACCTCGGGCGCAACCCTCTGCCTTTCGCTCATCTTCGGCCTCCTTTTCGCCTTCAGCCCAGGTTCGAGCGGCATGGCGGTCGTGGGGATGGCTCTGTTTGGCCTTCTGCTCTCGCTCGGCTGGCTTCGCACCCACGCCCTTTGGCTCTCGTGGGGGCTCAACTTTGCATTCACGGCCTCGCTTGGTCTGCTGTTCGGTCTGCCAACGGCGGGATCGACCGAGCTCTCCTCGATCTTCCAGACCACGGCTTTCGGCGCCCAGTGGCTCATGGGCGGAGACTTCGGCCCTCAGGGCGTTCCCCTGACGGCCATCTCCGTTCTCCTCGCCATCCCCGTTCTGTTCCGTCTTACCCGCGACTACGCCTGGAACTACACCCACGCGCCCATCATCGCTGCCGGCTACCCCATGGACGTGCCGCCTCCACCGGCGCACACGGCCATGGCCGCTTCCGCACCTCCACCTCCGCCGCTGGTCCAGATTCTGCCCACCACACCGCAGCAGCGCAGCGTCGCCGATCCGCCTTCCTAGCGGGACTTGCATGCGCTCGTAATGCCTTAATCTCATGGGTGGCTGCGTCGAAAACAGCTCTTGTCAAAGCCATGGCCGCAGGTGCACTCTAAGCTGTACACAGAGGTGCCACTATGGCATTGCGTACGCACAGATGGGCCCTGCTGGCGACCGTCCTCTCCATGGGCATCCCGCTCGCCGGCGCCCAGGTCTTCGTCGTCGGAGAGAAGTCCGCGACCGCCGATGTATCCACCGACTTTCAACCGACGGACGTTCAGCTCCCCTCCACTCCGCTGACCGAACGGGGCAGGCGCGAGCTCGTCCGGAACCTTGAGGCTGAGCAGGGTTTCGCACACCGTGCCCTTCCCATGGGCGCAGGTCTGACCCTGCGCGCGAACGGCCCGATCGACCCCGGCCCAGAGAAGTACAAGCAGATGCTCTTCCAGAAGGGCCAGTCCGCAGCTCCGGGAGATCGCGTGGCCATCACCGCGATGGTCATCAAGCCCGACCGCATCATCTTCGACCTTAATGGCGGCCCATACGCCAAGCATCGCTTTCTCTCGCACGTGCAGATCATGAACGCACCCGCCGTTCAGCAGCCCGCCGAGCAGCCCACCGGCGCGCGCATCACGCTCGTCTTCGAGGGCCACGTGCCCGAGATCTCCGCCCCCGAGGTCAAGGCGCTGCTAGACCCCGTGATCGACTTCGGCGTCAAGTCCTCCGATCAGGCCTACGCCGATACCCTCCCGGCAAACATCAAGGACGCCATCGCCGCCCACGATGTTCTTGTCGGCATGAACCACCGCATGGTGCTCGCTGCCCTCGGCTCCCCTGAAAGCAAGATTCGCGAGCACGAGTCGGGGGATCCCGGCGGCGCCCGCTATGAGGAGTGGATCTACGGTCACGTCCCCCAGACCGTTCGCTTTATCCGTTTTCAGGGCGACCGCGTCTCGCTCGTAGAGATCGCCGAACTCGGCAAAGCCATGCAAATCCACCAGACCGACGAGACCGGCGGATACCTCAACCCTGTACCCACACGCGAAGTCGCGTTCGGCGATGCGGTGCGGAAGACCGACCAGACCGACAAGGGTGACGATGGGAGCGCCACCTCATCCTCCGCACCCACCTTGCGAAAGCCCGGAGAGGATGTCCCGGAGGTCGGCGGCGACCATCGTGTCCAGTTTCCAAAGACGCCCGGAGCCAGCGACAAGCCTAAGCCCTCGCCACCTAATCTCATCGAGAACTCCGGGCGGTAGGTTCGCTCCAAATAGCGGATAGGAGCCCGTGTTCGCCTGGTCCCTGGTCAGGTCCACCTCTCGGATCCGGCGTTCCCGTGGGCACGCCGAGTCCCCGCAGACGGCCTCATGTAAACTGAGACTTAGCGGGCGCGCCAGCCCTCAGCAGGCTGGCCTCTGGCGCATTTGCCGAGATTACTACCGGCGAGTCGCGCGTAAGCCGCACTCATCTACCAGGGAGATCAAAGCATCATGGCGAAGATTGCCAAGACCGGCGACCGTAAGAAGGTCATGGACACCAACAAGAGCACTGACTGCCCCAAGTGCTCGAAACCCACCCGCATCGTCAAGCGTGTCAAAGATCGCGAGCGCAACGTCCCGGGCGGCGTTTATATCTCCTGCTCGGTCTGCGATTTCTTCGAGAAGCTCTAGATCGACCTCTCACCGAGATCTCTGCAGTAAAGAAGAGCGGCCGCTAATAGGCCGCTCTTCTCGTCTCAGCTCAGGCTTGGTTCGGGCAAAGCTCAGCTGACGATGGCCCTCAGTCGGCACCGCATGATCCCAGCTGCCCCAAGAGCTCCCGTGCCCAGAAGAGCCAGCGTGCCCGGCTCAGGCGTCTGCGTCAACGTCACAGGTCCGCCGTCTTCAGAGGCGCCGCAGGTCCCGATCACGTTCGACTGCAGGGTCACGGCCCCGTTGAGAGCGAGTGCGCCGCCGCACCGTATCGAAGCCTCGGTCAACAAGGAGATGCTTTGATCCGCGACGATCGTGCCTACAAGCGAGCTGGTGCTATCGAGGGTGGCCGAGCTTCCAACCTGCCAGTAGACGTTGTCATTCGCGCCCGGGTTCAGGACAATCACCTTTGACGCATCGGCCGCTGTCAACGTACTCCCTACCTGGAACACGAAGCTCTGGTTACTCAGGCCTCCGAAGTTGAGGGTAAGCAGACCGGTGAGCTCAGCAGAGGGACGAGAACGTGTAGACTCCGGGCGTCAATACGCAACCCGCCCAGATCCTTTCCGGAAAGGTTTGCTGTTGAGGTCAGGGCAGCCAGCGCCTGGTAACCCGTGGCGGCGTCTTTATGAGCAAGGATCGATAAGGCGTCGTTCTGCTGATTGTTCCCATTCGTGACCACGCCGGGAACAAAACCGGTGACGGCACTTCCGGGGGCAACACCCAGGTTGCCGGAGAGTACGGTTGATCCAGTATTGGTTACTGTTGTTGCGCCGAGGACCGCGAAGCTGCTCGCTGAACCCAAAGGACTGATCTGATCAGCATGGAGCGACACAGCAGCGAAGCAGAGGAGAGCGACGGCGAAAAGGGGCGGCAAAGTATCTCATTTGGTAACCTCGCCCGCACCTTTTGCAGCTTGTGGAGCCAAAGTCTTTCGGCGGAAGTAACCTCTTTCGAATGATCAACACTACTAATAGTGCCTCGTGGTTAGGTGACTGTGACGTTGTGCGGCAGAGTCTTCGGGTAATCCCTTAGGATCGCTGAACGTTCCCCACGGTCAAGGATACTGTCCCAAATTGGGTCAACCGTCCGTATCCCCAGGGGTACTTCCCTCAAAGTTGTACCTCTATTCACCGAGCGTTCTTGACAGTCGTAGCTCCGAATGGGCACGCTCTAGTTGGAAAGCAGGACCCCCGCACCATGACGCTCGCAGCATTCAGTCTCTCCTCTGCCTCTGGTCTCATCCCACCGCCGCATTTCGATCGACCCACATATCTGATGTGCCCGCCGCAGTGGTACGACGTGGACTACGTCATCAATCCATGGATGGCTGGCAATCTTCATCGGCCCTCCCGTGATCTCGCCTTTGCCCAATGGCGCAAGCTCTACGACGCCCTCCATCGCATTGCCGAGGTCCGAGTTCTTCACCCTCGCGAGGGCTCTCCCGACATGACGTTCGTCGGCCACACGGCCGTCGTCCAGCATGGTGTCGTCGCCATCTCGAACTTCGCGCATCCCGAACGCCAGGCCGAGGCGCTGCACCTCCGCCGATGGATGCAGGACGCCGGCTTCCTGCTCTGGGAGACCCCGCGCGAGTCCGCGTTTGAAGGTGAAGGCGACGTGCTCTTCGACCCCGACGGGGGTCACCTGTGGGCCGCGCACGGATCGCGCACCTGCGAGCACTGCCACCGGCATCTGGCCAGCGCCTGGCACGCCTCGGTCACCTCACTTCATCTGGTGGACCCCCGCTTTTACCATCTGGACACCTGTTTTGCCCCGCTCCGAGGCGGCTTCCTCCTCTACCTTCCCGAGGCCTTCGACGCGGCGTCCATCACGCGCATCGAGGCCGCCTTTGCTCCCGAAAAGCGCATCCGCGTGACCGAAGCCGAGGCGACCCAGTTCGCCTGCAACGTCATCAACGTCGGCACGCGTGTCCTCATGAACGTGGTCACGTCGAAGACTCGCCCGGGGCCAGCCGAACGCCTCGCAGACCTCGGCTTCGATGTCGAACAGATCGATCTCAGCGAGTTTCTGCGTGGCGGTGGATCCGCCAAGTCACTCGCTCTCCGCCTCAGCGATATGGGACTCGTTACCTCCCAATGCTGAAAACACTCACCAGGCGGCCACAACAGAGCCCCTGGAGCCGCCACTCTTCGCAGACCGCCGCGAAGGGTGGACTGAGACCTCCTCCGGAACTCACATTCTCGCTTGGGCAACGCTCCTACTGCAGCGCAGCCGCCTGAGCGGGTGAGTTCTGACCTTCCATCTCATGGAGGATCGCCGCTGCCGCCTCGGCCGGATCGGCGGCCAGCGTAATCGGTCTCCCTACCACGAGCATCGAAGCTCCACGCCTGAGCGCCTCGCCCGGTGTCGCGACCCGCTTCTGGTCTCCCAGAGCGGCTCCCGCTGGACGGATCCCTGGCACCACAAGCAGGGACCCCTCCCCAAGGTCCGCACGAAGCGAGCCCACCTCTTCCGCCGAGCACACCATCCCGTCCATCCCGGCCGCGCTGGCCAGGCGACCCAGCCGGGCAACCTGTCCTGCAGGATCATCCAGGACACCCACACCCCGTAGCTGCTCCGCATCCATGCTCGTCAGTACCGTGACGGCAAGCAGCCGGAGGGTACTGGACCGGACAGCTCCTCGGGCCGCCTCCATCATGGCGGAGCCTCCGCCAGCATGAACGGTCAGAAGGGAAGCGCCGACACTCTCGAGAGATCGCACGGCCCCCGCGACCGTGTTCGGGATGTCGTGCAGCTTCAGGTCCAGGAAGACCTCAAAGCCGCGCTCCCGAAGCTCGGCGACGATACCACGGCCGCCTGGGCTCCGCCCCTCGGCGTAGAAGAGCTCCATCCCCACCTTGAACCAGCGGCACGTCCCACCCAACCGATCGACGAGTTCGACCGCCTCCCGCCCCGAAGGGAAGTCAAGCGCAACGATCAGACGGTCCCTCGAGTCCACAGGTCGCGTCAGATCGATCTGCTGGCTCTTCACACACTCACCTCCAGGATGCGAGGTCCACGCTGGTCTTAGTCAGGACCGAGTTAGAGACTTCCCGGGAAAGTTCAGGGGGACGTCTATGATCATAAGCAGAGCAAGCGTCCACACACAACCAGCAGATCACCATCGGATCACCATCCACCTGACACAGGTTTTCACCCCAACATCTTCATCCCAGATAATCTAAGCCGAGCGCCCAGAAGTGGATGGAGGCTAATTACCTACGTAGTACATCCAGCCACCATCCCTAAGCTAATGAAAAACAACACGCTTCTATCGATAGCCGGGTTCGATCCTTCTTCGGGAGCTGGGATCGCCGCCGACCTGATGGTCTTCGCTGCACATGGCCTCTTCGGCACTTCGTGTATTACCGCGCTTACGGTCCAAAACACCCTTGGCGTCGCCGCAAGTCACGTGGTTGCAACAGATATTCTGATCGCGACCTTGAACAATCTTTACGCTGATCTCCCACCCTCCGGCATCAAGATCGGAATGCTGGGGAGCTCCGCGAACGTGCTGGCCGTCGCCGCATTCCTGTCCCGCATACGCAAGATAGCACCCGTCACAGTTGTCCTCGATCCAGTGCTCAAGTCCAGCTCAGGCAAGGACTTGCTGGATCAGGATGGTGTCGTCAACATGCGCCGCCACCTCATTCCCGAGGTCGACTGGATCACTCCCAACACGGCTGAGCTCGCCGTCCTGACAGGCCGCACTCTGGACCAACCATCGGACCTGCTCACAGCAGCCAAGGAGCTCCAGCATCTTGGCAGGGAACTCAAAGTAGTGGTTACTGGGGGCCATTCAGACCCTCCCAACGACACGCTACTTCAGCCCGGAGCTGAAGCGGAAGTCTTTGAAGGAAAGTACGTTAGCAGCACTTCGACCCATGGAACGGGATGTGCTTTTTCCACGGCTCTTCTGAGCCGGCTCATGCTGGGCGATAGTCCGAGCGAGGCAACAGAGGCGGCCAAACGTTACGTTGCCGGAGCTATCCATTCCGCAACGCCGCGCGGTTCGGGCGCTGGACCTGTCGATCACCTATGGGCGTTGCGACGCGGTGCCATCTGAGAGACGCGCGATCCTGCTAGGCTTTGCCTATGGCACTGACGCTCCTGCTCAACGGCCAGCAAAGAACTTTTGAGGCACTTACGGGGCCTACTCTGGACAGGCTGGTGGCCGAGATGGGCTTCAAGGCCGATCGGATCGCTGTCGAGCTTAATGGCGACATCGTCCCAAGGACTCGCTGGGCGGAGACCCTGCTGAACGATGACGACCGGCTGGAACTCGTTCAGTTCGTGGGCGGAGGAGCACCGGTCAGATCGCGCAGGAGACGTTCCCACCGGTCGCCGTAGTCGTCCCAGCCGCCGAGGAACTGCACCCGTGCGAGCGCAGCGTGGCTCAGTCGCTGTTGCAGGCCGGGATCGTCGGCAAGGAGCTCGAGCTTGTCCGCGATCGCATCCGAGTCGCCGACCGGGACAATGAACCCCTCGACACCATTGCTGAACAGGTCCTCACTCCCCGTATTCGTCGAGGCGATCACGGGGCACCCACAGGCGAGTGCCTGACCCTGGACGAGGGCGAGTCCCTCCTCGATGCTGGGCAGCACCATGACGTGGCTCGTACTCATCAACGTTGCCAGGCTTTCCTGCGACACGGTCCCAAGCAGGTCAACCTGTTCCATGGGCAGAGAACTGAGCAGAGGGATGATCTCCCGTTGGACTGTGCCTGCGACGCGGAGGATCTTGTTCGGGTGCTTCAACTTCGCGAAGGCTCGAAGCAGGTAGGGGAATCCTTTGCGAAGTCCGACAGCTCCCGCGAAGAGGACCTGAAAGCGATCGGCGGGAGGGGGATTGGACGGACTGAATTGCTCGAGCCGAACGCCGTAGGGGATGACGTGAACCTTTTCCCGCGGGAGCCCGCTCTCGAGGAAGGACCTGGCGGCAAAGGTGGAAGGGACGGTGATGGCGTCGGCCATGGCGTAGATCTCCTCCTCACGTACTGTGTCGCGCATATCGGACACGGGACGGTCCACGCCCCAGCGCCGGAACTCCTCCGCTACAAGCCTCTCCTGATACCTCTGGTGCGACGAGCCACGGTCGCAGATGAAGCGAGAACCTCGTGCCTGTTGTTGAAGGCCAGTCTTGAGACTCGAGCCGGAGATGGCGACGATCGCATCCGGAGCAGGGGAGCGGCCGAGCTGTCGCGCCGTCCACCAATCGAAAGAAAGTGCGTTGGCATAACCCATTGCGTCAAAGATAGATGGGCTTGTCAGCCCAATCCGAAGCATGAGCATTTCCGGTGTGTGGACCCAGGGAAAGGTCCGCACGAGCTCACGAGGGAGACCCTCCCGGCGCAGCCTCCGCCAAGGGAACGTGGAGTAGATGCTTTGGAGATGACCCCGCTTACGAAGTTGTCGAGCAAGTTCGAAGTGATGGAAGACTCCGAAGACCGTCTGAGCAACGCGCATGGGGCAGGGCGACCAGTGTCATCCTACCAAAGGGTAAGCAGATGGACCATAATCCGCATGATCCATCTGCTTGATCGAGCGTGCGCATATCGCAACAGACGTTGTCCTAGTTATCGGCTAGCTCGTGGTCTCCTCCCCCAGACTCCTCTTCACCGACAGCTGTCAGTTTCATCACGACTCCGGTTGTGCCCAACAAGGTCCCCGACGTATTCGCGAGGACATACAGCTCTCCATCACGGGCTTGAGCGAAACCAAGCACTGCGAGTCCGAGGGATGAGCGACCCTTGATATTTATCTGCTCGATCTTGTGGGAGGGACCATTCAGGAGGAAGAGGTGCCCCGCAACGGGCTGTCCTATCTCGTCTGAGTAATCTCCAAACACATATTTACCGCGCAGAGCGGAGATCTCGTCTCCGTGATAGACGAAGCCACCAATGACCGCAACACGGGAGTCCGGAGTGCTGTGAAACGGGGGTTTCTCTCCATCGGCATGGTCATATTCTGCAATAGGGTCGATCATGCCATCGGGGCTGCCCGGGCTGTTTTCCCACACGAAACCCTCGCCGTCTCTGCCGGGAAGGGTTGTGTCGAACAGGAAGGTTCCTTCCTTCACGGGCCAACCGTAGTTTCCGCCCTTCTTGAGAATGTCGACCTCTTCTATATCGTTTTGACCTACGTCTCCGATCAAGATGGATCCGCTGATGGCGTCGAGAGACATGCGCCAGGGGTTACGGAATCCATAGGCATAGATCTCGTGCGGTCCGGGCAATGGGTGGTTCATATCGGAGAACGGATTCGTGCTGGGAATGCCGTACCGGCCGTTCGCCGAGTTTCTACCAAGCGGATCTATCCGCAGGATCTTGCCGAGCACATTTCCCGTTGCGAGGGTCTGCGCATTGCCCTTCGCGACGTGACCGGGACCGGAGTCGTTTGCGTTACCACCATCTCCGAGCGAGAGATACATCAGTCCATCACTCTCGAAGACAAGGGCTCCGCCGTTGTGGTTGATCTGAGGTTTATCGATGCGGAGCACCTCTCGCGGGATCGGATCAACCCGCATCTCGTCATCGTCGTCCACGTCGTCGACATGCCATTCCAGAAGAACATTCTGGCAGTTTGCGAGCATTCCTTCCGGCATGGTGCTGAAGTCCGCCCTGCCTTTGACCGGTTCTGACGCATAGGTATAGAAGAGGCCGTTTCTCCTGAACCCGGGGTGGAAGGCGAGGCCAAGCAAACCCCGCTCGTCGTACTTTATGGGCCCTAGTCCCAGAGTAATCAGGCGTGAAGAGATGTCGAGAAACAGCTTCGCCGACCTAGGGTGTCTTCGGCCCGAGACGTCGATGGCCCAAACCTTTCCAATCTGGTCGGCAACGTACAAGTGGTCGGGATCACCGGGAGCAACGGCACCGGCTGTAGGCGATACCAGCCCTTTCATCACGGGTTCGAGACCTACGGTGATACCACTCGACGGGATCGAGGCTGGAATTGGATCTACCAAGGGTGTGTGTGACTGGGCTCCGGCTACAGCTTGCAGCATGCCGATCGTAAGGGCGAATGGAATTGCAGAAAGCGCCACCCTTCTTGCTGAGAGACACTGAGCGTATCGAGTCATCGTTGTTCTCCTATATCTTTGTCAGGTCAGCGGTAACGTGCCCACAAAGATTGGCAACCGTAGCACTCGCTGCCAGCCCATTTGTCATTGAAGTGTCATGGGCTTGTCATGATCCGAGCTTGCGTCGGCAGGGCATTTGAACGATTCTTATGCGCAGACGCTGACTGTACAGAATATGTGTTATCAGACATTCAGTCAGGATAGATGAGCCGAGTTCACCATGGCTGGCGGGTTCTGCCCGGATGCGGCGAGCGCGGTATAGACTCCTCAAGGACCGCGCGGTGAACGCCACGTGCTCCACATCTAGAGGCAGTTTCGGGAGAGCGTCATGAAGCAGAAGCTTAGCAATCTGGGTGTTGGCATCTGCGTCGTGGCCTCCGCGGCACACTGCTCTGATCTTCACATTCAGCTGCGTGGTGACGACGCGATCTCTGAGAAGACCGCCTCGTTCGTATGCGACTCCGCAGCAACGAAGCTCGGGTTGCCAGCAGGCGTCTTCAGAGTGCAGTACATCAACGGTGCTGGAAACAGCCTGGCCGTTCTCCCTATCAGCGGCAAGAGCCTTATCTTTGCCAACGTTCTGTCGGGATCCGGGGCTCGCTACGCCGCCGACCGATTCACCTGGTCCGATGGCGGACCGCGTGGTGCCTCGCTCACCTCCGACTCACTCGCAGGTCAGGCCACGACGCTATGTCGCATGGCGCGGTAGCGGACACACGGATTCCATCGGCAAATGCCTCATAATGAGGTGACAGAGACGGGCGGGGGATCTATGTCTATCGGCCTCATCGCATGGGCCCGTTTCATGGACCCGAAGAATACCGGCAAGCGGATCACGGTTCCCGCGCCGCCGACGGATCCGGGCAAGCCGTGGCTCGGCGACTACCTCCATGAGCATTCGAGCGACCTGGCTGTCTCCTTCGATATCGTGCAGTGGCCTCCGTCTTCGATGGCGCAGGGGGGCGTTGGTGCGGGCTGCGACGGATACGGCGTCAGCCAGCGATGGAACCTCGGAGGCCTGAGTCCTACCCGCTACGGACCGCTTGAGAGTCTGATGGCAGCGGTTGCCGCGCTGAACGCCCATGGTACCCGGAGCTACGGCGACCTGGTCTTGCACCAGATCCTGGGTCCGGAGAACCGCGGACCAGGAGCCTCGACCTACCCAGGCGCAGACGGGAGGACGATGGTGGGCCGAGGGGCAACGACGCCTGGATGGTTTCGGGGAGGGCTTGGCAACGCTGACCCGATACCACCCTTTTGCCGAGAGGATGATGTGCCGGAGGTCGTCTCCGACCGTCCGTTTGGACGCGAAGTTTCGCACCAGCACTGCCATCCAAAGCGCGTCACCATTGAGGATGAGATTGCCCTGGTGGACTGGATCACCCGCCGCGTGGGCTTTGCGGGATACCGTCTTGACGACGTGAAGGGCAGCTGGGCGCCCGGGCTCGCGGAGGTCATGAACTCTACCGGCCTTCCCTTCTATTCCGAATACTTCGACGGAGACCCCGGTAAGCTCGACGCGTGGGTTCGTTCCGCGCCGATCAACTTCCGTTCGGCGGTCGCGGACTTCCCGCTCCACTTTCGGATTCAGGCTGCCTGCAACGGATTTGACGCCACCCTGTTGGAGCAAGGTGGCGCGGGCTACTGGCAACGCAACCCGGGGCTCTCGGTCGGCTTTGTGGACAACCCGGATACGGACACCAGCCCTGGCCAGCAGGTGGTCTCCAACAAGGGCCTGGCGTATGCCTACCTTCTGACGCTGCCGCTGCAACTTGCCCTGGTCTATGGCAAAGACTACTTCCCTTCTTCCGTGTGGCCTGGCTCCTATGGCCTGAAAGGCATCATCGACAATCTCTGCTGGATCAGCCGCACCTTCGCCTTCGGCGATTACCAGACACGATGGGTGGATCGGGACGTGCACGTGGCCTCCCGGGACGGCAACGGAGGCGCGGTCGGCCAAAGCGGAGGCCTGCTTACTGCACTGAACTTCAACACCATGACGCCGCGCAAAGTCACCTGTGCCACGCCCTTTGGCCCGAACCGCTGGCTCCATGACTACACTGGGCACCATGCTGACATCTCGACCGACTCTGCGGGGAACGCCACGTTCACGATCCCCTCAAATGCTTTCGCGTCCGGGCTCTCCTACCTTTGTTTCGCTCCGGGCGGGGTGAGTCAGAGCGTTCCACTGCCCAGCCATCGCACGACCCAGACCTTTTTTGGCGATCTCACTCTGGACGTTATGCCGGTGAGCAACGCTGCGCTCGATCTTCCACAGCGCCTGTTCTGCCGCGCGGGCTCTCCAGTGACGCTCGAGATGCTCGACGAGTTTCCCGCGGGGGCGAAGGCGGGAAGCGTTCGCGTTCAGATCTTCGGCCCGGATCACGTTGAACTCGGGTCCAACCTCATCGACGCCCAACACCGTCCGCAACTGCAGGTGACGACGAGGAAGAGCGGCTGGCACACCATACGGCTTACCGGCTCGTCGCTTCCCGTCAAGGGCATGAACTTCAGGCTCGCCGCAACCTATCTTGGAGGTAGCTGAGCAATGATTGCCTCGCGCTTGCTTTCTGTTTCTTTGGTCCTCCTGGCCTCGCATCTCCCGGCGCAAGGTCCGCCTTCGATCCTGACACGCGCCTTCGATAATCAGCGTTCGGGCGCCAACACCAGCGAGACTGTCCTTACTCCGACGCTGGTCAAGACGAGGGGCGTTCGCCGCGTCACGACGATCCCGCTGGTCGGAGACGCGCGCGGAACGGAGAGCCAGCCCCTTGTGCTCGCGGGGGTGACGGCACTTGGGGCGGTGCACAACGTCATGATGCTGCCGTCGATGGCCAACGTGGTCCGCGGCGTGGAGGCCACCGATGGCTCCGCCCTCTGGCAGACGACCCTGTGCCGGCCAGTGAACGGCAGCGGCGCGATTGACATGCACAACATCAACGACAAGTGGGGCGTTCTCTCGACCGGCGTCATCGACCCGGCAACGCGGCGCGTCTACCTTGTCGCCTGGTGTTCCGCAGACGGCACACCCCAGAGTGCCATGCACTTCGTCTACGTCCTCAACGTGTCGGACGGCAGCCAGGCCGCGCCGCCGGTCTCGCTGGCCGATGCCAGGGACGGTTCACAGAGCTTCTCGAGCACCATGCGAAAGCAACGCAGCTCGCTTGTACTCACGGATGTCGATGGGGTTCGGACGGTCTTCTTCGCCAGCGGATCGGTGTTGGAAACGGCGAACGGGTCTTCGGGTTGGATCTTCGCCTTTGACACCTTGACGAACCGGATCAGCGCGTCGCTGGCGATGTCCCAGGGCCTCGGAGCGGGTGTCTGGATGGCCGGGCAGGGACTGGCGGCAGATGAAAAAGGATTTCTGTACGGGATCTCAGGAAACGGCTCCTACAACGGGGTCAACGACTTCGGGGAGTGCGTCTTCAAGATTCAATATCGGCCGCCCACCGCGGGCACTGCGGCCACGCTCAGGGTTATCGACTCGTGGTCCCCGTTCTCTGACGCGGGTCGGATCGGCCAAAACCCTACCCTCTCCGGCCCCAAGGTCAAGCCGACCAACAAACTCGCCGGCGTGAGCGCGCCATCGGATCCGGTAGGCGGCGGCATGGCCATGCCGAAGCGAGTTCGCGTCGTGCAATCCGTAGACGAGGCCGGAAAGGCAGTCCCGCTGGTCTTCCCTGTTCTGAAGGCGGGCAACGGTGCCTGGAGCGATGAGGATTTCGGATCAGCTGGCGGCACGCTGATCGAGCGGTATGGGGTGTACCTGGCCGCGGGAAAGGATGGCTTGGGATACCCGGTCAACTCCGAGTCTTTGGGCCATACGCAGCCGTCCGACTTTGCCGATCCAAAGGCGAACTGCGGGAAACTCAAGGGACCTCCGGTCTGGATAGCGGCCTCGCCGGGACCGGTCGATCCGTGCCCGAAGGATGTTACAACTCTCAACTTCTTTCCGTTCGGGAAGACGCGCCACATCCATGCGACGCCCGTCCAGTACTGGAGCGCAACGCGCGGGCTGACGCTGTTTGTGTGGGGGGAGAACTCGCAGCTGCACGCCTGGACTATGAGCCCTGCGGGCAACCTGACGTATCTCGCGCAAGGAAATGAGACGGCCTCACCCAACTCCCAGGGGGGTCACGGCGGCATGCCTGGGGGCTTCTGCACACTCTCGAGTAACAACAACCAGGTCGGGACCGCGCTTCTCTGGTGCACTGTGCCGGACGGCGACGCGAATGCAGAGATCACGGGTGGACGCCTGCTCTGCTATGACCCCGAAGATCTCGTGACAAACCCAAACGGATCGAAGACGCTTCGTGTGCTTTGGGATTCCCAGAACTTCGGAATCCAGTTCGTCTACAACAAGTTCGATCCGCCCATCGTGTGGAACGGCCGGGTCTACGTCCCCAACTACAACGGCGGCGTAGACATCTACGCGCCCTAGCAGTTGATTGGAGATGCGAGGTTGCGGTCTGGCCCTCTCGTCCTGAGTGCTGCGCCTGCTTCCTTTATCGCTAAGTGGACTACGCCTCGCTCGGGGAGGCATACTTATGCCGAACGGCGACGATGAATTGACGTGGGCCGGCAAGACAGAGGATTCGAATTGATCAACAGACGTAAGTTTCTGGGACTGGTGTCTCTGGCCGCAGGGCATGAGAGCTTCGCGCAGGCCGCAAAACATCTGACTGCGGCGGATGGAGGAGCTGACCTTACGCGGTTCGTGAACGTGATGGCAGGGACCGGTGGCCATGGCCATGTCTTCCCGGGAGCGACTGTGCCGTTCGGCGCAGTGCAGGTGAGCCCGGACACGGACAATCACGGTTGGGACTGGTGCTCCGGCTATTACACCGCCGACACGTCCATTATGGGCTTCAGTCATACGCATCTGAGCGGCACGGGTGGAGGCGATCTCCTGGATGTCCTGCTGGTGCCGGGTATTGGCGACGTCAAGCTCGTGCCCGGGCCGAAGGAGGATCCGGACAGCGGCTACCGAACTCGCTTTTCACACGCGGACGAGCACGCCGAACCCGGGTACTACTCGGTCAAGCTGGCGAACGCGATCAAGGTCGAGTTGACAGCGACGGAGCGATCCGGCTTCCACCGGTATCACTTCCCTGCTGGCGCCGGTGATGCTCACGTTCTCCTGGATCTCCACCACTCCTACGGCTCGGAGACGGACCTTTCGAAGCCGCAGCCAGTGCAGAGCGCGCAGTTGAGCGTCGTGGGTGACGACACAGTTACGGGTGGCAGAACACTGCATGGCTGGTCGCCGACCCGACAGGTCTATTTCGCGCTCCAGTTCTCCCGGCCCTTCAGCAAGGGGCAGATCTATAGCGAACGTAAGCCGGTCGATGGCAAGCAGGTCAACGGCCGGATACTTCAGGCTGCCTTACATTTCGACACGGGTGGGAATCCGGAGCTTCTGGCCAAGGTAGGAATCTCAATGGTCTCGGTCGAGAACGCTCTCGGCAATCTCAGGGCCGAGCAAGCCGGTTGGGACTTCGATCAGACACGAGGCAACGCTCGCCGCCTCTGGAATCGCGAGCTCGAGAGGATCTCCGTCGATTCCGACGACGTGCAGCGCAAGACGATCTTCTACACCAGCATGTACCACATGATGTGTGCACCGACGCTGGCCGACGATGCAAACGGGCAGTATCGCGGGATGGATCAGCAGGTCCACACGCTTCAAGCAGGCGAGCATAACTACAGCACCTATTCCTTGTGGGATACCTATCGCGCGCTGCATCCTTCCTTCACGCTGTGGCAGAGTGAACGCGTCGCGCCGATGGTGAACAACCTCGTACGCATGGGGGAGGAGAGCCCTGCCGGCATCCCCGTATGGCCGCTCGCAGGTGGAGAGACCGGATGCATGACCGGCTACCACTCGGCCTCTGTGATGGCCGAGGCATGCGTAAAGAAGGTGCCCGGCATCGACTGGCAACGAACCTACGCCGTGATGCGCAAGCGCAACATGGAAGATGACTACCGTGGCCTGGGCTTCTACCGGCAGATGGGCTACATCCCCGCGGACCGGGAAGAAGAGTCCGTCAGCAAACTCCTTGAATACGACTACGCCGACTGGGCGTGCGCCCACGTTGCCGATGCGACCGGACACACCGACGACGCGAAGATCCAGCGAGAGCGTTCCCGGAATTACAGGCACCTCTTCGACCCGAAGACACAGTTCATCCGCGCGAAGATGCAGGACGGAACATGGACGCCAGACTTCAACCCGAAGGCGACCGGGCACTGGAAGAAGTATCGCGACTACACGGAGTCAAACGCGTGGCAGACGACCTTTGGTGTGCAGCATGACGTCAAGGGGTACATCGACCTGTTCGGCGGACGCGAACCCTTCCTCGCGAAGCTCGATCAGCTCTTTCTGGCAGAGCCAGGCGTCTCGAACGAGGAGGTGGTCGACATGTCCGGCTACATCGGACAGTACGTCCATGGCAACGAGCCGAGCCATCACATCGCCTACCTTTACGTCTATGCGGGACAGCCATGGAAGACACAGCAACGCGTGCGGCAGATTCTCGACACTCTATACCACAACGACTTTGATGGTCTGTCGGGCAACGAGGACTGTGGCCAGATGTCCGCGTGGTATGTGATGAGCTCGCTGGGCCTCTACGCGGTTGACCCGGTCAGCGCAACCTACGTGTTGACCGCGCCAGTCTTTGACCGCGCGCGGCTGCGCGTGGGCAAGGGACGTGAGCTCGTGATCGAGGCGAAGCGCAGTGCGCCGGGCGACATGTACGTGCAGTCGATCACGTTGGACGGCAAGCCGCACGACCGGTTGTGGATCACCCACGAGGCGATTGCGAACGGAGCGCACCTGGTCTTCCACCTGGGAGCGACGCCGAACATGGAACTTGGACGTGACCAGCAACTCGCCCCGCCTTCGCTGACGTGACCTGCACTTCGAAATAGCGCCACCCGCAACTCTCACGAAAGGAGCACCGCCCTGCAAAGGCGCCGTGCTCCTTTCGTGCGTGCTGAGGACGCGCTGCTCGACGACGCCGATCGAGAGTGGACCGAAGGTAGCCCCTGAGATTTGCAGCCGAAAAGGTGCACGACAAGCACGCTCCCAGATACTTGCTCCGGCACACAAGCCGATTGCTCCCGTCCGTACTGACCTGCAGCTTCGCGACCAATCACCCGAAGGAGTTATGGCCCCTTTGTGTGGGCCGAGGGATGCTCCTTATAGGTACCTGACCAGAGCTGACCATGGACCCCAACCTCCGAAGACCCTCGTCGTGTGCATCGCGATCTCACCAGATCCTAAAGGTTCGCCTCCGTTTTGGTTCGAGGCCTCTGCAGCTTCCAACCCTTGTGTCGTTGTTTCTGCTGCTGCTCTCCACCAATCGCGCGCAGGCCGTTGTGCAGTTCTCGCCAGAGATCCAGGCCAACTCGGGCAGCACGGTTCAGACAATCACGGTTCCTATTGGGGGAAGCGGGATCCTCGCAGAGCTCCGGGTCTTGACCCAGGGCATTGCGAACGCGGACTTCATCCTCAAAGACACTGGCACGTGCACCGTTGGCACAACATTTACGGGGCCAACAAGCTGCTCCATGTCCGTAGCCTTTCAACCGAAAGCACCAGGCCAGCGACGGGGAGCGCTGATCCTGCTGGACGCCTCCGGATCCGTTCTCAGCAGCGTAAGCCTATACGGCCTGGCATCGGGAGCAGTTGGCGTCTTCAATCCGGCCACCCTCGTCACTGTGGCGGGCGACGGTCAGTGGCTCTACACGGGGGATGGCGGACCTGCGATCAACTCCCCGATCTTCCTGCCTGGCGGCGTGGCAGTGGACCCGGCTGGAAACATCTTCATCGCCGACACAGGCAACAATCGAGTCCGCCGGGTTGATGCCGTCACCGGTATCATGACGACCGTGGCTGGCACCGGCTCTCCCGGTTCAGGGGGCGACGGCGGTATCGCTACCGGTGCGAGTGTCAGCAGCCCAGGCGCCTTGCTTCTCGATGGTGCCGGAGATCTCTACATTGCCGACAGCGCCAACCACGCGATCAGAAAATTGACGCTTGCGACAGGAAGACTGACGACCGTAGCGGGCCAGCTCAATCAGCAGGGCTACTCCGGAGATGGGGGTGCGGCTACTTCGGCTGCGCTCAACACACCTGAAGGTCTGGCTCTTGATCCGGACGGCAACCTGTACATTGCGGACACCAAGAATCAGGTGGTCCGTAAGGTTGACGCGGGCAGCGGTTTCATCAGTACCTATGCGGGGACGGGGCAGGCTGCGTTCTCCGGCGAGGGAGTCCCGGCCACCTCGGCCGCCCTGAATACGCCATGGGGACTTGCGAGCGACGCGGGAGGCGACGTCTACATTGCCGATCTCAACAACAATCGCATCCGCAAGGTCTCCGCTGCGGGCCTGATTACCACTGTAGTCGGCGACGGCACGGGAACCTTCGCCATCGATGGGCAGAGTGGCACTTCAACCAGCATCGGAAACCCCGCCGCGGTGAGCGTGGATGTTGCGGGGAATCTGTACGTCGCGGACTCTGGTCACAACGTAGTCCGCAAACTGAACAACGTCACGGGTCTGATGTCCACGGTCACGGGCTCGAGCGGATCCACTTTTATCGGGGACAAAGGACCCGCAACCTCAGCCGGCCTCTACGGCCCTTACGCGCTGACCTTGGACTCGAGCGGCAACCTCTACATCGCGGATATGTTTCACCATCGCATCCGGGAGCTCGAAAACGCACAGGCCACACTGTCCTACAAACCGATGCGTGTGGGTCGCACTTCAGCGCCTCTCCCGCAGACAATCGAGAACGACGGCAACAGCAGCCTCAACTGGAGCGCCTTCGCTCCGGACAGTAACTCCGCCGTAAGCGCGACCAGCTCCACCTGCAGCATTGGCACGGCTCTCGACGTGGGGATTAGCTGCATCGTGGCAGCTGAGTTCTTCCCGCAGGTCACGGGCGCCAACGTCACGGCTGTGATTCAGATCCAATCCGACGCTGTCAACACACCGGGCACGATCACCATCTCGGGAGAGGTGGACGAGCTCGAACCGACGCGAACGAGCATCTCGTCCAGTAGCAACCCTTCCGCCTTTGGCGCAAGCGTTACCTTTACGGCGCAGGTCAGCGGCGATTCGGGCCAGCCCTCCGGCAACATCCGGTTCTACGACGGGGCAGTCCTTCTCGGCACGGTCGCAACGGACAGCTCAGGCACTGGTACCTTCGCTATTACCTCGCTTGCTCTCGGCTCCCACAGCATTACGGCCAACTTTACCGGCGACGCGCTTGACGCTCCCAGCACCTCGGCGGCGATCACCCAGGTGGTCAAGAGAACCCCGTCCGTCGTGCTCGCCTCGAGTGTGAACCCGTCCGAGGTGGGAGCAAGCATCACCCTGGCCACGACCGTGACCGCGACCGGAGCACAGGCCACGGGAACCGTCATTCTCAACGACGGTGGGACGACGCTTGCGACGGTCGCCCTCAATGGGAGCGGAGTTGCAACCTTCACCCTCAGCTCGCTCGTCGCGGGCACCCACGCCCTCAGCGCTGCCTATTCCGGGGACACCAGCACGCTTGCCGGAACCTCGTCCGTTCTCAACCAGGTCGTTAACAAATGGCCCTCAAGCGTGACGATAGGTTCTTCTTCCACGACGAGTGTGATCGGAGTTCCCGTTGTCCTCTCGTTCACCGTTCTGCCCACCAGCTCCGTTGTCCCCTCCGGACACGTCGTCCTTCGGGATGGCCCGACGACACTGGCAACACTGACGCTGGACGGGAACGGTGCAGCAACATACAACACCTCATCTCTAGCGGTTGGGACGCACAGCCTCCAAGCAAGCTTTGAGGGAGACTCGACCAACGCCTCGAGCGACTCCCTCCAGCTCCAGCAGGTAGTTCAGCAGATCTCAACGGTGACCACCCTAGCGACCTCCGCGAACCCGGCAAACGGAGGTGCGATCCTTCACCTCACAGCGAATGTAATTCCCAGCTCGACAAACGCAACCGCGGGCACCCTGGATGGAACAGTAATTCTTCAAAGAAGGTGCTACCGCTCTCGGGTCCGGCACACTCACCGCTGCCGGCGGCTTCACGCTGGATATCAAAACTCTGTCCGTGGGGGTCCACAACCTCACCGTGGCGTACAGCGGGAACATGAACTATGGCGGGAGCAACTCTACGGCGCTGAGCGAGCAGGTGGTTCTCGCGACCACGTCCGTGCAGGTGACATCGGGCGCGAATCCCGACATCGCGGGCCATGCGATCACACTGACCAGCCTTGTCTCAGGTAACGGGGCCGTCCCTACCGGGACCATCAACTTCCTCGATGGCACGAAGACTTTGGGCTCGGCGACGATCAACGCCTCAGGTCAAGCCAGCCTTGTGCTCGCAAGTCTACCTGCCGGTACGCATTCGATCACCGCATCCTACGGAGGCGATGCGGCTGACAATACGAGCGTCTCCCCGGTCCTGACGGAGATCGTCGATCAGGCGACTACTGCCGTCACGTTGACCTCCAACAGCAATCCGGCGATTGCGGGAACCTCGCTTACCTTTGTGGCGACGGTGAGCAGCAATGGAAGTGTGCCCTCCGGTCAGCTTCTGCTCAAGGACGGCGGTCTCACTATTGGAAACGGGGTCATCGGCCCGACGGGCGCGGTGCAGTTCAATCTAAGCAGTCTTGCACCTGGCAACCACAACCTCAGCGCCTCCTTCGCCGGCGACACCGATCACCTCCCTAGCACCTCCGCTGCCATCGTAGAGATCGTCCAGCTCGCGACCAGCACAGCCGCGCTCTCGTCCAGTCAAAATCCGGGAGTCTTCGGCTCCGCCATCGTGCTGACTGCGCGAGTCACAGGTACAGGCGTACAGCCCACCGGCAACGTTCTCTTACTGGATGGAACGACGACACTGGCCAGCTTGGCGCTGATCAACGGGACCGCAACCTTCAGCACGCCCTCTCTGTCCATAGGCTCGCATACGTTGACGCTTACGTATGCGGGCGACTCCACTCACGCCGCTAGTCCGCCGGCCAGCGTGATCGAGCAAATTCAACAGAGCACTACCACGACGGTGATCTCAAGCGGCAGCCCGTCGATCGTCGGTGGCGCCGTTAACTTCACGGCCGCGGTGAAGGGCGGCGCTGGAAACGCCGTCGCGGGCTCAGTGAGCTTCTTCGACGGGACGACTCTGCTTGGAACATCGCCGCTCGACGGAGGGGGCATCGCAACCTTCCAGACCTCCAAGCTGACCGCAGGAACACACCTGATCCTGGCGAGCTACGCGGGCGATGACACTGACCGCGCCAGCCAGTCCGCTGCACTCTCGCAGGCCGTCAACACAGCCGACACAAGTGTCACGCTGCTTTCGAGCCTGAACCCGTCGATCGTCGGCAGCGCTGTCACCTTTACAGCTGACGTGACGAGCCGCGGACAGGCCGCTACTGGAAAGGTCACCTTCCTCGACGGTTCCGTCGTGCTCGGCACGGCGACTGTAACGAACGGTGCGGCCAGCTTCGGGACCAGCTCTCTTGCGGCCGGTCTTCACGCCATCAGCGCACGGTACGAGGGTGATCTCGGCACACAGGTGAGCAACTCGAGTGTCTTGTTCCAGGTGGCCCAGCAACACACAACGGTGTCACTTGTCTCCAATCTCAATCCGATGCTTACCGACCAGAGCGTCACCCTGACCGGAACTCTCGATACGGGAAGCAATCCGGGTGGCACCCTCACGTTTTTCGATGGCGCGACCGTTCTTGGTACGGGTGCGGTCAACGGAAACGGTCAAGCTACGCTCACCGTTCCTTCGCTCACAGGGGGTGGGCATTCGCTGTCGGTTCAGTATGGCGGCGATACCTACAACCTCCCCTCGGTCTCGCCCAGTCTGACGGAGGTCGTTCAACTGCGTCCCACCACCACGTCGCTGACTGCGTCCTCTCAGAACTACCTCGATGGCCAGCAGGTTACGCTCGTCGCGGTGGTGCACTTCAACGGGCCAGTGGCGCCTACGGGCACTGTCACCTTCAGTGCAAACGGCCAGGCCTTAGGCACCAACAGCGTGGTGAGCGCCGGTGCCGCCACACTGACCTTTCAGCCGTCGGCCGCGAGCTATGACATCGTCGCGACTTACAACGGTGACGGTGTTTACAGCGGCTCAACCGCGGATACCTACACGATCACCAAGGGTTCCTCGACAAGCTTCAGTATCACGACCGATCCTTCCACCTTCTCCATCAAGAGTGGTGATCACCGCACGCTCACGGTCACTCTTGCGGATACTGGGAACTTCAGCGACATGCTCTCGCTTGGCTGCCTTGACCTCCCTGCGGATGCGACCTGCACCTTTGCGGTGAACCAGACAAAGCTCTCTGCGGGCGGCATCGCGACAGTTCAGGTGGTCTTCGACACGGGACACCCGCTCGGGTCCGGCGCCAGCGAGAGCGCCAGGTTCGCGGGCGGGTCTTCCCGCAGCATCGTCACGGCCCAGATCCTCTCTCCCATCGCTCTGCTTTGCGGCATTGTCTTGATGGTGAATAGACGGGGGCGCCGTCTCCGTCCACTTCTGTCCATCGGGGTCCTCGTGCTCGCCGGCTTCACCGTCGCGGGTTGCGGTAATTCGCTCAATACCAGCACCACCCCTGCAGGCTCCTTCAATGTGCGCATCATCGCGACAGGGAGCCAGAGCGGCATCAGCCAGATTGCCAACGTTGCCGTCACGGTGCAGTAGGGATGCGCGCGCGCCGGTACGGTTTCGCTGCCTTGCTGCTGCTTATAGTCTGTACCGTCGATCCGCGTCCGGCCGCGGCACAGGCCTCGCCGACGGCGACTGGCCCCGGGTCCTCTCTGCGGCTCGGCGGCGGCGTTGCCGGATACCACATCGAGTACGGGCAGCGTCAGCTCGGGGGTGCGCAGACATGGGTGGACGTCAACCCTTACTGGCGATACGGTGTGGAGGGCGAAGTCCGCTGGCTGCGCTATAACCAGGATCTCGGGACACACGCAACCACCTACCTCGCAGGTCCTCGTATCTCTCTCCTTCCTACTCGGGCGGAGCCATACGTCAAGGTGCTCGCCGGCTCGGGGCACTTCGACTACCCGTACGACTACGCACGGGGCAACTACCTCGTCGTAGCGGCAGGAGCAGGCCTGGATCTACACCTGGGCAGCCGACTGCAGGTTCGTGTCATCGACATCGAGTACCAGAGGTGGCCGAAGTTCAGCTTTGGAACCATGCCCTCGTACGGCCTCTCTGCCGGTATCAGCTACACCATACGTCGAAGTGAGACATGGCGAGTCCGTTGAACGTGCCGTAGGTCGCCCGCAGGAGCGCACCTGCAACCTCGGAAATCGGACGACCTTGAGGAGTTCGCGTCACACATTCTTTGAAGAGAATCGCCCTCTGCGTGGCACCCGGTGAAAGGACCAGGTTGTATTCCTTGCGACCGAACAGTAGAAATGGAGGTGAGAATGACACGCACAAGCGGACCTCCGAAGGCACCGGTGGAGATTTTGCCACCAAAACGAATGGCTTCCCTGATCAGAATCAGGGGTCTCTTCCTCTTCACCCTTTCTCTCCTGAAGAGCCCTTCAAGGGTCGGAGCGCTGCTCCCGAGTTCGCCCCAGCTTTCAAAGCTGATGGCGTCACAGATCGCTGGAGGCAACTCGCAGGTGCTTGAAGTAGGCGCGGGTACGGGATCGATCACGGAGGCCTTACTCAGCGGTGGTCTCCCGCCCCATCGATTGCTCGTTATAGAACGTGATCCAGACCTCGTCTTTCACCTGCGCAGGAGGTTTCCCCACGTCCGTGTTCGATGCGGTGACGCAGAACATGCCGCATCGATCCTTCGAGAGGAAGGCATCGACCACGTCGAAAGCATCGTCTCCGGCATCCCCATTCGCAATCTTACGGTGAACGGACGCGCGTCCGTTCTCCGCGGGATGATGGAGGTGATGGCTGAAACCGGGCAGCTTATCCAGTTCACCTATGCAGCAACCTGCCCGTTCCCGGATGGACTGCTTGGGCTCCGTGCCGAACGCATAGGTCGTGTGTGGATGAACATCCCGCCGGCCGTTGTCTGGAAGTTCACGCTTCGCCAGTACGCTCAAGGCACCGTACGCTCAGCGTCGGCGCGAGCCCTCCCCGCGCTTGGTCTTGAGTAGTTTCCGGGGTCAAAGGATTTACAAACCACTCCTGAATCCCGAAGTCGAGATACCTGCTACACTTCTGGGCACGCAAAGCACCACAACCAAGGAGAACGTCCTTGCCCCTGTCTCGACGCCCAGTCTGCCTCCTCCCCACACTTCTCCTCGGCGTTCTTACGGCTCTGGCCCATGCTCAGGCGTATACCTCGATCGTGGTCTTTGGGGACTCCCTTTCGGATGTCGGCAACGTGGCGCACCTGACGCAGGCGAAGTACGGCCCGGTCGGGCGAGTTCCCGGTCCGCTGGTCGACTACACAGATGGCCGCTTCACCGACGGCACGGACACCATACCGGCAGCCCAAAGCTACACCGGGGTATGGATCGAGCAACTCGCCGCATCGCTTCCAGCCAAGCCGGTCATCAAGAACTCGCTCGACGGTGGCACCGATTACGCCTACGGGTTCGCGACAACCGCGGACGGGACAGCCCCTTTCACCTATGGCCCCCAGAACACGCTGTCGGTGAACGTGAATAACATCGGCCAGCAGATCACAGATTATCTCTCAACCAATCCCACGATCAGCAACACGACATTGTTTGTCGTGTGGGGTGGGGCGATCGACCTGCTTCATGCCACCTCGGCGGATGCACCGACCACGTCGGCCACTCAGGAGGTCGCTGACATCCAGCGTCTCATTGCGGCCGGAGCGACGGAATTTCTCATCCCCAATCTGCCTCCCCTGGGAGCTATTCCCAGGCTCAACGGCTCCCCCACGACTTCAACGCCAGCGACCGCCGAGAGCGTCGCATTCAACACGGCGCTCCAGACGGGGATCGCCACGCTGCCTGGTGCCAACACAGGAAAGACGCTCCATCTATTTCAACTAGACGTCTTCACTCTCTTCAGCAACGCGATTGCCTCGCCCTCCACGTTCTCCTTCGCGAACGTGACCGGCAGCTCGCAGGGACATACCACGGTGAATCCCGATACCTACCTGTTCTGGGACGATCTTCACCCGACCACGGCCGCGCACCATCAAATCGCTCTCGACGCCGGGACCCTGATCACACCAACCCTGCTGAGCTCCCTTTCACCCACCTCGATCACCGTCCCACGCGGTGGGACCGGCACAAGCACCGTCACGCTCACTCCTGCCGGCGGATACAGCGGCACCGTGACCCTCGCGTGTGGAACCCTGCCGGCACATCTTTCGTGCAGCTTCGCACCTGCGACGGCGACCTTTACCGGCAACAACGTCGTACAGACCAGCGTTCTTACAATTGGCACGACGGCATCCGCGGAGCTTCGCTTCCCTTCCAGCCCCGGCTCATCTGGCGCGCCCGAAATCTTCTCTGCGCTGGCGGCGTTCCCAGGTCTCGGCTTCGTCGCATTCGCAGCTCTGCGCCGGCGCCAATCCGGCCAACGCATCCCGTTGCTGATCCTGTTCGCGATGCTTTCCGCCACTGCAACCCTCGCCCTTACAGGTTGCGGAGGAAGCGATAACAAGGCCAAGGCTGGAAGCTACACGGTCGCGGTGAAGGTAACAGGTAGCGACGGTACGAGCTCGACACTGAACCTGGCGGTCGTCGTCCAGTGAGGGGCAGACCCTCCTCCTGCCGAAGAGTTTGTACTCAGTCGTCTATGCCTCGATAAGGGCCCAGCGACGAGATCAGCGTGGAATCTACTGCGTCATCAATGTGTAAACCTCCCGCTCGATGGCGGAGATGGCAATGGGAGAGAGGCGTGACGCTTTCAGCTGCTCGTTATATCGTCGCGAAGGAGCCTTGCTTCAACGCGGCCCACTCCTTCAGTCGCCGCGATACTGCCTCATGCGCCTCGGCATACACCGCAAGAGCTTGGGATGGGACAGCGCGATCAGAGCTCTCGGCGACGTTGAGGGCCGAGGTCAGCTCCATGTTTGCCTGATCGAGACCGAGGTCTTTGCCCGATCCGGAGGTAATCGCGAGCATCGCAGCGACCAGCTCAGTGGCCTGGCTTTGGATCTCGGGTTTGACAGCGTGGCGCTTCGCCAGCTGGTCCCTGACAGAACCTATCTCCGCGAGCGCGCGACGGCTTTCGAGGGAGTCCTGGAATATCCGGAAGCTCGTCTCGAAACCCTCCCTCAGTTCATCCCCAGTGGCTGGAGAACGCGGGTCCATTATGACCAAGAGCTTCTGGGTCGAGAGCAGCTTCCCGTCGTCCAACAGCTCAACGGTGTAAGTCCCGGGAGCCACTCTGGGCCCGTGCGGGACGCCACCCTCGCCATCATCGGGCTCGTCGCTGTCTGCTACGCCCGAGGTACCCCACGCAAGATTCCACACGAAGCGATGGTGGCCCGGACTGGTGTCGAGACGCTGCGGCACCGGGAACCAGCGATCTGCAATGGGAAGTGCCATGTGGTCCGCCTTTGCGGGCATGGCTGACGAGACACGTCGTACCAGTTTATGGGCGGAGTCGTAGATGTTCAACTCGAGTGCGTGGCTCGCAGACGGAAGGTCATAGTCAAGTACCGCCCCATTCGGCGGATTCTCGGCCGTGGGCTCCTCGGGCGGAAGCGGTGTGCCAGGAAATCCGTCGTTGTCGACGCGGATCGCGTTTGCGGGCTCATAGACAAAGGGGGACCGGTCTGCTGCGTGGACCGCAGCCTGGCGCAAGGGCGTGATGTCATCCAGAATCCAGAACGATCGGCCATGTGTGGCCACGACCAGGTCATCTCCATGGATCACAAGATCCCGGATCGAGGTGACGGGAAGGTTCAGCTGCAACGGCTGCCATTGGCCTCCATCATTAAAGGAGACATACATCCCGAACTCGGTGCCGGCGTATAGCAGACCTTTCTGCCTCGGATCTTCGCGGACCACATTCAGGAAGGCTGTGGCAGCGATGCCGGTCGTGATGGATCGCCAGCTCTTGCCGAAGTCGCTGGTCGCGTATAGGTAAGGTGCCTGGTCATCCATGCGATGACGCTCAACCGCAACATAGGCGGCGGCCGGGTCAGAGTGCGATGGCTCGATCATCGAAACTCGCGACCACGGAGCGACACCGGGCGGCGTGACCGTCTGCCATGAAACGCCGCCATCCCGGGTGAGCGAGAGGATGCCCGTGTCGCTACCTGCCCAGATCGTTTTGTTATCGATGTAAGAGGGCGCGACGGTGGCAAGGGTTCCATAGCCCCGGGCAACGGCGTTCTCAGGTGTAGGGCCGTCCGTCTTTTCAGCAACGGCTGAGTTGCCGGCCGAGGGGTTGCCACCTTCGGATATCGCGGATCGAGTGATTGCGGCCGCCGCGCCGCCGGTCAGGTCAGGGCTGATCTCCTTCCAGTGCAGGCCGCCATCGGTCGTCTTCATCACGTACTGCGTGCCGAGATAAAGGGTTGTCTTGTCGACGGGCGAGAAGACGAGTGGCGGCGTCCATGGGTCTCGATACCGTCGTTCGGCAATCTCCGTGCCGAAGACCGGGACGGGCCAGGGCGTTATGTCCTGCGAGAGCGATCGCCTCTTGTCGAAACGTACGACCGTGCCAAAGCCTCCGCTCACGTAAAGGAGGTCGGGATCCTTCGGGTCGACCGCCACGTAGCCGCTCTCACTGCCGCTCGCGGGAAACCAGTCGCGGGGTGTGATCTGTCCATGGTCTGTTCGGCTCGGAACCGCAGCGCCTCCGCTATCCTGCTGCGAGCCGTAGACGGTGTAAGGAAACCTATCGTCGGTGGTCACGTGGTACATCTGCGCCGTAGGCTGGTTGTACCAGGTGGACCAGCTCTTGCCCCTGTCCAGGCTTACGGTGGTGCCCTGGTCCGTCGCGAGCAGAAGCCGCGAGCCGTCTTTCGGGTCCACCCAGATCTCGTGATAGTCGTCGCCACCCGGAGCTCCGCGAACCACGTTGATCGTCTTTCCACCGTCGGTCGAACCCATCAGGGCGATGTTCGGGATGTAGATGGTGTCGGGGTCGCTGGGATCAACCGTGATGCGGCTGAAGTACCACGCGCGGCTGGTCAGGCGCGGGTCCGCGCTGGCGAGCATCCAGCTCTCTCCGCCATCCTTCGAGACATAGAGGCCGGAGTGCTCGGCTTCGATCAGGGCATAGACGCGCCTGCCATCCGGGCTGACCGCCACACCGGAACGGCCCCACTTCCCTCCTGGCAGGCCATGCCCGATCGTGGGCTGCCAGCTTTCGCCACCGTCGACCGAGCGGTAAATCCCGCTGCCCGGACCCACAATCGGAGCATAGGTGCTCCATGGCGGACGATGTGCATTCCACAGCGATGCGAACAATAGCTTCGGGTTCCCGGCGGCGAGCGCCAGGTCAGCGACGCCCAGCTCAGATCCCTTGTCGAGCACATGCTTCCAGTGCGCTCCGCCATCGGTCGACTTGAAGACGCCACGTTCAGGGTTCGGCCCGTACGCATGTCCAAGAGCGCCCACGTAGAGCGTCTCCGGATCGGTGGGGTCGATTGCGATACGACTGATCTGGCGTGTGTCACCCAGCCCGATGAACTTCCATGTCTCGCCCGCATCGGTCGACTTGTAAACACCATTGCCCGAGGCAAGGTTGGAGCGGATATCGGACTCGCCCGTGCCTACGTAGATGACGCGCGGGTTCGAGGGTGAGACAGCCAAGGCGCCAATCGAGGCCACCGGCTGTCCGTCGAAGATGGGCTTCCATGTTGTTCCGGCGTTCGTCGTCTTCCATACGCCGCCATCGACCGCCCCGAAGTAGAAGGTCGTGCCATCGCCGGGAATACCACCGGCCGCCACTGCGCGGCCCGCGCGGAAGGGTCCGATCAATCGCCACTTCATATCGTTGAAGAGCCGAGGAGACACGGATTGGGCCGCGGCGGGCAGGGCAAGAAGCCCTCCCACCATCACAGCTTTCGCAAGGCTTACTGCTGCGGTCTTGAAACACGCCATCGATGTCTCCGCACGTGAGGTGAACTGTTCGCGTTGATACTCCAGATCCTATCGTTCCGCGGCCCCTAATCTTCGTCACCGCTTTCGGGCATCGTCTCCGGCCGTCGCTCGAGATCGAGCTCCGAAAGATGCGCGTCGCGAAGGCGGCCGTTCAGCTCCGGTAGGGACGCGTCTTTCCACTGCTTCCATCGCCGAAGTGACTCGGCTGCCTCCTCGCTCGCGTGCGCGGCCGCCTTCTGCTGGGCGGCAGTGGGAGCGGCGTCGGCCTGTCCGATCTGTGTGAAAAGGCCTTCGGCTTCTTGCGCGAGACTCGTCCAAGCCAGCGGATACTTCGGTGCCAGCCGACTTCGCCCGGCCGTCGAGCATCTCGACCAACTGCTTATCGCTCGCCTCCAGCAAGCTCTTGATCGATACGGGAGCCTGCTTCGATAGCCTCCCAATCTGCTCCCGTAGCGAGTGCGCCTCAAGCGAGGCCTCAGCGCTGCTCGAGAGCGTAGCGCTGAGCTTCCGTTCAGAGGTGTGAAGGGTAACCAGCTCGGCAGAGGTTGCTCTCACGCGAGGGTCCATTAGAACCGTGAGCGGTGCCGTGAGGACCTGGCCCGCAGCCGTGAGGCGAACGGTGTAGGTGCCGGGAAGCGCCAGTGAGCCTTCCGGCACGCGAGGAGTCCTATGCGGAACGGCGGAGATAGGGTATTCGTAGCGTGCCGAATCAGGGGGCGCATAACGGAGATCCCACACCCAGCGATGCATGCCGGGGCTGGCCGGAAGAGATTCCGGCATCTTCAACCAGTAGAGCGGGATCAGTTGTTTCGCGAGTTCGTCAGGTGTGGCGTAGGGAGCATCTGTGCTCGCGTACCTGCGAATGACGTCGCCCTTGGGGCCGACAATTTCGAGACTCACAGGACCAGTGATCGATGTCGGAAGCGAGTAGTCGAGGATGGCACCGTCAGGAGGGTTCTCGCCCGCAGGTTCGTCGATCGGCAAGGGCGTGTCCGTGTTGGTGCTGCGGCGAATGCGATATGCCCGCCCTGGCTTGAACAGCGTCACAGCTTCGGGCTTCAGACCGGCCAACTGGCGCAACGGCGAGATGTCGTCGAGGATCCAGAAGGAACGTCCGTGGGTGCCGACGATAAGGTCGTTGTCCTTGATCCAAAGATCGCGCATCGAGGTGTGCGGCAGGTTCAGCTGCAGCGATCTCCAGTGGTCTCCATCGTCGAGCGAGAACCAGACGTTGGTCTCGGTTCCTGCGAACAACAGGCCTTTGCGTAGAGGGTCTTCGCGGACCGTGTTGACGGGTGCGTCGTCCGGAAGACCGGCCGAGATAGACTGCCAGCTCGCTCCGCGGTCGTGAGTCCGGAAGAGGTAGGGGCGAAGGTCGTCAACCCGAAGGCGGCTCACCGAAACATAGGCTGTCGTGTCATCGAAGTGTGACGCGCTGATCTGGCTCACCTTGCTCCAGGGTGTCACCTCTGCAGGTGTAATGCTCTTCCAGTTCTTCCCGTGGTCGCCCGTAATCCAGAGCAGGCCGTCGTCGGTACCAGCCCATAATGTGTCGACCGACTTGAAAGACGCAGCGACTGAGTAGATCGCCCCGCGGCGTTTCAACGTATCGGCTTCCGGGAGAGGTGAGAGCGACGAGGGCTGCCCGGAGTGCTCCCGGCTCAGATCCGGGCTGATCGTCTTCCATGTCTCTCCGTAGTCCCTCGTCTCATAAAGAACGCTGGTAGCCGAGAAGAGCAGGTGTGGATCGAGGGGAGAAAACATAATGGGCTCGGTGCGATCGGCACGGATCTCCGCATTTCGCGTTGGCAGCGGCGTCACGTTCTGAACCTGGCCAGTGACCCGGTTGTACTTTGAGACCTCCGTCCGTCCGGCACCAAAGATGATGTCCGGGTGGAGCGGATCGGGAGCGACATAGCCGTACTCGATCACACCCGCGGGATGCCAGTCCCGGAAGGTGATCGACCCGTCGTTTCCCCGGCTGGAGATACACACCGACCCGCTCTCCTGCTGCCCGGCGCACACCTGGTACGGAAACTCGTTCGTCACAGCCACATGGTAGAGCTGCGCCGTTGGCTGGTTGTACCAGGAGCTCCAGCTCTCGCCGCGGTTCACGCTCACGAGTGCGCCCTGGTCGCTGACGAGCAGGATGATCTCGGGATTCTGCGGGTTGATCCAGAGGTTCTGGTAGTCGTCTCCGCCCGGTGCCCCGCGCAGGCTCGTCCACGTATGGCCGCCATCCACCGATCTCGTGGTGACGATGCTGGCGCTATAGAGAACGTCCGGATTCTTCGGGTCGACTTTTGCAATCGGAAGGTCGCCCCCGCCAATCTTCATCGATGGCCGCGGATCCTCGGTGACCTTGTACCAGTCGGCGCCGGCATCGTCCGAGCGATAGATCCCAAGACCTGAGCCCGACCCGTAGCCACCCTGCTTCAACGTAGCCACGGTCGCATAGAGACGCTTGGGGTCGCTTGCGGCCATGGCGACCTGTACCTGGACGAGGTCGTCAGGAAGCCCTTTGCTGAGGGCATGCCAGGTGTCTCCGCCGTCCGTCGACTTGAACAGGCCGCCATGCGTCCCCTGGTACTGGTTCCCATCCTCCCACGGAGCAAGCCGCGACTCCCACAACGAGGCGTAGATCGTATCCGGATTGGAAGGATCCACGACCACGTCGGACCCGCCGGTGTTTTCGTCCTTGAACAGCACCTTCTTCCACGTCTCTCCGCCGTCAGCAGAGCGGAAGATGCCGCGTTCCGCATTTGGCCCATAAGGATGGCCTAGCACCGCGGCGAAGAGGCGGTTCGGATCGCGTGGATCGACGGCGAGCGCCGGGATCTGCTGCGCATCATTCAGCCCCAGGCGTCTCCAGGTCTTGCCCGCATCCGCAGACCTGTAGATACCATCGCCCACGGAGAGGTCAGGACGGTGCAGGCCCTCGCCGCTGCCCACGTAAACAACGGAGTTGTTTGATGGAGCAACTGCGATCGCCCCGATCGACTGCGAAGGCTGACCGTCGAAGATCGGCTGCCATGTGCGTCCGTAGTCCGTCGACTTCCAAACTCCGCCGTCAACCTGGCCGACGTAGAAGACGTTTGGCTGGCCGGGAACACCGGTGGCCGCCCGCGTCCGGCCTCCCCGAAACGGTCCGATCATCCTCCATCTCATCTCGGGCGTGCTCTGTGCACTGAGGGTAGAAAGCGAAGCAGCGGCAGGGCCGAGGCAGAAAGCGAGAGCGAGGGCAAGGTGCCTTGACAACATCATCGGGAAAACCCCTGAGGAGAGTGGCGTATCAGGTCATCTATATACAGCGCTCGCGAAGCAAGGCGGTCGCTGACACACACCTACGGATCACCGGCCATTCGGGCCCTTCTCTGCCCGGCCTCGATCCGCCCATTCTCAAGCTCGTAGACCTCATCCGCGATCGCGTCGAAGGTCAGATCGTCGTGCGTGACGATGAGAATGCCGCGGCCTTGCGCAATGGCCCCGGATAGCTCCCGAACAAGGATGTTGCGATTCGTCCGGTCCAGAGCTGACGATGGCTCATCGAGCAACAGAAATTTCGCTTGCGAAAGAAGAGATCGTGCGATCGCAAGTCGCTGACGCTCGCCCAGAGAACATTCGTGCGGGAGGCTCTGAAGCAGATGCGATATCGCAAACCGATCCAGCAGTTCCATCGCGGGTGCCGGAAGCGGAGTGTCCGGTCGATGTGCCAGCACCAGGGACATATTCTGCGCCATGGTCAGATTTGGCCATAGGAACAGTTGCTGGAACACGACGGTCAAGAAGGGGTATGCGGAGACATTCGGCGGCAGCGCCTCCCAACCTCTGCCGTCATGAGAGACCGTCCCGCTGTCGGCTTGCTCGAGCAGAGCGAGGATGCGGAGTAGTGTCGACTTTCCACCACCACTCGGCCCTCGAAGTAGCACGCACTGGCCTGCCCTGACCTGAAAGGAGCAGTCAATCAGAACGGCATGCGGGCCATAGCTCTTACAGATCTTCTCGGCGGAAAGCGTCATCGCTCCAGGCCTAATCTGGCGAGGCGACCATTCGCCAAACGTGCGAGAACCAGAAGCGGAAACGACAGCACGAAATAGAAGAGCGCGAGCAGGGAAAAAACGCCCACAGCGTTATATTCGATCGCGTTGATTCTTTGCGTCACGCGAAACAGCTCATCAACGGAGATCAAGCTTGCGAAAAGTGTCATATGAAGAACCGCGACCTGGGTTCCGAGGTAACCCGGAAGGGCGGCTCGCAGCGCCAGCGGAATCAGGATGTATCTCGTGTAGACAGTTCGCGGAACCCCAGTGGCCTGTGCAGCCATCGAGAAAGACAACGGTAGATCCCCGATCGCGCCACGTACCAGCTCACCGATGACAAGAGCGTTGTACAACGTAAACACGATCGCCGCGGTAATGAACGGGCGAACACTTATCCCAAGCGCCGCCTGCAATGGGTAGTGACACCACAGCAGGTAGACCATCACCGGAATCGAGGACGCTACCGTCGAGAGGAGTGCAACGCCCTCCTGCTTTGTTCGCCCATGATGTGCTGCACGCCACACCCCGAGAAGAACGCCAAGCAACAGGCCGCCGATCCACGCGATGGCTGCGAGTTCAATGCTGGTGAGCGCTCCCTTGAGCAGGGCCTCATGGTATCGATCGATCAGCGAGAGGATCTGGCCCATTTCGTTTATGGAGAGACAGGTGGCGGCGGGATAAGGAAGCGCGTGCCGTCAGCATCGTAAGGTTTCACAATCCCACTTATCCGGCGGGAGTTGGTAAGTTCGACGAGCGCGATGTTGATCGCATCCCGCAGGCCTGTATCTCCTTTGCGGAACAGAAAGGTATTGGGAAACAATCGCACGGCAGCTGCATCCGAAACCCGCCGGATCGAGCCGGGATTCTTTGCCAGAAATGCGTCGGCGATCGCCGGTTCGACAAAGGTCAGATCCGCTTTACGTGAACCCAGCTGAAGCAGCAGCTGCGGAACATCGGCCTGCTGGGGCAGGCTCACAGTGGTGGCCTGGGGATAATCGGCGTGTGCCACGATCGATGAGAGCTCGCCATCGATGGTCGCGATCCGGACCTTTGCATCGTTTGCCGAAGCGAGCTTGCCGTCGAACCGGGAATCCTCCGTTCGAACATAGGCGTAAACCGGGCTGTAGTAGACAACGCGACTGAAGTCGGCCCGAAGAGCGCGCGAGCTTGAGGGCCATATCCCGGAGACCACAATGTCCGCCCGGTTGTTCTCGAGAGTGTCGACCATGCTGCCGAACGAGGTCTCTTCGACGTAGGAGAGTTGCAATCCCATCGCCTTCGCGGCGTCTGAGATCACCTCGGGCATGATCCCGCCGATCGCCTTGCTGTTCGGGTCTACGGTCATGCTGGGCGGGTAGTTGATGTAAGCCGCACGAAGCGTGTGACTGCCCGTCACACGGTTCAATCCACGCATGCTTCCGTCGGTTCCGTTCGGGGACGGGTTGCAGCCGGTGAGGACGGCAATCGCGACTCCTGCGAGCATCCATGCTTTAGCCATCCGTTTTCTCCTGCACCACCGGCCATTCGTCTGCGAAGTGCTCCGCGAGGACGGCAGGAGAGATGTCGTTGTATCCGTATTTGGGAAGGTTCTTCGACAGCTGTTCAAGCGCGCTCCCATTCTTTTTTGCACTCTGCAGGAGGCGGATATTCAGGAAATTGCGAAGCTGATAGTCTCCGTGTCGCACAGCAAAGCAGACCGGGTAGAGTATCTCGTGACTGCGGAGGAGGTTAGCGACCTTCGGCTTTGGCAGACGTACGGCGGGTTGGTGATAGGCGTAAAAGCTCTCGCAAAAGAGCGCCAGCGGCGGGCTGGTGGGATCAGCGATTCTGTTGAACAACTCCTCCAGAAGCGCCTGGCTTCTGCATCGCTCGATCGTTGACTGTCCAGCGTACTTCTGGGCCAGCTTCGACGAGATCTCGCCGGGCACGGAGAGGAAGGTCAGCTTCAGCGGGTTTCGCCGAAGCGTCTCGTCCAGGTCGTCGATGCAGATCTTTTCTTCAAAGAACTTCGCCTGGAGATCCGCTCGAATATAAAGACCGATGTTGCTGAAGAAGAGCGGCGCCGTAAAAGCGGCCTCCCGGCTCCGGTCAAACGTAGCAAATATGGGCGTCCCAACCACCTGGTACGTCTTAGGTCCCATACTCGTGAGGACATTTTCCCAGGTCTGCGGAACGCCGTAAGCGCTCACATTAACCGTGTGCGCAGGATCGTTGGTGTCGAACAGCTGGTGGAGGAGGTCGACTCCAAAGCCCACCAGGTTGCCGGTGCGCGTCATCGAGAAAGGCTCATACGTGAGATGACCGAAGGTCACATCCGTGAGCTTGTTCCATCGGCGCCCCTCGATCTTCTCGAACTTTCGCTGTTGCGCCAAGCACGAGGCCCAGACGCCAGATTGCTATGCTCACTCCGACGGCGATGACGAAAAAACCGGCCGCAAACGGAGCCGAGCTCCTTCCAATCAGGAGCGCAATCCCGGTGAACAGCATCAGGGAAGACAATAACCAGACGCTTTGCCGTCCGTACAGATGCAGGAGTTTCGCTGATTGCTCTCGCACCTCCTTGCTAAGGAAAGCGAGGGCAACACCGATCACCGCGAGAAGAACTCCGACGATCCCGATCACATGATCCGACAACATAACGTGCCCGCTGCCCGGCTCAAGCATCACTTCTCCTTCCCGGTTTTAAGCGCATGACGGAAACGGTCAGTGACCGTTGTTCGTCCTGATGTTGGAATAAGCCTGGATCCGAGATTGGTTGAGCATACCGAACTCGATGGATGCGCACAATAGAGTTCTGGCTCAGCTCTCCAGATAGCACCCGAAGAGTCCATATCATTGAATAAAGGCGGTTGAGCAATGCCCCAACGAAGCAATCCGGCGAGCAGGCACGCTGATGAGGAGGTCAGGATGCAAGTGCTTCACGGACTCGAGGCACCCCCGGGCAACGGGATGGTGGTCGAAGTCCACCTCGACATGATGGAGGCTCCGAGCGACTTCCTGCTCCACCTGGAGTCGTTAGGATTCAAGGACGATCCATTCCTGGACTTCTTCCCGCCCGCAGTACCGCCTGCACTATACCGGTCGGACGCGCGTGCCCAAGCCCGAACTACGCATCGCGCTTCCGGACATCAAGGTCTTGATCGCGCACGTCCTGGAAACTGCAGCGCGGGCAGGCGTCCGTATGTATGCGGAGACTGAACTGGTCCGTAGCATCATTCATTTCGACGACAGCGGCGGCACTCGCGGTCTCTCAGCGCTCGACGGGCTGGCCTTCCACGAAAGTCATCCCGAGGCAGAGGTCAAGGCAGATGTCCATGTAGAGTTTGCCAGCGGGACGGTGCTGCCCCAGGTTCGATCTTTGCTCATCGACAGCAGCTTTTACTGGGTCCGCACCCCGCCCTCCACACGCTTCCCTTCTGAAGAGATCGCAACTCTGCAAACCTCCAGTGTCGACCAGGCAGGCCAGGTCTTTGACCGCATCCGGAGGCTTCCGCTGCCGGCCTGTACCGGGATACACCTCGAACAGAAGCTCGGCATGGTGCCCTCACATCCCGACCTCCCGATGCCGCCCCCGATCGAGGTAGTTACCATATATTCCGAACAGGCATGAGGCCCGAGGCACCGCATTCCCTGCCGGGAGGTGAGGGGGTTGGGGCTGCAGGCAAGATCGCAGACTCACCGCGGAAAGGCTGCCTGAACGGGAGCAGCGCTGGTCGCGGGGTCCAGACGCGGCGTTGGGGGAATGGCACGGAGGCTGAAGCTCGCGATCGCGGCGGGGCTGGAGTCGGGACGCACCTGCAGGGTGCCGAGGACTTCGCCGGCGGACGGGGTCTGGTCGCGGAGCCGGAATACGAGGACCCCGGGCTGGACTTCTTTCGCGGAGAGCAGGTTGAAGCCGCCGGTCTCCTCCCGGAGTTCGATCTGTGCAGCGGCCGCCGAGCCGAGCGCGATATTGGGCAGAGCATTGGCGAGTGCGGGGTAGCTTGCGTGGTTGAAGGCCGCGAGCCAGGCGTAGAGTAGGCGGCCGGCCGGGGTGTCGGGGATCAGGCCAACCTGGTCGCCGAACCGGGGAAGGTGAACGACGATGGTTGCGTGGACGTTGCTGACGTGGTCTCCGCGGCGGGCCGGCGCAGGAGCGTCGGCGGGATCACCGAGGACGATCGTGTCGATCTGAGATGGGTCGTCCTTCTCGTCCGCTGCCGCGGGTGCTCCAGGTGTTGCGGTGTCGGAACGGGAGGCGCCGGAGCTCCCGGAGGTGAGCTGTGCACGTCCCGTGTGACCCAGCGCATAGAGGACCGTGGAAAGCGCACCAACGGCCGCCACAGTAGCAATCAGAATGGCTCCGGGGCGGAGCGGCTGGCGGCCTGTGAGATAGAAGCTTGGCGCGGCGAGAGTGGGGGTTGCACTCGGGACAGACGGCTGCATCGGCGGGTGATCCTTGGGCGGTCCCGGCGGAGTCGGTTGGCTCCGCCGCCACTGCTAGTGTAGACGGGCTGGCTAAGGGTGACGTCATCCGATGGTGAATCGGCAAATCAGGATGTCATACAGAGCAAGGGCTTCCAGCCACCCTTCTGTTACGATTCTGGGGTCATGGCGAGACTGCTTCAGGGGCCCGCGTTTCCGTTCCTGCCATGCACCCTTGTCTTCCTCTTTTCTGTTGTGGGCCAGGTCCAGGGGCAGACGGACATCTCCTCGCACCAGTCCCGTCAAAGTACCCCCCAGCAGAGCAACCCCACCCGGGCGCCCCTCCTCGTCCAACTTCTCGCGCCGATTGACGCGGGAAAGCTCTCCACCGGTTCCAGGGTCATCGCAAAAGCTCGCGTTGACTGGTCGGACGCCGGCTGCCGACTGCGGGCGGGGTCGGTGGTCACCGGCCACGTCACCGAGGTCACCCCGAAATCCAATCTGGCCAAGGGATCCGCAATCGCCATCGTCTTCGACCAGGCTGATTGTGATGGTCACCTATCATCCGTCGACTTACGCTTGTTCGCTATCGTCGCAGCCCCGGAGCTGGACGAAGGCAGGCCCCTTACGGACAGGGAAGGTTTGCTCAGATCGATGAAGGAAAACTCTGCCACGGGTACTGGACCCCTGCAAGTACAGCGGGAGGATGTCCTAGTCAATCGTTCCCATTCGTCTTCGGTCAAAGTGCCCACCACCTTTGCCGCCGGCCAGGTCGTCGGCCTGTCCAAGATTATGCTCAGCGTCGGCACCGGAACCGGAGGAGCGTCAGTCCTCTCTTCCGCCAAAGGCAATGTCCGGCTCGATCCAGCAACCCGACTCATCCTGATCTACCACCCGGCTGCGAAGCCGGCTCTGGATGTGAGTGCAACACCTCCCCACGCAGCGGCCGCCGCCCCCGCACTTGCTAGGTCATCACCAGCCGACTCGATCAATCATCCGGTCCCGACCGCTCCCGTGGAAGCAGCGGAGGTGGACGAAACGGAGATCTGCACCGCTTCCTGCACAGTCCTCGCTGCTGCGGAGCCCTCTCTCGAGGCCAAAGCCTCTCTTAGCCTGCCATTGGCTGGACTCGGCTCCATTCCGCACAACCACGGAAGCTACGGAGCCTTCGACTTCGAGTCCACTCTCACCTATCTCGATTCGCAGAACCTGCTGTTTACCTATGATCCTCATAGCCTTCGCCAGAGGACTCCCAACGGCATCCACGGTGAATCGATGCGCACCATCCGCGCCGTTCTGCTCGATCCCGATACTCTTGCCGTGAAGCGGGTCCTCGACTGGCTTGTGCAGGGGGAGTCCCAGTACCTCTGGCCAACCGTCGAAGGGGGCATCCTGGTTCACATGGGCCACCATCTCCGTCTCTTCGGACCCGGCCTTGAAGTGAGGCGAGACCTGCTCCTTGCTGGCCAGCTTGTTTTCGTCTCGCAGTCTCCCAACGGACAACACATCGCCGTGGGCACCACCCATGAGCGTTACACACGCGACACCTACCTCGAGCTTCTGTCCGTTCTGAAGCGGGAGCCGGAAGAGGACACTGATGTTCAGCTCTTCGATGGTGACTTCAAGCTGCTCCTCACGACGCGCCAGAGTTCCAGCCAGCCGTCCACTGTCATGTCAAATGCGGGTGAGCTTCGAGTCCATTCCTTGGGACGGGGCCGCTGGCATATCAAGGAATACTCCTGGGACGGGGCGGAGCGCACAATCGCGACAACGAGATCTGATTGTCACCCCGATCTCGTCACCCTGCCATCTTCTTTGGTCTTCGTCATCGGCTGTGGCGGGGTGCCCTCCAAGCATTGGTATCGTGTGATGCGTCTGGACGGCCATACCATCCTGAAACGGCTTGGTTCCTCCCAGGAGATAGAACAGACCTCGAGCAGCCGGAACTTCACCGACTTCGCCGTGCGTGTCGTTCGGACCCACTTCGCAAACCCGCCCGGGAAAGTCTTCCGGAAGGAGGGTCTGCAACGGGGGGAGATCGCCGTCTTTCGAGTCAGCGATGCCAAACGACTCCTTTCCATCATCGCCAGCGGCGTTTCACTCGCGGAGCAGTCCTTCTCGCTCTCTCCCTCGGGACGGCAGCTCGCGGTCTTGTCGGATACCGCTATCGCGGTCTACAAAGTAGATTCCGTGCGGCCATAAGGTTTCGGCGAGAGCTGAGTCACTCCATGCACAAACATATGCCCAGTGATTCACGACTTCGGGGAGACAACTTGCAACGCCGTCTTGAACCATCGCTCTACACTGCGCAACGAGGAGGCCAACAACCATGACTTTCCCACCTGCTGTCCCGGAGGTCCCGACGGCCGACGTCGGCAAATCCGCAGCCTACTATGTGGACACGTTAGGCTTCACGCTCGATTGGGTGGACGACCACGACGGCATCGCAGGCATCTCAAGGGGGAACTGCAGACTCTTTCTCACCAATCCCTCTTTCAGAGAGTCCTACGGCAACACAGGCCCGAGCCTTTTCTGGCTCAATCTCGATAGCAAGGACGAGGTGGACGAACTCTTCACGCAATGGAAGGCCGCTCAGGGGAAGATACTATCCGAGCCCGAGGACAAACCATGGAAGCTGCGCGAGTTTATGGCCGCCGATCTTGATGGCAACCTGATTCGTGTCTTCTATGATTTCCGACGCGACGTGTAAAGGAAAGACAGACGAAGCGTAACCCTGGTCTGTCCACCAGTCTCGTCGGCGAAGAGCGTCAACGTGCATGTCACAATCAGAGCTATGGACCGTCGCCGCTTCAACCGTCTGTCTGCCCTTTCTCTTGCTGGTACAGGATTTGCACCTCTTGGCCGCACGCTAGATGCGCGGGCTGAGAGTGAACAAGCTCGACGTGTGGGCATCGCGCCCGTTGGTCTGGGCAGCATCGCCGAGGTCTTCATGCACGCCACGAGCGTCTCGCCGAACGCGCGGCTGACTGGACTCGTCACTGGGCACCCTATCGAGAAGGGGACGAAGTACAGCGCCATGTATAACGTCCCGACAAAAGCGATCTACACGTACGAGACGTTCGACCGCGTTCGTGACAACCCTGCCATCGACGCCGTCTACATAGCTCTTCCTAACAGCATGCACTGCGAGTACACCGTGCGGGCTGCTGAGGCTGGCAAGCACGTGTTTTGCGAGAAGCCGATGGCGATCTCTTCGGCTGAGTGCCGGAAGATGATCGACGCCTGTCTTCGGGCCAAGGTTAAGCTTATGGTGGGGTACCGGACACACTATGACGCCACCTTTCGCAAGCTCAATCAACTCGTGCGTTCAGGAGCGCTTGGAGAGGTGCAAGCATTTCAGGGCGGCTTTTACGGCATGAAGAACAAGCAGCAGTGGCGACTCGACCGCGCTCTTGCGGGCGGCGGATCGCTCTTGGATCTGGGCATCTATCCGCTCAACGCAATGCGGTGGTTCTGTGGTGAGGAACCTTCCGACTGCCGTGCATTCGTGGCCACCAAAGACAAGGCTCCGGCATTCGCCAGCGTTGAGCAGAGTATCGACTGGCTCGTGAAGTTTCCGTCGGGGGTCCTGGGCAGCGGAGGCAGCTCCTACGGACAGAGCGGAACGAACTTCCTGCAGATCAACGGGAGCACTGGTCACGTCCGGCTCGAACCGGCCTTTGTGTATGGTGATGTGGTGTTGAAATACACCGGGGTGACTTCGGGGGGAGAGATCTCCGGTAGCGGGTCGGTACTCGATCCGGATCAGTTCGTAACTGAGGTCACTCATTTTGCCGACTGTGTCCTCCACAACCAGATCCCCAGTACGCCAGGCGAGGAAGGCCTGGCAGATTTGCTTGCCATAGAGGCCATCTACAAGAACGCCGGTGCGCCGATCGCATGAGGGAACGGCTTAGCGGAAAATGGACAGCGGCTGATGGCATTCTCGTTTTCGTGACCCTGCGGTTAAGCTGAGGTCGGTGCTCGCCGTAAAGTTGGACAAATGGTCAGCAGCTCGCGTAAGTTGTGCCGGTCAGTAGTTATCTCACACAGGGCGTCGTGATGCAGCGCCGACTCTTTCTCAAGAAAGCAATAGCAACCGCCGGTTCGGCGGGTATCGGTGGCAGGCTGCCCCGGATGCTTTTTGCCGGGCCTGCGGAGAGCATCACCCGGGTCTTGTTGATCACGAAGTGCCACCTGGACGTGGGCTTCACGGCGACGCAGGCGCGGGTGAAGGAGCAATACTTCGAGGAGTACTTCCCAACAGCCATGCGCACGGCCGCGCAGCTTCGTGCGGGCGGGGACGATCGTTATACCTGGACCACAGGATCCTGGCTGCTCTATGAGTACCTGGAGCAATCCAGCGCAGAGACGCGCAAGCAGGTGGAAGCTGCCATCGCGGCCAAAGACCTGAGCTGGCACGCGCTACCCTTCAGCTGGGAGACCGAAATGCTGGACCGGTCCATGATTGAGGGCGGGCTGGCTTTTTCCAGGATCCTCGACGAACGTTTTGGACGGCGAACGATCGCTGCAAAGATGACCGACGTTCCCGGACACACACGCGGGCTGATCCGGCCGCTGAACGACGCGGGGATCCGACTTTTGGATATTGGCGTGAACGCCGCGAGCACGCCACCCGATGTGCCTGATCTTTTTCTGTGGAAGAACGCCGCAGGAGACAGCCTGCCGGTGATGTATCACCGGCATGACTACGGCAGTAGCGTCGGTGTTCCGGGAACTGGCGTGGTCATTTCAGTTGTGGTTCGTGGCGACAACAGTGGACCGCACACGCCGAAGGAGATCGCGTCTCTCTACAACGACCTGCGCCAACAGTTTCCAGGGGCCGCGATTGAAGCGGCGAGCCTCAGCGATGCCGCTCTGGTCGTGGATCGTGTACGGGATCGGCTGCCAGTCGTGACGGGTGAGATCGGTGATACGTGGATTTATGGTGTCGCGAGCGACCCGGAGAAAGTAAGTGCCTTCCGGGCCGCGGCACGGCTTCGGCAGAAGTGGATAGCTCAGAGACGCTTCAGTGTTGGCGACGCGACGGATGTGCTGCTGCTGCGACGCCTGCTGCTGGCCGCGGAGCACACGTGGGGCACGGATACAAAAACCTATTTAGATACCGATCATTATCTTGAGCCCGACCTGCATTCCATGCTTGGCGAGCCAGGCTATCGCACGATGGAGAAAAGCTGGCAGGAGAAGCGCGACAACATCAACGAAGCACTCACTTCCCTACCTGCCAAGTTCCAGACCGAGGTGAAAGTCCTTACGCAGCGCTCAACGATCCTTGCCCCATCGTCTACGGGAATGCGGCCACTTGCCTCGGGAGAGAGCCTTCGAACGAAGCACTTCGAGATCGAGATCGACCCGCGGACAGGAGCGATCACGCGGCTCACGAATCGCGCGACCGGGCACCAGATTGCCTCTTCAAACCGACCCCTGGCACTGCTGACGTACCAAACGCTTTCTGCCGCAAGGTACGCGTCGTTCCTGGAGCGATACATCAAGACAAAGGCGGACTGGGCACCACGAGACTTTGGCAAACCGGGCATTGAACGCTTCGGCGCGACGGACCGGGAGTGGCACCCGCAAGTAGTCGGAGGATGGACCAGCAGCTCGGCAACTGAGGATCGGCTGGTTGTGCAGCTTGCCTTTGCGCATGGCGACACAAACGCCGTCCCGAGAGCCGTCTGGCCAAAGCAGATGTTTCTCGATATCCGCTTCCCGGTAGGCGCACCAGAGATGGAGCTTGGGGTCACGCTGCTTGAAAAAGGGTCCAACCGTATGCCCGAGGCGCTTTGGCTAACCTTTCAGCCGATACTGAACCATCCGTTCCGGCTTGTGTTCGACAAATCAGGCGAGCCCGTGGAATGGAATGAGACCGTTCAGGGCGGAGGGCGCGCCATGCACGCGGTATCTGGAAGTGTGCGTTATCTGCAGGCCTTGGGCAACCTCGAGATCGAGTCGCTCGATACGGCCATGGTGGCGGTGGGGGAACGTTCTCCCTTGAACTTTTCTCTGCAACTACCTGGCGTCGAAGATGGAATTCACTTCGGCCTGTTCAACAACGCATGGGGAACGAACTATCCGCAATGGTGCGGGGGGAGCTGGACGTACAAGTTCGCGATTAAGCTTTCCACGTAAGGGAACTCGGGCCAGCAGATAGGCACGCCAGTTGCCATCGCGAGTCAGGTCCTTAGAAGCAGCGCATGCTGGAAGGCTCGGCTGAGCTGGATTGCAGAGCTATCGAGCGCCCCACCTCCGAGTTTGAGAACTAGCTCCCTCTCGCAGATAGCCACGTCTCTTGTCGAGAGTTCGGGTTATAGACTTCAAGGCAGGCTTTCGGGCCTGTCGCACTGCTGGAGATGATATGAACGCCTTCCAAGTACGCCGGCTCTTCACCGCTGTTCTCCTGAGCTTTCCTGCGCTGACGTCCTCACGGCTTCTTGCGCAGGGGCCGGGGGATCCACCCGCGACCGTCGCCCGCGTCAGCTATCTCAACGGCGAAGTTTCACTGCAGGCAGCCGGCAGCGACGAGTGGTCCGAGGCACCGCCTAACTACCCTATGATCGGCGGTGACCGCCTCTACACGTCGCGGGGTTCCCGAGCTCTCGTTCAGCTCGCCGGAGCTGACTTGCGTGTCTGGCAGGCAACCGACGTCACCCTCACCAATCAGACCGACAATTTCGAGCAGATCGGTCTGGCCCAGGGAGCGGTGCGACTGCGTGTCTTTCAGATGTCTCCCGGAAGTCAGATCGAGGTCGATACTCCGAATGGCGCTGTGCTGGTGGAGACGCCGGGTGACTACCGCATCGAAGCCTCGCCTCAGAATGGCAGCTCCAGCCTCACGGTCAATGCCGGCAGAGCCCAGTTTAACAGGACCGAATATCAATCTGCCTCTCACGGCGGGCTACACAGTTCAGATGTACGGTGTCGATCCGATTCAGATCGAGTACATCGATGTGCCGCCCTATGATGACTTCGACGCTTGGAGCATGGATCTCGATCGCCGGCTCGAAGACTCCGTCTCGGCGCGTTACGTAAGTCGGCAGATGGTTGGTTACGGCGATCTCGACGCGAACGGAACCTGGGCAGCGCAGTCCGAGTACGGCCCGGTTTGGTATCCCAACAATGTTCCCGATGGGTGGCGTCCCTACTCAAGCGGTCACTGGGCGTACGTCGCGCCCTGGGGATACACCTGGGTCGACGACGCTCCGTGGGGATTTGCACCCTTCCACTACGGTCGCTGGGCTGTCCTCGGAGGCCGTTGGGGATGGTTCCCCGGTCCCCCGAACGTCCGTCCCGTTTATTCTCCGGCTCTGGTGGCTTTTGTGGGCGGAGATTCTGGTCTTTCGGTCGGCGTTAGTCTTGGAGGCGGAGGAGGTATCGCGGCATGGTTCCCCATTGGCGTCGGCGAGCCTTATGTTCCCTGGTACCGCTGCACGCCGACCTACGCCCGTCAAGTCAATGTGTCTAACGTCAACATATCCGCCATCCGTAACACCACCGTCGTCAACAACTACAACACCTACATCACCAACGTTTACGTCAATAAGACGACGGTGAACAACACGACAATCAACAACACCGTTGTCAATAACTTCAACTATGCCAACCGGACCTCTATCACGGCAGTTCCAGTGGCCACGATGGCCTCGGGAACCTCCGTCGCGCGACAGCAGGTACGGCTGTCTCCGCAGCAGCAGCAGCAGTTAGCGCGTGCGCCTGTTTCGGTCCGTCCAACTGCTCCGGTCCCTGCCACTCCGCATCCGTCGCTCGTGGCCCGGCCCAATGTCGCACAGCCGGCCGCCAGGCCCACGCTGATTACGCCGCTTGGTCTCGCCCGTGCCGTTCCAAGCGCGGTCCATGCGCAGCCTGTAAACATCAGCAGGCTTCCCCCGGCCAGGGTTCAACCCAAGAACGCACCACCACCGCCTGCACCGAGACCAGCAGCTTCTCAAGGAGCAGTCCGCCCTGGTCCGCCCGCGGCACCTAGCCGCCCCGCAGCGTCTTCAGCACCGGTCGCGCCTGTTATCCGTCCCGGAGAACCGGCTCACCAGCCCACGCCAACGAACACGTCTCGGCCTGCCGAAGTTGTTCGTCCCGATCAGCCGGTAGCTCCTTCGCCCACCACAAGAACGGCACCTGTGACGCGTCCCGCGAACGCCGCTCCGCATACGCCTAACACGCAGGCGCCTCCCCAGCCGAGGCCTGTTCAGTCCGCGCCCGCAACCCGCCCCGCCCCACCTGCACCGCTGGCAAGACCCGCAACCCCGCCACCCGCGCCCGCAAGGCCAAGTACCCCTACGGCTGCGAAACCGATCCCACATCCGGGGCCGAAGAGTACCCCCCAAGCCAAGCCGGTTCCGCCCAAGGAAGAGCCCGCAGCAGGTCGGGATCCCAAGAAGACTCAAGACTCGAAGGAAGATCAGGACCCAAACAGGAAGCCAGCACCAAACCCAGAACCACCGCAGTAGAAGTTGAAGCCACCTGCAGCTGCGTTCGCCGTGTTCGAACAGCACGCGCAGCCGCAGCAGATCGAAGCCAGCGCGGCGCCGTACATCGGGCGGTTGATGAGCTTGTGTCTGTGGACCTGGCCTTCGACGCGGCCCTGACTCCAAGGCAGCTCTTCATCTGCGCGTTACTTAAGGCTTCTACAGTTCCTGTACGCTCCAGGAGAGCGAAGACCATGGCTCATCACACAACCGTGCAGACTGAAACAAAGACCCACCACGTGACACTCGAACGTACCGAAGATAACGGGTTTGTAGCTGCCTGCAACGAGTCGCCCGGCTTCTTTGCGCTGGGATCCACGGAGCAGGAAGCGCTGGGGAACATAAAGAGCACGTTGAGTGATGGGGTTTCAGCCGACCGGTAGGATTCGCGAGTATGCTTCGATGGACCTGGAATACTACGTCGGCCACCAGCAGAGCGCGCCGCAAGTACGTTTGCATCACCTGGCTCCTAACAAGGGCCCTCCAGCTTCCGACCATTGTTCTCGTCGTGGTCACAGGGTTCTTACGTTCAGACAATCTGTTTGCGCAAGAGCGCAAAGGCAGCGCTCCAGCTCGCATTGCGGCTTGGCGGAGCCGCGTCGTGAATGCAAAGGGGAACGAGCCGGTAAGGGAAATTCTTGCGAATGGAAGGCATATCGCGGCTGTGGGGGCGTGGGTTGGGACGGCGCCTAATCCGTTCACTCTCGCTGTCAGGCCGGACGCGGAGCAGCTAACTATCCGTTCGATCGGCTGGCCTTTTTCGCTGAACATCGTGGACCGCCCCAATTCAGCTGGACATGTCTTCACAAGAAAGATTCCGTCCGGGCGAAAAAACGGTCCGAACGTACAGGTCATGACGGGTGTGGTTTCCTCGCCAGACGGCAAGGTTTGTACTGCAGCACTGGCGATACCGGCGCTGTTGACATCTACTCGACGAAGAGCTGGCGGCGCTTGCAGCGCATAACCCTTGACGGTTTGTGGGCACCACGTCATTCCGCCAGAGCTTTGCCGCGGCTCTTGCGCTGAGCTCGGATGGCCGAACACTGTACGTTGTCGATCAGGGGAACTGGCGCATCGTAGTCATCGACACCGTTCGGCGAGGTCTTGTTGGCTCTCTACCCACTGGAGCGAACTCGTTCTCTGTGGCTCTGTCCCCTGATGGCATGCGCCCTTTATGTAACGAACTCTGGTGTATTTGAAGACAAGCCCGTTCCGGGTGTCGATCACAAGCATCTACTTGAGACCGGTTTAACCTTTCCTCCATTCGGGTACCCGTCGAGGGCGGCCCGCCAGGGTGCCACCGTGGGTCTTTCCATTTGGTGCTGTTCGCCGTGCCGAAGTAGCTTTGCCCGTAGCAGGGTGGTGCAGCCGCCGTTTCCAGCTCCCGCGTAAATGTCTGGCCACTGTTACCCCACGGTGTGTGCCGAGGCGTTGAGGGTATTCGTGTACTGCGTCGTCCCAGGCTATACGCGGGGATCACCCGATTCCAGCGTATAGCTGGACGCGAAGCGGCAGTCCCGGATCGTTCATGGCTCAGCATTGCCCATCAACTTGGATACTTCGTTCAAATGCACATGCTGCATGACTTTCATTCTCTCGGCGGCGACACACCGGGAAAGATCTTTCAGCACAGTGCCGATCTGCAACCCTGGTCGTTGGGTCGCTTCAAGGAGCTCGAAGGGGCCTACATCGGCGGCAATCGACCGAAGAGAATGCCCTGGTCGACCAAGAAGGATCGAAAGCAGCATTAGCGGCCTTGTGGGTTTCCGGACACGTGAGCATGGCGACGTGAGTCCCGTACTACTGCGAAACGCGCTTCTCACCACGTGAGGGCGCCAGATTGACGCACTCGGGGCTTAGCATACGATCTTCGACGTCTGGTCTGGCGACCTCATTGGCATCCCTTCCAGGTAGATCCTAAGAAGTGACGGGTGCACTTGCGAAGGCCGCCATTGTTCCGTGCAGAAATGTCCTGAAGCTCTCAGGCCCTCCCAGGATGCTTGCCATACTGCGGTGAACCGCGTAAGCAGTGACACCTTCAGCCCCGGGGGCACCGAAAATTGAAGACATCAGCAAGATGCTCGACCACATAGGGCGCGACATGATCCTGAACATTTCTTATCCATCGCTTATCGGTCACATCGATGTACGTGATCTCGCGTAAGCTCTGTGAACGATGGAGAGGCGCTCCTCACTGATTGAGGGTCCAGCAAGTCCCCTTCAAGGACTTCACCCCTAGTTCTCGCAGTCGCTCTGCGCGAGCATCCATCGTGTGCACGGGCGCTCTCACACCGAAGCCACTTTGGATGAGCAGACGGGCTGTCATGCCGCCGGTCGTTCCCGCTGCGGACGTTACCAATATCGGATCAGACATGATCTCCCGCCTTGTGCGCATATTGCTAGTGCGTAAGCATTACGCATTCGAACGAGCGCCATAGGGCTGCGGTTTTGACTCCGAGCGTCGCGCGTTCCATGTAGGTGGAATCTATGCTCTCGAAGAGCTTCCCGTTAGCCTCCGTTGCGGCGCCCACTTCCAGCCATTCAGGGTCCAGAGCCGAGGCCCTCCAGCTCTGCTCGGCTGCCGCTCGACCTTTCAGGCTCGGCCGACTTCCTTACTCCTACACGGGAGTTTGTCGAGAACTGCACCGGGCTGCCCGGTCGTCAGATCGGGCACCTGGGCACCCATGGGTTCCGACGTACGTACCGCTTATGGGTGGATGCATTGGGCAGGATTGCAGTTCAGCAAAAGATGATGCGGCATGCAGACATCCGCACGACGTTGAACATTTACAGCGATGTGGTCACGATGAGATGCAAGTAGCTGGGGCCCCGCACCACGGACCTCGCCATCCGTACCCAATGAGCGCAAATGGAGCGCAGCGGCACCTAAGTTGGTGAGAGATTGGCTCCTGAGGTAGGACTCGAACCTACAACCCTTCGGTTAACAGCCGAATGCTCTGCCATTGAGCTACTCAGGAACTTGAGCGAGCCCGTGAACACGCGCTTCGCTGTCTCTCTTTATAGCAAATGGTGAGACACGGGTCAAAGGCGGGGTCGCGTCTTATCGATCAGTGAACTCGCGCGCTAACATTGCCGATCCGAGTTCGCAGCGCGAACCAGCAGTCAGGAATCTCGGGCCCGAGTAGACACACCAGGTGCGACCAGGACTGATAAGCCATTCGCGGTGAGATTCTTTGCTTGAGAATGTATGGTCCCCGTCGGAGAGGAGCAGGCCACTTGCTCCTAAGGAAACAGGAGGATGGCTATGTTATACGCGGCGAACGCGCTTGGCTCGGTGGACGCGCAGGCACCTACCACGGCCTGATGGTACTTTCCGCTGGTGAGACGGCTCTTGATCTGTGGCGGAAGCTGATCGAGACGCGATGCGGTGTATCGCATGATGAACCAGGGCTGGCGCGCGCCTGCATATCCGCTGGACATGCTACAGGTCTGACGGGCGTTGGCGAGGACGTCTGGACCGTTCTTCGCGACGTTCAGGCCGGTGGTCGAGAGGAGGTTTGTTACCGCAGTCTCCTGCTCGTTGATGGACAGGCTGTCAACGGTAGAGGCGAAGTCTTCCACAGCGTAAACCTGGTGCTCACGTGTGACCACAGCGATGCCGACAACGTTGACATCGGGATCGAGAAGATTAGCGCGGTGACCTTCGGAGTGCATCCACATATTGTGAATGATGGTGGGCTCGCCGGCCTCGGCAACATTCTCCGTGATTAGCGAGAATCGGACACCGGCGCTGGCTCCCCGGGCCGATAGATCCGGCTCGCCGGGAAAGCCATGAGAGATGTCGGCGTGCTCTGCCATTTGGTAGGCGTGGTATAAAGCCGCCTGCGCAAGAAGCGGATCACGCTCCAGCTGGGTGAGGCTGTGCTGCGCTCGATCTTGGTTCGCCTGCGCAAGGAGAAGTTGCTCTGCCGCGTTTGGTGCGTTGAGAGCACCAAGGGTTACCGCGAAGGCCGGCGTTGCGGCGAGGACAGGGAGGACGGAACGAAGCAGTGTGACAAAGCGAAACATGGGCGTTGACCCCAGGACTGACGGTTCGCTGCTCTATGAGGGCTGCGATGTCGTGAGTCTAGGGACCAGGCATGGCGCAGGTGAATACCACCTTCGGGTCTGGCCTGTGACAAGGGTCGATGCGACTCCTGATCATCCCTGATCCTCGCCGACTACGTTGGAGCTTCTGCAGGTTGGAGGACCCACCAGACGCACTATGGCGAAGCGAGTACGGGAGTAGCAAGATGTGGGACAGAGCAGGGTCGGCTGATCACGACAACTGCAAACGCACGGCGTCCCAGGTCTTGGCGATGCCCTGTTCCAGGGTAGTGACGTGATGCCAGCCGAGGCGATGGAGGCGTGTGACGTCCATCAGTTTCCTGGGTGTTCCATCAGGCTTGGTGGGATCGAAGACAAATGTACCCTCGAAGCCGAGAACGCGGCCCACGGCTTCAGCGAGCTCACGGATCGTGACATCTTCCCCGGTGCCGATGTTAATGAGGGGCGGAGTGTCGTTTGTCAGAAGTGAGTCAAAGGTGGATTCATCCATATTGAGGAGGTGGACACATGCTTCGGCAAGGTCATCAGAGTAGAGCAACTCCCGTCTAGGTGTTCCGGTGCCCCAAACAATTACCTCTTTTGCTCCCGTGCGAAGTGCGTCGGCCGTCTTTCGAATGAGCGCTGGAAGCACGTGCGAATTTGCGAGATCGAAGTTGTCTCCGGGTCCGTAGAGGTTGGTCGGCATCGCAGCCAGGTACTTCGTCCCGTACTGGCGGTTGTAGCTCCAGCACATCTCGATGCCGGCGATCTTAGCTATTGCATAGGGGCGATTTGTGGGCTCGAGTGGGCCGGTGAGCAGGGAGGATTCCGGCATAGGTTGCGGAGCCAGCTTCGGATAGATGCAGGAGGAGCCCAGAAAGAGGAGGCGATTGACCCCATTGAGGCGTGAGGACTCAATTACGTTCGATTGAATGATGAGGTTGTCGCGAATGAAGTCAGCGGGGAAGGTATCGTTTGCGAAGATGCCACCTACCTTCGCAGCGGCGAGGATAACGTATTTAGGCCTCTGCTGCTCGAAGAAGTGGGCGACGGCCGATGCATCCCGAAGATCTAGCTCGGACCGCGTGCGCGTTAGGAGACGGGAGTAGCCGAGCCTTGTGAGATGACGATGTACTGCAGAGCCGACCAGACCGCGGTGTCCAGCAATGTAGATCCTTGCGTCTTGGTCCATATGCACTTCGGGCATCTCGTGTCCTAGGTTTCGCGAACGTTGTAGGTGTCAAATCCATGTTCGCGGACAAGAGCGTCGCGCTGAGCGGACTTCAAGTCAGACGCGACCATCTCCTGGACGAGGTCGTTGAAGCTGATGCGAGGAGTCCATCCAAGCTCCCGCCGGGCCTTCGATGCGTCGCCAAGAAGCGTCTCGACCTCTGTGGGCCGGAAGTAACGGGCATCCACTGCGATGACAACATTGCCCTGCTTGTCAGTCGCTTTTTCATCAACGCCAGTTCCTTGCCACGTGAGCTCTAACTCGAGCAGTTGGGCGCAGCGCTGGACAAAGTCACGCACGCTGTACTGCTCCCCTGTCGCGATAACGTAGTCCTGCGGTTTCTCCTGCTGAAGCATGAGCCACTGCATCTCGATGTAGTCGCGGGCGTGCCCCCAGTCGCGTTTGGCATCGAGATTCCCGAGGAAGAGCTGCTGCTGGAGTCCAACCTTTATGCGGGAGAGGCCACGAGTAATCTTGCGGGTGACAAAGGTCTCTCCGCGGAGAGGGGACTCGTGGTTGAACAGAATGCCGTTGCAGGCGTAGATCCCATACGCTTCGCGGTAGTTCACCACGATCCAGTAACCGTACATCTTTGCAACCGCGTAGGGGGAGCGAGGGTAGAAGGGTGTAGTCTCCTTCTGCGGAATCTCCTGCACCAAGCCGTACAGTTCAGAGGTCGACGCCTGGTAGAACCTCGTTTTGCTTTCCAGACCAAGGATGCGAATGGCCTCAAGAAGACGCAGCACGCCGAGAGCGTCGGAGTTTGCAGTGTATTCGGGTTCTTCGAATGAGACGGCTACGTGGGACTGTGCGGCGAGGTTATAGATCTCGTCGGGCTGGACCTTCTGGACGATGTGGATGAGCGAGGAAGAGTCGGTCATGTCGCCGTAGTGAAGGACGAAGTGGCGATGTGGGATGTGTGGGTCTTCGTAGATGTGGTCGATGCGGGCGGTGTTGAAGAGAGAGGACCGGCGCTTGATGCCGTGGACCTCGTATCCCTTGGCGAGGAGGAAGGCTGCGAGGTAGGCGCCGTCCTGGCCAGTGACACCGGTAATAAGTGCTTTCTTCACAGCGGGAGTTCTCCACTTTCTTCGTCTTCGCAATCTTACTTGAACTAGCTGGACATTCGAACGTGATCAGAGGGCGCGGCATACCCCGAATCGGTTAGGAGTTTCGCGAGCTCGCACTCGAAACGGAGGAGAATCTGCTCTCGGCCGAGGAACTGCACAGCGTGTTGGCGGGCGTTGGCGCCTAAGCTCAACCGGAGCGAGGAAGAGGAGGCAAGGCGGGCGACGGCCTTGTGAAGAGCATCGTGATCGCCGGAAGGAACGACGAGGCCTAGGGGGAAGGTGGGCGAGGCAGGGGCGACAACGTCCGCGAGGCGGGTACCGGGGTCTGCGGTGGCGATGACGGGGCGGCCACTTGAGAGCATTCCGGTGAGCTTGGAAGGCATGACGAGATCGGCGGCTCCGGCGCGCTGAGGGAGGAGGTGGATGTCGGCGGCGTTAAGGAGGTCGTTGAGGCGGTCGAGGGGCTGGAGGGGGAGGAGGGTGGCGTTGGGGAGGTTGCCAACCAGGTACTCGAGCTGGGGCCGAAACGCGCCGTCGCCGCAGAAGAGGAAGTGAATAGAGGGGTCGGTGCCGGGAGCGTCGGAGGCGAAGGAGGATGCGAGGGGAGCAAGAAGCTCGAGACCCTGCTTGTTCCCCATGTTGCCGGAGTAGAGGACGACGATCTTGGCCCCGAGGCCGAGTTCGTCGCGGAAGCGGTTGGGGAGACCGGGGGGCACGGGGTAGATGGCGTCGACGTCCACCCAGTTGGGAAAGAGGATGGCCCTTGCGGAGGGGACGCCCTTGCTGACGGCACGCTCGACCATGTTGTCGGAGATGGAGGAGACGCGATGGAACCGGCGGGTGAAGATTTGCTCGAGGGAGAGGGCGAAGGCGTGGACCGCTCCTCTGGCGGGGAGGAGGCCGAGGTCGAAGGCGGCGTCGACCTCGAAGTCCTGGATGTGGAGCCAGGAGGGGGCGTGGGCGAGGAAGGCGGCGAGGAGGGCGGTGGGGGCGGCGAAGAAGGTGGGTTCGACGGTGACGACGACGTCGGGTTGCGATGTGGCCTCGCGCAGGACTACTGGAGTGCTGAAAAGGGCGAAGGAGGCGAGGTGGAGGAGGCGCTTGAGGCCGGTGGGGTGGCGGGGACGTAGAGGGGGCAGCGGTGGATGGTGAGGTTGGGCTCTGGGTGTTCGGTGGTGTAGGCGTTGCGGTAGTCGGGGCGGATCTTCCAGGCGGGGTAGTAGGGGGGTGCAGTGACGACGTCGACGTGGTGGCCGCGGCGGGCGAGCCAGGAGGCCATCTCGCCTGTGTACTTGCCGATGCCGGTGAGCTCCGGGGAGGAGTTGAGGCCGTAGAGGAGGATGTGCAGACGGAGCCCTTTCGCCCTCCGCGCGTGGTGCCGGGGGAAATCCCATGATGTCATGGGTGCCGCTCTGCGTGCCATGATGGGGGGATGGGTAGCGGGTCGGCCAGGGTCTGGGGGTGGGTGAGGCGGCAACCGCTGGCGGCTGCGGGTGTGGTGTTGCTCGGGGTGTTCCTGGTGTGTGCGGTGTTTGCGCCCTGGCTGGCACCGCGGGATCCGGCGCAGCTGGATCTGGGACGACGGCTGCTCCCGCCTTCGGCGGCGAACTGGTTCGGGACCGATGAGCTGGGGCGGGATATCCTTTCGCGGGTGCTGTTTGGGGCGCGGATCTCGCTGCTGGTGTCGGTGAGTGTGGTGGGGGTTTCGCTGGCGGTGGGCCTCGTGGCGGGGTATGCGGCGGGTTTCTATGGTGGGGTGACGGACGTGGTGCTGAACGTCTACGTGACGAATGCCTTTCTGGCGCTGCCGGGGATCCTGCTGGCGATTGCCTTTGTTGCGTTCATGGGGCCGGGGTTGCGGAATGTGATGCTGGCGCTGGCGGTGTCGGGGTGGGTGGGGTATGCGCGGCTGGTGCGGGGGCAGGTGATGGCGGTGAAGGAGCGGGAGTTTGTGGAGGCGGCGCGGGCGCTGGGGGCGTCCGACCTGCGTTTGATGGTGCGGCACATCCTGCCGAACATCGTGCAGCCGCTGATTGTGCAGGCGGCGATTGCGATGGCGGGGGCGGTGCTGGCGGAGGCTACGCTGAGCTTCCTGGGGCTTGGGGTTCCGCCGCCGGCGGCGAGCTGGGGGGCGATGCTGAACGATGCGCGGTCGCACCTGTTCGACTCGCCGCACCTCCTGTTCTTCCCTGCCATGGCGGTGATGCTGCTGGTGCTGGCGTTCAACTTCATCGGTGATGCGCTGCGGGATCGGATGGATCCGCGGACGCGGGGGTAGCGGTGGTTCGTTGGTGGTTGGTGGGGCGTTTTGGGTAGAGAAGCGGATCCTCCGCTGCGCGAAGAATGACAACGATATGGGCTCGGGATGACGACCAGAGGGGCCCAGGGTACGGGAGGGTACGTCCCCCCCGTACCTATCCGCAAAGTCTTCATTCCGGACGGGTTGACCAAGGGGTACAAGGTAAAGTCCAGATAGTGCTGGGTTTAGGCATAAAGTCTTGAAAGCAAGGGAAAGGCTCCGGTTGAACCGGAGCCTTTCCCTTTTTGCCACTGTTTCAATGATAGACGGGTTGGGGTGGCGGTTACGCCATTCCCGAGCCGGTTTGCGGTTATTTCTCGGGGAGGCGGGCTGAGGCTGCCAGTTCGGCGGCGTCGGGCGCCGTGGAGGTACTCGGGGTGCTCGTTGCCGTCGAGGAGCTGGCGATGCGGGCGGCAAAGTCAGCGGTCGGCCTTCTTGAAGTGGCTGAGCTGCAGCTTCTGGATGCGAAGCGGCGTTTGTCCGAGGGAGCTGGCGATGGTCTCGGCGGTGCGATCCTTCTCGTCCTCCGGGAAGAGGCGCCAGAGATCGCCGGCCTGGGTGTAGTCGTCGTTGTTCTCGCGATGATCGTAGCGGGCGACGATGGATCGCCGTCGTCGGACGGACCTTGTACGGACGCTCGCTGAACTGCGGGTTCTCCTTGGGACCGCCGAAGCTGTTGGGCTCGTAGTTGGGGAGATCGCCGAAGTTGCCGTCGAAGCGCATGCAGCCGTCGCGGTTGTAGTTGGCGACGTTGCACTTGGCGGCGTTGATCGGCAGCAGATCGTAGTTGGTGCCGATGCGGTAGCGGTGGGCGTCGGGGTAGGAGAGGAGCCGGCCCTGCAGCATCTTGTCCGGCGAGTAGCCCATGCCGGGGAGGATGTTGGACGGGTTGAAGGCGGCCTGCTCGACCTCGGCGAAGTAGTTGGAGGGCTTGCGATTGAGGGTGAAGACGCCGACGTCGATGAGCGGGAACTCCTCGTGCGGCCAGACCTTGGTGAGATCGAAGGGATCGTACTTGAAGTTGTCGACCTCGATCTTCGGGCATGACCTGGATCTTGCACGGTCCAGGAGGGGAAGTCGCCGCTGCTCGATGGCGTGAAGCAGGTCGCGCTGGGAGTAGTCGGGGTCGGAGCCGGCGAGCAGCTCGGCCTCTTCGGCGGTGAAGGTTCTTGATGCCCTGGTTGGTCAGGAAGTGCCACTTGACGTAGATGCAGCTCGTCCTGCGCGTTGATGAGCGAGAAGGTGTGCGAGCTGAAGCCGTGCATGTGGCGGTAGCCGTCGGGGATGCCGCGGTCGGAGAAGAGGATGGTGACCTGGTGGAGGGACTCGGGGGAGAGCGACCAGAAGTCCCACATCATGGTCGCGGACTTGAGGTTGGAGCCGGGCTCGCGCTTCTGGGTGTGGATGAAGTCGGCGAACTTGATGGCGTCGCGGACGAAGAAGATCGGCGTGTTGTTGCCGACCATGTCCCAGTTCCCTTCCTCGGTGTAGAACTTGAGCGCGAAGCCGCGGGGGTCGCGGGCGGTGTCGGCCGAACCCTTTTCGCCGCCAACGGTGGAGAAGCGGGCGAACATCTCGCAGGTGTTGCCGATCTTCGAGAAGAGCTTGGCCTTGGTGTACTTCGAGATGTCGTGGGTGACGAGGAAGTGGCCGTGGGCGCCGGAGCCCTTGGCGTGGACGACGCGCTCGGGGATGCGCTCGCGGTTGAACTGGGCCATCTTCTCGAAGTGATGAAAGTCGTCGAGGGTGATGGGGCCGCGGCGGCCGGCGGTGACGGAGTTCTGGTTGTCGCCGATCGGGACGGCCCTGGTTGGTGGTGAGCTGGGGATTGGTGTGGGTCGCGCCGGCGTCCTTCTCCCGGGGGCCTTTGCTGCCTTCACCGAGGGGGGATTCGCTGCCGATCCGTGGACCGCTTGCGAGGTATTGAGCTGGTTTCCGTTTGCGCCTTTGCTGCCGTTGTTCTCTGCCATGGAAGCTCCTGTAGGGATCGATTATAGGACTCGGGAGGGGTGCGCGCGGGGGCCGGGGGGCGGCGACAAAAGTATGACAAAGAGGGTGGGAGCGCGGTTTCGACCGGGCGTTGCAGGCGAGGTGGAGCTGGGCTTTGGGTAGAGCGGAGGCTCGATCCGGGGTGGAGCTGGGCTTGTGGGTAGAGAAGCAGATCCTCCGCCTTGGCGAAGGATGACAACTAAAGAACAGGCAACTGCAAGGGCGAAGGACAGGAGCACAAGCAGATCCTCCGCCGTTAGCGAAGGATGACAACCGAGGGAGCCGCGACGGTGCGTGAGCGCTCCCATCACAGCCAACTGCCCGTTACGCGTCGGCCGACTGCCCTTGCGATGTGAGCCGGCGGGAGTAGGCGCGAGGTTTGGGACGGGCAGGGCGGGCGCCGGCGTCACTTGCCGATACCTGATGAGCGTAGGGCTGCCGTTGCGGAGGTAGATCCGGTAGGAGGGTGGATCGCCGCCAGGCGAGGCTGTGGTTGGACCGAGGCCTTCGCGGGGGAACTCGCGGGCGATGACCAGCGTGTAGTTGGCGGCGAGGTACTGGGCGAAGGCGGGCCAGGTGTCGAGCTTGGTGAAGGTGTTGGTATCTCCGAACCATTGGTTGGTGATGACGAAGACGTCTGCGGGGAGCCTTGCCTGCTCGCGCCAGAACATATCGCGGTAGTAGCGGGAGGCTGCGTTTTCGGTGGTGGAGAAGAGCAGGAGGTCGCCGGTGTAGCCGGTGTTTTCGACGAGATCGAGGTGGTAGAGGGAGTTGAGGCAGCCGAAGACAAGGTCGAAGCACTGGACCTGGTGCTGGAGGTTCTCGAGGTGGCCGCCGCTGACGTTGCGGAGGTCTGCTTGCATGGCCTCGGTGAGCTCGCTATGGGTGCTGATGGAGCGCATGGTGAGGAGGTAGTGAGGGATGCTGACGACGAGCGTGACGAGGATTCCGGCGGCACCGGCCCAGCGGGCGAGGCCTCGCCGGCGAAGGGCGGGAAGGAGCTCGAGTCCAAGAAGCAGGAGGAGGAAGCTGAGCAGGGTGTAGCGGTGGTGGAGGAAGCCTTTTCCCTGGGCGAAGTAAGAGAAGGCACCGACGGAGGCGCCGAGCAGGAGTGCCCAGCGCTCCCAGTTCCAGCGGCGGTGAAGGATGAGGACCAGGAGGCCGAAGGGAAGGATGAGCTGGATGTTGAGGGGGATGGCGTGCGGGAGGAGGATGCGCCAGCCCGGGTTGCGGAGGGAGACGTAGGCCGGGGTGATGACGCGGAGGACGAACAGGAAGGGATGGACGGCGTGGTGGACGAGGAGGAAGCCGATATCGAGCGAGAAGGCGGCGGCGAGCCCGGCGAGCGCCCAGAGGAGGTATGGGGCGGCGGCGAGCTGACGGCGGCGAAGGACGACGAGGGCGAGGATGAGGACGAGGAGGTCGAGCGGAAGGATGGTGGGCTTGATGGAGGCGGCGAGGGCGGAGAGGAAGCCGAACGGAAGGAGAAGGACGGGGCGGCGACGGCGAACGGCGGTGAAGAGGAGGGCGTAGGCGCAGAAGATGAGCGCGGCCATGACCTCTTCACGTTCGGCGGAGAGGTTGGGCCCCTCGCTGGCGTGGAGGAGGATGAAGAGGCCACCGGCGTAGACACCGGCGAGCCAGTCGACGGGGCGAGCGATCGCGACCATGGCGAGGGTGATGACGGCGAGGAGGAAGAACTCGTAGAAGCGCCAGGCGAGGTCGGTGGGGCCAAAGAGGTGCATGGCCCAGCCTTCGAAGAGGTAGGAGCCGGGCATGTTGTTATCGGTGATGGTCTGGTAGGGCTCAAAGCCGTGGTCCATGAGGAAGCGGACGTAGTGCATGACGGGCGAGTCGACCAGAAGGGGCCAGTGGATGGAGAAGGCGATGTAGTAGATGGTGCCTGCCGCGAGGGTGAGGACGAGGAGCGCGCGGAGGAGGTTGACGGCGCGGTCGGGCAGGGTGAGGAGCAAGTCGCTGGGGTCCTTTTGGGTGAGGGGCGGGGGCGTTTGGATCGGGGTGGCGGACGGCTGTAAGGAGCGGGGGGGGTGCGGGTTAGAGGTCGGGGACGGGTTGGGGGTCGTTTTCGAGGGTGGGGTCGGGGAGGAGTTCGAGGGCTCCGCGCTGGATGAGGGTGGTGGCGAGGCGCTCGCCGAGGAGTTCTGCGGGGACGGAGAGGTCGGCGTCCATGTCGCCGACGATCATGGCTTCGCCGTCGGGGGAGAGGACCTGCGCGAAGATGCGGCGTTTGGTGCCCGGTGAGCGGTGCAGAGGACGCCGATGGGGAGCATGCAGCCGCCGCCGAGGGCGTCGAGGGTGGCGCGTTCGGCGGTGACGGCGTAGCGGGCGGTGGGGTTGTCGAGGGCGGCGATGGCCTCGGAGGAGGGCGGGGTCGCGGGCGGGGTCTTCGGTGTCGAGGGGGTGCTGCGGGGAGCGGGTTTCGAGGGCGAGGGCTCCCTGGCCGGGGGCGGGGCAGAGTTCGTCGGGTTCGAAGCGGTAGTGGACGTGCTCGGTGCGGCCGAGGCGGTCGAGGCCGGCGGCGGCGAGGACGAGGGCGTCGCACTTCCCTTCTTCGAGCTTGCGCAGGCGGGTGTCGACGTTGCCGCGGATTTCGACGAACTGGACGTCGGGACGAAGGGCGAGGAGCTGGGCCTGGCGGCGGGGGCTGGTGGTGCCGACGCGTCCGTTGAGGGGGAGCGTGTGGAGGCCCCAGAAGGCGTCGCAGACCCAGACGTCGCGCGGGTCGGCGCGATCGGGGATGGCGGCGAGGGTGAAGCGCGGGATCGAGCGTGGTGGGGAGGTCTTTGAGGGAGTGGACGGCGAGGTCGATCTGGCCGCTCGGCGAGGGCGTCTTCGATTTCCTTGATGAAGATGCCCTTGCTGTCGAGGGACTGCCCGTTGCCGAAGTCGGGCGGGGGGACGAAGCCGGGCTGCTGCATGCGGTCGCCGGTGGTGCGGATGACTTGAATCTCGACGTCGTGTCCGTCGGTGCGGAGGCGGGCTGCGATGTGGTTTGCCTGCCAGAGAGCGAGCTGGGAGCCTCGGGAGCCGATGCGGATCAGACATGGTTACTTCAGGATACGGGAAGGGCAGGGTGCGGCGCACGGCTGCCGCCGCGGACGTCGTGCGCTGGGAGGGATGTCTTCGTGCGTGACGCGTTTGCCGCGCGTCTAGCGGCGTGCGCCGGTCGCGACTTTTTGGCGGCGGTTTTTTTGGCCGGGGGCTTCTTTGCGGGTGCTTTGCTGGCCGGGAGCTTTCTTTGCTGGAGACGACTTCGTGGCAGCTTTGGAGGCCGCTTTGGCTGGAGCTTTCTTTGCTGGAGCCTCTTTGGGCGAGGACTGCGCTTCTTCGCCGGGGTCTTCTTGCGGCGGCCTTTGCGGCGCTGTCTTCTTTGCCGGGGACTTTCTTGCGGATTTCGAGACGTGCACCCTTTGAGCCGGTTCTTGAGCGTCGCGCCGGAGGACTTCGTCTCGAGGACCGGCTGATGACTTCGGCTGATGCTCCTTTGAGGCGACTTGGCGGAGCCTCTTGGCGGAGGGCCCTTCTTCGGATTGGCTCTTTACGTTCTCGGGGTAGACAGCTTGTTGAAGTTGCTCTGCTCGCCGTCGGCGGTCAGCGTCCTGGTAGACGAGTGCGAGGCCGCTCGCGTCGAACTTCTCGAAGAATTCATCCCAGGAGATCTCTTTGAGCGCGCTGTCGTTGGCGTTGGTTGCGTTGGGGAACTCCAGCCGAAGGATGCCGGTCTGGCCTTCGCTCTCGGTGCTTGCGACCTCGGCGGGCTTTGCTCCGCGCGTCTCTGCCCACTGCTGAATCTCGTCATGATCCTGTGTTGTTTTCGAAAGCGCCATCGTCTTCACCTTTGCGTTCATAGATGTGAACCGCTGTCTCTTCGATGGTGTCGGCGGCCAAAGTGCTGTTTGACGCGCTTGCGTTTGCGCGATTCGTTGGCTGGAGCGCTAAAGATTGCGGCTCGAGCGTTCAGGAGTCTTTGTCGTCGCCGAGACCGTGGCTGCCCGGAGGCCGGCGATCTGGGGATGGAGGAGCTTGCCGATGAGCGATCGGGTGAGTGCCTCGACGGCTGCCTTCTGGTCTTCGGTGAGGCCGGAGAGCTTCTCGGCGGAGCGTGCGAGCTCTGCCTGGCGGATGAGTTCGGCGCTCTGCTGCAGGGCCTTGATGGCCTCGAAAGCGGGTGCATCGATCAGCCGCTGCTGGTACTGCTCGACCTCGTTGCGTGACGATGGTTTCGGCGGCCGCGGCCTCGCGTGAGCGACTGGCGAGGTTGCTGAGGTGACCTGCTGAAGGTCGTCGATGTCGTAGACGAAGCAGCCTTCCACCTCGTTGAGTGCGGGGTCGACGTCGCGGGGGACGGCGATGTCGATGAAGAACATGGGGCGGTTGCGGCGGCGCTCGAGGAAGAGGCGGCCGTGGGCGGGCGTGAAGATCTTTCCGGCCTCGTCGGCCGAGGTCCCGGCGCCGGTCGAGGTGATGACGATATCGGCCTTGATGGGCGTGCGCGTAGAGCTGATCGAAGGGGAGGATGGTGATGGCGATCGGGGGTAGCGGTGAACTGCTCGGAGATGCGTGCGGCGAGGTCGCGCGCACGAGATTCGGTCCGATTCGCGATGAGGAGCGAGGAGGCGCCGTGCTGGACGAGGTGGCGCACGGCGAGCTCGGCCATCTTGCCGGCGCCGACGACGAGGATCTGCTTGCCCTTGAGGCCGCCGAAGATCTTGCGCGCGAGGTCGACGGCAACGGAGGCGATGGAGACGCTGGAGGAGCCGATGCGGGTCTCGGTGCGGACCCTTTTGGCGACGTTGAAGGCGCGCTGCAGCAGTGGGTCGAGCGTGGAGGAGATGGCGCCGACCTCGCGAGCTACGCTCCAGGACTCCTTGACCTGGCCGAGGATCTGGGCCTCGCCGACGACGAGCGAATCGAGCGAACTGGCGACGCGGAAGAGGTGGCGGACGGCCTCGCGCTCGCGGTACTCGTAGACGTGTGGCTGAATGGCGGTGGGGGGGATGTCCAGGAAGTCGTTGAGGAAGGTGAGCATGCCGTTGTCGGCAGGGTGAAGTTGGTGACGCCGTTGTTCGTGGTGAGGTCTGGGGGGGTAAGACTGCCGCTGCATCCTGCACGGTGAGGAGCTCAACGCGATTGCAGGTGGAGAGGATGAGGGCTTCGCGGATGCCGGGCTGATCGGCCAGGGCGCGGGTGGCATCGCCGAGGCGAGCGGAGGGGATGGCGAGGCGCTCGCGGACATCGAGGGGAGCGGTGTTGTGGTTGATGCCGAGGAGGACGAGGCTCGGCTGGCCGTTGCTCGCGCTCATGGGGCGCGTGAACCGGTGGACGGCGGAGAGCTGGTTGGCGGACCAGACGGCGAGCACGACGAGGAAGACGAAGCCGGAGAGGTAGACGGCGCGGCGGCCGCGCAGGCCGGAGTGGCGGCGGATGAAGATCATGCCGATGTAGGCGATCCACATGGCGAAGGAGAGCAGCACCTTGGGATCGAGAAAGAAGGTGGGGCCGACGGTCTGCTCGGCAAGGGCTGAGCCGATGAGGAGGCCGGCGGTCATGCAGGGGAGGCCGAAGAGCAGGGCCTTGAGGGCAATCTGGTCGGTGGTGTCGAGGGGTGGGAGGGAGCGGAGGGCGGGCTGCTTCGCCTTGAGGCGGCGCTCCTGGTAGAGGTAGAGGACGCTGGTGAGGAGCGAGAGGATAAGGGCGGCATAGGCGGCGAGGAGGAGGCCGATGTGGAGGAAGATCCAGCCCGAGTGCTCTGGCGGAAGGAGCGACAGGGCCGGGGCGAAAGGCGGGCTCGAGGCTGAGGAGGACGGCGATGGGGAGGAGGAAGACGCCGACGGCGACCGAGCTGGTAGCGGAGATAGACGACGAGGAAGGCAGGAGCGAGGAGGAGGGCGAGGAGCGACTGGCTCTCGTGGCGATCGACGGGGAGGGTGTGATGGGCGGCGTTGAGGGTTTCTGCGAGCGAGACGAAGTGGAAGAGGAGGCCGATGACGACGGCGGGGAGGGCGATGTGGCGCCAGCGCGGGCGGTCGTAGAGCGCGGCCGGGAGCACGGCGAGTGCGGCCACGCTGTAGAGGAGAACGGCGACTCTGAGCCAGAGGAGAGACATGGTGAGGGTGGCGCGGGGTTGTTCAGGCGCGACACTTCAGTATACGGGGCGAGCTCGGTGGGAGAGAGGGATACGTCCGGGTGAGGCGGGTATGGGTGTGTGGCGGGAATGGCGCGGGCTAGCTCCGGCCAGAAGCTCCTGCAGCTTCTGCTCGCAGTATTCCGTGCTGATGAAGAAGGGCTTGTCGAGGATATGGACGGTGAGCGTGTCGTCGTAGATGGGTGTAGCCGGCGGTGACGCCATCCTTGGTGATCTTGCCAGCGGGCTCCGGTGAGGTCGAGGTCATACTTTGCTTTGAGCTCCCGAGCCTTCTGCGTTGAACTGCGCCTCGGTCATCGTGAACTTGAATCATGGACTGCTCTCCTGGGAAGCGCTGCATGGAGCGAATAGTGGATCAGTCTTCTCCAGGTTGGATGCATGTCCGGCGGCGGAGGCGAGCTGGGGTATTCTGGCGGTTCGCCATGGCAGAAGACGCAGCAGACGAGCCGGCGCCGAAGGGGGATCTTGAAGAGATCTTGACACCTGCGATGCGCCAGTACCGGGCGGCGAAGGACGCATATCCCGACGCGCTGCTGTTCTTCCGGATGGGCGACTTCTACGAGCTCTTCTTCGAAGACGCGGTGGTCGCCGCGAAAGAGCTGCAACTGACGCTGACCGCGCGGGACAAGCTGAGGGCCGTACCGATGTGCGGGGTTCCGTACCATGCGGCGGAAGGGTATCTGCAGCGGCTGCTGCGGACGGGGATTCCGGGTTGCGATCTGCGAGCAGATGGAGGACCCGAAGCTCGCCAAGGGAGTCGTGCGGCGCGAGGTGACGCGGGTGCTGACGCCGGGGACGGCCGTGGATCCGGCGCTGGGGGGAGAGCAGAGCAACTGGCTGGTGAGCATGCGCGCGGATGCGCGGGCGAGCGGGGCGCCGGGCGGCTGCGTGCGGGGTGGCGATGCTGGATCTTTCGACGGGCGAGTTTCGGGCGACGGAGTTTGCGGGGGCGAGCGGGTGGGCGCAGGCGATGGACGAGGTGGCGCGGTTGCGACCGGCGGAGCTGCTGTGTGCGGGCGGTGGCTGACGACCAGGGCGAACCTGCTCGGGGAGGCGGCGGAAGGACTGGGCGGTGTGGCGGCGGGTCGGGACGACGACGACGCTTGAGGACTGGGTGTTTACGGCGGAGTATGCCGTGCCGCTGTTGAAGAGGCAGTTCGGGGTGCACTCGCTGGACGGATTCGGGCTGGGCGGGCACGAGGCCGCGGCGGTTGCGGCGGGGCGGTGATCGAGTACCTGCGGCGCACGAAGCAGGGGGCGCTGGAGCATGTGGACGGCCTGCGGTACTATGAGCGGTCGACGTGCCTGGAGCTGGATGTGGTGAGTGTTCGAAACCTGGAGCTGGTGGAGCCGCTGTTTGCGGGAGAGACGTCGCAGATGACTTTGTTTTCGGCGCTGGATGCGTGTTTGACGCCAATGGGCAGGAGGCTGTTGCGGGGTAGGCTGCTTCGGCCGGCGTCGGGGAGCGGGGAGATCGATGCGCGGCTGGATGCGGTGGGGGAGGCGGTGGGTGATCTGCGGGGGCGGGAGGAGCTGCGGAGGTCGCTTGACGGCGTGCTTGATCTGGAGCGGCTGCTGGGGCGCGTGGCGCTGGATTCGGCGGGGCCGCGGGAGGTGACGGCGCTGGCGGCGACGCTGGGGCGGCTGCCGGTGGTGCTCGAGGCGTGCGGGTGTTTCCGGGCGGAGCGATGGGGGGAGCTGGCGAGCGAGTTCGATACGCTGGACGATCTGCGGGAGAGGTTGGTGCGGACGCTGGTGGAGGAGCCGCCGGTGTCGATTGGGGATGGGTGGGCGATTCGGGAGGGGGTGGACGGCGGAGCTGGATGAGCTGCGGGGGATTGGGCGGAATGGGCGGCAGGCGATTGCGGCGATCGAGGAGAGGGAGCGCGGCGCGGACGGGGATCGGGAGCCTAAAGGTGCGCTTTAACAACGTCTTCGGGTACTACCTTGAAGTGACGAAGGCGAATGCGCGGGCGGTTCCGGCGGACTATGAGCGGAAGCAGACGCTGGTGAATGCGGAGCGGTTTACGACGCCGGAGTTGAAGGAGCTGGAGGCAAAGATACTTACGGCGCAGGAGCGGTGCGGGGAGATCGAGCGGAGGATCTTTGCGGAGCTGCGGAGGGAGGTGCTGGCGGGCGGCGGGGCGGGTGCGGGCTACTTCAAGGAAGGTGGCGGAAGTTGATCTCCTGGCGTGCTTTGCGCATCTGGCGGCGCTGCGGGGATGGGTGCGTCCGACGGTGGATGAGGGTGGCGTGCTGGAGATGGTCGGGGGCGGCATCCGGTGGTGGAACGGCGGCTGGAGGAGCAGGGGGTGGGGCGGTTTGTGCCTAACTCTTTGTTTGTGGAGGCTCGGTTGAAGATGTATTCGCAAGTAGATCAGTGAATTGGTTTCGTGGTCCTTCTACTGCTTCTGATTACCGGGCCGAATATGGGTGGCAAGAGTACGTATCTGCGCATGGCGGCGCTGCTGGTGGTGATGGCGCAGTGTGGGTGTTTTGTGCCGGCGGAGCGGATGCGGCTGGGGCTGGTGGACCGGATCTTTACGCGGATTGGGGCGAGCGACAACGTGGCGCGGGGTCGGTCGACGTTTATGGTCGAGATGACGGAGACGGCGGCGATACTGAATACGGCGACCTCGCGGAGCCTGGTGCTGCTGGACGAGATGGGGCGGGGGACGGCGACGTATGACGGGCTGAGCCTGGCGTGGGCTACGGTGGAGCATCTGCATGACCGGATCGGGGCGCGGACGCTGTTTGCGACGCACTACCATGAGCTGACGATGCTTGAGGATCGGCTGAAGCGGCTGAAGAATCTGCGGGTGACGGTGAAGGAGAGCGGGGGCGGGATCGTGTTTCTCCATACGGTGGAGACGGGGGCGGCGAGCAAGAGCTACGGGATCGAGGTGGCGCGGCTGGCGGGGATTCCCGGGGGGGTGATTGCGCGCGCGCGTGAGGTGCTGAAGGTGCATGAGCGGGCGGAGACGCAGCAGGTGCGGGAGGCGGCGATGGGCAGGGTGCCGGCAGCGGGCGAGGGGGCGATGCAGATGACGATGTTTACGCCGCTGTCGCAGAGGATTGTGGACCGGGTGGGTGCGGTGGATGTGGACGAGATGACGCCGCGGGAGGCGTTGAACCTGCTGGCGGAGCTGCAGCGGGAGCTGCGGGGTTGAGCGCCGAGGCGGCGGGTTCGCGGGTGAGGCGAGGGTCATGGTGGTGGCCGGGGTGATGAGTGGGACTTCGGCGGATGGGGTGGACGTGGCGGTGTGCCGGATCTGGGCCGGGGGGGATGGGGAGCCGCGGGTGAAGGTGCTGGGGCATCGTGGGGTTCCGGTATCCGAAGGCGGTGCGGGAGGCGGTGCTGCGGGCGATGGATGCCGAGGCGATGAGTGTGGCGGAGATGAGCCGGTTGAGCTGGCGGCTGGGTGCGGTGTATGGGGAGTGTGTGGCGAAGGCTTGCGCGGGGTTCGGGGTGCGGGTTGGGGAGGTGGGTGGGATGACGGCGGGTGTTGGGGGTTTGGGTAGAGAAGCAGATCCTTCGGCTTCGCTGCGCTTCGCTCAGGATGACAACGCGAAAAGGGTTGGGCGGGTGAGCAGTAAGCGTGGGGTGGGGCTGCGGGCGGGGGCGGGTACTGGGGGTCTGGGTAGAGACGCGGGTCCTTCGACTTCGCTGCGCTCCGCTCAGGATGACAAGGCTGGAGGGATTGTGGCAGGCGAGGGTGGGGTGGGGTCGAGGCTTGGCTTGGTGGGGTGTCATGGGCAGACGGTGTATCACCAGGCTCGGGCGGAGAGGTACCTGGGGGCCGGGGTGCGGTGTACGTGGCAGATCGGGGAGGCGGCGGTGGTTGCGGAGCGGTTGCGGGTTCCGGTGGTGAGTGATTTTCGGCCGGCGGATCTGGCGGCCGGGGGGCAGGGGGCTCCGCTGGTGCCGATGCTGGACTGGGTGATGTTTCGGTCGGGAGAGGTTGGGCGGGTGCTGCAGAACCTTGGCGGGATTGGGAACCTGACGGCTATTCCGGCGGGGGTGTGGGTGGGATGAGGTGGTGGCGTTCGATACGGGTCCGGGGAACATGGTGATCGATAGCTGCATGCGGAGTTTGTTTGGGAGGGAGTTCGACCGGGGCGGGGCGGTGGCGCGGCGGGGGCGGGTCTTGCCGGGCGTGGTTGAGCGGGTGCTGAAGGGGGCGTACTTCTCTTCCCTGCCGCCGAAGAGCTGCGGGCGGGAGGAGTTTGGGTCGGCGTTTGCGGTGCGGTTTGTGCGGGCTTGCAGGAAGGCGGGTGGGGCGGAGGATGCGGATGTGGTGGCGACGGCGACGGCGCTGACGGCGGCGTCGGTGGTGCGGGCTTATGAGGATTTTGTGCGGGGGCGGATGGGGGCTGGGGCGGTGGAGTATGTGGTGGCGGGGGGTGGGGCGAAGAATGGGACGTTGATGGGGATGCTGCGGGCAGGGTTGGAACCGATGGGCGTGAGGGTGCGCGGGATGGAGGAGCTGGGGGTGGCGGTCGAGGCGAAGGAGGCGGTGGCGTTTGCGTTGCTGGCGTGGCTGACGTGGAGGGGCGGGTGGGGAATGTGGTGGCGGCTACGGGGGCTTCGCGGGGGTGGTGTTGGGGAAGGTTTGCTTTGGGTGAGGAGTCTGGGCGGGCGGGCAGGCGGGTGTGGGCCGGAACGGCGCCGAGCGAGGTGCGGGGGTTCAGCGCTCGCTTCGTTGCGGTACGGGAGCCAGGCGTGGTTGGCGGTGGGGCTGCTGGTTTCGCTGCTTGTCGGGTTGCAGGGGGCGGGTGGAAGATTCGCACGGTGGTGATGGCGATCGAGTCGAGTCCGAACAACCTGGATCTTCGGGTGGGGACGGATGCGCAGTCGGAGCGGGTGGGTGGGCTGATCTTTGATGGGCTGGTGCGGAAGGATGAGCACTTTGAACTGCGGCCGTGGCTGGCGACCGGGTGGGAGCAGCCGGATGCTTTGACGTGGGTGATTTCATCTGCGCGATGGGGTGCGGTTTCATGATGGGCGGCCGCTCGAGGCGGAGGATGTGGCGTGGACGATTCGGTCGATGATCGACGTGGGTTCCGGGGGGCTGGTGACGGCGAAGGGTGGGGCGTTTGCTTCGGTGGCGAGCGTGGAGGCGCGGGACCGGCTGACGGTGGTGGTGCGGTTGAAGCGGCCGGATGCGGGACTGCTGTTCAACATGAGCGATGGGCTGTTCGGGGTGGTGCCGCGGGGGTCCGGGAGAGGATCTGGGTTGCGGCCGGTGGGGTCGGGGCCGTTTCGGTTTGTGAGCGCGGTGCAGGATAAGGAGGTGGTGCTGGAGCGGAACCGGGACTATTGGGCGGATCGGGCTGGGGTGGGGAGACCGGTGGGGGCGGCGGGTGCAGACGCGGGTCCTTCGACTTCGCTGCGCTCCGCTCAGGATGACAAGCCTTTGAGTCAGGACGACAACGTTTTGAGATTGAGGTCGGGTGGAGGGCGGCCGGCGGAGCTTTGGGAGGGGTCGACGGCGGGTGGGGAGGGGTTTGGGTTGGCGGCTTTGCCGGTGGGGGCGCGGCGGGTGGAGCGGATACGGTTTGCGGTGGTTCCGGATGCGATTACGACGGCGCTGGAGTTGAAGAAGGGGTCGGCGGATGCGGAGAGCAATGTGATCACGCTTGATATGGTGCATGCGCTTCGGGACGAGCGGGACCTGCGGACGGAGCGTGGGCCGAGCTCGGTGGTGATCTATGCGAACTTCAACGTGACGGACCCGGTGCTGCGGGATCGGCGGGTGCGGCAGGCGGTGGCGTGTGCGATGGATCGTGCGGCGATCATCGGTGCGCTTTGGCGGGGGGAGGCCCGGGAGGCGGACTCGCTGCTGCCGGCGGGGCATTGGGCGAGGGCGAGCGATGAGGAGATGGCGCGGTATCCGCATGACGTGGAGCGGGCGAAGCGACTGCTGGAGGAGGCGGGGTACAAGGCAGGGCAAGGACGGGGTGCGGGTGCGGATCACGCTGAAGACGAGTACGGACGAGACGACGCGGCTGATGGCGGCGGTGCTGCAGCAGCAGATGCGGGCGGCGGGGATCGACCTGCAGATACGGTCGGCGGAGTTTGGGACGTTTTACGCGGATGTGACGAAGGGCGCTTTCCAGATGTATGCGTTGCGATGGATCGGGTCGAACGAGGATCCGGATATTTTTCGGTACGCGTATGGGACGGAGTCGATGCCGCCGAAGGGTGGGAACCGGGGGCGTTACTCGGACTCGCGGGTGGACGCGCTGCTGCGGGAGGCGGCGGGCTCGGCGGACAGGGAGACGCGACGACGAGACTATGTGGAGGTGCAGCGGATTCTGGCGGAGGATGTGCCGGGGATCCCGCTGTGGTACCCGAATAACGAGGTGGTGCATACGAAGCGTCTGGGGGGTGTGACGGTGGGAGCGAGTGGCAACTTCGATTGGCTGCGGGGGGCGTGGGTCCAGTGACGGCGGCGTGCGCCGGTCAGAGTTGCGGCGACCTTTGGTGAAGGCGCGTGTGATGGGGTGGAATGGATTGGAGGCGGGGAGGGCATAGGGAGGCAACGACTCGGTTGCGGTGTCCATCCCAACCGATGCAACAAGGAGGTTCCAGTGAAACAACATGTTTTAGGCATCGCGATCGTCCTTTCTCTCAGTGCTCCCATGTTTGCTCAGACAGGAACGCCGGATTCGGCGGGGTCGACGGGGTCAACCACGGCAAATACACAGCGGACAGATGACTCACCTCACCACGACTACGGTTGGGTCGGTCTGCTGGGACTGGCGGGCCTGGCGGGGCTTCGCAAGCAGCGTCATGACCACGTCGCTGATACAACTACGGGCGCGCGACGAGTTTGAGTTGTAAGGCCGGGGGGAACGAAAGCCCGGCCATGTTCTCTGAGCGTTGCCGCGTCGGGGGCTCCACAACCGTTGCAACAGAGAGTTGCCGACATGATCGTCCTTGCGACCAGGACACTCCCATCCTCCATGAAGAGTGCGTACGCGAGGCGGCGGTAATTCCTACGGTGTCTTTCTGCACGAGAGAGAAGTAATTGAGCATTGATTGTGCACGGCTCTCATGAGTTTCCATGAGAGCTGGCGAGAGTCGCACGAAGCAGCGGCAACATAAGAGAAGTATTCGGTGGACAGATCGTTTTCTTCCTACTAGCCTGCCGTTCAGGGTGAACTTCTTCTCGCCCATGCCCCTTCGAAGAGGAAGCGGTAGTGCTCTCCACCATCTAGAACGACCGAGATGCCCAGACCCATTTACAAGACGATTGCACCTGGCCAGGTTGGAGTCGTCTATTGGGACGAGGGCGCAGACACCTCCCTGTACTTCTGCTTTGAGCCTGCGGCCTGGTTGTAGGGACTGGACCGCGGCGCAAACTTCAAGAACACAGGGGATGGCGTCATGAGTTTCGGCAAATTGGCTTTTACACCTCTCGTCAAGAAGCTCCAGGAGCTTTACGGAAGTCGCGCGCAGTATGCCCGGATGGAAGCGTCGGCGGAGCCGCAAGATCGATTGACTGAGTTCGAGAGAGATTTCCTGGCTGCGCGGGACACATTCTATTGGGCAACGATCGGCTCGACGGGATGGCCCTATGTACAACACCGTGGTGGACCGAAAGGCTTTCTGAAAGTCATCGACGACCGAACGCTGGCTTTCGCCGATTTTCGAGGGAACACGCAGTACATCAGCACGGGAAACTTGATGAGCGACGACCGGGTAGCGATGATCCTGGTGGACTATCCTCGTCAAGCCCGACTGAAGATCCTCGGGCGGGTCGAGATCTTTGAGGGGGAAAAGGCAGAGGGCTGGCTTCCGCGAGTCCGTGTGCCGGACTATAAGGCCGTCATTGAACGAGTGTTCGTCATTCACATCGAGGCGTACGACTGGAACTGTCGTCAGCACATTACCCCGCGCTTTACGGCGGAAGAGATAGGCGATGCGGCCCACTCTATCGAAGAGGAGTCAAGGCGGCTGCAGATTGAAAATGAGAAGTTACGCGATGAACTCGCGCGCCTCCGCCCGGCACTGCACCAGGCCCAACCGTCAGAGGTCTAAGTACTGATTACCGCGACGGGGGGTTGTGGAGAAGATCGCAAGCCGGATCGAGAAGGTGCGCCCAGCCGAAGAAAAACGCAGCGATGGCGCGGGTGATGCTCTTGGTTGCCCCCCAGGGATTCGAACCCCGATTGATCGGTTCAGAGCCGACTGTCCTACCATTGAACGAGGGGGCAATATGCAGGGGATGGTGCCACACTGCGGGTCCGCGCGCCTGGGCTGGCCGACTGCCAGTCTGAGTGTAACGGGTGGGGGGTAGCGGGTCAAACGTTTGGGTCCGCGGCTTCGGTTACGTGCCGAGGTTTGGGGTGGGTAGTTTCAGGCGAGGGTGATGAGATCTGGGTGAGGGGCGTAGAGGGTGGGGTGGAGGGCGCTGGCGAGGCAGGCAAGGCCTTTGAGGAGGGTGGGCGCGGGGGTGTTGAGGTACTCGTCCGGAAGGACGTGGACGCGGCGGTTGCGGACGGCGCGAAGGTGGTGCCAGTTGCGCTGGGCGATCACTTTTTCGAGGGGGACGCGGTTTCCGGCGCCGCACCAGGCGAGGATGAGGACGTCGGGGTCGGCGGCGGCGACCTCGTCGGGGGTGGTGTGGGCGCCGGGCTTTCCGAGGAAGCGGCCGTTGGCGGTTTCGACGAGTTCGGCGACCCAGGTCTGGGAGCGGATGAGGGGTTTGCCCCACTCTTCGCAATACACGAGCGGCTGGGTCGATGCGGTTGCGGTGTAGATGCGGGTGCCGTGAAGGGTGCCTTCGATGGAGGCGATGAGGGTGTCGGCGGCTGGGCGGTCGCCGAGGATGGAGGCGAGGAGGCGGATGTCGGAGAAGATGTCAGCGAGGCTGTGGGGGGAGAGGGCGAGGACGGGGTGGCCGGAGCGGAGGATGGCGGCGAGGGTTTCGAGGCGGTAGGGGACGCTGGCGACGAGGAGGTCGGGGGCTGCGGCGAGGGAGGGCGGCGGAGTCGAGCTTGAGGTCGTGCGGCTGGGCGCCGAAGGACCAGGAGTCGTGAAGGATGGGGAGGTTGCGGGCGGCGAGCTCGGGGAGGGCTTCGAGGCAATATCGGGTGCAGGCGCAGAGGTCGTCGAGGCGGCCGAGGGCGGCGAGGGTGAGGGAGACGGAGGGTTGAAGGGAGGCGATGCGCACTTCGGTACAGGGTACAGGGAAGAGGTGGTTTGACGCGCCCGGAGGTGCGGGCCAGTTGCCTGGCGAGGTGACTCGCGGACTCACGGGAGTGCGCTGAAGATTCTGCGGTACTCCTCTTCGGTGAAGGCGCGGGATGTCTGCGTGATGACGGTACCGGTGGCTACCACGGAGAGCATGGCGGCGGCGAGGGCTTCGTCGTTGGGAGCTTCGGCGATGACGACCATGTCGTGGCTGCCCATGGTGAGGTAGAAGCTGATGACCTTGATGCCTTTACCGGCGAGGACCCTGGCGGGCGGCGTCGAGGCGGGCGGGGCTGTTCTTGAGCTTTTCGGTTCCGGCTGAGGTCCAGCGGGCTAGCGAGATGTAGGTGGGCATCTTTTGGCGAGCTCCTTTGCGGCGAATTTTAGGACGAAGGCGGGGGTTTAGAAAGCGTTTTCGGGAACGTTACGTCGGGGTCGAAGCGCAGGCATTGTGCAAGCTGAGCCGGTGCAGCGGTTGCCGCGCTTTGTTGAGTTGCGCGTGACCGAAGACTGAGGCCGGTGGTGGATGCGGTGTCGGGATGAGCCCTGCCTGGGTGGGCTGGGGGCTCGTAAGATGGAGGTCATGGCGACGATGACGACGGCAGCGGGCGAGCGGGGATGGCTGCGATCGCGGGTTGGTGCGGGGAGGTATGCGTGGGGCGTGGTGGGGTACAACGTGCTGGTGATCGTGTGGGGCGCGATGGTTCGGGCGACGGGATCGGGCGCGGGGTGCGGGAACCACTGGCCGCTGTGCAATGGCCAGGTGATTCCGATGTCGCCGGGGTGGCACACGGTGATCGAGTTTACGCACAGGGCGATGGTGAGCGGAGCGACGTTTGCGTTACTGGGTCTGCTCCTCTGGACGTTTCGGGCGACGAGGCAAGGGGGGACGGCGCGGGTGTGGGCGGTGGTGTCCGGTGTGCTGCTGCTGAATGAGGCTCTGCTGGGTGCGCTGCTGGTGAAGCTGGGGTATGTGACGGGCAACCAGAGCGTGGGTCGGATGGTGATGTTGTCGGTGCACCTGAGCAATACGCTTCTGCTGCTGGCCGCGCTGACGATGACGGCGCTGCTGCTGCGGACGGGGCACGTGCGTGGGTCGGTGGTGGGTGCGCGTTCACGACGGCGAGCGGTGGGTGTGGTCCAGGTTGGGATCGGCCTGGTGGCGACGCTGGCGGTGGGGGTGAGTGGGAGCCTGGCAGCGCTGGGGGATACGCTGTATCCGTCGGCGAACCTGCGGGCGGCGGTTGCGGCGGATCTGGCGGCGGGGTCGCCGTGGCTGATCCGGGTGCGCTGGGTGCATCCGGGAAGCGCGCTGGTTGCGGCGGTGTTTGTGGGATGGATGTTGCGGCGCGCGTGGGGGAGGAGCGACTGGACGGCGCGGCTGGCGCGGCTGGTTGCGGGTCTGCTCGTGGCGCAGTTTGTTCTGGGAGTGGCGGATGTTCTGCTGCTGGCGCCCGTGTGGATGCAGCTGCTACATCTGCTGGGGGCGGATCTGTACTGGGTGGCGCTGGTTGGGCTGAGCGCGGGTGTGGTGATGCCGGGCGGGGAGGAGCTTGTGGGGGAGCCCGAGGGTGGGTGGCTGGGCAAGGTGCTTTGGTGCGTTAGCTCCGGGCGCGGAGTTGTTCGAGGGGGGACGGGCGGGAGATTGCAGGAGAGAGGCGGGTCAACTCCCTGCTCCAGAGATGAAAACACCATGCCCAGGCTGGCCGAGGTTAAGTGCTCAAGGGAGCGCCACGAGGCCGGCACTCCCTTTGGGAGCGCCGGCCTCGTGGTTGAGGAATGCTTCGTGATGCCTGGCTTGCGGAGCTTACGTTTTACTGCGGGGGGTTGTTGACCGGGGTGTCCTTCTTGCCTTCGATCTTGTGGCCAACCTTTTTGGTGACGTGCTTGGTCTTGTGGTAGACCTTTTTGGTTCCCTTCTTGATGCCGTGGCCGGTGTCGACTGCGGCGTCCTTGGTTTCGTGGCCGGCGGACTTCATGTCTCGCTTGGCGCCGGAATCGGTGCTCTGAGCGAAGGCTGCCGCGGAGGGGAGGGAGAGGCTAAGAGCGGCGGATAGGATGAGTGTGCCGGCCGTGCGAAGTTGCATGGGAGATCTCCTTAGCGGGCGCGTGTGACGCCTGCTGATAAGTAGATTCTAATCCTCGTGGGACCGTTGCAAGTGTCGCGGTTGGAAGGGTATGGTTCCGGATGGGTGGCGATCTGTTGTTGTATATTTGGTGCGTCCCGAGAGCTGCTGGATTCTTCTGCGAGCGTCAGCTCGTTGAATCGGCGCCGACCGAATGACATAAAAGAAAGGGTACGAGCTGGGATTGTTCGGAACCAGCCGTCTTGCGTGGAAGATCAAATGACTGAGGCTTTAGCGGCAGTGGTGACGGGCGGATCGCGGCAGCTGACGCATCTCCATCCGGTCGATATTCTGATCCTGGTTCTGTACTTCTGCCTGGTGCTGTTTATCGGGTTTTATGTGAAGGACTCGGCGAGTACGAGCGAGGAGTTCTTCCTTGCGGGCCGGGAGATGACGGCGTGGATCGCGGGGCTGAGCTTTGTTTCGGCGAACCTGGGGTCGCTGGAGCTGATGGGGTGGGCGGGGTCGGCGTACCAGTACGGGATGCTGGCGACGCACTGGTACTGGATCGGCGCGATTCCGGCGATGCTGTTTCTGGGCATCGTGATGATGCCGTTCTATTACATCTCGAAGACGCACTCGGTTCCGGGGTATCTGCAGCTGCGATTCGGCGAGGGCGCGCGGGCGGTGAGCGCGGTGTCGCTTCGGGTTGATGACGATGCTGATGAGCGGCGTCAACATGTACTCGATGGCGCTGGTGATGAAGGTGGTGCTGGGCTGGAACATCAGCTTTTCGATCTGGGTGGGCGCGGTCACGGTGGGTCTGTACGTGATGCTGGGCGGCCTGCGCTCGGCGATCATCAACGAGGTGCTGCAGTTTGTGCTGATCTGGGCGGGTGCGGCGCTGATCCCGATCATCGGGTTGATCGAGGCGGGCGGATGGACGAATCTGAAGGCGCAGATTGCGCATAATGTGGGTTCGAACGACTACACGCATATGTGGTCGACGCTGGGGACCTTCAGCGGGAATCCGATGGGCGTGCACTGGACGGGGATTGTCTTCGGGCTGGGATTTGTGGTGAGCTTTGGGTACTGGACGACGGACTTCCTGGTCGTTCAGCGCGTGTTGAGCGCGAATAATCTGCGGGCGGCGAAGCTGGCTCCGATGATCGGCGCGGCGTTCAAGATGGCGGTTCCGTTTATCGTGATTGTGCCGGGGCTGCTGGCGCTCTCGGTGTTGCGCAACCCGGATGGAAGCCTGATGCACCTGGTTCCGGAGAGTGTGGCGGCGGCGACGGGGCAGCACAGCTATAACGAGGTGCTGCCGCTGATGCTGGTGCGGTACTGCGGACCGGGTCTGCTGGGTCTTGGGAATCACGGCGCTGGTGGCGGGGTTCATGTCTGGCATGGCGGGCAATGTCAGCGCGTTCTCGACGGTGTGGACGTATGACATCTACGGCGCGTACATCAACAAGAAGGCGGTCGACTCGCACTACGTGTTTATGGGCCGGCTGTCGACGGTAATCGGGATGCTGGTGAGCGTGGGACGGCGTACCTGGTGGTGAACGCGGCGTCGATCATGGACTATGTCCAGGCGCTGTTCTCGTTCTTTATCGCTCCACTGTTCGGGACGGTGATCCTGGGGATGCTGTGGAAGCGGGCGACGAAGGAGGGCGGGTTCTGGGGCCTGCTTGCGGGAACTGTGGCGTCGATCAGCATGTGGATCTGGGTGCAGAAGGACGCGGGCGCGCTGCGGTATATTGCGCTTTCGCCTGATGCGAAGCCGATGGCCGAGAACCTTTACCGCGCGCTTTGGAGCTGGATTATGTGCGTGGTGGTTACGGTGGGGGTGAGCCTGGTGACGAAGCCGAAGACGGATGCCGAGTTGAACGGCCTGGTGTACGGGGCGACGGTGATTCCGCACGACGGATCGACGACGATTTGGACGAAGCCGATCTTCTGGGCGATTGTTGTCGGCACGGTATTTTTCATCGCGAACCTGATGTTCTGGTAGGAGGAGGCGAGTATGTCTGGACCAGTTAGACGATCGGATGGAACACCAGCGGAACACGTGGGGCCCACGGAGCACGAACACGCTTACCCGGGCACATCCGCTGCGGCACCGCCTGGGTATGGTGGAAAGGCAAAGCTTTCCATCTGGTTTTTTGTGGGGGCGCTGTGCCTGATGTATGGACTGGTGCTGATACCGGTGGGGTTGTGGGAGTTCGGTCATCCGTCGGAGACGGCGCTGCGACTGCCGTTGCTGCTGAAGCTCCATGCGACGTTCTGGTGGGGGATTCTGCTCACAGTGTTTGGCGGGTTTTATGCGATTCGATTCCGGCCAGGGACGGTCTGAGTCCTGGGTAAGTTCCCGTAGAAGACGGACGCGAGGGGCGCTGAACTGGGCGGACTCGGAAGCGGGCGTCGGCTTTCCTGAGCGGGCGCGACGACTACGCAATGTGACTTGGCTTCTGCGTTTCGGTGGGCAGGTTAGGGCCTTAAGAAGAGGGGATTCCATGGGCAGGCAGATGACGTTTGGGGTGATTGTTGGCAACCGTGGGTTCTTTCCGAGCCACCTGGCGACGAGTGGGCGGCTGGAGATGATTGCGGCGATTGAGGCGGCGGGGATGAGGGCGGTGGTGCTCGGCCCGGAGGATACGGCGCACGGAGCGGTTGAGACGTACGAGGAGGCAAAGAGGTGCGCGGCGCTGTTCAAGCGGCACGGGGACGAGATCGACGGGATCATCATCACGCTGCCGAACTTTGGCGAGGAGCGGGGGCTGGCGGATGCACTGCGGCTGGCGGATCTGCGGGTGCCGGTGCTGATCCAGGCGACGCCGGATAGCGCGACGAAGATGTCGATTGCGTTTCGGCGGGACAGCTTCTGCGGCAAGATGTCGATCTCGAACAACCTGCGGCAGTACGGGATTCCCTACTCGCTGACGCGGCTGCATACGGAGGCTCCGGACTCGGAGGAGTTCAAGGCGGATCTGGAGTGGTTTGCGGCGGTGTGCCGGGTGGTGAAGGGGTTCAAGAATCTGCGGATCGGTGCGATCGGCGCCCGGCCGGCGGCGTTCAATACGGTGCGGTACTCGGAGAAGCTGCTGGAGCGGTCGGGGATTACGGTGGACACGCTGGACCTGAGCGAAGTGTTTGGGCAGATCGCGCGGCTGCCGGATAACGAGGACCGGGTGCAGGAGAAGCTCGGGAGGATCAAGAGCTATCTGCCGCTGAACAGTACGCCTGAAGCGGCGCTGGTGAAGATGGCAAAGCTGGGCGTGGTGATTGACGGCTTTATGAGGTCGCACGAGCTGACGGTCTCGAGTGTCCAGTGCTGGACCTCGATGGAGGAGTACTTCGGGGTGGTGCCGTGCACGGTGATGAGCATGATGAGCGAGAGCCTGCTGCCGGCGGCGTGCGAGACCGACACGCTGGGGACGGTAAGTATGTATGCGCTGACGCTGGCGAGTGAGACGCCGAGCGCGCTGCTGGACTGGAACAACAACTACGGGGACAACCCGGACAAGGCGGTTTGTTTTCACTGCTCGAACCTGCCGAAGCACTTCTTCAAGCCGGGCGTGAAGATGGACTTCCAGCAGATTATCGCGGGGACGGTCGGCAAGGAGAACACGTACGGGACGCTGGACGGGACGGTGAAGGCGGGGGCGATGAGCTTTGCGCGCTTCTCGACCGATGATCTTGAGGGGCAGATCACGGGCTATGTGGGGGAGGGGGCCTTTACGGACGATCCGCTGAACACGTTCGGCGGTGCGGGTGTGGTTGAGATTCCGAAGATGCAGGAGCTGTTGCGGTACATCTGCGAGAACGGGTTTGAGCACCACGTTGCCGCGAACTTTTCGACGGTGGCGAGCCCGGTGATGGAGGCGGCGCAGAAGTATCTGGGGTGGCAGATGCATCGGCACGGGTAGAGCTGGCGGGAGAACTTTCAGGGGCTGGATGCTGGCGTTGTCTGGATCAGGCCAGGGAGAGGTAGCGTTTCCATTCCGCAGATTCGGCGACGCGCTTGGTGACGGTGCTGCGGTTCCGAAGCAGGTTGCGCATGTAGCGGCGGAGGACGAGCAGCTCGGCGACGCGGCCGACGAGGGGGAGCGGGGCGGTGGCGCGTAGGACGTCGGTCATCTCGGTCCGGTTTCCCCGGAGTGGGCGGAAGAAGTGATCGTGCTGGAGGGATTGAAAGGCTCCGCGGAGCATGGTGTCCTGAAAGAAGACGGGTTTGTCGAGGGCCGTGATGCAGGTGGTGAAGCTTTGGCGGATGCCGAGGTGGCGGGCTCTCCAGGTGACCTGGTGACCGATGTCGACCAGACCGGAGGTTGGACCCTCGACGACGACGGTGGGCTCGCCGAAATGGGAGTTGTCGAGGAGATTGACTTCGACACTGCGCGCGAGGTCGAAGCAGCGGTGGACGGGTGCATCGATCACCGATACTTCGTGCAGTTCGATCATGGGGCCGGCTCCGAGGGACGACCAGAGTACACGAACGGACGGAGCAGTGGGAAGAGATTGGTGCCGGGGTGGAGGGGGTTGGACCCGGCGGAGGGAGCGCGAGATTTTGCGCGGAGGTTAATATGACTTGGGTAGTCTTGAAACTTCTATGGCCTCGACAAAAAAGCGTTCCGTGAAGCGTACCGCAGCGAAGGGCGCCTCCAAGGCAGAACCCGGCAAGAAGAAGGATCCGGCCAAGGGCAGCGCGACCGAGAAGAAAAAGCGCGGGCGCGACAAGGCTCCGAAGAAGGCGGCGGTACTGGAGGAGATGGCGGAGACTCGGTTCTTCAGCCGGGACGAGAGCTGGCTGCGGTTTAACCTTCGGGTTCTGGAAGAGGCGCAGGACGAGACGAACCCGCTGCTGGAGCGGGTGAAGTTCCTGGCGATTACGGCGAGCAACCTGGATGAGTTTGTCGAGATTCGGGTGGCGGGCATCCTGCAGCGGATTGAAGACGGCGACGTGCAGACGCAGGCGGCGGATGAGGGTGGGCTCACGCTCGAGCAGCGTTTGAACCGACTGAGCGAGCAGATGGCGACGTTTGTGAAGGCGCAGTACCGGTGCTGGAACAAGCACCTGCTGCCGGCGCTTGAGGCGGAGAAGATCCGGGTGCGGCGGTGGAAGGACCTGGACGATGAGATGCGGAAGCAGGCGCTGCGTTTTTACGACAGCGAGGTGGACCCGCTCCTGACGCCGGTGACGATCGATCCGTCCCATCCGTTTCCCCGGGTGCTGAACAAGGCGCTGTGCCTGGCGCTGCTGCTGCGTCACAAGCGTGGAGCGACGGAGGGGATCAAGACGGTGCCGATGCTGGGGGTGGTGACGGTGCCTCGATCGCTGCCGCGGCTGGTGTGCCTGAAGAACAAGGAAAAGGAGACGGATTTTATCCTGCTGCACGAGCTGATCGAGTCCCAGGCGACGAGGATGTTTCGCGGGTACGAGGTGTTGTCGCAGACGGCGTTCCGGGTGACGCGGAACAGCAATCTTTACCTGCAGGAGGAGGAGTCGCGATCGGTGCTTGAGAGTGTGCGGGCGGAGTTGCACAACCGGCGCAAGGGGGATGCCGTGCGGATGGAGATCGAGTGCACGGCGAGCGACGAGATTATGGATCGGCTGCGGATGAACTTTGAGCTGGAGCCATGGCAGATCTTCAAGACGGACGGACCGGTGAACCTGTCGCGCCTGATGAATCTGTACTCGGAGGCGAAGCGGCCTGAGCTGAAGTATCCGAACTTTGCGGGCAGGGAGTACAGGGTGGGGGCGAAGTCGGCCGACCTATTTGAGGATCTGAGACGCACGGACCTGCTTCTGCACCATCCGTTCGACAGCTACAAGACGGTGGAGAGTTTCATTGAGGCTGGCGCGGTGGATCCGGCGGTGATCTCGATGAAGCAGACGCTTTACCGGACGAGCGCGGACTCGGCGATGTTTAAGGCGCTGGTGTTGGCGGCGCAGGGCGGTTCGGCACAGGACGCGCTGGTGCAGAGCAAGGACGTGACGGTAGTCGTCGAGTTGATGGCGCGGTTCGACGAGGCGTCAAATATCCGCTGGGCGCGGGAGCTCGAGGACGCGGGCGTGGGGGTGTTTCACGGGATCTTCGGGTTGAAGACGCATTGCAAGCTGGCGCTGCTGGTGCGGCGGGACCCGGATGGAACGATACGGCGGTATGCGCACCTGGGCACGGGCAACTATAACCCGGTGACGGCGCGGTTCTACACCGACGTGAGCCTGTTGACGGCGCGGCCGCAGCTGACGGAGGCGGTACAGGCGGTGTTCAACTACCTGACGGCGGAGGCGGAGGGGGAGGCGTACCGGCCGTTGCTGGTGGCTCCGCTGACGCTGGCGAAGGATCTGCAGAAGCTGATTGCCCGCGAGGCGGAGCATGCCAAGGCGGGCCGGCGGTCGGGAATCGTGGCGAAGATGAATGGCTTGCTGGACCGGGAGACAGTGGAGGCGCTGTACGCGGCGAGCCAGGCAGGCGTTCCGATCGACCTGATTGTTCGGGGCATGTGTTCGCTGCGGCCGGGGGTGAAGGGCTTGAGCGAGACGATACGGGTGCGGTCGATCGTTGGCCGGCTGCTGGAGCACAGCCGCATCTTCTCGTTTGTAAACGGCGGGGAGGATGAGATGTTTTGCGGAAGCGCGGACTGGATGCCACGGAACCTGTATGAGCGATGCGAGGTGGTATTTCCGGTGACCCAGCCTGACCTAAGCGAGCGTCTGCGGAAGGAGATCCTGGGGGCGTACCTGGCGGATAACGTGAAGGCTCGACTGCTGCAGCCAAATGGGGAGTACGTCCGAGCGACCAGATCGGGGCCGGCGTTTGCCTCGCAGGATTTCCTGATCTCGCTGGCGATGGGGCCTGCAGAGGCTACCGGCGTCGCAGCGGTTGATCGGGGGAGCGAGAGCTCAGGAGACGAGTTGGACGAGTCGACCTCTGGGTTGTGAGGTGGGCAAGCAGAAGGCCGCACCCTTTCGGGGTGCGGCCTTCTGGTTGCTGCGGGGTGTTGGGAGGGCTGGCTATTGCACGACGAAGGTGACCTGGGTGCTGTGGACCCGGTTGCCGGCGGCGGTTGCGCCGACACCGATGACGGTGACAGTGTAGGTTCCACGGGCGGCGTTTGTGGTGGCTGACGGGTTCGGAGTCGGGGTGGGGGTAACGGTTGAAGCGGGGAGGGTGGAGTTTCCGGAGCCGCAGCCACCTGCCCCGATGGCCGCGACAGAGACGACGACGGCGAGCAGGGCGCCCCAGCGACGTCGCCGTGGCAGGCCGAAGAGGAGGAGCGAGGCAAGAGCGACGCCCGAGCCGGCCGCGTACACCGAGCGTATGCGGCTGGGTGGTGCGGGTGGGTTACCGGTCGAGGCGAGTTTTACGAGACCGTTGGTGGTGCTGCTGGCTGTCTGAAAGGCGCTGAGGGTAAAGACGGTCGAGCCGGGGGTTGTGCCGGAGATGACCACGGGTGTTACCGAGAAGGTATAGCTGGCCGAGAGCGTCACGTTTGCGGTTGCGGTGAAGGCGACCGGACCGGTGAAGCCGTTGAACGGGTTTACGGTGAAGGTGATGCCGGGGGCGACGCCACCGGAGGCCACGGTTGCAGAGGAGGTGCAGGGCGTGATCGAGAAGTCCGGCTGGGTGGTGGAGACGACGTCCGTGAGGAGGCTGCCCTTCGAGCCAGAGAAGTTGTTGTCGCCGAGGTATACGGCGCTGACATTGTGTCCGCCCGGGGTTAGGGACGTGGTGTCGAGCGTGTAGGCGAGGCTTCCACCGGAGATGGCTACGGGGGCACCGACGGCGACGTTGTCAACCAAGAACTGAACGTTGCCGGAGGGAACGGCCGTGCCCCCGGTGACGCTGTTGAACACGTTGACCTTGAGGTTCAGGGATCCGCCGGAGATGCCGCAGGTGGCAGCGGAGGTGGTGACGACGGTGCTGGTCAGTACGGAGCCGGTGGTGCTTCCGGCGCCGGCTGACGGGACGAGGCCCCAGTTGTTGACGAGATTGAAGGCGTCGATCGATCCCCAGCCGCTGGCGAGGTCGAAGCCCGTATTGGCGTTATAGCCGATGGAGCCGCCGTTGGGGCAGTCCGGGGAACCCTGGACGCAGGGACTGCTGTTGCTGCCACCGGTGATGTCGTGGAATACGTTGTTGTAGAAGGTAGAGTTTGCGAGGCCGTAGATCTGGGGGTTGATGTTGCCGAGCCGGCCGCCGGTCTTCTGCTCGAGGAGAGCGAGGATGCCGGCGAAGGAGGGCGCAGCTACGGAGGTTCCGCCGACGACGGAGAGGGTCTGGTCGCTGTAGCGGTAGCCGTTGACGCAGGAACCCTGGACGCAGTAGAGGAAGCCGTCGTGCCCGAAGGCGGCGCCGAGCGAGAGGTCCGGGACGTCACGGGAGAGATCTCCGGGGACGCCGGTACCGGTCTGCCATGCGGGCTTCGAGAAGTAGGCACTGGCTCCGCCGCCACCTGCCGCAAGGCCGTTGGCGGCGCTGGTTTCGTTCCAGACAGCCTCGGGGATGTAGCCGGATGCAGAGCCGCCATTGCTGTTGTTCGCGGAGCTCCAGTAGCTGCCGGTGCCCTCGTTGAGCATGGTTCCGCCGAGGCCGGTGACGAAGGGGGAGCTGGCGGGGAAGTCCACGGCGAGACCGTCGGCTGCTGTGCTGGCCTGGTAGTCGCAGTCAGTGGCGCCCGAATCTCCGCCCGGACCCACGATTGTCTGGCCCTGAACGTTGGCCTGCTGAAAGTACTGGTTGAGGGAGGTGAGATTGCTCTGGCCCCAGTCGGACTCGCAGGCTCCGTAGCTGATGGAGAGGATGGGGGCTACGTTGGAGGTAATGGCAGTGATGAGGGAGAGGCCGATGACGTCGTTGGAGTTGACGTAGAGGATGGAGGCGGAGGGAGCGACGGCTCCGGACCACTCGACGTCGAGCATGGCCTCATTGATGTCTCCCGGGGTGGTTCCGGGATCGGTCCCGACAAGCTGGATCGTGGGAGCGTTGGCGGAGAGACCGGAGGCGGTGCGGAAGGCCGCAACGTCGGCAAGGGCGATGTCGGTCTGGCCCATGACGGCCACGGTGATTCCCTTCCCGTTGACCGAGTTCGAGAGCAGCGGAGTTTCGTCGTAGATGGCGTAGAAGTCGCCAGGAGCAATGTAGTGATTTCCGCTGATGGAAGAGGTGAACTTAGGCTCGACTACCTTTTTCACCTGTGCGCGAGACTTCAGCTTGAAATCGTTGAGGCCGGTTATGCCGTTGACGACGCCGACCAGAGCGGAGGGGAGCACGGGGTCGTTGATGTTGGAGAAGTGCTGCTCGCCGTTGAGCGAAAGCGAGTGAATGCTGGCACCGAAGGCGGTCTGGATGTTGGCGACGGTGCCCGAGACCCGGATGAAGTTGGAGCTGGGAGCGACGGCAACGATCTTGAGGCCATGACTGGTAAGCCAGGCGGAGACCCTGGAGAGGTCGGAGCTGCTGAGGCCGAACTGTGCGCCGTACTGTGCGGGAGTGAGCCACTGGTGGTAGCGGGGCGAGCTCGGGTTCCCCTGATCGATGACGAGCTGGTTCAGCGCGGCTTGCTGCGCGGGGCTCATGTTGAAGTGGAGGGTAACGGAGGAGAGGACGCGATCGAGCGGCGCCTGTCCGAGGTCGGAGGCGCGAGTGGCGGGGCGAGGGATGGTGTGTGACAGCTCACTACGTCCGCTTTCAGAGATTGCGCCCACGCGGTTTGGAACAGCGGCAAGCAGTGTGGATGCGGAGGCCAGGACGGCGACAGCTAGCGGAGGTCTGGAGGCGGGCGAATCGAGAGCGCATGAGAGGATTCCTGCTGTCCGGGTTTTGTGTGGGCTTTCGTGACCTGAGCAGAGGGATCCTAGCAGGAGACGAACGGGCGCTGGGGATGCTTCTTAGCGTTAGACCTCCGTTCGATTAAAAGGTTTCGGTCTCTGCCGGCCGGCCATCAACTATCGCGGCGCGGATTTACCTGGAGAGCAAACGGAGCATGCTGCCTGGGTTTCTATCGCTGGGGTCAATGGACGGTGACCTGGTACTGAAAGGTGTGGCGGGCGGTATTGATGCCGTCCGAGCCTGCGGCGGTGATGGTGAAGTTCTCGGTTCCGAGCGGCGTGCCGGGATCGGACGGGGTGGTGCCTGTGCCGCCGGTGCCGGTGCCGGTGGTCGTAGTCGTCACTCCGAGGGCACAGCCCAGGTTGGCGGTGAGGCCGATCGCCAGGAGAACGAGAAGGAGGGAGCTGAGCGATCGGCGGCGTGGGGCGAGGAAGAAGAGACAGAGGGTGGCGAGGGTGGCGCCGGTCGCAGCGGTCCATCCGGAAGCTACGCTGGCGTGGTGGCTGGAGGGGACCGAGAGCGGGGCGGTGGTGGTGATGGTGATGGTGGCAGACTGCCCAATGGGGACGGACGCGGGCGAGATGCTGCAGGTGGCTTCGCTGCTGCCGGGGGGTGCGCAGCCGAGGCTGACGGTGCCGGTATAGCCTCCGCTTCCGCTGACGAGGATGCTGCCCTGAGCGCTCTGGCCCTGGGCGACGGTCATGGTGGTTGGCGTCATCAAGAGATTGAAGTCAGAGATGGACAGAACGGTGGTGGCACTGGTCGCGGCGGCGTAGTCGTCATTTCCGGTGTATTGGGCGTAGATGCTGTGAGGTCCGGGGAGCAGGGCGGTCGTGGTGAAGGTCGCGATGGAGGCGTTAGGCCCGTTAGGCACGAGAGGGGCGCCGTTGCCGAGCTGGACGACGGACCCGTTGAAGGTGTCGAAGAAGGTGACGTAGCCTGTGGGGCCGGTGCCGTAGTTGGTGTCCGTGGTGACGGAGGCGGTGAAGATGATGTTGGTTCCGGCGAGCGAGTTGAAGCCGTTGGTGTTGGTGAGGATGGTGAGGCCGGTGGGGAGCATGGTGGGCAGGACGGCGGCGGCCGCGGAGGTGCTGGTGTTCCAGTTGGTGTCGCCGCTGTAGACGGCGGTGAGGTTGTGGGTGCGGGTTCCGGAGAGGGAGACGGAGGCGGTGGCCTGGTTGGTGGCTACCGGGGCGGTGGCGATGAGCTTTCCGGAGTCGTAGAAGCCGATGCTTCCGCCGTAGGTGTAGGTTCCGGTGCCGTTGCCGGAGTTGGCGACGACGGCGGTGATGTAGATGGGCTGCCCGGCCTGGGGGGCGGAGGGGTTTACGGTGACGGTGGTGCCGGTGTAGCCCTTGACGGTGCGGAGGGAGAGATCGACGGGTGTCTGGCACTGGAAGTTCTGGCTTCCCTGGCAGCTCGTCTCGACGGTGTAGCTGCCGGGGGAGGGTGCAGAGAGGACGATGTTGGCGGTGGCGCTGTTGCTTCCGGAGTTGGGGCTGAGGGTGGCGCGGTAGGAGGCACCGGTGACGCTTTCGATCTGGGCGTAGACGTCTCCGGTCGGGGAGGCGGAGGACCCGGGAAGGGTGACGGTGGCGGTGACGGTGGCGGTGGAGCCGTAGGGTACGGACTGGGAGGGGGAGAGGGTGGCCTGGAGACCAGCGTTTACGATGGCGACGTAGACGTTGACGCCGCTCTTGGAGTTGGCGGCGTAGTTTCCGTCGCCGGAGTAGGTGGCGACAATGCTGTAGGTGCCGACGGGAAGGACTCCAGGGGTGAGGCTGGCGATGCCGTTGTTGACGGCGACGGCACCGAGGATTCCCTGGCTGGATGCGGTGAAGGTAACGGTGCCGGTAGGTGCGGCGTTGTTGAAGGTGCTGGGATTGACGATGGCGTTGAGGGTGAAGGGCGTGCCGTAGCTGACGGAGTAGGTGGAGGCCTGGAAGTCTATGGAGACGCCGGTGAGGCCGCGGGGGTAGACCTTGAGGAGGGTGTTGAGGTCGATGAGGCCGAGGCCGGTGGCGGGCTCCCAGTTCCCTGCCGACGCGGTGCTGGCGGCGGCGTCTGGCTGGGTGAAGAGGCCGGGGACCTTGGCAAGGGCGTAGAGCGTGGCGTTGATGTTTCCGAGGCGTGCGCCGGTCTGGAGGCTGAGGGTGGCGAGGGTCTGGGCGAGGGCGGCGATGGAGGTGGCGGTGAGATCGGGCCCGTGGCGTAGGTTGTCGGCGGGGAGCCCGAGGGCGGCCTGCCAGGTGGGGCGAGGCTCTGTGCCGGTCGAGGCGAGCGGAGTTTCAGAAGGATTGGAGGCGAGGGCGGTGAGCTCGGCGAGGTTGGCCGGGAAGCTGGGTGTGGGAGCTGCGGTCTTGCAGGAGCTGGTGACGAGGAGGGTGATGCCCTGGGCGCTGGCCTGGCGAAAGAGGTGGCGGTAGGCGGTGAGATCGGCTTCGGTGAGGTCGGAGGCGCAGGCTGAGGAGGTGAGGGTGAGGATTGGGGAGGTGTTGCTGTCGACGGAGTCGGCGATGGTGGTGACGGAGTCGGCCTCGGACGTCGGTTCGGCTGCGACGGTTTTGAGGGATGCCTCCGGGGTGACGGGGCCGGCCGGGCCGATGCTGATGCGGGTGGAGGCGGGTCGAGGGAGGTTGTCGAGGCCGGAGATGCCGGAGAGGAGGGCGGCGAGAGTGGTGGGGAGGCTGGGCGCGGTGGCGTTCGCGAAGTAGGGCGTTTCGCCAATGCTGAAGCGGTGGAGGCTGGTGGCGAAGGCGGTCTGTGCCTCCCCGGCGGTGCCGGTGACGGTGAGGCGGCTGCGGCTGGGGGACACGCCGGTGACGGCGAGGCCGTGGGATTGGAGGTACGTGGTGAGTGCTGCGAGCTGCTGGTCGGTGGGACCGAAGCGGGCGGCGTACTCGGCGGGCGTGAGCCAGTGGTGGTAGCTGGGGGAGCCAGGGTCGAGCTGGGCGGTGAGGAGCTGGTCGAGGGCGGCGGTTTGGGTAGCAGAGGGACCGAGGTGGAGGGTGAGGGTGAGGGGTTCGGAGACAGGGAGGAGGCCGGTGTCGATGGCGGGGGAATCAGCAGGTGAGTCGGGCGCGGAGATGGCGGCGAGCGCCTGGAGGGCCCGGGTGGCGACGGGGGCGCGCTGCGCATGCAGGGGCGACGCGAACGCGAGGAGGAAGACGGGGAGGAGGTTGAGGCGTGGCCTCCACCCCGAGTGTTGAGGGCTCTTCGAGATGCGTGGGGAGGGCCGCGGGGTGTTCATCGTAGGAAGATGATTACAAACGGCTAATGGGCGGACAAGAGCAGAGCCCGGGCCGTGCGGGGGACGGAACGGGGCTACTTTGGGGGATTGACGCGGGAGATCTCTTTGGTGTTTGGGGGCTTGCTTTGCGGTGTGACGGTCTGGGCAGGGCGGGTCTGTCGGCTGCGCCTCTCGCGAGAGAGATGGCGGGAGCTGCGCCAGGATGGCGGATGTTGTTCGTGCGGCGGCCTGTGGGTGCCGGGCCTTGAGCAGGGGCCTTGCGGGGCGAGTTCTCTGCTTCGGGGTGGGGGCTAGAGGGCGTACTTTCCGGCTTTGACCATGTGTTGGGCGACCTCGCGATGGAGGCTGATGGTGTTGGCGGGATCGTGTTTGACGAGGCGGCGGAGAATGGCGAGCTGGGTGCGGAGGTTGTCGCCCTCGGCGACGGCGGCGATGACTTTCCGAGCGGAGCGCTCAATGATGTCGAAGGCGTGGGCGCTGTAGATGCGGGCCATGGCGACGGGGATGGCGGCGCTTCCCTTCCCGGTTTCGAGGATCTTGCGGGCGCGGAGGAGGGCGGACTCCATGGCGAAGACCTCGGTGATGGCGTCGGCGAGGGCGGCCATGACTTCCTGCTCGTCGGCGATCTTGTCCATGTAGCGCTGGGCGGCGGTGCCGGCGGCGAAGAGGGTGAGTTTTTTGGCCTGGGAAAGGAGGTGGAACTCCTCGCCGAGGGGGCTGGTGGAGTCCTCGTCCTCGCGAGGTGTGGGACCGGACATGACGTCATCCATGAGCTGCTTGATTGCGGGCATGAGGGCGAGTTTGCCGGTCATGGCGGACTTCATAAGCCAGCCGGTGATGATGAGGCGGTTGATCTCGTTGGTGCCTTCGAAGATGCGGTTGATGCGGGCGTCGCGGTAGGCGCGCTCGGCGGGGTACTCCTCGACGTAGCCGTAGCCGGCGTAGATCTGGAGGGTCTCGTCGACGCACCTGTCGAGCATCTCGGAGGCCCATACCTTGGAGATGGAGCACTCGACGGCGTAGGACTCGATGGCCTTCTGGATGGCGGCGGTGTCGTTTTTGTCTATGTTGGCGAGGGCACGGTCGATGAGGCCGACGACGCGGTGGGTGAGGGCTTCGCCGGTGAAGATGCCGGTGGCCATATCGGCGAGTTTTTCCTGGATGAGGCCGAACTCGCAGATGGGCTTGCCGAAGGCTTTGCGCTCCTTCGAATACTTGATGGCGTTGTTGAGGGAGCTGCGGGCTCCGCCCACGGCGGCGTTGCCGAGCTTGTAGCGGCCGACGTTGAGGATGTTGAAGGCGATGTGATGGCCTTTGCCGACTTCGCCGAGGAGGTTGGCTGCGGGGATCTTGCAGTCGGTGAGAATGAGCGGGCAGGTGGAGCTGCCGCGGATGCCGAGCTTGTGCTCCTCCTTGCCGACGGTGAAGCCAGGGGTGCCCTTTTCTACGAGGAAGGCGGTGAGGCGTTCTTTTCCTGCGTCTTTGGAGCCGGAGTCGGCGGGCACGAGGCATTTGGCGAAGATGGTGAAGAGGTCGGCGAATCCGGCGTTGGTGATCCACATCTTTTCGCCGTTGAGGGTGTAGGTGGTGCCATCGTCCGAGAGCACGGCGCGGGTGCGGGCGTTGACGGCGTCCGAGCCGGAGGTCGATTCCGAGAGGGCGTAGGCACCGATGAGCTCGCCGGATGCGATGCGGGGGAGGTACTTCTGCTTTTGCGCGGGGGTGCCGTACCAGACGAGCGGGAGCGTGCCGATGCCGGTGTGGGCGGAGAAGGCGACGGAGAAGGAGCCCTGGCGGGAGATGTTCTCGGCGATGATGGCGGAGGTGGTCTTGTCCATCTCGAGGCCGCCGTACTCTTCGGGGATGTCGGCGGAGGTGAGGCCGAGATCGGAGGCTTCCTTGATGAGGCGGCGGGTGATGGCGAAGTCTTTGGCCTCGATGGCGTCCGATTGGGGCAGGACTTCGTTGACGGCGAAGTCGGTGGTGGTCTGGGCGATCTGGCGGTGCTCGGAGGTGAAGTCTTCGGGGAAGAAGCAGTCTTCGGGTGTGGGTTGCGTGATGAGGAAGGCGCCGCCCGGGGTGGGGGTGGAGGCGGGTTTTAAGGTGGTGACTTCGGGCGGGAGAGTGGTGGTGGCCATGGTGTGGGCTCCTAATATGAGTCGGGCTAGCGAATGTCAACGACTACTTCGTCGGGGTTTACGGGGTTCCAGAAGAGAGGGCAGGTTTGGCCCTTCCAGCGGAACCTTTCCAGTTGTGCATCGGCCTTCGTGCGAGGCTGCTGCTGCACGGTTACCCACCGTTGCGTCGGTGAACTTCCAGATGAGTAACGGACGAGCACCTGCACGTCGTAGGCAAGCTTGCTGCCGAACGTGGAGTGCCACCATCCGACGGGTACGGTGCGGGTATCGAGGATTGTTGCAATGGTGGTGGGCCAGGTCTGGACGGTGCGATCGTGATTGCGCACGGTCAACGTACGAAGTGCGGCGACCGTGACGACGGCGAAGATGACGTAGGCAGCGATTGTGGCGAGCTGGAGACGATGCAGCGGCGTGTTTGGGCGAAGTCTGGATGGTCTCCGGTGCTCGGCATAACGTGTCGGCGCATTGCTTTGAGTTGACCTTGGCCTCCGAATGAGGCAGCACATCGTCTGGGCTAACGCCCGGACCTACCTTGACGCAAATGGCAACGACAGAAGCAGATTCCTCCGCTTCGCTCCTGAATGACAACAAAGATGATGAGATCGCACGTGGCGGGTCATGCGGCCTCGAAGATGCCGGCGGCGCCCATGCCTCCGCCGACGCACATGGTGACCATGCCGTAGCGGGCTTTGCGGCGGGGCATGTCGCGGAGGAGGGTGGCGGTGAGTTTGGCTCCGGTGCAGCCGAGGGGGTGGCCGAGGGCGATGGCGCCGCCGTTGGGGTTGAGCTTGGCGGGGTCGATGCCGAGGACCTTGATGACGGCGAGGGACTGGGCGGCGAAGGCTTCGTTGAGCTCGATGACGTCGATGTCGTCGAGGGAGAGGCCGGCCATCTTGAGGACCTTGGGGATGGCGTGGATGGGGCCGATGCCCATCTCTTCGGGGTCGCAGCCGGCGTAGGCGAAGGCGATGAAGCGGGCGAGGGGCTTGATGCCGAGCGCATCGGCGCGGGAGCGGGACATGACGATGGCGGCGGCGGCTCCGTCGGAGGTCTGGGAGGAGTTGCCGGCGGTTACGGTTCCGGTGGCGTGGAAGACGGGCTTGAGGCGGGCGAGGGCTTCGAGCGAGGTGTCGGCGCGGGGACCTTCGTCGCGGGTGAACTGGGTCTGGACGGGGGTGGCTTTGGGCTTGCCGCTTTTCTGGGGGTTGAGGCTGAGGGTGTCGGGCGTGGTGTTTGTCACCGTTACGGGTACGATCTCGTCGTCGAAGTGGCCGCTCGCGATGGCGTGGAGGGCCTTCTGGTGGGAGCTGAAGGAGAACTGGTCCATCTCTTCGCGGGAGATGCCGTAGTGGTTGGCGACGCGCTCTGCGGTGAGGCCCATGGAGATGTAGGAGCCGGGGTAGTTTTCGACGAGCCAGGGGTTGAGCGAGATCTTGTTGCCGCCGAAGGGGACGTAGGACATGGTCTCGGTGCCGCCGGCGAGGATGACGTCGGCGGACCCGCCGCGGATGCGATCGGCGGCGATGGCGATGGACTGGAGGCCGGAGGCGCAGTAGCGGTTGATGGTCATGGCGGAGGCGGAGTTGGGGAGGCCGGCGCGGTGGGAGGCGATGCGGGCGACGTTCATGCCCTGCTCGGCCTCGGGCATGGCGCAGCCGAGGATGACGTCGTCGATCTCTTCCTTGGGAAGCTGGGGGATGCGAGCGAGGGCGCCGCTGATGGCGACGTGCGGCGAGGTCGTCGGGGCGGGTGTTGCGGAGGGTGCCGCGCGGGGCTTTGCCGACGGGGGTGCGGACGGCGGAGGCGATGATGACTTCGTTCATGGGGAGCTAGCTCCTAGCTGTTAGCTTCTAGCTCCTAGCTAGAAGCGGGTGGTGCTGCGACGTGAGCGGCTTTAGCTAAGAGCTAGGAGCTAAAAGCTAACGGCTTCCTCTCTAGTTGCGGAGGGGTTTGCCGGTTTTCAGGGTGAAGGCGATGCGGTCCTGGGTTTTCTTTTCGCCGCAGAGGGAGAGGAAGGCTTCGCGTTCGAGGTCGAGCAGGTATTGCTCGGAGACGGGGGTGGCGGGGGTGAGTTTGCCACCGCAGAGGATGTGGGCGGCCCAGTTGGCGACCTTGGCGTCGTGGTCGGAGATGAAGGCGCCTTCGCGGAGGGTCCAGACGGCGAGCTTCAGGGTGGCGAGGGCGTTCTCGCCGGGGGCGGGGATGTCGGTGCGCGGCGTGGGGCTGGTGTAGCCGGCGTCGGCGAGTGCGCGGGCGCGGGTGCTGGCGTCGGAGAGGAGGCGGTCGCGGTTGAAGGTGATGTTGTCGGAGGGTTTGAGGAAGCCGAGAGTGCGGGCTTCGGCGGCGGAGGTGGAGACGGTGGCCTTGGCGATGGTTTCGAAGTTTTTCTTGAGGGCTTCGAAGATCTCGACTCCTTCGCCTCGTGCGTCGGGGCGGATGGAGGAGCCGGCTTCGATGGAGCGGAGGGTCATCTCCTTGCAGCCGCCGCCGCCGGGGATGAGGCCGACGCCGGCCTCGACGAGGCCCATGTAGAGCTCGGCGTGGGGCTGGCGGGCGGCGGCGTGGAGGGCGATCTCGACGCCTCCGCCGAGGCACATGCCGAAGGGTGCGACGACGACGGGGCGCGGGCAGAACTTGATGGCCTGGGTCATGTTCTGGAACTGCGCGGACGGCGATCTCGACCTCGTCCCACTCCTCTTCCTGGACGGAGAGCAGGAGCTGCATGAGGTTGGCGCCGACGGAGAAGTTGGTGGAGTCGCCGGTGATGACGAAGGCTTCGAAGTCGCGGACGGCGTCGGACGCGGGCTTGAGGGTCTGGGTGATGAGCGAGACGATGTCGCCGCCGAGGGCGTTCATCTTGGAGTGGAGTTCGATGGCGGCGACGCCGTTGCCGAGGTCGATGAGGGAGGCGCCGGGGTTCTTTTTGACGACGCCGTGGGACTTCTTGAGGGTGGCGAGCGAGATGGTGCCGGCCGGTGCAGGGACGGGCTTGTAGGTTCCGGAGGAGGGGTCGAAGAACTCGCGGCCGCCGGGGGTTTGGGGGGCGTCGCGGTACCAGGTGGGATCCTGGTCGGAGCTGGCGTCGAGGAGCCGGGCGACGTTTTTCGAGATGGGCAGCCCGAGGAACTGCATCTTGTCCGTGGTGGCACGGGGGCCGGCGGCGTCCATCATTTCGAAGGGGCCGAGCTCCCAGTTGAAGCCGGTGTGCATGGCCTGGTCGATCTCGACGATGGTGGCGGCGGGTTCGCTGGGGGAGGCGGAGACGCGGTTGGCGGCGTAGGTGAAGAGCTCGGTGAGGAGGGGCCAGTAGAACGTTGCGGCCTTATCTTTTTCGGGGTCGCCGTGGAGGAGCTGGTGGATGCGGGCGGGGGTGGACTCGACGTTTTTGGCCATCTCGATCGAGGGAAGTTTGGGGCGGGTGGAGGGCTTGTAGTCGAGGGATTGCCAGTCGAGGACGTGGCGGAGGTCGCGGCCTTCCTGATCCTTGCCGGCCTTCTTGTAGAAGCCGCTGCCGACCTTGTCGCCGAGCAGCTTCTTTTCGAGCATGGTGCCGATGAAGGGGGCAAGGGTGACGTCGGTACGTTCGTCGTTGATGCGTGCGGCCTGGGACTCGAAGTTGCGGGCGACGTGGGCGAGGACGTCGACGCCGACGAGGTCGCCGAGGCGGAAGGTGCCGGTGCGGGGCCAGCCGAGGGCGCGCCGGTGAGGGCGTCGACCTCTTCGATGGTGAGGCCCTGGGCCATCATGAGGCGGATGGCGTTGCCCATGGAGAAGGTGCCGATGCGGTTGGCGATGAAGTTGGGGGTGTCGCGGGAGGGGACGATGGTTTTGCCGAGGCGCTGATCGCAGAAGTGGGTGATGGCCTCGAGGTCGGCGGGGTCGGAGTCAGGGGTGGGGATGATCTCGAGCAGGCGCATGTAGCGCGGGGGATTGAAGAAGTGGGTGCCGAACCAGTGGCGGCGGAGGTCTTCGTCGGGGATGCCTGCGACGATCTCGTGGACGGGGAGGCCGGAGGTGTTGGTGGTGGTGATGGTGCCGGGGCGGCGATGGACGCGGACACGTTCGAGGAGGGAGCGCTTGATGTCGAGGTTTTCGGCGACGACCTCGATGATCCAGTCGCAGTCGGCGATGAGGCTCAGGTCGTCGTCGAAGTTGCCGATAGTGAGGAGGCGGGCGGAGTCGGGGGTGTAGAAGGCGGCGGGTTTGGACTTCTTGAGGGCTTCGAGGGCGGCGAGGACGATCTTGTTGCGCTCGTGCCTGGGGGCGTCGGGGGCGGTTCCGGGAGGGACGATGTCGAGCAGGACGACGGGGAGGCCGGCGTTGGCGATGTGGGCGGCGATGCGCGAGCCCATGGTGCCGGCGCCGAGGACGGCGACCTTGCGGATGTCGCGGGGGAAGGGCGGGCGTGCCGGGTTTTGAGCGAGGTTGGCAGCGATCGATGGACCCGCAAGGGGGGCGGTGGTGATGGAAGACATCGGCAGGAACTCCGTTTTTTTGCCGCGGGCTGCGGGATCAGGGTGTCCACGGTCCCAACCCGAGAGTCTGCAAATCAGACACCCAAAGAGGATATGACGCAGCTTGCCGGACGGCGTGAGGATATTGAATGCGCAACCTGTGGTCAAGCGATAAGGCTGGTCGGTGCGGATGCTAGGGTGAGGTATGGGGAGTTATCTGGATCAGGCGATCGAGCGGTTGAAGCAGTTCGAGGGCTCTGTGCCCTGGATGTATCTGGATACGGTGGGCAAGGTTACGGTAGGTGTGGGGTCGATGCTGCCGGATGAGAGGGCGGCTGGGGCGCTGCCGTTCGTGCTTGGTGGGCGAGTGGCGACGGCGGAGGAGATTGCGGAGGAGTTCGCTCGGGTGAGCGGGCTTGCGAAGGGCCGGGCGGCGGCGTTCTACCGGAGGTCTGGCGGGCTTGAGCTTGCGGAGGAGGTAATCGACGGGCTGCTACGCGAAGTACTGGAGGGCTTTGAGGGGTACCTGCGGGCCCATATTGCGGGGTATGAGGGGATGCCGGATGGGACCAAGCTGGCTCTGCTGGACATGGTGTACAACCTGGGGCCGGGAAAGCTGTTTCATGAGTACCCAAAGCTAATTGGGGCGGTTGAGCGGGGTGACTGGGTGGCGGCGGCTGCTGCTTGCCTGCGACGTGGGCCAAGTGCAGAGCGGAACAGTTGGACGAAGGAACAGTTCCTTTCGGCGGCAAAGCAGGTTGTGATCAAGGCCGAGGCGGAGGTGGAGCGGGTTTCGCTGGGGTGGCTGCCGGTTTTGGTGGGCGCGGCGGCGGTGCTGGCTGCAGTGATGGCGATCGCGTCGGGGAGGCGGAGAGTGGGGTACGGGGGTTCTGGATGAGGGTGTTTTCCTGGGGTGGGCAAGCGGAGACGCAGGTCCTTTGACTTCGCTCAGGATGACAGGTTTGTTTCTAGGTTCGGCTTCGTTCGCGTGACGGGTTGGTTGCCGGCCCACGGCTTTGATCAGGATGACGGGTTCGTCCCGGTATTGAGGTCAGCCCTGCCAAGGAGGCTGATCGGCTCACAAGGTGGAGGGCAGTCCGGTAAGCGGTGCTGCCGGCTTGCGGGTGCGCCCGTCCAACGCAATGGCTGACGTATCGTTATAGCAGGGCGCGACGGGGATGGAATGTCGCGGGCTTGCAAGTGGTTGAGTTCGAAGGTGAGGCTTTTGATGGGAATGCGCCGATGGTTGACGGCTGTGGTGTTGGGTGTAGTTTGCTCGGGCGCGATGGCGCAGGACCTGGCGAGCTTTGAGCGGCGGACGACGGTGAAGGTGCTTCCGAACGGACTGACGCTGATCGTCTGCGAGCGGCCGGAGGCCCCGGTGTTCAGCTTCTACACGCTGGTGGACGCGGGGTCGGCGGACGATCCGCAGGGCGCGAGCGGGCTGGCGCACATGTTCGAGCACATGGCCTTCAAGGGTACGAACGAGATTGGGACGACGGACTACGCGGCGGAGAAGGTGGCACTGGCCAAGGTGGAGGTGGCATAGGCTGCATACGATGCCGAGTTCCGGCGGCGAGTGGGGCAGGATGCGGCGAAGCTGGCGAGTCTGAAGAAGACGTTCGACGATGCGGTGGCGGCGGCGGAGAAGTATGTGATTCCGAACGAGTTTCCGGAGATCGCGGAGCAGAACGGGGCGAGCGGCATCAATGCGTCGACGGGCGAGGACTCGACGCAGTACTTCTGGAGCATGCCGTCGAACCGGCTGGAATTGTGGGCCTACATTGAGAGCAGCCGGATCGGGCACCCGGTTCAGCGTGAGTTCTACAAGGAGCGCGACGTGGTGCAGGAGGAGCGGCGGATGCGAACGGACTCGTCGCCGGTGGGCCGCATGGTGGAGCAGTTTGCGGCGACGGCGTATGTCGCACACCCGTATGGGAAGCCCACGGTGGGATGGGAGAGCGAGATCAGCCAGGTGAACGCGACGGAGGCGGAGGCGTTCCACAAGAAGTACTATGTGCCGGCGAACATGGTGGTTGCGGTGGTGGGGGATCTGAAGGCTGCGGAGGCGATGCCGGTACTGGAGAGGTACTTCGGCAGGATACCGGCGGGGCCGAAGCCGGAGCCGATGACGACCGTGGAGCCTGTGCAGAGGGCGGAGAAGTCGGTAACGATTCGAGAGGCATCGCAGCCGTTTTATTTTGAGGGATATCACCGGCCGGACTACCGGGACCCGGACGATGCGGTTTATGACGCGATCAGCGATATGTTCTCGAACGGGCGGACGGCGCGGCTGTATCGGAGCCTGGTGCGCGACCAGAAGATTGCGGCGGCGGCGGATGGCTTTAGTGGATTTCCGGGGTACAAGTACCCGGGGCTGTTTGCGTTTTACGCGGTGCCGCTGCCCGGGCACACGCCGGAGGAGATGCGGACCGCGATCCACAAGGAGCTAGACCGGCTGAAGAGGGAGGACATCTCGGACGCGGAGCTTGAGCGGTACAAGACGCGGACCAAGGCGGACATGCTGCGCGGGCTTGCGGACAATGAGGGGCTGGCGCACCAGCTGGCGGAGTACCAGACGCGTTACGGGGACTGGCGGGAGATGTTTCGGCAGTTGAAAAAGGTGGATGCGGTGACGAAGGCGGACGTGAGACGGGTTGCGGGAAAGACGTTTGTGGAGAGCAACCGGACAACAGCGCAGATTGAGTTTGCGGCTCCCCCCGCGACAAGCGGGGCGGCGAATGAAGGGGGTGCCGATTGATCCGCGTGAAGCAATGGATGGGGGCAGCGGCGGCGTTGAGCATTGCCGCCACGATGCAGGCGCAGGGTACCGGAACCGCAGCTGGCGGAGCTCCGGTCGAGAAGCGAGCGAAGGTTGCGGAGCCGTGGACGAAGATTCCGATACCGCCGCTTCATGATTTCAAGCCAGTGCAGCCGAAGCGGGTTGTGCTGGAGAACGGGCTGGTGATCTTTCTGCAGGAGGACCATGAGCTTCCGTTTATCGATGGATCGATCCTGATCCGCGGGGGGAGCCGGGACGAGCCGGCGGATAAGGTTGGGCTGGTGCGGCTGTACGGGCGGACGTGGCGGACGAGCGGGACGGCGACGGCGAACGGCGACGTGCTCGACGACCAGCTTGAAGCGAAGGCGGCGCATCTTGAGACGAACGGAGGGACGGCAGTGACGTCCTTGGGCTGGTCAAGCCTGAAAGGCGACTTCGACGGCGTGTTTGCGCAGGCGCTGGATCTGCTGCTGCATCCGGAGTTCAAGGCGGACAAGCTGGCGCTGGCGAAGCGGCAGACGGAGACGGGGATAGCGCGGCGGAACGATGATGCCAGCAGCATTGCGAGCCGGGAGGCGCACCAGGTGGTGTACGGGAAGACGAGCCCGTATGCGCGGCAGACGGAGTATGCGACGGTGACGGCGGTGACGCTTGACGACCTGAAGGCCTGGCACGAGAGGACGGTAGTGCCGAACGGGATGATCGTGTCGGTCTCGGGCGACTTTGAGAGTGCGGCGATGGAGGCGAAGCTGCGCTCGGCGTTTTCGGGGATGAAGAAGGGAGACGTGATCGCGACCGCAAAGATGGACTTTCCCGGGCCGAAGACCGGGGTTTATTTCGTAGACAAGAATGATGTGAACCAGTCGAACGTGTACGTCGCAGGACTGGGAACGGAGCGCAACAATCCTGACTTTTATGCGCTGAGCGTGATGAACGAGATCTTCTCGGGCGGGTTTGGGTCGCGGGTGTTCCAGGCGGTGCGGACGAGGCTGGGCCTGGCGTACAGCGTTGGCGGGGAGTTCGGTGCGGCGTATGACCATCCGGGGATGTTCCTGGTGGGCGCGGCGACGAAGAGCGAGAGCACGGTGGCGGCGGTGAAGGCGGTGCTCGAGGAGATTGAGCGATTGAAGACCCAGCCTCCTTCGGCGGACGAGTTGAAGAACGCGAAGGACCAGGTGTTGAATTCGTTCATCTTCAACTACGACTCGCCGGACAAGACGCTGAACGAGCAGGTTACGCTGGCGTTTTACGGTTATCCAGCGGACTTTCTGGACAAGTACAAGAGCGGGATCGAGCGGGTTACGGCGGCGGACGTGTCGCGCGTTGCTGGCAGGTATATCGATACGTCGAAGCTGGCGATTGTGGTGGTCGGAAACCAGTCGGAGATGAAGACGCCGCTGAGTTCGCTGGGCAAGGTGACGACGGTGGATGTTACGATTCCGCCGATGCCGGGCAAGGGGGCACCTGCCGGGAACTGACGGGCTTGATTCGGATGGGCAGGGTGCGCCTTCCGTGGGAGCGATTTGGGAACTGGCCCGTGAGAAGATCGTGAGCGTATGAGCATGAGTGGGTTTGCGATCGCGATTATGGCTGCGGGCAAGGGAACGCGGCTGAAGAGTAAGAGACCGAAGGTATTGCATGAGATTGGCGGGCGGGCCCTGCTGCTCCATGTGATCGCGGCGGCGAAGTCAGTGGTTGGGGCGGAGCGGATCTATTGCATTGTGGGGCATGAGGCCGACCGGGTGCGGGCGGCGGTCGAGGGCACGGGCGTTCGGTTCGTGTGGCAGGCGGAGCAGCGAGGGACGGGACATGCGCTGCAACAGCTGAAGGCTTACTTCCCGGCCCATGCCGACGAAGAGATTCCGGAGAGTCTGCTGGTGCTGTCAGGGGACGTTCCGCTGATTCGGCCGGAGACGATTGCGGAGGTGTGCGAGGTCCACCTGCGGGAGCGGGCGGCGATGACGATCCTGACTGCGGTTCCGGAGGATCCGACAGGGTATGGGCGTGTTCTGCGAAGGGATGAGAGCGGGCCGGAGGTGACGGCCATCGTGGAGCAGAAGAGCTTGAGGCCGGAGCAGATGGGCGCGCGCGAGATCAACTCGGGGATCTACTGTTTTGAGACGGCGGCGCTGTTCGGGAAGCTTGATGCGCTGTCGACCAACAATGCGCATGGAGAGTTTTACCTGACAGATGTGGCGGCGATGCTGGTGGCGGATGGTGAGCGCGTGGTGGCGGTGAAGGCGGCCAGCGTGGACGAGGTGCTTGGCGCAAACACGATTGCCGAGATGATGTACCTCGACCAGGCGATGCGGATGGAGACGGCGAAGCGACTGATGGCTGAGGGGGTGACGATCCTGCGGCCTGACACCTGCGTGATCGATGCGGAGGTGACGGTAGGGGCGGATACAACGATCGAGCCGTATGTGCAGCTGCTGGGAGCGACAAGGATCGGGTCCGAGTGCCGGGTTCGGTCGTACTCGGTGGTGCAGGGATCGGTGCTGGGGAATGGTGTGCTGGTGCGGAACGGATGCGTCCTGGACGGGGCGGAGGTTGGGGATGGAGCGGTCCTGGGACCGTATGCTCACCTGCGACCTGAGAGCAGGATCGGCGAGCGAGCTCACATCGGGAACTTCTGCGAGACGAAGAAGGTGAGCGTCGGACGGGGATCGAAGGCGAACCACCTGACGTACCTGGGGGACGCGGTGATTGGAGCCGGCGTAAACATCGGTGCGGGCGCGATCACGTGCAACTACGACGGTGTGCACAAACACCTGACTACGATCGGGGACGGGGTTTTTGTGGGGTCGGACTCTACGCTGGTGGCCCCGATGTCTCTGGGTGAAGGGGCTTATGTGGCGGCAGGAAGCTGCGTCACCGAGGATGTGCCCGATGGGGCGCTGGCACTTGGGCGAAGCAGGCAGGTGACCAAGGCTGGGTGGGCTGCGGCGAGGCGGGCGAAGCAGAAGGCGAGTGGCAGCTGAGGCGTGCTTTCAGGAGGATGCGATGAAGCTTCTGACGGAGGATGAGTTGGCGAAGGCTGTGGAGACTCTGCCCGGGTGGCGGCTCGCGGGCGGAAGACTCGAGCGAACGTTCGTCTTCGGGAGCTTCGCCGAGGGGATGCGGTTTGTGAACGGGGCTGCTGCGGTCGCCGAGGAATTGGGGCACCACCCTGATATCGACATCCGGTACAACAGGGTGAAGATCGGCCTGACGACGCATGACGCTGGGGGCTTGACGGGTCTTGATCTAAGGCTGGCGGAGCGTTTGAGCGCCCTTTGAGGCTGCTTTGTGCGCTAGTGTGGGCAGGCCGTTCGGGGTGGATCTGTGGCCTGGGGATATTCGAAAATATGGTCTTGCATAGATGGGGCTGGTGTGTGATATGGTTTAACACATTGGGGGAGAGGTTCTCCCGAGACATATACCGGTCAGCAGGGTGAGCTGATCCAAGTTGCGTCACTGGCCTCCCGGCACGAGCAGCGATGTTCGTGCCGTCTTTTTTGCTGGGAGGGTAGGAACTGCGGTTTCCATTTCATTTCGGGACAATCCATAAACCTCGGTGCGTCGCCAAGCGTGAAGATCCACGCTTAACGGCCCGTTTCCGCTCTAGAATCGGTCTATGACACAGATGTTTGCCAAGCGACTTTTCGGGTATGTGGCGATTGGGCTCACGACCATAGCGGCTTCGGCGCAGTGGTCGAATCCGGCAGAGGAGGTTCCGGCTTACCACGCGGCGCCGCCAGCGAAGCCTCTCGCGCCCGTGATGACGGGCGACCAACTTACCGGCCCTTACTTCACCCATAGTTACCAGGTGACGGCCTACAAGATCGCAGAAAAGATTCCGGCTGTGCTGCACCAGCTTCCCTGTTATTGCCGTTGCGACCGTGCGCTCGGGCACAAGAGTCTCCATAGCTGCTTCGAGGGGACTCACGGGGCGGCCTGCTCGACCTGCATGCGTGAGGCGGTGTTCGCGTACCAGCAGACTAAGTTGGGGAAGACGCCAACGGAGATCCGCGGCGCGATCGAGCGGGGCGAGTGGCAGAGTGTGGACGTGGTGAACGCGTCGCTTTAGCACTAACCGCGTCGGTTTCGGGCAAAGCGGTGGACCGGTGTTGGCAGGGGCGAGCAGAGTTTGTACGAGATCTCGGGGAGATGGGCGCTGGGGCTGGAGTTATAATCAGTTTAGTTCTTTGCAGTGCCAATGCAATGTTGGTGCCAGCTCCAAGATGGGGGCGTCACGGCTTCGACGGGATTGCTTGTGGCAGAGAGGCATGCCGGGGTGTGGACACCCGTAATCGCTCACAAAATCATAAGTGCCGATAACAACCTGGCTCTTGCTGCTTAATTAACTAAGTAGCCGATCGCTCAAGCTTCGCCTACGGGCTTGTACCGATCGTCGCACAGTAGGCTGGTCTTCCCTGCTCCGTCTGAGCGGGTCGGACGAGACTGATCAGGCTGGTCGTCGTCGCATCTTCGCCCGTTCTAAGCGCCGATGACGAGACAAAGATGATACGGGAAAAGCATGAATGCTCTCTGTTGTAGGTAGTTTCGGACGCGGGTTCGACTCCCGCCGCCTCCACCATCTCTCAAATACATCACACGACGGTCTCGATGGCTTACAAGGGGCGTTGGGTAGAGCTGTCCGCTCGAGGCTCTTGTTGTCACGCGTCGAGGTCTGACTAGCCATCAGCGGTGTGCCCCGCGGGACAGCCCTCTCGATCGGTCAGGCGCGCCAGGCGGAGCCTTCCGGGAACGTGAACTGCTCGAGCGAATCCTTCAGGATCTCTATGCTGTAGCCCGGTTCCCGCGGCAGCGTGTAATGAGCCTGGCGGATGGTGACCGGATGCCGGAAGTGCTCGTGGAGGTGATCGACGTATTCGATGACACGATCTTCCCTGCTGCAGGAGACGCCGAGGAAGTCGAAGAATGACAGGTGCTGCACGTATTCGCACAGGCCCACTCCACCGGCGTGAGGACAGACGGGCACACCGAATTTTGCAGCCATGAGCAGGATGGCCAGGTTCTCGTTGACGCCGGCGACCCGGCAACTATCGATTTGACAGACGTCGATTGCTCCAGCCTGGAGCAGCTGCTTGAACATCACGCTATTGTGGCAGTGCTCGCCGGTGGCGATGCGGGTGGGTGCTACTTCGCGTCGGATGCGAGCGTGGCCCAGTATGTCATCCGGGCTGGTGGGCTCTTCCATCCACCACGGCTTCAGCTCAGCGAGTTGAAGGGTCCTGCGGATGGCTTCGTTGACGCCCCACTTCTGATTGGCGTCGAGCATGATCCGGTTGGTCCAGCCGATCTCCTCCCGCACGATGTGACCGCGGCGCAGGTCATCCTCGGGCTCTCCGCCCACCTTGAGCTTGAAGTGAGTCCAGCCCTCGGCGATCGCTTCACGGCACAGGTGCCGGATCTTCTCGTCGCTGAATCCGAACCACCCGACCGAGGTTGTGTAGGCAGGGTAGCCCGAGGACTCCAGTTCGGCGAGGCGCTCGGCTTGACCATGCTTTCCACGGCGGAGAATCTGCAGAGCTTCATCGGGCGACAGAACATCGGCGATGTAGCGGAAGTCCACTGCCGTCACGATCTGCTCTGGGCTCATCTCTGCGAGGAGACGCCAAAGGGGCTTCGCTTCTGCCTTGGCGTAGAGATCCCAAACAGCGTTGATCAGCGCGCCACAGGCGAGGTGGATGACGCCTTTCTCGGGACCGAGCCAACGAAACTGCGTGTCGCCAATCAGCTCGAGGTAGAAGGCGTTGAGGTCTGATGTGAGTTCCTCGAGGGGTCGACCGCGAACGACCCTCGCCAGGTACTTTAGTGCGCTGACGCAAAGCTCTGTGCCTCGACCGAGCGTGAAGGTCAAGCCATGCCCTTCGAGGCCTGCATCGGTTTCGAGGATGCAATAGGCGGCCGAGTAATCAGGATCCTTGTTCACCGCATCGGAGCCAATGTGTTCTCGCGAGGTTGGGAATCGCAGGTCAAGGACACGGACGTTGGTGATCGTGGTGGATTGCAAAGTGTCTTCTCGGAGTCGGGATGCGATGAGGCGTTCGCATCGCGTTTTGATCGGAGTGTGGAGCTACTTCTGGGGAGAGGGTGGCGCTACGGTCGGGAGGGGCCTTATAAGCCTGCGAGGGCTCCCGGCTCGTCCGGGTAGAGGCCAGCATATTTCGTAATTCCGACCATGGTGAACACCTTTGTGAAGTGTGGCGTGAGGCCGCAGATCGCGATCTTTTGCTCAGCCTTGCTGGCTTCCATGAGGATCTGGATCACGAGCGCAATGCCGGACGAGTTGAGGTATTCGACACCTTTGCAGTCGAGCAGTATCTGCTTATGGGTGGCCTTGTCGAGCGACTGGTAGGTGCCTACAACGGCTTCCCTGGATGCGGAGGAGATGTCGCCGACGAATCGGAGGGCTGTTACGGGTCGACCGCTGGCCCCCGTGAGCTGCTGCTGCGAGACCTTGTTTGGCGCTTGCACCTTACTCACTCTCCTTGTTCATGCGTATGACCAATCGTACGAAACTCTGACCCTCAGTTCTGGGCACCCACTCAACTTCGTCGACGAGTGCCTGAATGAGGAACATGCCCATTCCGCGAGCCTCTTCTTCGCCGGTCATCTTGCGATCGATGTCAGGCTGGGAGGGCGGGGCGTCTATGCCGTTGCCGTCGTCCATGACCTTGACCTCGAGCTCGCCGGGATGGATGGACAGAACGATGCCGACCGGGACGGAGGCATTGACCTGGTTGCCGTGCTCGATGGCGTTGATGCAGGCTTCGGCGACCGCGGTCTTGAGATCTTCGATGCGGTCTTCGCTGAAGCCCATGAGCTTGGCCATGCTGGCGGCGGTGCTCATGGCTATCTTTTCATAGCCCAGTCTTGATGGGAGGCGAACCTCCACGCTGTTGTCGTTCGTCATAGCGATGCCTCTTTCCGAGCCGTGCCAGAGAGACGGCACAAGGCAAGGGCAGTCATATCATCCTGCTGTGGTGCCGGCCCGGTAAAGTCTCGAAGCGTGATCCAGATTTTTGCGAGCGTTGCTTCGGCGCTCAACGGGCGCGGTTGCCGCGAAGGTTTCGCTGAGGCGCTCCGCCCCGAACTCCTCCTGGTCCCTGAACACTTCTGTGAGGCCGTCGGTGTAAAGCAGGAGGCGGGAGCCTTGCGGGAAGGGTACACGCTCAGTCGTATAGCGCGCGCCTGGAAGCAGGCCGAGGGGCGTTCCGCTTGCGTTGATTTGTCGCGTTTCGACGCGTTCGGGAGTGAGCAGGAAGGCGGGGTTATGACCGGCGTTGACGAACTCGAGCTCTCCGGCGGCTGCGTCGAGCCGGAGGAAGATGGCCGTGACATAGCGGCGGCGGGCCTCTGAGCCCTCGTCCCAGTGTTGCTGGGAGAGGCGGCCGGCGAGTTCCTTGAGTGTGAGCGACTGGTGTGCAAGGGCACGAAAGGCCGATCGGAAAGCTGTGCAGACGAGAGCGGAAGCAAGTCCTTTTCCGGCCACGTCGGCGACGACGATCAGGTGGGAGCCGTCCGGCTCCAGCACGACATCTAGGTAGTCTCCGCCGACCTCATAGCACGTGCTCGAACGAGCCGAGATGGAGTAGCCGTTGATGACGGGCATGACCTGTGGGAGGAGGCTCTGCTGGATGGCGCGAGCTGCGTCAAGATCCTGTGCGACGCGCGCGTACCCGAGGTGCCGCTGATGGTTGATCGCGTTCTCAACGGCGACCGCGGTCTGCAGCGTCAGCCCTTCGAGGAAGTCTGTCTCGTAGAGGGTGAGCTGGCGATCTTCGGGTGGGATTACGACCAGTTCGGAGAGGAGGATGCCGTTACGGGCGTGGAGGGGGAATCGCGGACAGATCTCGGAGGCGTCGGGCTCGGAGTACCTGGCGATAGTACCGAAGGAGATGTGAGGATCGGTGAAGAAAGCACCGACCATCTCAAGCTCAAGCACGGCTATACGGGCCGCCTGATGGAGCACATGAGGGAGGTCGATGGTGGAGTGCACGAGGCGCGAGGCTTCGAAGTAACGCCTGGAGACGCACTACCTGCTGCTCCAGAGAGAGGCTCAGTTCGTCGGGCGGGCTAGACTCGGAAGCTCGGTTCATTCACACGAAAGGATGTTCGTGCTCATTCTACGGCCCCGTGAAAGGAATGCGCTGGTAGATTTCGGAACGCCGGTAACCTCGGGGTGCCCCGTCTCCGGGGCTGAGCCCCTTAGGTACGCGGCCGGTCAAGACACCATCGGACGGACCAGGGACGGAAGCACGAACCGGCCGGGTCAGGACCTTCGTGCCAGATGACTTCGCCGCAATCGAGCGGAAAACCATCGGTCGAGTTGTCCGACAGGTTAGCCGCGAGAACCAACTTGCCGCCGTTGTCGAGGGTCCAGCGGACGACTACGGCTCCTGTGCCGAACACCTCGTAGGCGCCTGCATGGCCCGCGATCTCTCCAAGGATGGGAACGATCTTCTCTCGGCGAATGGTGAGGACGTACTTGTACCAGGCGATCCAGTCTGCGTGGACCTCCTCCCTGGTTTGTTCCCAGTCGAGCTTGCCTGAGAGGAAGGTGCTCTCGGCCTGGGGGTCAGGGATGCGTTCCCTCTGTTCCGGGTCGTGAAACTCGGGAAAGCTGGCGAACTCTTCGCGGCGGCCCTTGCGTACGAGTTCGGCGAGTTCTCCGTGGAAGTCACAGAAGAAGGGGAAGGGCTGGGAGGAGCCCCACTCCTCGCCCATGAAGAGCATTGGCGTCTGCGGCAGAAGAAGGTAGACCGAGGCAATGGCGTGGACTGCTTCGGGAGAGGCGATCTTGTTGACTCGCTCACCAAATGCCCGGTTTCCGATCTGATCGTGGTTCTGCATGAAGGCTATGAAGGCCCCCGGCGGAAGAAAGGCCGAAGCCTCTCCACGGGGCGAACCGCTGTGCCCCATCAGCTCTCCCTGGTAGGCAAAACCCTCGGCAAGAGCTCTGCCGAGCTTTTCCGGATCGTCCTTGTACTCCTTGTAGTAGCCGTTGCTTTCGAGAGTTGCCGCGGTATGAAGGACGTGGTGCATATCGTCGTTCCACTGCGCGGTGTAACTTCAGGGCTTCGCCGTTCTCGTCTCGCGCGAGCCGGCTTGCCTGATTTTTTTCGTTTTCGAGGATGAGGTGGATGAAACGGTCGTCGACGCTCGCACGGACCCTTTCGGCGAGCTCGTCGAGCAGATGCTTTGCGCTGTCGTCTTTGATCTCATGGACGGCATCGAGGCGGAGCCCATCCATGTGGAACTCCTCGATCCAGTAGAGAGCATTGTGAATGGCGAACTCGCGCACCACTTCGCTGCCCACATCGTCGTAGTTCACCGCATCACCCCAGGGAGTTTTGTGATGACTCGTGAAGATCTGCGGAGCGTACGAGGGGAGGTAGTTTCCGTCAGGGCCGAAGTGGTTGTAGACCACATCCAGGATGACCATCATGTTGCGTGCGTGAGCTGCCTCGACGAGCGCTTTGAGGTCTTCGGGCCGGCCATAGCTGGAGTCAGGCGCATAGAGGAGAACGCCGTCATATCCCCAGTTCCTGAGGCCGGGGAAGTCCGCGACCGGCATGATCTCAATCCCGGTGACACCCAGGTCGCGAAGATGGTCCAGCTTCTCGATGGCGGCTAAGAATGTGCCCTGGTCTGTGAAGGTGCCGACGTGCAGCTCGTACAGCACTGCGTCATCCCATGCGCGGCCTCGCCAACCGGTGTCCGTCCAGGTGTACGTGCCGGGGTCGATAACCTCGCTCGGCTCCTGCAGGTCTTCGGGTTGAAAGCGAGATGCCGGATCGGGCACTCGCTTGCCGTCGGGAAGAACGAAGCTGTATCGGGTGCCGGCGCGGGCTCGATCGGTCGTAAGTTCGTGCCAGCCTTCTCCGACCGCCTCGAGTGGCAGATGATCAGGCTCGCCGACGATCGAGAGATTTGCCACATCCAGGCCGGGGGCCCAGAGTCGAAAGCGGACCTGCCCATCGGGCTGCACTTCCGCTCCGTATTGCATGCGGTGAACGCGGGTGGTGGTGTTCGTCGCGCCGCGGGAGGCCCGTTCATCCTTTACCTGGGTCTCTTCGTCGGAGGATATCGTTGCAAATGGTGAAGACACTCGACCTCCTGGTTAGGGACCGCGCGTGCCGGTCGGGGTGCTTATAAACAGTGGAGGCAGAAATTGCCGGTTCAGCGGGGCGGAGCCGCCCGAGGAGTCTTTAGCAGGAAAGCCGACCAGGCTGCTGGATCGTGCTTAGGGAAACTTTTGCGTGTGTTCTAGTCGCCTGAGTCCTGCCGTCGGACTCCGCAAACCAGCGAACCGTGCACAGGACCTAGCGAATAAGAAGGCTGAAATGAGCAGAAGGTTGCGCAGTGAGGGCGGCTGAGTAAATTGCGCTCCGCGATGAGTTGCGGGTTTTGTGACCTCGACAAAAGCTTTTGACAAGGTGAAGTGTCCCCGGCGTCCGGGGTGGTGGCCGAACGGGCGATACACGGGAGGAACGTCCGCTAGCTCGGGTCTGCCGGCTCGAAGGTGAGGCGGTCGGATCTTTGCCACCAGCCCTGCTGGTCGACGGGAATACCTTCACCACGGGCGAGACGCTCCACAACGCCCGCCAGCTCTGTCGGTACCGGATGACCGGACGATAGATCGAAGACGCCGGGTTCATAGACACCTTCGTTTTTGGTGACAAGAGAGCACCAGTCAAAGGAGCCCAGCAGTGCCCAGACGGTGACAGCCACGCAGTCCACTCCGCTCCTGCGGGCAGATCTCGCCCCCTCCCAGACACCAAGGAGCCAGCGGATCTGGTCTGCGACCGAGCCACCCAGATGTGCTTCCGTGATGGCGACCGGGATGCGATATCGTTCCCAGGCATCGGTCAGGATCTGCTGGGTGTCGGCGATACCCTCGCGCCGAACACGGACCGCCTCGACGTCGACGAAGGGTTCCTCGCCGGTGTCCCCTCCGGCATACCATGGGGGGTAAAGCTCAATTCGATGGTCGAGGAAGCGGTCACTCGTCAGGTAGTGGTTTAGACCGATCACGTCGGGCGGGCACGGGTTCTCGGCAAACCATAAGATCTCTGCCTGGCTAAGACCGTGCTTTCTCATAAAGGAATACAGCGGATGACTCTCGTCGACTCGTCCGCAGAGGAGATCGACCCCCAGCCATCGCCGCTGCTCCCTTTCGGCACAGGCGTCTGCGAGCTCAAAGGTGGACCAGGTCTTTCCTCCATCTTCGGTGTGGACGAACTCCGCATCGGAGCGCACGGCTCGCACAGCCCTCATCGCGAGGACCGATGCCCTCAACTGATTTACGAGGGCCTTCAGATAGCCTTCGAAACTTCGGAGGTGAGGGTACCAATGGCCGTAGAGGCCGCTGAACCGAGCCGTGGTCTGGGGCTCGTTGACTGGGGTATAGCTTGCAATCCAGGGGTACCGCCGCGCGAGCGCGGATGCATAGGCACCGAGCTTCTCGCCAAACTGAGGGTCCAGCAGGCTGGTTCCGACAGGGCCGCTCCCGTGGTGAACGAGGCCTGCTATGGGCTCAATACCGGCCACTTCGCATTTCACGAAGGCGCGGGTCGAAGATGTCAAAGGTGCCTGCGGAAGTGAAGCGTTCCCAGTGAAGACCATAGCGAAGCTTTCTGATCCCGAGATCGCGGAAGAGCGCCAGGTCCCCTGCCCGCTCGAGGTGTCCGGAGCGTTCTATCTGGTCGTACCAGGTGTCGCCGACGCGGTTGACGGTGCACTCCAGACCTCCCCATAGCTGAAGCCCGGGTCCTGTGCCGTTTGTTCCTGCCATTCTCACTTCTCCCCAGCAGTTACCTGCGCTTACTTAGACGCAGATTCCTGAAGAGTTAAGCCTGCGCTTCGCTGGGTAGATGTCGGGTGGGCGCTGCCCAGAGGTCTCAGAACACAACCAGAGAGCCTCAGTGTTGAAAACGGTGTTGAGCAGGTAAAACCTAGTGAGGTGTACTCACCTCACGATTGCGGGATTTGATGTCGCGGTACAAGGCTAGCTCGCGATCGGCATCCGCGGTGCGGCCCGTCTTACGGTACGCAGACTGGAGCTGGTAGTGGATGTAGTCGGGCGCCGGGTCGTTCTGCTCGGCGAGTTCAAGATGCTTCACGGCATCGAGGGTCGCACCGTTTTCGAGCAGAGCCTTACCCAGCTGATACTGCCCCTGGACGTGGTCAGGATGTGCTGCCGTGAGCTTCTCGAGCACGGTCACGGCTTCCTCCTTCTTAGAGCTCTGGAGAAGAGCAAACGCAAGGAGATACTGAACGTCGGGATCGTCTGGGCTGAGGGCGAGTTCCTGCCTGAGTTCCTGTACGGCCTCCGTGGGCCGGTCCAGGCGTATGAGCGATTCAGCAACCTGATAATGGGCGAGTTTGAGTCCAGGATCCACCTGGTACGCCTTTCGGTAGCAGGCAGTACTTTGCTCGTAGTTCTCGGTGTCCATGTAGATGTGGCAGACGAGACTCATGACGTCCGGTGGCAGTTCCTGTTTGCTTAGGGCATCGGTGATCTCGTTCGCACGCTGCTGCTTCCCGGAGTGTGCGAGAGAGTACGCCCAGGAGTAGGTTGCGCGAGGATCCTGCAGGGTGAACTCAGAGATCGAGGAAAACGCTGTGTCGGCTTCGGCAAACCTGCCAAGCGAAAACAGGGACATGGCGAGCATCAGGCGGGACCGGTCGTCGCGAGCCGCGGCACTACCGGGGACCTGTGCAGCCTTGAGGTACTGATCGAGAGCACGGGCACTCTCCTTGAAGTCACCGCTTCGGAATGCGGCGGTTCCCAAGTTCCGAAGGAGAACAGGCGTCGGCTCCTGCCAGTGCTCGCCCTCTCGGAAGTGTGCAAGGGCGATCTCGTACTGCCCTTGCCGCGCTTCGGCGGTTCCCAGGTCGTTGAGGCTGCTGGCCAGGAGGCTGCCTAACTGATGCTCCATCCCTGCCATCCTGCGGGTCTCCTCGGGTGATCGCTCGATCCTCTGTTCGGTGGATTGCGCGCCAGAGCCCGTGTCGTGAGGGAGCGAGGGAGAACTCATGCCAGGAAAGGACGCCTTCGCCGCTGCCGCACCACTTGCGGCGGATTTCTCGAGGTCTGCCTTGGCCGATTGGGCAATGGCATCGGCGCTGTTCTCGAGCGACTGCTGCTCGGCGCGCTTGTACTTCTCGAGGAGAGGGTCCCCTTCCGCGTGATTGCCCTCACTGACAAGGATCCGGCCGAGCACGGCGTAGACGCGACGTATCTGGTAGTTGTTTCTCTGGTCATCAGGGCCGGTCAAGGCGATTGCCTTCCGTAGATAGGTCTTGGCGTCGGCGGTGTTTTTCTCTCGTGCGGCGTTGAGGCCGAGGTAGAGCCATGCCTCCGGCGAGGTTGGATTTGCCTCCGCGGCAACATGAAGATGGCGATTCGAGCTCGCGAGATCGCTTCCGACGGTGGACTCAAGGGCGCCGAGGTAGAAGTTGCTGACATACTCATGCGGCGCGAGACGAACCGCCGCACGAAGGTGCTCGAAGCTCTGGGAATTTGGCCCCCATTGATTCATCTGAAGGTAGGTCAATCCGAGGAAGAACTCGGCATGGCCGATTCGGGGATCGATTGCGATCGCTTTCTTGAACTCCTCCGCCGCCTCGGGGAGGTAGAGAGCCTCGCGGTACGCGTCCCCGACAGCCACATACCAAATGGGAGCATTCCTGGCGCTGGCGAGGATCTGTCGAATGACCTGGTCAGCTCTATCCTTGTCCCGACTGGCCAGAAGCGCCGACGCGAGCGCATAAGCGACGTTAACATCAGGGCGGAGTTCAAGGGAGCGGGTCAGGGCGGCCGCTGCTTCCTTCTCGTTCCCCGCAATGCGGAGAGCGCTTCCCCGCAGGGCCCACGCGGAGGCGCTCCCGGGATCTGATTGAATGACCTTGTCGGCTTCCTTCGAGGCCTCCTGTGGCTGGTTTGATCGCAGTAGGACGGACGCCAGTTCGAGGCGTAGATCGGAAGAATCTTCAAGCTCAAGAGACTCACGATAAAGCCTTGCTGCCTCCGAGGACTGTGCTTGCAGCATGCGAAGCTTGGCCAGTTCGGCAAAGAGGCGAGCGGCCAACGGACGCGTCGTTTCGGAGATCGTAGCCGGGTCACCGCCCTGCACTGCACTTTGCTGTTTGCGGATCAAGTCGGCCAATTGCTGACCTGAGGTCTCAACCGGGAGTGCCTTCCGAGGCGTTCCAGCGCGATGTGATTGCGCCGGAGATATAACGGGCACTATCAGAGCGGCGCAAAGAGAGCAGCCCAGTAACATGGCGGGAGGCCGAAGCACACTTCCATGATGCCACGTGTGGCTTCGAAATCCAGCCGTTAAAAAGCGAAGGAGCAGGACCGTGTGGTCCTGCTCCTTCGGGTTCGACCCCGACTAGAACTCGAGGTGGAGACCGTACTGGAGTTGGCGTTCCGCGTTGCCGACGAGACCCGTCGACCTACCGAAGTTCGTTCCATACGTTTGCGAGGTAATGATGTTGTTGGTGGGACTGCAAGCTGCGTACCGGTTAGAAATCGTTCCATTGGTGTTGACCGGAGCGCTGGCGCCGCAGTTCACGTTAGCCACTGGGGTGAAGTTTCCCTGGTCAGCGCGGAAGTTCGCGTGATTCAAGGCGTCGAAGAGATCCAAGCGGAACTTAAGAGTGAATCTCTCCTTAAGGTGCCAGTTCTTGTCGACCGAGAGGTCCGTATTGATCAGCTTTGGACCATGACAGACACCGCGCGGAGCGGTGTTGGTTGGGATCGTGCCGATCTGATAGCCGACCAGGGTGAAGGCATTCGGATTGATGATCTGATCTCCACTCGTACCGCCGCTGTTGCAGCTTTGTCCAGAGGCGAGGAGCGGACGTTGCCCATTCGTCAGACCCGTTTGGAAGAGAGAGTTGAGGCCGCTTGCTGGCTGTCCGGGAAGAAGGGCAGAGCTATTCTCGCCGATACTGCCCTGGATCACTGAAAAGGAGTTACCCGAATCGGCATTGGTTATGCCCGTGATCTCCCAGCCGCCAAGACTGTTCTGCAACAGCAGACCGTGCGATTGGAGCTTCGGCGCGAAGTATGTTGCGTTGGCCACGAAGATATTGGGACGGTTCGTTGCTGCATTCCCACGGTCTAGACGAGGTGTCGGACCGTAAGTAAAGCTGCTGATTCCCGTTCCACCGTCGGAGTTGTCCAAGAGGACATCGGCGATCGCATGCGACCAGGTATAAGCGGCCTGAAACCGAACCGCTGAGATCTGCGTCCGGAAAAGGGTCTGAAGCGATTGGTAGTAAGAATCGCCGTTGTGTCCCCAGTACGCAAGCGAACCGAAGTTCGGGAAGCGGCGAAGTGGCTGAGAGTTGCTGGAAAACGATGCGGCCAACCATTTGTCAGGCGTGATGAAGTTTGTGTCGTAGTTGGAGGTCAGGTGAATTCCGCGATTTGCGACGTAGCTCATCTGCAGCACGGTATTCGGAGCGAGGTTCTGTTCGACCGTAAGGTTCCACTGTAGCGAGTTCGGCAGAAGTGGGGCGGGATCGTATCCACCACTTGGCGAGGCCGATCCACCCGTTAAGGACGAGGGAGTGGCGCCTCCGAGGGCACGGACGTAGTTGTTGGTGGTGACGGCGAAGGGCGCGTTCGCAACCAGTGTGTATCGAGAGACGCGTTCCCGCTGGAAGAACTGACCGAAGCCCAGGCGGACGGCTGTCTTTCCATCACCCCTCACATCCCATGCGACACCAATTCGAGGCGCAAAAAGATGGTTGTTGTTGTGGACGAGGTTATTTCCCGGACCGGGTGTGCCGGAGCTGAAGGTTGTACCGAACTTCTTGTTGGCATCACCGCATGGATCCGTTCCAGGCACAACCCAAAGACCGTTGCAGGCATCCGAGGCAGGCTTCGTCGGGTCGTAGAGACTGGGCTGGAAGCTTGTCATCTGGTTGGTGGGCTGGAAGGGGCTATGAAGTTGCGAGTAGCGAACGCCGTAGGTGAGAGTGACGCGGGGCGTGAACTTCCATGTATCGCCCACGTACGCCTCGTAATCGCGCCAGCGGAGCTGGGCACGCACGTTGGTCGAGGTCTCCGAGAGAAGGAAGGGATTTCCAGGGATCAAGACATTAGCAAGGTTATTTCCTGTGGCAATGCCCGTGTACTCAGGATGCGTAGTGCTCGGGACTGCGATGTTGCCGTTGCTTGTTCCGAAGGTAGGATGCTCGGACGCTGCTGTGCTGGTGTCCTCGTTCTTACCGTTGTATCCGAGGAAGACGCCAAACTTGATGGAGTGCCTGCCGGCGACTTTGGAGACGTCGTCGCGAATGGTGTAGATATCGAGCGTGTTATTCCAGGGAGCGATGGTCCAGATGTTGTTGTTGCTTCCGTAGTTGCCCAGGCCGCCCCAGATGGTCGGGATGCTTCCGGACTGGTTGTTTTTGAGCGCGGTCGGATACAGGGTGGGAATGGCGGTGTTCAGCTGCCCGATGAGACCAGGATCTGTTCCGCCCGGGGTAAGGAGGATGCGGTTGTTCGAGTAGGCGAACTCAGCATCATTGACCAGGGTGTCGGAGATGGTGCTGGTCCAACGGCCGATGGCCATCTTGGAGGGCTGCGACCAGTTGCTGTTGATAGTTGGGAAGGCTGAGTCTCCCCAGTACTGGTTACCGTTATAGGAGGGGTTCGCCCATGTGTCCTGGGTGTAGCGGCCCATCACGGTGTTCTTGTGGTTGATGTTGTAGTCGCCGCGCACGTTCTCCTGGCGGTACTTAAGGAAGGTCGGAAGCGACTGCGACCAGTTATTCCCACCGACGTTGAGGGGCTTGTTGGGCAGAACGTAGTAGTCGGCGAGGAGCGCACCAGCGGGGTCGACCGTGTTCAGGATGTGTGTATTGCCGTTCTTGGAGATCGCGGTCGGAAAGGTAGGCTGCGGCTCATTACAGGACATCACAGGGTTGCCATTCGCATCGTTACCGACGGGAGACGAGAAGTCCCCGGCGATTTCGGCTGCGGTCGCAACGCAGGCGCTCTGGGTGAAGCCTCGAATCTCATGGTTCCACTCTTCGTTGAAGAAGAAGAAGAGCTTGTCCTTCTTGATTGGGCCACCGATGGAGTAACCCCAATCGTTCCTTCGGAGCTTATCCTTGCCGTTATTTTGTGCGCCCGTGCCAGCGTTGCGCCGAGCGAAGTAGGTATATGCGGCAACGGCGTCATTACGTCCGTCGTAGAAGGCGCTGCCGTGGAAAGCGTTGGTGCCGCTTCGTGTGGCGATGCTGATGATGGCGCCCGAGGCCTGGCCGTACTCCGGACCGTAGCTGTTGGTCAGCATCTTGAACTCAGCAATGGACTCGATCGACGGATAGATCAGGATGGTGCGGTTGGAACCTACGTCGTTGTCATTAGCGCCGTCTACAAGGAAAAGGTTGTTGGTGGTCGGGTTACCGTTCACTGAGAAGTCGACGCCGCCCTGCAGACCCTTGTTCTTGCTATCGAAGTTATTCGCCGCGGCGACACCCGGGCCGAGCTGGGTAAGTTCAACGAAGCTGCGGCCGTTGAGCGGCAGTTCTTTGACCTGCGTTCCGTCGACAACCGTTCCCAGGGCGCCGCTATCGGTCTGCACCTGGACCGCATCGGCGGAGACGGTCACCGTCTCCGAAACGCTTCCGACGCTGAGTTTCGCGTCGACTCTTGTGCTGGTCGCCACGTTTACGGCGACATCCTGTGCGACGAAGCGACGGAAGTTTGGCGTGCTGACCTCGACGCGATAGGCTCCGATCTCGACGTCAGCGAAGCTGTATTCCCCTGCCGTGTTCGAGGTGGTATTGCGCGTCGATCCGTTCGAGGTACTGATAAGAGTGACCGTGGCGTTTGCGACGGAGGCTCCGGAATCATCCGTAACCTGACCAAGAACGCTGCCCGCTGTTTTCTGAGCAAGAAGTTGACTGCCAGATACAGCACCCATAAAGAGCACCATCGCCAACCATGACGTAATTTTTTCATACTCCTCCGAGAATTGGTGTTCAGGACTGGGGTCAAGGCGTCAAAGCGCGCGGTATGGGCGATGGTATCCGCTTGCGACTTCGTGGTCGTCGTTAGCAATTCGAGCCAAGAACGAATCAGTCCAGAACAAGTTCTTTCTGTTTTCTTTTCTGCGGTGTTAGTAGGCCTTCTGGTGGATCCCTTTGTCAATCATTTTCTTCACGTGGAGTTCCACGTGATGCGGAATATCCAGGACTAAATGGATTTATTTATGCGCGGGACGATCTTCGAGAGGTCCACTAGATCCTGTTCCTTCAAGCACGGCGTAAAAGTGGTCAGACCGGAGATTGAACATCTTATCGACCTGTACCGGAGGGCCATTGAATTTCAACGGCGTCGATCGGTCTGATTTTCCCAGGCCGAAATGGACGCGGAGGTCGTTTTGAGAGAGGTAGCTACCGCCGCTTCTGACCTCGTCCATCTGGCGGACACCGCCGGCTGTGATCACGATGCGCGCACCGATGGCGAGGCGGTTGCTCTTCGTTCCAGCCAGCTCGAAGCTAGCCCAATGGGTGCCCGGAACGCCAGCGTTATGCAAGATAAGCGGCGCTCCATCCAGATTTTCGACGACCAGGTCGACGTTGCCGTCGTTATCGAGGTCTGCGGCTGCGAGACCACGGCCTACGCGGGGTTGTTTGACATGCAGGGCCCGCGAGATTGCCGGCGTCGCAGAAGGTGCCGTCCTTTTCGTTCATCAGCAGGTTCTCGACCTCGCGGTATCTTGCACCGGAGGGAGTCGTGTCGACCTGGGGGTAGACGTGCCCGTTTACCGAGAAGAGGTCCGGCCACCCGTCGTTATCCAAGTCGACGAAGGCGGTTCCCCACTTCACAAAGGGCAAGGAAGGGAGGGCGACACCAGAGTCATAGGAGACGTCAGTGAAGTTCCAGGAGCCGTCGTTCCGGTAGAGCGTATTGAACTCGTCGGCGAAGTTTGTGATGTAGATCGAGAAGCGACCGGTGTGGTTATAGTCTGCTACGGCCACCCCCATGGAGCCCTGCTCGGATCCGTCTCCGCTGACGGCGGTACCTGACTGGAGACTGATGTCATCGAACTTCCCCTTTCCGGCGTTGCGATAGAGGTAGTTCGGGGTGGAGTCATTCGCCACATAAATGTCCGGATGGCCGGTGTTGCCGAAATCGGACCAGATGACGCCAAGGCCGTAGTAGCCGGGCTTGTCGTCGACCCCAGCGCTTTTTGAGACATCTGTAAAGGTGCCATCACCGTTGTTGTGGAAGAGCGAGTCTCCGCCACCCTTGAGGCCTCGGGGGCCGCACTGGACGTCGAGACCTCGGAACTTGCAGGTGGGACTCTTGCCGAAGCCGGGGAGGTCGTTCAGCTTGAAGTCCACGTAATTGGTCACCATCAGGTCTACAAAACCGTCACCATCGTAGTCGGCGAAGGCTGCTCCTGTGGACCAGCGTCCGTCGGCGACGCCGGCCTCCTTGGTGACATCGGTAAAGGTCCCGTTGCCGTTGTTGCGATAAAGGACGTTTCCGCCGAGGCAGGTGATGTAGAGATCGGGCCAGCCATCGTTGTTATAGTCGCCGACGGCGCCCCCCATGGCGTAGCAGGGCGAAGCGATCCCGGCCTTCTCCGTGACATCTGTAAATGTACCGTCGTGGTTGTTGTGGTAGAGAGCACCCTTGGCCTTCTCCCCTTTGAGAGCCATTTCCACGGTTGGTGCGTTGGTGAAGTAGATGTCGGGCCAGCCGTCCCGGTCGTAGTCAACGATCAGGACACCGCCACTCATGGACTCGACGATGTACTTCTTTTCGGGCGCTGCGAGGTGCGAAAAGTGAATGCCTGAGGCTTCGGTAACGTCGACCAGCTGCGGGACGGTGCGGTTCCTGCACACGCGCGTGTGAGCTCCTGGTGGGGGAGCGACGGGAAGGCTATGTGCCTGGGCTATGAGATCGCCAACAAGTGCTGCCTGGAGAAGAAGCGGGAGGAGGCGGAATTTCATCGAGGACTTCGTGATCATAGTTCAACGTCGAGCGTGTCAGGAACCTGGCGTACCGAGTGCAAGGGGGAATCTGGTCCATTCGGCGCGCCCGCTTCGCTGCACTGGTACATAATACTTGGCGGGGTACAGAATGAATCGAGGGTGTTGGGGAAGCTCTGGCCGGGGTATGCGCGGTGTGTTGGTTGCGGGAGTGGTGCTTCTTTCAGGTTTGACTTCCTATGGGCGGGGAGCGCCGTTGACCGGTTCGACTCTTGGGAACGTGTTGATGCCACAACCTCTCAGCCTGACCAGGGGCTCGGGAGAGCTCGCGCTTACATCGCAGTTTCGTGTTCGCGTGGAACCGATTCACAGCGACCGGCTAGATCGGGCGATCGCTCGATCGATGATCCGCATAAGAGAGAAGACGGGGCTTCCCCTCTCGACGAAGCCTGGCGAGGGGGATGCTGGCAGTTTGCTGGAGCTGCACGTTGCGGGCGAGGGGGAGGCAGTACAAGGGCTCGACGAGGACGAGTCGTACTCTCTCGAGGTGAGCTCCTCCGGAGTGCGGATCGATGCGCATACGGTGGCAGGGGCGATGCACGGTCTGCAAACGATGCTGCAGCTGATGCAGCCGGGAGGCAGTGGTTACGTTCTCCCGCTCGTGAGCATCAAGGATGCTCCCAGGTTCCGCTGGCGTGGCCTGATGATCGATTGCGGACGGCACTTTGAGCCCGTCAGCGTACTCGAACGGACGCTTGACGGTATGGCCGCCGTGAAGATGAATGTCTTTCACTGGCACCTGACCGAAGACCAGGGTTTTCGGATGCAGAGCCGGCGCTTCCCTGCACTGACTGACAAGGGGTCTGACGGCCTGTTTTACACGCAGGAGCAGGCGCGGGAGGTGGTGCGCTATGCGCGCGACCGCGGGATCCGGGTGGTTCCGGAGTTCGAAATGCCGGGCCACAGCACGGCGTGGCTGGTCGCTTATCCGAAGCTGGCCAGTGGAAAGCCGCCCGCGGGGATACGGCGCGAGTTCGGGATCTCGGAGTACGCTCTTGATCCGACGCGGGAGGAGACCTACGCCTTTATTGCTGGCTTCCTTGCCGAGATGGCGGAGATCTTTCCGGATCCGTATATGCACATTGGAGGGGACGAGACGCAGTCGCCGGACTGGAAGTCGAATCCAAGGATCCGGGAGTTTATGAGGGCGCACGAGCTGAAGGATTCTGACGCCCTGCAGGCCTACTTCAACCAGCGAATCCTGAAGATCCTCGCGGGCTTGCATAAGCGCATGGTTGGTTGGGACGAGATCCTGAACCCGGCGCTTCCGAAGGATGTCGTGGTGCAGTCGTGGCGGGGGGAGGAGTCCCTGATCAAGGGCGCGAAGCAGGGGTATCAAGGAGTTCTGTCGGCGCCATACTACCTGGACGCGATGCACTCTGCTGGCCAGCACTACCTCGCAGATCCCCTTCCTTCCAATGCGGATCTGACTCCGGAACAACGGAAGCTGATCCTGGGTGGAGAGGTCTGCATGTGGGCTGAACAGCTGAACGAGAGGACGATCGACTCGCGTGTGTGGCCGAGAACGGCGGCGATCGCGGAGCGGTTCTGGTCGCCGGAGCAGATGAGAGATGTCGACGACATGTACCGGAGGCTGGACCCCATCTCAGTCGAGCTTGAGGGCGTTGGTCTCCGCCATTTTTCCCAGGAGGGAGTCGGACTACGAGAGCTGGCGGGGACGGAGAACATCGACGCGCTGCGGATCTTCGCGTCCGTGCTCGAGCCGGTCAGCTTCAGCGATCGATACCATGAGCAGAAGACTTCGCAGCTGACGGCGCTGGACCGCTTCGTGGACGCAGTTCGGCCGGATCCGCCTTCGGGCCGTGAGTTCGAGCGGCTTACGCGTGCTTTCCTTGTGGACCCTCGCGTGAAAGACGGCAGAACGCGACCAGCTGCTTTCGAAATTTCGAGCGCTGTCGAGGGCTGTTCCCGAGGTGCAGGGCCAGATGACGACCTCACCCAGGCTGCGAGACGTTGCAATGCGTGCCGAGCAGCTTGGCAGCCTGGCACGGGCAGGAACCGACGCGGTCGAATACCTCTCGTCCGGGAAGAAGGCGCCGCCGGGTTGGAAGGCATCGGCGAACGAGGTCCTGGCCAGCGCGAAGAAGCCTGGGGGGATAGTGCGATTTACGATGCTTGACTCGCTGGGCACTCTCTTCGACGCAGTCCAGGAGCGTCCTTAGAGGCAGTGCTCCTGGAAGTGCCGGACGGCGGTTAGACGAGGGCGTTGCGGGCGATTACCTGACGATAGAACTCCGCACTGAGCTTTGGTGTGCGCTTCTGGGTTTTGAAATCGACGTAGTGGATTCCGAAGCGCTTGTCGTATCCGTCGGCCCACTCGTAGTTATCGATGAGGCTCCACAGGAAGTAGCCCTTGACCGGAACTCCCTCGGCGACGGCCCGCTGGAGCTGGGTAATGTAGTTGCGGAGGTACATTACCCGGTCCGTATCGAGGACCTTGCCGTCGGGGGTAAGGACATCGGCGGAGGATGCGCCGTTCTCGGTAATGTAGACCTCTTTGAGGTTCCAGATTTTGCTGGCGAGCTTTGGCGACCAGTAGAGGGCCTCGGGGCCAATGGTCAGCCAGGGGCTGAACATGTGAGGGTAGGACTCAGGTGGGCGGACAAGCGCGTAACCCAAAGGAGACGCATCGGCGCGGACGTAGGTCGGCTGGTATACGTTGAGACCCAGGAAGTCGAGTTTGCTGCCGATCACCTTGAGGTCTTCGGGTGTGAACTTAGGCGCTGCTGGACCGAGCCGCGCAAGGTAAGCGTCGGTGTAACGGCCCTCCTGGATGACGGTGAGGTACATCGCGTTTTCTTCGCGCATGGCCTTTGTGGCTGCTTCGATGTGCTCAGGGGTTTCGAGCACTGGTGTGGTGGCGACCGCGTTATCGGCGAAGCCGACCTTGGTGCCGGGTTTAGACTTTGCGCGGATAGCCTGAACCGCCAGACCGTGTCCGAGGACCGCAAAGTGGCAAACCTGCGCGAGACCTGCAGCATCCAGCTTGAGCCCCGGAGCGTGGATTCCCTGGCCGTAGCCCAACACAGTGAAGGTCTGGATCTCATTCATGGTCATGAAATGGCTGACGCGATCCGATAGTTTGCCGGCGGTGTAGCCCGCGTATTCGGCAAAGGCACTGGGCGGTATCCCGGCTCTGCCAACCACCCTTGTCCTGGAGCTTTTGAGGTAGATCCCAGTGATAGAGGGTGCAGAAAGGCTTGATGTCGCTGGACAGCAGATCGTCGAGCATGCGGTTGTAGAAGTCGAGACCCTTGGGGTTCGGTGTTCCGGTGCCATCCGGAAAGACACGAGGCCAGGATACGGAGAACCGGTAGCTCTTTACGCCGAGCGCCTTCATGAGCGCGATATCTGTCTTGAAAAGGTGGAAGTGGTCATCGGCGACGGCGCCGGTGTCGCCGTTGTGCGTTTTGCCGGCGGTTTGCGAAAAGGTATCCCAGATCGACACACCGCGACCTTCCTCGTTCACGGCTCCCTCTACCTGATAGGAGGCGGTGGCCGATCCCCACAGAAAGCCTTGCGGGAAGCTGCGGTCGGTTCCCTCTTCGGCCGTCTTGGCCCGGGCTTGAACGCCGGAGCCAAACGCCGGAATGGCTGCCGCGCCTGCTGAGGCACTCAGGAGTTTTGCCAATGCTCTTCTTGTTATCGGGAGTGCCATGTTTGCCTTTCGTACATCAGATAAAACGGTTTTCTACACGTCCGCGTGTCGCGAGCAGTATAGCTGGCTGTGTGTGCGTTGCGCCAGAGTCCCTCCGCGGCCGTGGCGGTGCAGACCTGTTTAGAACCTAAGGTGTCCGGGTTCCAGCCTTCGCGCGCGGCCGGTCGCCGGTAGACTGGGGTGGGTTGAATGTGATCGGGACCCACGGGGAGCGGAGATCAGGATGAACACGCAACAGCAGACCTCTCGAAACAGCGCGAAGGAGCTAGCGGCGGCGCGTGCCCTCGCGTTCGTTGAGGATGGAATGACCGTGGGGCTTGGTTCCGGGAGCACCGCGACATTCTTCATCCAACTGCTTGGAGCGCGGGTCAAGGAGGGCCTCAAGCTTCGGGCGGTCGCTTCTTCGCGGGCGAGCGAAGAGCTTGCGGCGTCCCTTGGGATAGAGATCTGCGATTTTGAGCGGTGCCCGGAGATCGATGTGACGATCGATGGCGCTGATGAGATCGGGCCCGGGCTGGCGCTCATCAAGGGGGGCGGAGGCGCTCTCCTGCGGGAGAAGATTGTTGCAAGCGCATCGAAGCGCTTCATCATCGTCGCGGATTCTGTGAAGCTGGTGGCAAAGCTTGGCGCGTTTCCGCTTCCGGTCGAGGTGATTCGCATGGCGTCGCCGCTTGTTCGCCGACGGCTCGCAGCGCTCGGCATCGACGCGTCCGTTCGCCGGTCGGCGGACGGAACGGAGTACATCACGGACGAGGGTAACCTGATCCTCGATTGCGCTTGTGGCAGCATCGATGATCCTGCGGGCCTGGCCGCCTCGATCCGGAGTATTGTCGGCGTTGTCGAACACGGGTTGTTCTTGGGGATGGCGGACCTGGCGCTTATCGCCATGGACGGGCGGGTTGAGGAGAGAAGTGCATAGTGCGGAATGCGGGTGGGAAGAAGGCTGCAGGCTTTCGATGCCTTATCGACGATTTGAGGCGGGAGGATGAGACATGCGAGTTCTAATCGTGGAGGACGAGGTACGACTTGCTGAGAACCTCGCCTCCGCGCTTCGAGAGGGGCCGGGCTTTGCGGTGGATTGCACTGAGGATGGGAGTGTAGGCGAGCACCTCCTTCAGCAGCAGTGCTACGACCTCGTCATTCTTGATCTTATGTTGCCCGGCATGGATGGGCTGACGATCCTGAAGCGGCTGCGAGCTCGGCAGGATCGCACGCCGACGCTCATACTTACAGCGAAAGAGGGTGCGGCATCGACCATCGAACTGCTGAATGCTGGTGCGGACGACTACCTAAGTAAGCCCTTTGACCTTGGCGAGCTGATTGCGCGCTCGAAGGCGTTGATCCGCCGCGGAAAAGGTGCTGCACATCCCGTTCTTTCGGCTGGCGATATGGAAGTGAATACGCTGGAGCAGACGGTATACCGATCAGGGAAGGCTCGTTGAGCTTTCGCCGACGGAGTATCGGATTGTCGAGTACATGGTGCACCGGCCACGAGTGATCGTCTCCAAACGTGAGTTGCTGGAGCACCTGTATGACTACAACTGGGAGCACCATTCCAACGTGATTGAGGCTCACATCTCAAATCTTCGGAAAAAGCTGAGCAGCGGATCGCAACCTCCTATTGTTGAGACAATGCGGGGACGCGGGTATCGGCTGATGAGCGTACGAGGGAGGAACGGAGTGAGAGAGCGATCGATCGCGCGACGACTGCTCTTTCGGTGCTATTAATTCAGACGATCTCTGCGATAGGGTTTATCGGAGCCACGCTGGTCCACGAACGACATACCCGATTTCAGGCGTTCGATGTGATGCTTCGGGGCCATGCCGAGTCCTTGCTTGGAGCCGTGCAGGATGCGGATGACGAGGCAGACAGTGTCATGCTGGACCGCACGAATCTGCCATTGTACCGCAGGGAGACGTGTACGAGGTACAGGATGGCGACGGGCACACTCTGGGTCGCTCCGCGAACTGGACCGGAGCTCCGCGAGACCTGACCGGAGACGGCGACGCGAGTTTTTTTCAGATGAAGGTTGCGGGGAACTGGGGTACCGGCTTATTCGTCTGGGCGGAGTTCGCGTGGTAGACCCTGGGAGGGCAAGCGGGGGAACTGCCCATAAGATTCGAGTGGTGTACGGTTCGGAGACGAGTGCGGCCTGGCGAGAGATACGGGAGGCGGTCGTCATTTCCTGCTTTTGCAAGCTGCCTGTTGCTGATTATCACGGGGAGCCTGGTGTCGTGGCTGCTCCATCGGGGTCTATCGCCGCTGCGCGAGCTTGCGGCGGAGGCGGAGGGAGTTTCGGCCGAACGATGGAGCTTTCATGCGCCGGAGAACGCGCTTGCTACGGAAGAACTTGCACCGCTCGCGATGGCTCTCCAGTCTGCCGTAAGGCGTCTGGAGCGGTCGTTCGAGCAGCAGCGCCAGTTCGTAGGCGATGCGGCACACGAGCTGAAAACGGCAGTGTCGGTGATCAAGTCCTCCCTGCAGCTGATGACGATGCGCAAGCGAAATGCGGACGAGTACGAGGTGGGGGTTCGGCGAGCACTCATGGATTGTCGAGCGTATGGAGGGGACGGTGACGGAGATGTTGATGCTTGCGCGATTGGAGAGCCGTGCCGATGCAGATAGCCCGTCGAAGTCCACTGATTTTCTGAGTTCCGCAACGGTGGCTGCAGGACAGCTTCAGACCCTTGCCGATCTCCGTGGTATCAGGATCGTCATCAGCCTTCCGGAACAGGTACTGGTCGGTCTGAACGAGGAGGACTGTACGCGTTTATGTTTGAATCTGCTGATGAACGCGATCGTGCACAGTGGCAGGCCGGGTGTGGTGGAGCTTACGTCTCGCGAGGGCGGGAGCGACCAGGCCGAGTTTCGATTCGAGGATAACGGGCAAGGGATTGACGAAGCCGTCTTGCCTCATGTGTTTGACCGCTTCTATCGTGGCGATCCGTCGAGAGCCCGGATTACGGGCGGAAGTGGTCTGGGTCTTGCGATCTGCAAAGCGATCGTAGAGAAGGCTGGCGGTCGCATCTCCGTCGAGAGCAGGCGAGGCGTTGGAACCGTGGTCAGCGTCCACCTTCCGCGGGTGGATGCGGAGGAGAGCGTCTCTCTATGTGAGGTTCAGCAGCGGGTGTCAGACTAGATTCGGGGATCCGGTTGACGCTGTGTCGGGCTTACCGCAGAGTCATTCATGCAGCTGATGATTGCCCGCAACTCTACAAGGATTGTGGTTGGTCGCTGAATTCCAGATCGCGTTCTAATCGAGCGTGGCCTCTGCTGTCGGGCTTCTTCTGGATACACTGCAGCCGCTGATCCTGCTTCATGGTCAGCGTGCTACTAATGCTTCCGGCGAGCTCTTGTGAGTGGAGCGCTCACTGCCACGTGTCAGCCAGTAGTAAACGGCGGGGGTCACGATGAGGCTCAGGGCCATCGAGATGATCAGGCCTCCGATGACGGCAATGGCGAGTGGCTGCAGCATCTGCGAGCCGGCGCCAAGCGCAAAGGCGAGGGGCAGCATTCCGCAGATTGCAGCGATGGCGGTCATCAGGATCGGGCGCAGGCGACGCTGCGCGGCGTGGAACATGGCCTCGCGTGCAGGAATTCCCTCCGTCCCGGAACTTCTCGTCCGCGTCGAGCAGGAGGATGCCGTTCTTGGCGACGATACCGATGACCATGATGAGTCCCATGAAGGACGCCACGTTGAAGTCGGTGTGGGTGATGAGCAGACCGAGGACCACGCCAGAGATCGAGAGGATGGAGGAGGTGAGGATAGCGATGGGTGCCGAGAAGTTGCGGAAGTCCGCCAGCAGCACACCGAAGACGAGGGCAAGGGCAAGGACGAGCACACGCATCAGGTCGTGGAAGGACTTCTGCTGCTCCTGGTAGGTTCCTCCATAAGCCACACGCACGGACGAGGGTAAGTGGAGGGCCTCGACGGTCTTTTGGACCTGTGCCATGGCGGTTCCGAGATCCGCGCCTTCCAGCCGTCCCGAGACGACGACAAGCTGTTGAAGGTTCTCGCGGCGGATTTCGTTCTGAGGAGGTAGCTGCTGGATCTGGGCCAGGGTGCCCAGAGTTGCGGTCTTTCCGGTGCTGCTATTGAACACAGTGTTCTGGATCGAGTCGAGTGAGGCGCGTGTCTCATCCCCCAGTCGGACCCGGATCGTGTAGGGCCGGCCGTTCGCGATGACTGGATCGGTGGTCGAGACACCATCCAGGATGGAGGTCGCATCTTCGGCGACTTCCGTTGGGGTAAATCCGAGCCGGGCGGCCACGGTCGGATCGATCTGGAAGTTTGTAGCCGGCCCACTGATCGTATTTTCGACACCATTCTGGACGTCTACAACTCCCGTGATCTTGCTGATCGCTTCGGCGACCCGCGGTCCGAGCTGCTGCAGAAGAGCAGGATCATTCGCGAACAGCTTGATCTGGATCGGCTCTGGCGAGTTGGAAAGGTCACCGATCATGTCCTGAAGCACCTGCGTGAACTCGACATCGAGCTCCGGTTCTGTTTTCTTGATGTCCGCGCGAACGTCCGCGATGACCTCGTCGATTGCGCGGCTGCGTTTGCCCTTCAGGCGGACGGTGATGTCGCCGGTGTTGGCTTCGGTGACGGCGGCCAGGCCCATCTGCAGGCCGGTGCGGCGGGACGTGCTCTCGACCTCCGGGGTCTCGTGAAGGATGTTCTCCACGTGCTCGAGGACGCGGTTGGTCTCGGTGAGCGAACTTCCCGCGGGCATGATGTAGTCGAGGACGAAGCTGCCCTCGTCCATCGCGGGAAGCAGGTCGGAGCCCAGCCCTCGATAGGCGAAGTAGGTGCCGACGACGAGGAGGAGGCACAGACCCCGATAAGGACCAGGGGGGCTCGGCGAACGAAGGTCAAGCGCACGCTCGTGAAGGCGCATGACACGTCCGAGGAGACCGCCGGATCTCATTGTGGGCTGCAGGGGCCCCGGCACGCCTGGTCGCCGAAGCAGGACCAGACTGAGGCCGGGCGTCCAGGTGAGCGCCAGCAGGAGAGAGGTCAGCAGGGCCGCGGTCATGGTGATCGCGAGCGCACGGAAGAAGCTCCCGTCACGCCGGTGACGGAGATCAGCGGCAGGAAAACAACGACGGGTGTGATGGTCGAACCGATGAGCGGGCGGGTGATTTCGCTGAGTGCCTTCTGAACCGCGTCCACCCTGCGACTCGCCCGCATCGCGATGCAGGACGATGTTTTCAACGACCACGATGGCATCGTCGATGACAAGGCCTATGGCTGCGGCCAGACCGCCGAGAGTCATGAGGTTGAAGCTCTGGCCGATCAGCTAGAGGAAGAGGATAGTAACCGCGATCGTGACGGGAATGACGAGGCCGGCGACCAGCGAGGAGCTCCAGTCGCGAAGGAAGAGGAACAGGATGATGCAGGCGAGAACGAGGCCGATGAGGATGGCGTCGCGCACGCTCTTGATGCTCTCGCGCACCAGCTCCGACTGGTCGTAGTAGGGCGCGAGGTGACGCCCGGCGGGAAGCTTCTTCGCAGCTGTGCGACTTCGGCAGCGACTGCGTCGGCAACTGCGACCGTGTTGCTGGCGGGCTGTCGCGTGATGTTGAGCAGCACCGCGGGCTTGCCGTTTGCGCGTCACGACGGTGTAGACGGGAAGGGTGCCGGGCTGGACGGTCGCCACGTCCGAGACACGCACGGGCGCGCCGCCGGCGTGGTCTTCACGACGAGCTGGGCCAGGTGCTCGGCGTCGTGGGCCTGGGCACCCACGAGGCCTAGGATGAGCTGATGGTTTGCCTCGTAGAGGCCGGGCGAGTCGATGATGTTGGACGCCTGCATGGCGTTGACCAGATCGAGAATGGTGACGCCTGAGGCCTGCAGCTTCGCGAGATTTGGGATGACGTGGAACTCCGGGACCTTGCCGCCCTGCACCGTGACCGTGCTGACACCTGGAACCCGGTTGAGCGGCGGCTTAAGATCGTAGGTCGCGAGCTCCCAGAGCTGCGTCTGGGAGAGCCGGTCGGAGGTGAGGCTGTAGCCGAGGATGGGGAAGGTGGCAAAGGTAAGCCGGTTGGTTGTGATCTTCGCGGTGGTGGGGAGGGTCTGCTCCACCTTGCTCAGGGCGGCGTCCACGAGCTGCAGGGTCGGAACATGTCGGTTCCAGTCGAAGAAAAGGCTGACCTCGGCCGAGCCCCGGCTGGTTGTCGAGCGAACGGTGATCAGACCGGGAACGTATTGATCGCGTCTTCAATCGGCTTCGTGATGGTGACCTGCATCTGCTCAACCGGCATGACGCCGTTGTCGACTCCGATGACTACGCGCGGAAAGTTCGTATCCGGAAAGACGGAGATCGGCACCTGAAAGGCGAAGTAAAAGCCCGCCAGGGTGAGCACGACGAGGAAGAAGAAGATGGTGCTGCGGTACCGGGCGAGCCAGAAGCCCTCCTCCAGATGATGCCTCTTTCCCCAGCGGCTCCGTGGCGATCACTTTTCGTCTCCGCCCTTGCCGGCGGCCGGCTTCTTGCTCTCCGCATCAGCGCCGGGCTTGTCGTCCTCGCTCGCCGCACCGACCTTTACCTTTGTGCCATCTTCGAGGCCGTAGGCTCCCCCGGTGACGACAGTGTCCGTCTTCGCCAGGCCGGTGGTGACCTGCACATCCTCGCCATCCTCAATGCCCAGGGTCACGGGCCTTCGGTGCGCTGCCCCATCGTCGCCTATGACCATTACGGACTTAGATCCATCCGTGGCGGTGATCACCGCGGCCGACGGAACTTTGACGGCTGACTCGACTGATCTGCCGATGACCGACGCACGTACGGGTGTCCCGACCTTTAGCCGACCGGCCCGGTTCTCCATGCGCAACCAGACTTCGACGGTGGTGCTTCCGGGATCAAGCGCTGGGCTGATGAGCGAGACCTTGGCCGGTACGGGATCGGTGAGGCCTGGGACGGAGATCCTCCGCCGAGTCTCCGAGCTTGAGGCGCTGCGCGACCATCTGCGCAAGGTGAAGCTTGGCGAGGACGGCCGAGGCATCCATCACGGTGAGCAGAGCGGTGCCGGCAGCTGCGGTCTCACCAGCGAAGAGCGAGCGGTCGGTGACCACACCGGAGATGGGGCTTCGGATCTCGGAGTAGGAGACCTGGGCCTCTGCGCCGAGGAACTTCCCTTTGGCTGACGCGAGCTGGCCTTCAGCCTGCTGAATGGACGCTCGTTGACTGACCGCTTTCAAGGACTCGAGGTGCCTGGTGGCGGTGTCGTGTGCGGCTTGTGCCTGCACCAGTCCAGCTGGCGCGGTATCAAGATCGCGGCCCGGGATCGCACCTTGAGAGAAGAGTTGCTGGCGTCCTTTCACGATGCTCTGATTGAGATCCAGGTTTGCCTTGGTCTGCGCCACATCCAGCTGCGCCTTCTGAAGATCTTCGGGGACCTGAGCCTGGGTCTGTGTCTGAAAGGCGGCCTCCGCCGCAGTGTAGGTGCCTTTGTTGTCCAGCGCGGCGGCCTGAAGGTCGCGGTTCTCAAGCGTTGCGAGCAGTTGGCCTGCTTTGACGTGTGACCCGCGCTGAACGAAAAGCGCCGGATGGGCGCGCTGATCTTGGGGGAGAGCGCAGCCTGTGCAAGTGGCGAGAGAACCGCGTCGGCGGTGATGTGTTCGGAGACGGGGCCGAGCTCCGGATGCTCGGCCTGCACCGTGACCTCCGGTTGCGGCGCCGGGGCGTCCTTGGCCTTGCAGCCGTTTGCCAGTGCTGCCACAAGCGTGAGGACACTCGCCAGGCTCCGAAGCTGCGAGGACCGCGGTTGGGCCGGCTCCGTATTGTCCATGGCCCTGTTCCTGGGCATCTGGTGCAGTTGTATGTCGAACTGATTCACAGGGTTCCTGTCAGAGTCTGAAGGTTTGCCGATGCTGCCTGCAGGCGCGCGCCGCCATCTTCCCGCGCGTTTTCAGCCGCGGTGAGAGCGCCCTGGGCATCGACGACCTCGAGCACGGTCGCCTCGCCGTCGGCATACCGCAGCTTCGTAGTCGGAGACTTTCGTAGCTGTTCGCACGCTCTCGTCAAGCGACGCTACCTGGTTGCGGGCGGCAACTGCCTCTGCATAGCCGATGTCGAGCGAGGCGATCAGGCGTCGCTGCGTGGCGGTCAGAGCCACTCGCACGGCATCACGGCGAATTTGGCCCTGCTTGACGCGATGTTCGGAGGCGAGCCAATCCCAGACGGGAATGTCCAGGGTAGCGCTTGCGGAGTAGCCGAGGTTGCGAACGGAGCGGGACCGTTCTTCGCGAACTGTGGGGCGTCGATGCCGTAGCTGAAGTTCAGTCCCAGGTCCGGGAGGTAGGCCGCCCTGGCCGAGAGGATCTCCGCCTCGCTCGAGCGGAGGCTGGCGAGACGCTTCTGAGCTCCGCGTTATTCGCGGCGGCCCGAGCGTTGATCTCGTCACGGGTGGGGAGAGGAGCGGCGGCGACTTCCTGCAGCTGAAAGTCGGTCCGTGGATCCGGAAAGAGAAGAACGCCGAGTTCGAGCTTCGAGCGATCTGACAGCGAGCCTCGCATCGGTGAGATCACGGTCCCGCTGCTGCTGCTGAAGCTGAGCCTTGATGACGTCCGCGTGAGCACCTTCTCGCGCCTGCTCCCGCCGCTTGTCAGCTCGTGAAAGCTGCTGCTTCGGTTGCGGCGCGCTGGGCTATGTTCAGCTTCCGAGAGGCGATAGACGTGCCGTAAAAGAGACTCACGACTGTGGAGACCAGACCGCGGCGCGCGATTTCGAGCTCGGCGGCCGCCCGGGCGGCACCGGCACTTGCAATCTGGAGATCCGCAACCTGCTTGAGGCCGACCGCCTCGTTAACTGAGCCTGGCTCGTGTATTCGTGAACGGCATTGTTCGCGATAAAGATCGGGAGGGCTGTGACCCGGTCTGCCCTGCGGCATTCCTTGCGCCGTTTGATTGAGTGAAGAGATATTGGTTGTGATAGACGGCGCTCGGGAGGAACGCTGCGCGAGCGATCGAACACCCAGCGCCGTTGCCCTGCTCTCGGCAGAAGGCGGCCGCAAAGGCAGGTTCGTTCGATTGGGCACGACGAATGGCTTCGGCTAGATCCAGGGGTATGGGTGTACCCGAGTTGGGGTTGCTCGCCAGATCCGCTGGGGCTCGCTGAGCGAGACCGACCCCAGCGGCACAGGCACAGGCTTGCTATAAGTGCTGTGCGGGCGGCCCCCAGAGCGCAAATATCCAGCTTTCTTGGGTGAGGGCAGACGCGGAAGACGATAGTTGTTTGAAGGCTTACAACGGCTGAAGAGGTACACGATCCAGGCATTTTTCTCTCGACGTATCTCGTAGGGAGCGGGACCTTTGATGCTGCAGGTGAAAGAGAGCTCCATAGGTTCGATCCCTGGGCAGAACTTCGAGCCTACCGGGGCGATCCCAGTGTCAAGCATTCCAATCTTTTCAGCAGCCGCCGAAGAGAGATCGATGATGCGGTCGGGGCGAACTCCGCGATCGTTGATGCGCACCACAACAGAGCGCCTGTTGCGCAAGATGATGACCCTGACGAGAGTTCCGAAGGGCAGTGTCGGGTGACATGCCGTGAGAGCGCCCTGATCGAAGATCTCGCCGCTCGCTGTCGCATGCCCATCAAACAGGTCACCGTACCAGGAGCCGATGCCCGAGAGGAGTCGACGTGCCGGAGCGATGCGATGATGCGTACGCACAGCAACTGGGGGAAGGCAAAGTGGGCCGTGTGGATCAGCGGATTCGCTTGAGGAGCTGGCTTTACGGTGGCTACAATCGCGATGGCAGTGGACCCGCCAACGATGATGGAAGCGACGAGTGCCCTGCGGAGAGCTGAACTCAAACAGACCTGCCTTTCAAACGTGCCTACCCTGGATTTTACGGATTGAACCGCACCCGGCAACCCGGAGGGGCCAGGATAGACAAGCTTCGACTGTGTTTGTTTCCTTGACCGCGAGGGCGCGCAAACCCTATCGTGCTCAGAAGCGTATCTGATCCATTAGCAATGACAGGAATACAACCTCCGTACTGAGAACCCTGGCCGTTCCCGCCTGGCTCTTGGACCGATACCAGGACGTGCGCTACGGTTTCGTACATTTCATTCCGAAACTTCCAAAGGTTCAATGAATCCCCAAGAGAACAGATTTTTCTCACGCGACGCTCGCTGAAATCAACCAACAACCGGACGCGCTCAGACAAACAATCGCGGCGTACAGCGACTCTGGCAGATTGAGCGAAGTGTCGTGGTCGCCAGTATCGTCGGCCCTTCGTGGGAAGGAACGCCTTATTATCGCGGCCAGCGGTATCAAGCCGGCATGCAGGGATGCTGGGCGAGATCATGATGGAGGAGTTGTCCGGCATCGCCGTCGATGTCGAATATGCAAGCGAGTACGTCTTATCGACGACGGGATTCGGTGCTGGACCCTGCGGTTCTGGTTATCTCTCAATCTGGCGAGACGGCGGACACGCTGGCCGCGCTTCGCGAAGCCAAGCTGCGCGGAGAGGCGTCGCTGTCAATCACCAACGTCCCCGGATCGTCCATGGCTCGCGAAGACAATGTTTCGTTGCTGACAAGGGCGGGCAAGGAGCTCGCGATTGCAGCTACGGAAGAGTTTTGTAACCCAGTTGAGCCTGCTGTATTTGATGGGAGTTCGCATCGCGGCCGACCGGGGAAGTCTCGATGACGCCCTAGTAGAACGGCACCTGCTGAGACTTGCTTCGTTGCCCAGGACTATCGAAAAGGCGCTCCCTGCGTGGGAGGTGCAGATGAAGATTGTTGCTGAAAGCTTCAAAGACGCGGAGGCTTTCCTGTTTGTGGGCCGCGGGCTTCATTACCCTATCGCGCGAGAGGGCGCTTTGAAGTTGAAGGAGATGTCTTATCTCCACGCGGAGGCTTACCCTTCGGGTGAGCTGAAGCACGGACCCAACGCGCTGCTCGGCCCGGATGCGCCCCTGGTTGTTCTGGCCACGCACGATGAAAACGATCCGATGTCGATGGTGAGATACAAAAAGACCGTTCAACTCCTAGCTGACATCCGGAACCAGGGGAGCCGATGTTTTGGCGGTTGCGACAGAGGGTGACACGCAGATCGAGGAGCTTTCAAGAAGCTGCGTTTACGTCCCCCACGCGGACGAGTTCCTTGCCCCCTTCCTTGAAGTGGTGCCACTGCAACTCTTCGCGTACTTTATGTCGGTGCAGCGCGGAAACGACGTTGACCGCCCACGCAACCTCGTGAAGGCCGTAGTGGTGGAGTAAGGCAAGAAGGACGAGATGGAGATACATCTGCGAGCGCAGAGGTCCACCGAAAGGTTGAGTTGGAGCTCATTCCTCAACAGGATGTGTCCCGGAGGTCGCCAGACTACTCTTGGTCAGTCAGGCGGGGAAGGACAAATGGGGTGCTTGCGTGCTGGGAGCACCCGACCCGCACTGATGTATCGGAGAAGAGATCAAGGGATTGAAGAGCAGTGACGGACGTAGATCGAATCGCTGGGGTGAGTATTGATGTGGACGGCCTCAGCCTGGCTTCGGAATGGTCGGCCGTGCGTGCTCTGGGGCTAATGAGCGTGCTCAGTTTCGGGCGCCGAGTTCAGGCAACGGGTTTACTTTTGCTCCTTGCCTTGCCAATTGGTTGTCGATCAAGGTCAAGCCTTCCAGCTACGAGCTCGAGGACGTATGTGCAGTATGTCGATGCCTTCTATACGGGGCTTGCGGCTCTGCAGGTGGGCGATGATGTGCGTGCGGAGACGAGCCCTGAGCAACGCAACGGAGTTGGTGCCTGGAGAGCCAGCCGGGTGGGTCAACTGGGGGTGTTGGCGCTTCGTCAACGCAACTTCGATTCTGCAGCGGAGCGGCTTCGAGGAGCGAAGTCACTGGCGCCTGAGTAGTGACTCGATCGAATACTTGCAAGGTATACTGGAAAGTAACCGGGGTAACTCCCCCGCTGCGATCCCTCATCTTCGCGAAGCGATCAGGCTGAACCCAAAGAATCTTCGGGCGACCTACCTGCTTGCCCTCGAGATTGAACGCCAGGGCGACCCGGACAGCGAAGCCAATTTTCAGCAGCTTATCGAGCAGATCCTCAAGGCGCAGCCCAATAACATGGCCGCCCTCGTTGAACTCAGCCGTATTGGCGCGAAGCGTGGTGATAGTGGTGCACTCCAGGCTGCGATCGGGCGGCTGAGTTACCTCCGTGATGGCTGGCCCACCGAGGCGCTACAGCAGTTGGACCAGCTCCGCATTTCCGCATCGGGGCCCGGACACCAGAGCAGCGGCAACGCGCTCCACCTTTCTGCGCAATGTGTTGATGAGGGATCCGGGGTTTCGGTCGAGCCTGGCTGAGTTGAAGCCGAACCCGGGCGAGGACGCCGAACCTCTAACCAGATTCTTGCTGCTGGCCAATTCCTCCATCTCAGCCAGCAACTCCGGATGTGGCTATGAGTTTCTCGACTGAGAGTGTACGGCTGAAAGGCTTAAAAAGGCGCTGGTTGGAGTTGGATCGGAGCGATCTCCCTCGACGGCTCAGGCAACCCAGAGATTGCGGTTGCGAACGTTCAAGAGGTACGATTGAATACTGGGGCCCCCCTGCCGTTCCCTGGGGGTCGTCACAGAGGCCACCTTCTCCTGAGGGCGTGTTGGCGTTTGATTACAACTATGATTTCAAGACGGATCTCCTGCTGGCCGGCGAGGGTGGGGTACGTCTTTCCGTCAGGAGAAACCGGACGCGTTTACAGATGTCACATCGTCGACAAGCTGCCCGCGGACGTTGCGAACGGTGCGTATACGGGCGCGTGGGCCGTGGATGTTGAAGCCGACGGAGACCTGGACGTGGTGCTCGGGTCCAAGAGCGGCGAACCCCGCGTACTCCGGAACAACGGTGATGGCGCGTTTAGCGTAATCCACGCATTTCCAGGTGTGTCCGGTATTCGGCAGTCTGTCTGGGTGGACTTGAACGGGGACGGCAATCCCGACGCGGCGCTGATCGATGGAGATAACCGCCTGCGGGTGTTCCTCAACCAAAGGTCGGGCAAGTTTCGGAGGCCGCCTTGCCGGGGAGCTTCAAAGCGGTTCACGCGATTGCCTCAGGCGATCTTGGGACAGCAACCTGCTTAGCCGGTGGCCGTAATCGGGGACGGAGCGGTGACCCCGGTCGGCTATGAGCAGGCGAATGGATCCTTGAATGCGGACCAGATCGCTCAGGTTCCGAATGCGGCCAGTTTTCTTTCGGGTAACGTTCGGCTTCGCACGGGCGACCTGGATAACAATGGAGCGGTCGACCTTCTGCTTTCACGGGTGGACACGAGAACCGATGGTCTTCAGGCCTCCTTGATATGGCTTCAGAACGAAGGTGGCAAGTTCGAACTGCTCCAACAGAAGTCCCAATCTCGAGCGACATTTGACATGTCAGATGTGGGTGGTGTGGGCCGACTGGACCTGCTTGGACTGACGACGGACGGAAGGGCGATCCGGGCCGTGAACCATGGAACCAAGGACTATCACTGGCAGACGATCCGCCCCGTGCGCGACAGGCGACAGGAGATCAGCGCATCAACTCCTTCGGGGTCGGGGGCGAGATCGAGGTCCGATCGGGGCTGCTTGTGCAAAAGCAGGCGATAACAGGTCCCGAGCTCCACTTCGGCCTAGGCGAGCAGACGACACGGACGGGCCCGAATCGTGTGGCCGAACGGCTCTGTCCGGGCCGAGTTCAACCTGAAGAGCAATCAGCAGATCGTCACGGAGCAGCGGCTCAAGGGCACCTGCCCATTTCTGTTTGCCTGGAACGGGAATCAGATGAGCTTTGTGAAGGACTCTGTGCCTTGGGGATCGCTATCGGTCTACGTATCAACTCGCTAGGGACTGCACGCGTGGAGGCGACCGAGGAGTGGTACAAGATCGGACGTGATGAGTTGAAGCCGCGAGATGGGTTCTATGACCTTCGCGTCACTGGGGAACTTTGGGAGAGCTACTACTATGACCACCTCTCGCTGATGACGGTGGATCATCCGGCCGGCACAGAGGTATTCACGGACGAGCGTTTTGACGTGCCGCCGGTTAAGCTGGCATTACCGCGATGGGCGTGCCGCAGCCAATCGCTCGAGCAATGGACGACAACGGGAAGGACGTTACCGGCGTAGTTGCCTCGCTCGACGGCAGATACCTCGACACCTTCGGCCGGGGTCAGTACCAGGGAGTGACACGGGATCACTTCGTCGAGGTAGATCTGGGCGACAAGGCACCGACCGGCGGCCCACTTTGGCTCGTTGCAAAGGGCTGGCTGCATCCTGCGGATTCGTCGATCAACATTGCCATGAGTCAAGGCATGCATGAGGCGCCGCGATGGCTTAGCCTGGAGGTGCCGGACGGGGCTGGCGGGTGGAAGGTAGCTCGACCAAACCTCGGGTTCCCTGCAGGACGCAAAAAGATCTGCCTCATCGATCTGGCCGGGTTGTTCAAGCCGGGGACGCCAAAGCGGCTACGACTTCGCACCAACCTCGAGGTGTTCTGGGACTCGATACAGTGGGCCCAAGGTATGCCGGCGACCAAGCTTTCTGTGACGCACCTCGATCCTGCGACTGCAGACCTGCACTACCGTGGTTTTTCAACCATCAACCAGGCAAATTTCTCTTCGCCCGAGCTACCTGACTATAACCACCTATCTGGAAGTGCCCAGCGGTGGCGCGATCTAGAGGGGTACTACACGAGATTCGGTGATGTTCGGGAGCTCCTAAAACGTGTCGACGATCGGTACGTGATCATGAACGCCGGCGACGAGTTATCGTTGCGCTTCGCGGTTCCGCCTCCACCGCCGTTAGGTTGGGAGAGGGATTTCGTGATCGTCGGCGATGGCTGGATAAAGGATGGGGACTACAACTCGAGCTATTCCCAAACGGTGTTGCCGTATCCATACCATGCGCGAGAAGTCTATGACACGCCTCCAGGCCGGCTTGAGGATGACTGGGTGTACCAGCATCACTCGCATGATTGGCAGACCTATCAAACGCGCTACATCACACCGGAACACTTCGAAGGCGGTGTGAAGGGAGTGGCCGGGCGATGAAGCGGGAACGTGCAGCACGGATGGCACTAGGAATTTTTTTCTTGGGGCTGCTTGTCACGCCCATCTTGATCAGGAGAGCCTCTTCTAGGCAGGCCGCGTCTGCGAGGACGACTCTCGATGCCAATGCCTCAATCGAGCGCCATGGCTTCCATCTGACCGAGGTCTCGCATGAGGCAGGAATCAACTTCACCCATCAAGGTCCTGTGCTTGACTCGAAACTGGCCACCATCATGCCTCAGATTGCATCGATGGGCGCGTCGGTTTCGATCGTGGACTTTGATCGCGATGGATGGCCCGACATTTACGTGACCAACAGTGCCTACGGCGCAAAAAACTCCCTCTATCGCAATCAGCATGATGGCACGTTCAAAGATGTCGGCCAAGCTATGGGCGTCGCTGACGTAAACCAGATCGGTACCGGAGTATCCATGTGTGCTCTGTGGGGGGACTACGATAACGACGGGTATGAGGATCTGCTGCTGATCAAGTGGGGAAAGCCGGAGCTTTTCCATAACGATCAGGGTCACGGTTTTACCCGCGTAACCGAGCAGGCTGGGCTGCCTCCCTGGATTAATGCGAATACGGCAGTATGGTTTGACTATGACGGGGATGGACTACTTGATTTATTTATCGGGGGGTACTACTCCGAGGAGATCGACCTCTGGCACCTGAAGACGACCCGGATTATGCCGGAGAGCTTTGAGTACGCAAAGAATGGTGGTCGTAAGTATCTCTTCCACAACCTTGGTCATGGTCGATTTGAAGAGGTGAGCGCGAAGGTAGGAATCGACAGCAGGCGCTGGGCACTCGCGTCCGCGGCTGCGGATCTCCGCGGCACAGGTCATGCGGATCTGTTTGTCGCGAACGACTATGGCGTCCCCGAACTCTACTTGAATGATGGGAAGCGCTTCCGTGAAGCTGGGGCGCAAACGGGGGTGGGCTTTGCTCCAAAGAGCGGGATGAATGTTGCGGTTGGCGACATCTTCAACCAGGGCAAGTACGCGATCTACGTCTCGAATATCTCAGAGGACGGCGTGCTCATCCAGGGGAACAATCTTTGGGTTTCCAAAGAAGGCGGGGGTCGGAACGAACCGAAGTACGAGAACCTCGCACGCGACATGGGAGTCGAGCTTGGGGGATGGAGCTTTGGTGCGCAGTTCGGGGATCTGAACAATGATGGAACGCTCGACCTTTACCTTACGAACGGGTACGTCTCCCTCGATCGAAATCGAAGCTACTGGTACGACTTCGCCAAGGTGGCAGGCGGCAATGCCGCGATTATTGGAGATGCAAAGGACTGGCCCGCAATGGATGGCCGAAGTCTCTCGGGTTACCAGCAGAAGCATGTCTGGATCAACGATGGCGCAGGAAAGTTTGTAGACGTCGCGCAGGCAGTCGGAGTCAGCGATATCTATGATGGACGCGCCGTGGCTCTGGCGGACCTGTGGAACACCGGTGCCCTTGATGCTGTCGTCGCGAACCAGCGGGGTCCGCTGCTTTTGTACAAGAACACCGTCGACGCGAGGAATCAATGGATCGAGTTCGAGCTTGAAGGGACCGAGAGCAATCGGAGCGGCGTTGGGGCACAGGTTACAGTCAGGTGGAATGGTCAGCAGCAGATTCAGCAGGTGTCAGGCGGCAGTGGATTCGCCGCACAGAACGACCGCCGGCTGCACTTTGGTTTGGGCAAATCGCCGCAGGTCGAGCAAGCCACGATCCGGTGGCCCTCTGGTAGGATCCAGACGCTGGGCAGCCTCTCGCCTGGAAAGCTTTATCACGTGAAGGAGCCCCTATGAGTCTGCAGACTGTAGGCGTTGTGGCAGCGCCACAGGCCGCTCCCGGCTCTAACTGGAAGAGGCACTTCACGCTTGAGAACCGTTTTGTTCCCCCTGTGTTCATCACGGCTATCCTCTTAGTAGGGAACTTATCGTTCGGCATCCTGGAGAGCTACAAGAAGACGCTTCTCGCGATCTTCGCGAGCGTTCTTGCAGAGCTGGTCCTAGCGAGGATCTTCACGCGTAAGTGGCCGCATCTGGCCAGCGCTTATATCAGCGGCATCAGCGTCGGAATTCTGCTTCGCTCTCCGGCGTTCTGGCCTTACGCGCTGTGCAGTGTGATCGCAATCACGTCGAAGTATGTCGTCCGTGTGAAGAACCGCCATATCTGGAATCCGTCTAACTTCGGGATATGCGTGATGCTGTTCCTGGCGGCAGAGACTGTGACGACACTCAGCATCCAGTGGGGCAATAACCTCTGGGCCATGCTGGTGATCTGGTCCCTAGGGTCCGCGATTATCTGGCGGCTTCGGCGATTTCATATTTGCGCCACTTACGTTCTATCCTTCCTCGCGTTTGCGTTTGTCCGTACTTGGATTACTGGAGATCCATGGCAGTCGGAGATCGCTCCGATTACCGGTCCGGAGTACCAGCTCTTTATCTTCTTTATGATCACGGATCCTAAGACCACAGTCCGGTCCAAGATCGGCCAGTATTTTGTCGCGTTTTCAATCGCTGTGGTGGAGACACTGCTGAGGTTGGATCAAAGCATCTACGCTCCGCTATACGCCTTGTTCCTGGTGGGGCCGACGGCGGTCTTGCTGGAGATGTGGCTCATCTCACGCCGGGCCCCTTCCATCTCTGGCGAAAAGGCGCGGCGCTGGCCACGAACACGGCGCGTGTTAGGCCTGTCACAAAGGAATCATCTTTCATGTTCGACCGGTATCCCTCGTCCTCTGTGTGTCTCTTCTTTGTTCAGTCTTGATCTCCGGGTGTCGCGAGCAGCGTCCCGAGCCTTCGCGTCGAGAGGCGGCGCAGGTCGCGAGGACGCCCGAAAGCGCCCCGACCTCGGATGCACAGCAGGCTCCGATCGCCAGGTGCCCCACCGCGTCCCTCGGGCTCTGTTCGTTTCACGGATGTGACCCAGGCGGCGGGGATCCACTTCCGCCATCACAGCGGGGCGTTCGGGAAGAAGTACCTGCCGGAGACCATGGGGAGCGGGGTGTGCGTCATCGACTATGACAACGACGGTTGGCAGGACATCCTGTTCGTCAACTCCATGGGCTGGCCGGAGCAAAAGACGGAGCGGTCCACGGCCGCGCTGTACCACAACAACCATGACGGGACGTTTACGGATGTGACGCGCGAGGCTGGCCTAGGGGTGGAAATGTATGGCCTGGGATGCGCGGTCGGGGACTTCGACAATGATGGGTTCGACGACGTGTATATCACGGCGCTAAACGGGAACCATTTGTTCCGGAATCTCGGGACGGGGAGGTTTGCGGACGTGACGGCGAAGGCGGGGGTGAGCAATCCGGGGTTTGCGACGGGGGCGGTGTGGTTTGACTATGACAACGACGGCAAGCTGGATCTGTTCGTCTCGCATTATGTTGACTGGTCGGTGGGTACGGATCAGACGTGTTCGCTCGATGGGAAGAGCAAGTCGTATTGCACGCCTGAGGCTTACAAGGGACAGAGCTCGGCGCTGTTTCACAACCTCGGGAATGGGCGGTTTGAGGACGTGACGAAGAAGGCGGGGGTGTTTGATCCGACGAGCAAGAGCCTGGGTGTGGTGTTGCTGGACTTTGATGGGGACGGGTGGATGGACCTGTTCGTGGCGAATGATACGCAGGCGAACAAGCTGTACCGGAACAACCATGATGGGACATTTACAGAGAGCGCATTTGCGGCGGGGGTGGCGTTCAGTGAGGCGGGGAAGGCCAGGGCGGGGATGGGTGCGGATGCGGGGGACTTCGATGGCTCGGGGAAGCCTGGGCTGGTGATCGGGAACTTCACCAATGAGAGCATCTCGCTTTACCGGAACGATGGGTCGGGGCTGTTTACGGACGAGGCGATGAGGTCGGGCCTGGCTTCGGCTTCGGCGACGTCTCTGACGTTCAGCACCTTTTTCTTCGACTACGACCTGGATGGGCTGCCGGATATCTTCGCGCTGAACGGGCATGTTGCCGATGACGTGAGCGTGGTGCAGCCGACGGTGAAGTATGCGGAGCCGCCGCTCTTGTTTCGGAACCGTGGGGGTGGGCGGTTCGAGAATGTGTCGGACCGGGTGGGTGGGGCCATGCAGAAGGCTGTGGTTGGGCGGGGGGCGGCGTACCTGGACTTCGACCGGGACGGGGATCTGGACCTCGTGATGACGACGTCGAATGGGCCGGCGAGGCTGCTGCGCAACGACAACGGCAATGCGAACGACATGCTGCGCATCAAGGCGGTAGGGACGCGGGCGAACCGTGATGCGATCGGGGCGAAGGTAACCGTGACGATGCCGGGTGGGGCGCGGATCACGCAGATGGTGAAGTCGGGGTCGAGCTACCTGTCGCAGAGCGAGCTGCCGTTGACGTTTGGGTTGGGCAAGCCGCAGGACGGCAAGTCGGTGAATGTCGAGATCGTGTGGCCGGGCGGGCACAGGGAGATGCTTCCAGGGATCAAGGCGAACCAGTTCGTTACGGTGCGTGAGGGTAAGGGTGTGGTGGCGGCGGAGCCGGTGGTGTTTGTGCCGGCGGCTGCCAAGCATTAGGGCCCGAGGTACCGCCCCCCGGGGTACTGCTGAGCTAAAGTCTTCGAAAGATTGGTGATACGTTGGGGGTACTTCGTAAGGTCTTCCCTGGATTGGGGTTGGCTTCGGGGTACATTCGGCCTCTTGGTTGTCCTGGTTCGTGTTGGTTGTCCTGGCTGCGGTCTCCTATTCCAGTGTAGGGGTCGGGGTGTGGCCTTTGCGCCACGAGGAAATGCCTTGATATGAGCCGGTTGGGGAGCCTCGAGGGTTGACACGCTCCGCGAGACCGGCGGGAGGTCCTCCCGAGCGGGGTTGCCGGGGGACTTAAAAAGGCGGCGGCGTTAGAGGCTGGGGAGTGAAAGGGTAGCGCGGTCGAAGAAGCCTGCGCGCTCGAGGAGGCTCGAGATCTCTTCCCGGGTGGCGCCGAGCCGGGGGGCCGCGGCGAAGAGGTCGTCGGCGTCCGCGGGGTAGAAGCTGTTGGCGGGGGTCCTGGTGAGGCCGGCTACGTCGATCGGGGTGATGATGCGGTGGACCTCTGCCAGGAGGGTCGATGCTTCGGGTTGGGGGCTTCCCTGCCCTATGGGGTCCAGGAGGGCTCTCGCCTCGGGGCCGAAGGTGGGGTGGTTGTGGAGGAGGAAGCCGGGGGCGAGGTGGGGTTTGCCGAGGCGGCGGACGGTCTCGGAGTAGCTGGCGGCGGCGAAGTAGAGAAGGGAGAGGTCGCGGAAGCTCGGGAAGTCGCCCATGGTGCGGTAGAGGGCGGCGACGAGGCGGGCGGTGGCGAGGAGATCGGCTTCGGTCTCGTGGGCGTAGGCGGCTAGTTGGGCGGGGAGGTTCTCGGGTGGATTCCACGAGCGTTGGCTTTCCGATGCTTGGCCGGGGATCGTTGCGCCTTGGCGTGGGGTGGTGGGACGTTCGGCCCGAATCCCCGCGCCTTGCTCGAGGATGCGGGCGAGGCGGGTGATGCCCAGGAGGTTGAGGGGGAAGCCGGTGGAGAAGAGGGGGTCGACGAAGCCGGCGGCGGAGGGGAGCAGCGCCCAGTGGTTGCCGGCGATGGTGCGCTGCGGAAGGGCAGATGCGGGACGTAGGTGAAGGGCTGGGTGGGGGTGGCGGACGGCGAACTGCTCGGCGAGGGCGGGGATGGAGGCGAGGAGGCGTTGCCAGGCTGGTTCGCCTTCCGAGAGGCGGAGGGCTTTGGCTCGGGCGGCGGTCGCGGCTACGCCGGCGCTGGTGATGCCGTTGTTGAACTGGAGGATCCAGATCCAGCCGCCTTCGAAGACGTGGTGGACGGCGGCGTCGTCGATGGGGTAGGGGGTGCCGTTGGCGGTGTCCTGGACGGGAGGCGCGAAGGTCTGGCTGAGTTGGCCTACGCCGGAGAAGTGGTTGTAGAGGGCTTCCGTCTCGGGGTAGTTGGGGAGTGTGGCTTCGGGCAGGCTGAGGGCGCGGTGGAGGAAGCCGCGGGGGCCGGTGGCGTCGAGGACGAGGCTGGCGTGGATGTGGAGGGGCTCGCCGTTGCGGTGGCCTTGGAGGCGCATGCCGTCGGGGGTTTCGGTGGCGGTCTCGAGGTGTGCGTGGTCGAGGTATTCGACGCCGAGGGCCTGGGCTTGCTGGACGAGGAAGTGGTCGGTATGGGCGCGGTACCAGTGGGTGTCGGCGATCTCGTTGTGGGGGCTGGCGGCTACGAGGAGGCGGTCTTGCGGGCGAGGTGGGGAGGAGACGCAGGTCCTTCGACTGCGCTGCGCTTCGCTCAGGATGACAGGGTTTGGAGGGGGGTTGGAGTTGGGCGTGGGGCCGGGATCCGGGTTATGGGCGAGGTTGTGGGCGAAGAAGTTGAAGCCACGTTTGAGGCCGCAGGCGAGTTCGGGGTGGGTGCGCTGCCAGGGGCCGTATTTTGTGAGGGGGAGGAGGTTGGGTAGGTTGTAGCGGGTGGCGAGTTCTTCGAGAAGGAGGTTGGAGAGGGGGGTGGAGGACTCGCCGATGACGACGCGGGGGTGCTGGCCGCGCTCGAGCAGGAGGACGGAGAGGCCGAGACGGCGGGCGACCATGGCGAGGATGGAGCCGGCGTATCCGGAGCCGATGATGGCGAGGTCGGTGTGGTGGGTGGGTGGCTCGTTCATGCGGCAGATCCGCAGTGGGGGCAGATGATGGCGGGGAGGGGTTGCTGGGTGAGGTTGAGGTGACGGAGGCGGTCGATGCGGGCGGGCTGGCAGGTGGGGCAGCCGGAGGGGATGCGGTCGACGTCCCAGAGGTCGAGGAAGATGCGGGTTCGGGTGGGGACGGTGCCGTTGCTTGCACGGGGGGACGTAATCGCGGGAGCGGGCCAGACCGTCGTCGAGAGCGGCTTCGAGGGTGGAGAGGTTTGGGGGTGTGAAGTCGCCGGAGAGGGCGAGGTTGTCGAGGGCTCCGTTGCCGGCGCGGGTGGGGATGAGGGTGATGGCGGTGGCTCCGCACGAGAGGGCGAAGTCGATGGAGCGCTGGATCCAGAGGAGGGCCTTCGGCTGGCGGGGACGAAGGGGGGGTGGAGGAGGAGAAAGACGCGGAGGTCGATGCGGTGCCGGCGGAGGAAGTCGGCGGCGGCGGTGAACTGGTCCAGGGTGAGGCGTTTGTTGGAGCGCTCGAGGGCGATGGGGTGGACGGTCTCGAGGCCCATGGCGACTTCGAGCTGGGCGTTGGGGAGGAGGTCGCGGAGTTGGAGGGTGCGGTCGCCGACGAGGGCGGGGTGCGATTCGACGATGACGCGGGTGAAGGGCTGGAGGAGCGCGGCGATGGCGGGGTAGTCGGAGGGCGGGATGGCGCGGGGGTCGAAGAAGCTGCCGCTGTTGTAGAGCTTGATGTGAGGTGCGGGCGGGAGGCGGGAGAGGGCGTGGCGTGATCTGCGCGGGGATGGCGCCGGCGGGGACGGTTTCGGTGAGGGTGTTCTGCCAGAGGTCGCACATGAGGCAGCGCCAGGGGCACTCGCGGTTGGTGAGGAAGAGGGTGGCGACGTCGACGAGGTGGGTGGCGGGGGCTGGGGGGCTGGGCGGTGTGATTGTTTGCTGCGGCGGACAAGACCCCACCCTTTTCGCGGTGAGACTGCGAAGAGGATGGGGCACCCGGGGTTGTGGCGGTCGTGACGGCTCGAAGTCGGCTTCCTGCTGGGAGTCGAGCTGGGCTTCGGGCTCGACGAGGAAGGCGTAGGGGATGTGGGGGTCGACGTGGTTGCGTGGGGGGCGTTGCGCGAGGATCCAGCGGTCTCGGTCGGCGGGGGTGGACGGGTAGAGGGGAAGGCTGGAGGACATGCGTGGGGGTTGGGTGTGCGGGGCTACTCGTAGAGGGAGAGGAAGTGTTTGCGGTAGGCGAGCTCGTTGAGGGGGAGGGCGGAGCGGAGGTCGGGCTCGGGGATGGCTCCGTGCTGGAAGCGGCGTTTTTCGAATACGGGCATGTGGAGGCCGGTGAGGGCCTGGATGCCGTGGGCGACGACCTCGCCCTTGAGCTCGTAGAGGCGGTCGACGTTGTAGTCGGTGAGGGCGATGAAGGGGATGGCCTCGGCGACGGCGACGACGGAGGGGCGGGTGAAGGGGGAGAAGCCGTTGAAGCCGAGGCTGTGGGCGGGGGCGTAGGTGCGGGCGTAGGAGCGGGAAAGGCCGCCGGAGTAGGTGAGCGAGTGCTTGATTTTGCCGACGCCCCAGCCTTCCTGGTAGAGCATGGGGTTGTTGATGACGGAGCGGATGGTGAGCTCGGGGTTGGCCTCGATGGGGTAGTCTTTGAGGTTTTCGTCGCCGCCGTCGCCGTCGATGAGGTAGCGCCAGTCGGGGTAGAGGGCGCGGATGCCGCGGCAGAGGGCGAGGGCCATGGTGGCGGACTCGATGTCGAGGGACTTGTAGTCTTCGACGACGCGGATGGTTTCGGCGGTGTCGAGGGTGCTGGGGTCGACGGCGATGGGTTCGAGGAAGAGGCCGAGGTCGAGCGTGTCGAGGAAGCTGCGGGCCTGGGCGAGGTCTGGGGCCGTTGCCGAGGTCGAGGGTGAAGGCCTTGAGGCGGCCGAGGTTGAGACCCTTTTCACGCATCAGGTGATACGTGGTGAGGAAGACGCTGCCGCTGTCGATGCCGCCGGAGAAGCAGACGCCGATGGGCTCGTGCGGCGGGGACGCGGTCGAGCCAGAGGGAGATCTCGTCAGCGAGGGCGGCGATGTAGTGCTGGCCGATGACGGCGGTGTCGCGGCGGGAGGGTGGCCATGGGCGGGGTGAAGAAGCGGGTGTAGACGGGGTCGGGGTCGGGGCAGCCGATGAGTTCGAGATCGACGACGTGGTGGGCGGGCACCATGCGGGTGTAGGCGGGGTGGAACTGGCCGTGGAGGCCTTCGGCTTCCATCCATTGGTGGATGGTGTCGATGCGTGCGGCGACAACGAGGACGGGGCCTTCCTTGCGCTTGGCGAGGAAGTAGCGCATGGGGCGGTCGAGGGAGCGGGCCATGCGGACCTTTTTGCCTTCGCGGGCGAGGAGGGCGAAGGAGCCGTGGATGGTGGCGGCGGCTTCGGCTCCGTGGGCGAGGAGGAGGGCGCGGGCGTCTTCGACGGAGAGGTTGGAGATGTCGTTCTGGGAGGGATCGGTGAGGTCGACGACGCGTTCGATGTACTGGTTCAAGTGCTGCCTCTTGCTGCGGGATGTTTGAGGTTTCAGTTTACGCCGCGGCTTAGGGAGAGAGGCGGAAGGGCGGGGTGGTGAACATTCCGGGGCAATCCGTTTGCGGCGCCAAACCATTGCAGGCAAAGGGGCCAGAGATGGGGTGCGGCTTCTATAATCGTGCGCATGAACGACGTGGTAAAGACCCTGCAGGAAGAGCTGCGGAGCCCTGGAATTGCAGCTGCCTGTACGGGTGAGCGCAGGTTCGGATCCGGGCCGAGCGTGGCGCGAGTTTTGAAGTCAGCTTCGATGAGGGCGCTGGCTGCGGCGGCGATGCTGCTGGGTGGGTCGGCTGGGTGGGCGGCTACGGCTTCGAAGGCATCGCTTGAGGCGGCGCGGCTGAACAATATCGGCGTTGCGTTTATGAATCAGCAGTTCACCGATAAGGCGCTGGCGAAGTTCGACGAGGCGCACAAGGCGGATGTGGCGGCGGCGGTTCCGCTGTTGAACAAGGGGATTGCCCTGTTGTACCTGCGACGTCTGCCGGAGGCTGAGGAGGCGTTGAAGGCGGCGTCGGCTGCGGACGCGACGAATCCGCGGGCGTGGTACAGCCTGGGTCTGGCGCACTTCGATGGGGGTGGGCAGCAGCAGGCGCTGGGGGACTTCCAGCAGTCGGTGAAGATCGATCCGGCGGATGCGGACAGCCATTATTTTCTGGGGACGATATACCTGGGGCTGAAGGACTACGAGCATGCGACGACGGAGTTTGAGACGCGCGATCAAGCTGAATCCGCTGCATGCGTCGGCGCAGTTCGGGCTGGCTCGGACGCTGCAGAGGGCGGGGCAGGCGGACAAGTCGCGGGAGCACCTGAAGCGATTTCAGGAGATGACGCAGGCGAAGATTGCGACGCCCCTGAGCGCGGTGTATGGGGAGCAGGGGAGGTACGCGACGGTTGAGGATATGCGGTCGGCGGCGGCGGCGGTTGGGCCGATGATCCCGGTGACTTTTGCGGCTGCGGAGGGGACGGGTGAGCCGACGAAGGCTGCTTCCCTGCCGGGTGAGGGTGCGGGGATGTGCCTGCTGGACGTGGAGGGCAAGGGGCGGAAGGACCTGCTGGTGGCCGGTGAGGGGGAGAGTGCGATTCGCGGGTACAGCTTTGAGGGTGGAGCGGCGAAGGAGATCTCGCTGAAGGAGAGCGGGCTTGTGATCGCGGGGCACGGGGTCTCGTGTGCGGTGGGGGATTATGACAACGATGGTCTGCCGGATGTGGCGGTGGCGCTGACGGACCGGGTGGCGCTGTTTCATAACCTGGGCAAGGGCAAGTTCGTTGATGTGACGGAGAAGGTCGGGATCAAGGCGCTGAACAAGCCGGCGGGGCTGACGTTTGTGGACTACGACCATGATGGCGATCTGGACCTGTACGTGACGGGGTCAGCTACGGGCGCGGGTGCGAGCGTGATGTGGCGGAACAACGGGAACTCGACGTTTACGGAGTGGACGACGGTTCCGGGGCTGGCGGGGAATGGGAGCACGGTGGCGGCGGTGCTGTCGGATGTGAACAACGACCGCGCGGTCGACCTGGTGGTGACGGGTTCGGGAGCGTCGCCGACGGTCTATGAGAACCAGAGGGAGGGGGCGTTCAAGCAGGTGGCGCTGTTTGGTTCCGCGACGGATGCGGCGATGTCGCCGACGCGCGGCGTGACGATCCTGGACTTCAACAAGGATGGGTGGATGGATGTGGCGGTGACGCATGCGGGCGCGCCGGGGTTGAGCCTTTGGAGGAACGTCGAGGGAAAGAGCTTTGAGCGGGTGCCGCTGCCGCTTGCGGATGCGAAGGCGGCGTGGGGCGTGACGCCGATCGACTTCGATAACGATGGATGGATCGACCTGGCGGTGCTGGTGGAGACGGCACAAGGGGACAGAGCTGCGGGTGCTGCGCAACTGCGGACGCGGAGGGCTTCAAGGATGTGAGCGAGTCGCTGGGCCTGGGCAAGCTGAAGCTGGACGGTGCGCGATCGCTGGTTGCGACGGATGTGGATGGAAAGGGTGCGGCGGATCTGCTGGTGAGCCGGCTGGGCGGGGCGCCGCTGCTGTTGCGGAACGTGGGTGGGAACAAGAACCATTCGCTGCGGATAGCGCTGACGGGGCTGGCGGATAACAAGAGCGCGATCGGGACCAAGGTGGAGGTGTTCTCGGAGGGCATGTGGCAGAAGTTCGAGGTGCCGGGGAGCTCGGGATTTGGGAGCCAGGGCTCGACGGAGATCCTGGCGGGGCTGGGGCAGACGGAGCATGTGGACGTGGTGCGGATGCTGTGGCCGACGGGGGTTCCGCAGGATGAGCTGGATGTGGCGGCGAACAAGCCGGTGGCGCTGACGGAGCTGGATCGCCGGGGGAGCTCGTGCCCGGTGTTGTTTGCGTGGAACGGGAGGAAGTACGAGTTTGTGTCGGACGTGATTGGGGCGGCGGTGGTGGGGCACTGGGTGTCACCGACGGAGAAGAACAAGGCGGATTCGGATGAGTGGATCAAGGTGGACGGGTCGAGTTTGAAGTCGGTGAACGGGCGGCTGAGTCTGCGGTTTGGTGAGCCGATGGAGGAGATCAACTACGTGGACCGGCTGCGGCTGGTGGCGGTGGATCATCCGGAGGGCACGGAGGTGTATCCGAACGAACGCTTCCTGAGTGAGCCGCCGTTTGCCTCGGGGAGCACGGTGGTGGCGTCGCGATCGACGCGTGCGTTGGCGGGGGCATGGGACGACCATGGGCGGGACGTGCTGCCGCTCCTGGCCAAGCGGGACCATGAGTATGTGCAGGACTTCACGGTGCTGTCGTATGCCGGGTTCACGACGCCACACGCGTTGACGCTGGACCTTGGGGAGTGGAGCGAGGGGAGGCCGTTGCGGCTGTTTCTGCACGGGTATATCGAGTACTTCAGCGCGAGCTCGATGTATGCGGCGTGGCAGGCGGGGATGGAGCCGCAGCCGCCGACGGTGGAGGCGTTGCTGCCGGACGGGACGTGGAAGAAGGTGGTCGACGACATGGGATTTCCGGCGGGGCTGCCGCGAACGATCGTGGTGGACCTGACGGGCAAGCTGCCGGCGGGGACTCGGCGGATCCGGATGCGGACGAATCTGCAGATCTACTGGGACCAGGTGCTGGTGGACAACGGAGCGGAGGCTGGGGGCGAGGCGCGACAGGTGGAGTTGCCGCTGGCTTCGGCGCACCTGGCGTTTCGCGGATATCCGAAGCAGGTGGACTTGAAGACACCTGGGGATATTACGTACGACTACCAGAGCATCAGCGCGACGGGGCCGTTTGGGTGGCAGCGCGGGGCGTATACGCGGTATGGAAGTGTGGGGCCGCTGCTGCGCGCGAAGGATAACGAGTACGTGATCTTTGGGAGCGGCGAGGACATCGATGCGGAGTTCAGCGATGCGGCGCTGCCAGAAGCTGCCGGCGCATTGGAAGCGGGATTATTTCTTCTATGCGGACGGGTTTGTGAAGGACATGGACTTCTACGAGGCGCTGCCGTTTACGGTGGCGCAGATGCCGTTCCACGAGATGAGTGCGTACCCCTATCCTTCGCGGGAGCACTATCCGGATACGGCGGCGACGGCGAACTACCGGCTGGACTGGAACGATCGGTTCGAGTCGGGGGAGCGGACGCAGAGGTACCAGTTCCGTTACAAACCTGCGGCGTCGACGCCTATGGCTGATACGCCCTAGAAGGTTGAGCGCGGTCAGTGCAGGGGTGGGAGGGTGTAGCCGAAGTCGGCTTCGAGGGCGGCGGCGACGGTGAGGACGAGTTCGTCTTCGTAGGGGCGGCCGGCGATCTGGAGGCCGATGGGGAGGCCCTCGGGTGAGTGGGAGACGGGGACGACGGCGGCGGGTGAGCCGAGGAGGTTGAACCACTGGGTGTAGCGCATGCTGTCGAGGTACTGGACGGGCTGGCCTTCGATGAGCCATTCGCGTTCGCCGTGACGGAAGGCGGGGGTGGCGGCGACGGGGAGGAGGAGGAGGGGGCACTCGGACATTTCGGCGAGGAGTTGGGCGCGGAGGAGGTCGGACTCGGCCCAGGCGTTGAGGAGGGTTTGGGGGGTGAGGGGTGGCTGGGCTTCGGCGATGCGGAGGAAGTCGCGGAAGGTGGGGCTTAGCTGATCGGTGTGGCCGGCGATGGTGGGCTCGTAGAACATGGCGCCGCACTGGACAAAGAAGAGGTGCCAGAGCTTGCGTGCGGCTTCGAGGGATGGCGGGCGGAAGGGCTTGAGGTGGAAGCCCTGGCGCTCGAGGGCGTGGACAGCTGCGTGGATGGCGGCGCGGGTTTCGGGCGTAACGGGGGTGATGCCGTCGTCTTCGAACCAGCCGATGGGGACCTGCTTTGCTTCGGCGAGGGTGACGAGGCGGAATGGTGCTTGGGGGAGCGTGGTAGCGCCGTCAGCTGACTGCGAGAGGATGCGGAAGAGGAGGGTGACGTCGGCGACGGTGCGGGCCATGGGACCGATGGCGCCGAGGGTGGAGAAGGGGCCGACGCAGGGCGGGAGGTGTCCGACGGCGGAGATGCGGCCGGAGGTGGGTTTGAGGGCGCAGATGCCGGAGAAGTGTGCGGGCTCGCGGACGGAGCCCCCGCTGTCGGAGCCAAGGCCGGCGGCGGAGAGGCAGGCGGCGATGGCTGCGGCCTCGCCTCCGCTTGAGCCGCCGGGGGTGCGGTCGAGTGCCCAGGGGTTGTTGGTGCGGCCGTGGAGGAGGTTGTCGGTCTCGTAGGCCATGAGGAGCTCGGGGCAGTTGGTGGTGCCGAGGATGATGGCGCCCTCTTCGCGGAGGCGGCGGACGGCGACGGCGTCCTCGGTGGGGATGTGGCCGCGGTGGAGGAGGCTGCCGATCTCGCAGCGGTAGCCGGCGGTGGCGATCGAGGATTTTATGGTGATGGGGAGGCCGGAGAGCTGGCCGGGGTGGGGGTTGCGGGCCTGCTCGCGGACGCGGTCGGGGTCGAAGTCTACCAGGGCGTTGAGGGTGGGGTTGAGGCGCTCGATGCGGCGGATGTGTTCTTCGGCGAGCTCGAGCGGGGAGACGTGGCGGGCGCGGAGGAGCCTGAGTTGTTCGACGGCTGGAAGGAGGGCGAGGCTCACGAGGCATTACCGGACGGGAGGGTGACGGAGGTTGCCCGGGGTTGCGAGGTAGAGCGCGGACGGAGGTGCGGGGCGGGGCGGGTGGTGGGTCGCATTTCAGGCAAGTATAGGAGGGCCGGGTTGATGGGGTCGAAGTGCAGTGCGCTGCCCTGGCCTTTGGATTCGTTTCGATCGGCGCGGCTTTGTAAGATGTTTCTGAGCGGATCTCGCCGTGAGAATCGGAGCATGCGGCGCGGCGTACTGTTCGGGAGAGAGCGGCCAGGGCGGAGCTCGCGGGAAGACGGCAGATTAGTTGACGAGAGCTTACGAATCCGATGAAGAGGTCTGGAGGCGATTCACGGGGCGTCCGGGGCGGGCCCTTCCCCTGGCGAGCGCGGAGGAGGCGGTCGAGGGGAAGCGGATTCTGATTACGGGGGCCGGTGGGTCGATCGGATCGGCCCTGGCGAGAGCGGTTGTGGGGCTTGGGGTTCGAGAGCTTGTTTTGCTGGATGTCGCCGAGACGGGCCTTCACGAACTGAGTTGCGATGAGAGGTTTCTGTCGGCGGGTGTCCCGGCACGATTTGCGATCGGGAGCATTGGAGATGAGGCGCTTCTCGGGGAGATCTTCGGACGGCACCGGCCGCAGATCGTTTTTCATGCCGCGGCTTGCAAGCATGTTCCTTTGATGGAGGCGAATCCGTTTACGGCGGCGGCGACGAATGCGCTGGGGACGGAGCGGGTCGTGCGGGCTTCGGCCGAGTTCGGAGCGGAGGTGTGCGTGTTGCTTTCGACGGACAAGGCGGTAGAGCCGTCGAGCGTTATGGGGGCGACCAAGAGGATTGCAGAGTTGATCGTGCTGGGGGAACGGGGATCGACCAGGTTCAAGGCAGTTCGGCTTGGCAATGTCCTCGGATCCTCAGGGAGCGTGGGGCCGATGTTTCAGCAGCAGATACGGCGCGGGGGGCCCGTGACGGTGACGCACGCGGAGGCGACACGCTACTTCCTGCCGGTGAGCGAGGCGGTCGAGAGTCTTGTCGGGGCGGTCGATGAGAAGGTTCCTGGCGGCGTGCTTCTGCCGGAGATGGGGGAGCAGCACCGGATTCTGGACCTGGCGAAGTTCCTGATTGGGTGGGAGCTGGGTAGATCGGAGGCGGTCAAGATTGTCTTTACGGGACTGCGGCCGGGGGACAAGGTTACGGAGCGGCTGATCGCAGGTGACGAGATACTTTCGGCGGAGGTGAGGAACGGTCTGCGACAGGTTGAGAACGCGGGCGCTTCTGCGCTTCCGCTCGAGTCGTGCCTGGGCGAGATCAGGGAGGCGGTTGAAGGCCGCGATCTGAGGCGGTTGTTGACGGCCATTGTGAGTGTTGTGCCCGGGTTTGAACCGAGCGATGTGCTGAAGCGGGAAGGTATGACTCTGGCCCAGAGTGTGCCGGCGTGATGCGGAAGATTGCCGTCGTGACCACATCGCGTGCGGATTACAGCCATCTGTACTGGCCGCTGCGGGATCTGGCGGCGCACCCGGAGGTCGACCTGAGGCTGATTGTTCTGGCCTCTCACCTGTCGCCGGAATTTGGGAGCACGGTGCGGGAGATCGAGGCGGACGGGTTCGCAGATTGCAGCCCGGCTGGAGTGCCTGCTGAGCTCGGACACTGACGTGGGGATGGCGAAGAGCATCGGTGTGGGTGTTCTCTCGCTGGCGGACACGCTGGGAGCGATGCGGCCGGACCTTCTTCTGCTGATCGCGGACCGGTACGAGATGCTTGCGCCAGCGGCGGTTGCGCTGGCGTCTACGGATCCCGATGGCGCACATCGAAGGTGGCGAGTTCAGTGAAGGTGCGATCGATGATGCGGTGCGCAACGCGCTCACAAAGATGAGCCACGTCCATTTCACGTCGACCGAGAGGGCGCGGGAACGGGTGATCAGTATGGGCGAGGAGCCCTGGCGGGTGCACTGCGCGGGAGCACCATCGCTCGACCATCTTCGCAGGAGCGCTCTGCTATCGCGTGAAGAGATCGGGGCTCGGCTGGGTGTCGACTTCGCGCAGAGCCCGGTGCTGGTGGTGTATCACCCGGTGACGCTTCTTTCGGACACGGTCTCGGAGGTGGATGCGCTGTTCGAGGCGCTTGAGGCGATGCCGGACCAGCTTCTTTTCTGCTATCCGAATGCGGACGCGGGGAGTCGCGATCTGATCGCGAGAGCCGAGGCTTTTCTGCGGGTGCGAGGTAGCGGAAAGATCTTTGTGAATCTGCCTCCTGTCCAGTATTGGAGTCTTCTGAAGCAGGTGCGGATGATGATCGGCAACTCCAGCAGCGGCATTATGGAGACCGGGTCCTTTGGGCTGCCGACGGTGAACGTGGGACTGAGGCAGAAGGGCAGGGAGAGGCCGGCTAACGTGCTCGATGCAGCGCCGACGTCCATCTCGATATTGGAGAGGGTGAAGGAGGCGGGAAGTTCCGAGTTTCGCAGGAGTCTCGCGGGAATGTGTAACCCTTATGGTGACGGATATGCGGCGGAGCGAATTGTGCGGGTGCTGACCAGCCTGCCGGAGCGAGACGAGTTGTTGATGAAGCACGGCTCGGGCGCTAACTCGTGATCGAGATTCCGTTGTCGCAGCCGGATATCACGCAGCTCGAGATCGATGCGGTGGTCTCGGTTCTCGGCAGCTCTCGTCTGAGCCTTGGGCCGAAGATGGAGGAGTTCGAGGGGGCGCTGGCGAGGTATGTCGGCGTGCCGCATGCGGCGGCTGTGAGTTCGGGGACGGCGGGACTGCATCTCTGCCTCGTTGCGATGGGGCTGGGCGAGGGGGACGAGGTGATTGTGCCGTCCTTCACCTTTGTTGCGGCCGCAAATGCGATCCGGTATGTGAGGGCGGTGCCGGTATTTGTGGACATCGAGGAGACGACGTTGAACATGGATCCGCGAGAGATCGAGGCGGCGATCACTCCAAGGACGCGGGCGATTATGGTCGTGCATACCTTTGGGGTGCCTGCGCGGATGGACCTCATCCTCGAGATCGCCCGGAGACGCGGGCTGCTTGTGATCGAGGATGCATGCGAGGCGCTGGGCGCCGAATTTGCGGGGAGGCGGGTGGGGTCGTTCGGCGACGCGGCGGTGTTTGCCTTTTACCCGAACAAGCAGATCACAACCGGAGAGGGTGGCATGGTGGTGACCCGGAATGCGGACCTGGCGAAGGAGGTTAGGGCGCTCCGCAACCAGGGACGGTATGAATCGGACGACTGGCATCAGCACTCCGTTGTGGGGTACAACTACCGGTTGTCGGAGATGAATGCAGCGCTCGGATGCGCGCAGATGCAACGGCTTCCGTCGATTCTGGAAAGGCGGGAGATGGTCGCGGCGAGTTACTTCGAACGGCTGGCCGGGCATGCGGGCCTGGTGCTGCCGGAACCGTTGAGGCCGTCGACCACGCAGCGAATTAGCTGGTTTGTGTACGTTATACGTCTACCCGTGACGCTCAGGCGTGGCTACCGCGACGAGGTGGTGCTCGAGATGCGGCGGAGGGGCATCCAGTGCGGACGCTACTTTGCGCCGATCCACACGCAGCCGGCATACCGGGACGTACCCGCGCGCAGGCGACTGGATGTAACGGAGCGGGAGAGCGAGCGCACGGTTGCGCTTCCCTTCTTTACGGGTATGACCAGGGAGCAGGTTGGGCGCGTGAGTTCGGAGCTTCTCGAGACGGTGTCGATGGTTTCGCGGGCGGGCTGAGCTCCGGCAGGCATGAAGGGAATAGCCAGCGAAGATCTGCTGTTCATGCGCAAATGGATGGTCAGATTTGTTGATGTGGTCCGCTTTCCTTTCACCCGCAAAAAGCAATTCATGTTGCCGCAACAGTCCGTGTCTGGCATAGTGAGTGTACCGAGCAGCTAAAGAGAGTTGATTTTGTCCCGTCTTCCCGGGCAGCAGGCGCAGTTTCGCTGCGTTTCTGGCCCCGTCGTCTTTGCTGTATTCACATGCGATCTTCTTCGTTTCAGAGAGGCCAAACGTGCGACTTCTTCGGTTTTCCGCTTTCTTCCTTGTGCTGTGCCAGTGCACTGTTCTTCTGAGCCAAAACGCGACTACCTCTCTCCGTGGAACGGTCACGGATCCGACGGGGGCGATCGTGGGAGGCGCGAGGGTGGACATCGAGAACTCGTCGATTGGCTTTAAAGCGACGGCCAACGCGAATGGAGAGGGCGAGTACTCGTTCCAGCAGCTGACACCGGGGCGATACTCGATCGCGGTCTCGGCTCCCGGCTTCGGCAAGTACACGGTGGATGCGAACCTGCTGGTGGCGCAGCCTGCGACGGTGAATGCCAAGCTGCAGCTGAATGTGGACGTGACCACTGTGGATGTGTCGACGGCGACCGAGACGATTAATACGACGGACGCGACGATCGGCAATGCGATCAACAACGAGACGATCATGGCGCTGCCGTCCGAGGGACGGAATCCTCAGACGCTGCTGGCGCTGCAGCCGGGTGTGCTGTATCTCGGGAACACGACCTCGGCGGACAGCCGCAACGGCGTGGTGAGCGGAGCACGTGCGGACCAGACGAACATTACGCTGGACGGCCTGGACAACAACAACCAGGTTTCGCCGGCGGCGTTTACGGGCGTGCTGCGAACGACGCTGGATGCGACGGAGGAGTTCCGGGTGACGACGTCGAACTCGAACGCGGACACGGGCCGGTCGTCTGGCGGGCAGGTGAACCTGGTGACGAAGTCGGGAACGAACGCGTTGCACGGGTCGCTGTACGAGTACAACCGGTCGAACCTGGGTGTGGCGAATGACTGGTTCAACAAGAACTCGCAGCTGCAGTCGGGCCAACCCAACAATCCGGGACACCTGATCCGGAACACGTATGGGATTTCGCTGGGTGGGCCAATCAAGAAGGACAAGATCTTTCTGTTCGGCAACTATGAGGGCAACCGGCAGAACGAGTCGGCGCAGGTGACACGCACGGTGCCGACGGCTTCGCTGCGCGCGGGCAACCTGATCTACCCCGACAACAAAGGGAACCTGGTGACGTTGACCCCGGCCCAGATTGCGACGATGGATCCGAACTGTTCGGCTGCAGGAACATGCCCTGCGGGACCTGGGGTGAATGCTGCGTCGCTGGCGTTGTTCAAGAGCTATCCCCTGCCGAATGGAACTCTCTCGGGGGATGGATACAACACGGCATCGTACAGCTTTGCAGGATCGGCGCCGCTGAGGCAGAACGTGTACATCACGCGGATCGATTTCAACCCGACCGAGAAGCATCGCTTTTATGTGCGCGGGAGCATGCAGAACGACAGCGACGCCTCGGATGCGAATGACGTGGCGCAGTTTCCCGGGCAGCCGTCGAATCGGCAGCTGACGGACGACTCGAAGGGGATCTCGGCGAACTATACGTGGGCGCCGACGACGAATGCGGTGAACAATCTGCGGTATGGATTTGTGCGGCAGAGTATTGCGACGACGGGCGTTGGGAGCGGCGATTACGTGGGCTTCCGGACGCTCGACACACCGGAGGGGACGACACGGTCTTCCTCGACGATCGTTCCTGCACATAACGTGATCGACGACTACTCCTGGACCAGGGGCAAGCACACGATCCAATTCGGTGGGAACTATCGCCGGTTTACCTATGAGAACAGCACGAACGCCAACTCCTTCTCGTCGGGCAATTCGAATCCATTCTGGCTGCTGAACGCGGGTATCGCGAACAAGGGCGGAAGCCTGGATCCTGCGGCGTTCGGCTTTCCGGCGGTATCGAACGGCAAGGGTGCGGCGGCTGGATTCACCGCCAACTACGACTTTGCGGTTGCGATGCTGACGGGGGTCGTTCCTGACCAGACGAGCCACTTCAACTACAGCCTTTCGTCCGACGGAACCTCAGGATCGCTGCTTGCGGAAGGCGCACCGGTAGCCCGTTCGTTTCGATCGAACGAGGCGGAGTACTACGTGCAGGACACGTGGCACGCGACGCCTAACCTGACGATCACCGGTGGTCTGCGTCACACGATTCTGCAGACGCCGTACGAGACGAATGGCCAGCAGGTGCAGCCGACGATCAACATCCACGACTGGTTCAAGACGAGGGCGGTGCAGGCTGCGCAGGGAAACAGCGTTCAGCCGGACATCTCCTTCGCGCCCGCGGGACAGGCTCGCGGCCTGAAGCCGTTCTACCCGATGAACTGGAAGAATATTGCACCGCGTTTCGCGATCGCCTTCTCCCCGGCAACGGAAGATGGATCCCTGATGAACAAGCTGCTTGGCGGCGCGGGAAAGAGTTCGATCCGAGCGGGCTTCGGAGTTTACTTCGACCACTTTGGACAGGGCCTGGTGACGAACTACTCGCGGTCCGGATCGTTCTCCCTTTCGTCGTCGATCACGAATCCATCGAGCGTCCAGACGGTGGACGACACGCCGCGATTCACAGGTCTGCACAACCTTCCGGGGCTGATCCCGGCGCCGTCGTCAAGCATCAGCTATCCACAGACGCCATCGAATGACCCGAACGGCACGGGGTTTGCGATTACCGAGGGATTGGACGATCGCATCAAGACGCCGTACTCCGAGGTGTTCAACCTTTCGCTGCAGCGGGAGCTTCCTGGCGGTTTCACCTTTGAGGCCGATTACGTCGGGCGCCTGGGACGGCATCTTCTGCAGCAGGAGGATCTTGCCCAGCCACTGGATCTGGTCGACACGAAATCGGGAACGGACTACTACAGCGCTGGCACGCAGATGTCACAGTATGTGGACCAGGGCGCGACGAGCATTCAGAACATTCCCTACTTCGAAGACATGTTCCCGGATGCAGCAACGGCAACGATGAGCGCGACTCAGAACATCTACTCCAGTTTGTGGCAGGGTGTCCGCGGGAACGAGACTGCGGCACTTTATAACCTCGATATTCTGTGCTCGCCGGGATGCGGCGGGAAGACGGGGCGCTACTGGCCGTTGCAGTACTCCTCGCTGTACGTGACGTCTTCGCTGGGATCTTCCTCCTACCATGCAGGCCAGTTTATTCTGCGACATCCGATGAAGCACAACGTGCAGCTGGATATCAGCTACACGTATTCGAAGTCGCTCGACATGGGCTCGGACTCTGAGAACAACACGACGGGGAATACGACCGTAAACGGTACAGCCAACAACTACGGCTTTATTCTCGACGCTTTCAACCCGCGCAAGAACTACACCATTTCGGACTTCAATACGACGCACCTGGTTACGGCGGACTGGGTGTTGAGACTGCCGGTCGGTCGTGGACAGCGGCTGGCCGGAGGCTCCGGGCGCCTAGTGGATGCAGTGATTGGCGGGTGGTACACGACGGGGATTGTGCGGGCTTCGAGTGGCCTGCCGTTTGGGGTAGCGGATGGCGACGGGTGGTCAACGAACTGGGAGAACGAGGGCTATGAGGTGAAGACGGGAGCGATCAAGATGCGCAAGCATATCGATGCGAACGGATCACCGCAGGCGTTTGACGATCCGACCGCCGCGCTCAAGAGCATGCGCGACCCTTACCCGGGTGAGGCGGGCGAGCGAAACAAGTTCCTGGGCGACGGGTACTTCGGCGTGGATGCGGGCCTGCACAAGAACATCGCGTTCAGCGAACATTACCGCCTCCACTTCGCGTGGGAGACCTTCAACGTTACAAATTCGGTTCGCTTCGATCCACACCAGCTGGATACGGGATCGACGGACGGGGTACAGCTTGGCGTGTACAGCGGGCTTCTGACGCAGTCACGGCGTATGCAGTTCTCGGGTCGCATCGAGTTCTAACCCGGGCGTTTTCGGGGCTGGGATCCTGTCCCCCACGGGTCCCAGCCTTTGCTTTTGCGTTCTGATATCTGGGCACGGGAGCATTCACACTCCGGTTCGGTTTACCCGTAAAGGAAATATGCAATTTTTGCGATTCGCTCCCGCAGTAGCCTTTGTAGTCCTGGTTTATAGCGTGTCATCTCTGAACGCGCAGCGGGCGAGGCCGGTATCGGCGACATCACCCGCATCAGGCGTGGCCATGGATGCGGGCTATGCGCGTGATCCGAAGCAGCCGATCGATGAGGCTTACAGCGCGAAGATCAAGGAGTACACGACGTCACCGGAGTTTCTGTCGCCGCTGGTCGCGACGCTGCCGGCTTCGAAGACGGTGCCGACGCCCGAGAAGGTGCTGGGCGAGGTTGCGGGTGCGCCGAACATGCTGCCGTATGCGGAGGATGTGTATCGCTACTTTCGCATGCTCGAGAAGAGTACGCCGCGGGTGAAGGTGTACTCGATCGGAAAGACGGAGGAGGGTCGCGAGATGATTGCGGCGGCGATCGGGGACGAGGCGCTGCTGAAGGGGCAGGCGGAGAACGATGCGCGGCTGGCGAAGCTTGGGGATCCGCGAACGATCGGGATGGATGATTCGGCGGCGCGGGAATTGGTGACGAAGAGCTACCCGGTGTACTACATCACGGGGACGATTCATTCGCCGGAGACGGGAGCGCCGACGGCGTTGATGGAGCTGGCGTACCGGCTGGCGGTGGATGATTCGCCCTATATCCGTTACATACGGTCGCACATGATTGTGCTGATTACGCCGGTGGTGGAGGTGGATGGACGGGACCGAATGGTGGACGTGTACCGTTGGCACCGGGCGAATCCGGGGAAGGATTATCCGCGGCTGCTGTACTGGGGCCACTATGTGGCGCATGACAACAATCGCGACGCGATGGGGATGACGCTGGACCTGACGAAGAACGTGTTGAACACGTACGTGGGATGGCATGCGCAGGTGCTGCACGACCTCCATGAGTCGGTGCCGTTTCTTTACGACAACACGGTGGGGGATGGGCCGTACAACGCGTGGATCGATCCGACGCTGGCGGATGAGTGGGCCGAGCTTGGGGTGGAACAACGTGGCGCAGATGCAGACGCTGGGGATGCCGGGGGTGTTTACGCATGGGAACTTCGATACGTGGAGCCCGGGCTACCTGATGTTCCTGGCGGGGATGCATAACGGGATCAGCCGGCTGTACGAGACGTTTGGGAACGGTGGGGCGGACACGGAGAAGCGGGTGCTGCGGCCGGAGGAGTATTCGCGCACGTGGTATCGGCAGAACCCGCCGGAGCCGGTGGTGACGTGGTCGCAGAGGGACAACAACAATTATGAGGAGACGGCGCTGCTCACGACGCTGAGCTACTTCTCGCAGCATACGCAGCACTTTCTTGAGAATTACTACCGGAAGAGCAAGCGATCGATTGAGAAGCCGGGGCTGGATGGGCCGGCGGCGTATGTGATTCCAGCAGACGCCGGGGAGCGCAACCGGCAGATGCACCTGCTCGAGGTGCTGCGGCTGCAGCATGTGGAGGTCGAGCAGCTGACGGGGGCGGTGACGAGTGCGATACCGGGGGCGAAGCGTGGCGACAAGCCGGGGCAGGCGACGTTTGCCGCGGGGAGCTACGTGGTGCGGATGGACCAGCCGTTTTCGCGCGCGGCGGACGCGCTGCTGGACCGGCAGTTCTGGTCGCCGGACGATCCGCAGAAGCACCCGTATGACGACACGGGCTGGTCGTTTCCGGATCTGTTCAACGTCCATGTGCAGCGGGTGACGGATGCGGCGGTGTTGAAGGCGAAGATGGTGCGGGTCGACTCGACGGAGCCGGGGGTGGCGGTTGCGGGTTCGGGGGCTGAAGGTTCGGGTGGGGTGTTTGCGATTGCGAATACTGGCCAGAGCTCGCTGCTGCCGCTGCTGTATGCGTTGAAGGGGGCGAAGGTGCGGGTGACCGAGAAGCCTTTCGATTCCGGGGGCAAGCACTTCGGTGCGGGGTCGCTGCTGGTGAGCGATGTGCCGGCGGAGACGGTGAAGGCGGCGCTGAAAAGGCTGTCGCTTGAGGCGACGCGAGATGAGCGCGGCGCCGGAGGTGGCGACGCATGTCGCGGTGGCGCCGAGGATCGCTTTTATGCACACGTGGATGGCGACGCAGACGGAGGGCTGGTGGAGGTACGCGTTCGACAAGGAGGGCGTGCCGTTCGACTACATCAACGTGCAGACGGTTGCTGGGGAGAGCGACCTGCGCGGGAAGTATGACGCGATTGTGTTTGCGCCGGTGGGCCGGGGGTCGACGCAGGAGATGATCGATGGGTTGCCAATGTGGGGCAATGCCCTTCCGTGGAAGACGACGGAGCTGACGCCGAACCTGGGCAAGCTGGACTCGACGGACGACATGCGTCCAGGGCTGGGGGCGAGCGGGGTGGAGCACCTGCGGGAGTTTGTGCGCAAGGGCGGGCTGCTGATTACGTGCGAGGACACGGCGCAGTTTGCGATTGAGAGCGGGCTGGCGCCGGGGGTGAGCGTGGGTTCGACGGGCGATGCGCGGGTGGTGGGGTCGGTGCTGAACTCGACGTTTGTGAGTGAACGGAGCCCGGTCGGGAACGGCTATGGGAAGACGCTGGCGGTGATGAGCTCGGAGGGGATGATCTTCAACGTGAGCAACACGGTGGCGCGGCCGAGCACACGGATGCTGGTCGATCCTTATACGCAGCGGCCTACGGGACGGGGGACGGTGGAGGACAGCGATGTTCCGCAGGGGCGCAAGATTATTGAACCGGAGGCGCTGGTGAAGGAGCAGCCGTGGGAGCCGCGGAGGTTGACGGAGGACCAGACGAGGAACAATCCACAGGTGATTCCGGAGCAGTACCGGCCGGAGGTGATCTTGCGGTTTGCGGATGCGAAGACGCTGCTGGTTTCGGGGCTGCTGGACAAGGCGGCCCCGATAGCGGAGCGGGCGATTGTGGTGGATGCGCACCTGGGATCGGGTAACGTGCTGCTGTTTGCGAACAACCCGGTGTATCGCGGAGAGACGGTGGGGAGCTACCCGATGGTGTTCAATGCACTGATGAACTTCGACCATCTTTCGCGCGTGACGGATGCGAAGAAGTAGGACCGGATGGCGGAGCGGCCGAAGGGAACGAAGTGAAGTGAAGGGCGTACGAGAACGAAGTTTCAGGAGACCTGTTTGAGGATGCGAACCATGACGATCGAGAACTTTTTCCGGCGCGGATTTACGCCGGCCCTGCTGCTCACGATGTGCACTCCCCTGCTTCCCGCGCAGACGGCGAAGCACGGGATGACGCTTGACGACCTGACGAAGATGGTGCGGGTGGGCGCGCCGCAGGTCTCGCCGGATGGGCGGTGGGTGGCGTATACGGCCTCGCATGTGGATGTGGGTGAGGACAAGGGTGTGAGCGAGTTGTGGATGGTGAGCTGGGATGGGAAGGAGGATGTGCAGCTGACGTATGGGAAGGAGTCGGCGGGCGGGCCGAGGTGGAGTCCGGACGGGCGGTGGCTGGCGTTTACGTCGTCGCGCGAGGGTGAGGCGAAGGGCTCGCAGGTGTGGGTGCTGGACCGGAGGGGTGGGGAGGCGAAGCAGCTGACGAATGTGAAGGAGGACCTGGGCGGATTTCGGTGGTCTCCGGACAGCAAGCAGCTGCTGCTGACGCTACAGGAGAAGGAGGAACCGGAGGAGGAGAAGGGCGCGAAGCCGAAGCCGCCGAAGCCGGTGGTGCTGGATCGTTTTCACTTCAAGGAGGATGTGGAGGGGTACCTGACGGACAAGCGGCCGCACCTCTTTCTGTTTGACATTGCGACAAAGAAGTCAACGAAGCTGACGAGCGGTCCGACGACGGGAGCGAGCGCGTTTGCGGAGGAGGCTCCCGAGTGGAGTCCGGACGGGAAGGAGATTGCGTTTGTGAGCAACCAGTCGCAGCCCGATCCGGACCGGGTGGCGAACAATGACATTTTTGTAGTGACGGCGCAGGCTGGATCGGCGCCGCGCAAGCTGACGACGTTTACGGGGCAGGACGAGGGCCCGCTGGCGTGGACGCGGGACTCGAAGCGGATCGTCTATCGGCAGGGGCTGACGCCGCACTATGCAATCTACGACCGGACGCAGCTGATGTCGGTGGCGTCGGCGGGCGGGGCGCCGGAGGAGCTTGCACCGGGGCTGGACCAGTGGGTCGGCGCGCCGATTCTCGCGGCCGATGGGAAGAGTGTGCTGGCGGGCGTTTCGGAGGACAGAGTGGAGTACCTGGCGGACTTTCCGCTGAGCGGAAAGGGTGCGCCGAAGCGGTTGACGCCGGAGACGGGGGAGGCCGAGGCCGAGGACCAGGCGGCGGGCCACGTGGCGGTGTTGTGGACGACGGATGCGGCGGTGCCGGAGATCTATGCGCTTGAGGGTGCGACGCTGCGCAAGCTGACCGGGCATAACGATGCGCTGATGGCGACGCTCGATCTGGCGCCGACGAAGGATATTTCGGCAAAGAGCGAGGATGGCAATGAGGTTCACAGCCTCCTGACGATGCCGGTGGGCTATGTTGCCGGGACCAAGGCACCGCTGCTGTTGAGGATTCATGGAGGACCGACGGCGCAGGATGCGCACGGCTTCAGCGCGGAGCGGCAGCTGTTTGCGGCGCGTGGGTATGCGGTGCTGAACGTGAACTACCGGGGGAGCACGGGTCGCGGGCATGCGTACAGCGAGGCCATCAGCGCGGACTGGGGTCACAAGGAGGTGCTCGACCTCCTGGCCGCGGTCGATGGCGCGATTGCGACGGGAACGATCGACGCGGACAAGATGGGCGTTGGCGGATGGAGCTATGGCGGCATCCTGACGGACTACCTGATTGCGAGCACGACCCGGTTCAAGGCGGCTTCAAGCGGTGCGGGGATGGGCAACCTGATCGTGCTGTACGGGATCGACCAGTACATTCTGCAGTACGAGAATGAGCTGGGACCGCCGTGGAAGAACCCGGAGGCGTACATCAAGCTGTCGTACCCGTTCTTCCATGCGGACAAGATCAAGACGCCGACGCTGTTTATGGGCGGGGACAAGGACTTCAACGTTCCGCTTGAGGGCGGAGAGCAGATGTTCCAGGCGCTGAAGAGCGTGGGGACACCGGCGGAGCTGATCGTGTACCCGGGGCAGTTCCATGGGTTTACGCGGCCGAGCTTTGTGAAGGACCGATACCAGAGGTGGTTTGACTGGTATGACAAGTACGTGAAGGGGACGCAGCCAGCGGCGGCCCCGGCGGTGAAGACAGCGGAGTGAGGCGGGTCGCGTTTTGAGCAGCAAAGAAGCCAGGTCAAGATGACCTGGCTTCTTTGCGTTGTGTGACGGATGTGACGACTAGGCGCGGGCGGCGAGGCGGGCGGCGGCGGTGGGGAGACGGACGGGCCGTGGGGAGATCTTCTCGCGGGCTTCGATGGAGCGGCACTCCTCTTCGAGCTGCAAGGCGACCTCGCGGGAGTAGATGAGGAAGTGGTTTGCGGACATGAGGACCATGATGCCAAGCCACAGCTGGGCGGGTTTGGTGGCGTAGCGGCGGAAGAGCTGGAAGAGGAATTTCCAGTATTCGAGCTTGTAGGTGGAGCGCATGCCCTGGTGCCACATCGAGGCGGCGAGCACGCGGAGGTTGTAGGAGAGTGGAAGCCGGGGCGGAACCTGCGAGGGTCGCGGCTTCCAGACTTCGAGCGAGCGGAGAGCGCGTTTGAAGAAGGGTTTGGCTTCATACAGGCCAAAGAGGAGGCGGCTGAGGCCGCGCAGGAGGATGGGAAGGGGCAGCATGGTTTCGAAGTTTGGCGGGCTGAAGTTGGTGGTGGCCTGGCTGTCTTCGATCAGGCGGCCTTCGAGCTTCATGCGGTCGAAGAGGGCGGTGGTAGGGGGCGCCTGGAGCACGCCGGCCATGGCCCAGGTGATGCTGGTGAGGTCGATGAACTCGAGCTGGCGCTCGAAGATATCGGGGCCGTCGGAGTCGAAGCCGACGATGAAGCCGGCGAGGACCCAGAGTCCGGCCTCCTGGATGACGCGGACCTGCTTGACGTTGTCGCTGCGGAGGTTCTGGAACTTGCGGGACTGCTTGAGGGCCTCGGAGGAGGGCGTCTCGATGCCGATAAAGACGTACATGAAGTTGGCTTCGACCATGGCGGTGAGGAGCTCGGTCTTGTCGGCGAGATCGATCGAGGCCTCGGTGTAGAAGGAGAAGGGATGGTCGTGCCGAACCTGCCAGGCGGCTAGTTCCTTTGAGAGGGCGAGAGCCTTGTGGTGGTTGCCGATGAAGTTGTCGTCGACGATGAAGACCTCGTTGCGCCAGCCGAGGGAGCGAAGGACGTCGAGCTCGGTGATGAGCTGCTCGGGGGTCTTGGCGCGGGGTTTTCGGCCGTAGATGGTGATGATGTCGCAGAACTCGCACTGGAAGGGGCAGCCGCGGGAGAACTGGACGGGCATGGAGGTGTATTTGTCGAGGTGGAGCAGATCGAAGCGGGGGACGGGGCTGGACGTCATGTCCGGCTTGTCGATGACGCGGTAGAGGCGGTCCGCGGTTCCCTGCTCGAGCGCGGTGGCGACGTCGGCGAAGGCTTCCTCGGCTTCGCCGACGAGTACGTGGTCGGCTTCGAGGAGAACGACGTCGGGTTCGGTGCTGGCCCAAGGACCGCCGACGAAGGTGCGACGGCCGAGGGCTCGGGCGCGTCGGAGGATGCTCAGGGCGTCGAGCCTCTGCGCGTGCATGGCGCTGACCATGACGAGGTCCGCCCAGAGGAGATCCTGCGTCGCGCACCTCTTCGAAAGCAGTGGTCGATGAGGCGGATGGTCCACGAGGGCGGGCAGAGCGCGGCGACGGTGATGAGGCCGAGGGGGGGCGTCATGGCGGCTTCGGGGAGCATGTCGAGGACGCCTTCGAAGCCCCAGAAGGACGGTGGAAACTTAGGCCAGACCATCAGCACGTTGAGACTGGTGCCGAGAGGTGGGAGGCTTGCGTCGGGGACGGCGTGGGGGAGGTGTTGCGGAGATCGTTCGTGTACCGCCTGGAGCATGAGTTCCCTCTTCGTTCGAGTAAGTTGCAATCTATCGAATCCGTGCTCACCGCGCTGATGTAGAAGGCCACTATAGTCCCTTGGGGGCGTCTCCCTCTTGAATGTTATTGAGAAAAAGCGCGGGGAAGAGGTCCGAACTTTGCGCTATCCAAGACGCGAGTTTGAGGTGATACAGTAGGATCGTTCTTTCAGGATGGGAACTCCGGGACAAGAGTGAGGCCTTGGTGAACAACGCATGCGGAACGGAAGTTGAACTCAGGCGCAGTGTTGTCACGTTTGGAAAGTGGCTTTATCGTCTTGGTTTCACGCCGGGGACGTCCGGAAATCTTTCGGTGAGGATTGGTCCAGACTGTGTGCTGGCCACGCCTACAGGATCGAGCAAGTATCTTCTTCGACCGGCGGATATGGTTCACGTCGATCTGGATGGCCGGCAGTTGACCGGGCCGCGGAAGGTCACGAGCGAGATTGGCATACACCTTGCGATTTACCGGAGAAGGCCCGAGGTGAACGCGGTGATTCATGCACATCCACCGATTGCGACCGGGTTCGCCTGTGCGGGAAGGGCGCTCGATGAGCCGCTCTGCTCGGAGGCCATTATGACCCTGGGGCCGGTTCCGCTTGCACCGTACGCGACGACCGGCAGCGATGAGCTGGCGGCGAGCATGGCTGCGCTGATACCGGGCCACTCCGCCATTCTTATGGCGAACCACGGCGCGGTAACTTATGGTGAGGATCTTCTGGACGCGTTTCTGAAGATGGAGACGGTGGAGCACTTCGCGAATATCTGCCTGGTGGCCCATCAGCTTGGCTCGGCTCGCCCTTTGAAGGAGCACGCGATTCATCAGCTGATGGAGGCGAAGACGCGATACCTCAAGAATGCGCGGGAGTCGGTTTCCGAGGTCGCGGTTCGGATGTAAGGGCGGCGGGGCGAACGCATTCTTTGTGACGCCCGATGCGGCTACAACTTTCGATACGATCTGTTCCCGACTTCGTTGCGATAGTTCTGGCGTTTACGGCTATAACGCGTAGACTCGGAGATGTTCGGAAGCTTACCTTTTCAACCACGATTGGACAGAGTCTCTTTGGCGACAGAGAAGCGCACCTTTCGTTGTGCTTCCGGGCAGGTGGTTTCAGATTGTCTGCCCCAAGAAGGCGAGGCGGCCTGAAGACCGAGCGGCTAGCGTACGTGCGACTTCAGAGAGATGCTGACAGCCGTGAAGAACTGGAGAGACCTATGCGTTCCGAAATGATCTTTCGCGCTCAAGAGCAGGTTGTGAACAAGTACAAGCTGTGCCAGGCTGCTTCGAAGGCTACCCGACAGCTCCATCTTGCCTCGAGGAACACGCAGGAGACGATCAATAACGCGTTTGCCACGATCGCGGCAGGAACGAATGAGGCGCTGGTCGAGAGACTTTGACCTGACGCTTCCCGCGCGGAAACTGGGGTCGAACGGTCAGGGCGCGGCGATGGGAAGGCCGTATCCTGCGATGCGTAGCAAGTGACGTTCAGGGCCGCGAGGTCGACACAAGCGGAGAACGTTTGACAAGGGCGCAAGCAACACATTGAATTCGTACCATGCGACCGGCAGCTGTTGCTCTTCTCCTTGTATCGGTTTTTGCGCTCAGGTCAGATCTGTGGGCGCAGGGTCCATCCCCGCATAAGTTCACGGCACAATGGATCACCGCTGAGGGCGCGTCGGCGCACGACGCCGTGGTCCTTCGTCTCCGCAAAGAGCTGGTGCTCGCCTCTGTTCCGGCGCACTTCGTTGTCCACGTCTCGGCCGATAACCAGTTCCTGCTGGTGGTAAACGGCAGGCGTATCGGCCAGGGTCCGGCGATTGGCGACGTGCAGCACTGGCGCTACGAGACCTATGATCTTGCGCCCGCGCTCCACCCCGGGCGGAACCTCCTTGCGGCGACGGTCTGGAACCTTGGGGATCTGGCCCCGATCCGCCAGATAGGCTCGCACCTGGGATTTGTGCTCGATCCGGACTCTCCGGCCGAGGCCGCTGCAGCAACGGGCACCTCCTGGCTGGCGCGCACAGATCCGGGCTTTTCTTTTCTTCCGAAGCCGGCCGAACTCCACGACTTCTATTATGTCGGCTCACCCGGCGAGCGACTGGACGGAACCGCACTCGATTGGAGCTGGATGGACGCGGGGGCGGAGGTTTCTGCGCCGCGCTGGTTGCCTGCTGTGTCGATTGGGGGAGCCGTGTCGCGAGGGGTTCACTCCGAAACGAACTCCTGGCTGCTGATTCCGGACAGTCTGCCGCAGATGGAATACTCGCCGACACCGCCTGGCCGGGTGGTTCGCTCGAGCGGAGCGGAGGGTGCGTCACGGTTTCCGTCTGAGCGGGTCGACATCCCTGCGAACTCGCGTGCCACGCTGCTGCTGGACCATGCGACGCTCACGACGGCGTTCCCGACGCTGACGGTGTCGGGCGGTAGGGGCTCGCGTGTGACGCTTCGGTATGCCGAGGCGCTGGTAGACGACAAGGGTGACAAGGGCAACCGCAATCAGATCGAGGGCAAGCACATGGTCGGGGTCTCCGATGAATTGCTGCCGGACGGCGCCGCGGGGCGGTCCTTCACTCCCCTGGACTGGCGTACCTGGCGCTATCTCGAGATCGAGGTGACGACCGGCGCCGAACCGCTGCACCTTGACTCGCTTACGACGGTCTTCACCGGCTTCCCGTTTGAGCAGCGTGCCCGATTCACCAGCGATGACCCGAGCCTGACGGAGATCTGGAATGTGGGCTGGCGGACGGCGCGTATGTGCGCGCATGACGCTTACATGGACACGCCTTACTGGGAGCGCCTGCAGTACGTTGGCGATACACGCATACAGACGTTGATCTCGTATACGAATGCAGGCGATGACCGGCTGGCACGACAGGCGATCGAGGCATTTCATGCGTCGCTGCTGCCGGAGGGGATCACGCAGAGCCGTTATCCGTCGCGTCATCTGCAGGTGATCCAGAACTTCTCGCTGCTTTGGATCGGTATGGTGCACGATTTCTGGTTTTACCGGAGCGACCCTGCCTTTGTGCGGGAGCAGATCCCGGCGATCCGGAGCGAGTTGAGCTATTTCCGGGCACGGCTCAGCGCGGACGGATTGCCGGCGCACCGCGACTGGTGGCCGTTTGTGGATTGGGCGGCGGGGTTCCCTGGCGGGGATTCCCCTGCGACCGCCGATGGTGTGAGCGCAGCAGGCAGCCTGTTTTATCTTGAGGCGCTCCAGAATGCGGCCGATCTGGAACGGACCCTGGGGGATGCGGCTCTTGCCCGGGAGGACGCGGACGAGGCAGCGCGTCTGCGAAAGGTCATCCTGAGCCGGTTCTGGTCCCCCGGCGAGCAGCTGCTGGCCGACACACCCGAACTGCGCCATTTCAGTCAGCAGGCGAATGCGCTGGCGGTGTGGCTGGACGTGGTTCCACGGGCGCAGCAGCGGGAGGTGATTACACGAATCTATTCCGCAACGGATCCGAGCTTCCAGGCCAGCCGTCCGCTTCCACACGAGATGTCGGTGGCCTCGAGCTACTTCCGCTTTTATCTCACGCGAGCGCTGGTACATGCGGGCCTCGGCGACCGATACCTCGAGACAGTCGGCCCATGGCGAACGATGCTCAGCAACGGCCTGACGACCTGGGCTGAGCAGCCGGAACCAACGCGCTCGGACTCCCATGCATGGAGCGCACACCCCAACATCGATCTGCTCACCACGGTCGCTGGTATCACGCCGGCCGCACCGGGGTTTGCGGCGGTCGATGTGACTCCCGGGCTGGGCCCGCTCCGGCATCTCGCCGTCTCCTACCCATCGCCTCATGGAGAGATCACGGCGGAGTACACCGTTCGCAAGGGTCACGGGGTGAGTGCACAGGTGAGATTGCCCGATGCCCTCTCGGGCACGTTGCATTGGAAGGGTAAGAGCTACCCGTTGAGGCCGGGTGGCAACTCCCTGGAACTGCCTGGGGAGGCGGGCACGAGTAGCGCCCTTTCAACTGCCGGGGAGCCGCCTCTCTGAAAGGGCTTGTCACGAACGTCGCGTCCAGCGCAGAGTTCCGGCGAGGCTTTGCCGCGAGCGATGCTCGTGCCATGCCGGCAAGTTGCGGGGGATTCGAAGGCACAACGCTACCTCGGTGAGGGATGTGTGCACCTGGCAGATCTGAAGTTCAGACCATCTTTCGTTTCCTCGACGAATAACGAATTAAGATTTCGTTCTCATGTCGATTTGGCTGCGCCTCGTTCGACGTATCAGCAGAGAGGCAATACGAAAGCGAGCATCAGCGATCCGAATGCGCTCTCTATCTAAGTTCACCGGCTAAGCAACAGATAGCTGAATCCGAAAACAGGCTACAAGAAACATCGCTCAACCCTAAAGGAGATTTCTCAATGCGATTCATGGTTCTCGTCAAAGCAACCGCAGAGTCAGAAAAAGAAGGCGCCCTTCCCGATCCGCAGCTTCTGCTCGAGATGGGCAAGTACAACGAAGAGCTCAGCAAGGCGGGCGTCCTGCTAGCGCTCGATGGGCTCCATCCAAGCTCAAAAGGTGCACGCGTCAAATTCTCCGGCAAGTCTCGTACCGTCGTCGACGGCCCGTTCACCGAGGCCAAGGAGCTGATCGCCGGCTTCACGATCCTGCAGGTCAAGTCTCTCGAAGAGGCGATCGAGTGGGTCAAGCGTAGCCCGAACTGCAACCCTGGAGGCGAATACGAGGTGGAAATCCGCCAGATCTTTGAGATGGAAGATTTCGCCCCCGTCCTGTCCGAGGAGCAGATCCAGCATAAAGTTGCGAAAAGGAGCGCGCTGCCAAATCAGACTGCCAACGCATAACGGCTCTTGCATCGACGGATTGAAGCTGGTGTGATCGGTAGCAGTGAACGCTACCGATCCCCATCGCGCCAGAGATCAGGCACTGCATCGCACCATCGAAGCGGTATGGCGGATCGAGTCCGCGCGCGTCATCGCCGGACTCGCCCGCCTCACTCGAGATGTCGGCCTCGCCGAAGACCTCGCGCAGGAGGCGCTGGTGGCCGCACTGGAACAGTGGCCGCATTCCGGCGTTCCCGAGAATCCCGGCGCATGGCTTACGGCCACCGCCAAGCGACGCGCCATCGATCTCTTCCGGCGTAACGCGGTCGCCGAGCGCAAACACGAAGAGCTCGCCCGCGAACTCGAAGCACTCGAACAAACCTCGCCCGACCTCGGCTCCACTCTCGACAACGCGATCAGCGATGACCTCCTCCGCCTGGTCTTCATTGCCTGCCATCCGATCCTCCCGACCGAGTCCCGCGCAGCTCTTACGCTGCGTCTCCTCGGCGGCCTCACGACGGACGAGATCGCCCGGGCCTTTCTCACGCCTGAACCCACGATCGCGCAGCGCATTGTCCGTGCAAAACGAACCCTCGCGGAGAAGCACGTCCCGTTCGAGGTCCCCTGCGGCCCCGAGCTCGCCGCCCGCCTCTCCTCAGTGCTCGAAGTCATTTACCTCATCTTCAACGAGGGTTACTCGGCGACCAGCGGGGAAGACCTGATGCGCCCCGGGCTGTCGGAAGACGCGCTCCGACTTGGCCGCATCCTCGCCGAACTCACTCCGACGGAACCCGAGGTCCACGGCCTGGTGGCCCTTATGGAGATCCAGGCCTCACGAGCTCGCGCCCGCGTAAACTCAACCGGCGAACCAGTCTTACTGTTTGATCAGAACCGAGCGCAGTGGGATCAACTCCTGATCCATCGCGGACTGAGCGCAATAGAACGCGCTCATAAGACAGGGACTACCCGCGGCCCATATCTTCTGCAAGCCGAGATCGCGGCCTGCCACGTTCGCGCCCGTACACCATCGGAGACCGACTGGCCTCGCATCGTCATGCTTTACACCGAGCTCGTGGAGCTGATCCCCTCCCCTGTCATCGAGCTCAACCGCGCCGTCGCCGTCTCGATGGCCTACGGCCCAGATGCCGGACTCACGCTCGTGGACGCCCTCGCTTCCGAACGCTCTCTCGCGCGCTACCATCTTCTTCCCAGCGTGCGCGCGGATCTCCTCTACAAGCTGGGACGTCACGCCGAAGCCCGCACCGAGTTCGAACGCGCCGCCGCGCTTACCCGCAACACCCGGGAACGCGACCTCCTGTTGAGCCGCGCCGCATCGTGCGAGGTTGACCCTACTCCTTGAGGAAAGTGGCTGACGTTCGAAGGGAAGATTCCGAACGCCTAGATCCGCACTGTTCGATTACGGCCAAAGAGATGGAACATACGATAAAGAAGAGCTGTCCTGGTTCACCCTTGATGCGGAAACGCAAGCAATCAGACCGGCGTTCTCGGTAAGGTGGGGAAACCAGGCTGCACCCCGGCTAGTGGACATCGACCGATTCGATCTTCAATCCGGACGCGGGTGATACTGCGAAGTTCAAGGTGTTCTTGTTGGCGGGCTGGTCTAACTTCGCCTGAATCCAGACCGTTCCTGTTGAGGTTCCGGTCGGGGGAAATGCCAGTCGAGTTCCTGTCTCACCATTCACATAGAGGTCAACAACCTGCGTGCCTTGGGCGGGATTGGAGTAGACGACTTTCAGCTGGGCAAACGGGGCTGGAACCTGGGCGATTTTCGTGAAGAGGATCTGGGGATCGGTGATCGCCTTTTCCTCGCTGTTTTGCGCGGTAGCGGGCGTGTAGTGCGCAAGCGCTCCTTCGGTGCCGCGAATGGTTAGCAGAAGGCCGCCCTGAGCCGGAACTGTCGATGTGAAGGGTCCCTTTATGGATCCCATATCTTTGCCGGCCCAGACGTCGCGAACGGAGGCGGAGTCACCGGTCAAGCCCAGATCCTTCCAATCCAGGGCCATCGGCGCAGGGAAATATGTTCGGTTGACGAGCAACACGGCCCGTGAGCCCGGGGTTGACAAAAACTTAGACCAGATTTCAAGGCCGGAGGAGAGCTCTTTGACCTTGATTCCCTGAAGGCCGAGCGGATCCTGATCGATGGCGATCGCGTCTGGATTGCGCAACGTGGCCGACGTAGCGGCGTCGAGCTTCGTCAGGTCGGCACCGATGATCAGAGGTGCGCCAGAGATAGCCCACAGTGCCATATGCAGGCGGTTCTGCTCGGCGTTTAGCCCGGGCATTCCTAACACCATCATGTCGGGATCGTTGTAGTACCCGGTGTGCTGGGCTTCGGGATGGATTCCCTGATCGAAGTTGCGGAGCATCTTGTCGAACGCGACGCGACGGCCAGCGTTTACACTGCCCGCGACGACTGGAGCGACGATGTCATCGCTGACGCGCCAGATGTCTTGTGTCGAACCACCAACGCCCGGGCCCCAGGTCCAGGGGCTCTGCTTGCCCCAGTTGCAGATGGAGTAGTAGAGGTGTTTGCCGGTGATCTGTTCGGCACGAGCAATAGCGCGTGCGATTTCGCCGTACTGCACGTCGCCGCTCAGGTTTTCTTTTTCCCCGCCGCACCAGTCCACCTTGACGAAGTCGAAGCCCCATTTCGCGAACTGGAGGAAATCCTGCTCATAGTGTCCCTCACTTCCCTCGTGGAAGTAGGCCGGCCCAAGGTCCGGGAACATTGAACAGCCATCTTTTCCCGCGTCGGTGTAGATGCCGGCCTTGAGTCCAAGGGAATGGATGTAGCGGACGATGTTCGCCATGTCGCCGGGAGTCTCGCCGTGAGCGATGGCGGGCCACATCTTCGGGTCAACGACAATGTTGCCCTCGGCATCCCGGTCACCCATCCACCAGCCCTCGTCGATGTTCACGTATTGGTATCCGGCCTTTTGCAGGCCTGAACTGATCAAGGCTTTCGCTTGCTGCCTCGTGACGTCGGAGTTGACCGTATTCGAGAAGCTGTTCCAGGAGGACCAGGCCAAGGGCGGAAGAGGCGTCTTCGCCAAGGGGGGCTGAGTGTCCTGTGCGGAAAGGGGACCCGCGCATAAGAGAATGGCTGTGAGCGCTGCGAATAGCCTTGAAGTGACCGGGTTGGTGAGCAAGTGATTCGATCCTGATTCCCCGCTCTCGCGGTTTCTGACTACCTGACTGATTCTTTCCAGGTGAGCTCTGCAGGTCATACTGCAGCTGGCTCAGTCAATTCGTTGAAGGGAGCGGCACTATCCTAATTGTTTCTTCCGGCGCCTGTCGACGGAGACGAGGCCACGACGAGGATAGGCCGCTCCAAAGATAAGGTGGTTCTCCCGAAGTTAGGGCCAAGAGGATGTTTCGGTCTAACCGCGACGTTCTAAAACAGGGGCGCAAGAGCGACCGCGGTGAGGCCGATGAAGAAGCAGACGAACATGTATCCAAGGCATCTCTGTGCCTGTTGCGGTGCTCCCCTGAACTCGCGCCAGACAAAGACTCCCCACAGCGCTGAGATCATGGTTGCTCCCTGGCCGATGGAGTAGGAGACTGCGGGTCCTACGATGTGCGCCTGCGAAGCAACAAAGTTGGACATGGCGCCGGTACACCAGATGGCACCGCCGAGTATCCCCCAGAGATGCCAACTGGCTGGAGCCCGCCAGTACTCGCGCATGGCAGCAGGCTCACGCTGATCCAGAGGGAAGCGCATGAGGAGATAATTGACCGGCAGAGCACACGCGGCAACGCCGAGAGCAAAGTAGAACAGGGTGGAGTATGGGCCCGGACCTCCTGGTTCTGTCATCGCCTTCGAGACGAAGGGGTAGAAGGTGCCCATCAGGAGTCCGGCCACGAGACTGATAACGATACCGCGCATCGTCATAGACTGCCGCGTTCTCTCGCGAAGCCGGTAAGCGATCGCGTCCAGCACAATCGCCATGACTACCAGGGCGATGCCTCCAAAGAGAAGGAGCGGATTCCCTTTTGGCGAGATGACATAGCTGCTGGTTGCTCCCACGACAAGCGCCAGTCCGATTCCGACTGGGAAGGCTACGGCCATCCCAGCGATATCGATCGCGGCTACCAGCAGAAGATTCGCTATGTTGAAGATCACTCCACCGATAAAGGCCAGGATGACCGCATGCCGTGCGGCGTGGCTGAGGTCTGCGAAGAAGTGGAGACCGGCGGATCCACTCGAGCCAAGCGTGAGACCCCACAGAACTGCGGCGGCGACGAGACCGATCACGTAGTCCCAGTAAAAGAGCTGGAAGCGATATCCGGCACAAAGCTTCATGGAGTTTGCCCACGATCCCCAGCAGACCATGCTGACGACCATGAACATCAACGCCAAGCCGTACGTTTCGGGTTGGAACATGCATCACTTCCCTTCCAAATCAGAGCGCTACCTAGAACGTGATTTTCGCACTTGCTGGATGATCCGGGCTTTTCGCGCTCGAGTGATCTGACCCGGTTGATTGCCCGCGACGGTAACGTTCAGGACCGTTTCGGAGGAGGTGCATTGAGTACGGTTCAGGGCGACGAGCCTATCGGCACGCATCTTCGCATGCAAAAGTAGGAGGTGACGTTCCTCCCAGAGGCGATGACCACGTTCTCGTGATCAGGTCTCCGCACCGTGCAGGGCGGCGCGGTGGACGGACATTCTGTCCAGGGTCTTAGGCGGGTACACGGTGCGGGGTTCTCTCTGTAAGGTCCGACCATCTGAATAGCGCCGCCGATTTTTGTGCGACCGTGAGCGTGTGCGTAGGGGAAACGGGAGAGTTGCTTTGCGTGGAAAAGATGGTTGACGTGTGCTCAACAACATCGCTAACCGGACCTCTGCGGTCAGTTGACAACGGTTGTGACCACCATCTATAGCTTGTGTAGTCCACACGTAATCCGTTTTAGCGGATCGATTTGGGCGCACGCGAAAACCTCGGACAAGCCAGTGCACCTGGTCGATAAGGGAGAATCTGCGCGCGTTGCCGGATGGGCATGGGAGATGTAGAGATGGGACCAGATAACAAGAAGTCAGGTGAAGTGGTTGAGATTGGTATGGGACGATGGGCGAGCAGGATGCGGGTTCTGGCCGTTGGAGCAGCCTTTCTTCTCCCCGGGGCAGCATGGGCGCAGGGGACGACAGCCACACTGAGTGGAACGGTTTTGGATGCTTCGGGCGCTGTGATTCCGAACGCAGCGGTGGAGCTGAAGAGCGAAAGCAGCGGCGATCGCCGGAACTCGGTGAGCAACGGATCGGGGCTGTTCAGCTTTTCGGCCGTTCCTGTCGGGGATTATGACGTGACGATCAAGGCGGGTGGATTCCAGAGCTTTCAGCAAACCGGCATTCACCTGGATCCGGGGGACCAGAAGACGGTGCGAGATCTTACGCTGAAGGCGGGGGCGACGGACGTCGTGACGGTCGAAAGCGCGTCGCAGGAGATCGCGACGGACTCTGGGGAGCAGAGCTCGCTGATCTCCTCAGAGGACATCAAGCACCTGTCGGTTGAGGGCCGGGATGTGACGGAGTTGTTCAAGATTTTGCCAGGGTTCGCGATCCGGAGCGGCCTCGATAATTCAGCGTACGACCCCTCGCAGGTGAGCGTGAATGGTGCGCTGGGGCAATATGCAGCGAACGGCACGCCGGTTAATGGTGTGAGCCTGCTCTCGGACGGTGCGGACATTACGGATCCCGGCAACTTCGGGGCAGCGATCCAGAACATCAACTACGAGCAGGTGGCCGAGGTGAAGGTGCAGACCTCAAGCTTTACGGCGGATTCGCCACGTGGACCGGTGGTGGTGAATGCGGTGGGCAAGTCCGGCGGCAACGCTTTTCACGGCTCTCTTTATACCTACGCGCGTACATCGCAGCTGAACTCGACGGACTGGCTGGCGAACCACACGGGTCAACAAAAGCCTCCGGACCGGCAGGTGTACCCGGGCTTTACCTTTGGCGGTCCGGTTCTGATACCGGGCACCGGTTTCAACCACGATAAGCGGCTGACGTTCTTTGTCGGGGCAGAGCAGTATGCGCAGCGCAACTCGTATGCCTACGGTGGCGCGAGTGGAGCAACGCTGCAGGCGCTTGTCCCAACGGCGGCGATGCGCACGGGGGACTTCAGTCCGGCCCAGCTTCAGGCTTATCTCGGACCGAACTATCTGCCGGCGACCCACACCACGAACGGTGTGATGACAACCGGGCCGGACTGCACAGGCAGCTACAACAATATCTGCTATACGCCGCAGGCTGGGCCACAGGGCCAAGCTCTGACGAACGGCAATATCGCGGCTTTTCTTGACCCGGGCTCGCTCGCAATCATCAACACGCTCCCGCTGCCAAACATCGCGAGCAACGGACAGTACAACTACATCACGACGAACCTGATCGACAACAACCTTTGGCAGGCCAGGGGACGGATCGACTATGCGATCAACGACAAGAACAAGCTGTTCGTGGTGTACAGCACGGAGCGGGGCAAGTCGGGCACACCACAGGCGGAGTACTACTCACCGCGCGGCAACCTGGGCGGCGTAAATGTTCCGGGTGGCGGCTTGCTGAGCACGATCAACTCGGAGCTGGGCAGCCTCAACCTGACGACGATCTTCGGGCCGACGCTTACGAACGAGCTGTACGTTTCCGGATCGTGGCTGCTACAAAACTTTGTTCCGAAGAACCTGGCCGCGACCCAGAACGGGTTTCCGTACAACGGCCTGTTCGCCAATGGCAGCCATGTGCTGCCGGCACTTACGGATTACGGCAACGACGGTCTGCCGCTTAGTCTTCTGCCAGACGGCACGTATGGCGGCGTGTACGCAAAGAAGTGGGTGCGGACGGCGGGCGACAACGTGACCAAGGTGCTCGGCCCCCATACGATACGTACCGGGTTCTTCTTCCAGTTGGACACCAACCACGAGGTTCTGCCGTTTGTGCAGACGAATGGGACGGTGAACCAGTATTACTATCCAGAGACATTTACCGACCCTGTTGCGGGGATGGTGCACAACACGGGGACGGTTGGCGGCGGCAGCGGCGGCAACTACCTGGCGAATTTTCTCGAGGGTCACGTCGGCACCTACAGCCAGACGAATATCCAGCCCGCACCGAATCTTTACTTCTTCAACGTCGACGGCTACGTCCAGGATCACTGGAGAGTGACGAAGAGCCTGACGCTCGATCTTGGCATCCGTTTCGAGCACCTTACTCCCTGGGGAGACGCGCACGGGCAGGGTGTACCGGTGTTTAGCGATGCGGCGTACCAGGCGAACACGAATCCCTCGCTGCCGGGCTTTAGCTGGCATGGCCTCGACAAGAACGTGCCTGTATCAGGTCTCTCAACTCGCTGGGCTTATGTGGAGCCTCGCGTAGGTTTTGCGTGGGATGCGTACGGCACGGGAAACACTATCGTGCGTGGTGGAGCGGGTATCTACCGCGCCCACGACTCGTTCAACGACGCATCGAGCGGCCTCAGCACGGTGGAGGGTCTGCGTACGGCTTCCGTCAGTAACATCCTGTTCTCTTCGATCAGTTCGCAGGCGGGCGTCGTGACGGGTGGGAATGGCTTTACGTACGACAACAGCCCGAGTGGATTTCTGGCCGGCGACGATAAGCAGCCGCAGGTGTATACGTGGAACGGAGCGGTCGACCAGAAGCTTGGGCACGGCGTCACGATGGAGATCGCGTATGTGGGCAACCACAGCAACGACCTGCTGAACAACGGATCGAACAGCGGCGTGGCGAATCTGGACGACGTGAACGCGGAGCGGATCGGAACTCTCTACGGCGCTCAGCCGCAGAACCAGGCGCTGAACGTGCGTCCGGGTGGAGCGGCGGTCGGCGGCGCGGGAACGGTGTACCCGGTGATTGCTGCGCCGACCGTGACGGGCTCGAACACAACCGTGGGAACGCTGGACCAGGCACACATCGACGCCTTCCGGAAATACCAGATTTACAACCATGTGTATGCGGCCCAGCATAACCTGTACGCCAACTACGATGCGTTGCAGACGTCGCTTATCAAGCAGCAGGGACGTGCGCTCGTCAGCCTGAACTACAGCTGGTCGCATGCTTTGGGGGTTCTCGGAGCGTTTGAAAACGGAAACCCGTCGGATCCGTTCAACGTACGCAATAACTACAAGTCCGAGACCTACGATCGACGCCATATCTTTAATGCGGCGTACTCGTACACCGTGGGCAATGTTGTACATAACCGCTTTGCCGGAGTTGCGGCAAATGGATGGGAGCTATCGGGGATCACCACCCTTCAGAGCGGCCCTGATCTGACAACTGTGAGCAGCTCGAACTTCGGTGCCGGCGGAACGATCACGATACCGAACGGAACCGCCACAAATGGGACTCCGGCCGTAGCGCAGGTGGGCGTTTCGAACACGAACCTTCTTGGGACACCGGACGTCGCTCTGCAGCCGACCCTGCGGTGCAATCCATCGTCGAACAAGCAGTCGCAGCAGTATGTGAATGCTGGGTGCTTCGGGCTGGCTCCGATTGGAACCAATGGAGACTACCGGTTTCCATTCCTTCCAGGACCGGCCTTTTTCGATACCGACCTGACCGCGGCCAAGACGTTCCGATTGAATGAGCACCACAGCTTCCAGTTGCGGGGTGCCGCGTTCAACTTTATCAATCACCCGCTGACCAGCTTCACAGGTGTAGATTCGACGGCGACGGTGTTGAATTTTACCAACACCGGAACGAGCCTGGCACAGGGCCTCGGATCGGCCACGAGTCAGAATGCGAATTTCGGATACGCGCGCCTGAAGGAGGGCCGGCGCATTCTCGAGTTAGCGTTGCGCTACGACTTCTAAGAGCCTCCTGAAGCAACTTTCTGTCTCTTTGCGGCGCTCTAGACGAGCGCCGCTTGTTTTTCATCTGAAGCGGAAAAGACGTTCGATTGTTATTCTCCAGTGCAAGCTTGAAGGTCAAGAAGGGGGGATTATCGGAATGCCAGGACGCAGTCTTAATACGTTCCTTCTTGTCGCCCTTGGTGTGACTTCAGCTCTGGCACAGCACGCTTCTTATCCGTTCAAGGATCCTGGTCTACCGGCCGAGAAGAGAATCGATAGTCTGCTCTCGGCGATGACGCTCGAGGAGAAGATCGAATGCCTCGGGACACAGACCGGAGTGCCTCGACTGGGTGTTCCGAATTTTGGCAGTTCGGAAGGCATTCACGGAGTTGTCCAGCGCGGCAGCACGGGAAAGTATGAGCGCTCGATGATCACCACGACACAGTTTCCGCAGCCACCAGGGATGGGCGAGTCGTGGGATCCGGATCTGGTGAGACAGGCAGCTGCAGTTGAGGGCTACGAGGCGCGGTTCATTACGCAGACGGCGAAGTACAACCGGCAGGTCCTGATGCTGTGGGGACCGCAGGCGGACCTTGCGCGAGATCCGCGCTGGGGGCGAAGCGAGGAGGTTTATGGGGAAGATCCGTTTCTGAACGGAACGATGGTGGTCGCCTTCACCAAGGGGTTACAGGGCGACGACCCGAGGTACTGGCAATCGGCAGCGCTGCTGAAGCACTTTCTGGCGAACAGCAACGAGAACCTCCGCACGAGTTCGTCTTCAGATTTCGACGAGCGCCTGTTCTGGGAGTACTACTCTGTGCCGTTTCGGATGGGGTTTCTCGAGGGTGGAGCCAAGGGCGTGATGGCCTCGTACAACGCGTGGAACGGAATACCTATGGCGGTGAATCCCATTCTGAAGAGCATCGTCCAGAAACAATGGGGAGTGGACGTGCTGTCGAGCGATGGAGGCGCGGTGAAGCTGCTGGTCACCTCACACAAGCGCTTTCCGAACCAGGAGCAGGCAGTGGTGGCCTGCCTTAAGGCGGGGATCAACCAGTTTCTGGAACCAGTTAACGATGAGGTGCAGGACGCAGTAAAGCATGGGTCGATTACTGAAGCTGAGATCGACAACCTGTTGCGACCGAAGTTCCGAGTTACGCTGCGGCTCGGTCTGCTCGACCCGCCTGAGATGGTTCCCTACTCCAAGATTAAGGATTCACCCGAGCCCTGGAATACCAGCCGAGATCTCGACGTTTCCGAGAGGATGGCGCTCGAGTCTGTGGTGCTCTTGAAGAACGCGGGTTCCCTGCTTCCCCTGAAGAAGGATTCGATCAAGACCATTGCTGTTGTGGGTCCGCTCGCGGACTCCGTGCACTGGGACTGGTACGGCGGTACGCCTCCTCACGCAACGACGCCGCTCGCGGGGATAAAGAGCGCGCTGGGGCCGGGAGTCACGGTGAAGTATGCCGCCGACGAGACTGGTGATGCGGCGATCAACGCGGCGCGCTCTGCTGACGTCGCCGTGGTCGTTGTGGGAAACGATCCGACCTGCGGCCCCGAGATGGCGCACGAGTGGCACGACACAATCGACGGTGGCGGAACTCTCCCATGCACCGTGCCGAGCGATGGGAGAGAGGGCCGCGATCGAGAGAGCATCACGCTGGCGCAGGAGCAGCTCGTGAAGCAGGTGTACGCGGTCAATCCAAAGACCATCGTGATTCTGGTCTCCTCATTCCCGTTTGCCATTAACTGGTCGCAGGAGCATGTTCCCGCGATACTGCACATGGCTCACTCCTCTCAGGATGAGGGCACTGCTCTGGCCAAGGTTATTTTTGGCGATTATGACCCGGGCGGCCGTCTGGTGACGACATGGCCGAAGTCATTGGACCAGGAACCTCCGATGATGGACTACGACATACGCCACGGTCGCACGTATATGTATTTCAAAGGGGAGCCGCTGTACCCATTTGGCTATGGGCTGAGTTATACGACGTTTCGGTACGCCAATCTGAAGGCAAGCTCCCCGACATTGGCGAGTGAGGGATCGGTGACGGTGAGTGTGGATGTGACGAATACGGGCGCAGAAGCCGGCGATGAGGTCGTGCAGCTCTATGTAAAGCACCTGGGGTCCAAGGTGGAACGGCCGAGCGAAGAGTTGAAGGGATTTCAGCGGGTCACGTTGAAGCCAAATGAGACGAGGACGGTGCAGATCCCGGTGGCGGCTTCTGCTCTTGCGTTCTGGGATGAGACACAGGGGCGCTTCAGAGTCGAAGCAGAGCCTGTCAGCCTCATGGTCGGGAGCTCCTCAAAGGACATCAAGCTCGCTGCTACCATCCGTGTTCAGTAGGCGCAGCTGGCCGGTGCAGCGAGTTTTTCTCGTCACCTAAGGCGCAGCTGGCCGGTGGAGTGGGTCTTTCTCGCCACTCATTTTTTCGCGGACCCGTATTCGTGGATGCGACGATCGCGGACTGCTTTCATTCCTTCGACAGATATGTGAGCTGCGCGGGAGTCCTGCTTCGATGTGGAGCTGGCAGAGACGATTGGGGAGCAAACCGCGGAGCAGGCGGCTTCCTGAACGAATTTTCCTCGGACCGACCCCAGGAATCCGGGCTCCTGTCCTCAAGGCAGCGTTTGAGTACAGGAAAGATTACGGTTTGCTTGATGGCCTGGCTGGAGTATAAGGGCCTTATCCCCAAGCCGGACTTCGTATGCGAGGTGCAGATGCTCCTGAAGAAGCTGCTGCCGATCTTTCTGTTGTTTGGCCTGCCTTTGATCGTGACCCGTGAAGCTGCTGCGCAGGCTACGACTTCGCTGGGCGGCCGCGTCGCGGACGGTAGTGGGGCGGTGATCCCCGGCGCCAGCGTCACGCTGACCCTGATTACCACGGGCTCCTCCCGGAATAATGTGAGCAACGGCAGTGGCGAGTTCCAGTTCTCGCAGCTGGCGCCCGGACGTTACAACCTGACGGTGTCGGCGACGGGTTTCGGAACCGTTGAAAAGACGGGCATGGATCTCCTGGTGAGTCAGCCTGCGACCATGAACGTTGTGCTGTCTGTTTCGACCGTGAACGAACAGGTCAGCGTCACCACCAACGTGCAGCCCGTGCTGAACACCACGGACGCCACGATGGGGAATGCATTTGAAGGCAAGCAGGTGGAATCTCTGCCCATCGAAGGCCGGAACGTCCCCGATCTCCTGAGTCTGCAACCTGGAGTGACCTACATGGGGCGCACCGACGACCAGAACGGGACAAGCGCTGTGGGCAACAATGCGAGCGACTCCCGAAGCGGTTCGGTCAATGGGGGACGAAGCGATCAGTCCAACATCACGCTGGACGGAGTCGACGTCAACGACATCAATAATGGGTACGCGTTCACGAGCGTCCTCCGGGTGACGCAGGACTCGGTGGCGGAGTTCCGTGTGACCACGAGCAACCCGAATGCAGGCGAGGGAAGGTCTTCCGGAGCCCAGGTCGCCCTTGTCACACGAAGCGGTGGCAACGATTTTCACGGAGCGGTGTACGAGTACAACCGCAGCAACCTGTTTGAGGCGAACGACTTCTTCAACAAGCAGCAGCAGCTCGCCGCCGGGCTGCCCAACAAACCGCCGAAGCTGATTCGAAACGTTTTTGGGGCGGCAGTTGATGGGCCGATCCTCAAGCAGAGGGCCTTTTTCTTTCTGAATTACGAGGGCCGCCGCGATACAGAAGGTGAAAGCGTGAACGCGGGTTCTGTACCTACGGCCCAGTTCCGCGCCGGCAACCTCCAGTACGAATCCCTTAACGGTTCCGGTGCGGATCAGGTGACTTTGCTTACGCCCACCGATATCAAGAGCATGGATCCCCAAGGCATCGGCGTGAACCCCGCGATCTTGCAGATCTTCAACGCGTATCCCCTGCCTAACGATCCGACCCAGGGCGACGGCTTGAATACCGAAGGATATCGGTTTCCCTACACGCTGCAGCGCAGTTACAACACCTACACCGCGCGGCTCGATTGGAACATCACCTCCAATGGCAAACATACGGTCTTCTGGCGCGGCAATCTGCAGAACGATCGCGAGCCATCCGCACCGGCGTTTCCTGGTCAGCCGCCAAACCTGACCACGCTGACGAACAGCAAGGGATTTGCCGCGGGGTATACGACGTTGATCACCAACAACCTGGTCAACAACTTCCGTTATGGCCTTACGCGCCAGGGTTTGGACGCAGCCGGAATCTCAAACGATCCACACGTCAGCCTTGCTGCGGTCGCTCAGCCGCAGGCGTTCACGCGTTCGAATTCAGCGATTATTCCTTTGCAGAATATTGTCGACGATCTTTCCTGGACGAAGCACACGCACAATCTTCAGTTCGGCATCAATACCCGGTTGATCGATAACCGCCGGGTGAGCACCGCAAACTCGTTCCCGGATGGACAGATGAACCAGGGTTGGTTGTCTAACGGATCGACGGTTGCGAACAGCGGGGGGCCCTTCGATCCACCGGTCTATGGATACCCTGCCGTGGACTTCTCCAATTATGGAAACGAGTACAACAGCGCTCTGCTCGGGATCACCGGGATTATCACAGAGGGTGATGCCATCTATAACTACGACAAGCATGGCACCGCGCTACCCCTTGGAACGCCGGTAAGACGCGAGTACGGCTGGAAGGAGTTTGAAGGCTACGCGCAAGATTCCTGGAAGGCGCTGAAGGATCTCACGCTCACCTACGGCGTTCGCTATTCCTACCTGCAGGCGCCGGCCGAGAAGAGCGGCACCCAGGTCGGGTCGTGCATGATGTCCGGAGCCACCTGCGTGCCGTACTCGCTATCGAAGTACTACCAGACGAGCGGCCAGCTCGCAGCTTCCGGGCAGGCGGCGAACGGAGTGGGCGAGCTCGCCTTCGACCTGAACGGCCGCTACAACAACCGCCCGGACTTCTGGACGCCAGACAAGGCGGACCTGGGCCCACGCTTCGCCTTTGCTTTTTCTCCCACCCCGGCAGATGGCATCTTCAACCGGGTCTTCGGCAGCGGCAAGAGCAGCATTCGTGGCGGGTACTCGCTCGTCTTCGACCACTTCGGCGCCGCGACCGTCAACACCTTCGACTACAACGGATCGTACGGTCTCTCGACCAATCTTTCGAACCCGCCCGGCTCGGTCAACATCGGGTCCGCGCCGCGCTTCACCAACCTCACAACGATCCCGTCCAGCTTGCTCCCCCCTCCACCTGCGGGCGGATTCCCGGCGATTCCCTCCCCAACGAATTTTTCCATCAGCTGGGGGCTTGATTCAGCGATCAAGACGCCGTACTCCCACCTGGTCGATCTCTCGGTGGCGCGCGAACTCGGCAACGGTTCGTCTCTTGAGGTCTCTTACATCGGAAGGTTTGCCCACAGGCTACTGGCGCAGGAGGATGTAGCCATGCCGACAAACCTCGCCGCTGGTGGCAGTACCTACTTCGCAGCGGCGCGCGATCTCGCAAAGCTGTCGCGGTCGGGCGCACCCGTTTCGGCCGTCCAGCAGGTCCCCTACTTCCAGCAGGTGTTCGCTGCGCTCAATAACGTCGACCTTGGGTTCGGGTTCGGACCGGCGTCCGCGACGCAGAATGTCTACCAGCTCTTTCAGCAGAACCTCTACAACGAGACCTATGCGCTCTACGAGCTTGACGTCCCCGACTCGCTTAGCGGCGCTGGCGTAAATCCCAACCAGACCTATCCGTCTTTCCGCTATTACCACGATCAATATTCAGCGCTTTATGCCTGGCGCTCCATCGGTTCCTCAAACTATAACGCGCTCCAGGCGGTGTACCGGCAACGCTTCGGCGCTGGCCTTCAGGCCGATCTCAACTACACGTACTCCAAATCGATGGACATCACTTCGCAATCGGAGCGGCTCAACACCTCCGGTTCGACGAACTACTCGCAGATTCTGAACACCTGGAATCCCAATCAGCTCTACGGCATCTCCGACTACGATGCGACCCACCAGATCAATGGAAACTATGTCTGGGACCTGCCATTCGGCCGGGGTAAGAGGTTCGCCTCCTCCGTAGGCAGGCTCACGGACGAGTTCATCGGAGGTTGGGTAACAACAGGAATCGTCCGCTGGACCAGCGGGTTTCCATTTCTCATGAACAACGGCGCTTACTACCCGACAAACTGGGACATCGAAGGCTGGGCCAGCCAGGTGACCAAGATCCCAGCCCGGGCGGCCGCTCGCGGACATCTCACGCAGCGCTTCGCGGATCCGGCAGCGGTGTTTGCCTCGTTCGATCATGCCTTGCCGGGAGATTCGGGCACCCGGAATCCGTTTCGCGGGGATGGATACTTCTCCTGGGACACGGGACTGGACAAGACCTTCAGGATCAGGGAGGCGACCAGGCTGCAGCTTCGTTGGGAGATGTTCAACATCACAAACAGTGTCCGCTTCGACTCTCATTCGATCAGCGCGACGCTCGATAACCCGCAGAATTTTGGTCAAGCGACTGCGCTGCTTACAAACAAGCGGCTCGCCCAATTTGCGGCTCGCCTTGAGTTCTAGGTGGGTAGAGTCCTGGCGGGGCAGCTGCTTTCAGCTTCTTCGCCCTTCGAGTGGATCTATCTTCCTGCGAATAGGGACAGCTCTTGCGGGGCTCCGCAGACCGCGAAGGGGTTGTCCATCGCCCCGCTCAAACTGCGCCTGTAAGCACGGGTTTGACTAGGATTAGGGCGGACGGCAAGATGATCCGTCCGGCGGTGGCCGCCCGATGATCGCATCTGCCGGAGCGGGTGCCATCGAGCCGACCAGTCGCGAACCTCGGGCGTTTCGCGGGGGGCTTACTGGCTGTACACCTCTAATTCGCCCACTGAGATGAAGTAGGAGGTTCCACCGGGCGCACCGTCAATCCGAATGGCGTCGCCTACTACTGGTGTGAACTGGAGAGTGTAGCTCTCGAAACTGACGCCATCGTTGGGGGGGTAGACGGGCGTGGTGGTGAGGTTGGGGACCGTGACCCATGTGCCAGACTGACGAACCTGGACGGTAAGGTTCTTGAACCAGCCACCGTCCGGGAAGTTTCGACCTTCCTGGAAGACAACCCTGCCGAAGGTCTGTGGGGTGGTGTACTGGTATCCGATCCAGTCATCCGTTGAGACTGCGCCACCACTGTAGGTGTCGTACTGTCGCGTGGAGTCCGTAGTTCCAACGGGCGGCTTGTCTCCATCTCGGATGACCTCGAGGTTGTGATTTCCGTGACCCCGTGGAGCGGTGATCTTTGCGATGATCGTGCCGGTCTGCGTCAGGTTCGGAATAGGCGCTTGATTGATGGTGAAGGTAAGCGTGGAAGAGGTACCACCGCCGGGTGCCGGGGTGAGGACAGCGATCGTCGCCGTACCTGCGGTGGCAACATCACTGGCGGGAACAGAGGCAATGAGCTGAGTGGCGCTGACAAAAGTTGTTGGGAGAGCCGCACCGTTCCATTGGACGACCGAGGAAGAGAAGAAGTTGGTGCCTGTTAGCGTGAGCTTGAACGGCGAGTCGCCATTGTTGGCACTGATCGGGGACATGGACGTGAGGCTTGGAGCCGGTAGAGCCGTAGCCGTGCCGTACACCAGGAGTTCGCCGACAGAGATGAAGTATGCACTGCCGCCGGGCGCTCCGTCGATTCGGATAGCATCGCCGCTGATTTGCGAGAAATCCAGGGTATAGGTCTCGAAGCCAACATTGTCATTCGGCGGGTAGACGGGCGTGGACGTTAGATTGGAGACATTGACCCAGGTACCCGCCTGCCGTACCTGCACGTTGAGATTGTTGAACCAGCCACCCTGTGCGAAGTTCATGCCCTCCTGGAAGACGACTCGCGCGAATGTCTCCGACGCGGGGAACTGGTAGCCAATCCAATCGTCAGTCGACACAGCACCTCCGGTATAGGTGTCATACTCGCGGTTGGAAGCGATGGTTCCGACTGGAGGCATATCCCCATCGCGAATGACCTCTATGTTGTGGTTTCCGCCGCCAGTTGGGGCGGTGATCTTGGCGATGATCGTGCCAACGTGTGTGAGGTCTGAGAGCGTAGTCTGCGAGACGGTAAAGGTGAGCGGCGATGTGGAAGCTCCGCCACTTGCCGGGTTCAGCACCGTCACCTGAGCTGTGCCGGCGGCGGCAACGTCGGTGGCTGGAATGGCCGCCGTTAGCTGCGTGGCGCTGACAAAGGTAGTCGGCCGAGCAGCCCCGTTCCACTGCACGGTGTAGCCGGAGACGAAGTTCGTGCCGTTCACCGTCAGGGTGAAGGGAGCTGATCCGCTCGCGATGGTGTTGGGTGAGAGGGACGTGAGGGTGGCGGGAGTCGGCGATTGCGAGATGGTAAACGTGAGCGGGGATGTGGAAGCTCCGCCACTTGCCGGGTTCAGCACCGTCACCTGAGCTGTGCCAGCGGCGGCAACATCGGTGGCTGGGATGGCCGCGGTTAGCTGCGTGGCGCTGACGAAGGTAGTTGGCCGAGACAGCCCCGTTCCACTGCACGGTATAGCCGGAGACGAAGTTCGTGCCGTTCACCGTTAGGGTGAAGGGAGCCGATCCGCTGGCGATGGTGTTGGGCGAGAGGGACGTGAGGCGTGGCAGGAGTCGGCGATTGCGAGACGGTAAACGGGAGCGGCGATGTGGAAGCTCCGCCACTTGCTGGGTTCAGCACCGTCACCTGAGCTGTGCCGGCGGCGGCAACGTCGGTGGCTGGGAATGGCTGCGGTGAGTTGCGTGGCGCTGACAAACGTAGTTGGCCGAGAAGCACCGTTCCACTGCACGGTATAGCCGGAGACGAAGTTCGTGCCGTTCACCGTCAGGGTGAAGGGAGCCGATCCGCTGGCGATGGTGTTGGGCGAGAGGGACGTGAGGGTGGCAGGAGTCGGCGATTGCGAGACGGTAAACGGTGAGCGGCGATGTGGAAGCTCCGCCGCTTGCCGGGTTCAGCACCGTCACCTGAGCTGTGCCGGCGGCTGCAACGTCGGTGGCTGGGATGGCCGCGGTGAGTTGCGTCGCGCTGACAAACGTAGTTGGCCGAGAAGCCCCGTTCCACTGCACGGTATAGCCGGAGACGAAGTTCGTGCCGTTCACCGTCAGGGTGAAGGGAGCCGATCCGCTCGCGATGGTGTTGGGCGAGAGGGAGGTGAGGGTGGCAGGAGTCGGCGATTGCGAGACGGTAAACGGAAGCGGCGATGTGGAAGCTCCGCCACTTGCCGGGTTCAGCACCGTCACCTGAGCTGTGCCGGCTGCTGCAACGTCGGTGGCTGGGATGGCTGCGGTGAGTTGCGTGGCGCTGACAAACGTAGTTGGCCGAGAAGCCCCGTTCCACTGCACGGTATAGCCGGAGACGAAGTTCGTGCCGTTCACCGTCAGGGTGAAGGGAGCCGATCCGCTCGCGATGGTGTTGGGCGAGAGGGACGTGAGGGTGGCAGGAGTCGGCGATTGCGAGACGGTAAACGGTGAGCGGGGATGTGGAAGCTCCGCCACTTGCCGGGTTCAGCACCGTCACCTGAGCTGTGCCGGCGGCTGCAACGTCGGTGGCTGGGAATGGCCGCGGTGAGTTGCGTGGCGCTGACAAACGTAGTTGGCCGAGAAGCCCCGTTCCACTGCACGGTATAGCCGGAGACGAAGTTCGTGCCGTTCACCGTCAGGGTGAAGGGAGCCGATCCGCTGGCGATGGTGTTAGGTGAGAGTGATGTGAGGGTGGGGTTGCCGGTACCGTTGGAAGTCGGAGGGCCAAAGACCTGCAGTTCGCCAGTAGATGTGAAGTAGGACTTGCCGCCTGGAGCACCGTCGATGCGAATGGCGTCACCACTGATCGGGGGGAAGTTCAAGGTGTAGGTCTCGTAGCTGATGCCGTCGTTCGGCGGGTATACCGGTGTCGTGGTCAGGCCGGGGACGGTGACCCATACACCTGCCTGGCGAACCTGCACTCTTAGATTGAGGAAATAGCCGCCATCGGAGAAGTTGACGCCCTCCTGGAAGATGACCTTGGCGAAGGTCTGCGGTGTGGTGTACTGGTAGCCGATCCAGTCATCCGTTGCCACGGCTCCCCCGTTGTAGGTGTCGTAGGACCGCTTTGGATCCTTGGTGCCGACGGGCGGCATGTCTCCGTCGCGGATGATGCTTAAGCTCTTATTTCCGCCGCCTGTCGGGGCAGTGATCCTGGCGATGATGGTGCCCGTCTGGGTAAGATTCGGCGCGGGAGCCTGATTGATGGTGAACAGGAGGGACGACGAGACACCGCCACCTGGACCCGGTGTCACCACACTTACTTTGCCGGTTCCGACGGAGGCTAGATCCGCAGCGACAAGGGTTCCCGTGATCTGAGTCGAGCTTATAAAAGCGGTTGACCGAGCCTGACCGTTCCATTGCACAATCGACAACGGACTGAAGTTGCTGCCCGTAATTGTGACCACGGTTGGAGAGTCCCCGTTATTGGCCGTGGCAGGGCTGAGTGATGTTGCCACCGGCGCCGGATAGATGGCCGTGGTTGCCCCCACGTGCACCACGGACGCGACCGATGGAACGTCCTGGTTAAGGATGAAGAGCATGTAGAACCCGTCCGGCATGGTTGGGTTATTCGGCGACGTGATGCTGATTCCTCCGCTCACCTGGGTGATGCTCGTTGACTGGAAGAATGCCTGGCTCATGCTTAGACCGTGCGTGGAAGAGGGCAGCCGGATCCACGTGGCCGAGGTGATGTTGGCGGCGTCAGGAGTTCCGACAAAAATGGTCTGCCCTGTGGCGACGTTAGAAGGTGCGGAGGTGATGGTTGGACGCGCGCCCGCAAACAGGTAGGGAGGAGAAAAGATCTCCGATCTGCGTATAGCCATTGCCCCCGGTAACGAGGACGCGGGCGTCGGGCAGGAGCATTGCGATCGAGTGGTAGCGGCGCGGGACCTTTTCGCTTGCGAGTGTGGTCCAAAGCTCCGTGGCCGGATCCCACATCTCGGCGGCGTACGCGGCGAGAGTCGGGTCCCCGTTGTTGAAACCGGGTCCGCTGGTTCCGCCCGTAACGAGAACCTTTCCGTTGGGCAGCATGGTTGCGTTCAACTGCCGACGTGCAAACGCCATCGGGCTCACGCTACGCCAGGCTGGAACGGCAGCGTTGAGGTCGATTACTTCCACGGTATTCGTCGGGGGATCGCTGCCGCCTGCAACGAGGACCTTGCCCGGCTGGTACATGACCATGCTGTCGTAATCACGGATACCGTTGAAGACGTGGTCCCCGACGGTGGTCCAGGCGCCGGTGCCGGTAGTATCCAGGTACCGCGTCGTCACAGATGGTCCGGAGACAAAGGCCTGGCCATTGGGGGCCAAGGAAACGGTGGGGTAGAGGCCGAGGTTTAGCTGCGCATCGGTGAGACTTCGCCATGTTCCGGTCGAAGCCTGCCAGACCTGAGGCAAGGGGTTGCTGCCTGTGGAGACGTCCACATCACCCGAGATAACCAGCACGTCTCCGTTGGGCAGCACCTGATCTGTTGGGTACCAGCGGCCAAGGTTCATGGGCTGCTGACGGATCCAATCATTTCTCACCGGATCGTAGATGGTTGAAGCGGGCAAACCCACGTTGTTGCTGATGTGACCGCCCGCAACAAACAGACGCCCGTCCGGAAGGATGCTGTGGCCACTGCAGAAAACGTCGTACCCAGGGAGAGCAAGAGGCGTGACGGTGCCAGTTGAGAGATCGAGCAGGCGGGGGTCATTCCCACTTACCCCTCCATCGCCGGGCCATATGATCAGCTTCCCATTTTGCATCTCGTGCATGTGGACCGGGAAGAAGGGCAGATTCGGGCCATTCTGCCACTGCCCCATTGTTGCTTGCTGCGCCAAGGCCGGCATTGACAAAGACGCGAGAACCAGGCGAAAGACAAGTTGCTTCTTCATACAAGACCTTCCAGGAGTGCTAATTACTTGATGGGAGTGAGAAGAACGATCTGGCGGGGCAACTCATGCTCTTCGAGCCCTGAAGTGTCGTCCGAAGGAAGATCGCTCACCTTGATGCCCAGCGCCAGAATCGTGCCGCGCTTGCTGATGCTCAGCGCGTCTACAAGAATGATGGAAGGGTCATTGTTGAGGGAGTTCAGATCCCGGATGCCGTCTGCGGAGTCCCAGATAAAGGCCCGGTTCCCGTTTGTGGAGTCGGACGTTCCGACTACAACACCGTTCACATCGATATCCCGGGCACGACTGGTCTGCCCACCTGCAAGCGTGCCGAGATCCTTCGGGATGGAACTGCCTGCCGGCCACATGACCGCGCGCATGCGAACGACGGTGGGGTCATAGGCGGTGGCCGCCCCCACAACGTCCCCGTTGTCGCTGATGCTGTCGGCCTGGCTGCTTGTGTAGCTGTACAGGTTGTCGAGCGAGACGACTCCACCCTTGTCGGGCCACAAGACGGCAATCTTCTCTGCCTCGCCGGCGTAACCGACGACGTCGCCTTTTGTGTTGATATCGATCGCCTTGGTGGTGGTGTACCCAGATGGACTCGGGAGCTCCGCAACAGCTCCCTTGCGCGTCCACCAGACAGCATGAACCCCGTTGCTCCCTCCCGAAATGCCGACCGACTCGCCTTTCGAGTTGATCCCGTACGCAGCTCCGCTGGTGTCGCGGGGTAATAGCGGCAGCAGTTGAAAGGCCGAGTGACGGACGGAACGGAAAGGAAGCACAGTGAGCGGACCGTTGATCGATCCGGCGACCTCCCCTGAGTCATTGATGCCATACAGCGCACTGAAGTCCGTTAGTTGTAGATCAGTGACCTCGTCGAAGCCTGCCGCGGTTGAAAGAATAAATGCGGCGGATGCCTGCTTGGACTTACCCCGTTTGAATCCCCCAACTGCTTCACCGAGCGAATTAACCCGTCGCACGACAGTGCTCGAACCGGGATTATCCAAGGTTCCTAAAGTAATCATTTGATAGCTCGTCGGGTTCTTGGGGGCACCATAGACGCCGGGTGCAAGGCAGCAGAGCGAAAACAGTAAGAGACTCCCGGACCGGCAAGACTTAGCCATCCGAGAGAGTATTCGAAATGAGAGAGGGCGTGTCATTTATCACCAACCATGGCAGCTTATGAAGTTAGTCGGACAGAGAGCCTCCGAGCTTGGCGCTGAGAAGCCGTTGAAGTTAGATGGATTGGGGATACCCGGTCCCAAGCGAATGCGTACGCGCACACTCGGCGGATGCGATTCCGAGGTAATCACGACTCGCTTTGTTGTAAGAGGACGGTTCGATGCTCTTAGTGCGAACACCACGATGCCGCCGAAGTTCATGCTGGCTGGAAACTCTTAACAGTGATTCGCAAAATAGAGCGGCACCAAAGCCTCGCAATACTCGTGAGGTAAAAACTCTGTTGAAGCTCGATCTACTTCCTATTTTAGGTCAGGCCCACTCGGTGGCGAACTCAAAACAAACCCACCGCTATTCCTAAATATAAACCGTTGTTGCCATAGGTTCGACGGTGGCTCGTATCAGTCAAATTGACAACGTGAACAGAGAAGGTTTCGCTGGCTTAATTGACAAACGAAAGTACGAAGGAGCTATAAGTGAAACCCATGTGCGAGAAAGGATTGGCGTAGTGTCTTCGCCAGGCTTTACCGGTCTTAGATAGGTTCGAGGTGGGACAGATACCGCAGAATGTCTAAAGTTGCGAACCCTCGTGATTCGAAGGGCCCCTCGGGGTCAAAGACATGGAACAACCTGGTGCAGCAAGGTCGTCCGCACCGTTAGCTACTGCTAATGCAGCTTAGTGGCCATACGGAGAGAGCATCCGTTGACCAGCAAACATACAAGCCGAATAGGCTTAGTCTCGTGTAGTTCCTCAATGTGCAGGAGTTGCATGCAGGAAGTGCAGGAATTTGCACACTTATGTGGAATTGCGGAGCCATTGAGAATATTCGAAGGCAATGCCGTTACGGAAGTTGTCACGGGCCATAGATTTACGATCGTGGATGCCGGCGACTCTCCGGGTCTTGAATGACTTCTTAGGAGCGGCGCCATGGCTCCGGTACAGTGATCTGCGCCAATGTTACCGAAAATGTTACCGAAGGGTGAGGCTCGCATAGGACTCATGCGACCGGCGCGATGAATAATCTATAGCGTCGGCCAGCCTACCTCAGCACAACCCGATGTGGGACGTTAGATCAACTTCCGTCAAAGTGCTTGCCGGTTCAGCGGCCGTCGTGATCACTCGTCGTCTGGCAGGCGAGGTGGAGGCACGTAAGCGGGTTGGAAGACCTCGCGGCCCCAGCCGTAGGCTGTCCGGTAGTTTTGCTCCGGGCAGAACAAGGCGTAGACGACTACATTTCTTCCCAGGTCGAGAATGCGCTCAAATCGTACGTGCTTGCCGCCAATGGTGCCTTCGGCGCCGAGTACGTCTTCGGGATTTTCAAGCGTCCTCCCATTGACCCCGCGCACGGGATCATCGGTCCACAGCAGGTGCGGTTTCTGGAGGAGGGCCAGAAGGTCGGCGGGGTTATCGCCCCAGCGAACCTGCCCGGTGGTCATGTCTCGCACAGAAATCTTGGGAAAGCCGACGTGCACCGTCCCCCCGATCGCCAAGTCCAGCGCGGAACCAAAGTAGAAGAAGTTTCCGGGCACCTTTTCGGGTGTTGGCGGGATTGTCGTGCTTGGCTCCCTTGCGAGCGGAGGAGACGCGAGGTTCAATGCCAGCGGACCGTTGCTTGCGCCCTGTTCAGGTTGGAATAGCCGTTTCAGGAAGTTGAGCACCGAAGCACTCCTCAGAGCAAGGTTACAGCATGGTGCACAAGGTTTTCGCTCAGGGAAGGTGTTGGCGGGGGTCACTAGAGTGCATGAGGCAAGCTGTACTTCCCCACTTTCCGCCGGGTCCCTTCCTAGACATCTTTTGCATCAGCAAAAACATCTTTCAGTTGCATGGGCACCAACACGCTTCCGTCGACAGCGAGGCGAAGTGCATCTGTCCCTGCCGCCGCGATGGCCTTGTTTGTAATGGCCGGGGAATGGGTGCTGATGGTTGCCGGAACGCGCAAGCACGAAATGGTTGTCGGCGTCGTGGTCGTACTTGCTTCGGGGTTGTTTCTGCGAACGGTCCACAAGAGTGCGACACTGCGGCTGACGCTTGAGTGGAGGGATCTGCGGGCGTGTTGGAGGGTTCCCTGGTACATCATCAGCGGCTCGTACGAGATCATTAAGCTCTTGCTGCGCGACGCGCTGACGTCCCGAAGAGCGGAGTCGCTGTATCGGGTAAGTGGATTCGCCACGGCAAAAGACGATCCGCGTATGGCCGCCAGGCGTGTGCTGGCGACCGCCTACACCACGGCAGCGCCAAATTTCATTGTGATCGGTATCGATTGTGCGCAGAGCAGAATGCTCTTCCACCAGATCGAACGCAGCAGCGTGCCGAAGATGACCCGGGAGCTGGGAGCACAATCGTGAACCCCTGGGTACTTGCAGGCGGTGGCGGTCTCGAGCGGCCTGTTGCCCTGCGCGGATATGTGCCTCCGCGGGGCACCGGAGCGGCGGCTGGCCGGGCTCGAAATGGCGAGCATGCTGGTGACCATCGCCATGGTGCTGTTTACCGTAGGATTTGGCCGCAGCGCGTTCATCGATCTGCCCGTTGCGCTGGCAGTAATGTCGTTCGGCGGCGGACTGGTGTTCGCTCGCTTTCTGGGGAAGCATCTATGAGCACGCTGCACCATCCGATTCCAGAGACGGTGCTGCTCGCGCTGGTCGTGGCTTCGTGCTGGCTTGGTGTACTTGGCATGTGGGCGATGCGCGAGCCTATGCAGGCCCTTCACTACCTTTCGCTGCCCGCAGCACTTGGCGGCATCGCTCTCACGGTCGCTGCTTTCCTTGAGACTGGGAGCAGCCAGATCGCATGGAAGACGCTGCTAATCGCCGGCCTGTTGTTCGCCATCAACTCCGTCGGCACTCATGCAACCGCGCGAGCGTTTCGCGCGAGAGAGCTTGGGCACTGGCAGCCCAGGGATGGTGATCCGATCGAGTTTGTCCGTGACACCGGGAAGCCTGGAGAAGACCGGTGACCTGGTTTGGAGCAGGATTGCTGCTGCTGGTTGCGATCTCGGGCCTCGGGGTTGTTCGCACGCGTGAGGTGACGGAACAGGTTATTGCACTCGGCTTTTACGGTGTGTTGATGGCGCTGGTCTTCTTTTTTTTTCAGGCTCCCGATGTCGCTCTTTCGCAGATTACGGTCGGTGCAGTGGCGCTTCCGCTAATGGTGATGTTAGCGATCTCCCGCATGAAGTACCGTGCCAGCGTCGCCCGCAGCAATCGCGGCTCAGTGAACGGAGATGACCATGACTGAGCGCCTTCGGATCAGCCTTTTCTTTGTGTTCGGACTTGGATTTCTCGGTCTCTACTGCTACGCGGGGCTGAATCTTCCGGCATGGGGCGACTACCGTGGACCCTACGGCGACATGATCGCCCGGTTGGCAGTATATGAACGCCATACCACCGATACCGTGAACGCAATTAATTACGACTACCGGGGCTTCGACACCCTCGGCGAGGAAAATATATTGTTCGCCGCGGTCCTCGGAGTCATGATGTTGCTCCGTCGTCAGCCCGACACGAAGACCCGAAGCGTCGGCACAGTAAGGGACTCAGGCCGCATGAGCACAACGGTTCGCGCGATCGCGGGCCCCGCGTTGCTGCTTACAGTCGTCTTTGGTTTCTACATCGGACTGCACGGCCAGTTGACCCCGGGCGGAGGCTTTCAGGCCGGTGTGATCCTTGCCACGGCACCGCTGCTGGTTTACATCTGCGAGAACACCGAAGCTTTCCGCCGCATCACTTCCCACTCCACGATCGAAGTAGTCGATGCGGTAGGGGCCGGCTCGTACGCGCTGATCGGCGTTGCCCCACTCGTAGCCGGGCTTCCGCTGCTTACCAACGCCCTGCCGCTGGGAGAGACCGGCGACGTGTTCTCCTCAGGCACCATCGCGGTAATCAGCGCGTGCGTGGGAGTGGAGGTGACTGCGGCCTTCCTGCTGGTCGCGTACACGTACCTTGAGGAGATTCTGACCGGCCAGGTTCCAGAGGAGTAGCCATGCCGCATATCTTGACCTCACTGCCGTACTTTGTCGCTGCCTGGCTATTCTTCTGCGGACTCTACGGCATCATCAGCAGCAGGCACCTTGTTCATTCGGTAGTATGCCTGGCGGTTCTGCAGAGTTCCACGTACATGCTTCTGCTTGGGATTGGCTACCGCGTTGGTGGCGCCGCGCCCGTGTTCGCGGACATCCCCGTGGGCAAACTTACGGTCGACCCGGTAGTGCAGGCGTTGATGTTGACCGATGTGGTCGTTGAAGCGGTTGTGGTGGCTCTGCTGCTCGCGATCGTTGTAAAGGCTCACGAGAGGTCAGGCAGCGTCTCCCCCGATGACCTGCGCACGATGAGAGGGTAAAGCATGCCGCAACCATCCATGCTCACGCCCCTTCCCGTCGCCGTCCCGCTTATCGGCGCCGCGACCCTGGCCGCTCTGCGCAAGGTACTCAATCGCACGGCAGCGGATGGCCTGGCAACTACCGTGGCAGCGATCACTCTAGGGATCACGGTCACTTTGCTGGTGCGCTCGAGCCACGGAGCCACCGTGTACTGGTTCGGGAACTGGTTCCCGCGCGGCTCCATGGTGCTTGGCATCAACTTCGTGGTGGAGCCGATCGGCGCGGGACTGGCGACCCTCGGCGCTCTTCTGACAACGCTCTCCTTGCTCTTCTCGTGGCGCTTTGTCGATGGAGGCGGCGAGCACCTCCATCCGCTGATGCTCCTATTTCTTGCGGCGATGTGCGGCTTTTCGCTTACCGGCGATCTGTTCAATCTGTTTGTATTCTTCGAGCTGATGAGCACGGCGGCCTTTGCGCTCTGCGGCCTGAAGACCGCTGAGCCCGCACCTCTACAGGGAGCTTTCAATTTCGCGGTGACGAACACGATCGCCGCGTTCATGGTGCTGACCGGCATCTCCCTGCTGTATGCAGTAACGGGCGCGCTCAACATGGCCCAGATCGGTCTTCTGCTCGGTCCGCGGCACGATCCGCTTGTGCTGTTTGCGCTGACACTGCTTACCTGCGGTTTTCTGGTGAAAGCGGCTATCGTTCCGTTTCACCTGTGGCTGCCAGATGCGCATGCTGTCGCTCCCACGCCCGTGTGCGTGCTGTTCTCGGGTCTGATGGTGGAGCTCGGCCTGTACGCCGTGTTGAGGCTACACTCCGTCATCTTTGCGCAGTCAATCGCGGCTCACCCTGCGGGCCTGCGGATGATCCTGCTGTTGTTTGGCGGTGCGACGACGCTGATTGGCGGGGTAATGTGCTACGCGGAGCATCATCTAAAACGGCTTCTCGCTTTCTCCACAATATGCCACGCAGGAATGATGCTGATGGCCATGGCGATCGGCGGCCCACTCGCCGTCGCCGCAATGCTGACCTACGTTCTCGGCCACGCTCTTGTGAAGTCGGGGCTATTCTTCACGAGCGGCATCCTTCTGCACCGGCTTCGCTCGATCGGTGAGCGCGCACTCTTTCGCCGTGGTGTGGGACTCTCCGGGATTGCCGTACTCTGGTTCCTAGGTGGCGCCGGGCTCGCCTCAGCGCCGGGCTTCTGCACCATGCTTGCGGAGGCGGGTGTAGCCCACGCCGAAGACAAGGCGGGGCTGCACGGGATATCTGTGCTGTTTCTCATCGGCGCCGTGCTTACAGGAGCAGCCGTCTTTCGGGTCGGCATGCACACCTTTCTTGGATGGGGCGAGGAACCGCTCACAGACCCCGCCGCGGAGGTCGGCGAACTGCCGGAAACTGCGCCGGAGCAGCAGCGGATCTTTTGGTGGCATGTGGTGCCGCCGGCTTTTTGTATCGCCGGTGCGTGCCTGCTCACATTCCTGCCGGGGTGGCTGCCTATCCTGCGGGATGCCGCGGCAAACCTGGTGAGCCAACCAGCGTACCTGCACGTCGTCTATACGGGCCAGTCTCTGGCGCTGACGCAGCCGTCGTGGAGCGAAGCACTCCCGGGCGCAGTGATCCGGGGAATGGTTGCACTCGTCCTGGCGTTCTTGCTTGCGCTTAGTTCGGTCTTCCCCACGCGGATCTCACGTGTGCTGCGGGTTGGTCCGAGGATGGAGGGCAGTTTGCGGCTGATGCGAGCATGGCAAAGCGGTCACCCAGGCGACTATGTTCTTTGGCTTACGGCGGGCGCAACGGTATTTGGTTTCGCGGCGATGATCTTCCTTCGATCCTGAGGTGCCAATCCACTGAGTTCCCGGACGGCACGGAAGGGGCTTCCTTCGCTGAGGCGATCATGGAAGGGGTGTGATCGCGCGCCACGCGCCTCTGGGAACGGGGGGAACTTTACGCCCTCATTTAGCGCTCTCACTGTGGACTTTCGGGAAGACGACTCTTCGGCATCTTCATCTAGCACGCCTTCTACTTAGCGGTGTCGTGTTGATGCTGCGCTGAGTCAGCCAGTCGCTTGAAGGCACTACTCCCTACCGTCCCAACCAGAAGTACACCCAACGCGTACAAGAGAATGATCGACCGAATCAGCCAATGGCGCTTCAGCGAGGAGCCTGGTTCGGTGGATTGGGCAGTCCAAAGAACCTGGCAGGAACGCGTCGCGTTCTTGCCACAAGAGCAGGAGCATAGCACCCAGGATGAAGAAGGCCAGGAACTCTGCGCCTGCGACTATTCGATAAAAGATGTTGATAAGTACGATGTTCGCCATCATGGGCATAATCAGCAGAGCAGCAATCAAGGCTGTCTTACGAAATAACAACAACGAAGCAGCAGAGACCTGAACCGCACCTAAGATGTATTTGTAGGCGTGAGAATAGCCGAAGTAGTACCAGGTCAGAGTGAAGCCATCGAGTGAACCAATTGGCTTTTGTGCGACCCATGTTGGAACCACAAGTTGGTGTCCGGTGAGTTTGCTAATCCCGTAAAAGTACAGGAACCAGGCGCACGCGTAGCGGAGCCATTCGAGGTATTTAGGGTAGGGTCTCACTGAGAGACGCTACCACTTATCCAGTATGTCGGTCGAGTTGATTGATCACCGCCGTTCTCGGGACGCTGAGCTTGCGATGAGCCCCGAAGGAGCGGACCTGGATAACTACCAATACACGCCGTTCACGAAGTTGAGCCCGGTACGGCCTGTAACGGGTTCGTCCGGTCTGGATTGGTCAACACTGTGCGACTCAGAAGAAGTCGCCGTGGCCGACTATGATGAACAACATGCGTATACCCTCCACGCTGTTTCTCCTCGTGCTGATGGTTGAACCGCAACTTACGACCAGGCTGAACGCTGAATTCCCGCAGGAGGCGTGCAAGAGCACGGTCACTGGAGCCCTTGAGCTGCTGCCTCTCAAGAGCGGGGTCTACGGCGACGAGCGCCTTCTCCGTGTGTGGCTACCGGCGGGCTACGCGAGTTCTCAACCTTCCAGAACGCGGTATCCGGTTCTTTACCTTGCTGACGAACAGGACCTGTTTGATCGCTGCACAACACGGCCGGGCCAAGATGAATGGCACGTCGATGAGATCTTGACGGAACTGATCGCCCACAGGGCATCTCAGCCTTTGATTGTGGTCGGAATTGACAACGCTGGCCCTGGCCACCGTGAGGATGAGTACTCCAGGTACAGCGCGATGGCGGGCGCTCCACAAAGGCTCTCTGTCTTTATGACCAGTGAGGTTCTTCCACTCGTCGACGGGCGCTACCGAACAATGGCGGACAGATCTCACCGGGGAGTGGAAATAGAAGATGTCCACAATGAAAGCCGTAGTGATTCACGCAGCTGGTGGGCCGGAGGTTCTCAAGATTGAGAGCCGACCCATCCCCACTCCGCGAGTTGGCGAAGTGCTCATCCAAGTCAAGGCTTTTGGCCTCAACCGTTCGGAGCTGTTCACACGTCAGGGTCATTCTCCGGCAGTCAAGTTTCCTCGCATTCTTGGCATCGAAGCTGTCGGTCTCGTCGAGCGAGCGCCAGGAGGCGAGTTCCCGGAGGGCGCTGTCGTCGCAACTGCGATGGGAGGAATGGGGAGGCAGTTCGACGGTGGCTACGCCGAATACACCTGCGTCCCTGTAACCCAAGTGCAGCTCATTAGTACCGCACTCGCTTGGGAGACCCTCGGCGCTGTCCCGGAGATGCTGCAGACGGCGTGGGGATCGTTGGTCAGGTCGCTCCATCTCGAAAAGGGTGAGCGTTTGCTCATCCGGGGCGGCACGACATCGGTCGGCCTCGCGGCTGCCGCTATCGCGAAGAGTTACGGAGCCTTCGTCGCCGCCACAACGCGCAACCCCGATCGCAACCAATTGTTGCTTTCGAGCGGTGTGGATCAGGTGTTTATCGATACCGGATTGATCGCCGAGCAGGTCCGGGAGGTCTGCGGTGGCGGAGTCGACAAAGTGCTCGAATTGGTAGGCACGACAACTTTGAAGGATTCGCTCCGTTGCGCCAAACAGCGCGGCATCGTCTGCATGACAGGTATTGTCGGCAACAAATGGTCGTTTGAAGACTTTGCTCCGATGGAGGCGATTCCGACCGCAGTCAGCCTGACCACGTATGCAGGCGAGTCGGAAGACTTCATGCGAATGCCGCTCGAGGAACTCGTCGGGCAGATCGCAGCAGGCACGCTGCACGTCCAGGTTGGCAAGGTCTTCCGCCTTGACGAAATCGTAGAGGCGCATCGCTGTATGGAAGAAAACAAGGCAGGTGGAAAGATCGTCGTGCTGACCTAGAGCCTGCTCACCTTTAATCCGATTGAGCGAGCCGCCAAACCATAACCTCCCCAAGGGGAGGAACGAGGTACATCATGAAAGCAGCAACTGTGCAGGAGTATGGCGGTCCAGAGGTCTTGAAGTACGGTGACTTTCCCGATCCAGTTGCGGGCGCCGGAGAAGTCCTGGTGCGGGTCGCCGCCACAAGCGTCAATCCCTTCGACATAATGCGACGCTCAGGTATTGCGAAGGCCGTCGCGCCGATCAATTTTCCGGGTATCGTGGGTGTCGACCTGGCCGGAACAGTGGAAGCGGTTGGCGAGGGTGTGGACGGCTTTGCAGTTGGTGACAGGGTGTTCGCGATGGCAGACAAGACCTATGCCGAGCTATGCGTTGTGCGGGGAGCTTCCCTGGCGAAAATACCAGACGGAATAGATGTCATTGAGGCGGCAGCACTGCCACTCGTGACAACTACCGGAAACATGCTGATTACCGTCGGCGCGAAAATTAAGCAGGACAGACGGTTCTGGTGACAGGGGCAGCCGGGAATGTGGGACGCTCTGCTGTGTTTACGGCCAAGTCTCTGGGCGCAACCGTGATAGCGGGCGTGCTCCAGAGTCAGTTGGAGGCCGCGGCGAGCCTTGGAGCCGACAGAGTGATTGCCACCGATGACAACGAAGCGATGGCGGAGTTGCCCATGCTCGATGCGGTCGCGGATACAGTGGCTGGGAACACAGCGGAAGCACTGATGGCGAAGGTAAAGGCGGGCGGAGTCTTCGCGTCGGTCCTTGGCGCGCCTGCTAATGCCAGCAAATTCCCTGACGTTAGCGTAGTCCCAGTGTATGCGGTGCCCGACCCGGCGATTCTCCTCTTCATGGCGGATGCGGTGAAGGCTGGGAAGCTCATCATCCCTATCAGTCAGAAGATGCCACTGGCAGACGCCGACAAGGCGCAAGACATCGTTGCCAAAGGAACGGCTCATGGCAAGGTCTTGCTCGTGATGGGAGCTGATGACGAAGCGTCGAAAGCTGAAAGCGCCGTCAAAGCGCTGCTGGCTGCCTACAACGACGCGCTGAATGGTTCAAAGACAGAGGCTGTCATGCCGCTTTATATGACGGACGGCATTTTTATGCCACCCTTCAGCCAGTCCGCGATTGGCCACGCGGCGATCCGCGAGGCCTACGACGCAGTCTTTGAGACAAGGACGTTCGAGGTGAAGTTCAGGCTCGCAGAGTTAGTCGTATTGTCCCCCGAGTGGGCCTTCGCCCGCACAAACTCTGCGGGACACACGACCAATCCGAAGACCGGCGTTCAGAGTTCGGAGGGCAATCAGGAGCTGTTTTTATTCAAGAGAGACAAGGATTGCGCGTGGAAGATTGCGCGCTATAGCTTTTCTCCCACGAGCCCGCCCAAGTAAGAGGCTGCAGCGTAGGCGGCTGGATCTGGGCGCGTTTTTCCGTACCGCACTCTGACGCGATTCCAAGTGATCGAGCAGCCATAAGAGGAAACCGTATGAGGAGTCGTGCTAACGCGCGTAGGTACTTCCCATGCGTCTCGCGGTAGCTTAGCCGTCGCTGAGCAACTGAGGTGTTGTGTTCGCCTTCAGTTGTCTTTAACGCAAAGCTTCTATCCTCACTATGTTGAAGTCCAAGGAGCCTGAATGTTGTTTGAGTCGAACTCTCTCTGTAAGCCTACAGCTGCACTCTATATTTCTTTGCTAGCGACTTGCTTCGCTTCCGGACAATCCGCGGCTTGGCATCTTGAGAAGACCATCCAGATTGGCGGAGAGGGAGGCATGGACTACATCACCGTAGATCCTGCGAATCATCGTTTATTTGTTCCACGTAGTACACACACCTTGATAGTCGATGCCACGTCGGGCAAAACAGTCGGCGACATACCTGGTCAAAAAGTCGCGCATGGCGTAGCTATCGTTCCGAAGTTAAATCGCGGGTTCATCACGGACGGCGGCGGCGAGGGATCGATAACGATCTTTGATCTGAAGACATTTGCGGTACTCGGAGTTCTATCGGCAGTTCCGGATGCGGACGGCATCATCTATGACGCGGGCTCCGACCGCATACTTGTGAGTGCGGGGGACAGTAATTGCCTCCTGAGCTTCCCACCGGAGATCGATCCGAAGTCCGGAAAGATCGGCCCGCCCATTACGCTGGGAGGTGCTCCAGAGTTCCTGGCTGCTGACGGGAAAGGCAAGGTCTATATCAACCTCGAGGACAAAGACACTGTTGCCGTCGTTGATCTCGGACTAGGAAAGGTGATCGAGCGCTGGCCCGTCGCCCCTGGTGGCTCACCAGTCGGGATGGCTCTCGATGGTTCGAGCCGCACACTGTTCATCGGTGGCCGTAAGCCTCAAACGATGATTATCATGAGCGCGGACACCGGTAAGGTAGAAAGCGTCCTGCCAATCGGGTCGGGTGTCGACGCAACAGCCGTGGCGGGTCCTCAGGCCTTCGCCAGTTGCGGAGACGGCACACTCGTGGTCATCGACCGCTCCGCTGGGGGAGGATACAAAGTCAGTCAGATATTGAAGACCGCGAGGGGTGCGAAGACGCTGGGGATTGACGAATCGACTGCAAAGATCTATTTGCCTACCTCTGAGTTTGAGGATCTAAAGCCAGGATCTACGGACCGGCCAAAGGCAAAGCCCGGGACCTTCAAGGTTCTTGTTGTCTCTCGCTGAGGACTTAGCCGCTGATCAAGGCTGTGGCGAGTGGCTTGTCCCGGCATTCCCGGATTCACAAGGCGCTCCGTCCCCATTTCTTCAGAAGCTCCTTTCCACCGTACTGCGGAGTTACGTGGACTTCATCCTTGAGCGAGGCGAGCAAGTTTCTGCTGGAGCACGGAAGTGGGAGGCTGGTTTGGCACCGTTCAGCCCCTCTCGCACGTGAACCTCACCTGCTGCAAGCCAGAAATTTGAAAGATGCCGCCTGAGCGCGAGCCTTCTAATTCGCGATACGGCGGTGAGAACTATCCACCTGTGACAATCCCGTTCAGCGACCCTCAGCAAACCTGCTGAGGGTCGTCTATCACATCTGGACTTAGTGCGTCTCATGCATTGGCGACCAGCGCAGCCCGCCGCCGAACGTCTGCTTGTAGAACTCGCGCTGAATCGGACTCACTGTACTTCCCTGGTAGAACCCGAAGACCTCATTATTGAGGTTCAGCCCGTAGGCTACCGCCGTAAAGCCCCTTGGCAGCCGATAAGAACCCTGTAGATCAGTCTGCAGGTGAGCATAGAGGTAAAGGTCTCCATTCGGCCCTCTGATCCCCCCACCCTTGCCCGTCGTCGGCTGGAAAGTTCCCGCGTTTGCGTCAGCGTAGTTGTATGCGAAGATGTTCGCGGCGTTATAACTCAGACCGAGACGCACTGAGAGCCGTTTATGGTCGTACGTTGGGCTGATATTCCACGTGTGCGGAGCCTGCCGAAGGAGGTCCGGCTTGTCCGAGCGCGTCACGCCACTCGGGGTCCCATCCGAATTCATGACCGGCGGAAACGTAACTTGCGATGCGGAATAGCCATAGTTCGCTGACAGCCCGACCCCACTCAACGCTCCCGGAAGATAAGTAAATCTCTGCTGGAACGCGATCTCGAAGCCGTAAACATAGGCACTCCCCGCGTTCTGCGGAGCCGTCTGGATCGTTCCGTCGGACAGCGTTGTGTTGAGCGGCACAATCGGATTGCCAAGACGCTTGTAATAGACGCCCGCCTGGATCAACCCGACTGGATTCAGGCTTCGTTCGTACAGCACGTCGAAGTTATCTGCATGCTCTGCCTTCAGGTTCGGATTTCCAATGCTCGAAAGCGTGCGCACTCCACCCGGTGAGATCGTTGCGAACGACACGAGATCGGAGAAGTTGGGACGGGAAAGTCCACGCCCATACACGAAGCGGAGCCCCGATTCGGGCGTCAGGCTGTAGCGCACGGAGGCACTCGGGAGCGGGTTCAGGTAAGAGGCACTCGTCGAGATAATCCCCGTGCTGGTTGGGGAAGTACCGGCGTCCTTGTTCGATGTATCCTCGAGGCGGAGCCCCGCAATCACACGAAACCGTCCCAGGTTGATCGTATTCATGAAATATCCCGCGCTGACCTTTTCGATGTAATTGAAATTGTTTCCAAGCACATCAGGATTGTTAGGATCTGGCCCCACCGCGGTGAAAGCATTCACCGTATCGTAGTTCACCGTTGGACCGAAGCTATAGCTGTTGCCGTAGTAACTCGCATCGGTGAACGAACCTACAAACCCCGTCATTGATATCGATGGATCTCCGGGGGCTGCAAGCGGAACCGTAAACCGCGTGTCCTGGTTGGCGAACTTATGAACGTTGCGAAAGCGTCCCCCCAGCTCGAACGTTCCCGCGTGACCGGCAAGTGTGTAGCTGTCCGCCAGCGAAGCCCCAAAGCCTAGATCGACCTCGGGGTTGTAGTGATTATTGACACGCTGTCCTGTGTACTCATACTGAGTCGGATCGAAGATGTCCGCCCCATTCTGGGGCATTAGCTTCGGAGTCAATGGGTTCGCAGAATCAAGCGCATAGGTAATTCCGTTCAGGGTTGAAGAACCCGTGGGAGTGAAGCTCGCATCGGAGTAACCCCGGTCCTGCGTACGCCCGACGGAGCTATCGACGTCCCACGCGAACAGGACTCTCGAAAGCACATGGCTCCCACCAAGCTCCAGACTTCCAAACCAGATCCTGCACGGGACCCCGGATCTCGGCCCCGAAGGACACGGCGCCCGTTCCTGGAGCGGGCTGCCAGGATGCGAGAACTTTGGTGCTCAGGTTGTAGTCCCAGCGGTTCCCATAGTTGTGAAAGAGTGAGTACAAGCCCTTCAGATAAATGCTTGAGGTCTCGCTGAAGCGGTAATCAACCGTGCCGGCGAACCCAAGTCTTGAACGGTAGTATCGGTAGCCACGTTGATCGTACCCACCCAAAGCCACCGGGGCAGGCTCAACGTCGTTGATGCCGCGGCCATTCCAGTCATAAGATCCGCCGCCAAGCAGGCCAAGTCGGCCCTCCATGAATCTCTTCCCAAGCGTGCCATCAAACTGATCCGCTCTCTCTATCGAGCAGTTGCCGCCGAGTTTGCAGGCGAGACAATTCCGGGCCGTGACGTCATCTGCGTGCGCAACTTACGCCGCGGGAACTGTGGTCGATCCTCTACGACCGCCAGATAGAAGGGAGCCAATCCTATGCCTGTGAGGAGCCAACGGCTAAGTAACCTGCGCTTCTGAAACATCTATCCCAAACCTGCTTGCATGGTATCTCTATCTTGCTCACTGAAAATCGGTTATGTCTGAGGATGAGGATTCTGTATAGTCGGACAGAAACCTTAAGCGGCTGAGGTCTTCGCCCGTTCTTGCTGAAGCGTAACGAAGATGTTCCAATCACAACATTGCGTAGACTGCTCTCCATCTTGCTCTTGGCCGTGTTCGGCTTTCCGTTCATCTCACCGCTTCTTGCTTTTGGAGCGGTAGGTGATGCGAGTGTGCCCGCATGCTGCCGTCGCGATGGAAAGCACCACTGCTTAATCAGCATGGGTGAGCGAAGTCAGGCCGTCGAGCACGGTACTCAGTTCCGCGCCATTCCTAAGAAGTGCCCCTATTGTCCTCCCGGAACTGTTGGGGTCACCCACCCGGATCTTGGGGCTGTTTCTCTTTGGCTGCCGGGATCTTTGCGGGCGTGATCAGTCATCCTGCAATAGCAGCGCAGACCGAATCAAAGTGGCGCATCGCGCGAGATCGCTCTCGCCAGAAGCGTGGTCCTCCCTTCTTCCTCGGCTAAATCCAACTACATCCGCAGCGTCGCTTCCTCTCTCAGCTAAGACAGTTGCGCTGCTTGCTCTTGGGTTCCGACAAGTCACGCGCTTGTGACTAGGAGATCGCTCCATGCGTCGTCTTTTTGCCTGTCTTACGCTCATGGGTCTGCTCTACAGCCATGTTGCCCACGCCACGATCTTCGGCCAGGTTCAAGGGATCGTTCACGATCCGCAACATCGTCCTATCCGGGGGGCAACGGTCACGATCCATGCAGCTCACTGCGGACTTCACCACAACAGCCTACTCCAGTGAGGATGGAAGTTTTCACCTTCCAGTAATCCCGCTTGGGGACTATACGGTTCTTGTGACCGAACCAGGCTTCCGGCCTGTTCAGCAGAACATCACTCTTGCCTCAGACACGACGCCGCTGCTGCACTTTGAATTGTCGGTCGGAAGTGTGAGCGAGATCGTCACCGTCTCGACCGAGGCTGACGCAGGAAACGTGAATTCGGCGACGCCAACAACCCTCATCGGCAGGGTAGACATCGCCCAGACCCCCGGCGCGGATCGCACCAACAGCCTCGCCATGATCACCGACTACGTCCCCGGCGCCTACATCACCCACGACATGCTCCACATGCGCGGCGGCCACCAGGTCAGCTGGCTGATCGACGGCGTCCAGATCCCCAACACCAACATCGCCAGCAATCTCGGCGCGCAGATCGACCCCAAGGACATCGACTACATCGAAGTCCAGCGCGGCAGCTACACCTCCGACGTCGGCGACCGCACCTACGGCGTCTTCAACGTCGTCCCCCGCACCGGCTTCGAGCGCGACCGCCAGGCCGAACTCATCGTCACCGCCGGCAGCTTTCTCCAGACCAACGACCAGCTCAACTTCGGCGACCACACCGAGAAATTCGCCTACTACGCCAGCCTCAACGGCAATCGCAGCGACTACGGCCTCGCCCCGCCCATCGCGCACGTCCTCCATGACGCCACCAACGGCTACGGCGGCTTCGCGTCCCTCATCTACAACCGCACCCCCAAGGATCAGTTCCGCCTCATCACCCAGCTCCGCCACGACTACTTCCAGATCCCCTACGACCCCGACCCCAACAGCTCCGACAACCAGCAGTATCGACTCCAGCGGCCTCCGCGACGGCCAGCACGAGACCGACGGCGTCGTCGCCTTCTCCTGGCTCCACACCTTCAACCCCTCCACCGTCCTGCAGGTCTCGCCCTTCTACCACTACAACCGCGCCGACTACGAGCCCAATCCGAACGACACTCCCGTCGCCACCACCTCCGACCGCACCTCCAACTACGCCGGCGCACAGGCCTCGCATCACCACCGAGATCGCCCGCAACACCCTCCAGGCCGGCCTCTACTCCTTCGGCCAGCACGACAGCTACCTCTTCGGCGCCGTCTTCAACGATGGCAGCGGCACACCACCTTTCTCGCATCCCCGACTCAGCCTCGGGCGGCGTCGTCGAGGAGTACATCTCCGACAACTACAAAGCCACCTCCTGGCTGACCCTGATCGCCGGCCTGCGCGCAGACCCACTTCCAAGGCCAGTTCACCGAGAACGAGACCGCCCCCCGCTTCGGCGCCGCCGTCCGCATCCCGAAGCTCAACTGGGTCTTCCGCGGCTTCTACGGCCGCTTCTACCAACCGCCGCCGCTGCTCACCGCCACTGGCCCCGTCGTCGCAATTCGCGCAAGCCAACAACACCGACTTCAGCCGCTCCACGGCGAGCGCGACGAAGAGCACCAGTTCGGCGTCCAGATCCCCTTCCGCGGCTGGCTGCTCGACGCCGACACCTTCAAGACCCGCGTCAACAACTTCCTCGACCACTCCAACATCGGCAACTCCAGCATCTACTACCCCGTCACCGTCGACGGCGCCCTCGTCCGCGCCTGGGAGCTCACCCTCCGCTCCCCGCGCCTCTGGCACTTCGGCCAGGCCCACCTCGCCTACTCCAACCAGATCGCCGAGCAGCGCGGCAACATCACCGGCGGCCTCATCTGCATCCCCATCGGCGACCCCGCCTGCGACGCGGCTTCGCCTACACGCCCGTCGACCACGACCAGCGCAACACCCTCAACGTGGGCTTCAACGCCACCCTGCCCTGGCGCACCACCGCCTCCACCAACGTCTACTACGGCTCCGGCTTTCATCAACGGCATCCCCGACCCCGCCACGCCCTACCCCAACCCCTACCTGCCCGCAGCACACCACCGTCGATCTCTCCTCGGCAAGACCTTCGGCGAAAACCTCTCCGCCTCCGTCACCGCAACCAACGTCGCCAACCGCCGCGTCCTGCTCGACAACAGCCTCACCTTCGGCGGCTTCCACTACAACGATCCCCGCCAGATCTACGGCCGAACTCCGTTACCGCTTCCACTACTAGGGACATGCGTAGGCTCATCTCCATCTTGTTGCTGGCTGTTTTTGGCCTTCCCTTCGTCTTCCCATGCTGGCGATGGGACAGGACGCGGAGGCAGGACTGCCCGCGTGCTGCCGACGCAACGGCAAGCACCACTGCATGATGAGCATGGACGAGCGCGGCAAGCTCGCCGTCAGCCATGATCCTCAGTTCAAAGCACCTGCTGAGAAGTGCCCCTACTGCTCCAGCTCCGTCGCTCCAGCGCAGCCCAACCCTCTAGCGGCCCCACAGATCGCCGCTGCGATCTATGGCGATCTCGTCAGCCATCCGACAGGGTTTGCGCAGACCGAAGCCAAGCGTCGCATCTCTCGCGACCGATCTAATGGGAAGCGCGGACCTCCCACACTGAGTCAACCTCTGATTTCGTCGGCAGGCGCATTCGCCTGCCCAGGTTCAGTCCGGCAGAACTTCGCTGTTCGTTCGCAGCGGAGTGCTTCTGCCCACGTCATTGTGAGGATCCCATGCATCTCTAAGACCTCTGCTCGTCGCGCTCAGCGTGACGGCAAGCCCGTTTCTTCTTGGGCAAACTACGTCTTCCCTGCCCTCTATCTCCGGTACGGTCCTAGATTCAACCGGAGCTGCCATCGCGCGGTGCGACTGTTTCGGTTATTAAGTGAACGCACCGGCCGCAACCTGACTGGCCAGACTGATAGCGTCTGGCCATTACGAGTTCTCCCGGCTCCCGAGCGGCCATTACATCCTAAAGGTGACCTCCGCCGGTTTCCAAACCTTTGTTGCATCCGACGCTCAGGTCACGGCCGCTCAGCCCCTTCATATCGATGCGAAGCTCTCTATCGGCTCAGCAAGTTCGACGGTGCAGGTCTCTGCAGCGGAAAGACCCTACGCTGCGCTTGAGAACAGCGCTGGGACCCGCACGCCGTCTCCTCTGATCGAAGTACCACAATCTATCGAGGTACTTGACCGCGCCTTGATCCAGGACCAAGACCGCCGCACACTGGCCGACGCTCTGGTGAACGTCTCCGGCGTGACACCCACTAAACCGGAAGAGATCCTTCTCACCCAGCCGATCGTGCGCGGCTTCCCTGCGGAGATCTACTACGGACGGGCTTTCCATGTTCGGCAACACGACAACGGCAAACGACCCAACGAGCCTTATAGGAACAGAGCAGATCGACGTGGTGAAGGGACCTAATTCCACCATGTATGGCGGCGGTCTCGGTTCCCCTTTAGGAGGTCTCATCGACGTAGTTTCGGTCCGGCCCGAGCCGACGCTGAGCGGCTACGTCGGGCTGCGTGGCGGAAGCTTCGGGACCTTCGATCCTTATGGCGACGTCAATGTTCCGCTGAACTGCAAAGATCGCAGCTCGTCTCTCCGGCGAGTACCAGCGAAATGACAGCTGGGTTGATGTGGTCAGCGGGGACCGTTGGTCCCTGCAGCCAGCCATGTCCTTCCAGTTCGGACCGAGGACCAACCTCTTCGTTCAGGGCCGCTTCAATCATCGCGACCAGTTGGAGTATTCAGGTAGTTCCAGCGGTTCAGGCCATGGCCGGGCAGATCGACCGCGAACGCCTTTGTCGGTGCGCCCGTCGGACAGCCGCACACAAGACTCGACAACCGCATGGCGACCGTCGAATTGAACCATGAGTTTCACTGACAACTCTCCGTTGGAACACGAGTGCGCGTTACTACTTCAGCCAAGCGAACGAACATGGCAGCTTTGTACTTCCGGCGTTTGCTCCACCTGACCCCGCCACGCCTACGGTCTATCCGATCCTCACGCTGGACATGTCGAACAACCCGGTACGGGAGGGCACCTTCGACACGAACCTCTTTGCAAGCCTTCATGGCCTTGGCGGCAGGCACGGGCTGCTGGCCGGGGTGAGCTACGACCACACCAACTTCTACTCGGAGATGGGCTTCTCGGGCGTTCCGGTGGGCGAAGAGGACCTTGCTCATCCGACGTACAACCTCAAGTTCGGGCCTGCAACGGCAGCAAATCTGTTCCAGACCGACCGCTACCAGACCACTGCGATCTACGGACAAGACCAGGCCACCTACGGGCGACTGAGCCTCACCGCATCGGTTCGCTATACCAAGCTCGATTTCCGCGAGCGCGAGCAAGCCACCGACAAGACCTATAACCACGCTTCCGGCCGCATCGGCGGAACCTTCCGAGTCGCAAGTGGCGTGGCCATGTACGCAGCTTATGCCACTGCGTTTCGCGGAGCTTTCGGCCTCGTCGTCCAGCAGGCTCCAAGGCCGGAGACATCGCAAAATGTGGAAGGCGGTTTGAAGCTGGCTCTGACCAGAGCGCACCTCGCCGGTACAGTTGCGATCTTTAGTCAAACCCGAGATAACGTCGCAACGCCTGATCCAAACAACTTCCTCTACTCCATCCAAGCAGGTCAGCAGCGTGCTCGAGGCGCGGAAGCCGACGTGACGTGGGAGCCGCTGCGGTCCTTCTCACTGCTGTCGAATTATGCCTACACGCAGGCCACCGTTACACGGGACAATTCCCTTCCCGTTGGCGATTTTCTCCAGCGTGTTCCACGCAACAGCGGACGCGTCGCGGGGCGATACAGAATCCAGAACGGCGCAGCGCGAGGGCTTTCGTTCGGAGCCGGTGTTACCGCATTCACCAAGCGCGAGATCACTTTGCCAAACACAGTAGCCGTTCCAGGCTATGCAGCCGTGGACGCCCAAGCCGCCTACGAGTTCGGCAGGTACACGCTGCAGGGTTCTGCCGTGAACCTCACAGCGCGCAAGACATTCGACCCATACCAGTACTTCGGCTTCGCGGTCGTGATGCCCAATCAGCCGATCTCTGGCTACGTCACCCTCAAAATTCGCCTCAGCAAGGACTAGGGACCGTCCAATATGAATCGTCGCAAAGCGCTCAGACTATCGCTCCTTGCTCCAATCGCGTCCTCGCTTCTCGGGTGCAAGACTGCTCCTGCAAGCGCGGCCGCTCAGACAGTCGCACCTCCACGCCCGCTGACACCTCCGACAGACGGCTCCATACCAGTCGCTTTTCTGCTCTCACAAGGTGCTGTGGTCATCGACTTCTGTGGCCCGTGGGAGGTTTTTCTACGCGTACCCAAACCTCAGGGTACCTTCCCTGCATTCAAGCTCTACACGGTCGCGGAAACCACTGATCCGATCCGGACGAGCGACCAGGGCTTCAAGATCGTTCCCGACTACAGCATCGCAGACGCACCGCAGCCGAAGGTCATAGTCATTCCCGCGCAAAGCCCCGCCAGCGAGAAGGTCAAAGCCTGGATCAGAGAGGCCAGCAAGCAGACCGACGTGACGATGTCGGTGTGCACTGGTGCCTTCGTGCTCGCCAGTACAGGCCTGCTCTCAGGCAAGCCGGCGACAACTCATCACGGAGCCTACTCTGACCTTGCTGAGAAGTACCCGGACATCCGCGTACAGCGCGGAGCCCGCTTTGTAGAGACCGGCAACCTGGCCACCGCAGGCGGTCTTACCTCCGGCATGGATTTAGCTCTCCGCGTCGTGCAGCGTTACTTCGGGCAAGACGCCGTACGCGATACCGGCAACATGCTGGAGTACCAGGGCGATGGATGGCAACACCCAGACTCGAATGCTGAGTTCGCGAAGCCGGTGCTCCAAAGCGCAGGGCATCCGCGCTGCGCCGTGTGCGGCATGGACCCGGATCGTTCTCTCGCTTCTGTGTACAAGGGCAAGACATACTACTTCTGCATGAGAGAACACAAGAAGCTGTTCGACGAATCGCCTGGACAATACCTTGCCTCTAAGGGGAAGGGATGACATCTGGGGGCTGTCACGTCATCGGGAGAGCAGAGCCAACGTCTTTACCGCGCCGTGTGGCGTTGGCATTTCTACGCGGGCCTGTTCTCCATTCCGTTCATCCTTTGGCTCTCTTGTACCGGAGCCGTTTACACCTCTTCCGGCCCCAGATCGAACGATGGCTGGACCGGCCATACGACCATTTGCATGTCACCAGCAAGGACAGTCATGACTTCGCTCACCTGGGTATGTTCGGAGTTCATGTGCCTGGGCAAACCGGAAGTTACCGGAGAACCTCACGTCTCTGCTTGCATGGACTGCATCAAGTTGATCTCAGCCTGTTGTAACGATGAATGATCTGTTTCGCGAAGATGTAGAGTTCGGGCTCTTGCCCACCATTGGGCGAAGCAATAACAGATCGTTCTGTGCATGACAAGCGCTCCCGCTGTGGTGCTGAATCATCCCGGAGAGGAAAATAGCTTGTCAAAACTCCTGGCCGTTGTCGCGTTGCGCAGTGTCGTCATCTGCGCAGGCGTCAACACGCCCTTGCATGGAGGGCATACGGCTTCCCGCTCATGTCCAATTTCGTGCATGCCGGGCATCGCCTCTGGCATCTCCATCTCTGCACTTTGGCCGCGGCTTCTCAACCAATTGCGCATGAACCCTATTTCCCGTGCCTGCGGAAGGCCGATGCGCCGTCCCAGTTGCCAGATCCTGGGGTTATCGGTGTGGGTGCGAACAAGATCGCACATAGCAACGGCCTGGCCGTGGTGCATCACCATGCCCTGCATGTAGCTGATGTCTGCGGCAGTGATCTTTGACCCCGCTCCTGTCGGGGCTGCAGGCGGAAGTTGTGCTGCTCTCTCCGGGCTTAGGCCTTCAACCAGAACGGTCGGTTTGTGTAGATGACGGGGGTTCACGATGTGAACGGGAGGAGCGATGCCCATCGATTGTGAATCCCACGGGAAGATCAGGGTGCCGTCACTGGTTTGGAATGTGACGGTAAGGCCATAGTCTCCGGGATACGTATAGTTCCCAACTTCAAACCTCAGCACATAAACCCCTGACGAAGGGGTACTCACGGTAGGATTCGCGATCGAGCTGGACGCCATCTCCCCAGGCGGTACGGCTCCGTTTAGGAAAAGCGAGGCGGAACTGAACTTGAAGCTTTTCGCATCTTCTCCGTCCAGGTGCACAGTAAATTCTATGTGATCCCCGGGGTGATAGCTGTGTGTGTGGACCTGCTTCTGGTCCCCTGCGATCGTCTGGCCGACATCGAACGGAACGACTGCACCAAGAGCAATAAGCAAAAGAAAAGAGCGCAACATGCGGTAGTTCGGGCCTCAATACCTGACAGGAATACCTTGGCACGCCATCCTCTTGAAATGCAACACTGATAAGAGATGATGGACGCCTCAGCCTCAGGGGAAAGTGCCAGACGCCACAGCCACGGCTGTTCCCTATCGTTATACCTCTGCCAAATGACTAAGCGAAGACGACGGGCGCCCGCGGCAGGCGATCCTCAGCCTGCAGCTCAGCTCCGTCTTGTTTCCGCTTGTCGCGCCCGCGAGCAACGGTGCCACATGAGGCCAGTTGTAAATGGCTTTGATTGGAATGTGCGGGTCACGGAGTTGCCTTCGTTATTGCAGGTCTGATTCTTTGCCGGGCCTTCAAGATTCTGCAAGGCCGGAGCTGGCTAGGGGCATACCCCGGCAAAGAGTACAACGTCCGCGATAGTCTGATCTTTCCTCCTCGAACTTGCGACAACTCGGGGGGACGCTTCCTTACAGGAGATGAGTTACATGCTCTTCCGCAGGTCGATTCCTGTGATGATTCTCGTCGGCGCTTCGCTGCTTTCTGCGCAAGAGGCCTCACTGATCGCCCCCATCGTTCAGTTGCAAGAGCCAGTTCGTGCAGCAACCAAGGCTAAGCTGACGGGAACGGTGGTCGATGCCTCTGGCGCCTTCATTGCTGGAGCGACCGTACTTGTGCGGAGTGCCGCCGGTCTAGTGCAAGAGACCACGCACACTGACAATCGCGGTGCTTTCGCTTTTCCCAACATCCCGAACGGTATTTACCAGATCTTCGTTTCCGTTCTCGGTTTCCAAGCCAAAGAGCTGCCGTTGGTGATCGGCACCAACGAAGCTCCGCTACGTATCGCCCTGTCCGTGACGGCGTTAGCACAACGGTTAACGTGCAGGGCCGGGAGGATGACCTTACCGGCATCGCGAATTCCGCCACCCAGGGAACGGTCGGCGCAGCGCGAGATCAGGATCGTCCCATCCTTCGTTCGGGAGAGGTCCTGGAGACGGTTCCGGGCCTGATCATCACCCAGCATGCTGGCGGCGGCAAGGCGAACCAATACTTCCTTCGTGGCTTCAATCTCGACCACGGCACAGATTTCGCCATCTTCATCGACGGCATGCCGCTGAACCTGCCTTCGCACGCGCATGGTGAGGGCTACTCGGACATGAACACCGTGATCCCGGAGTTTGTGCAGCGGGTCAACTACGAGAAGGGCCCATATTACGCGCGATGTCGGCAACTATGGCTCCGCTGGATCGGCACACCTGGAGTTCTTCAAGACACTGCCCCAGAACTTCGTTCAGGTGGAAGGCGGCATGTACGGCTATGGGCGAGCGGTCTTCGGCGTATCGCAGAAGCTCGGCATTGGCAATTTCCTCTACGGCGGCGAGGCGTACCACGATGACGGCCCATGGACCCATCCCGACAACTACTACAAGTTCAACGGCCTCCTGACCTACAGCCAGGGTGAAGACGCAACGGCTTCAGCATCACGGCCCGTGGTTACCACGGAAGATGGAACTCCAGCGACCAGATCGCCGAGAACGCCGTTCCTCTCGTTGGCTTCTTCGGCACGCTGAACCCTACTGATGGCGGCCATTCCCAGCGTTACAGCCTGCAGGGCGAATGGCACCATCGCGGCGCCAGCTTCCGAGACAAAGATCAGCGCCTACGGCTTCTACTACGATCTCGATTTGTTCTCCGACTTCACCTACTACCTGACCGATCCCGAACCGCGGCGATCAGTTCGAACAGAAGGACAGGCGCTGGGTGGCGGACTGGATGCCCGCCATACCATCTTCAGCCGATGGTTCGGCCGCAAGGTAGAGAACACGTTCGGCCTGCAGGTCCGCAACGACTGGATTCACAACGGCCTTTACCAATCGCAAAATCGCGTTCGGGTCGACAAAACCGATTCCTCCACCGGCAACACATTGCCCGCGACCACGCAAGCGGATCACTTCACAGACACGCAAGCCGGCTTCTACATGGAGAACAAGATCCAGTGGGCCGAGAAGTTTCGCTCGGTCATTGCCATGCGTGGCGACATGGAGCATTTCAACGTCACCAGCCTTGTTACCGCCGCCAATTCCGGAACCGCCACCAAGGTACTGCCCAGCCCCAAAGCTGAGTCTGACCTTCGGCCCCTGGCTCAAAACCGAGTTCTATACCCAGGCCGGATTCAGCTTTCACAGCAACGACGGGCGTGGCACAACGCAAAGGGTGGAGCCGGTCTCGGCCGACAACCCCTATCCCAACACGCCTGCCACACCGATTCCCGCCCTCATCCCAACCAAGGGCGGCGAATTCGGCGTACGCACGACGGCCATCCCCCACCTGCAAAGCACCGTGTCGGTTTGGTACCTCCACAGCGCTTCCGAACTGCAGCAGTCCGGCGACACCGGAGGCACGGTTGCTTCACAGCAGCCCAGCGAGCGCTACGGCATCGAATGGGCAAACTACTACACGCCACTCGAACATCTGGCCTTTGACTTCGACCTCGCAAACTCCAAAGCCCTCTTTACGACAGTCGATGAAGATGAGCCGCGCCGGACAGCCCAGGCGGCAAACGTGTACCCGAAGCGGTTGGTGTAGTGATCTCTTCCGGCGTCACACTGCACGATCTACAAGGGCTTTACGTCGAGTTTGCGCCTGCGTTACTTCGGCCCCCGTGACCTGACCTCTGACGGCCTCTACCGTTCGCAAGCCACGGCGCTTGCTCAATGGAGAAGTCGGCTACCAGTTCAGTCGAGAGGTGGCGCATTTCAGCCGAATTCCTGAACCTGCTCAACCGCCAGGACCACGATATCGACTACGCCTATACCTCCCAGATCACGCCAACAGCGACGCCCGCATTCACCGACGTCTTCCACCCAGTGGAGCCGTTCCAGGTCAGGTTTGCGCTGGCGAAAAGCTTCTAAACCCACCTCGCTAGCATCAGCTGCGAATCGCTCCTTGGCAGCGTACGTCTGATCATGAGGATTCTCTACAGTCTACGTGTGTAGCGGCTGGTTAGAAACGTCCTGTGACCACATGTGCTCCAAACCTGGAACGAAATCACACTACTCACCCTCCGCTAGCTCGTTCCGCTTTCAAGGCAACTCCTTGCGATGAGAAACCTGGTCAGCGCGCCTGGGCCTTTGGAGTGCAAGCGGCTGTGACTGCTCCCGGCGATCTCTACCAGTACGAATCTGGGGATCTCCTTTCGTGTTTTGAACGAGAGGATGGAGGATCAATAAGAGCCGGTAAGCGAAGAGCAGATCATTGGGCTTCTGAAGCAGAGCGAACCGGGGGAGAATACGCCCGATCTGTGCAGGAGCACGGGATCAGCGCGGCGACATCTATAGCTGGGAGCAGAAATGCGACACGCAGCGGCTGAAGGCGAACCGGCTTCTCTGGCCAATTGCTGTTGCCCGTATAAATGAACACGGGGGTATGACACATATGTCACAACTCCGAATAAAGTTTCGATCGGCCGTTATCTGTGCCGCAGGCCGGCCCGCCCACCGGCTAGCCAGATGCAGTAAAGAATGCGACCAGGGCTACTTCGCGTTACGTCCTATGGCCTGAGGACGTAGCTCTTCAGGGTGTTGTCTGAAATACGTGAGCAGAAAGGGTCGCTTTTTGAAGGCTTGCCCTCCTGTGTTTGACTCTGAACGTGTTCTCACGTTGATTGATCCGCGTTTTTCCGACGGTGGAGGACCCAACGGGATACGGGCGACCTGGAACTTCCTAAAGATCGAGCGCCAGTGTCGACGTACCGTGTTCTCGCTCACTTCGGGATTGTGTATGAGCTGAGCGTCTGTGTCGCCGGCAACGGCGCGAGCCACGAGGCGTTGTTCAGCAGGGGAAAGGCCTAGGCGACCCTTCTCTGAAGAGAAGAGCCAGGACATCCACGCACCACGGCGCCTTGACGCCTGCTCGCGGCCCATCAAGACTAGGTAGGGCCGATGCTGGCGATCTGGAAGGGCAAGTTTCCGCGCTGCATACCAATCTCCGAAATCCGAGAGAAGGACGGCCCCCCCGTCGAGGAGGAACTGTACATCATCCGCGCCATAAATTTCATAGAGCAGTCGTTGCAGATGTGTCCGCCGATGCCAATCTAAGAGGCCGTGCACCATCATCTCCCTTACGAGAGAACAGTCTTGGTCCGAATAACCATCCACCACTTCGGAGTAGTGCAAAATCACCAGATTCAATCCCGCCCCGCGCCCCTGCTTCTTAATCTCTGGAGGGCGCATAATGGCTCGACCTCGCCCGGAGCTTTCTTTATCGAGGAGCCGGAGCGCGAGATGAGGCTGCGGTGTCGCGATGCTCAGATTCGCGAATCTTTCCGACACAAACACGGTGGCGCCGAATGCGATGAGCTTACCGGATTGGTCATGATCCTGGAGCACCGCCATGGCCATGGCGTCCTGTGCAAGCAGGGTCGTCCAAATTGCGGGCAGTTGCTTACGAAGTTCGGCTCTGCACTCGAAGCCATCCTCCAAAACGGAAGCGCACCAAGGGAGGTCTTCGCGGAACACGACACGGAATTCCAGCCGCATGCCTCATTTTGCCAGAACAGAAGTGTTCTGGTTCAAGGACCTTTTGATTACTTCGTTCGAAAGCTTGCGCACACGGATCTATGATCCGCTTCGCTCTCGCTCTGCGGCGTTCTAGTCGGAAGGTTCTAGGTTCCAGCCGCCATTGCCGATCGAGTCTTTCGCCCAAACCTGTCCGGCGCTGTCCATGACCATCTGAAGCTCACCCCCAGCAGCGATGGCCTTTTCGCCTGCGGACGTCTCCTGATTCCAGCCACCATCGCCGATCCAATCCTTAGCCCATACCTGTCCGGCGCTGTCGACGAGCATCTGGAGACCGCCTCCGGCGGCGATGGTCACCTCCCCTGCCGGCGTCTCCTGATTCCAGCCTCCGTTGCCGATCCAATTCTTGGCCCAAACCTGTCCAACACCATCAAGCAGCATTTGAAGACCGCCCCCTCCCGCAGCAATGGCCTTCTCGCCTGCCGGACTTTCCTGATTCCAGCCGCCGTTGCCGATCCAATCCTTGGCCCACACCTGTCCAACACCATCAAGCAGCATCTGGAGACCGGCCCCTCCCGCAGCAATGGCTTTCTCACCTGCCGGACTCTCCTGCACCCACCCGCCATCTCCGATGGAGTTCTTGGCCCACACCTGTCCAACGCCATCAAGCAGCATCTGGAGACCGCCCCATCCCGCAGCAATCGCCTTCTCGCCTGCCGGACTCTCCTGCACCCACCCGCCATTTCCGATGGAGTTCTTGGCCCACACCTGTCCAACGCCATCGAGCAGCATCTGAAGACCACTATCTCCGGCGGCGATGCTCACCTCACCCGGCGGGGTCTCAACTGTCCAGCTTCCGCCGAACGCGTTCCGGGCCCAGACTCGTCCGGATCTGTCGAGCATCATTTGTAAACCTCCGGCTCCAGCTGAGATGGCGACGGCTGGTTCAGGTGGCGGCAGCGGGCTTCCGGCGTGATCGACCGCTCTCTGCCAGACATCGACATAGCCTCGAGCGGAGTTAAGTAAAGGCTCAAGGTCGCTCGCCGGAACTCCGAGGACTTCAAGATCCGCGATCAGGTCGGGCAACAGGCCCACGTGAGCTAAGCCATCCTTGTTGAAGTCCCAGGTACGGTTACCGGTTTCAAAGGGAGCGAGCACGGTGTTCGAGGCGCGAGCGAAAAACGGATTGGGAAGAGGGTTAGTGCTATCCGCTCCGGCAGCTCGTCCGCCGTTGCAGGCTCTCCCCCCGAATCGGGGGCCTAGCTGCCGCAGCGGCCCGTTGAAGTCCGTGCCAATAGCGATAGCCATGCCGGGTGCGTGCTGGAGGGCATACAGGTACGGTTGCGCAAAGGTTTCGGAACTCCTGCCACACCTGTGCGGCACGTGTGGACCCGTTCCATGATAGGTGCCTACGGTGGAGAGATCGCCCGGGCTTGAGATCAGGCCCACCATTCCGCCGACGTTCCGGACCCGGGCGAGTTCCGCATCTGTAAGCTGACCCTCGTGGATCACCATTCCGCTGTTGGACCGCATTGAAGCCAGCATGACTGGCGACAACGGGGTAATCGAGCTTCTCCGCCAAAGTAAGCGTATCGGCGAAGGAACGATCTGACATATGGTCCACATCGATGATCGCCCCTAAATTCATCAACCCGGTCACGAACTCTTTCCCGGTTGCGGTAAGCCCAAGAGCATCGCATTGCCCCCCGCCACGGGCGAGAGTCCCTTTAGGAAACGTATAAGCACAGGAAATCCTGGGAAATGTGTATGGATTCACGTTCAGGAGCTTCGTTCCGTTTTGGATACTGGCTTGGAAATAAGAGGGGCCCCCGAATGCGTTCTTGTCTTGATGGATCGGAAAGAAATGGCGGACTCCAAGTTTCCAAAGTTCATCCAGAGGACCATTCCAGTTGCAGGGCTCGTGGTGACAGTTGAATAGGTGAGAAGTTTCCACGCCGAGCACAACGGCGAGTTTGCCTGAACGAATGACATCACGAGCTTGGCCCGGTGTGGTAACGATCCGGTACCAGCCCAGGCCCCTCCCCCCCGCTTCGCTGTCGATGTAGTTCTGCATACCGTAAGCGGCCGCGATCTGGTTCTTGATGCTCGTCATCTCATCGTTGCAGTCGCGTCCGTCCGTTCTGCCAGCGCCGTTCTTGACCGCATCGCAGAGGAGAGGACTCTCGACAGCCATCATGACCATGAGACGGAGTCCTCCATCAACGGCGCGCTTCAGGAATACTTCGTGTACCTTTTGGTGCGAGACTTCGAAAAAAGCAGGCCAGCCGTTGAAGTTGGGATAGCCGTCATTGCCATAGACGATGGGCCCGTCGTAGCCGGCGAGGAAACCGCCAAGAATATCCATCGCATGCAGGTTACTGTGACCAGCGCGGCATCTCGCTTCGCTGAGCGAATCTGGTAATGGTCCAAAGGGGACACCCGCGACCACAAAGCCGCCGAAGGCCATATTGGCGAACTCATGATTGTGGATATCAGCAAAGCCGCGCAGGGCCTCGTTCTGGGCCGACGAGCAGCACGGCAACGAAATCACGAGCAACAACATCATGGCTCTGCGTAAAGCATCCACGGTCACCTCCCGAGATCAAAAACGCGCGACGTTGAGAACGCGGGCCCGATCTCTGTGCACTCTATATACATCCAATTGACGTGCCTAAAAGGGTACTTTTTTGCTTGTTTCGAGGTGGGACGGCCCAAGGTTCGAAGTTGCGCGGTGCTTGATCGCATGGGGGGCCCTCCTATGTAGGATCCATGGATGGCAACACGAGGTAGTTCGCGTGCTACCTGTCATTCACGTTCACAGTTGATGCTCAATCAAGTCCAAGACAAGCGAATGGCTTTGACCAATTAAGACATCAATGACCCCAGAGCCTGGGTCTCCTAATTGGAGCTGTATTGGCTTCGTTACCGGTGAACTGGGACTAAGCCGTTGTTCAGAAATGTCCTTGTCTAGAAGCGGGGTGTGCTCTCCACTCCGGCGTCCTACGTGCTGCTCTCGCCTCGCGTCCTGTGAGGTCTCAACTCATGAACGCTTCCGGGCCTGTAGACGCGTTCCCGCAGGAAACGCCTTTGAAGCAGTTGCAGTCAGTCGCGGAAGCTCTGCCAATGGGGATTTTGGGAGGCTCGCTCGAGCCACGTTTCCGGCTGCTCGGGTGTGTGTAATGCCTAGTCGGTATGAGCAAGTTGCCGCGCCGCTTTGAGGATCGCGCCCTGTTTCCGTCACCCGGTGTTTATTAGCACTCAGCCACACGAAGCCAGCGAGCTGAAAGCCACGATGGGAGGACGATCGAGAAGGCGAGGAGATGGGCCGAACGGTAGAGCCTCGGTTCTGCCATCGCCTCAGAATTCCTCCTCCTGCTTGAAGCTTTTGACGCACTCTCTGGGCTGTTTCGCCTCGCAACTGGCGCCATGAGAGGGATGTGTTCAACAGGGAGGCTCCCTTCCGGTTTGCCTTTCTGTCTGCGTTCAGCGTGCCGCGCTCAAAACACCCCCGCCCTTCGGACGCACGCTCTCCTTCCCGTGATCCGCTTCGCGACTCTCTAGAGGTGCGGACTCCTGCCCCAAAACGAGTTTGGGTCCCCTTCCGCAGATCCCGTCCAGTCGGCGAGGGAGTGGGTCGCGGCGGGCACACCCTCCGGGCAAGCGTGTACCGCAGACAGCGGCACAACCCAGAAAGAAACGGAGCCAAACACCATGTTCAACGAGATCACTCTCATGGGCCCCCTCGGACAAAATGCAGAGAGAAAGACAGCCGAGAACAACCGCGAGTACGTCGTCCTCAACCTCGCAACCCAGGAAAGCTGGAAAAACGACAAGGGCGAGCACGAGAGGCCACACCGAGTGGCATCGCGTCTACGCCTGGAGCAATCTCTCGAAGTTCGCCAGGACGCTTCAGAAAGGGCAACTGATCATGCTCGAAGGGACACTCCGGTACCGGGAGATCGAGACCGAACGGCAGCCAAGCAGCGCCAGGCCGAGATCCACGCCACGTAGCCGAAGACCTCGTCCAAGTGACGGCTCCGAACCGGTGTCCGATCATTCAGCGTTTCCAAAGCGGGCTTTGCTCAATGAGTGCATTGGCGATGATTCGCTAATTCAGAACTCGTATGTGACGGCGTTGTGGAGCGCGTTGCCATCGAGCGTCGCGGGCGATGGTCCTCTAATTTTCCTCCGCGAGCGTGGAAAACAGTTCGCGGTCGCCGATACGCGAAAACGAATACCGTTCACTCGGAACACAGCTGATTGGAGGGTCGTAATCACGCCCCTCCAATACGGGAACCGTTTAAGAAGCAGTCGCCCACAGCTGGTTAAGGCTGGTTGAATCCAGCTAAAAGAAAAAGACGAAAAGGATCAAAAAGGACCAAGCAAAATTCCACCACATGGCTCCATCTCCTTTCTGTCCCGCTCGGGGGACTTCGGTTATCGTGTCCCTTCTGTCGTAAAGCTTTCGCAGTGCAGCTTCATGAGTAATTGAACCCCACCAAAGTTGCGTAAGTATGCCAAAATTGCGTTATAGTGGTGCTCACTACTCCATAATTGTCAAGTGAAGTGTGTATGACTTACGAGTTTGGACCGGAATCCGAGCCGAAATACAGGCTCGACACCAGCGGCCTCTATCTCAATAATGTGCGGGTGCACGTGCCAGCAAAAGCGCTGAAAGTCCTAAGGAATCATTGCGCTCCAGCCCGCAGCCATACAGCAACCAGGAAATTGCCGCCTCTGCGGGCTGTCACGGAGACGAGGCCCAATTCGCGCGGGATCGTGTCAAAGAGCTGCGAAAAGCTCTAAAGTCGAAGATGGCAATCTGGAATGAGAGGAACCTTGGCTACATCCTTGGCTGGCAGATCACCAAAGACGACCGTCCAGCCAACGCCCCTTATCTCGGGAGAAGAGAGTCCCCTCCAAGAGCGTGCCAAATCGAATTTGGATACGATGGGCTGAGTTGGAGGTCCATCAAGCTTCAAGGACCAGTCATCACCGGCGGCCAGATTATTGAGGCAGCGAAACTTTTGCACCCGAACGAATGGATCATCGTGCGATGGACAGCAGGAGCGCTGGTGGAAGTAAGAAGAAGAGGAAAAATATTCCTACCCGATGACACTCGTGAGCGGTTTATCGCCTTCAAAGTGGACCGCACTTACCGTTTCTCCCTGAACGGTCGAGACTCAATTTGGGGCATGGACAAGATAGATTGCAAGGTACTGAAAGAACTGGCATGCACGCAGCCCCCAGCAGACGTAATCTGGCTTGAAGGATCGGACGGAACGACCAGGCGACGCGTTGAAGGCGGACTCGTCGACCTCGATGGACCAGGGATTGAGCGTTTCTTTTCCGAAACTCCACTGGATATAAAGCGCTCACAGCCACGAAACGCCCGGCAGCATACCAAGCGCGTATAGTCATTACGGACGGGAGAACTTTTGCTCGGCGGAGGCCAAGTCAGTTTTGGCTTAGAACTTAGTGGTCGGATGTTATGGATGTCCAGAATTACCGAATGGATCTGCGGGCGCGGCGTAATCAAAGGGCCATCTTGATCGGTACAGATCGCCAACGCGCTCCTCGAAGAGCTTTGTAGCCTCTGCCTTCGTCCGGCTCTAGAAACAGCGCATCGCGGAGCCTTCAGAGCGGGCGAATTACATCAAGGTCCCCCGAAGCTGACCACGCTCTCGTTCCAGTTCCGTCCTCAACTCCTCTTCTGACGGTAAGACCAGCTTGTACCGGCTAGCGAACATCTGTTCATTGTCGTGCAGCACGGAATACCGAACGACCGAGGCGTCCTTCTGCGCGCATAGGATGATCCCCACTGTCGGATTGTCGTCCGGACCTCGCTTGAGGTCGTCCATCATGCGGACGTACATGTCCATCTGGCCGATGTCCTGATGGGGCAGTTCCCCGGCCTTGAGGTCAAAGAGTACAAAACACTTCAGCAGGAAGTTGTAGAAGACGAGGTCGGTGTAGAAGTCCTTCGTCTCTGTGCTGAGCCTGTACTGCCTCCCTACAAAGGCGAAGCCGCGGCCCAGCTCCAGAAGGAAGGCCTGCAGGTTGTCGAGCAGTGCTCGTTCCAAGATCCGCCTCCAAGAGCGACCGACACCTGGAAGACCGAGGAACTCCAGTAGCACCGGGTCACGGACAAAGTCCCGGGGCGTCTGCAGGGGGCAATAGCCACGTTGGCCTCCTGTTCGACCGCTGGCCGGTCGGAGGTCGCAAGCAGCCGCTCATAATAGAGGGTGTTGATCTGTCTCTCTAGGGCCCGTGTCGTCCAGCCCTGCGCCGCGGCTTCTGCCATGTACCAGGACCGGGCCGCTTTACCCTCGATTTTCAGAAGAGTCCGGTAGTGGGTCCAGCTCAATTCATGACGCAGTGCGTCACGAACGGGAAGGCCTGGTAGAAAAGCCGCATGTACCGCAGGTTGGAGGCGTCGAACCCGCGTCCGAACTCCCGGTCAGAGACTCGGCCAGGATTTGGAGAAGCCGGGTGCCATATTCTGCGCGGGCAGCTCCGCCGTGTTTGAATTCCACGATGTGCCGGCCGATCTCCCAGCAGGTCTGAACCTGAACCGCATCGACCGCCCGGAGCGCCATGTGGCGAGCGCCCTGAATCAACTCGCGGAGGCTATGGAGCAGTACCCTCAGTTTCCCGCAGGCTGTCCTTCCGCTTGTCTAGATCGTTCGCCATAAGCTCAACTATGCTAGTCTTGGATAGCCTCATAAGCCCCAGGTTGTCATTCACCGCGACTCGTCATTTCCTGCTCGGAGCCGAGGTATCGCTCGGTGGTCTGGACGGAAAAGTGCCGAAGCAGAAAACTTGATCTGTTCGAGATTCCACCGGTCCTGCGGCAGAGCTTGGCGCAGGTACGCCGCAGGTCATGAGATCCGAACCGCTCGATGCCGATCTGCTTGGCTGACTGCTCGACCACCGACTAGACCGCCCAGGCGCTCAGGCTGTTCCCGACCTTGCCACCCCTCGCAGACCTCCACCACCAGTTTGAGATCTGCTACTCCGCCGAGGCCGAAGACTCAGTCGTGCCGTCGGGCGGAGTCTCCGTCCGGCGTATTGCAATGAGTACGTGCTATCCAGCCAGCTCTCCGTCGCGATCATGAAGTCAGGCCGCTCGCTGCGCAGGTCCAACACAATCTTCCTCAGCCCGTCGATCGGCGGATTGATGCGATCGTTCTCCGTATTCGGCTGGGTGTCGAAGAAGGCCCCGTCGATCCCGAAGTCGCGCGCCGTGGCCTGCACCTGATTCCTGCACGCGGGACAGACGCCCGCCGGGTATAACAACTGGTCGAGGCACTTCGGACGAAGGTTTGCTCACCTGGCCATGGGGGAGCCGAGCCGAGGATCTACCGGCGTCCATGAGGCGGGGTACTGCGAATACAACTTCGACCAGGTGATGAGCTGCTTCGACTGGCCCACCGTGGCGTTGGTCGATACGACGCTGAAGGACGCGCCGGAGAAGGTGGCTCGGGTCATTCAGTTTGCCAACGCCCGTTTAGCGAAGGTGTAAAGCTGCCACCGAGACACCCTCTGCGACGTTCTTCGCCACCACCACCCAATCCTGGACGATGCCCAATCTGCCCGGCGCACGCGCGCGTGGCCCAGCCGGGCTAAAAACTCGACCGCGCACCGCACCTTCTCCTATCCCGAGGAGTTCACCTACGACCTCCAGACCCAGAGATCAGTGCAATTCCGGATTCTGTTCTGCCGTCTAATTGTCTTGAAAGGGCACTGCCCCAGACAAACGCGAGTGCACCTACAGCGATCGTCTTGGCTCTGAAAACCTGCAGGAACGAAGAGGCGTGCTCACGGACTCCGAATGACTCCGTCTCCTCGCCCTTCAGGCCGTCGCTTCGACGAACCTGGCGCAACCAGAGCAGGCGCGACATCTGTTCAACACTGCTTTGATCCGCTGGCCTGAACTACCTCCCTGCTGCCAAAGGCGCAGCACAGATCGAGTACGCACAGCAGAGTCCTGAGGCACCTTCTCCTCCAGTCGGTCGTCTCGCTGCAACCGGGAGATGCCACCGCACACTCCATGCCTTGCTCAGCTCGGTGACCTGAGAGCCGCCCTAGAATGTGTTCGCTCTCCTGGCCATCAACTCAGGCGACCAGGTCCGCTATAAGATCGTGTTGCTTTGATAGAAGATACCCGAAGAGGCTATCGCCCAGCTTAATGCGATTGATTGCACGCGGAATGGAACCAGCAGTGCTTCAGCGCAGATTGCATGACGTGAGAGGATGAAGTTGCGGACGCCTATACCCACTGCAACTTAACCCATTAACGAACGACGACAACCGTTGTTATGACCGCCGTCGTTCAGTTCGAGAATTTCGAGCTGGCCGCAGTTCGCTCTGTTGCAGGAAATCATTCCTAGAGGCCGGCCCTCGTCTGCTTCCCTCTCGTACTTCGCCAGCGAGCGAAGATTTAGCTCCATGTGGCCTTTGTACTCGAGTTCCTCAAACGAGAAGTTCAAGACGCGGTCGCCAACTGGTGCGACCGCTTCACAACAATCCGTTGGGTTAGAAGCGGCTGGAGCTCACTTGTGAGGCTTCCGATTTTGCAGCGATTATTACTCTTTATCATTTTAGAATGCTGGTCGATGTAGAAGGAAAGTGGGTCCGTATGGCATCGGCGAGTGCGGCTATGGCGGCGGCGCTCAGCCGCGGATCCATTCTGAAGCGCACATAGAGTCCGCGCATGACGGCGGTGCCCACACTGGGCTCCCATTCCTTGGCCACGACGCCGACGTAACGCGCGATCTCGTCCTTTGGGTCGCTGAGGACCAACACCCCCGGGACACGGTCAGAGGCGGCCACCGGGTGCTTGTAGTCAAAGCCGCGCATGAGTGCGTAAATTTCTGTCGAGTGATAGCCAAACGAATCACGTTCGTTGCGGCGCTCATCGGTGCCTTCCGCCGGGCGCGTGTAGCTAGGACGGCTCGCCGCCGACGCATCATAGAGCGACATGGCGTAGCTCGAATCTTCAAACTCGTGGTGCCCCAGCAACTCGTGCACTACTACCTCGATCATGTATTCCGGCTTTGCCGACGTGGTCAGCATCTTCTCGACATCGTCGGTCATCAAAACCGTCTTGACGAAGTCATAGCCGATGTGGAGGAGCGAGCCGCCGCCAGGGCCCCTAGTATGGTAAGCAGTCGCAGCACCACTAACCTGCTCCATTTCTTTGAAGGCGAGGACGAATTGATCTTTACGCAACTTCAACGACGGATAGCTTGCGGTCGCGTATCTAACCATCACGTCAATAGTTCGCTCGCCCGCAGCTGTCCACTTCGCCTTCGGAAAGCCGGGGCTATCCCATTTGGGCGGGACAGCCGGCGCGATCGCGTTTCCGGCAACTATCTTCGCGCCCGCGCTGGCTACGGACTCGGTCGATGGCGCGGTTGTACCCGTAGCCGCCTTGGCCGCAGCCACCGCCTGCGCCTCCATCCACGTCCCGTGCGTTTTCGCAAGCTCTGCATCGCTCTTCCCGCTTGTCTTGTGGGTCGCATACTCCTGCGCCAAGCGGCCGACCTCCCGCACCGCATCAGCATACTTGTCCTGCGCGTTCGATGCACCGAGAGCAGCCAGCGCCTTGCCGAGGCTCCCGGACGCGTACGAGAACTCGACCGCCGTTTTCCTCATGTCCGGCGTAAGCGTCAGGAAGGCGTCAAATGCAGCGGGCGCTCCGACAGGCGTCCATGCCGAGGGCTGTTCGAAAATCGTGGGGGGCAGCGGTCCCTGCTTGCCGGGAATCACGCCGCCCTGAGACGGAAACCAGCCGCTCCCCCACGCCACCGGTGGGGAAGGTTGGGCTGGAGATCGCGCGATCATCGGCGCGCTGCGAGCACCCGACTGCTGTATCACATGCGTTAATTCGTGGGCAATCAACCGTCGTCCGTCCCGCGTTCCGGGTGCTAACCGGCCCGAACCGAATACGATGTGTTGTCCTACTGTGTACGCGTTGGCGCTCAAATCCCGCGCTGACCGCTCGGCGAAACCGCCGGCGTGCAGTCGCACATGAGAGAAGTCGTAGCGGAATTGGCGCTCCATGAACGCACGCGTATTTGCATCTAGGGGGCACGTCGGTGAACGGAGGGCCTCATCCACGGTCAGGGGCGCGGATTGAGCTTCGGCACGACCGGTTGCTTTGCTCCGGATGGCTTTTAGCTGCTCGGTCTGACGCGGAAGGCGGGAGCTACTGGGCTCGGACATGCGCATGACTTGGTCTGCGACACTGTCCGCCTCATCTTCCAGCGGGTCATCAACCCGCCCGACCGCGAGTTTCAGCTGAATGGTCGCGGGTATCGATTCTGGCGACGAGGAAGACGGGAGATTGGAGACGCGGGCCGGTTCTGGCGGAAAGATCGGGATCTTGCTGAAATCCGCTGTCACAGCGGAGGTTGTCTCTTGGCCCGTCACCTTATCCCCGTCGCCCTGCTGCTCATGGTAGCCACCCGGTTGATTCCAGGTGAGGGCGGAAGTTCGCTGTGCGAAGAGCCGCAGCATTGCTTGATTGCCCATACTCCGCTGGAGCGAGTGCGCTTGCTCCACGGCCTCAACGCTGGTTGGATGTACCCCGAATGCGGAACGTTTCTGCGCCAGACTGCTCGCCGAACTCGCGATTAGCTCTGCTTGTGGCTTAGAGACTTTCGGAGCAAACATGGCCGCATCCTCTCTGGTCGCGCCGTCATTATATTCCGAACGTGCGGCATCGCTTCCCACAAATAGGGGGGCACATGTTCCTGAGCGCAGGCACGCACGCTAAGGTCTTGGGAGAAAACTGAACAGTTCGTGTCGCCAGAGGCCATTGGGTCATTCAAGAGGCAGTGGGTCATTCAAATCTAGTTCGGGGTCGCTTCAGAAAGGGACAATAAAGCAGTTAGGAATGGCTCGGATGCGGAGGGGGCCTTAATCTGCTCTGCGCGAGCCTGGAGCAAGTCGATTTGGAGTCTCCCGTCGGGTTGATGTCCTCTCGGAGAAAGATCTCCGGGTCGGGGGCCTGTCGAGTGAACAACGGTAGCCATCGCGATCTGCCGCTCAGCGGGCACACGCGGTAGAAAGGCCATCAACAGGAACTTCCATTCCGCATGGCAACGCAACACATTTCGGTTGGTTGAGGGTGAAGATGTCATTGCCCTCCAGTTGTACGATCACGTGGGTCACACGGGCGCTTTTTTGTTTACCAGAAGGGAGTCCACAACCAAGTCAATCTTCTGGTTATGCCGGAGCCGTTTCGCCAGGACTCGGCCAGGCAAGCCGAAGAGACCACGCAATTGACCTTCGGCCCTCTGGACTTCCAAAATCCGCTGCCGGGCATTGATGGCAAGCAGATATTTGCGATAGGCAGCATCCTGCGGGCGGAGGTCATCCGCTATGATTCGCGCAGCGGCGAGTTCGTCCCTTATCTCTCCGGTATCTCGGCCGATGGCCTCGGCGTTTTCCCCGGACGGCCAATGGGTCACTTACACTTCGCATCCGGACGGCGCGCTCTGGCGGAGCAGGGTGGATGGGAACGAACGGCTTCAACTCACCTTGGCCACCATGCGGGCGGCGTTGCCGCGCTGGTCGCCCGATGGGAAACAAATCGCCTTCAGTGGCAGTCTGCCTGGAGCGCCGTGGAACATCTACATCATCCCTTCATCAGGAGGCACTCCCGAGCACCTGCTTCCGGGCAATCAGAGTCAGATGGACGTGAATTGGTCTCCGAATCGAGGACTCGCTGGTCTACTGCGTCTGCGGCCGAGAACACACCTCGCTCTTCCATCGTCGATCTTGCGTCGAGGAGAGTCTCCGCGGTGCCTTCTTCCGGAGGGCTTTACTCTCCCCACTGGTCGCCAGACGGCAGGTATATTTCGGGCACCAAACGGGACACCCGCAAGCTGATGCTCTACGACCTCGTCTCTCGGAAATAGACGCTGGCGGTCGATTTCGGGGTAGGTTATCCAAACAGGTCACACGACGGAAGATACCTGTATTTTCAAATCCATCCGTCGTTGGACACCAATTCCCTGAGCATTGGCCGTCTTCGCCTGAGCGATCGCAAGGTGGAGCGGGTGACGGAACTCGGCAGCGTCGGACGTTTGACCACGGGAACCTTGGCGTTAACCACGGGAAGCTTCGGGCGTTGGTTTGGGCTTGCTTCCGATGACTCTCCGCTCTTGGCGCGTGATCTCGGCACCCGCGAAATTTATGCGCTTGAGACTGAGTGGGAGTAAAGCGGCATGCTTCTCAGTTCACGAGTGAATATTTTTGGCCCGATGACTCTCAGTTCCGCGGCAAAGGTCTGTCCTGCGCGTCGGTCGGGCTTTGGTTCACATTAAAGCAACGTCGACCGCCCAGCGCGCGAGCTGGTCTATGCCAGTAAACGTTTGTCTTGAAGATGGAGCGTTGAGGACGTACTGACCTGATCGTTGCTCATCAGAGAGGTTCGGCCGGGTCGTTAGCTGCACCGACCAGACGCAGAGGCATCGGGGGTTGCAGAAGTACATCTCGCCGCCCCCGTCGGTGAGAACGAAAGCGTTGGGCGGGACCTCGGCCATGTCATACGAACAGAGTCGACGCTTCATCGTACCTGCAACTTCTTTGCTGCAGCTGGACGGCTCTAGTCCTCTAACTGCCAGCGAAGGCACTCACGACTTTCTAGACCGTCGCTTAGAGACCGAGGTTGTCGTTTGCAGCCACCGCGATCTCCTGCTCTGACCCAAGATACCGCTCCGTGGTCTAGATCGAGGAGTGCCCGAGCAGGAACTTGATCTTTCGAGATCCCCGCCTGCCTTCCGGCAGAGCTTGGCGCAGGTACGGCGGAGGTCATGCGCCCCGAAGCACTCGATCCCAATCTGTTTTGCGGACTGCTCGACCACCGACCAGATCGCCCAATCGCTCAGACCGTCTCCCCGGAGCTTGCCAGCCTTCGACACTGCCCGTAAGAGCCTCCCCTCTTCCATCTTCGCGGCCCCGAGCCAGGCGTTGACGCCTTGCTTGACCCAGACCGGTACGGCCACGGTCCGAATGCGATCGCCCTTCCCGCGGAGATCGGCCGCTCCCCTTCTAAAAATACTATTCCCGCCACGGCTGCGTTGCAAGGAAAGCTCGCCGAGAGCTTGCCCAAGCCTGTGCCATCTGCCCCTTTCCCCCTCAATCGTCAGAGCAACGTGGGTGGACATTGAATACTGGCATCAAGCTTGTCAATGAGCCCCCTCCGGAGCCGCCTTACCAGGCTTGATCTTCTTGACGATCAGCATCAGCGGAACGGCCGCAAGCGTGATCCAGCACAAGACCCGAAAACAATCCATGATGGCCAGGAAATCTACCTGTCGCAAAAGGTTCTTGTAGACGAGGGAATAGGCAGCACTGGCAGCGTTTGCAGGACTGAATCCGTTGGCCTTAGGATAGGCGGTCATCGTCGCTACGCTGTGCTGAAGGAATGGTGAAGAAGGAGCAAGCGCGGAACCCACAACGGCCTGGTGGAAGTTGGAGCGCCTTTCGCTGACCCTCGTGATTTGGGCGATACCGAAACTGCCTCGCCAAATCGTTCAGAGAGAACTGGACGTTGCCGAGGCGCAAGCTAGTCTACGACCTGTTGAAAGAAGCACTCAGGCTGGGTGAGGTTCGGGCCGACATCGACATCGACATCGAAGCGGCTATCGACGCCTTTTACGGTCCCATCTACTATCGGTTGCGGATGGCAACAGGGCCTATCTCAGACGCCTACGTGGACAAGGTCTTCCAGCAGGCGACGGACGGGCAGCGAAGAACCTAAGACAGGCGCGCAGGAAGCCGCGCGGCTGTCTGACCCTCTCCGGGCTTGAACTCCTGGTTCTGTATCGTGAAACCAGCAATCACGCCACCTGCAACAGCCGAAGCAACCGCGAGCCACGTGATCAGCCTGAAGGCACTCACGAAGGCTTCATCAACGGCGGACTTTTCAGAAGGACCTTGTGTCTGAACCGCACCTAGGCGTCGCGCTTGGTGTTCGATCCGATCCGTAGTCTGCGCTGACAGACCGGCTCTCCTTAGGTCAAGAGGGAGAGAGCGAGAGAACCGCTGGTAGAAAAGGGGCGACAAGACTGCAATTGCGAGGAGGGCGGCCGTTTGTGAGACGGCGTTGTTGACTCCGGAGGCGGCTCCTGCCCTTCTCTGGTCTACGGAACTCATGACTACCGTCGTCAATGGAGCCACGCTCACTGTCATACCCAAGCCGAGTACCACCATCGCTGGCAGGTAAGTACTCCAGTAAGAGCCGCCGACTCCTGGCCTGGCCAGCAACGCATAGCCGCACGCTGCGATCAACGGGCCAATGACAAGCGGTAGCTTTGGACCATATCGCCCAATCAGACCCCCGGCCCAGCGCGAGAAAGCAAACAGGATGACAACCACGGGGAGCATAGCCGCGCCGGCCTGCGTCGGCGAATAACCCTGTATCTGGATAAGGTTCAGAGGAAGGTAGAAGAGCGTTCCCGCCAATGCGGCATAAAGAAAGAACGTAACGAGATTGGAGCCGGTGAACGTCCAGCTTCGGAAGAGATCGACCGGCATTATTGGGCCCGCAACTCTGGTCTCCGCGTACGCAAAGGTCCCAAGGAAAGCGAGCCCCGCCACACTCGCGAGATGTGTGTATGCCTGACCCGTTTGCCACTCCATCAGCGAGAACGTAAGCAGACCCAAGCCCACTGTTCCCAGGGCCGCACCGAGCCAATCGAGTTTCCCCGACTTTGCCGACCTCATGACCCGATCGGTCTTTGCAAGGGTGATCCAGACTGCGGTCAAGGCAATCGGGACATTCAGAAAGAAGACCCAACGCCATGACCCGTGCTGCACCATCCAGCCGCCGAGGACGGGCCCAAGCGCCGTCATCATGGACGCAAAGCCCGACCAGGTGCCTATGGCAGTACCGCGCTCTGCCCCGCTGAAGCTTGCGCTCAAAAGAGCCAGGCTGTTCGGCACGAGCAGGGCGCCCCCGGCTCCCTGCAGGCATCGAGCCATAAGCAGCTGATTGAGGCTGGGAGCGAGGCCGCACCACACCGAAGCACACGCAAAGATAACGATGCCAGCGAGAAAAGTTTCTCGCAATCCGAACCTATCCCCAAGCGCACCTCCGGTGAGCAGCAGCGAGGACAAGAACAGCGCATAGGCCACTACGACCCATGTGACCTGTGTTCCCGTTGCCGTAAAGGATGTCTGGAGACTCGGAAGAGCCACATTGACGACAGTTCCGTCGATGAACTCCATGCTGGAGCCAAGGACGGTGGCCGCAAGGATCCAGTTCTTCCCGGAAGCGTGGGCCGTGATGCCGAGTGAGGACGGCGGGCGTTCCACGCACGGTGTGGGACCGCAGTTCATAGAGGCTCTCACTTCACTAATCGCGTTATCGCAGAAAAGCCTTCGCCGAATCGGACATAGTCACAATTGCGGCCCCGAGCATGATGACATCCTTGACAATGAGCCGGCCGACTCCGGACAGGTACGGGAACCCATGGGTCGTGTCTCCTGCCGCAGGAACCCATGCCTCAGGCGTTGTAACCAGGAAAGACAGGGTCGTACAGGACATGAGGACGAGGAGAAGGCTCCCGATTGCCGCGACCTGCGGAAGAAGTGGACTCAAGCCGATCATCACACCAATCACCAGGATCACGGTCCCGAGACCATACGAGAAGCGATAGGTTCCGTTCTCTGCATTCCAGGCACGGTTGGCACGATTCAATTCCCCTTCCTTGTTCATGTGGATGCGGTAAGCGGGAGCGCGATAGCGATAGAAGAAGCCCATCAGAGGACTGTTCGAGACGAGTGGCACAATGCTCTCTCCCTCATACTTCGCGAACTTCAAGCCACCGATCCAGAACAGGACGAGAACGAGCCCCCAACGGAGCACGAACATGCCAACGTGGTCGAGTCCTGCAAGGGCCGTGTATACCCTGGTGACCCCGTTCATTTGACAGCCCTCCTATGAAGCAAGTCCGTGGAGCCGCCTAAGAGTATGACATCGTCCAGATCGCAGCCTTGTCTGGCTGATACTCATTCCCTTCCCATGGGCTGCCGCGGATATGCAGGTAGGCATAGGGCGTGTTCGCGAACATCATCATCCGCCTTTGTCTCTCATTGTGGTCGGCAACCCGTACAGAGCCGCCTCAAAGGGCCATAGGATTATCCAGTGTGGACCAATGGGGATTGCAGCGCTTGTTGTGTCGAATGGGTCGGTATTGCTTCGCTGTGTGGCTCCGCAAAGCATGTACGCCATCCCGGGAACAGTATTGGTAGGCTTTGGCTTTCCCGCCTTGACATCCGCGAACCAATGCATGGCCACAGGGTCGGCGCACATAGGCCGATCGGCGATTCTGTTCTTGTTACCCGGCGTACAAATCCACCTATTTGTGCCTTGGCGCAGCACCTTCATGTGGCCGGCCGAGTCCGTTTCGACCACGGTTGCGTCTGTTGTGAGCGATGCCGGACCCGAGAGAAGAGCACGTCTGACTTTGGCGTCCACTATCCCGTTCTCCGCAGATTCGGCCGAGGCTGCAACTGCTCCGGTGGCGAGGGCTAATGCAACCCCGGCTGCGTTAGTAGAAAAGGCGCGCCGGGAACTTCCCCCAGCGTCTGCAAACGGCCGCTCCTCCTGAGCCTGAGGTTCAGTATTTGCGTCATGAGCCGTGTTCACCTTACACTCCGTGTTCGTCAAGGGCTTCATGCCGCCACCGCGGCAGCATGCTGTTCATCAACGGCTGGCGCAGGCACGTGGAGACCGATCCAGGTCTGGACGTCGAGCATCACCGCTTGCCTGTCGATATCGTTGAGAAGGTCGTGAAAGCCTCCTTCATAACGCTTCAGTGCCTTGTCGGTGGAACCCGCCGCGTCATAAAAGTGCTGGCTTCCGCTTGGATTCGTGTTCTTATCCGCAGTTCCATGCATGATCAACAGCGGCAGCGTGATGAGTGGGAACTCCTTCTTGAGGCGCTCGTCAGCCCGAACCATCGCGGCCATTGTCTGTGTGGGCTGTGTCTCATGAGCGATCAGTGGGTCATTGTTCATGGCTTCGACCGCTTTGGGATCACGCGAGAATCGCTCGTTGGGCAGGTGCAGAATGTGAGCGTGTGGCGCGAGATGGCTTAGCCCTTTGAACACGGCGAGCACAAAGCTAGGCGCGGGGATCTCATGGGCGAAGCTTTCACAGATGAGGCCCGCCAACTCACCTTGATGGTCGAGTGTGTAGAGGCAAGAGACGACGCCGCCCGCGCCGTGTCCGGGCATGAAGACCGGCAGATCCGGCTCGCGCGACTGCACAACGCCCATCACCGCTTCGACGTCATGGACGTAATCTTCAAACGCCTGCACAACAGCTACGGTTACGCGTAGTGTCTGTGGCGATCAGGGAATTGAAAGTGTCGCTCAGACCCCATGTGCAAATGACCTCCGAACACACCACCCGATTGCCTATGGAAGAGGCGGTGGCCTTGAAGGTGGAGGAGACCTCTGGCGAGTGGCCCAGGGGTCCAGCAACGGTATAAACATCGCTCTGGTAAGCGTCTACGTGCAGCCCACTGCGTCCGTTCGAGGCCATAAACGCGCTCTGCGGCGCGAGCTTCGCTGGGAAGGGATCAGGGAGGGCAGGAGCGCCGACGAACGTGGCCGGTGGCTTTCCGAAATTGATCTGCGGAATGGGTACCACGACAGGGTCCAGGGAACCTTGGAGGTCCTCCTGTAGTTCAGCATCCGTCTGCGCGAGCGCTGGACCGGGGAGACAGAACGTGAGAAAAACAGCGACAGATTTACGGCGGGTGCTTTCATCGGAATCTCCTCGAGTTGTCTTTCGTGGTCGGGAGGAAGGCGCCCGACGAGCGCCTCCCCTTGAGCTTTGCACGGAGACGTGCCATATGCCGAAGTAAGGGGGTGCTGTAACCGGCAGCCTGCAGAAGCTTACCGTAGGTGGAGAAGGCAGGATTCCTCGGCGCTTTCAACGCCGGCCGGGAAGACAGTGGGCCAGCGCAGCTCATCGACAAGGATGAAGATGACGTTAGGTTTCGTCCCTGGTTCGGTGAGGTTCTTTGAGAATTCAAGGCGAGTGGCGACACCGGAGCCTGCGCCGGCCGCAGTTGTTTTCAGAGAATTTCTGCGTTTTCATCTAGCTTTCTCCAAAGCGCTGAATTAGACGCTACCGACAGTGACTTCAGGTCCGGAGCCCGGCATGGCTACCCACGAAGGAAAACAATCGGGGAGTACGCAGAATTGAGGGTGACGTACCTTTTTAGCTGCAGCACAGGAATTTTGAGTTAAGTGTCGGGAGCCTAAAGAACGGAAAGTCTCTTCGGTACGCGGATCGATACTGCGGGCCTGCCGTGATACCTGCTCACACTTTCAGCCCAGCGCGTGACGCAGGCACTGAGCGGGGAGATTTAGCGTCCGGCGCGTGTTGATCTGGACCCGCTTCTTGGGAAGTATCAATGCCGACTCCGCAGACGGAAGCACCCGAACGCCTTCACGCAGTTCCACGTCGATACCTTCGTGGCGTCCCTCACAGGCCGACTCCGACCAACAGATCAGGTCGGTGATCACTTCCACGCATTCCGTTCCCTCGTCCTTGCATGGTTCGGCCTCCTCCTGCTGCGCTCGGAAGTGTGGGAATGCGCTCCCTTACGACAAAACCGCGCCGGGTGTGCGATTGCAATCGAGAAGACCTTCAACGCGGACAATGTAGCAGCCGGGCAAATTAGGAGAGGATTCGGACGTCGAAGGATCTACCATGTTCCTTACTGGCACCTTGATTACGCTGTAGCGCTGTGGGCGATATCGCAGGCGTTAACCGATCCAGGCCGCATTCCTGCTGCGATGGAGAGCAGTCACTTTTGTTGGCGCAAGATCAGAGCGTTGGCGGGCTGGCTTCGATGAGGTATTCACGCGAACCAGCTGGCGACTGATGCGAAGGGAGTACCCCAGATGTTCCCGGAAGCGTCGACTCTGCTCTCAGCGGACCCAGTGGGCGAGATCCTGGTCATGCACACCGTTTTAACCGCCATGGGTATCGGCGTGACGATCATTCTTCTTCGCGCCCTTCTGTCGCTGCGCCGCAGCGGGGAAGCACTTCCGGGACTCCTGATCATGATCTGGGTCATGCTGGGTATTGAGATCCTTCGTGCAGCGTGGCTGGGCTGCCTGTGGCTCTCCCAACCCGGACCGATTGGCATCGATGTCTCCATCTTTGTGGCCGGTTTTATCGTTCTTGTCGGCGTTCCAATTCTCGTCTCTGCCCGATACCTTCCGCGAGGAGACGCTAGCACCGCAATCCCTCGTCCGTGGCTTTGGCTGCAACGCGCCATGGTCGTTACGGCCGTGGTTGGCTTTGGCATCTTGCTCGGCGCTATCGGCTTTAGATTGCGAACAACGGCATTGCTTGGTACGGCGGCGGCCTTCATTCTTACCGCACTGTTTCTTTTCAGCCGCATCACGTTTTATCGCCACCTGCAGGTCAGGCGTCGCCCATTGCTGTTATTTGCTGGGTTCATGATTACTGGTCTGCTGGTGCTCGCTGCAATCGCGATCTACAGTGTCGTGACGAGCGTGCGCATCCGCTTGTCGCTACCCCTGGCTTCACTCAACACTGCGGGGATGATGCTCGCGCTCTGCGGGATCATCTTCCTATTCGCAAACCTGCGCCTGGCCGATCTCATCGTGAAACGGGCGTTGCGCATCGTTCTATGGACACTCACTAGCCTTGGCGCCTGGTTAGTGCTCATGCACAGCGGTTCCCTTCCTCGCATGGCCGGACGCATAGACCAGGATCTGCTCTGTCTGCTGGTGGTCTGCTCGGTCACCGCGCTCGCGCCGACGACGGAACGCCATCTGAACCGGTGGGTCGACGAATGGGTTTTCGAGCAGCCCGATCTGAAGGCGGCTATTGCGTCCCTGTGGCGGACACTTCTGAAGCTCGAAACCCGCGAGGAAGTCTTCGAAACGACTGGGATGCTTCTGCAAGACCTCTTGGGACTTGCGGCGGTGCGGTTACCAAAACTCGAGAGCTCGGAAATGATAAACGATCTCGCTAGCGGACGTCCGGGGCCATATTTCGTGCCTACCTCAAGCGGGATGGCGCAGGGCGTAACTCCTCCTGCCGATATCATGTTTCCACTCTTCGTTGATGGGCGACCGAGCTATGCGATTGCGCTTAGCGTCGGCGTTGTGCGCCCTCCTCTAACCTTGTGGGAGATGGATTTTGTCGAGCGTGTAGCGGCCCGGATGCAGATCTGGCTCGACATGCGGAGCGCAGCTGAGCGAGCCCAGCGTGAAGCATCTTTCCGGGAGGAACTTGCCAATGCGGAGCTGAAAGCACTCCGAGCGCAAGTCAATCCGCATTTCCTTTTCAATTCGCTCAACACGATTGCCGATCTGGCGGTGATCGCGCCGAGTCAGGCTGAGGAGATGACGCTTCGTCTCTCTGTAGTATTCCGCTACGTGCTTGTGAATACGGACCGGCATTTCACGTCGCTCAGGGAAGAGCTGGAGTTCGCACGCACTTACTTACACATTGAGCAAACGCGGTTTGGCGACCGGCTGAAGGTCGAATTCGACATCGAACCGACGACCCTTGAGCAACAGATTCCTACACTGCTGCTTCAGCCATTGATTGAGAATGCGCTGAAGCACGGGCTTGCGCCCCGGCGAGGAGGTGGCATGCTGACCATCTGCTGCAAGAGTTTTGAGGACAGGACGTCTATCTCCATCTCCGATGATGGCGTTGGCTTGCGGGAGCCTGGCGGCGCAAGCGAACACAGCACGCATATCGGGGCCAAAAACGTGAGCCATCGTCTGGAGATCGCGTATGGCGGCCGCGCCTCGTTCACGCTGCGAAACCGGCAGCAGGGAGGAACGGAAGCTCTGATTCTGATTCCAAGAGGTCAGAGCGTATGAGGGCTCTTCTCGTAGATGACGAATCTTCGGCACGGCGCAGGCTGACGCGATTGCTTACCCTGTACAGCGACGTCCAGATTGTGGGCGAAGCGCAGGACGGCCTCGAGGCCCTGTCCATGATCGAGACGCTCGGGCCGGACTTGATCTTTCTCGATATTCAGATGCCGGAGTTGGATGGCCTGGGCGTCGTTCGGGCTATACCCTCCGGGGCGCCAAGGCCACTGATCATCTTCGTGACGAGTTTTGATCAGCATGCGTTGGCTGCGTTCGAAGCGAATGCGATCGCGTACTTGCTGAAGCCGGTCGAGCCAGCACGTCTCGAAGCGGCCATCAAGAGGGTTCGGCGGCTATTGGCCTCCGACACCGAGCGCCTGGATGAGGAAGAGCGCATAGAGGCCGTCGCCAGCGTGGTGAAGAGGCTGCAGCGTGTGGTCTGCCGCAAGGGACACGACATACTGCTGCTGGATCCGAAGGAGGTCCTCTGGTTCTACATGGAAGACGGTATTGTGAAGGCCAAGACCGCTAACGACGCCCTTTGGGTGAATTATCAACTCTCCCAGCTTGAAACCGGACTGGATGCGGCAACGTTCTTTCGAGCGCGTCGAGATGTCCTCGTAAATCTGCTAAAGGTCAGGTCCATCAAACCGTACGATCGCAGCACTTTTGTGCTGACCATGGCAGATTCTGCCGGAACCGAGTTGTTGGTCAGCGAGCGCCAGGCAAAGGAACTCCGCAACCGTCTCCCCGGACTCTGACCTGTCCCCAATTCACGGCTTCCCCTGCCTGGGATCAGGACTGGTACAGACCTTAAGGATGTTCTTTCGAGGCGATTCGAGCTTGGTGGTGCAGCAACAGACCGTCAGCGCACCAGCCCGGACGCAACATCAACTCCTCTTGTAATAGGTAAGAACGGCGTAGAGGACTCCTTGTTCGAGGAGGCTGGGGATGGCCTCCGCCCCGCCGTGCGTGAATTGATGCAAGGGTGGTCTGATCTCGCCCTTGCTGCCCGTCATCTTCTCTGTGTTTCAGCGGACGGTGGAGCCGATTACAACGAATGAAGGCACTTGTACGGACAGCGGGGCAGGGGTTGAAACGGATGGATCTTGCGCAAGAAAGTGGCATGGATGGAGAGCCTAGGCAAACGGCCGCGAGCGAAACCACGAAGAGTCGCAGTACGGGATCGAACCTCCTTACGAAACTCCGAAAGGTCGCATTCATCCCTCTCGACGGGAACCGAAGCCTCTTGAGCTAAGCAGGTTCCGCACACGGTTTTACGTCGTCGCTAATCCGGCAAGACTCCTCAAAGCGGTAGCGCTTGAGGTCTTCAACCCACGAGCACACACGGCGCAAGCCGAGGAACTAAGGACAGTTATCAATGCAACCCACTGTTGATGCGGCGCAGTTGGCAGAACTCAGCTTCAAGTCGCCGCTGCCAAAGGGTTCGATGGGCCATTACGCACGTTTCAGTGGGAATGGCGGGCTTGAAAGCGATATTCCGCGCTGACAGCGCGATTAACCGCGCTCGTACGAATCTGCAGGTTCGGGCTTCGCAAATCGGGCAGAGTTGTAGCTGGACACGCAGGAGCGATCGGATGTTTGAGGGCGAACTCACAATGCCAGGCTGGTCGCTCATTGTGCTCAGGGTGCACGCTGCTGGGCGAGGCGCAACACAGCGGATGCGCACCTTCAGGTCATGTAAACGTCTCGTCAAGCGAGCCTTAGAAGTACGATCTCTCGCAAACCGAGGCCTCGAAAGGCTTGGAGCCGGTCATATGTACAAGCATCTGCGGGAGGTTTGGCTTGAGCGGTGACCACCTGACCGAACTCCCTTCTAAGTAGCAACCCACGTTTTTCTTTGGTGATTATCCGACGTTCAATGCTCAAGTGGTGCCCTAGACGTACAACTAAATGGAGGTTTACGTGAAACGTTTCTTCGAGTGTCTACTTTTGGTGCTCTCATTGGCCGTATTTCCGACGCACGTCAAAGCACAGGACGCATTTACGACGACACAGGACTACGTTTCGCAGTTCTATCCGCTATGGTTCACCTATTATCAGACTTCGTTTGGTAGCCCCAATAACTTGGCCGGCCCCAACAGGATCTCGCCGATCTACCACTATGTGGTAGCCATCAATGACGATACGATCTACGCCAGTTCGTTTCTTGACCTGTCGAAGGAACCCGTAGTTCTGACGCTCCCGTCGACGCCTGCCAACTACTCGGTGCTCACGCTTGATCGCTACAACGACATATTCCATTCGGCGCTCCCTGCCAACAAAGCAGGAACGTACGTGCTCTACGGACCCGGATTCAATCCGGACAGGCTTCCTTTGACACTTGCCCGTGTTCCTTTGCCTTTCAACTACATGACACTCATCTTCCGAGCGGATAAATTCAAGCTCGTCGACAATGTCGAACAGGACCTGACTTCGGAGGCCGATACCTTCAGGCGGAATATGACGATGGTGCCCCTGTGCGCCTATCTTGACCAGAACTGCCCGCCGGAGTGCCTCCTGGAGGTCCTACCAGGATCGTACCGGAAATCGCGTTCGCCCTGCCCTTCAAGACGATCGCCGACAACTTGATCGAGCGAGACCCAATCGCCTTTTTGCGACAGCTTCAGACCGCTGTCCACTCCCCTGCCACCCCGCCCATGTCGCCGGAGGTGAAAAGCCTGTCGGAGCGCTTCGACGCGCTGTTTGCAACCAGTACGCTAAATCAAAGGTCCGAATTTGCGAGCGGCGCACAGATCGCGCACGAGCTAATAACCCAGGATTACCTCACCCATATAGACAGGACAAATTGGATCACCTACCAGAATATTGGTCAATGGTGCAACGACCCCGATGACTTCCATGCTTGCACCAACCCCGATCCAGGAAGCTCCTTAGCCATCCAGCGGTCCTCCATAACCGAATATATCCAGTATGCAAACGACCACGAAGCGGCGGCCTACTTCCACGCCTTCAAGGATGCCGACGATGTGCCGTTGAATGGAAGCGATCCTGAAGGCTACGTCCTGACTTTCACCCGTAAGAAGCTTCCCGCAACCTCGCGCTTCTGGTCTCTTACCGCTTACACCCCAAACGCCATCGAACTTGTTCCAAATTCGGCTGATAAGTACCTCGTCGCGAGTTACACCCCAGGCCTGAAGAAGAACAAGGACGGGTCGGTTTCAATTTACATGGCGAGGCAGCTTCCTCCAGGCGTTCCTGCAGCTAACTGGCTCCCGATTCCGCGCGGACCTTTCAACGTGATGCTCCGTGATTACGGTCCACTCGGAAACGTTGCGGAAGGCACATACGTACCCCCGCGTATTAGGAAGGTGCAATAGGCGTCCGACAAGCCTCGGTGACTCCGCCGAACTCCACACAAAGGTCCGTGTTCAGAAGGGCGTCAGCAAATGGGGGCGCCGCCAGTCTTCGCTTAAAATCGGCTTGTCCAGGGCGCGCTAATCGTAAAACATCCGGGTTGCTTGCATTCCCTTCTCAAATGGAAGATGCCCTGCAGCATAGTGATGCTCCTCATCCGGGAGCGCGTTGGAAGTGCAGGGCTCTTCCAAAAATGCTACGACACGCAAACTGAGGCAGTGCCGTTATGGAGGTTCTCGTTCACTCCGTCGATCGCAACTTGGGAACCCTTAACCTATCGTCTCCGTTATGACCTTTTACCTAAGACCGGTTTGCAGTACGGGGTAGTGAAGCCGGTCATCCAGCTTGGGCCGGCGCAGTCGCACGTAGCTGACAAGCTGCTCCAGTTCCGGTCGATGAAGATCTTTGCCTGAGGCGTTCCGAAGGCAGACGTGTCTAACCGGGAGTGGTCAGCCCGCATTAGCAGGATCGGTCTATGTCCTTCAACTCTTGATTCCGTATTTCGCAGATCTTTCTTCGTTGACAAGGTTCGAACTAGGGTCGAGACTGGGCTCTCTCGGCCAAAAGAAGCGTACGTAGCCCGCTCCATTTGCATGGTGTATGGGCGGAAGGACACACTTGTGAGCGAAACGCGGAACCAGATCAAGTGGGATTGTGCGTTTCATTTCCGTGGCGTCGTGCTGCTGTTGGCGTTAGTAACCGTGGCAGTCTTGCAGGAGCCCGCCAGCGCGAACGCGCAAACTCCGATGGCGGCGAAGGTACAGGTCACAACGGTTCAGAGCTACAGCGGCTCGGCTGCACTACAGAAGCCGGAAATAATCGTCGTGTATGACTTCCCGGTGAATCCCGACACCGTTCAGGTGGACAGATCGCAACGTATTCGCCCGCGTCACATCATCGCCGGAGACCAGAACGCCTCCGCTATCGCGAGAAGGACCCAGAACACCTACTCCGAAGAACTGCTGGCAAAGCTGGCGAAGACAGGAATACCGGTACAGCACGCCGAAGCTGGTGCGCAGCCACCGCCAAACTCATTGGTCGTAAGAGGATCCTTCGTCTCTCTCAAGCAGGGTGACAAGACGGAACGTGTCGCGCTGGGCTTCGGGACGGGAACCGCGGACGTTCAGACACGAGTTAGTGTGCACCTGATCACATCCGGAGAGCCGGTGCTGGTGTCGGAGTTCACCACAGACACCGACCCGGCAAAGAGCGTCGGATCGGTCGCACCGCTGGCCGCCGGCATGAACCCTGCGGCTGTTGCGGTGAAATCCACGGTGGGGGATCGCAGGAAAAATCTAAACAGCTATGCCAGCAAGAGCGCGGATGCCGCGGCGAAGGAAATCACCAAGGTGATCCGACAACAGGACTGGATCAAGGTGAACGATAAGGAAGAAGTCGCGCGATAGAACTGGCGTGACGCAAGTGCACGGGACTCGCACGGACCATAGGAAGGAAGCGGGATGTTCACGAGATACGGTAGGGCGGTTGCAGCGGTGATCTTTGCCTTTTCTATATTCCTCAGAGGCACAGCAGAGTACCAGCGCTCCGGTGAAGGGCATGGCCAGCACAGTGGGACTGTACGTCTACCCTCAAAAGCAACAGAGCGCGACCCAGCAGCTTACAGACGAGCAGCAGTGCTTCAATAATGCCAAGTCGCAGACGGGCTTTGACCCAAATGCCACTACGACGGCTTCCAACAGCACCGCGAAGACAAAGAAGGATCACGGGGCAGCAAAAGGTGCCTTGGGCGGCGCCGCGCTCTCCGGTGCTACCGGCGGTGACGCCGGAGCGGGAGCACGACGCGGAGCCCTCATTGGCGGGATCCGGGCGAAGCGCAAAGAGCAGAAATCAGAGACGCAGGCGGGAAAGCAATTGGACGCAAACAAAGCACAGCAAGATGCAGAAGCAGGACGACTTCAAGCGAGCGGTGTCGGCCTGCCTGAGTGCGCGTTCTTACTCGGTTCGCTAGGTAAGCCCTCGCGGTGGCCTACATCAATCGTCACATCAGGATCAACGACATCGGTCGGGAGCAGAAGGACATGAGACTTACTTCGAAAGCTACATCTTTGGCGCTTTGCGTGAGTTGCCTGGTACTTGTGTCGTTCGCGGCCGCTCTGGATGCTGACAGCAATCCAGCGATGAACAAGTTCAAGACCGACATGAAGTCAGCGGTGATGAATGGCAGCATCACGATCCCTCAGGTGAAGGAACTACAGACCAACGCCGAGACGTTAAAGAGCATGAAGACAAAGACGCCAGGTGCGCCGGTTGATCTCCTGACTCCCTATCACGCGGTCTCCAATATGAAAGCGATCATGGCCCAAGTGAAGCCGCAGGATCGGCAGCTGCTGGAAGAGGATCTGCAGGCCGTCCTGGCCAACCAGCATACCGAAACGCCGACCGGCGATGCTTCTCCGAACGCGGGCAAGAAGCTTGGCAAAGACATCTTCATGGCGGTAATGCACGGCAAGCCGACGGATGACCAAGTGAGCAAGCTGCAGGAGAGCCTAAATGCGCTACAGGAAATCAAGGGCAAGCAAGAACGGCCGCTGCAGGCCTTAATGGCCCTGAAGAGCTCCAAATCGCAGATCACCGATGTTATGAACGCCGGACAATTTCGACCCCAGGACCGTGAGGCCGTGCTCGCTGATTTGAACAATCTTGGCCCACAAGGCGGCAGCGGTGGCCGCGGAAGGCTCAGAGGACGGGTCTAAGCAGACCCGAGCGACGATAAAGCGCGTGTCTCCGATCGTGGCCTCCGGCCTGCTCCTTCTGGCCTTTCTTGCCTTCAATCAGGCTGCTTGCGGTCAAGAGGAGCCCTCGACCAGCGCTCCAAAACTAACATTGTCCGAGGCTATCGAGATCGCGTTGCAAAATAATCGCCCGGTTAGGATTGCGAAGCTCGACATCTCCAAATCGAAGTGGCAGGTGAGTGCGATCAAGACGAAACGCTTCCCCGCGATCAGCACAGATTTTTAGGTTCGGCTAACCTCACGCCAGCTTCCTTAACATTCAAGCAAGGTGTCTTTGGAACGGTGAATGGTATTCCAGTGCCGACCGAAGATAAGCACATCGAGCTTTCCGGAGCTTTCACCGGGTATGCCATTGCGCAGGTCGCGCAGCCCCTGACACAGCTCTACCAGATCAAGCTGGCGATCCATGAGCAGGAGTTAGAAGCGGAACTCTCAGCGGAGAAGTACAAGGCGAAGCGCCAATCCGTGGCGGCGGACGTAAAACAGGCCTACTATGCGACGCTGCAGACGGGGAGTTCGCTGCAATCGACAGAGGCTCTGGTGAAGCAATACGAGGAGACCGACCGTGTGGTGCTGCAATACCTGGCGCAGGAATCCGTCTTGCGATCGAGCAGCCTCGAGGTGAAAGCGGAGCTGGCGCAAGCGCGATATCAAATCGTTCAGCTGAACGATACCCTGTTGACGCAGAAGGAACACCTGAATTTACTGTTAGGGCGCGACCTCGACACGCCTTTCACAACGGAGGAGGTCCCTGCCGCTACCGCTGAAGAGAGGGACCTGACGATAGCGCGGCGAACTGCCCTGAAGCAGCGGCCGGAAGTAAAAGAAGCTGAGATCGAGACCCAAGGCGCGGTGTACGACCAGAAGCTCGCGAAAGCTGCCTTGATCCCCGACGTGGCAGCTGCCTTCAAATTTGTGACGCCAATCAACACTCAGTTGCTGCCGCAGAACATCGCTTCCGCAGGTTTGGAGCCGAAGTGGGACCCGTTTGACTGGGGCAAGCGCAGAGACGATGTAAAGGGGAAGGGCGACACCGTTCAGCAGAGTAGATACCGCTTGGATGACACCCGCTCCCAGGTGCTGCTGGACGTGGACAACAACTTTCGCAGAGTGGCCGAAAGCCGTTCGCTGCTAGGCGTCGCAGATGCGGGCCGGGCCGCTGCGGAGGAGAAGTTGCGCGAGGTCAGCGATCGATTCAAGCAGGCTGCTGTTCTGCTGAACGATGTGCTGAAGCAGCAGGCAGCACTGGCCAATGCGAACCACCAGTATGAGGAGAGCCTGCTGGCATTTCTGGAGCGCGAACGCAAACTTCGCTCGGTGGTCTGGATGGAAGAGTGCCGAAGCAGAAACTTGATCTGTTCGAGATCCCACCGCTCTTGCGGCAGAGCTTGGCGCAGGTACGCCGCAGGTCATGAGATCCGAACCGCTCGATGCCGATCTGCTTAGCTGACTGCTCGACCGCCGACCAGACCCGCAGGCGCGCTCAGACTGTTCCCGACATTGCCACCCTTCGGTATGGACCGGAGCAGCGGCCCCTCTTCGATCGCGGCAGCGGTCATCAAGGCGTTGATGCCTTGCTTGACCCAGAGCGGGACAAGTCTCTCGAGGATTTGACCTGACCTGCACCCCGGCTGCGAGGAGGATCTGGGTGTTGCAGGCTAGGCCGGACAACTCGAAACACTACACCAAAGAACGATCAAAGCTACTGCATGACCACGCCGAACAATGCGCATCTTAGATTTGGGTCCGCTTTCGGTTCATTTAGGAGGTGCCACCAGAGTGCTGAAGTTCACGGTGATGGTCGTATCGACTTCTGTAGGCTCTCCTTTGAGCAGGAAGGGTTTGTAGCGCCATTGCTTAACGGCATCCAGCGCCGCACCTTGAAGCAGCGGGGGCCCGCTTATGACCGTCAGGTTTTCGATGTTGCCAGCTTTGGAAATGATTGCGTGCAGTACCACAGTTCCAGTCACGTGCGCCGCGCGCGCGACTGCTGGGTATTCCGGGTTGACCGTTGTCAAACGCTGTCCCGCTATTACACTTTCCGGGACCCGCATCGGACCTCCCCGGTTCGGCGACTGAGCTGCACCGCCCAGAACACCCCCGATTGCTCCCGGCAGGGAAGCTCCTCCAGGGAAAGGACTGACGTGAATGAGAATTGTCGCCGTGGTGTGGAATGCCATAGGCTTACCCTCCACCAGCCAGGGGTGAAATCTCCACGTGGTAACGTCATCCTCTATCATCGCGACCTGCCCCGCAGACCCGCTTAGCGGCGTGTACCGCACGATGAAGCCCTTCTCATTCACCAGAAGCTCGAAAATCACTCTGCCTTCCGCATCGGAGAAGACCGTCGGAAACTGATCTCCGGGTGACTTTGCTTGGACAGAGGATTCCATGTCCTGACCGAAACGATGGGAATACTGATGCGACCACGCATCCTTCCACGCCACTTCATTGAAGTTCGCGGCATGCGGCAGGGATGGAACCTTTCTGTCCGGCCAGAGATCCTCCTCATCCAGCCAACGGTAGAGATGATTCAACT
>CAVVZK010000004.1:0-343042 GCA_963752655.1 uncultured Acidobacteriaceae bacterium
TCTTGTCTCTGTCACAGTCCACATGCCTGTGGCTGCTACAAGCATGCAAGCGCGCAGTTTTCCTCCTGCTGGGAGGTAGGTGCGGATGATCACCGATGTGGGTTGCTTACAGTGCTCGTGCCCTGTGCAGAGCCCGCTGAAGCCGGCCTGGGACAGGGTGCTACAGATTGGGGACGCCTCCGGCATCCAGTCCCCGCTCAGCTTTGGGGGCTTTGGCGCGCTGACCCGCCACCTCCCCCGCCTGCACGGCGCCATCTCGCAGGCGCTGCAGGTTTGACAACTTGGCTTCCAACCCCGCAAGGAACGGAGCCTGCTGTTGCTGTTCCCTCGTGCATCACATGGATGGGGCTGCCCCATGCGTGCCAGTTGATGTGCTGTGGTGTCCTGAGATGTCTATAGTACACTGAGCAATGGAGGCCCTCTGACGCACCTGCAGGGTGTTGTTTGAAGAGGTTTGTCAGGCAAGTAGTGAGCATGCTCAAACACTTTCGAGGTGGTTTGTGCCATGCACGCCTTGGAAATTATCTGAGCTTTAGCGAAACCTCAGGGGCACCCACAGTGGCACAGCCAGCGTGGTGATGGGTTTGTGGGAGCCCCGGTGGCTGTGTCAGCCAGGAAGGGTGTGAGGAGCGCTGCGCTGGGTTCCTGGGGGGTTGGCTGCGCTGCTAGAGTAGGCATGTGGGTGGTGCAGGCGGACGCGCTGGACAGGGGCGCGCTGGGGGCGTGCAACGCGTACAACCCGGGGCTGGCAGCGCGTGGATGCTGCAGCGCGCAATGAGCGTGCGCCCGGGGCAGGCCGTGCAGCCCGACTTCATCAACTCCCTGCTGGCCGAGAACTTCGCCGCCATGCAGCGCTTCGGCGACCCCGTGCTCAAGCCCTTCCTGCAGGTGCGATTGCCCCCCCGGATGACCTCCCGTATGTTGCGCCAGGTCTGCAATGGCTGGTATGCTGATGTGTGGGTTGTGGCCTGGACGGCTGTTCAAGCCGTGGATGCCGGACACGCAAGCAGCTTCTGGGTGTGCAGGTGGAGGGCGGTGTGCACAGGACAGCAGCGACCTGCATACGTGGCACAGTGATGAAGGGTCCAACATGGCATGTGCATGCGTGCGCAGGATGTGGTGCAGTTTGGGCCGCTGGGGCTGACGCTGCTGGGCCAGATGGTGTCGCGGACCCGCTGTTTGTGCCGGCCATCTTCCGCCACGTGGGCATCCCCCCCATGCTGGACTGGGCCCGCCACTTCGCCGCGCTGGGGGCGTACACCCTGCTGCACAACGTGGGGCGGCCCCTCGTCCGCGGCATGGCGCGGCAGACTGGAGCGCGGCTCGGCGCTACCACCTGCAGCGGCTGGCGGATGCCTGGACTTTTGGCAGCGGCTCTGACTACAAGTTTTAGGGTGTCCATAGCATAGGAGTAGCATACACCACCACAAGCTGGCAGCATGCAGCTTGTGGTGGTCATGACCGGCATGCAGCGCTGCTGCGGCGGCACTAGATAAGTTTTTCCTAGTTTGACAGGACATTCAGCTCTAAGTTGCAGGCGCGTCCATGTAATGAAACACATGAGATTGTATTGTAGCCCCTGGCATCCAAAGCAGCTGGTTGCAAGACGGGATCAGCACGGCTATCATGTTGGCCCGTCACTCTGCAAGAATGGGTTCTGAGCCAGCTCCTCTGTGCCTGCTGTCGGGGACACCATCATCACTGCCGTCCCCCTGCAGACCTGCAAGTGCACCATGTGTCACGTCTGTCGGCAGGCCTTTATCTGTGGCAGGTGAACCATCGAACAATGGCGCCGACTCCTCACCACAAGCCCCAGAGGCCGGGTCTCGTCTGTTATCCTCAGCATGTCGTCGTTGTCTGTGGCAGCAGCAGATAGGTGTCAGCACCCAGAAGGCTGCCAATGCTATGAGCACCCTGCCGTATAGTGAACTTGCATGCATGCGAGGCGCACCACGTGCATACTCCACTGTCTCGTCCAGCACCAGGTTTAGAAGCTGGTCATAGCCCTTGAGCACTCCCTCGACTGCATCGTAGGGGAACATGTTAGTACACAGGTGTGCCTGCCAAGCTGCTGCGGCAAGGTCGCCGTCATCTGCTAGAAAGCGTACCTTCCCTCCCTCCTGAAAGCTTTACCCGCACGCCTTTATCTATGAACTTTGCAAGATCAAGAGCATTCTCCTTCCTCGCCATTCAGTGCCAGATGAATAACGCGGTGCTCATCTGAACCCAGACGGGCGGCGGCGAATCAACAGGCGCATGGCCTGGCCGAGCATGCGGGTCGCTTCAACGCGCGAGCGGAGAATTTCATCCTGGTGACCGGGGGTCTTGATGCAATCGACGTTGCGACCTACGAGATTGACCAGGCCTTGCGCACCATCGAGTTTGCGTCATTCCAATCGCCAAGTGTACGGGCATCCCAGGGCACATGCCGCCAGACCCCGGCGACCTTTGGCGAGGTTCGAGATAATAGAACGATGTCCGTTCCAAAGTTCGAAAGGTGTTTCGCGAGGGAAATGCCCAGAAAGCCAGAACCCCCGGTCACCGCCTTCGTGCCAGGAGCCTACGTCACCCACAACATGCTTCACATGCGCGGCGGCCACCAGGTGAGCTGGCTCATCGACGGGGTCCAGATTCCAAACACCAACATCGGCAGCAATCTCGGGCGCGCAGATAGATCCAAAAGACATCGACTACCTTGGGATCGAGCGCGGCAGCTACAAGGCCGATACAGGAGACCGAACCTACGGCGCCTTCAACGTGGTTCCGCGAACCGGCTTCGATCGCAACCGGGAGGCAGAGGTCGTCCTCAGCGCCGGAAGCTTCTTCCAGACCAATGACCAGATCAACCTCGGCGATCACACCGAGAAGTTTGCCTACTACGCCAGCGTCAACGGGAACCGCACCGACTTTGGTCTCTCGCCTCCGGTCGCGGCAGCTCACCACAATGCTGCAAACGGCTTCGGCGGCTTCTCTTCACTGCTTTACAACGGGACACCCAAGGACCAGCTCAGGCTCGTAACGCAGCTGCGAACGGATTACTTTCAGGTCCCCTACGACCCCGATCCAGGGAGCCCGGAAAACCAGCAGTACAACTCGAGCGGCCTTCGCGACGGCCAGCATGAGACAGATGCCCTGGCAGCCTTCACCTGGGCCCACACCTTTCGAACGGCGTTCCTTTTACAGATCTCGCCCTTCTACCATGGCAACCAGGCGGACTACGAGCCCCGCGCGACCGACCTTCCAGTCGCCACCACGTCCAATCGCGCCTCGCACTACGGAGGGCTGCAATCTTCCATCACCGGTCAGATCAAACGAAACACCCTTGAGGCCGGCTTCTACTCCTTCGGCCAGCACGACAGCTACGAACTCGGAGCCTCGTTCAACGACGGGAGCGCACCGAACTTCCGAAACACCGATACCGCAATCGGCGGCGTAGTCGAGGAGTACCTCTCCGACAGCTTCGCCCCCACAGCTTGGCTGACCGTCATCGGTGGAGTACGCCAATCGCATTTCACCGGCTCGTTCTCCGAAGCCGCAACCAGCCCGCGGGTTGGCATCGCCATCCAGGTACCAAAGCTCAACTGGGTCTTTCGCGGCTTCTACGGCCGCTTCTATCAGCCGCCTCCCCTGCTCGCCGTCTCCGGCCCCATCGCAATCTACGCCAACAGTCAGAACACCGGCTTCATTCCCCTCCACGGAGAGCGTGACGAGGAGCACCAGTTCGGCGTCCAGGTTCCGCTCCGCGGCTGGCTGCTCGACGCGGACACGTTCAAGACCCGCGCAAAGAACTTCCTCGACCATTCAAACCTAGGCGAATCCAGCATCTACTACCCCGTCTCGATCGACGGCGCGCTGATCCAGGGATGGGAGCTTACCCTCACCTCGCCCCGCGCATGGCGCTTCGGAATGGCCCATCTCGCTTACGCCAACCAGCTCGCCCAGCAGCGTGGCAGCGCTCACCGGCGGCCTGGTGTGCGTGCCCGTCGCATCTCCCGGGTGCAACGCAGACTTCGCCTACTCACCCCTCGATCACGATCAGCGAAATACTCTCAACCTGGGCTACACTGCTCCCCTGCCCGGCAGGATCACAGCCTCAGCCAATGCCGTCTACGGGTCAGGCTTCCATAATGGCTCCCCCACCCCGCTCTATCCAGGGGACTACCTGCCCCAGCACACGACCTTCGACCTCTCTGTGACGAAGACCATACGGGAGAACACCAGCCTCTCAGTCACAGTACTCAACGCCGCCAACCGGCGCGTGCTGCTCGACAACAGCCTGACCTTCGGCGGCTTCCACTACAACGACCCACGCGAGATCTACGGAGAGCTGCGCTTCCGCCTCCACTACTGACGAGGGACTGGCGCATCTACATGCGCCTCCAGGTGTCACCAGCCCCTGCTCGTTAACCAGCTGCTTGGCCTGTTCCCTGACGGGCTGATCGGCGAGCTTTCGCTTGACACCTCGAACCTTGCAACTTATACCTAACCTCACAGAAAAACCCAAAAGAGGTTACAAGTACTTTCACTTATCCGAGGTCTCGTAATGGAACTGCGTAGCACGGGCCATACTCATATCATGCGAAACATCCTCTCTGCCGGCGTCATCCTTCTTTCAGTAACCTCCGCCCTAGCGCAGGCGGGCCGTGGAGGCATCAGCGGGACGGTACTCGACCCCAGCGGCGCCCAGGTGGGCGGCGCAACCGTCGTCGCCAAAGACGTCGGCAAGGGCACAAAACTCTCCACCAAAACGACCGGCGCAGGCGTCTACTCGTTCGTGTCCGTCGCTCCCGGGACCTACGTCGTCACCATCAGCCACGAAGGATTCGGCGTCGACGTCGAGAACAACGTCCGAGTCGATGTCGACCAGGTCACCACCATCAACGCCACCCTTCGCCTCGGCAGCCTCAGCGAGACCGTCACGGTCGACGCATCCTCCTCTCTCGTCGACGCCAGCAACTCTACCGTCGGTCAGCTCATCTCCGCACAGGCCATCGATCGCGTTCCCCTTGTTACCCGCGACGTCTACCAGCTCGTGCAGCTCAGCGCCGGCGTTCTGCCCGCTAACGGCACACCCAACTCCTCCGACAACCCCTCCATCTTCAACGCGCGCTCCCTCGTCGATGTCTCGGCGTACACCATCAACGGCTCCCTCCAGGGCAGCGTCTACTACATGGTGGACGGCAGCCCCATCGGCGTCGCCGAAAACAACATCGCCACCATCATCCCCGCCTTTCAGGTCCCCGAGGACGCCGTCGAAGAGTTCCGCGTCGAAACACAAAACACCCCCGCCAGCTACGCGAGCGGCGGCGGCGGCGTCATCAGCCTTGTAACCAAATCCGGCACCAACAAACTCCACGGCGATCTCTTCGGATACTTCCGCCCCAACGCCCTCGCCGCCAACGACTACTTCTACAAGCAGGCCAACCCTGGCCTCGGAACCCCGGACTTCCACCGCTACCAGGAAGGCGCCTCCATCAGCGGCCCCATCCTCCACGACAAGCTCTTCTTCTTCGGCGACTACGAGGCCACCCAGCAGGCACAGCTCGAAACAGGCTTCTTCACCGTGCCAACTGCGGCAGAACGCACCGGCGACTTCTCCGCCGACAGCCTCCCTATCTACAACCCGCTCGTGCCGGATAACCCCGACGGCACCCGCCAGGCCTTCGCCGGCAACATGATCCTCCCCGGCAACATCGACCCCGTCGCACAAAAGTTCGCAAACCTGTACCCACTGCCCAACCGGAACGGTGACGGCGGCCCCTACCATATCAACAACTTCTCGGGCTCCGGGCTCGATCCCTTTCACGCACAGAAGTTCGACGTCCGCATCGACTACGCCCAGAGCGAAAAAAACCGCATCTTCGGTCGCTTCTCCTTCGGCCGGATCAACTTCGGTAACGCCCCGCTCTACGGCGCCGACAACCCATACGACCCCTACTATTACACCAACACGACCAACACCAGGAACGCGTTAATCGGCGACGACCTGACCCTCAGTCCAACCTCCGTCCTCCAGCTGCGCTACTCCTTCACGCGTCACTTCGAAAATCAGACCGGCGATCCTCGCCAGCTCGGCACGGACATCACCTCATTCGGCTTCCCGCAGTCACTCGCCTCGGAAGTCCTCTACAAGCAGGCACCCGTCTTCACCCTTGGAAACACGGCGGCAATCGGCGGAACCGGCAACTCCGACACCTTCATCTTCGCAAGTGAAAACAGTGACGTCAGCGCCACCCTCACCAAGGTCTTCGGCAAGCACGAGATCAGCACCGGCTTCGAATACCAGAAGAAGTTCCTGAACGCCGGCCAGCCTACCTCACCCGCAGGCGCCTACAGCTTCGATAACACCGCCACCAGCTCCACCACCTTCGCCGGCGATGGCAACGACTTCGCCTCGTTCCTGCTCGGCATGGGCACCGCCCCCGGTGGCGAAGGCACCAACTTCACCAAGGATGTCTTCGCCGCCGAAGCCAACCCCTACTACGCCGCCTTCGTCCAGGACGACTTCCGCGCCACCCCGAAGCTCACTCTCAACCTCGGCCTCCGCTGGGATATCTTCGGTGGCCGCACCGAGCGCCACAACCGGCAGGAGTACTTCGACCCGAACGTCGCCTTCTCGGCCGGCGGAGTCAACCTCGTCGGCGGTGAGCGCTTCGCCACCTCAGGTGCTCGCAGCCCATTCACCACCAACCTCAAAAACTTCGGCCCGCGGGTCAGCTTCGCCTACCAGCCCCAGCACAACCTGGTCTTCCGCGGAGGTGCCGGCATCTACTACGGCCCCAGCATGACGATGGTCGCCAACTCCTCTGTCAACACCGACGGATTCGGCAGCGTAAGCGCCTGGAACGCCACACAATATAACGCGGACGGCAACACCATCCCGCTCAACCTGCTCAGCAATCCCTTCCCCGCCGGCGTCGTCCAGCCCGTCGGAACCGCGCTCGGCCCCGCCACCAACCTCGGCTCGGGCCTCAGCTCCGTATTCCACTCCCCTCGAACCCTCACGACCTACAACTTCAACCTCGGCTTCGAATACCAGTTCCCCGGCTCCACCGTCTTCAGCGTCGCCTACGTCGGCAGCCGCGGCCTCTTCCTTCCCCTCGGAGCCGTCGACCTCAACACGCTCCCGCTCGAGACCATCGGCCAATACGGCGGCGCCCTTTGCGTCACCGGCGCGGAAGCGAACTGCGTCAACCTCCCCAACCCATACCAGTCTGTCTTCCCCGCAACCAACCCCTTCTTCGGCGCCGCCACCATACCGCAGTGGCTCGCCCTTGAACCCTATCCCCAGTTCAACAACGGCAACTACGGCCAGGGCGTCGTGATCAATGGCCTGCCCGGCGCCGACTCCGAATACAGCTCGCTCCAGACCAAGGTAGAACGCGCATGAGCCATCACGTCTCTAGCCTCGCAAGTTTCACCTGGGGCAGGCTCATGACCGACGACAGCCAGCCGCCATTCGGCTTCGTCGGCTACCGCTCCGGTGCCCCACAGGACTGGCGCAACCTCGAGCTCGAGCACTCCGTCAGCGCCCAGGACGTTCGCTTTCAGTTCAACTGGCAGATCTCCTGGGATCTCCCCATCGGCACCGGCCGCGCCCTCAACCTCAGCGGTCTCGCCAAACACCCTTCTCGGCGGCTGGACCGTCAACACCATCGCCTACCTCAGCGACGGCGTCCCCATCGCAGCCCCAAGCGGCACCGGCGATCCCTACTTCAACCAGCGCGTCGATCTCGTCTGCGATCCCCGCTCGCACGCCCGCCGCAACGCCGCACAGTGGCTCGATCCCATCCTGCTTCGCGCAGCCGGCAAACCAGTTCGTTCCAGGAACCGCACCAGCCTACCTCGCCAACGTTCGTACCGACGGAGCCCACAGCGCCGACATCTCCGTCTACAAGGTCTTCCCCTTCCCCCACGAGCGAAACCTCCGCCTCGAGATCGCCTCCTTTAACGTCACCAACACCGTTCAGTACGGCTATCCAAACGTCTTCTGGAATCCCCGGCTCCGCAACCGATCCCCACCTCCTGACCGGCTTCGGCCAGATCCTGAGCGCCGCCAACCAGCCCCGCCAGTTCCAGTTCGGATCTCGATTCACGTTCTAAGAACCATCCGTAAAGACCCGTTGCCCCTCGGAGGTTCCCAGCTTCACCCGGAGGTTCCCAGCTCCGCCCGGAGGTCCAAAGCTTCAAGACAGACACCCCCTTCTTCCCCTCCGGGCAGCCGTCCGCCGCTCGCCGCCTTATAGTGGCAAGGCACTCCCCGGAGGGAAACACCAATGCACCCCGGCACTAACGGCGGGCTTCTCCGCCAGCTACTCCTGACCGTCCTGATCGCCGGATTCCCGCTCGCCGCTTCGAACCGGCTTTGCCGATCAGCACTTCTCGCGAGAGGTGTTCTTCGAGAACAGCCTCGCCCCAGGGTCCTACCCTTACAGCGCCGGGACCGTATCCGCGCCCAGCACGCTGAAGCTCGTAGACGACAAGCTCCCCGTCGAAACCTCCGAGTTCGTCAGCGGACCGAACGCGCTCGAGCTCAGCTGGCGATCGGAGAGCAACGGCGGCTGGGACGCCCAGGTCAACATGTACCGTTGGCGCAACCGCGAAGTCGGCTGGTCAGGCGATACCCTCTTCCTTTGGCTCTGGAGCGAGCGCGCCATCGCGGCACAGGACCTCCCTCGCATCGCACTTATCGACTTGGACGAGGGACATACCGCCCCCATGCCCCTCGCCGCCTTCACCACCGGGCTCAAGGCAAAGCACTGGACGCGCGTCGCGGTTCCCCTCAGGCAGTTTAAGAGCGCCTCGCTCAACCCCTTCGCCGCCAGCCGGCTCAGCGGCATCGTTTTCGCGCAAAATGCCCCGGACGGCAAGCCCCATACGCTCTACATGGACGACATCCGGATCGGAAAGCCCCTGCCGCCGCCGAGCACAGACCCAAGCCGCCCACAGCCCTCGAGGTGCGCGGCTATGAGCGTCACATCGATCTCCACTGGAAGGGTGCTGACGACCCAACCATCGCCCAGTACGTGATCCATCGATCCCTCAACGGCGGCCCGTACAAGGAGATTGGCGTCCAGCGTTATGGCGTGGACCGCTACGCGGATTACGTCGGAGACCCGCACACCAGCGCAACCTACAAGCTGTCCGCTCGCACCTCCGCGAGGTCGGAGTCGGCGATGACCAGCCCCGCATCCGCGAAGACGCACCCCATGACGGATGACGAACTCCTGACCATGGTCGAGGAGGCGAGCTTTCGCTACTACTGGGAGGCCGCCGAGCCCGTATCCGGCATGGCCCGCGAGTCGCAGCCAGGCGCCGACGATATCATCGCCGTAGGCGCAACCGGCTTCGGCCTCATGGCCACCGTCGTCGCTGCCGAGCGTGGCTTCATCACGCGCGAGCAGGCCGTCGATCGCATGCTGCGGATCACCCACTTCCTCGCCGCGCGGACCGCTACCACGGCGCCTGGCCCCACTTCCTCAGCGGCTCTACCGGGCACACCGTCGCCCTCTTCGGCATCTACGACGACGGCGCCGACCTCGTCGAAACCTCCTTCCTCATGCAGGGCCTTCTCGCCGCCCGCGGGTACTTCAACCGCGAACACGCCCGCGAGCGGGAGCTGCGCGACCTGATCACCGCGCTCTGGACCGGCGTCGAGTGGGACTGGTTCCGCGCCACGCCAAAACACGACGCTCTCTTCTGGCACTGGTCGCCGGACTACGCCTTCCACATCGCAAACCGGCTTGGGGGATGGAACGAGGTCATGATCACCTACATGCTCGCGCATCGCCTCGCCCACCCACGGCGTCCCGCGCCAGCCTCTACGCCACCGGATACACCCGCGAAGGGACCGACGTGCCCATACGGCATCCGGCAGCACCTACTTCGGCATCCCGACTCGAGCAGGGCTACGTCGAAGGCTCCACCCGGGCCGCTGTTCTTCACCCAATACTCCTACCTGGGCTACGACCCCCGAGGCGTCCGCGACAAGTACACCAACTACTTCCGCAACAACCGCAACGAGGCTCGCGTCAGCCAGGCTTACTCCGTAAGCAATCCCGGGCACTTCAAGGGATACGGCGCCGACAGCTGGGGTCTCACCGCGGTCGACGGACCAAACGATCGCTACCACGAATACAAGCCCTTCGTCACCGACGACGGCACCATCGCACCGACCGGCGCCATCGGCGCCTACGCCTACACCCCCGAGGCCTCGATGGCTGCCCTGAAGCACTGGTACCGCGACCTCGGCGCACAACTCTGGGACATCTACGGCTTTCGCGACGCCTTCAACCAGCAGGAAAACTGGTACTCAGGCATTACCATGGGCCTCAACCAGGCACCTCAGACCGTCATGATCGAGAACGGTCGCACAGCTCTCGTCTGGAAGAGCTTCATGTCCAACCCGGAGATCCGAAAGATGCAGCAATCCATCCGTCTCCAGCCTGACCCGGACGCCCCTGCCCAGGTCGTGGCTCCGTCCGGATCGCAATGACGAGACTCAGCCAGAACGGGCTCCGAACCCCCGTGCTGGACAGAGCCCTCAAACTCCTGCGCAAGAACAGCCCGTCATCGAGTTCGGAACAGGGTCGGCATTCGGCACCGCCCCCAAAGGTCAGCATGCAAAGACAAGTACGAGATCAACGCCAGCGTCGGAAGCACCAGGCAGTGATCCTGGCGATCTTCGTTATCCTCTCGGCAGCTGCTGCACGCGGGCAGAGCTCTCCGATCATCAACGATCGGGGCTGCAATGTCTATAGACAGCGAGGACCGTGACCCCGCAATACACATCGTCATTCCAGGTGGCCCACCGGCCAGAACGCAGCTTCAACATCCTTCTGCCCGAGCACGTCACCGTCCGCAAGCGAGGCGACACCAATGCCGGGCACCTGTACGTCTACAAACCGAGCCTCCAGGGAGTCATTCCAGCGTGGAAGCAGGTGGGCAAGTCGCTCGAGTACGCTGAGGATCTCGCCGGCATTCACTTCTCAGCCCGAGCAACGCTCCGCTCCGACGGCATCCTCTTCCACTACGAGTTTGTGAATCATTCAGAAGACGACTACGACATGGTTTGGGCCATCACGGACCCTCGTTTCAAAACGTTCTTCTATGATCCCCGGCTCGAACGGACCTATGTGCATCACACGTGAGGGCTTCGATCTGCTCGCCTCTGAGACCCCCGCACGGCTCACCGAGCCCCTCAGCCAATGGCTCCCCGCACGCTACCATGCACAGCTCACGGCGCCCATTCCCGGAGCAAAGGATCCAGCACCGTGACGACGGGATCACCTACTACTACAAATCCCGTGCCATCGACGTGCCCCTTATCGCCACACTCTCAGTGGACCGCAAGTGGGTCGCCGCAAGCTTCTCTCGCGATCCAGGAAACGTCTGGAGCAATCCGGAGCTTACCTGCCAGCACGTTGATCCGCAGGTCTCGCTGCCAAGGGTCGGCAGGGCCTTCTACGAGATCAAGATCCTGCTCTTCCAGGGCACACTCGAAGATGCCCTGAAAAGATCGATGCAGCAGCGGCCGATGTTGAAGGAGTCGGGCCCTGGTCGTTAACGCTGGACACACCCCGGCCCATCGCAGATCGCAGGAAGCCAGCCGCGCCTGCTCGCCAGCCAACGCCCCCGGTACCTCGATCGCCATCGCATGCAGGCTTTAGACTGGAAGTGGAAGAGGGGTCAGCGATCTAGTGGGATCTACCGGAGGACTCGGAATTGACGATGAAGCTCTGGCAAAAGGAGACACGACGAAAGCTGCTCCTCCGCGATTCCCTCACCTTTCTGAGTCTCACCCTCCTCACCATCGCCCTCTTCACCGTCACCCTGCTTCTCTTCCGCTCCTTCGCCTCCCACCGCACCGCCCTTGGCATACGTTGGTCCGACCGCGGTCGCGTCGCGCTCACCGACGGCCACCCCGAGCAGGCCATCGATTCGCTTCGAACGGCCCTCGCCTACACCCCCGGCGAACGCTCCTACGAGCTCCTCCTCGCCCAGGCCCTCGCCGAAGCCGGCCACACCGACGAGGCCTTCAACTACTTCTCCGGCCTGTGGGAGACCCAGCCCGGCAGCGGCTTCGTCAACCTCCAACTCGCCCGCATCTCCGCTCGAAAGAAGGATCCGCAGCAGGCCATCAACTTTTACCGAGCAGCCATCTACGGCACCTGGGAAGGTGACGGCGTCGTTCGCCGGCGAGACGTCCGGCTCGAACTCGCTCGCTACCTCCTCAGTCGCCGCGACATCTCCGCCGCCCGAGCCGAACTGCTCGTTGCAGAAGGAAACGCCGACAACAACTCCGCCCTCGACATGCAACTCGGAGCCCTCTTCGAGCAGGCAGGAGATCGCACCGACGCGCTCGAAACATACCTCAAAGCCTCCGAAGCCGCCCCGGGGACGCCGAAGCCATTCGCGCCGCCGGAACCCTCGCCTACCACATGGGCCAGTTCTCCACCGCGCAACGCCTCCTCCAGCAGGCGCGCACGCGAGCCGGGCAACAATCCTCTACCGGACTCCTCCGAAGTCGCCACCCTCCTCCACAACTCCGAACGCATCCTCGCCCTCCTTCCCTCCCGCAAACTCTCCGCCCGCGAGCGGGTCGACCGGCTGCTCGCACTCAAGACCATCGCCCGAAAAAGGCTCGACACCTGCACCGCAGACCTCCCTGGAGCACTCCCGCCCGCCCTGCAGCGATCTGAACGATCGCTGGCTCGCCAGTACCAGGCTCACCACCCGGCCAGAACTCCTGCGCGATGCATCGCGGCAGGATGACCTCCTCCAGTTCATCCTCGACACCGAAGCCGCTCACCGCCAAACGTCTGCAAGCCCGCCACCGGCGATGATGCCCTCCTCGTCCTCGCTCTCTCGCGACCCCAGGGCAGTGGACCGCTAGTGAACCCGGCGACACAAAGGACCCCTGGACCTCAGGGCGGCAGGCATCGGCATCCGGCATCGGATCAACGATCTGCTGCGCCCCTCCCCAACCGAGTCTCCAAACCGCTCGCGCCCGCCCGCGAAGAGCGCCTCTTCCTCCTGCTCTCCATCTTCATCGGCGTCATCTCCGGCCTGCTCGTCGTCTCGTTCCGCATGGCCATCGAGTGGCTGCAGGTCCTCCTTCTCGGCTCCTCGCCCGCCTCGCGCCAGCCCCGCCTCCTGTACGTCCCCGCCCTCGTCGGCCTCGTCATCGCCATCGCAACCCGCTTCGTCTTCCCGCAGGTACGCGGCAGCGGCGTCAACCAGACCAAGGCCGCGCTCTACATCCACAACGGCTACATCTCCTTCAAGACCGTCATCGGCAAGTTCCTCCTCTCCGCCCTCGCCATCGGTGGCGGCCACTCGCTCGGCCCCGAAGACCCCTCGCTCCAGATCGGCGCCGGCGTCGCCTCGCTCATCAGCCGCAAGCGTCGGCATGTCCCGCGAGAAGCTCCGCATCTTCGCTCCCATCGGCGCCGCCGCCGGCCTCGCCGCCGCCTTCAACGCCCCCATCTCCGCCATCCTCTTCGTCATCGAAGAGGTCATCGGCCAGTGGAGCGCCGCCGTCCTCGGCTCCATCGTCCTCTCCGCCGTCTCGAGCGTCGTCGTCGCCCGCTGGTTCTGGGGCGCGCAGCCGATGTTCCGCATCCCCGCCGTCACCCTCCGCGACCCCCGCGAGCTCGTCGCCTACGCCGTCCTCGGCTTCGTCGGCGGCATCGCCGCGCTCATCTTCGCCAAGGCCCTCGGCAACCTCCGCCCGCGCCTTCGCCGCCAGCCCGCTTGGGCCCAGATGCTCCATCCCGCACTCGCCGGCCTCCTCGTCGGCGGCATCGGCTACTTCGGCTTCCCGCAGGTCATGGGAGCCGGCTACCAGGCCATCGACCAGGCCATGCACGCCCAGTTCGCCTGGAAGATCCTCCTCGCCCTCGCCGTCCTCAAGATCATCGCCACCACCCTCTCCTTCTCAAGCGGCACCCCCGGCGGCATGTTCGCCCCCACCCTCTTCATCGGAGCCATGCTCGGCGCCGCCGTCGGCACCTTCGAGAAGATGTTCTTCCCCCACCTCACCGGCTCCATCGGCTCCTACGCCCTCGTCGGCATGGGCGTCCTCTTCGCCGCCTTCCTGCGCGCCCCGCTCACCTCCGTCTTCATGGTCCTCGAGGTCAGCGGCAACTACTCCATCATCCTTCCCGTCATCCTCGCCAACACCATCGCCTACCTCCTCTCGCGAAGCCTCCAGCCCGCTCCCCATCTTCGAGGTCCTCACCCACCAGGACGGCCTCGACCTCCCGTCCATGGAGGAGCAGCGCGAAGAAAGCAACCTCCACCTCGAAGACGCCATGGAAGCCGTCACCGCTCCCGTCCTCCAGGGATCCGAAACCGTCGGCAGCACCCTCCAACTCCTCAGCACCCTCCAAAACCTCAGCGACGCCAGCCCCCTCCTCATCCACTGCCCGGACCGTCTCTGGTACGTCGCCCGAAACGAGGAGCTACACGAGCTGCTGGCGGAGGCCCCCGCCGGCGAGCGCCTCTCCGATCAACTCGGAGCCGAACGCACCCCCATCCTCTTCCCCGACCTCCCCCTCGCCAGCGCGCTTCCCCACTTCCGCCGCTGGCCCCTCCTCCCCATCACCAACCGCGCCATGCGTGGCTCGCTCGAAGGCTCCGTCTCCCTCGACGAAATCCTTCGCCGCTATCAGCAGCGATGACCCGCACGTCCACCCGGCGCCCTCCCGGTCCACACCTCTGATCAGCTGTGCTCGCCTTGCACCGCACCCAATCGATCTGAACAGCCGCAGCCGTTCGTTCTCCCGAACCACCGCCCGGCTCCGTCCCTGCAGCAGGTCAGGGAGCGTAATCATTCCCGACAACTGATGCGTCCCACGGTCCACTACCGGCGAGCTCGGCAATCCCCTCCGTCGCCATCAGCTCAGCCGCGCCCCGGCACGTCGCGTCCGCATACGTGTAGAACTCCGGCAGCTCCCCGTCCTTCGGACAGGTCCACCTCCAGCAGCGGCGACATCAGGTTCCGGACGATCACCAGCTCCAGCGGATCCACGCCATACTCACGCGTCAGGTGGTACCCACGCCGGCTTAGCTTCTCCGTCAGAATCGACCGCGGCATCAGCCAGCGCGTCACCAGGTACGCCGAGATGCAGCCCATCGTCAGCGGCAGCAGGGCAGGCAGGCAGTGCGTCACCTCCAGGCTGAACAGGATCGCCGTCAGCGGCACACCAAGCGATCCAGCCAGCATCGAACCCATCCCGATCAGCGCCCAGAACGCCTGCGACTCAGCCGAGGCATGCGCAAGATGTCCCGCCAGCGCCCCGACCGCTCCCCCAATCATCAACAGCGGTGCCAGCACGCCGCCCGATGTCCCCGACCCCAGCGAAAACGCCCACATCAGTGACTTGAAGATCAGAATGCCCGCAATCAGCGCGCATCGGCGCATTCCCATGCAACAGCTCGGCGATGTTCTCGTAGCCCACGCCCAGCCCCCGCGGGAAAAACAGACCCCCAACCCCGACTCCCAGGCCACCAATCGCCGGCCACCACATCCAGTGCACCGGCAGCCGCTCGAACAGGTCCTCAAACCCATACATCATGCGGCTCATTCCCGCCGCAATCAGCCCCACCACAGCCCCAAGCAGAACCGCTCCCACGCCGTACGACGCATCGGTGCATCCCACCAGATCATCGGCATCTGGAACAGCGGCCCCGCGCCCAGCAGGTACACCCGCAGAATGCCCGCCGTCGCACTCGCAATCGCAACCGGAACCAGGCTCCGCGGCCTCCACTCAAACAGCAGCAGCTCCACCGCCAGCAGGATCGCCGCTACCGGCGTCGCAAACGTCGCCGACATCCCCGCCGCCGCTCCCGCCACCAGCAGCGTCGTGCGCTCTGCGTCAGTCACCCGCATCCACTGCGCGATCAGACGATCCAAAGGCCCCGCCCGTCATAATGATCGGACCCTCCGCGCCGAACGGACCACCCGACCCGATCGCAATCGCCGCCGACAGCGGCTTCAGAATCGCGACCTTCGCATCCACCCGCGCCCGGTGAAGAAGGATCGCCTCGATCGCCTCGGGAATCCCGTGGCCCCGGATCTTGTCCGATCCAAACCGCGCCATCAGCCCAACCAGCAGGCCGCCCACCACCGGAACCACCACCATCCAGTGCCCCAGCGAGCTCCCAGCCGGCGACACCGAAACCGCGCTGAACCGGTGGTAGTAGAACAGGTTCGTCGAGATCGCAATCAGCCGAAGCAGAAGCACCGCCAGGACCGTCGCGCCCATGCCGATGACCAATGCGACCCCCGACAGCAGCCAGACCCGCCGGTCTACCGTGAAGTCGCGCAATGCAGATGGTTCCGATTTCAAACTCTTCTCCTCCCTGGTACGCCCTTGTCCCCGTCCTGAACCCCAGCCTCGAGCGCCGCTCTCCCTTCCGGGATCTTCAGCTTTCCCAAGCGTCCGTAGCAGCCGCGGCGCAAGCTCGTTCAGCTCGCGCGCGTGGTCGATCGCAAGAAGCTCCAGCACCTCGCGCCCCTTCGCCGTCATCAGCAGTACGACGCTCCGCCGGTCAGGCTGATCGTGTGCCCGCAGGATCAGGCCTGCCTCCTCGCACCGATTGCTAAGCTCCACAACGCTGTTGTGCCGAAGTCCCAGCCGTTCGGCCAGGTAGCCGACCGTCGTCAACACACCGCAGGTGCTCCTGCCACCTGGAGCAAAAGCTGATGCTGCTGTGGCTGGAAGTTCGGCCCTGTGCGCCGCAGCCTCACTGAACTGCAGAAACCGCCGCAGCTGGTGTCGAAACTCCGCCAAGCGCCTGGAGCCGCAGCGTCGGATGTCGAGGATGCAACCGGCTGTGTCATTGCATACCATTATATCGTATTACGATACATCTCAAGGCGGCACTCACGCGCAGATGTCCCGGCCCGCAGATCAGGCGCTATCCACGACTACTCGACAGGTGAGCTGACTTAGAAGTTGAAGGCCACGCCAGCCCGCATGCTGCTCGGATAAGCAGCAAGGTACATCGGTGGCCCACCCGCCCCTCGAACCAGCCGATAGCCCTGCCCCAGCACGTTGGTCCCGTCCACCGTCAGCTCGAAGCCGTCCGGCAGCACACCCGGAAAGCCTCACCGGCTGCCGCACATGGAAGCCCAGGTACCCCCCGCCCGCGAGCAGGTTGAAGGCATCGACAGAGGAGACCAGCACCCCCGGTTGCCACCGGTAGGAGGTCCGTACCTGCGTCCCCGTTGATGCAACATTCACCTTCAACAATACCGTGGCAGCCTCCGACCGGCGCGCCTGCACCACCGGTATCGCACCATCGCCGCCCGCGCACTGCGCACATCCCCGTCAGCCAGCGCGCTTCCGGCGCTGCACTCGACCGCCACCCACGCATGCTCGCCCAGCCCCCGGGTCAAAAGAACGTTGAAGCCAGAGCCCGTGATACCCCCCCGTGAGAGCCCGAAAGGATCCGTTGCTCTGATCCACAATCAGGCCCGACCACGGGACCTGTGCTCCTTCCGGAGCAGCCGAGGTCACCGGAACCGCAATCGCCCCATCTCCGCCACCTGCAAGGACCCCCGACAGCGCCACCCTCTCCATCGCATCCGCAAAATAGGCCACCTTCAGCAGAGTCGCCCCACTGTGGTGCGACACAGCAATCTCCTGGTGCCGCGACCTCTCTGTCTGAACCTGATCCCCCACACGCGCCGCGACCGGAAGCTCCTCGGCATCCCCGGTGGCCGAATCGTAGTCCTGAAAATCCGCAGCACTCGCAATCCGATAGGTGATCGTCCACTGCGCGGCAGGATGCGTGCTCACCATCAGGAACGGTCGCGTCACGATCGCAGAGGCAGGACCAGAGATCGCCTGGATTCTGCTCCCGGCCTCCACCTCCGCGAAGTCCCCAAGTGCAAATCTCTCTGCCGAGGAGACGCTCGCAACCCGCAACCCGGCACCAAGCTCACCGCCGCCGATCTCGGGATGCGAGCTGTAGCTAACTCGCGCGGCAGCAACACCCGCTGGCCCAAGCGGTCGCTCGACAGACGTCGAAAGGTCGATCGCGGCATCGCCACCGGAGCCCGCTCCGGCTGCCCGACAGAACTCTCAATCAGAATCCCCGTACCGCTCCCGCCCACCCTCTCGCCTGCCACCCCGGCACGCAACGTACCCTCACCGAAGTTCCTCGACGAGGACCTCAACCTCGCTCGCCGATGGATCACGGGACCCCCGGTTGCCCCTTCCGCGCCTCCGTTTACGGCCAGCTTCCCATCCCCATCGAGCTTCAGAATCGGCCGGCTCGCAGACGAGCGGAGCGTCCAGTTCCAATCGTCACTTGCCTCCTCCGGCCCCTTGGGTCTCGCCGGCAGCCACACAGAGCTGTCCAGCAAACCACTCAGCGTAAGGTTCACCACCGAGCCATGATCAGGCAGCAGATGGAGGTTCTCTCGCGACGTAGGCAGAAACGAGGGCCGCAGTAGCACGTATCCCGTAGCTCCCGGGCAGCAGATTCCGGATCTGGTACCGGCCCTGGAGATCCGTAAACGTCGTCGCCCGAACCGCGGAGTTCGACGACGAAAGAACCTGCACCAGCGCGCCCATCTGCGGAATGCCCTTTGTGTCCCGGACAACACCCGAGATCACCGCACTCACGGTCCGCAGGCATAACCTGCCGGTACCAGCGTCAGCACCGCGGTCAAAACACCGAATTCAACCCGAAATCTTCGCACTATGTTCAACCTGGGCGTCAATGGCTCTCTTGTCCAAGCGATTCAGTTGCGGCGTGTGAAGCAAATCCAACCTCGTCTCAAGCCCCTTACCGTCACACCCTCTCCGTGCGGCGCGGTGCAGTAGATGTCGTCCCTAATCTCAATCCTAGTCGACAGTGAACGGCGCAGACTCTGCGATCTGCTGCTTCGTAACGCCGTCATTCACCTTGATGCTCACCTGGTACTTGCCCGGCTGCAGACTCGCCAGCGGCATGCTCTTTTCGAGCGTCACCTGGTCGGCATTCGGGTTCAGCTTCGCCGTCAGCTCCTGCGTCTCCAGCACCGTCTTGTTCGTCGCCAGGTCCATGATCTGGTACTCGATCGTCGCGCCGTTCTGCTTGCTCTTCTCGTCGATGCCCAGGTTATACACCTGCATCCAGAAGTTCAGATTCTGCGCCGCGGTGGAACGTCACCGGCACCGCGATCCCCGTCGGAACACGCGGCCGACAGTCGCGTATTGCCGATCACGAAGTTGCCCGCGCCGATGTCCTTCGAGGGCACCCGCTCCATCTGGTCGGCCAGAATCAGCGACGAAGCGCGACAGCTGGTCGTCATCATACTTCGGCACATTCACGCTGCGCCGCCAGGTCCCGATGTGGTCCGGATTGTTCACGTCCTTGATCACGATATCGACCTTGTACAGCCCCGGCCGCAGCGGAAGCGACTTCCAGTACACCGACATGTTGCTCTGCGTGCGCGCCAGCAACTCGCTCGGCACCTGCACACTCACCGTATCCTCAAACGTCTGGATCGCGCTTGTGATTCAGGTTCGAGACCCGTCCCAGGATGTTCACCGTCCCCGTCGCCACGCCGTCCTTGGTGTTGAACGTGATGTCCTTGTTCTGGATCTGCAGCGTCAGCGGCACCAGCACCGTGTCGTTGGTCACCTTCACGTAGTCCGTGCGCACATCGAACAGGAACGGCGGCCCGGTCAGGATCTTCGAGGTCGCCATAAACGCTTCCAGGTCCTTGAACTTGATCACCGGCGGCGCCATCAGCTTCGCGAAGCGGTCCAGCCGGTCGAACTGCTTGCTCTGGTTCATGGCTACGACATCGGCCCGTTGCCCAGCTGCTCCAGGCCGCCGCCTGAGAAGCGGTCCGCCTGCTTCGCCTGCCCCATCTGCTCATACAGCGTCAGACCCGCGCCCGGCGTGTGCTTCAGCGCGTCCTTCTCGGAGCGGTCGATCGTCATGTGGTAGTCGCCGCACATGCAGGTGTCCACAAACTCGATATCGATGTTGTCGCCGATGCCTTCGAGGTAGCGGTAGTGCCAGATCTCGAACGGAAAGGTCGAGGTGTTGCCGCCGCCCTCTTCCATCGGCCGCTCATAGTTGCCGCCGCTGGGGTGCGAGTCGATGGTGTCCGGCTTGCCGTACGCGATGTAGATGTGGCCGCGATCGGTCCGCCAGCCCGGCTTGCCCGCGGCGAAGTGCTCGTTCGCGTACGCGATGCGCGCGTAGTGCTCTTCGCGGTACTCGTTCTCCGGCGAATCCGGATTCGGGTTGCGCCGCAGCCAGAAGTTCTCGATGAACTGGTCGCGCTCTTCATCGTTGCTCAGGTTCTTGAACGCCTGCAGCTCCTGGTCCGTGATGATCCAGCGCACATCCTGGTCCACCCAGGTCTTGTAGGACGCCCTTCAGCTCCTGCCTCAGCGCCTTGTTCTGCTGGACGCTTCTCCTTGTCCGTGCAGCCGGCGCTTCAGCGGGTCCGGCTTCTCCGCCACCAGCGGCGCCTTGGTCACGCCGTCCGGTGCTCGCGCCCGAGCCGTCCTGCGCAGCAGCCTGCCCAGCTCCGGCCCGGCCGCCATCAGCAACACAGGAGAAGAGCAACGGCGTGCCGAGACAAAGCGCCGAGGACGCTGTCATACGGGCGAACTCCTGGTTTACCAAGACTATATTGTAGGCGCGAGGCAACCTGCGATACAAGCGGTAGACGCATCACCACGCTCGGACTGTATCATCAGGCTGAATCAACATCGGCGCAGTGCACCGTCTCGCATGGATTCCTGCGCGACCCGCTCTGCTCACGCAACTCGCTCCTGTCGCGCCGCAGATCCAAGGAACATTTTTCCAGGACTACCGCTACGCTACAGGACTCGGTATCTGCTCCGTATGTCTGCAGCCAGTACGCACTTCTCCAGACGCTGCAACCTCGAACTCTGACCCGAGGCACCTAGAAAACAGCAATGAGCGCCAAGAAAATCGTCCTGCTCGTCGTCGTTCTCCTCGTCCTCGGCGGCATCGTCGTCGGCACCATCCTCCACGGGCAGGCAAGCGTCACCAAGGTCGCCACCGGCAAGGTCGTCCGGCAGGACCTCGTCTCCGTCGTCAGCGGCACCGGCCAGATCAAGCCCAAGACCTACGTCAACATCGGCGCCACCGCCTTCGGCCGCATCACCCACCTCAACGTCAAGGAAGGCGACCACGTCAAGGCCGGCGCCATCCTCGCCACCGTCGAGAGCGTGCAGCCCGCCGCCACCGTCGCCGCCCAGCAGGCCACCATCGCCTCCTCCCGCACCGACGTCAACTCCTTCGTCGCCGCCGAAAAGACCGCCGAGGCCAACATCGCCCAGGCCAAGGCCGACCTCGAGCAGAAGAAGCCTCGACTTCGACCGCGCCCAGGCTCTCTACAACGACAAGCTCATCGCCAAGCAGGACTTCGACGCCAAGAAGGCCGCCTTCGACATGGCCTCCGCCACCCTCGCCCAGCGGCAGGCGGCCGCAGGCCCAGGCCCAGGCCCAGACCGCCTCGCAGCGCGCCCACGTCAACCAGGCCGTCGCCAGCCAGCGCTCCAACTTCGACGCCCTCGACAAGACCATCAGCCGCGCCCCCTTCGACGGCCTCGTCACCAACGTCCCCGTCCGCGAGGGCGAGACCGTGGTCGCTCGGCATCCAGAACGCCCAGGGCTCCACCCTCATGACCCTCGCCGACATGTCCGTCATCACCGCCGAGGTCAAGGTCGACGAGACCGACATCGTCAACGTCGCGCTCGAACCAGACCGCCGATCGTCACCGTCGATGCCCTGCCCGGCCGCATCTTCAAGGGCCACGTCACCGAGGTCGGCGATCAGGCCCTGCTCCGCACCACCGGCATCGCCACCACCCAGACCACCACCGGCACCGAAGAGGCCAAGGACTTCAAGGTCGTCGTCACCCTCGATCGAGGTCATCCGACGACGCTTCGCCCCGGCCTCTCCGCCACCGCCAAGATCACCACCGCGCACAAGCCCGAACGCCCTCACCATTCCCATCCAGGCGCTGGTCCAGCGGGATCCCGCCGCCGAAGAAGGCTCTCGCAGCCGAACCGCCGGAACAAACCCGCCACAGCGGCCGCACGCCACCCCGCCAGCGCGCCGGCCAAGCCCGAGCTCGTCCAGGGCGTCTACGTCGCTCGCCGACGACCACAGAAAAGCTGCGCGTCCGCTTCGTCCCCGTCACCACCGGCGTCACCGGCGCCACCGATATCGAGGTCCTCAGCGGCCTGTCAGACGGGCGACGAGATCGTCACCGGACCGCTACAAGATCCTGCGCACCCTGAAGAGCGGAACCGTCGTCAAAGGAGATAACACCGCTGAAGCACCCGCTCCGACAAGCTGACACAGTCCTAACCCGCGCTCCTCAACAGGCAACCGTCGAGCGTCCAACCCACGGAACCTCGCGCAGCAGACTTACTATCCTGACACATGCAACATCACCGGAGATCCGGATGCCCATCGAGACCGCAGTCAACGTCCTCCGTTGACAGCACGGTCCCGCCACCGGCGACGTCATCGTCACCGACAATCTCTGGAAGACCTACGAGATGGGCGACCAGCAGGTCCACGCCCTGCGCGGCGTCAACCTCCGCATCCGCCACAACGAGTACGTCGCCATCATGGGCCCCTCCGGCTCCGGCAAATCCACCCTGATGAACCTCATCGGCTGCCTCGACTCGCCCACCCAGGGCAAGTACTGGCTCAACGGCCACGACGTCTCCGAGCTCAACGACGACGAGCTCGCCCGCATCCGCAACAAGGAGATCGGCTTCGTCTTCCAGACCTTCAACCTCCTCGCCCGCGCCACCTCCCTCCACAACGTCGAGCTGCCCCTCATCTACAACGGCACCCCCGCCGCCGAGCGCATCGCCCGCGCCAAGGCCGTGCTCGAGTCCGTCAACCTCGGCACCCGCATGATGCACAAGCCCAACGAGCTCTCCGGCGGTCAGCGCCAGCGCGTCGCCATCGCCCGCGCCCTGGTCAACAAGCCCTCCATCATCCTCGCCGACGAGCCCACCGGAAACCTCGACTCCAAAACCGGCGACGAGATCATGGCGCTCTTCGACGATCTCCACGCCAAGGGCAACACCATCGTCGCTCGTCACCCACGAGCCCGACATCGCCGAGTACGCCCACCGCGTCATCACCATCCGCGACGGCGTCATCGCCAGCGACCATCCCATCCACCGCGCACGCAATGGTGCCTTCGATGTACCCGGTGCACCAAGGCCCGGACTGGCACCGAATCGAGCTCGGCCATCTAAAATAGAAGGCATGGCCAAAGTGCACTCCGCCACACATGGCTCCTGCTGCTCTCGCAGCCTGTCTTCTTGGCACCGCCCCTCTGCCCGCGCAGACCCCTCGCCCGCTTCGACCTCGCCGGCCCCAGCATCGACGTCCACGTCACCCGCGGCGGCCGAACCCTGCCCATCGCCTCGGTTCCCAACCTCCAGCCCGGCGACAAGCTCTGGCTCCATCCCGACCTGCCCCCCACCCAGTCCGTAAAGTACCTCCTCGTCGCCGTCTTCCTCCGCGGCACCACCAATCCGCCGCCGGACAACTGGTTCTACCGCATCGAGACCTGGAACAAGAACGTCCGCGCCGAAGGCGTCACCGTCACCGTCCCCGACGAGGCCCAGCAGGCCATCCTCTTCCTCGCGCCCGAAACCGGCGGCGACTTCTCCACCCTCCGCTCCGCCGTCCGCGGCCGCCCCGGCATCTTCGTCCGCGCCTCCCAGGACCTCGCCGAGGCCGGCTTCGAGCAGGCCCGCATCGAGAAATACCTCGCCCACATCCGCCGCGTCCCGCCCTCCGACCCCAAGGCCCTCGCCGAGCACTCCGACCTCCTCGCCCGCACCCTCAACCTCAAGCCCAACGACGACTGCTTCAAGCGCCCCGTCGACCTCCAGTACAACTGCCTCACCCAGAGCCGGCATCCAGACCCTGCTCGACGACGGCCACGGTCAGACCGTCGTCGCCGCGCTCACCTCCGGCGCCAACTCCGACTTCATCAGCGCCGCCAGCGCACACCTCGCTCGCCGGCGGCGGCAACTACAGCGCCTACGTCGGCGCCGTCGTCGACCTCGTCCGCATCACCAGCAGCCTCCACACCGCGCAGTACCAGTACATCCCCGCCATCGCCTTCCCCCAGGACGCCGCCCTCAACCTCCGCCTCAACACCCCGCCCTCCTTCCACAACCCCAAGTCCGTCATCGTCATCGGCCTCCCCGCCATCCAGGCCGCCGTCGCCTCCGCCTCTGCGCCCGCTCGGACCCGAAAGCAGTCACCTGCCTGCTCAAGCCCGACGTCGTCCTTCCCGTCGAGGGCGCGCCACTCGTCTTCTCCACCGCCTTCGCCCACGACCTCGTCCTCCATGTGCACTCAGCCGGATCACCCCGCGCCGCCACCACCGACATCCCCCTCACCCCCGACGCCTTTCAGCGGCGGCCTCGTGCTCAACCCCAACCGCGCAAAGCAGGCCCCAGCCACCCATGAGGCCCTCACCCCGGGAGCCCGGCCAGCAACTCGGCCGCGCAGCCGAGCCCGCCCTCGAGCACCCTCCCGGCGCATCGTCACCGGATCCATCACCGGCTTCTGGGGCTTCGACCCCTTCACCGGCCCCACCATCCAGCTCCAGGACACCCCCGGTAAGGACTGGAAGATCGCCGCAACCGATCCCCTGATCGCCGGCCGTGAGAACCACCTCCTCCTCACCTCCACCGGCAGCGCCTGCGTCCAGAAGATCACCCTCGAAGCCACCCCCGGCCAGCAGATCGAAGCCACCTTCAAGCCCTCCGATAAACCCAACGTCATCTCGGTCGACCTCCCGCTCAAATCCGCAGACCCCGGCTCCCTCCACCTCGCCATCCACCAGTACGGCGAAACCCACCCCGAGACCGTCGGCCACCAAGACCTTCTCCGAGCCCGCCACCCTCGCCAGCCTCGAGCTCCACGCCGGCGACAGGTCCGCTCTGCTCACCGGCACCAGCCTCGATCAGGTCCAGCAGATGTCGCTCGCAGGCCTCACCTTCACCCCCTCCGCCGCACCCTCTGACGCATCCACCACCCCCAACACCCTTCGCCTCTTCCTCCCGAAAGACGCCGCACCTCCCAAGCTCAAACCAGACGATCGCCAGACCGCCAGCGTCTACCCTCAAGGACGGCCGCACCCTCCCCCTCCCCGTCTCCGTCTCCGCCCCGCGTCCCTTCGTCTCCCTCATCAGCAAGAGCATCACCCACGCCCCCGGCCCCAGCATCCACCTCGCCAGCGAGGACGACCTCCCCATCAACCAGCAGCTTCTCTTCTCCCTCAATTCGCCCACGCCCTTCCCCCGCACCGGCAAGGTCGAAATCTCAAACGCCGACGACTCCCTCCACACCTCGCTCACCGTCGCCGCCGGTACCCTCGTCCTCCAGGACCCCCACACCCTCCTCGGCACCCTCGATCCCCTCAAAACCTTCGGCACCTCCGCCTTCGGCCCGCTTCGCCTCCGCGCCGTCTCCCCCGAAGGCACCGCCGGCGACTGGATCCCGCTCGCCGTCCTCGTCCGCCTCCCCACCCTCACCGACGTCCACTGCACCACGGACCTCACCGCCGCCTGCACCCTCACCGGGTCCAGCCTCTACCTCGTAGACGCCCTCGGCATCGATCCCACACTCAACAACCCCACCACCGTGCCCGCCGGCTTCGTCGGAACAACCATCAGCGTTCCTCGACCAACCGACGTCGCCAGCAACCTCGCCTCCGGACGCCCGGCAAACACCACCTTCTACATCCGCCTTCGAGACGACCCCGCTCCCTCAAACTCCATCGTCCTCCCCGTTCTCCCCCAGCAGTAAGGCCCGGCCTCCCTCTGCGGGACGCCGGGCCCTGAGCCCTCCTGGATCGCGTGTCACCCCAGACGGGCTCACACCTTCGTCAGTTCGACCTTCTGCACCTCGCTATGGTGCCGGCTGTACCCGAAGTACACCACCAGCCCGATCGCCAGCCACCCAAACAGCCGGATCCAGTTCCACTTTCCCAGCGTGTACATCATGTACCCGTTGAAGATGATCCCGAGAATCGGCACCAGCGGCACCAGCGGCGTCCTGAAGGGTCGCGCCCGGTCCGGGTCAGAACGTCGCAGCACCATGATCGAGATGCACACGATCACAAACGCCAGCAGCGTCCCGATATTCACCATCTTTCCGATATCCTCGATCGGCGTCACGCTGCCCACGATCGCCGCCAGCAACCCCGCCAGCATCGTCGCCTTCCACGGCGTCCGAAACCTCGGATGGATCTCGCCAAAGAACTTCTTCGGCAGCAGGCCATCATGCGCCATCGCATACAGCACCCGGCTCTGCCCCAGCAGCATCACCAGCATCACGCTCGTCAGCCCAGCCAGCGCGCCCACCGTAATAATGTCCGCCGCCCACTTCAGATCATGGTCCAGAAACGCCCGCGCAATCGGCGCCTCGATGTTGACGTCATGCCACGGCACCATGCCCGTCAGCACCGCCGCCACGCCGATATACAGCAGCGTGCAGATCGTCAGCGAAACAATGATCCCGATCGGCAGATCCCGCTGCGGATTCTTCGCCTCCTGCGCCGTCGTCGACACCGCGTCGAACCCGATATAGCTGAAAAAAATCAGCCCCGCCGCCAGCCCGATCCCGCCAAAACCCGCACGGCGCAAAGCTCGCCAGTCCGTCCCCCAGTTCGCCCGGTTCACGTAGTGCGACCCCAGCGCCAGCACAAACAACACCACGCTCACCTTCACCGCCACAATCGTCGCGTTGAACTTCGCGCTCTCCTTGATCCCCACCACCAGCACCGCCGTCATCAGCAGCGCGATGATGAACGCCGGCAGGTTGAAGCCCAGCTCCACACCGCCAATCGTCGGCGCGTGCAGCAGCGCATGCGCCTGCGCCGTCAACGCCGGCGGCGGCGCCGCCTTCAACGCATCCAGCGCATCGCTGAACGGCATCGTTCCCGGCACCAGCTCCGGATGCAGCCGCATGCACCATCTGCCGAGCCACCGCATCCGTCGCCTGCTTCAACCCCGTCCAGTGGTCATACGCCAGCCACAACGGAAACTTAGATCCCGAAGATGTTCAGAAACTCCACAAAATGATTCGACCAGCCCGAGCTCACCGTGCTCGCGCCCATCGCATACTCAAGCGTCAGATCCCACCCGATAATCCACGCAATCAGCTCCCCCAGCGTCGCATACGCATACGTGTACGCCGATCCCGCCAGCGGAATCATCGCCGCAAACTCCGCATAGCAAAGCCCCGCAAACGCGCATCCCAGGCCGCTCAGCACAAACGACAGCATCAGGGCCGGCCCGGCAGTCTGCGCCCCCAGCCCGCTCAACACAAAGATGCCCGCACCAATCACCGCGCCAATCCCCAGCGCCGTCAGCTGCACCGGCCCGAGCGACCTCTCAAGCGTGTCGCTGCCATGCTCTTCCGCCTGCGCCAGCAACGTCTTCATCGACTTCGTCGCAAACAAATCAGCCATCCGCTCGCTTCCTCCCCGTGCCCCTGCTTCTGTTCGTCGCCCGTCTCATGCACTCGGATATACGCTGGCCAAATCGTGGCTCGCCTTTTCAGGCATCCTCCGAGCGGGTCTCAGCTTCCTTGTCTCACGGTCAGTAACGCCAGTGTAATGGAACCTCTCGCCAAACGCCGATCCCGTCAGCAATGCCCCCCGGGAACCGGACGCGTGAGATCTCACCAGGGCTCTCATGCCGCGAGCAAGCCACACCTCATCTCGCCGTTGGCTGATGGAGGCGCTCCACCGTGTAAAAGGGCAAGCTCTCCTCAACCCGATGCAACTCCAGGCCAAAGCTGCCGAGAACCTCCCGGAGCGTCGACAGGTTGGCAAACTCGGCTCCCGTACCGGACGCACCCGGTGGAGGAGGCGGCAGACGCATCGGCTGCCACCCCTTCGAATGCATCTCGACCAGCCCGGTCCTTCCCGTTCGGTCAACAACGGGCAGATCTGTCCAATTCTCGAGATAGCCCGCCAGGTCGGACATGTCCACGGCTCCTGCGTTTAGAGGATGGCCGAAGCCTGGTTCAAAGCTGTGGCAACCATTCGGGGCCGTATCGAGGATGCAATCCCTCGCGCTGATCCTCGATCCCGTAAGCCTCTGATCTCCCCCAGGGAGCGTAAGCGCGTACACCGGCGTGACGGCGGTTCTGACCCCGAGCACGAGCCCGAAACGATCCCTCAGCAGCCTCCGCACTAGGATCACGATCGTTTGCCTCTGGGCCTCAATGTCCTTCGTGTCGAGCCCCAAGGAGGCCGAGGTCTTGGCTTCAACATCGAACCGCTGGCGGACTGCCCACGCCGGGAGCGAAGCTAACCTCGGCGATGGATTGCTCGGGACCGCATAGGCCAGGCTTATCAGGTCGCCGACAGCAACGGAATGGCCGATCAGGTCACCACTCGGGAGAACCTCGAAACGGCTCGCGCCGGGAACGCTCGATGCCGAGGGCTTGATCACAACACTGCTGAACTGTTGTGTTCGAGCGACACAAGACAAACCAAGCAGCATCGAAACAGCAAGAAAACGGGAAGCTCCCATAGCCTTAACCTCACACCCTCCATCAGCCTGCCACATCAAAAGGCAATGGCATCCGCATCCACGCCCGGTGGAAGCTGAGACAAAAAACCGATCATCCCGAACGTGCGTACCGTCGGAGCACTCGTCAAAGCGGCAGCGCCGACCTTACTATGCGGTGGTGCTCACTCTTTCCAAACTCGCCCTGGTAGCCGCCTTCGTAGCCGCAGTCTGGGTCGACTCCAACGCCCAATCCCCGAAGCCCGCATCCACCGATGCTATACGTCCCTCCCGAGGCGTCACCGTGATCAATGGCTACTCGCAGCGATGGTGGAAAGAAGCAGTCGTCTACCAGATCTACCCGCGCTCTTTCCAGGACTCGAACGGCGACGGCATCGGTGACCTGAACGGCATCACCAGCCGGCTCGATTACCTCAAGAACCTCGGCGTCGACGTGATCTGGCTCAGCCCCCACTTCGACTCACCCAACGCCGACAACGGCTACGACATCCGCGACTACCGCAAAGTCATGACCGAGTTCGGCACCATGGCCGACTTCGACCGCATGTTGGCCGGGATCAAGAAGCGGCACATGCGCCTCATTATCGATCTGGTCGTCAACCACACCAGCGACGAGCACAAGTGGTTTGAGGAGTCGCGGAAATCACGCACCAACCCCTACCGCGATTACTACATCTGGCGCGACGGCAAGCCCAATCCAAACGCTCCCAACGGCTTCGATCCGCCCAACAACTACACCTCGTTCTTCAGCGGTTCGGCGTGGCAGTGGGATGAGACGACCCGGCAGTTCTACCTGCATCTCTTCGCCGTCAAGCAGCCCGACCTCAACTGGGAGAATCCAAAGGTCCGCCAGGAGGTCTACAGCCTCATGCGTTTCTGGCTGGACAAAGGCGTCGACGGCTTCCGCATGGACGTCATCCCCCTCATCAGCAAGCCCACCGGCCTGCCCGACCTGGCGCCCGGACAGGACGCCGTCAAGCTCTGGGCCAACGGGCCGCGGCGCGACGAGTTCCTGCAGGAGATGAATCGCGAAGTTCTCTCTAAATACGACGACATGAGCGTCGGCGAAGCTATCGGCATCAACCTCGCCGGCACCCACGATCTCGTCGGCGAAGATCGCCACGAACTCAGCCAGATCTTCAACTTCGATGCCGCCCGAATCGGCGCCATGGGCGGCTACAACTATCGCCCGCTCCATCTCCCTGAACTCAAAGCCACCTACACCGCCCATGCAACCGTCCTCGGCAAGCAGGACTGGGACACATCCTTCCTCAGCAACCACGACATGTCCCGCGTTGTCTCCCGCTGGGGTGATACCTCCACTCCTGAGTTACGCGCCATGTCCGCGAAGCTCCTTCAAACCATGGTCCTCACGCTGCGTGGTACCGCCTACCTCTACCAGGGCGACGAACTAGGCATGACCAACTATCCCTGGACCAAAATCAGCGAGTTCAATGACATCGAGGTACAGAACCGCTTCAAGACAGAGGTAGCCCAGGGCAAGCTCACCGAGCAGCAGTTAATCGCCGGAGCAGCAGCCTATGGACGAGACAACGCCCGCACACCCATGCAGTGGGACACAACGAGCAACGCAGGGTTCACCACGGGCAGTCACACTTGGGAGCCCGTCAATCCCAACTACGTCCAAATCAACGCCGCCGATCAGGTTAAAGATCCAGACTCCGTCTACCACTACAACCAGAAAGTAATCGCCCTGCGGCGCAGCGATCCAGCCTTCATCTACGGCGACTACCAGGATCTCGACCCCACGCACGAACAGGTCTTCATCTACACCCGAAGCCTCGGTGCATCAAGCTATCTGGTAGTCCTCAACTTCTCCAGCCAGCCAGTCGACTACACCCTGCCGCGGGGCGTCCAGGCCAAAGACCTCAAGCTCGGCAACTACAGGGATTCCAGCGACCCCGCCGGCGCCACCACCCTCCACCTCCGTCCAAGGGAAGCAAGAATCTACAAGAACTGACAGCAAATACCACCACCCAGAGATAACCTCGCAGCGAGCAACGCCGCCCTCTAATCGCCGGCAGCCCGCACCATCTCCCGCACCCCGTCCCCTACGCTCATCCCCGGCCGAAACAGTGCACCAATCACCGCCACAGCATCGGCCCCCGCCCTCAGCACCTCTGCCGCGTTCTCCGGTCCGATCCCCCCGATCGCAACCAGCGGCTTCCCCGTCAAAGCCCGCGCGGCGCCGAACCCCCGCCAGCCCCACCACAGCCTCCGCGTCAGGCTTCGTCCCCGTCCGAAACACCGGACCCACGGCAACGTAATCCGCGCTCGATACCTCGGCCGCCCGCACCTGTGCCTCTGTATGCGTCGACACCCCTACAACTCCACTCACCCCCACCACCCGCCGAGCCTCCTCCACATCGCCATCCCCCTGCCCCACATGCACCCCGTCAAACGCCGCCGCCACCGCCAGCTCCGCCGAATCGTTCATGATCAGCAGACACCCCGTCCCAGCGAACACCCCTCGCAGCACCGCTGCACCCTCCAGCACCTCCGACCGGCTCCCCTTGCACCGCCACTGCACCACCCGGACCCCCGCCGCCCGCAGCTCCTCCGCAAACACCCGCAGCTCCACCCCCTCCCGCCCGAGGGTCCCCGCATCCGCAATCGCGTACAGCCCTGTCAACCCCCGAAATGCCATCACTCCCGCCTAAGTCCCGCCCGCGCAACCACCTCCGGCAAGCCGGAGTCTGGCGCAATCACCCCCGCTCAACCCATACGATAGAAAGAAGGCGTGGAAGCACCGGAACTTCGCCACACCGCACCTGACCGATTCGCCGCCTGGGTGGTACCCCCTCCACAACCTCCCTCGATCGAAGACTTTAGCTCCGAAGTACGGGGGGGAGGGTACCTACTCCTTCTGCCGCTCCAGGAACCGCTCCATGAACTTCGTATCGAAGTGCCCCGCCCGGAACTCCTCATCCGCAAAGATCCGTTGATGCAGAGGAATCGTCGTATGGATCCCCTGCACCACAAACTGGCTCAGCGCCCGCTGCATCTTGTTCATGGCCTCCTCGCGATCCTTCCCGTGGCAGATCAGCTTCGCGATCAGCGAGTCGTAGTACGGCGGAACCACACCCTCCGCATACTGCGCCGTATCCACCCGCACACCGTTCCCCCCCGGCAGGTTGAACGCCGTAATCTTTCCCGCGCTCGGCGTGAACTTCTCCGGATGCTCCGCATTGATCCGGCACTCGATCGCATGCCCCCGCACCACCGGCACCTCCGGCACGATCGCCCCGAGCCGCTCGCCAGCCGCGATCCGCAGCTGCGCCTTCACCAGGTCCACACCGGTAACCATCTCCGTCACACAATGCTCCACCTGGATCCGCGTATTCATCTCGATGAAGTAGATCTTCCCATCCTCATCCATCAGGAACTCGATCGTCCCCGCGTTCCAGTAGCCGATATCCTTGAGCGACCGTTCGATCGTCTTCCCCAGCTCCGACCTCTGCTTCGGCGTCACCATCAGGCTCGGCGCCTCTTCGATCAGCTTCTGGTGCCGCCGCTGGATCGAGCACTCCCGCTCCCCCAGGCTCATCACACTCCCATGCTCATCCGCCAGCACCTGGAACTCGATATGCCGCGGCCGCTCGATGAACTTCTCCATGTACAGGTCGCCGTTGCCAAACGCATTCGCCGCCTCGGTGGACGCCTGCTGATACAGCGCCGGCAGCTCCGCCGCACTCCGGCAAATCCGCATCCCGCGCCCGCCACCCCCAGCCACCGCCTTCAGGATCACCGGGTACCCGATACTCTTCGCCCACTCGAGCGCCTCACCCTCGCCCTCAATCACCCCATCCGACCCCGGCAGTATCGGCACCTTCGCCTTCTTCATCGTCTGCCGCGCCGTCGACTTCTCGCCCATCATCCGCGTCACCTCCGGCGGCGGCCCAATGAACTTGATGTTCGACGCCCGGCACACCTCCGCGAAGTTCGCGTTCTCACTCAGCAACCCATACCCCGGATGGATCGCGTCCACATCCGCAATCTCCGCCGCCGAGATCACCGCCGGCACATTCAAGTAACTGTCCGCTGACCGCGGGGGCCCTATACAGATCGCCTCATCCGCGAACCGCACATGCAGCGAGTTCCGGTCCGCCTCGCTATACACCGCGACCGTCCGAATCCCCATCTCCTTGCACGCGCTGATCACTCGCAGCGCGATCTCACCACGATTCGCGATCAATACCTTCTGAAACATAAGCAGCGTTGCCTTCCTACATCCCTTGCCAGATTCCCTGCCACCCTCGTCCCCGGACACGTCTCCCGAGCGTTCTTCCCCGCTATCGCACTCTTACTGCAAACAGCGGCTGCCCATACTCCACCGGTTGTCCAGGCGTCGCGATGCGCCTCACGATCTCCCCCGCCACATCCGCCTCAATCTCGTTCATCAACTTCATCGCTTCTACGATGCAAAGCACCTGGCCCGCCTCCACCTGGTCGCCCACCTTCACAAACGCCGCGGCTCCCGGCGCCGGCGACTCATAGAACGTCCCTACGATCGGCGACTTCACCTCGTGCAGCACCTCCTCAGCTGGCGCCGCCGCCTCCGCCTGCAAAGCCTTACCCGCAACCGGCAGTGAGACGCCTACACCGGCAACCTCGGCCGCCGGCGCAGAGGCGACAGCAAAGCTCTGCGGACGAAGCTCTTCGGCAACCCTGGCGCTCGCAAACTTCAAACGCAACTTTACGTCCGAGCGCTCCATGTCAAACTCGGCGATCTCATTCGCCTTTAGGAACTCGACCAACTCCCGCAACTCATCCAGATGTTCACGATCCATCAAAATCGACCCTCTACAAGTAACCTACTCGCTTACAGCTCAATCAGAGCCTTCGTGCTCGTCGTCAAAACCTCGTGACCTCGATCCGTCACCAACACCATGTCTTCGATACGCACCCCGAAGCGCCCTTCAAGGTAAACTCCCGGTTCAATCGTGATCACCATTCCCGGTCTCAACTCCTCTGACTGCCTGGCTCCAATGCGCGGCTGCTCATGGATCTCAAGCCCCACCCCATGGCCCGTCGAGTGGGTGAAGTGGACATCGAGCTTGGATCGCCGCAGCACCTCTCGTGCTGCCTCGTCCACTTCGCCTGTCGCGACGCCGGGCGCGACCCGTTCGATCGCACACATCTGTGCTTCCAGAACGGAATCATACACGGCTCGCGCCTCCAGGGAGACCCTTCCCATGTGCACGCTGCGCGTCATATCCGAGCAGTAGCCCTTCCACACCACGCCAAAATCCAGCACCACAAATCCTCTTCGTGGAAGCTTCGCCAACGTCGGATGCGCATGCGGCAGAGCGCTCCTGGCGCCGCCTGCGACGATCGTCTCGAAGCTCATCCGCTCCGCTCCCCTGACCCGCGCGCGCCGCTCCATCTCCACCGCAATCTCCACCTCCGTCCGCGAAGACCCGATCTCCGCCAGCATCCCGTCGAACAGCTCACACCCAACCCCCGCAGCCTCTCGCATCACCGAGATCTCGTCCGTATCCTTGATCTCGCGCATGCGGCCCAGCAGATCCGGAGCTGGCTGAAAAAAGCTCCGGCGAAGCCTGGGCGATATCGCACCGCGCATCGTCGACAGTGCGGCGACCGTCGTATGCTCCGGATCAAAGCCGCACCTGGTCGCCCCAGACGCTTCAATCCACGCACATGCAGCCACGAGCGGTGACCGCGGCGCGATCACCACCTTTGTGTTCACCACCTCACTCTTCGCCTGCTCCGTGTAACGTCCGTCCGTAATCAGCGCCGTCCGCGTTCCCGCCATCGCAAACACACCCGAAGAACCGGTGAAGCCGCACAGGTAACGGATCGCAGGCGCATGCGTGATCAGAAGCGCATCGCAGCCCGTCGTCTTCGCAAGCTTCGCGAGCCTCTTCTTCCGAAGGTTTGTGGTCATCGATGTCGATTCTATCCAAGCTGCGTCGATACTGTTGCGTCCAGACCTCTTGCGTCCAGACCTCTTGCGTCCAGACCTCTTGCGTCACGATGGCTGCGTGCACACTGCTGCATCCGATCGGGCCCGACTCGGACTGCTTCTCCTTCTCTGCCCTTACGCGCCGCCCTTTCTGGCCTGCATCCCCCGTATCATGAACTATGTCTGCAATCCCGGTGACCTCCCCTCACGCAGTCACTCGACGATCCTTCCTCACCGGGGCCGCCGCCCTCGTTGCCGGCATGGCCGTCTACTCAGGCGAAGTTGCACGGCACGAGATCGATCAGACACACCGCACCATCTCCATTGCCAATCTACCCGCCGGCTTCCACAACCTCCGAATCGCGCAGCTCAGCGATCTCCATCTCGACGAATACACCGAGCCATACTTCCTGGAGAAGATCGTCGCCCGTGTCAACGCCCTTGGCCCTGACATCGTTCTGCTCACGGGAGACTTCGTCACCCGCGGTTCCCTCACCTTTGTGGCGGCCAACCACGCCGCGCAGCGCTGCGCCGAGATCCTCCGCACCTTGAACTGCACGGAAAAATACGCCATCCTCGGAAATCACGACGTGACCGTAGGCGCCGCTCTCGTTACCAACGCTCTCAAGCGGCAGGGCATCCCAGTCCTCAGAAACGAGTTCCTCGTCCTCACCCGTGGCGGTGACCACCTGACTCTCGCCGGAACAGCGGACCCTGGTACCGACATACCCAACCTCAACACCAGCATCCCGGCGCATCCAGAAGGCCCCGTAATCCTCATGGCGCACGCCCCCGACTACGCAGACAACGTGGTAGTCCATCCGCGTGGTGCACTCGTCGATCTCATGCTCTCCGGCCACTCGCACGGAGGTCAGATCAGGCTTCCCATCCTCGGCGCCCTCGTCCTCCCGCCCATGGGCCGCATCTACACAGAGGGCTTCTACCAACTCGGACGAATGCAGCTCTATGTCAACCGCGGCATCGGAACCGTCGGCCTCCCCTTCCGCCTCAACTGCCCCCCCGAGATCTCAACCTTCACCCTCCAGCCAGCCTAGATGTAGCGCAAACAAGATCGCCGTCCTGGGCGATGCGAACTGTAATCCTGAGCGAAGCCGAAGGGTCTGCCTCCACGCCCCGTCATCCTGAGCGAAGTCGAATCACCTCCGTCTCACCCGATCATGACCCAGCCCGTCACTCCGACCCTTACCGCCACCGAAAAGCGCAAGAAACGGGAGTCCCGTGGCGCAAGTACCCCCCGTGGATTCGCTAGGATTGAAGTATGAAAACTTAACGCGACCGCCGTTGGTCACGCCATACTACTAAGTCCAATGTATGGTGGATTTTAGGTGGAACCCTCCCGGATTGAACAGGTTGCAGTCCAGTGCTTGCCTAAGTCCATTTGTTAGACGAATTTACAGAATTGGGGGGAGGGGGGGTGACACTGGAACAAGCATCCGCGAAAAGCGCATCGGGATCTCAGGGGTTACTCAGCCGATCCCTCGGAAAGACCCTAGGAGGACGAGCCTAACGAGCCCGTGCCACCGGCTTCTTCTCCTTGGGCATCACCGCAACCTGCGCCGGCTTTTTGACGCCGGACATCTCGTCCATCCACGCGTCAAGAAGGCTCTTCTTAAAGCGCCATCGATTGCCCAGCTTGAACGCCGGGACAAACCCCTCGGACGCATAGCGGTAAAGCGTGTCTCCGCTGATGCCCAGGTAGTCCGAAGCCTGGCGGATATCCAGGACCTCCCGCAATGTACCCTGCGCAGCGCCGGCCATCGTCTCTCCTGAAGGGGGGTTGGCGGTAGGTTGCCCCCACATCCTTTTACCCCGTTTCCGAGAACCAAACAACAAGAATCAACGGAGGTTAGCTTTCCCGTAACGGCTGGAGATCTCCGACCAGTCTGAGAAGGTCTTCGCTCACCGTGCGCGTCTTCGCGATCGCGTCAGCAATCGGGATGTCAGAGATCTCTGTCCCGCGAAGCACCACCAACCGCCCAAACCTTCCCGCATGCACCAGGTCGATCGCAGCCACACCGTACCGCGTTGCCAGCATCCGGTCGTAAGCGGTCGGTGTGCCCCCACGCTGCGTATGCCCGAGGTTCACACTCCGCGTCTCGTACCCCGTACGTGCCTCGATCGCCTCCGCCAGCACCTGCCCTATACCACTCAACCGAACGTGCCCGAAGGAGTCCGTCGCCGTACCCATCGAGGTCTGGCCGGCATGCTCCTGCATCTTGGCTCCCTCCGCCACCACGACGATCGAAAACTTTTTCCCATGCTCCCGCCGGTACGTGATCAACCGGCAAACCTCCTCAATATCGATCGGACGCTCTGGCACCAGGATCACGTCCGCTCCGCCAGCAACACCAGTCGTGAGAGCAATCCAGCCCGCATCCCGGCCCATCACCTCGACCACGATCACACGGTTGTGCGCCTCTGCCGTCGAGTGCAACCGGTCCACCGCCTCGGTCGCGATGCTAACCGCCGTATCGAAACCGAAACATGCGTCCGTCCCACTCAGATCGTTATCAATCGTCTTCGGAACTCCGACGCACCGAACCCCCCGTTCAGACAGCGCAAGACTTATCGACTGGGTATCATCTCCTCCCATCGCGATGAGGGCATCAAGACCGTGCTTCTTGATCACCTCCGCACACCGCTCAAGGCCACCATCTATCTTCTTCACATTCGTCCGAGACGATCGGAGTATGGTGCCTCCACGGTGCAGTATTCCCGAGGTCGTAGTGAGGTCAAGCGGCATCGTCGTGTCATCAAGCACACCCCTCCACCCTTCCGTAAAGCCAATGAACTCATCCCCAAAATGCAACGTACCCTTACGTACCGCCGCCCGAATCACAGCATTCAATCCAGGGCAGTCTCCCCCACCCGTCAACATCCCAACACGCATCGTTTCAGCTCCTTCTTTCGCCACAAAATCATACGCTCTAATACATAGCCGCCCTATAGGGCAGCACAACCTCACGCTCGAGCGCTAGCCTCATCGGCATAGAACCCCGCAATCTCTCTGGCGTACTTGATCTCGATAACCCGCCGCTTCAACTTCATGCTCGGCGTCAACTCTCCATGCTCGACCGTCCAATCGTCCGCGACCAACGCGAAACGCTTGATACTCTCAAACGAGGCAAGTTGACCGTTCACTTGGTCAACTATCGCTTGATACATGTCGAGCACCCGGGATTCCCGAATCAAATTCGCTCGATCCAATATGGAGAATCCGTTCTCCTTCGCCCAAGCCTCCAAGATCGTGAAGTTTGGTGAGATCAGCACGCTTACGAACTTGTGTTTATCGCCGACAAGAGCTGCATGGGCGATGAGGCCGTTCGCTTTGAGTCGATTCTCGATCGGTTGCGGAGCGACCAGCTTTCCTCCACTTGTCTTGATCAACTCCTTCTTCCGGTCCGTAATGAAGAGGAATCCCTCTTCATCGATGGTTCCGATATCTCCGGTCTTGAACCAACCATCGGCCGTAAACGCCTCCACGGTTTGCTCTTCCTTGTTCCAGTACCCCCGGAAGACAGCTGGACCCTGTACCTCGAGCTCACCGTCCTCTGCAAACCGTGCAGCGACGTTTGGAAGAAGGCGCCCTACGCTGCCAATTTTGTGCGCGCGTGGATAGTTCACCGAGATCACGGGCGAGGTTTCGGTAAGTCCGTATCCCTCAAAGATTCGAATCCCGGCATCAGCAAACCAACCCGCAGTATCGACACCAAGCGGCGCGCCCCCAGAGTTGAATACCTTCACTCGGCCCCCAAACGCGCCCCGGATTTTCGAGAAGACCAGCTTGTTAGCGATTCGCCAGTTGAGCGAGTCTGGGGTCTTTCCCGCAAGAACCGTGTCCCGATTCTTGTGCCCGATTGAAAGAGCACTAGCCAGCAACCTGCTTCGTATAGAGGAAGTCGCTGACTTCGCTTCAACAGCCTGGCGCATCTTCTCGTAAACCCGAGGAACCCCAATGAATATCGTGGGCTGAACGGTCGTCATAGCCTGTGGCAAGAGGTCAAATCTTGGACAGTAAGCGAGCTTGGCTCCGTGACACATCAATGCGTAGTCAACGTGCCGAGCTGTGACATGGGAGAGCGGCAGAAACGAAATGCTGGTGTCTTTGTCGCTGAAACCCAGATCACCAGTAGAAACGTTGATGTTACTGGCTAGATTCCCGTGCGTGAGCATAACGCCCTTCGACTCGCCCGTCGTCCCTGAAGTGTAGATGATGGTCGCGAGATCGTCTGATGTGACCGACGAAAGCAGAGCATCGAAATCGGCATCCCTTCGCTGGAAAGATTTCGCACCCGATAACAGCGACTTCAAGCTTTTTGTTTCCGGCAGGTCCCCGTCATCCATCAGGATTACATGCTCAAGCGAGGGCGTATCTCCCGCGGCAAGCAACTTCTCGTACTGCTCCTTGCTGGAGACGATCGCTACCTTAGCACCGGAATCCCGCAACATGTACCCAACCTGAGCGGCCGTCAGAGTGGCGTACAGAGGTACATCGACTGCGCCAACAGCAAGCGTTGCAAAGTCAGAGACCGGCCACTCCCACCTATTCTCGGCAAGAATGACGACCCTATCGCCCCTTTCAACACCCCATGTCCTTAGCACGTAGGCAAGCGCTCTGACCATCCCGTAGAGCTCTTCTGACGTGATCGGCCTCCACTTATTGCCATCATGCCAGAGCATGACTTCATGAGTGCCGCGACTCGTGGCGTATGCGAGCACATCATTGATGGTTCTCAAGTCAAACATTGCCCATCCCCGTCGTGACGTCATTCAAGAGCGCAACCAATGCTTGCGTTGCAACTGTCCGTACCTCAGCTGCTTCAACGGTACGCTCTACTTCGTTGATGGTGTTCTCTGCTGGCGCCCAGACTCACCGATGCATTGCCCGCACCTAAACCGAGCACAGTGAAAGATTCCAGGGGGCACTCACCAAGGAGAGCCTGAGGAAGACCTCTCGTGGAGAAGGTCCGATGCGTGGACAAAAAGAGTCAAGCCTGCGGTCTCGGAGTGAAGAGCACGAAAGATTCTGCCAGGTTTGACCAGTCACGTAGTAAAGCCGTACCTAAGCTGCTTGACGACTCTCTCGCATGCGCATCGACCATACCTCTCAGGACGGCTTTCGATCCTTCATCCGCATTAGCAAACGTCGTTGGTGTAACGAAGTCGGGATGGAACCGACCATCTCGGAGGACAGAGCAGTCAGAGTCATAAATCCACGCCAGACCTCCGGTCATACCTGCGCCGAAATTAGACCCGACCTTACCGAGAACCACGACCAATCCGCCCGTCATGTACTCACAAGCGTGGTCTCCGGCCCCTTCGATAACAGCGTGTGCTCCCGAGTTCCTCACGGCAAATCGCTCGCCTGCCCCACCCGCCGCATAGAGGTAACCAGACGTCGCTCCGTACAGAGCAACATTGCCAAGGATGATATGGCGACCACTGTTCTGGGCCGCCAGGCCTCGGGGACGGATAATGAGCTTTCCACCCGAGAGGCCCTTACCTACGAAGTCATTCGCCGCTCCCTGCAGGATGAGGTTCATACCTTCCACCGCGAAGGCCCCAAATGATTGCCCCGCCGTTCCATTGAGGTTCAGGGTAATGTCCGCGTTGAGTGCCCCCTGGGAGCGCAGCAGTGAGAGTTCTCCGGCTAGTCGAGCTCCAACCGCTCGATCCCCGTTGCTTATTGGAGAGCTTACCGAAAAGGGAACACCTGAATGGACCGCCTTCAAGGCCGGCAGAACCCAGGACTCGTCGAGCGCCGGTGTCGCTTGCGACTGGTCATTCCTTGAACCCTGCCAGGATGCTGGCCCGCCCTGCTCACGGCTCAGCATAGCCTCGAGATCAAGACTGCCGTCGAAACGGACTTGTTCCAGAAGGTCGGTCCGTCCGATTGCCTCTGAAAGAGAAGATAATCCGTACCGTGCTAGGAGAGCGCGTAATTCGTGTGCGAGTTCCATGAAGAAGGTGACGACTTGTTCGGGGTTTCCGCGGAATTTCGCCCGCAGTTCAGGCTTCTGCGTCGCGATGCCAGTGGGGCACGTATTCAGGTGACACTGACGCGCCATATCGCAACCTATAGACACGAGAACCGCCGTGCCAAAGGCATATTCGTCTGCCCCTAGAAGTGCAGCAATAAGTACGTCTCTAGCCGTTGACAAGCCGCCGTCTGTGCGTAGACGCACGCGTCCCCGCATACCATTCTTTCGAAGAACTTGCTGAGCTTCGGCCAAGCCTAATTCCCAGGGATTACCCGCATACTTTATGCTCGATAGGGCCGCGGCACCTGTTCCGCCTGTGTTACCCGCGATCACGATGAAGTCGGCGTACGCCTTCGCAACGCCCGCAGCTACTGTCCCCACCCCGCAACTCGACACTAACTTGACCCCGATCGCCGCCGTAGGGTTGACACGCTTCAGATCGTAAATGAGTTGTGCAAGGTCTTCTATCGAATAGATGTCATGATGTGGTGGCGGAGAAATAAGAGAAACGCCGGGCTGCGCATGCCTCAAACGAGCAATCAATCCGCTGACCTTGAACCCGGGAAGCTGCCCCCCTTCGCCGGGCTTGGCTCCTTGAGCCACCTTAATTTCGATCTCGGCAGCGTGAGCGAGATACTCTGCAGTCACCCCGAACCGTCCCGACGCAACTTGTTTGATTTTGTTATTCAGTGACACGCGCGCGCCGGTTGCAGTTGTTGCGTATTCAGCGACTAACGTTGTTCCTCCGGAGTTCGCTGAGCGCAGAACCCTATCGTTTGCGAGGAGAGCCAGTCCCGGCTCTACCTTGTAAACGTCAGGATCTTCTCCGCCCTCGCCGGTGTTCGAACGGCCGCCCAGCATATTCATGCCCGCGGTTATCGTCTGGTGTGCCTCAGGACTGAGCGACCCTAACGACATGGCACTCGCGACGAAACGCTTGCACAACTCGGAGGCTTCCTCGACATCCTCAATCGGAATCTCATGGGCCGCAGGGCGTATATCAAGGAGATGGCGGAGCGCTGCGGCATCACGCTTGTCGGAACTACTCGGTAAATATCCTGAATCTTTCGGACGGATCCTCCGAAAGCGGTACACCACGGGCGCTTCCCACTACTGACTGGAGAGCCTTCACCGTTGAAGGTTGCCATGCGTGAGGTTCGGCGATCTCGGTCTTCCGGAAGCGAATCCATCCATAATCCGGAAGTTCCGCGGCTGGATTCTGACCACTCTTGGCCCAAGTTTCACGTACGTGCCTCTCCACCTCCACGAAGCCTATGCCGGAGAGCGGCGCTGGTGTTCCCGGAAAGCATCGATCTACAATGCTCGCGTGAAGGCCAAGGCTGTCAAAAAGGTGCGCGCCTCGATAGCTGTCCACAACAGAAATTCCCATCTTGGACATCACTTTCGCGAGGCCGGCGTCGAAAGCCAGTAAGCATCCTTGTCTCCGCTAAATCGGCCTCTTCAGGAGCAACAGATAGCCGTGCGGTCTCGAGCGCCAGCCACGGACAAACTGCACCCGCTCCGTAGCCTATCAGGACCGCCGCATGGTGAATATCACGGCAATCACCCGCCTCGACAGCGAGACCGGCTAAGGTCCTGAGACCGGCAGCTACGAGGCCCTCATGTATTGCACCCGTAGCCATTGCCATGGGAACGGGTAACTCATCTCGACTCGCAAGACGGTCCGACAGCAGCAGAACTCTCGCGCCCTTTCGCACGATCTCGATGGCGCGCGACGATAGGTCGTCGAGGGCTCCTTCAAGCGAACCAGCGTTTCCGAAGGTACAACTAAGTTCAGCGAAGGCCAGATCTATCGCATGCGGATACTCTCCTCTTCTAAGAGCCTCCACTTGGCCTAGCTGCAGGAAGGGTGAAGCCAGTGAAAGACCAGGGAGCGGCGCATCTTTGTCAAGAAAGTGCGGCCAGGGACCGAGTCGCGTGTGGAGAGAGACGACACAAGCTTCCCTGATCGGATCGATGGCCGGGTTCGTGACCTGAGCAAACCTCTGCCGAAAATAGGCGTATACGGGTCTGGGTGCCTTGGCAAGAAAGGCCAGCGGGGTATCATCTCCCATGGACCATACTGCGTCTTTTCCGTCCTTCGCCATCGGCTCCAGGATCATCCTCACGTCCTCCCGCGTGTAGCCGAAGCCCCTCTGCTTTCCCACGATGTCGTCTCGTGTTAGCTGAATCCCGCCCGGGACACCGTGCAGGGTCGAGTCCTCTGACTCCTTCGCATAGCCCTCCTCCGCATCAAAGACGTCCCAGAGTTCCGAATCTTCCAGAATCTTTTTCGCCTCGAGATCGACGAGCAGCATCTGTCCCGGACCGAGCCTCCCGCTGTGGACGACGTGCTCAGGATCCAGGTCGACAAGTCCCGCTTCTGAGCCGGCGACAATTAGACCTTCCGATGTGATTGCGAATCGGCATGGACGCAAACCATTGCGATCCAGCGCTGCACCTACTACTCGCCCGTCACTGAAGGAGATCGCCGCCGGTCCGTCCCACGGCTCCGCAGAGTCCATGTGGTACCGCAAGAATGGAGACCCTGGTCGTTGATTCGAGGGTGGTGGAAGCAACATCCTGACCGCCTCTGCCACCGACCTACCATTTTGCGAAATCAGTTCAATTGCTTCATCTAAGCTCGTCGAGTCGGTGCCGCCCTCGGTCAAAACTGGCTTGCACTCAACGGGGAGCGTCGCCTCCCGCGCTGCCATCCTCGCCCTGTTTCCCCATACCGTGTTGATCTCGCCGTTGTGGGCCAGTGTTCGCCCAGGTTGCGCCCTGTGCCAGGCTGGAAGTGTGTTCGTCGCATACCTTTGATGGAATATCGCGAACGGAGTTACGTACTCTGGTGAACTTAGGTCCGGGTAGAACTCACGCAGGAGCACCCCTGAGCACATCGCCTTATAAACGATGGTCTTTGTAGAAAGCGAGCAAATGTAACCCGTTACTTTTTCATGTTGGTGCATCCGCTCAAATTGCTTACGCGCGAGATACAGACGCTTTTCGCGAGAACCTTCCTGACCTTTCCGAGCGTCAGTCACCATGACTTGAAGAACGTTCGGCATGGTGCTAAGCGCAATCTCGCCAAGAAGATCAACTCTAACCGGAACATCTCGCCAGCATAGGACTGTAAAACCATGAGCCGATAAACATTCCTCAAGAGCGAACTTGGCGCCCTCCTCTCCTACTGGCAGAAACAACACTCCTACTCCAAGCATCTCTTGAGATGAAAGCTGCTTGCTTGTGAGTCGCAGGACTTCCTTTAGAAGAAACGAGCGAGGCAGGGCCGTCATCACACCAACACCATCGCTGCTCTTCCCATCTGCGGCCGTTGCACCGCGGTGTGCCAGCCGGCTCAGTGCAGTCAAGGCAAGACTAAGAATTTCATGCGAAGCAGCTCACAGAAGCAATCGAGGCCACAAAACCCACACCACAAGAGTCATGATCGAACCGGTCGTCAATGAGCGTCTTACGAAGCGTGCTTTTTCGGGTGATCTCGATGTTATGGGGCGTACGAGGCGACGGACAGGTTTTGCTCCATACGCCACTATACTGTTTTGCGTCTGCACAAACTGATAGTTTCGAGTAAATATGCAGGTCATCTGTTGTATATTTATACATACAGGAGGATGTCTTCGTGTTCCAGGCTTCTGCTTAGAAAGGAAAGGAGCAAGGGTTGAAGTTTGAACGTCATGGGGCCATTCGCGACTTGTTATCTGTCGGACCAATCGCAAGCCAGGACGACCTTCGTAGAAAGTTGGCCGCTCGAGGATTTCACGTCACGCAAGCTACCCTCTCAAGGGACATCCATGATCTACACCTGATGAAGGGATCCTCCGGATACCTGTTACCTGGGTCGGTTGATACCGACGCTGATGATCAGCCAGGTATCCGGCAGGTGTTGGAAGGCTTTGGATTGGAGGTGCGGCAGGCCCTCAATCTCCTGGTCTTCGTGACTGCAACTGGAGGTGCCCAGCCGGTTGCCGCCAGCATCGACTACGAAGATTGGCCAGAGGTCGTCGGAACGATCGCGGGAGACGACACAGTTCTAATTATCTGCCCGGACGAGAAGCAAGCAACGAATCGTAAAATCAAGGATTGAGAACTATATTGGCTCCTAAGAGACAAGAAAACCAAGAGGCGAAGCCTACTTTAGTGGCGAACCGTCGCGCCTGGGACCGCGGGTCGCAGTAGCAGGGGTGAGCGGCTACGCCGGCGGAGAAATTGCCAGGCTCTTGATGCGTCACCCGCGCTTCTGTGGACAGATGCCGCTGTTTCTTGGGCGTGAAAACGAGGACAGTGGCTCCGCAAAGTTATCTGATCTACATCCCTCGCTGACCAGTGACGATCAAATCAGAGTTTTCCCCTTCCAGTGGGACCGGCTGGTGAAGGAAGGAGTGAAAGTTCTGTTTCTCGCGACACCTCACGACGAAGCTCGGGCTCTGGTCCCGCCAGCGATCGAACGAGGTATTCGTGTCGTCGACTTGAGCGGCGCTTGGCGGTTGCGGAAGGCTAGCAACAGAGCCGTTTACAACCTCAAAGATGAAGCCAGCCCTGTCGTGGACGCATTGCAGGAAGAAGCTGTTTACGGACTTCCTGAACTGCATAGAAATGCGATTGTTTCTGCGCGGCTGGTCGCCAACCCCGGATGTTACGCCACATCGATGATCTTGGCTCTAGCACCACTGCTGCAGACGGGTCTGATCGATCTCGAGTCCCGGATCATCTGCGATGCGAAGTCTGGGGTCAGTGGAGCGGGTAAGACCCCGTCCGCATTGACACACTTCATGCACGCTGCAAACAATCTCTCGGCGTACTCGATCTTTGGTCACCGACATGTAGGCGAACTGCTCGAGCAGCTTCACCTGACGCAGGCACAAATTCAGTTCACTCCACATCTCCTGCCGATTCCACGCGGGATCTTCACCACGATCTACCTTCGTCTTAAAGGATGCTCAGAAGCCAGCGAAGTGTTGGGGTCAATGGAAGAGTTCTTCAGCGATAGCCCTTTCGTTCGGGTCCGAGCTGTCGGTAGCTTGCCCGAAATCCAGCACGTCGTCCATACCAACTTCTGCGACTTGGGTTTGGTCGTTCATGAGGATGGGCGGCACGTAGTACTCATTTCCTGTATCGATAACCTTCTTAAAGGGGCGGCAGGCCAAGCCGTGCAGAACATGAATCTGATGTTCGGATGGGAAGAGTCGGAGGGCCTGCTATGAAGTTCGTCGTCAAGCTGGGCGGAGCGACCATCGAGAACAAGTTACTCCTCGGCAAGTGCGGAAAGGCGATTGCAGAACTTGTGCGGGATGGCAACCTTGTGGCCGTTGTACATGGAGGTGGCGCTCAACTGACCCAAACCTTGGCTCAAATGGGGAAATCAAGTCAGTTCATCTCGGGTTTGCGCGTCACCGATGAAGAAACGCGTGACGCCGCGCTGATGGTTCTGGCCGGCCGCGTAAACAAGTCTCTCGTAGCCGCACTCGGATCACACGGACAGACTGCCGTTGGGCTTTCAGGCGGAGACGGACATGTATTTCGGGCCAGAAAGAAGAAGACAGTGCCTGACCTGGGGTTCGTCGGGGAGATTGCATCGATGAACCCGCGCTGGCTCGAAGCGATCTGGACGATGAATGCCGTTCCGGTCATCTCATCCATAGCGCTGGGCTTCGATGGTGAATACTACAACATTAATGCCGATGAAATGGCAGCCGCATGCGCCATTGGCTCCGAAGCAGAGAACCTCGTTTTCTTAACAGATGTTCCTGGTGTCAAGGGGTCTGATGGGCGTGTCATGCAGTGGCTTACGCTGAAACAGATCCCTCTTCTCGAACGCGAGCAGGTTGTTTACGGAGGCATGTTGCCTAAGCTGAACGCTTGCCGCGAAGCTCTTACCCACGGAGTGAAGCGGGTGCGCATTCTACCCGCCGAGTCCGTTGGTTCCCTTCCTGATCTCTGCACAACACGCGTGAATCTTGGGACGGAGGTGATGTTCGCATGAAGCTCGAAAGCATCCAGGCCGCGGAGCAGCGCTTACTCGTGCCTACGTATGAAAGAAGTTCGCGCCTCTTTGTTGGAGGTCAGGGAGTCTACCTCCGCGACTCCGAGGGAACTGACCATCTGGACCTCCTGAGTGGGATCGGCGTCTCCGCCCTAGGGTATGGACACCCCGCTGTCGAATCGGCCATCGCAGCACAGAGCCAACGTCTCCTCCACACTTCCAACCTCTTCTACCATCCCGGCACCTGCCGGCTCGCGGAGCAACTTACGGCAATCAGCGGCCTCGACCGCGTGTTTCTCTGCAACAGCGGCACGGAAGCATGGGAGGCCGCGCTAAAAATCGCTCGAGCACACGCAGGTGTTCTGCGCGAATCCGGACAAAAAATTGGCACCCGATTCCTTGCCATGGAACACAGCTTCCATGGACGCACTATGGGCTCTGTGGCGACCACGCACAAAGAGAAATACAGAGCACCCTTTGCCCCCGTAATGCCAAACGTAGACTTCGTGCGTTTCGACGACGTCGCCGACCTCAGGGCGAAGTTCAGCGATGAGGTCTGCGCGATCTGCGTAGAACCTATTCAGGGGGAAGGCGGAATCCGCCCGATTTCACGTGAGTTCTTAAACGTGGCAAGAGAGCTCGCCAGCGCGAACGGGGCTCTCCTTCTTGCCGATGAGATACAAAGCGGGTTCGGGAGGACCGGCCGCTGGTTTGCTTATCAGCACTACGACGTCCTGCCGGACATCACAACGATCGCTAAGCCCATGGCCGCCGGCATACCTATGGGTGCCATGCTTTGCACAAACGAGGTCGCAAAGGCCTTCGCCCCGGGAATGCACGGGTACAACCTTCGGTGGCGGTCCTCTCGCCTGCGCCGTTTCGACCGCTGTGATTGAGACGATTGAGCGGGATCAGATACTCGAAAATGTTCAGACGGTCGGCAAGTATTTCAAGACTTGTCTCGATGAGCTTGCGAAAGTGCAACCCGAGGTGGTGGAGGTTCGGGGCTTGGGTCTAATGATCGGTTTGGAGCTCTCTTCCGCTGTGATCGCAAAAGCGGTTGTGAACTCTCTTATGGCGCGAGGCATCATCCTCAATCGAACGAGCGAGACGGTGCTCAGGTTTCTGCCGCCCTACATTCTCGAGAAGAAGCATGTCGACATTGCGTTGAAGGCGCTGAGCGAAGTCCTGACCCAGGTTTGTGCAGCTCCCGCATGGTCGGAAGGCAAAGGAGAATTTCATGAGTAGCGAGGCGGTGGTGATGAATCAGGGAGTCGGAAAAGAATCGGAGGCGCCGCTTGGATCAACGTCACAGCTCGGGATCCAGTCTGAGGTTGCATTCACCGAAGCATGCAAGCGCCTTCAGGGAAGGGATCTTTGCTCCATTGGGGACCTTTCGGTGCAAGAAATGGCGGCTTTGATGGAATTGACACACGCCGTCAAGACTCATCCCGAGGATTTCGTCGATGCTCTCCGTGCCAAGCAGATGGTGCTCTTTTTTGAAAAAGCTTCACTGCGAACGCGGCTGACTTTCGAAGCCGCGATAAATACGCTCGGTGGAAATGCGATCTTCGTAGATCAGACACAATCACCTTTGGGAGAGAGAGAATCGATCCCCGATATGGCACGCAATGTGGAGCGTTGGATGAGTGTGATGGTTCTCCGCACCTACTCTCACACCACGATCACCGAGATGGCATCGGCGTCCCGCATTCCGGTCATCAACGCCTTGTCCGATCTGGAACATCCTTGTCAGGCCATCGCTGATTTCTTCACGCTCGAGGAGCATTTCGGTTCGGCTAAGGGCTTGCGATTCGCCTACGTGGGGGACGGAAACAACGTTTGCCATTCATTAATGCTCACGGCCGTTCAGCTTGGCGCCCACTGCACCGTCTCAACCCCAAGGGGGTACGCCCCGCATCTCGAGATCATTCACAAAGCGATTGAGATTGGAGAGATGACAGGCGGAAGCATCACCCTTCAGCAAGATCCAACAAAAGCAGTCGAGGGCGCAAATGCCGTGTACACCGATGTGTGCACCAGTATGGGTTTTGAGCATGAGGCCACAAAGCGAGCGCCGATTTCAAGCCGTACCAGGTAAATGAGACCCTCATGGCTCGTGCCGAGGCGGATGCAGTATTCATGCACTGCCTTCCGGCGCACCGGAACGCAGAGGTTACAGACGCCGTCTTTGACGGCCCGCAATCGATCGTCTTTGACCAAGCCGAGAATAGGATGCATGCCCAAAAAGCAACACTTCTAATGCTCTTGGGCGCGGCTCGTGGCGTCCTGAACGGCCGTAGCAGATCTCAACAGAAACGTCGGCGTTCCTGAACCAATACAGATTCTTAGACGGAGAGAGTAGATGTCACAAAAGGTTGTTCTCGCGTATTCGGGAGGTCTCGACACCTCCATCATCATTCCTTGGTTGAACGAAAACTACGGCTTCGACGTGATCGCTTTCATCGCAGATGTTGGGCAGGGTGATGACATCGACGCGGTAGTCAGGAAGGCATACGCAACGGGTGCGAAAAAGGCAGTGGTTCGCGATCTCCGTCAGGAGTTCTTGATGGACTATGTATTTCCAACAGTCCGGGCCGGCGCCATCTACGAGCATAAGTATCTTCTCGGGACCTCCATTGCTCGGCCTGTGATTGCGAAACATCAGATCGAGGTCGCCATCGAGGAAGGCGCTATTGCGTTAGCTCACGGCTGTACAGGGAAGGGGAATGATCAAGTGCGGTTTGAGCACTGTTTCCAAGCTCTGGCGCCTGACCTGAGAGTCATTGCGCCGTGGAGGGAGTGGACGCTCAAGTCTCGTGAGGATTGTCTCGACTATGCCGAGGCACACGGCATCCAGGTAGAAGCAAGTCGGCAGAAGATCCACTCGCGAGACCGTAATCTCTGGCACGTATCTCATGAAGGCGGGGAGTTGGAGTCGACTGAAAACGCACCTTTTCGACAACCTGGACAATGACCAGATCGCCTCAGGATGCGCCCGATCGGGAGGAAACTGTTGAGATCGGCATCGAGCGAGGAACACCCGTGTCCGTGGACGGCTAGAAGGCTGGATCCGGTACAGCTTGTAGAGCTTCTGAACGAGATTGGGGGTCGGAACGGCGTCGGGCGCATCGACCTTGTGGAGAATCGGTTCGTGGGCATGAAGAGTCGTGGCTGCTACGAGACTCCTGGGGGCACCTTGATCCTTACGGCGCAAAGGGAGTTCGAGGCGCTGACACTGGACCGGGACTTGTCACACTTCAAGGAAGCAGTTGCGCTGAAATATGCCGAGCTTGTTTATTTCGGTATGTGGTTTACCCCATTTAGAGAATCACTCGACGCATTCGTCGCCTCCACGCAACAGAACGTTACGGGACAGGTAAGGCTCTCCCTTTACAAGGGGAATATTTCTATCGTCAGCCGTCGAAGTGAGTTCTCCCTGTACTCGACCGAGCTATCGTCGTTCACCATGGGCGATACCTATGATCAAAAGGATGCTGAGGGATTCATTCGGATTCTTGGACTTCCTGCGCGGACCCGAGCCCGACTTACGCAAGAGGTTGAGGTCCTAAAGTGAAGATGTGGTCGGGCCGCTTTCGTGATCCCCTCGACCAGGAGTTCGAAAGGTGGCAACGGTCATTTCCATTTGACTGGAGACTGCTACCGCACGAGATCGCCGGCGAGTGCGGCTCACTGCCGTGCGCTGCAGGCCGTTGGAGTATTAACATCCGACGAGGCAGCAAACATAGAGATAGCACTTCAGGAGTTTGGTAAGAGCGTTGAAGAAGGAGCTTCGGTCGTTCCATCACGGGTTGAAGCAGAAGACGTCCACCACTTCGTAGAACTCGAATTGACACGTGTCGTTGGAACGCTTGCACTCAAGCTGCACACCGGACGCTCAAGGAACGAACAGGTCGCCACCGATCTCCGGCTTTTCATAAGGAGCGTGATCGAGTCGGCCACTCAGTATTTGGGTGACTGGATCTCAGTTCTCCTCGAGAAAGCTGAGGCGGCCGGAACTGCGGTGATGCCGTCATACACCCACCTTCAACGGGCAGAGCCGGTGCTCGTAGGGCACTGGTTGCTGGCCTACGTGAGCATGGCCGAGCGGGATATCTCGCGATTTTCTGATTGCCGCGCCCGGCTGAATCGCTGCCCGCTCGGATCCGGCGCCGTCGCCGGAGCTACGCTGCCGTTGGACCGAATGATTGCATCGAGTCGCCCTGGGCTTCGATGGTCCTACCTTGAACAGCATGGATGCAACCAGCGATCGCGATTTTGCACTCGAGTTTGTCCAGGTTGCGTCCCAAGTCGGACTGCACCTTTCTCGGTTCGCTGAAGAGATCACGCTCTTCGCCACTGCCGAGTTTGGTTTTGTCGAGCTTCCTGAACGGTTCTCGACCGGCTCAAGTGCTATGCCCCAGAAGAAAAACCCTGACTTGACAGAGTTGCTCAGGGGGAAATCTGGCCGATTGCTGGGGGCGGCTACGTCGATCGCTGTGATCTTGAAGGGGCTCCCGCTAGCTTATAACAAGGACCTCCAGGAGACACAAGAGGCCGTGTTCGACGTGTCGGATACGCTGCTTGGAATGCTGAGCCTGCTGGCCCCTTTTACGGCGGCTCTGGAGTTTCGGTGGGATCGCATGCGGGAGGCAGCGTCCACCGGGTATCTGAACGCGATGGCGGCTGCGACATACCTGGTGCACAAGGGTGTGCCCTTCCGGGTAGCTCACGAGAAGACGGGGCACGCGGTGCGGTTTGCCATAGAGCGTGGGGTGGAGTTGAACGATCTGGCTCTGTCCGATCTCAAGCAGTTCGGCGAGGAGTTCGAGGAGGACTTCTTTGCTGCCATCGAGATGGGGGCCACCCTGGATTGCCATGATGTGATTGGGGGGACGGCTCGGCACCGGGTGGCGGAGGCTTTGCGGGCGGCGAGGGAACGGTTTCCTAAGGTGGGCGCGGATGGCGACTAGCCTCTTTCCTGGCGTGGTTCCGGCGGTCGAGGGAACCGGGTCTGCGCTGCGGGTGCGCAAGGCCAGGCTGCAGGATGCGACGCGCATCTTCGAGCTGGTGAACTCACTGTCGCACGATGGGACGCTGCTGCGGCGGAGCTATGCGGAGATCTGTGAGAATGTGCGGGATTTTGCTGTTGCGGAGGGGGTGGAGGGGGAGTTCCTGGGGTGTGGGGCGTTGCATCTCTATGGACCTCACCTTTCGGAGGTGCGGTCGATTGTGGTGAGGCCGGAGGCGAAGGGGCGGGGGGCGGGGGGGGAGTTGCTGCGGGCGCTGCTGGCCGAGGCGGAGGAGCAGGGGGTGACGTGTGTGAGCCTGTTTACACGGATCCCTGAGTTCTTCACGCGGTTCGGGTTTCGGGTGGAGGACCGGACGCTGCTGCCGGACAAGATCTATAAGGACTGCCAGACCTGTCCGCGGTTGTATGCGTGTGACGAGGTGGCGATGGTGCTGGGGCAGCTGCCGCGGATCGCGGTGCTTGGGCCGTCCAAGATCGCGGAGCCGGAGCTGGTGAAGCTGCAGACTGGGACGGTCCGGCCGGCGAGGTAGGGCCCCCCCTCCCCCAAAATCTGTAAAGTCTTCCAATGTAGCGGGTTAGCTTGGGGGTACCCGGGCAAAGTACCGGAACTAAATGGGTTACGGGTAAAGTCTTCAAACCGCGTGGGTTATGGCCGGGTTTGCTCCCTTCCGCCTTTTCCGGCCTGCTTTCTTAAGGATAGCGGATTGGTGGGGGTGGTTGCGCCAGCTTTGGGCTGCTTTTGTTGTCGGTGGAGTGGGTGGATGGGGTGCTTAGTGTGGTGGCGGGGCGGGGAGAAGCAGATTCCTCCGCTTCGCTGCGGAATGACAACCAAAAAGGCTTCGCGGCGGAATGACAACCAAATAGAGAAAGATGGCGGGGCGGCGGGTGTTGGCTGCAGCTACCAGGTGTGGAAGAAGCCTTCGCGTTCGGTGATGGTGATTTCGCGGCCGAAGAGGTTTGAGAGGGTGGGGGCGGTGAGGAGGTTTTGTTTGGGGCCGTCGGCGGCGATCCGGCCCTGGCTCATCAGGAGGACGCGGTCGATCTCGGGGATGATGTCGGCGGTGTGGTGGGTGATGAGGAGGATGGCGGTTCCCTGCTGGGCGAGCTCGCGGAGGAGGCTTCGGAGGTCGGACTGGGCGGCGATGTCGAGGGCGTTTGAGGGTTCGTCGAGGAGGAGCATGTCCCCGCTGGTGCCGGACAGATCCGGGGTGTGCGGGTCGGGGGGCAGCGGGCCGGGGGGCAGCGGGTCGGGGGGCAGCGGGTCCGGGGTTGGCAGGTCCGGGCTTCGGTCGAAGTCGAACGTTGCTCCCGGGGGAGGTGCAGATGAGTTGCTGGCGAGTGAGGCTGCGGGGGTTTGAGCGCCCGTGTCGGTCGCGGCGGTTGGGGGCACGGTTTGGGCGGAATGGGCGGTGGAGCTTGTAGCGAAGGCGGTTGGGGCGGATGTGGGATGGGGGTCGATGGCGGTGATGGAGCGGGCGGGTTCTGATGCGGGTGGGGCATGGAGAGAGGCGTGGGTCTGGTGGGCGGCGAGGCGGGAGCCGGCGAGGGCGCGGGCGATCATGATGCGGCGCTGCTCTCCGGCGGACATCTGTCCGACGAGCTTGTGACGGAGGGCTTCGGCTCCGACCTGGCGAAGGAGGTCTTCGGCACGGGCGCGCATGGGCTCCGTGATCGTGAGGTTGGGCCAGAGGGTGGAGGCGGAGAAGAAGCCGGTGAGGATGGTGTCAAAGCCGGTGGTTTGGAGGGTGGGTTTGCCGGGCAGCTCTGCGGAGACGACACCGAGGCGCTGGCGGAGCAGAGTGAGATCCCAGCGCGTGCGACCGAAGATGCTGATGGAGGTCGGCTGGCCGCCAGGCGCGTGGGCGAGGGGGTAGAGCTCGCAGGTGATGGTTTTGAGCAGGGTGGATTTTCCACAGCCGTTGGGGCCGAGGATGGCGAGGTGCTGGCCCGCCGCCACCTCCAGGTTGATGTCGTGAAGAACGGGGGGACCGCCCCGGGAGACGTAGACGTGTTGAAGGGAGAGGATGTTGGGCGGCATGTGCAAGATGACAGGATAGATGCAGGAGACTGGAGGGGGAGAGCTTCCCCCCCTGGGTCAGGGCCAGGAGACGGGAAGGTGAGTCGCTGCATCCAAATAAAGTACGGGCCGGTCTGCGGCCGGTGTCCTTGGGCGGTGCGAACGCTTTGAAGCCGTCTGCACGTGTTGTGTCGGTCCTTGAGCTGGCAGCTCGACTGAGTCCAGCCCAGAGCAGAGAGCCGGCTCCCCAAGGGAGCCCACATCTTGCGCCAGCGCGTCCAGGTTAGCAACGGTTGCTCCCCAGAAGAAGCCAAGTCGCCGCCAATGCACATCGCCCTTGTTTTTCTCTTTCAAGGTGAAGACCGCCCAGCCGCCGTGACAGAGCTTGAGGGTGCGGTGACGGACGTCCTGTTGCCGGAGGCGGGTGACACGCTGGCGCATACCGATCTCGAGGGGCACCCCTTCCGGGCGGAGGTGCTAGGGAGGCATTTCGACTACCGAATGGATGACGGAGAGGACGTGGAGGGTAGCATCTCGGTCGAAATTTCCATGTGACGGCTTTCGACCGACACGGTGAACTAGTGACGATGACTTGGGAAGAGCAGTCGAGGGCCACTGGCGGAGTTAAACAGTTACCGAACGCAGACGCAGATAAGCGGGAGTGGTGATGGGGAAACAGGAGAATGCCGCGCGGCGATTACTTCGGGACACGAAGGTTGTAAACGTCGATGTGCTGAACGATTCGTTTCTGATCGTTACTTTTTCAAACGGGGCGGCGGCGAAGGTTTCGCTTGAGGAGGTGAAGGAGCTGGCGGTGTCTTCCGCGATCGAGATCGTGTACGCCGACGGTGAGGATTTCCATGGAGGAGAGAACGGTCATTAGAGCTGCGATGCTGGGAAGGGACGCGGATTGCTCAGGCGACGAGGTTCTGGAGCAGTTTGCGGGTGATGGGGTAACACTCGCAGGCGGCGGCTTCGAGCCCGGAACGATCGACGATGTGGATCTCGCGGCGGCTATAGGTAATGAGACTGGAGCGCTTTAGGATTCCAGCGGCGATGGTGACGGTGGACCGACGTGAACCGACCATCTGTGACAGGAACTCCTGGGTGAGATTGAAGTGGTCCTGCCCGATGCGATCGGCGACCATGAGGAGCCAGCGGGCGAGGCGTTCTTCGACCTCGTGAAGGCGGTTGCAGGCGGCGATCTGACCCATGATGAGGTTGGAGTACTGGATGTGCCGGAGGGTAAGGATGCGGACGGCATCGAGAGGCCAGAAATCCTGTTCGAAGCGCCTGAAGTCCATGCGGATGCCGGTGGCGGCGACCTGGATAAAGCAGTCGGTGGTGCCGGGAGCGTTGCCGAGGAGGTGCAGGATTTCGGGGACGCCTTCGGGGCCGACCAGGCCGACCTCGATGCCATCTCCGTTAAGCATGGTGGTGACTACGGAGGCGATGCCGGAGGTGATGAAGTGGATATAGCGTGGGACAGCGGCGGGGCTGAACATCACGGTTCTAATGGGGAGGGGTACGGGCTCGGACCGGGCGATGATTCTGCCACGGATATCGGTCGGAAGCCGGTCAAGAAACAAATTGGACATGGGAGAGCTCATTTAGCGGGTTTACCGTGCGGTGATTCGCAAGGAACACTCGCCATAGAGCAGCGAACCAAATTGCGATGGGGCGGCGGTCGTGCAGCCACCCCTCATGCGTAAGCTTAGAGGTTGATAATGTTTCCTAGTGTGTTGTAGCTAACAGAGGCTGCGGTTTTGGCATCGTATCGCGTGACAGAGCAGGTAAGACAAGTTGAACCAAACATAGCTCTACTTGGCGTTGGGCCTTTGGACCTGGTCTGCCTGCGGTCCTTTTTCACCCTGGACCACATCGAACTCGACGGGATCACCCTCTTTCAGCGATTTGTATCCTTCGGACTGAATCGAGCTGTAGTGAACGAACACGTCAGCTCCACCTTCGCGGCCGAGGAAGCCGTAGCCTTTTGCGTTGTTGAACCACTTGACTGTTCCCGTGTATTGAGCCATGTGTGTCTTGCCTCCGTTCTGTTACCAAAGTTAGGGGTGGGGGGGGGAAAGGTCTGTGCGGTGCGCAACAAAACCGTGAAGAATCTTCCCCGGGGTGTGCGGGGCCGTGCTAACGACATCTGTTTCTCGCTGCAAATAGATGAACGTGGGCTGCTTAGGTTGCCAGCTTCAGGGCTGGGTGGGTGTATTTTCCTGGATTGTTGCGCCCAGTGCGGCGTTGCCTCCGAGTGATTTTCGCCGTATCACAAGAAAGAAGTTCATACTGTCATAACGGAATGTGGAGCTTGCCTCTCCGGGAACGAAGGTCGACCTTGTCAGCACGAGCGTACAAGAACACGGTGCTTCAGCACCTCCGACCGGGCAGTATAGAGCGTTTGGAACCGCGGGCGGTGACGCTTGAGGCGCGGCACGAGATGGAGTTTCCGGGGCAGCTGATCGAGCACCTTTTCTTTATCGAGGAGGGTGCCGGATCGATGACGGTGACGTTGCAGGATGGGTCGCAGGTTGAGGCGGGGATGTTTGGGTACGAGTCGGTGGTTGGGGTTTCGGCGCTGATGGGTGTGCGGCGGAGCCTGAACCGGGTGTATATGCAGGTTGCCGGGTGGGGGTATTCGGTGCAGCTGGAGCGGGCGCGAACCGAGTTCCGGCGGGTGGAGGAGTTCCATGATCTGGCACTTCGGTATGTGCAGGCGCAGCTGACGCAGAGTGCGCAGACGGCGGCGTGCAATGCGAAGCATGATGTGGAGCAGCGGCTGGCGCGGTGGCTGCTGATCTGCGCGGACCGGGCGAACAAGCCTGACTTCGAGATTTCGCAGGAGTTTCTGGCGGATATGCTGGGGAACAGCCGGCCGAGTGTGTCGATTGCGGCGGGCATGTTGAAGCAGCAGGGTCTGATCGACTACCGGCGGGGGGCGATCCGGATCCTGGATGCGAAGCGGCTGGAGGCGAAGTCGTGCGAGTGCTACGAGGTGGTTCGGAGCCACCTGGCAAATTTTGCGGAGTTTGACACGGGTTTCGTGGTTTAGCCGCGGCCTGGGTGAGGTTGGGCGGGATTTGGGAGCCGTGAAGTGATCGCGGTACTATGACTTGCTATGAGTGAAACCACGACCACGGTATTGCAGGGCCCTTCCCAGGGGACAGAGAAGGTGAAGCTGGAGTTTCAGTCCTCGGCGGGGGGGATGTTCGAGGATTATTTCGAGGGGGAGCGCAAGGACAGCTTCAAGAAGAACGACCTGATGGATGCGCGGGCGCGGCGGGTGTTTGAGACGACGGCGCTGGCGTGCTCGATGGATGCGTATCCGTTTCAGGCTCCGCTGAGTGGGCGGCCGGGGCCGGTGGTGGAGGTGGACGGGCACCGGATGCTGGCGCTGTCGTCGTACGACTACCTGGGGTTGATCGGGGATCCGCGGGTGGACGAGGCGGCGGTTGCGGCGATCCGCAAGTACGGGACGGGGACGGGCGGGGTGCGGCTGCTGACGGGCACGCTCGAGCTGCACGGGCAGGTGGAGCGGGCGGTCGCGGAGTTCAAGGGGACGGAGGCGGCGATCACGTTTACGTCGGGGTATGCGGCAAACCTGGCGGTGATCTCGGCGCTGTTCGGGCCGGCGGACCGGGTGATTGCGGATGCGCTCTCGCACCGGAGCCTGATGGACGCGTGCCGTCTGGCGGGGGTGCAGGTGCAGCGGTTTCTTGCATAACGATATGGTGTCGCTGCGGCACGAGATTGAGCACGGGCCGGATGCGAACCGGACGCTGATTATCTCGGACGGCGTGTTTTCGATGGACGGGGATATCGGGGTGCTGCCGGAGCTGATCCGGATCAAGAAGGAGTTTGGGTGCTTTCTGCTGGTGGATGAGGCGCATGCGAGCGGGGTGCTGGGGGCGACGGGGCGCGGGACGGACGAGCACTTCGGGGTGGGGGCGGACGAGGTGGATATATGGACGGGGTCGCTGGCGAAGGCGATCCCCTCGAACGGCGGGTTTGTGGCGGTGTCGAAGAAGCTGGCGATCTTTCTGCAGCATGCTTCGGCGCCGTTTATCTTTTCGGGGGCGATGGCGGCTCCGGCGGCGGCGGCGGTGATGGAGTCGCTGCGGATTCTGAAGGCGGAGCCAGAGAGGGTGGAGCGACTGCGGCGAAATGCGACGCTGCTGCGGGACGGTTTGAAGAGCATGGGGTACGACACGGGATTGTCGGAGACGGCGGTGATTCCGCTGATGCTCCATGACGATGCACGGACGGCTTTGTTTGCGCGGAGGCTGCGGGATTATGGGGTGTTGACTTCGCCGGTGCTGTTCCCTGCCGTGGCCCAGGGTGCGGCGCGGCTTCGGCTGTGTGTTACGGCGGCGCACACGGCGGAGCACCTCGGAATGGCGCTTGATGCGTTCGACAAGCTGCGAACCGAGGTGTTTTGAGCGGAGAGAGGATGCGGGCCCTGGTGACCGGGGCGAGCGGGTTTCTGGGTGGGCGGCTGACGCAGCTACTAGTGGGTGATGGCGCGGCCGTAACGATTCTGGCGCGTGCGGGCGCCGATCTCAGCGGACTTGAGGGGGTTCCGGTCAAGGTGGTGCGGGGATCGCTGACCGAGTTCAGGGCTCTCCAGGCAGCGGTCAAGGGACAGACCCATGTCTTCCACTGTGCGGCGACCTCGACCGACTGGGCGAGGGGTGAGGCGTACTTCGACAGCAATGTGCTGGGGACCGGGATGCTGCTTGAGGCTGCGAGCCGGGAGAGCACGCTGCGCCGCCTGGTGCACGTGAGCACGACGGATGTGTACGGGTACCAGCGGCGGACGGGAGATGAGAGGTCGGAGCTGGTGGACGTGGGGCTGCCGTATAACCGGACCAAGGTACAGGGGGAGACGGCGGTCTGGGCTTACGCCGATGCGGGGTTGCCGGTGACGGTGATCCGGCCGGCGACGATCTATGGGCCGCGGGGCAAGGACTTCGTGGTGGAGATCGTGAAGATGCTGCGGCGGCGGATGATGCTGCTGGTGGATGGCGGACGGGCGAGGGGCGGTTTCTGCTACGTCGATAACGTCTGCTGCGCCATGATGACGGCCTCGAACGTGGAAGCGACGCGGGGGCAGGCGTACAACCTGAGCGACGGGACGGGTGTGACGTGGAGGGAGTACGTTTCGGCGCTCGCTTCCGGGCTCGGCCTCCCTGAGCCGTGGATCGATCTTCCATTTGGTGTGGCGTACGAGATGGCGCGGGCATCGGAGCTGGTGCAGGGCGCTCTGCGGCTGCCGGGGCGGCCGCCGTTGACGCGCCGTGCGGTGAACCTGCTGGGACGAGACCAGGAGTTCTCGACGGCGAAGGCTGCGCGTGACTTCGGGTATACGCCGGCGGTGCCGTTCGAAGAGGGGATGAGGCGGACGGTAGCCTGGGCGAAGGCGCAGCGTCTGGCGGAGCTGAACGGCCGGTAACGATGGAAGGGTGAAGGCTTCCGTATTTCTCTCTTGACGGGTCATCGCGGATGGGGCGATAGTGATGCCATTCGGGCCGAAGACAGGCTGTTTTCTGCGGGCAGCAGAGTGCAAGGCAGGTGTTGCCGCGACCCACTGACCTATACGGCATGGAACCGGGTCTTTGCGGGCCCTGCATCCCCAGGAGCAATCACCATGAACAACGCCAGGCAGGTATTCGTGAGGAACGGCAGGCATGCACTTGCCCTGCTTCTCATTGCCGCACCGCTCACCGGGTACGCCGGGGAGCAGCTGATCCCGGCAGGGTCCATGATCCAGTGCACGCTATCCGAGCCGAAGCTCTCGTCGAAGACGGCCGACATCGGGGACCCGGTACTTTGCCGGGTGGGCCGCGTGGAGATGTATGGACACTCCTCGATGCCGTATGGGAGTGTGCTGGTGGGGCGCTTTGAGGACTACAAGGATCCCGGGCACCTGGTAGGCAAGGGATGGATGGAGCTTAAGTTCGACCGATTGATTCTGCAGCCGGACACGGAGATATCGCTGGCGGCGAAGGTGGTGGACGTTCCGAAGTACAACGTGGACAAGCAGGGCCGGATTCTGGGCAAAGGACACGCGGTGCGGGACGTGGTGGAGTGGATGATACCGGTGCTTTGGCCGATCGACCTGATCAACCTGCCGCGACGGGGACCCCGGCCGGTGCTGAAGGCGGAGACCCGGGTGACGGTAAAGGTGATGGACGACTTCGAGATTCCGACGAGGGAGATGGCGCGTGACACTGCTCCGGCCCTGGTGCAGCGGGCGCCCGTTTCGTACGCTGCTCCGGCTCCTGTTGTGGAGGAGGCTCCCGCTCCCGCTCCGGTCGCGTACGAGTATGCTCCGGAGCCTCCGGCTCCGATGCCGGTTGTGGTGCGCAGGGCACCTCCGCCGCCGACGCTGCTGGTGATGCGCAACGGGTACGGGATGTATGCGTCGAACTACTGGCTACAGGGCGACAGCATCCGGTATATCGCGATGAACGGCGCGCCGGTGGTGATGCCGACGCAGCAGCTTGATTACCAGGCGACGATTTATGCGAACCAGCAGAGGGGCGTCAACTTTTCGTTGCAGCAGGCGGGCGCGTATAGAGGGTATTAGGTGGAGTGCAACCAGCCTTGAGCGGCCCTTCCTTTGAGAAGGGCCGCTTTGTTTTGCAGGATGATTGATGGCCGGTGCCCCTACTCTCAGGCCGATTTGTCGGGATCGATTGATCGCGGTTGGACGATTGGCAGCGCCGACTGATTGGCGCTAGCCGCGGGCGCCGGCAAGTCAGCCGGAGTTCGCATTGCCTCAACATTCAGCCGGTTGGCAGGGACCACGGCTGAAGATCCCAAACTCGCCCAATGAGCTGGCCAGGAGATTCTCCTGCCAGCTTTCTGAAATCTCTGATCATGTGCATCTGGTCAGAGTAGGCGAGCGCATGAGCAATGCTTAACCACGAACGAAGGGGCTCTAGACGTTTCGCATCGAGGGCCAACTGGAACCTAGCGGTTCGAGCAAAGAGCTTCGGGGACAAGCCCATCTCCTCAGCAAATCGACGCTCGTATTGCCGCGTACCCAGGGCAGATTGATTTGCCAGTTCCTCGACCCGAACTGCGCCTCTTCGGTGAACGATGTACCGAGCGGTGTTTGTGATCGAAGTGCATGCGATTGTGTCGAGCGCGTAGGGCATCAAGTATTCTTCGGCTAATCGAACCCGTTCAGAGAACGTTTCCCTCTCAGCCAGTTTCGCCCACAGTTCACGGACGTTGTGTCCGGCTAGATCTTCCCCATCGATCACCCTTCCAGCGATGACGCCTGGAGGTATGCGGAAGAGCCGCCATGAGGCCCAGGGTCTCAGGAAGATGGCGAAGCCAACAGTGTGACTGTGGACGTGGGAGGTCACTCCGGGATACGGCAACGATCCCCAAAGATTGATTCGTGGGCAGACAGTATCCTGACCGTTGGGATGTTCCAGGATCAATTGATCGCTGAAATCAAAGGCGAGAACCTGCTCCAGCGTTGCTATGTTCGGCTGAGAAAATTGCTCGTCATTGCACCGAATCTCGCGCTGAACGAAGGCTCGGACAAATCCCGCGAGTTCCCGTCGAGGCTTGGCAGTGTGGAGTGAACGCACGAGTAACTCTTACACCATTGCATTGGGATCTCTGCAGTTTCTTTTGTCGATGTCGCATTTGTTCTAGGCATGCGATTGTTCTGCGCCTCACGATCTCCCGAGGAGTACACGCTTCGAAGATCGCCAGAGGTAGTCATGTCTTCTCAATTCGGAAACGTAACAAAAGCAGCAGCGGTAATCCTTTTCGCAGTATTTTCCGTCCACGCACCGAGAACATTTGCTCAATCGTCTTTCCCTTCCACTGGTGCGCCACCCATGGGTCTACCCGACGATGAATCGGCGCCATGTACCAATCCGGATCAAGAATCTGAACCTACATGCAGGGCAGCGGTCGAAGGGTCCTGGCTTTTCACAGTGAATGAACTCCATAGTTCGGCTGTGTATTTCAACGCCCTTGCTTCGTTCACAGCCGGAGGCGTCTTTCTGGGAACTGGCTCGAAGGACCGTCTTAATCCAGCATCGCCACTTTACGGCACGTGGAAGCGTGTCGGACGCCACCGTTACAGCTCAACCACTTACTTTTTCATCTTCGATCCAGCCCATCCCAACACTGAGGCGGTTGCAACACTGAAGGCCGATCAGGTCTTCGAACTCAAGGGTCGCAACGATCTGGTAGGCGCCGGGACCGTGAGCATCTGCAACTTGGCAGGCCGAGACTGCACGAGCGTGCCCGAGAGTGACACTCAGATCAGAGGCAGAAGAATTCTCACGGAGAACTTCAGCAAACTTTTCGGACAACTGCCTCCGAAATGAGCTCTGGCTTGACTGCAAGGTACTCAGCTCGGGCCGATCTCGCCAGACGGGGAGAGCGGTTCGAACTGAGGACCCGTTTTGACGACCCCGAACTCGTCCCACAAACGCGTTTGTCGTCAGTTGGATAGGGTGTGTGGCTAAGGGATGGATTTGAAGGCGAGGACGGCGTTGAGGCCGCCGAAGGCGAAGGAGTTGGAGAGGACGGCTTCGACCTGCTGCGTGCGGGCGACGTTGGGGACGACGTCGAGGTCGCAGGCGGGGTCGGGGGAGAGGAAGTTGGCGGTGGGCGGGAGGACGCCGTGCTGGAGGGTGAGGACGCTGGCGACGGCTTCGAGGGCTCCGGCGGCACCGAGGGCGTGGCCGTGCATGGACTTGGTGGAGCTGACGGCGAGCTGTCGGCGTGTGAGCCGAAGACGGAGCGGATGGCGGCGGTTTCGGTGCGGTCGTTGGCCTCGGTGGCGGTGCCGTGGGCGTTGATGTAGGTGACCTGTTCGGGGGCGAGGCCGGCGTCGGCGAGGGCTTTGGCCATGGCGCGGGCGGGGCCGGAGGTGACGGGCTGGGTGATGTGGGCGGCGTCGGCGGTCATGCCGAAGCCGACGATCTCGGCGAGGGGTTTTGCGCCGCGGGCGAGGGCGGCTTCGAGGGGTTCGAGGACGAGCATGGCGGCACCTTCGCCGAGGATCATGCCGGAGCGCTCGAGGGAGAAGGGGCGGCAGGTGTCTTTGGAGATGACGCGCATGGCCTCCCAGGCTTTGAGGCCGCCGAGGAAGAAGGGGGCTTCGGAGCCGCCGGCGATGGCCATGGGGGCCTGGCCGGAGCGGACCATCCAGAAGGCCTGGCCGATGGCGTGCGCGGAGGAGGAGCAGGCGGTGGAGATGGTGTAGGCCGGGCCCTGGATGCCGTACTGCATGCAGATGTGGCTGGCGCCGGCGTTCGACATGGAGAGCGGGATGGTGAGGGGGTGGACGCGGTTGCGGTTGTTGTGGAAGAGCTCCCAGTAGCCGGTCTCTTCGGTGCCGCGGCCGCCGAGGCAGGAGCCGGTGACGACGGCGGAGCTTTCCTGAAGTTCGGGGGTGAGTTCGAGGCCGGACTGGGTGACGGCTTCGCGGGCCGCGATGACGGCGAACTGGGCGAAGCGGTCCATGAAGCCGGCGTCTTTGGGGGTGAAGTGGTCTTCGGGGAGGTAGCCGTGGACTTCAGCGGCGTTTTTGAAGCGGATCTGGGTGACGTCGACGCTCTTGATCTCGGAGATGGCGGACCGGCCGGCCTACGAGGGCCTGCCAGAAGAGTTGGAGTTATGGCCGAGGGGGCTGATGACTCCGACACCGGTGATGACGACACGATGCACGGCTAGTCTGTGGGCGAAGGTGCGGGCTTCGCGGGGGTCGGATCCGTCTTCTGGTCGAGGAGATGCTGGATGCCTGGACCATCTCGTGGATGTTCTGGACTTTTTTGGCGTCGTCGTCGTTGATCTCGATGTCGAACTCGCTTTCGAGGTCGAAGAGGATGTTGAGACGGTCGAGCGAGTCGATGCCGAGAGCTTCAAAGGTGGAATCCGGGTGCACGGTTTCGAGGGGGATCCGCTTGGTGGTGGCGATGACTTTGAGAACTCGGTCTTGGATGGTGTCTGGCATTGGGTGGTGAAGGTCTCGTAGCTGGTCGGCGTTGGGTCCGAGTGAGATGTACCCGAGGTCAGGCGGCTACTCGGGGTAGCCCATAGTCTATCCCGAGTAGTCGCGAGTGTAACAGTTGTGTGATGCGGACGACGGTTCTCCTGGCCCTGAGATAGACACGGGAAGTGGTGGTCAAGTTGCGAGCGAGGCTCAGTTTGCGGGCTGGTTGGAGATTTGGACGCGGAGTGGAGGCCGGCTGGTTTCGGCGGGATCTGGCGCAAAGGTTTCAGCGGTCTGGGATGGGTCGTAGCCGCGCCAGAGCCAGGTCATCTCGGCGGGGAAACTCGGAGGCACCGTGGGCGGGGTTGTGGGTGCCGTGCGAGAAGGAGAGGTGGGTGTCGTAACCCTTGAGGTGGAGGGCGTTGGCCATGCGGATGTTGGCGAGGGGCCAGGAGCCGTAGCGCTCGTTTTCCATGTCGTTGGCGCCGTCGGCGGGCCAGACGCGGAGGTTGCGGTGGGGCTCGCGGAGGACCTTTTCGGGGTAGTCCTGGCCGCCATCGGGGACACTGGGGTCCTCGTGCCACTGGATGGCGGTGAAGGAGCCGATCCAGGTGAGGACGCGGGAGAACTGGTCGGGCTGCTGCCAGGCGGCGTTGAAGGCGCAGATGCCGCCGGAGGAGAGGCCGGTGATGGCGCGGGAGTAGGCGTCTTTGCGGAGGTTGTACTTCGCGGAGACTTCGGCGAGGAGTTCGTCGCGAAGGAAGCGGGGGTAGCGGTCGGAGACGGTGTCGTACTCGGTGGAGCGGAGGGAGTCCTTGAGGGTGCGGGACCACTTCTTCGAGTAGGCGTCGACGAAGCTGTAGGTGGGTGTGCCGGGGTGGGCGGAGATGTCGCCGGGGTCGATGAAGACGGCGATCATGACGGGGATCTTTTTCTGGGCGATGAGGTTGTCGAGGTCGTTGAGGATGCCGTGGTCGCCGTCTCGATTGCCGTAGCCGGAGCCGTCCTGAAAGACCATGAGGGCGGCGGGGGTTTTGGGATCGTACTGGGCGGGGACGTAGATCCAGTAGTCGGATTGCATGCCGTCGTAGAGCTTGCTGGTGTGGGAGAGCTTGGGGGAGAGGGTTCCCTGCGGGACGCCGGGCTGGGGGTAGTGATCGGCGGTGAAGGCGGGGAGGTCGAGGCGGCCGCCGAAGGGCTTGCCAGCGACGCGGTAGGAGAAGCGGTGGAGGGTGCCGAGGGCCTGGATCTGGGCTGTGGCGACGTAGAGGTCGGTGTTGGGGAGCTGCTGCATGGGGAGCTGCTGGCCGCCCGCGGAGTCGGGGTCGTCGATGACGAGGGTGGGCTGCGGAGGGGGCTTCGGTGGCGAAGAAGAAGGTCTGGAGGTGGCTGCGGACGGCGGTGCCTTCGGCGAGATCTTTCGCGGAAAAGGTGTCGCGAACGGCCTGGGCGAGGTCGGGGCTGTGGGCGCGGGTGAGGGCGGTGAGCTCATCGGCGGTGTGGGCGTGAGCGGGCTGGGGTGTGGATTGGGCAAGCGCAGGGACCGTGAGGAGCAGGAGCGTGACGGCGAGATGGGTGGGCATGAGGTCCGATCAGTTTACTCGGCGGATTGAGGACCGGGCGGGGTGTGTGGGTCGCTCGTGAAGCCAGGGTTGGATCGGCGGGGTAGGGCGACTGCCGATACTTCTGCTTAGCTCCTTGTATGAGCGGGCAGGTGAACAGGCCAAGGCCGAGGCAGGGGCAACAGCAGATCCTCCGCCTCTGGCGAAGGATGACAACAAAGGCAATGAGGCGGTTAGCGCGGTAGCGGCGGTTGTGGCGCTGTCCCGTACGCTACGGAAACGGGGCGCTGATGTGTTGGCAAGCGATTCGGGAGAGGCAACAGCAGAGGCTGAGTCTATGTGCGGGGGGTGGAGAGGCCTACGCGGAAGAGGACTTCGAGGATGCGGGTGGCGGCTTTGAGGGAGGCCTGGAGGTTGCCGGCGACTTTGGATTCGCCGCCGATGCGGTTGCGGTAGTCGACGGGGAGCTCGAGGATGCGGAGGCTGTGCTGGGCGGCCTTGATCTGCATTTCGAGGTTCCAGCCGTAGGTGAGCTCGGACATGTGGAGCTGGTTGAGGCACGAACGGCGGATGGCGCGGAAGGCGCCCATGTCGGTGTAGCGGGCGTGGCGGCGGACGGAGGGGACGAGGCGGAGGAGGGTGCCGACGAGGTGGGCGGCGAAGATCTGCGAGGCGAGCATGGAGCCGGGCTCGCGGTGGCCGCGGATGCGGGAGCCGATGGCGAAGTCGGCTTCGTCGGCGAGGATGGGGGCGATGAGGCGGGGGAGGTCGTCGATGATGTCGGAGCCGTCGCCGTCGAGGTAGACGAGGAGGTCGAGGTGGGGAGGGCGGCGTTGGAGCCGGCGAGGCAGGCGGAGCCGTAGCCGCGGGGGGCGGTGATGACGCGGGCTCCGGCGGCGGCGGCGTTGGCGGCGGTGGCGTCGGTGGAGCCGTTGTCGACGACGATGCACTCGGCGATGAGGTGCCAGGGCATGGAGCGGACGACGGGGCCGATGGACTCGGCTTCGTTGAGGGCGGGGATGATGACGGAGATCTGGTCAGGAAGGCTGGCGATGTGGCGGGCATTTCAGGCGTTGCGGCGTTCGGGAGTAGGTAGAGGGTGCGGTAGGGAGGCCAGCGGCGGAGGGCGAGGTGGAGGAGGGTGGCGATGAGCGACGCCGGCGTAGAGGATCTGGTTGAGGAGGAACTGTTGGGGCCGGTGCCGACGGCGAGCGCGGTGGTGCAGAGATAGAAGAGGCCGAGATGTAGGCGAGCGGCGGGGAGGTTGGGGAGGAGGGCGAGGAAGGGGATGAGCCAGGCGACGTACCAGGGGTAGTGCGGGGAGAAGAGGAGCATCATGGCGAAGGCGAGGGCGAAGGCGGCGGCGGAGGAAGTCGCGGGTGTGGGTGGAATGGGCGAGCGGATCGCGCTCGGCGCGATACCTGCACCCTATCCGGCGATGAGGCAGCCGGAAAGGATGGGGCACACGGGGTGGTGGCGGGTGGCGGGTCTCCACTTCGCTTCGCTGCGTCTGCGGTGGGGGTGGCGAGGGGTCATGGAGGAACGATTGCTGCGCGGTCGGGTCGGTGGTGGTGGGGAGCTGGTCGGGTGGAGGGCGCCTGGAAGGCCCAGAGGCGAGGGCGGCCAGGATGAGGGCGGCGAAGAGGACGTAGGCGGTGGGTTTGAGGTTGTGCGAGGCCGGGGAGGTGCTGGGCCTGTCGAGGAGGAAGTAGCGGGTGCCGGTGGCCATGCCCTCCTCCTGGACGTAGCCGCCGAGGAAGCCGAAGACGAGCTTGCCGACGGAGCAGTAGAGGGCGTAGGCGGGGATGGCGACGGCGAGCATGGTGGCGGGCATCTTCCAGTCGAGGTTGCGCAGCTGGCAGTGCAGGGTCTGGAGGAAGGTGCGGCGGTTGCCTGATCGTCGACGGCGGCTTGCGCATGTAGAGCGCGGGAAAGAGGACGAGGGGGTAGAACTTGGTGAGGACGGCGAGGCCGAGGAAGAGGCCGGTGAGGACGGGCTGGCGGCGGTAGCGGAAGAGGAGGGCGAGGCCGATGAAGGCCATGGCGGCGGCGTCGAGGTGGCCGGAGCCGGCGATCTCCCAGATGAGGAGGGGGCACCAGGCGTAGAGGATGGCCTGCTCGCGGGGACGGCCGAGGTAGCGGAGGAGCGGTGACGAGGGTCCAGAGGGTGAGGCCTTCGAAGAGGACCATGACGGTCTTCATGCAGGTGACGGTGGGGGAGATGAAGGTGGTGAGCCAGAAGAGGATCTGCGCGACGGGCGGGTAGATGGTGTGGGCGTAGTCGCGGCGGTTGATGTTGGCGTAGATGTTGCCGTCGGAGGCGTCGCGGAGGAAGGCGAGGCGGGGTCGGCGGGGACGTAGCGATAGGGATTGATGCCGGCGTGCTGGACGATGCCGTCCCAGACGTAGCGGTAGATGTCGGAGGAGAGGAAGGGGTCGGCGAAGAGGGTGGCGAGGCGGCAGGCGATGGCGACGGCGAGGATGATGGGGAAGGTGTGGCGGTCGGTGGGGCCGAAGAGGACGATGAGGCGGCGGCGAGGATGTAGCACCAGGCGGACCAGCCGGAGGTGCCGGAGAAGCCGATGGTGTAGTCGTCGTACTCGAAGATGAGGTGGCGGGAGAGGAGGAAGAGGCAGAGCCCGAGAAAGATGAGGGCAGCGTTGGTGTGCCAGGGGCGGGCGTGGGACCAGTGCGGTTGCGGGTGGGGCCGACAGCTCGTCGCTTCCTTGCGGGGATGCGGTGCTCGGGCAAGATGCGGGGGCTCTTCGCTTTGCTCAGGATGACAGACCTTCGGCAGAAGAAGTGGATAAGGGTGGGGAATGGAAGGTGGGAGAGGATCATGCGGAGGTGCTTCCCTGCCCTGAAGGTTGTGCGACGAGGTCGGCGGGGCTGTCGAGCTCGGGGAGAAACTCGCGGGTATGAGGGGCGGGGTAGCCGGGGGTGTTGGTGAAGGGAGGAGGTGTGGACTGGAGGAGTTCGGCGTTGAGGAGGGCGAGGGTGGCGGCGTCGTCGACGTCGTACCAGAGGGGGAGTTCGACGAGCTCGAGCGAGGCTTCGCGGCAGCGCTGACGGGTCTCTTCGGCGACCGAAGCGGTGGACCAGGAGATGCTGCTGAAGGGTTCCGGGTGGGGCTGCTTGAGGCCGATGAGGTAGTAGCCGCCGTCGTCGGAGGGGCCGAGGACAATGCGGTCGCCGGGCGCTGCGAGCTCGTCGACGGCCTGCTGGAAGGCGGCGTGCGGGACGGTGGGGGAGTCGGAGTCGATGAGGCGAGACGGAGGCGAAGCCGAGGGCGAGGATGTCCTCGGCGGCGGCGAGGAGACGCTCGCCGAAGGTGTCGCCGCGCTGGGGGATGAGGGCGAAGTGGGCGGGGAGGATGTTGTCGAAGAGCGGCTTCGTCACCGACGGGGGTGTAGCAGATGAGGCCGACGGCTCCGCGTTGGACGGCGGCGATGTTTTCGGTGGTGTCGATGAGGAAGCAGACGTTGAGGGCGGCGGTCTGCGCGAGGGTGAGCGGTGGCGAGAGGCGGGTTTTAACCTTGCCGGGCCGCGGGGCCTTGGCCATGACGGCGAGCGCGTGTTTGCCGGCGTATGCAGGGTCAGGTTTGCTGGGCGAGAGGATCTTGTAGGGCATGCAGCTTTAGCTTAGCGGACGGGGCCACGTGCGCGGCGGGGGAGGGATCTCTTTCGGAGGCCGGCTTCGCGTGGCTGGGGGATGGGTTTGGATGAAGCTGAGTTATTTATTGATGTTGGCTTCCTCTACGGCGAAACGGCCCAGCAGGAAGGGGTGCGAGGTCTTTGCCCTGGCCTCGAGGGGGTTGCCCGGATAGATATCCTGGGAGAGGGTTGGAAAGCCCCACACGTTTCCGGTGCGGAGATTGATGGCTACCCTTCCGAGGACCTGCTGGCGGCCGTCAGCGGCGCGCAACATGTAGACGCCGGGCTCGAAGTAGAGCGCACTCGGGGTTGCGATTTCTGCGGAGACCGGCGGAGGGGACCACAGCGGCCGGGCAACAAGGGCGAATAGAAGAAGAGCGATGGTGGAAAGCAGGACAGTGGTGGTCGTTTGCGGCTTCATGGGAAGTCTCCCTCGCTGGCGCGGTCACGTCTTCGCCAAGGCCTGAAGGATACAGGCTGAAGGCTACTGGAGGAGGCTTTCTTCGCTGGAGCGGAGGCGGAGGATGCGGTCGACCGCGTAGGGGGCGCGGTGGGAGGCGGTGTGGAAGTGGCGGACCTGGAGCTCGCCGAGGAGGCCGATGCCGAGCATCTGGATGCCGGCGAGGATGAGGACGCCGGCGATGACGAAGATGGGGCCGTGCTCGTCGATGACGTGACCTGGGTGAGGAGCTTGAGGATCAGCAGCCAGGCGGCGAGGCCGCTGCCGGCGAGCATGCCGAGGGCGCCGATGGTTCCGAAGAAGTGCAGCGGGCGCGTCATGTACCTCAGCAGGAAGCGGATGGTGAGCAGATCGAAGAAGACGCGGAAGGTGCGGGAGATGCCGTAGTGGCTCTTGCCGGCGGTGCGTGCGGGGTTGGAGATGGGGATCTCGCAGATGCTGGCGCCGTACCAGGAGGCGAGCGCGGGGATGAAGCGGTGCATCTCGCCGTAGAGGGGAATGTTCTGGATGACCTCGCGGCGGTAGGCCTTGAAGGTGGTGCCGAAGTCGTGGATGTCGACGCCGGAGAGGCGGGCCATGAGCCAGTTGGCGGCGCGTGAGGGGATGCGGCGGAGGATGAAGTTGTCGCCGCGCTGGGCGCGCCAGCCGCTGACGACGTCGTAGCCCTCTTCGAGCTTGGCGAGGAAGTTGGGGATCTCGTCGGGGTCGTGCTGGAGGTCGCCGTCCATGGCGAGGATGAACTCGCCCTGCGCGTGGTCGAAGCCGGCGGCGAGGGCGGAGGTCTGGCCGAAGTTGCGGCGGAGCTTGATGACCAGGACGCGGCGAGTCGACGGCGGCGATCTCTTCGAGCAGGCGGTAGGTGCGGTCGCGGGAGCCATCGTCGACGAAGACGAGTTCGAAGGGGTCGCCGACCTGCTCCATGACGGCTTTGAGGCGGTCGTAGAGCGTGGTGACGTTCTCTTCTTCGTTATGGAATGGGACGACGACAGAGTATTTCGGCACAGGGTAGATGATACTCCTTTGCTGGGGGCGAAGGCACGGCCTCGCGCCGCTATTATGGATGAGGAGCGCTCGCGTTTCCGGCGCAGAGTTTTGTGGAGGCGGCGGTTGAATCTTGCGTCTCTGCACCCGCTCCGGTAGCGGCTTCCCAATTTTTGAGTGGCTTTCGCGCGGCGAAGGAGCGATGATAAGTCGCATCGAAATGCGTGAAACGGGGCCTGCCGTGGGAGACTGGCAGGGAGCGTCGGAGAACATGGAGGTGGCGAAGCCGGGAGATGTAGGCTGGCTCGTTGCCTTGTCGCGAGACGGGACCCGCGGGCCTTGTGGAGGACGCCATGCTGAAGGGTGTGTCGATCGGCCTTGGGATGCTTGTGCTCGCGGTCTTTGCGTATGTCGGATACAGCACTAACGCCATGGGGCGTTCTTCGGCCGGCGCGTCTTCGGACGCTGGGATGGCGGCGGCCCGTTCAAGGACGGATGTGAGGGCGGAGCCGAGTGGCGGAAGCTCGGCAAGTACGCTTCCAGTGATGCCGACGACAACAGAGGTCGAAGGTGGACCAAATTCTTCGGCCGCTGACGGTGGTGCGGGTGCGGCGGCCACCGGTATGACCACGCCGACGACTGACTCGGTGGCAGCCAACCCGCCGAACGGGATGAGGTTCGGCGGATCTGGCCACTATCAGCTGTATCGGCAGGGGGACCTGACGTGGCGCCTGAATACTGACACGGGTGAGACGTGCGTGATCTTTGCGACGGACGAGGAGTGGCGGAAGCCAAAGGTCTTCCGGTCGGGGTGCCGGGGCAGGCAGTAGTCGAGGCTGCATCTTCGGATAGCAACGTTAATCGTTACAAAATGCCACTGCGGTATGTTGGGGCTTGATCCGGAGCCTCTGAACTTCGAGGGAATGGTTGAAGATCTGTGGCGCCCGGTTTGCGACTGGTCCGACCAGAGGCCTGATGGTGGTCCGATGCCGGTTTCTACGCAGGTGGATCGTGTGGCATTCCGAGTTGGGTCTGCGGGCTGGATCTGCAGGACGAAGTTACTTGACAACCTCTAACCGGCTCGATAGTTTTGCAACCGGTTACATCACAGCCCTTTGCTGTGTCGCAAAGAAGGGTAATGCTCTGGTCGTGAAAACTGCTGCACGCAGAGATGAAGTTTGGCGATCTCCTGTACCCACGGGTATACAGGCGGCGTAGAAGACATGAAGGAGTTTCCATGGTGGTCAGAGGACAGAAGCAAAATTTTTTGAGGCTTGTGACGATGCTGGAGGCGGTGCTTTGCTCTCTGCCTGATGGCAGCCTGGGCGTCCCAAGGCGATGGCGCAGGCTGACCAGGGCGCAATTACAGGCCTGGTTCAGGACACCACTGGGGCGGTGATCCCAATGCGCAGGTGACGCTGACCAGCGTTGACACAGGTCTGGTGTTGCACGTGCAGACCGACTAGCAGCGGGAATTACATCTTCTCTCCAATCAAGATCGGCAATTACAAGGTGCGAAGCGACGGCGCCCGGCTTTTCGTCCACGGTGCAGGAGAACATCCAGGTCCACGTGCAGGACCGGGTGGAATCGCAATCTGCAACTGAAGACAGGATCCGAGAACACGGAGGTCACGGTGACGTGCGGCACCTCCGCTGCTGCAGACGGAGGAGGGATCGACCGGGCAGGTGATCGAGTCGAAGACCATCAACGACACGCCGTTGAACGGACGCAACTGGGTCTTTATCGCGCAGCTCACGGCCGGCGTCGCTCCTGCCAACGGAGCACGCGGCCAGAAGGGTGGAGACTTCAACGCCAACGGGCAGCGGGCCGAGCAGAACAACTACATCATGGATGGCGTCGACAACAACGTGAACGTCGTCGACTTCTTCAACGGAGCTAGCTACGTCGTGCGGCCTCCGCCGGATGCGCTCGCCGAGTTCAAGGTGCAGACGGGATCGTACAGCTCGGAGTTCGGGCACTCCGCTGGCGCGGTGGTAAACGCGTCGATCAGATCCGGCACGAACCAGATTCATGGAGCGCTTTGGGAGTACATCCGTAACGATGCCTTTGACGTCCGCGAGTTCTTCCAGGGTGCCTCCCCGGTAGCGAAGTATCGTCAGAACCAGTTCGGCGCGACCCTCGGGCTTCCCGATCATCAAGGACAAGCTGTTCTTCTTCGGCGACGTCGAAGCGGACCGCATCGTCTTCGGCAACACCGTACTCCGGACTCAGCGTGCCCACTGCGCTCGAGCGTACCGGCAATTTCAGCGAACTGCTGAACCCTGCGTTGAGCAACGCTCCCCTAACCAATCGGCAATCAACCCCAACACCAACAAGCCCTACCCGGTATCTGGGCAGATCTTTGTGCCCGATCACGTGACGAACGGCCAGATTCCGATTGCTGGCAATCGACTGGATCTTCAACCTGGCGTGGCACTTGACCCGGTCGCGCTCAAGTTGCTCAGCCTCTTCCCGCTGCCCGAACCAGGGTCTGCCTGGGACAGACCTTTTCCAACTACACCGACCAGACAAATACGGTCGACAACACGTTCCAGTGGGACGTTCGCATGGACGCGAACATCAGTCCGAAGGATCAGGTCTTCGGTCGGTACAGCTATAACCATGAGCCCTCGACGCATCCTGCACCGCTTGGTTCGATTCTTGACGGCGGCGGCTTCGGGAATACCGGCCAGCTCGTCTCCCTGGGCGAGAACTTCGCCGGCAGCGATACCCACATCTTTACGCCATCGCTCACGAACGAGTTCCGCTTTGGTTACAACTACGGCCACTATGCCGGCCTGCACGAGAATGCGAACAACCCCACGCTCGCCAGCAGTCTGGGCCTGGGTGGCGTTACGACGGCGCCAAACAATGGTGGATTGCCCTTCTTCACCGCGACGGGCGTCTCAAACTTCGGTTCTCCGCAGTTCTACGCGACAAACGAGTACGAGAATGTTTACCAAATCCTCGACAACGTCACGAAGATCGCTGGCAATCACAGCCTGAAGGCGGGTGTAAATATCCAGCGAATCCGCTTCTCAACGTCGCAGCCGACGCAGCCCCGCGGAACATATAACTACAACGGAACCTACACAGGGCAACAGGGTTCGCCGAACACCGGATCGAGCCTCGCAGATTTTCTGACGAACAACATGAACTCGGCAGCCACCTCGAACGTGTTCACGTCGGACGATGTCCGCTTCAACCGTGCTGGATATGCTCAGGATGACTGGAAGGCAAGCCAGCGGCTGACTGTGAACTACGGCATCCGCTATGACTACTCGACGCCGTACCTGGAGCGCCACGACAACCAGGCGGCCTTTGTGCCAACCAGCGCGTATGTCTCGGGCGGGACAGCAACAGGGGAGTACCGGATCCCGGTGAGCAAGCAGAATGTCGCTATTCCGGACAAGTTCAAGGCGCTTGCTGGCGGAAGACCACATCGCGCTGAAGTACGTGAGCAACCGCTACCTGGTAGAGCCGCAGAAGACCAACTTCGCACCGCGTGTCGGCTTCGCTTACAAGGCAACGGAAAAGGCTGTGATCCATGGCGGATATGGCATCTTCTTCGGTGGCCTGGAGAGCACAGGATACTTCCCGAACTTCGGCGAGAACTTTCCATTTGAGTTCGACTCCAACTACAACTCGGCAAGCTGCAACGTAAACGGAGCCTGCCCGAACAATGGTTACACGCTGGAGGACGGGTCTACCGACCAACATTCAGTCGCCTTCCTTCCCCGACGCTGCGCGGTGGCGAGGGCAAGGTCCGCACACCGTACAGCGAGCAGTTCAACCTGACCGTCGAATACGGCATCGGCAATTCGACGGTTGCGTCCGTCGGCTATGTGGGTGCGGTTTCACGGCATCTGCAGTTCTTCCCCAACCCGAACGGAGCGACGGCGCTGACGCCAACTGGCTTCTCGACCTACACCGACGTGAACGGGGACAAGACGGCTCCGTTTCAGCCGTTCCCGCACTTTGCGGGCTTCTCCTTTACGGCCTATGACGGTGCCTCGAACTACAACTCGCTGCAGGCCAAACTCGAGCAGCGGCTGACGCATGGTCTGAGCTTCCTGACGACTTATACCTACTCGAAGTCACTGGACAATGCGGATACGCCGCTCGGCAGCACGGGCGATCAGGGAACACGCAGTCTGAACATCCTTGGGCTCGGCGCCGACTACGGTCCGTCGGGCTTTGATGTGAAGCACCGCTTCACCGTGAATGGCAACTACATGCTGCCGTTTGGCAGGGGCAGAGGTTCGCGAACAGCGGCGGAGTGCTGGATTACGCGATCGGTGGCTGGTCGACGAGCTTTGTCTTCCGCGCCCAGACCGGGGAGCCGATCACGATCGGAACGAACGGGATCACAACTCCGGCCGGAGCCTCTATCAACGCAATCCGCGTTCGCGATCCGTTCAAGGGCGGCGGCACTCCTGATCCTTCCAACCCGGGCATCACCTGCCCGGCCAAGGTTCGGACGGTGCAGAACTGGTATCAACCCATGCGCGTTTGCCAACCCGAAGGCGGACAACATCGGCCTTGCAGGACGGAAGTACTCGGATGGCACGCCGATTCCAAACAGCGTCTCTGGCCAGGCGGCTTATGCCTATGTCGGGAGCAACCGTGGCCAGACGCGCGGCCCTGGATATGAGCGTGCGGACGCTTCGCTGTTCAAGTCGTTCCACACCTTCCGTGAGCAGTCCTTGCAGTTCCGCGCGGATATCTTCAATGCGCTGAATACACCTGCTTACGGCAACCCCAGCAACACTGGTATTTCGAGCAACGGTGGACTGATCACCGGAGCGCGGTTCTTCCAAGCGAACACGCCGGATTCGCGCTTCTTCCAGTTTGCTTTGAAGTACCTCTACTAGAAGCGTAAACTCCAATCGGACACCGTTCTCTGACGAGGGCGGTGTCCGACAGGTTTAAAGTCTATGTTGCAAAGCTTCTGGAGTCATGCTGTATCTGGGGACGGGGTCTGTTCTCTCCACTCTGGCCTTTCCGGAGTGCCTCGTGGCGGCGGCGTCGCAGGCTGCGCCTTTGCCGTCGCAGGGTGGTCACCGCACGGCATGCTGCTCCTGCGCAGATGTCGAGAGCGGACCTCGAGCGCGCTCCGTGCGGCGCTGGACGCATACGACCAAGGGAAGGCGCGCGAGGCTGAGCCAGCCCTTCGTGATCTTGCGACACGGTACCCTCGGAGCTATGAGGCGAATGAGGCGCTTGGCGGCTTATATGCCGAGGCCGGGGATGTGGCGCGGGCTCTTCCTTACCTGGAGCGAGCGTGTGGGCTGGCGCCCGAGGGAGGCTGTTGCGCATGCCAACCTGGGTGCGGCCTATCTGAAGCTGGCCAGGACGAAGGATGCTGTTCGGGAGCTGCAGAGGGCGGTGGCGCTTGATCCGCGGAACGCGGCGACGCAGTCGAATCTTGGTCAGGCGTTGATGCTGGGAGGTCAGCCAAAGGCGGCGGCGGAGGCGTTTTCCGCGGCGGCAGAGGATCGCATCCCGGTACTGCCGAGCTGAGCTACGACCGGGCGCTCGCGCTTTATGAGAGCGGATTCGTCGAAAGAGGCGGCGGACGTGCTGGAGAGATTGCCGGCAGCGGAGCGATGACGGAGCAGATCCATGCGCTTGCCGGTGACGCGGAGGAGCGCGCGGGCAACTATGAGCGGGCGCTCGCGCACTTCCAGGCAGCTGCACAGATGAACCCGAGCGATGCCAATCTGTACGCGCTGACGACGGAGCTGCTTCGCCATTGGACGTGGGCGGAGGCGATCGAGGTCGCGAACTTCGGGACGACACGGTATCCCGAGAGCAAGCATTTCAAGGTGGCGGCGGGAATCGGGTACTACGGGAAGGGCGACTACCAGGGCGCGGTAAGGGTCTTCTCGAGTCTGCTGGCAGACGATCCGAATGACGGCGTCGATCGCGGATCTGCTGGGACGAAGCTGCAGCCTGCTTGCCGACGGCGTCGACGCGGGTTGCAACGGGATGTACGAGTTTGCGGTGCGACATCCGGGGAATGCGGTGACGACCACGTATGCCGCCGTCGCGATACTGCATGAGCCAAGAGAGAAGCAGGATCTGGACAAGGCGGCGGAGCTGCTGCGGTCGGCGATTGCGGCGGATCCGAAGTATGCGGAGGCATACTTTCCAGATGGGCGTGCTGGAGCAGGCGCGGCTGCAGCTGGAAGGAGAGCGCGGAGGCGCTGGAGCAGTCGATTGCGCTGCGTCCGAAGTCGCCGGAGGCGCACTACCGGCTGTCGCGGGCCTACACGCATCTCGGCAGGCGGGAAGAGGCGCAGGCGCAGATTGCGCTGCACCAGGCGTACTCCGAGCAGGCGAAGAACAGCCTCGATGCGAGGATGCAGGAGGTCGTGAGATTTCTGCTCGAAGCCGAGTTAGGCGCGACTCTTCGCGAGATCGCATCGCGCAGGTCGATCGATCGGCGGCGATTTCTGCGCGAGGCGGCGGGTGTTGCGGCGGCGGGCGCGCTGAGCGGGTTTACGTCCGCTGCGGGCCATGCAAGTTGCGCGAAGGCCGAAGGTGGTGGTGGTGACGTTCGGCGGCGGAGCGCGGGACGAGGAGACGTTTGCGCCGGAGGGGCAGGAGAATATCCCGCACATGCTGTCGCGAGCTGATTCCGCAGGGAACGTTTTTCACGCAGGTGATCAACCACGGGATACTTGGGCACTACGTTGCGACGGCTTCGCTGGCGACCGGAGCGTACGAGACGCTGAACAATTTCGCGTCGACGGCGCCCGAGAATCCGACGGTCTTCGAATACTTTCGCCGGGATCTGAGGCGACCGGCCGAGGATGCGTGGGTGGTTGCGCCGAGCAACGGCTTCAACCGCATTGGTGGAAGCAGCCGTGGTGAGTACGGGCCGGCGTTCGGGGCGGAGGTTGTGCTGCCGAAGCAGCTGCTTGCGGCGGCGATGTCGGGCGGGTCGAGCCGGTCCAATTTCGACTATGAGCACCTGCTGCGGGACAACTATGAGACTCCGCTGTTTGCGCCGGCGATCGAAGCGCCGGGGCTCGGGCTGCACCGGACGGCGGAGATCCTGAAGCTGTCGGTGGACGACTTTCACGACGCATGCGCAAGAGCCTGGCGAGCCCCGACGAGCTGTCGGTGTATATCGCGCGGCAGCTGATGACGCAGGTTGCGCCGAGCCTGCTGTGGATCACGCTGCATGACATCGACATCGCGCACTCGGGGGCGTACTCGCTGTACATCGACGGGATTCGGCGATCGGACCGTTTGTGTGCGGAGATCTGGCGGGCGATCGAGGCGAACCCGGAGTACAAGGGGCGGACGACGATGTTTATCCTGCCGGACTTCGGGCGGGACTCGGATACGAATCCGGCCGGGAATGGATTTCAGCATCACCGCACGGGCGATGCGCTTTCGCGAACGACGTGGATGCTGGCGCTCGGGCCGGGGGTGCGGCAGAACGCGGTGGTGGACAGGCCGGTGGACTCGCTCGACCTGGTTCCGACGCTGGGGTCGCTGATGGGCTTTTCGGCGCGATTTGCCAAGGGCAAGCCGCTGCACGAGGTGCTGTAGCGATGCAGCCCCGACAGCTGACGGCCGGCTCGTTTGCGGGGTATCCGCCCGAGGCTCGTGCGCTGGCGACGGAGCACGTTGAGCTGCTTCGGGAGCTGCCGCTGGTGCTCGTGCCGATCCTTCTGCGGGAGCTGATTGCGTATGACTGGAAGCTGCCGGCGGAGCGCCGCGAGTTAGAGAAGCAGATCAGCTTTCTGACGAAGCTGACCGCGTCGGAGCGGGCTTCGACGCTGAAGGATTTTGGGTCGCTGCAGCTGACGAGCGAGCTTGGCGGAGGTGGACTGGGTTAACAATCCGGGCGCGTTCATGGAGCAGCTGACGGCGTGGCTTTGGAGCGCGCATGAGATGGATCGATTTCGCGAGATGGCGGATCGGTATGCGCGATCGGTGAGTGAGAGTGCGCCGGAGGAGGTGCCGGCGAGGCCGCGGCTTGGGCTCGTGGTGATCGGGGCGGGCGCGGAGCAGAGTGAGCGGCAGCTGTTCCGGAAGCTGCGGCCGCATGGCGTGTCCCTGAGCCGCGTTAAGGCGGAGGATGGATTTGCGATCCTGCTGGCCGAGAGTGTTCGTCGTGCCGGCGTCGACTTCGCAGGCTGCGGAGCGAGTGGCGAGGAGTTTCGTCACTGGTATGTGGATGGAGGCGCGGCTCGCGAGGCACCGGGGCTGACGCGGGTCTCGTATGCGCAGCTGGAGCCGGCGAGGTCGATGCTGCTGGAACGCATTCAGCGGGCGATTGGATCGGGCGGGATGGGGCCGGAGGAGCTGCGGAGCTTGCTGGCGCGGATGAAGCCGAGCGAGGTCGGGCTGAGCGACGCGGGAGCGGAGGGCGTGCTGAATCACTTCCAGCTGAGCCTGCTGACGGAGGGAGCGGGGACGCAGATCTTCGCGACGACGTTTGTGCAGTGGGCCGCGCGGGAGTGCGTGCGGCGGGCGCAGCCGGAGACGCTGCTGGTGCGCTATGCGCCGCGGCAGAAGGCGCAGACGATGAACCGATGCTGAGCGGAGCGAAGGCGGTGGGAGACGATGTCGCCGGGTTCGCTGATCGATGCGGACATGGGCGCGTACTACACGTGGCTGAGCATGCGGCGGCTTCCGGGTGCGGATGCGCTGCGGTTTCTGGTGTGGTTTGAAGGGCAGCGCGAGGCGGTTGTGATCGGGCCGGGGCTGCCGCAGGGGACCTCGTCGGACTCCGCGCTGGACATGCACCAAGTGCTGAAGCTGCTCGCCTGAGGTGAGTCAGACGAGCAGCTTCGGCGTTGTGCGTGCGGGGTTGCTTTAACGGAATTCTAGGCGCTCTCGGGTGGGGCTGCGGTGAGGTTGAACTCGACGGTCTGCTCGCCGAGGACGGGGTGCTTTCCGGTGAGGCGAACGGTGCCGGCGCTCTTCCTTGGCGCGGATCCAGATGGCGCCGGTGCCGCCGATGAGCGCGAAGGGATTGTCGCCGATGATCTCGGCGGGGCCTTCGAGCTTGAAGCTCGATGGCGTCGTCGGCGAAGGGGCGCACGCTGCCGAACTCGTCGTTGACGCGGAGGACGACGCGGATGGCGTCGGCGCCGTCGGCGATGAGCGTGGTTTCGTCGGGAAGGAGCTTGAACTCGCTGGTCGACTCCCTTGCCGGAGAAGGTTTTCGAGATGACCTGCTTGCCGGCGATGAAGCCGTCGATGCGGAGGTCGCCCCAGTTCTCGCGGATCTTGTCGCCGATCTCGATCTTGAAGGGCGCGATGCGGAAGGTGAGGGTAGGTCTTGCGGTCGGGGTCGCCTTCGGCGAGGGGGATGAAGCCTTTGCCGACGTTGGGGCCCATGACGGGATCGATCGAGATCTTGATGTGGTCGACGTTTGAGGAGATGAAGGCGTCGGTGAAGCCGGTGGACTCATCGTTGCGGGCCCAGTGGAAGGCGGGCTCGAGGACGATCTCTTCGGCGGGGTCGCACATGGATTTGTAGAAGCCGGCGGCGGGCTTGGGTGTGCGGAAGATGTCCATGACGCCGTGGTAGCAGATGCGGTCGCCGGAGCCGAAGTTGGCGTGGGTGTTGTAGTCGAAGGCGCACCAGCCGATGCCGCCGGCGTACTGCGGGTTGGAGGCGAGCTGATCGTGGACGCGGGCGTGGCGGAGGGTGTGCTCGCGCAGGCGCTCCTCGTAGTCGATGGTCTTGGTGGGGAAGGTGTGGCCGACGAACTCGGTGTTGAGGTAGCGCGGGATGGTTGGGCGCCTTGAGGGGGAAGCCGAAGTCGTTCATGGTGAAGACGTCTTCGAGGAACTCGGACTCCTGGAAGTAGCGGATGCCGCCGGTCTGGCGGCGCTTGTCGAGCGCGTGCGCGAGGGCGTTGGTGCGGGTGTAGAAGTCGTGGTTGTCGCGCGACTCGTTGATGCGAACGCCCCAGAGGATGATGGAGGGGTGGTTCCAGTCGCGGCGGATCATGCGGCGGACGTTGTCGATGGCGACGTCCTGCCAGGGCTTCGGGGCCGATGTGCTGCCAGCCGGGAATCTCTTCGAGGACCAGCAGGCCGATCTCGTCGCAGGCGTCGAGGAAGTGGCGGGACTGCGGGTAGTGCGAGGTGCGGACGATGTTGCAGTGCAGGTCCTTGCGCAGGATCTCGGCGTCCTGGCGCTGGACGCGGGCGGGCATGGCCTGGCCGACCCAGGGGAAGGTCTGGTGGCGATCGAGGCCGCGGAGCTTGATGACCTTGCCGTTGAGCGAGAAGCCGTGCGTCGGTGAAGGTGGCTTCGCGGAAGCCGATGCGGCGGGTGAGCTCGTCGATGGGCTGGCCGTTTTCGAGCAGCTGGACGTGGACGGTGTAGAGGTTGGGGTGCTCGAGATCCCAGAGGGCGATGTCTTTGAGGTTGGCGAGCGTGAGGGTGTGGGTCGGCTTGATGGGGAGGATGTTGGGGTCGGTGAGCGCGAGCGCGCCCTGGGCCTGGCCGGCATCCTCGTTGTTGACGGCGGGTGTGGGCTTGAGTGGGGGGAGCTTTTCCGTGACGGAGGCGATGGCGGTGCCGTCGGCGGTCTCAGTGTGGGGCCGAGGTGTGCCGGTGAAGCCCGCGGGTCCGGCGTTGCGGAAGAGCTCGGCGCGGAGCTCGAGTTTGCCGGAGCGGTTGCGCGGGCTGATCGAGGAAGCACTCGATCTCGAGGCCGGGGCTTGAGAGCGGGACGTCGTGGTGCGGGCGTAGATGTTTTCGAGGAAGGTCTGCGGGGACGATGCGGAGGGCGACCTCGCGGTAGATTCCGCCGAAGGTGAGGTAGTCGATCTCGTTGCCGAAGGGCGGGATGTCGGCGCGCTCGGTGGAGTCGACATCGACGGCGAGGACGTTCTTGCCGGAGGGGTCGAGCTTGCCGGTGAGTTCGAAGGAGAAGGGGGTGTAGCCGCCCTTGTAGCTCGCCGAGCTTGTGTCCGTTGAGCCAGACGGTGGAGGCGGTCATGACGCCTTCGAAGTCGACGAAGACGCGCTTGCCTTTGAGCGTCGGCGGGGAGCTTGAGGGGGCGGCGATAGATGGAGACGAACTCGTAGGTCTTGTCGTCGAAGCTGTGCCAGGGCAGGCGGATGTTGGTGTGCGGGACGACGACGCGCTCGAAGGAGGAGTCGTCGAAGTCGGTCGCGTGGGCGGCGTCGGTCATCTTTGCGCTGTAGCGCCAGCCGCGATTGATGGGGAGGACCATTCGCGACGCCTTGTTCGGCGGGGGTGGCGCCTTGCGCGAGGGTGGGGGTGGCGCCGAGGGTGGTTGCAGCAAGAGCGGTTCCGGACGTTTTGAGGAAGTGCCTGCGATCCATAGGTATTTGAGTTCCCGGGGTGAGAGGGTTATGTAAGCGCTTCAATGCTACCGCCGATGTGTGCTGACGTGCTGAGGCGGCGAGGTTTTTCGTACTGCGGGATGGTCTTGGCAGACGTTGCCCCGATGACGGGTTAGCGAACTCGCTCCAGCCTCACGGCGGCAGCGTCGTAGTCACCCTTCAGGAGGAAGTCGATTCCCTGCCCCATAAGCTGTGAGCCGTTCCGATCAGTGAGTGGCTCCGAGAGTTTGGTGGGGTCGAGCGGGACGAGGTGGTACATCGCAGCGGGGTCGAGACCCTGGAGGTGCACCGTCGGAATTGGCTGGCCGTAGTGCTGTGAGTGAAGGTAGGCGAAGACTACGGCCGAGTTGCCGTCTGCAGCGTACGTACTCGAGGGCGCTGGCCTCGTGCTCTTCGGAGCTGACGGAGCCTTCGGGCCGCATGAGGCGGTGCAGTTCTCCGAGTTGCACGGTAGGCCTGATTTGCTTGTAGAAGGCTGTCATGCGTGTGGCGGTCTCCATCTCTTCGGGCGTCCACTTGTTGAGGTTGCCGCCGATGCCGAGAGATCCGCTCATGGCGACGAGGAAGCGGAACTCAAGCGGGATGACGCGCTTGTCGAGGAAGTTGGGGACGTCGGTTACCCAGGCCATCATGAGATTTGGCGAGTAGGCGTGAGTGAAGCCATCCTGAATGGTGAGGCGGTCAAGTGCGTCAGTGTTATCGGAGGGCCAGACCTCGTCGGTGTAGCGGAGGATGCCCACGTCAACGCGGCCGCCACCGCCGGAGCAGGACTCGATTTCGAGCTGCGGATGTTTTTTGCGGAGGTCGGCGAGGATGCCGTAGAGGTTCTCGACGTACCTGACGTAGATCTCCTTCTGCTGATCGAGGGGGACTGCGTCCCAGCCGGGCTCGGACCAGTTGCGGTTGTAGTCCCACTTGAGGAAGGCAATGTCGTTTTCGGAGACGAGCTTGTCAAGCCAGGAGAAGACGTAGGCGCGAACGTCGGGGCGGGCGAGGTTGAGGAGCAGCTGGTTGCGGCCCTCGGTGCGTGGGCGGCCGGGAAAGTTCATGGCCCAGTCGGGGTGTTTGCGGTAGAGGTCGGAGTCGGGATTGACCATCTCGGGCTCGACCCAGATGCCGAAGTCCATGCCGAGCGCATGGACCCGGTCGATGACGGGTTTGAGGCCGTGCGGGAACTTCTGCGGGTTGACGTACCAGTCACCGAGGCCGGCGTGGTCGTTCTTGCGCTCGCCAAACCAGCCATCGTCGATGACGACGCGTTCCACGCCGAGCTTTGCCGCCTTCTCCGCCAGCGAGATCTGACCTGCCTCATCGACGTTGAACTCGGTTGCTTCCCAGGAGTTGAAGATGACCGGGCGAGGTTTGGGTGTGGGTCGCTGGGGGAGGACCTGCGCCGCGCTGAAAGCGATGGAGGATGCGGGAGGCTTCGCCGTTGCCGCCGCCCGTGTAGCCGGCGTAGAACTTCGGGGTCTCGAGGGATTGACCGGCGGCGAGCGGCCAGGCGAAGTCGAAGGGATTGTAACCACCGGTGATACGAACCGCATGGGAGTGGATCTGCTCGACGTTGATGCGCCAGCTTCCACTCCAGCCAAGTTCCCCGAACCAGACGGGGCCGGAGGTCTCGGTTGTCTCGCCGTGACTGCCGATCGAGAACCATGGATTGGCCTGCTGCGAGGTGCTTCCGCGACGGCTTTCGAGCACGACGGCGCCGGGGTGGAGGGCTTCGGTTTGAAGCTGCCACTCGCCGCCCCATCGGCCGGTGAGAGTGCTGAGGTCGTAGGTGGATCGTGCCGGGAGGTTCCAGGTTGCGGACGAGGCCTGTTCGATGGTGACGGTCTTCGGGCCGCGGTTTTCGATGCGGGACCAACGGGCCACGATGCCCTCGGGATAGGCGTGGTAGAAGAGGTGGACGAAGATGGGGGCGAGCGCGTCCTTGACGGTGATTTCGAGCTCGTCTCCGGCGACTTTGCCGTCGACGTACACGAGTTGCAGGGAGCGATTGCCGTCGGGAAAGCTGACCTTCAGGGTGGGTTCATAGGGCAGGCCACCGCCCCAGCCGGTGTACTCGATCGGGGTCGTTGCGATGGGAGGGTCGAAGGAGGCGACCTCGGGCAGCTCCCGGGGTTGGGGAAAGCTGCTTGCGGCGTCGATCTTCTGGCCCCAGTAGATCGTCTGCAGCGCTTGCTTGTCGTTGACGCCAAGCACATAGCTCATCTCGCCTGCGGTGATCTGCCACACGTGCTGCGCGGCGTCGTAGCGGATGGCACTCTGGGCCATTGCGCTTCCGGTGACAAAGAGCCAGCCGCATAGAAGAGCTTTCGTTGCTCGCATGCTCAAGATACCTCCCACGTATCGCTTTGATTGGTCAAGAACGAAGCGCTCGTGAGAGGATTCCTCCGAACGGCTTCAGTTCTTGTAAACGGTTGCAAGATTACACGACCGAGGCACTGACCGTAATTCTGAACGCACCAGATGGAGTTTGCCCGACATGTTTTTCGTCCGTACTCTGCTGTTCGCCACACTGCTGGGATTGGGGTTGAAGGAGGCATGCGCTGCCGATGCCCCGAAGCTTGTTGAGAAGGACGGGCGTCATGCATTGATGGTCGACGGTGCGCCGTTCCTGGTGCTGGGGGCGCAGATCAACAATTCCAGCTCGTGGCCGGCGGTGCTGCCGAAGGTGTGGCCGGCGCTGGAGGCGATGCACGTGAACACGGCCGAGGCGCCGATGTACTGGGAGCAGATGGAGCCGGAGCCGGGGCGTTCGACTTTTCGACGGCGGATGCGCTGGTGGAGGGGGCGCGCGCTCACCACATGCACCTGGTCGTGCTGTGGTTTGGGACGTGGAAGAACGGCAATATGCACTATGCGCCGGAGTGGGTGAAGACCGATCCGGAGAAGTATCCGCGGATGATCAACGCGGCGGGCGAGCCGATCGATGTGCTATCGGCGAATTCAGCGACCAATCGAGATGCGGACGCGCGGGCGTTTGCCGCGTTGATGCACCACCTGAAGGAGACCGACGGAACGGAGCACACGGTGCTGATGATCCAGGTGGAGAACGAGTCAGGGGGCATTGGATCGCCGCGTGACTTCTCTCCCAGCTTCGAACAAGGAGTTTGCGGGAGAGGTGCCGGCGGAGCTGCTGAAGGTGATGAAGAAGCAGCGCGGGACGTGGCGGGATGTGTTCGGAGGAAAGGCGGACGAGACGTTCCAGGCGTACTACCAGTCGCGCTATGTGAACGAGGTAGCGGCAGCCGGGAAGAAGGAGTTCGACATACCGATGTACTGCAACGTGTGGCTCTCTTACCCAGTGGCGGAGCTGCCGGAGCGGCAGATTCCGAACCCCGGCATCGGGTATCCGTCGGGTGGGCCGGTGCAGGACATGATCGGGCTATGGAAGGCGTTTGCTCCGGCGATCGATCTGATCGGGCCGGATATTTACAGTGACGACTCGGGTTTCTATCGCGAGATTCTGAAGACGTACAGCCGGCCGGATAACGCGTTGTGGATCCCGGAGACGGGGAATGGGGACAGCTACGCCGCGCTTCTTTTTTTATGCGCTTGGCCAGGGTGCGATCGGGTTCTCACCGTTTGGTGTGGATCGTACGGGGTGGACGTACTCGGGCGAGGACGGGCCCAAGCTGCACACGGAGAACTTCGGTCTGATCGGGCCGATGGCGCGGGAGATTGCGAAACTGAACTTCGACGGCAAGCTGAAGACGGCGGTGGAAGAGCCGGGAGCGGCGACGCAGGATCTCGACTTTGGGCCGTGGCAGGCCTCGGTGCGGTTCGGGTTTCCGCAGCCGGATGGGCGTCGAGCGCCGGGAACGGCGGATCATCATGGACGTGCGCTGGTGGCGCAGCTTGGGCCGGACGAGTTCCTGGTGACGGGTGTCGATGCGAGCGTTGCGTTCCATGTGCCGGGCCGACTGCCGGGGCTTCGGATGCAGATTCTGCGTGCAGAGGAGGGCTCATATGAGAACGGCACGTGGCATATGACGCGGCTTTGGAACGGCGACCAGACGGACCGGGGACTGAACTTCCCGCATACCGGTGCGGTGGTCAGGATTCGCGTGGGCACGTTCTAGCTTTTCGGCAAGGCCTCGGTTCTTTGAAGCGATTGAAAGGTCACGTAATCTATGTTTCGTTCGTCAGCGCACACCTCCTTCTCTTTTCTTACGTCTGCGGAGTCTTGCTTGCACCCTTGACGGCAGTCTCGCAGAGCACGAGCACGCCCCCCGGGGCGAGTCTTCCGAACGTGCTTTACGGCGCGGCGTATTACAACGAGTACATGCCTGCGGACCTACAGCCGGGGCGGCTCGAGAAGGATGTCGCGCTGATGAAGGACGCCGGGATATCGGTGGTGCGGATGGGCGAGTCGACGTGGAGCCTGTGGGAGCCGGCCGACGGTCAGTTCGAGTACGCCTGGATGGATCGCGTGGTGGATGCGATGGGAAAGGCGGGGATCAAGGTGATCATGGGGACGCCGACCTACTCGATGCCGACGTGGATGGCGAAGGCGCATCCGGAGTTTTACGCACGGCCACTTGGCGGGGCGCAGATCGGCTACGGCATGCGGCAGAACATGGACACGGACAACCCGAAGTTCCGGTTCTATGCCGAGCGCGTGATCACGAAGATGGTGGCGCACTACAAGGACAACCCGGCGGTGATCGGGTGGCAGATCGACAACGAGACGGGGTCGAACGGGGCTTCGAACCCGGATGTGTTTGCGGGGTTTGTGGATCACCTCAAGACGAAGTTCGGGACGACCGACGCGCTGAACAAGGCGTGGTTCCTGAACTACTGGGGCGAGGACGTGAACGACTGGGCCGACATGCCGACTCGCGACAATGCGACCAGTACGAGTTACAAGCTCGAGTGGTCGCGGTGGCAGCAGATGCGGGTGACGAACTACCTTGCGTTCCAGGCGGCGTTGATTCGGAAGTCGCGGAGGCCGGACCAGTTTGTGACGCAGGACTACGGCTCGATGATGAAGATGGACGTGAACGAGATTGACGTTGCGAAGTCGCTGGACGTGGTGGCGAACAATGTCTATCACGGCACGCAGGATCACCTGGACGGGGCGTTCCAGGCGATGCAGGGGGACTTTTCGCGATCGCTGAAGCACCAGAACTTTCTGATCACGGAGACCAACGCGCAGACGCTCGGTTGGGATTCGGCGGGACAGTTTCCGCCGTATGACGGACAGCTGCGGCTGGATGTTTACTCGGATCTTTCGTCGGGCGCGAACATGGTGGAGTACTGGCACTGGCATTCGATCCACGCAGGCCAGGAGACCTACTGGAAGGGTGTGCTGAGTCATGATCTCGAGCCGAACCGCGCGTATGCGGAGGTTTCAAAGATCGCTCACGAGCTGAAGAAGGTGGGCCCGGAGATTGTGGATCTCAAGATCAAGAACCAGGTTGCGATTCTTTACAGTGTGGATTCCTCGAATGCGCTGAGCTTTATGCCGTTTGAGCGGCCGGAGGGTCCTGGGTGGACGCCCGGCAAGGCGGCCGGGCAGCTACAACGGCATACTGTCGCAGCTGCATCGTTCCCTATACGACGCGAACGTAGGTGCTGACTTTGTGTTTCCGGAGAACGCTGACTTTTCGCAGTACAAGCTGCTGATCGTGCCTGCGCTGTATGTTGCGGATGATGCGCTGCTCAAGAAGATCAGCGACTACGTGCATGGCGGCGGACACGTGCTGATGACGTTCAAGAGCGGCTTCACGAATGAGAACTCGGCGGTGCGATGGGAGCGTGCACCGGGTCCGCTGCGCGAGGCAGCGGGTTTTACGTACCAGGAGTTTTCGAATCTCGAGCATCCGCTGGCTTTGAAAGGCGATCCGTTCCACGTCCCTGCGGATGCGAACAACGTATCGCAGTGGGCCGAGTTCCTCCAGGTGACGACGGCGAAACCGATGGCCTTCTACGACCATCCGTTCTTCGGCAAGTGGCCGGCGATTACGCGGAACCAGTTCGGCTCGGGAAGCCTTACGTATGAGGGGACGATGCTCTCGGACGGGCTGCAACGGGCCGTCATGATGGATGAGTTACGCGAGGCCGGGCTGGGCAGCTCCGACCAGGCGCTGCCGGCGAAGGTTCGGGTGAAGCACGGGGTGAACCGCGAAGGTAAGCAGATCCACTACTTCCTGAACTACTCGGGCGCGCCGGTGACCTTTGCCTACAAGTATGGTGCCGGGCGAAACCTGCTGACGGAGGTCGCCGCGGCCCAAGGGAGTACGTTGAGCCTCGGCGCCTGGGACCTCGCGATTGTGGAGGAGAACAGGTAGGTCAGCCTTTGACCGGGGACTTGATCGCCGGGGGAGCCGTGACGATCTGCTTTACGACGTCATCGTTGTGGAGAAGATGGAGCATGGACTCGGTGACCTGTTGATCTGCCGAGGCGGCTTCGCGGATCTCGACGGGGTAGCGCACCAGGAGTTCGAGGCCGCCATCGACGAGTTGGAGGCGGGACTTTACGCCGGGGGACTCGAGTCGCGTGTCCATCCAGGACTCGAGATTTCTATGCTGCTGCTCGATCCTGACACGGTACTTCTCGTAGACGTTTCCTACGGCACCGAGGATGGTCTTCGCGGCTGCCTCGTACTCGGGCGTCTGCTGGAGCTTGACGGAGAGCTCGTGCCACGCGTACTCCGTGCCGGGCATCTGTTTGTAGAGCGGGGTCCCAGCCTGGAAGAGGATGGCATTCGAGAAGACGGCGACGCGGCCGGTCTGCTGCAGCTCCGTACCGCTTCCGGCAAGTTCCATGACGTAGAAGCGGACGAGGCCTACCTCGATGACATCGCCGGTTACAGTGGCCACCGTGATGCGGTCGCCCACACGAACGCCATACCGTCCAATGATGAAGAAGTATGCGGCTACCGAGAGAAGGATGGTCTGCAGGCCAACGGCGAGGCCGGCGGTGATGAAGCCGGCGAAGGTAGCGAGAGAGTTGAACTGCGAGACGAAGCCGAAGATGACTACGAGCGTACTGAGGAAGCCGATGACCAGCCGACGCATAACCAGGAGCTGCCGGCGACGACGAAGGTCGTGAACGTAGCGGGTGCTGGCGCGTCGCCAGATTTCGCCGACGACAAAGATGACTCCGAGGGCGATGGCGATGATGAGTATGCGGAGAAGAAGGGTGCGCAGGACGCCGCGGTATTCAGTGTCGACGGCAGTGCGCCAGCCGACGAGGTTTGCCCGGCTCTGCTCGAGGGTGATGATCTCCTGGCTGAGCGGGACGGCGGCGGCGCTGAGCACCTTGAAGGTTGCGGTGACGGAGTCGAAGGTCTCGCGCGTCTGCTGAATTTGGGCGGCCGCGGCGCTTGCAGCCGACGGCTGAGACCCGTGCTGTGGGGATGAGCCTGGGTTCTTTTGAGGCGGGGTCGCTGACGCCGCAGGATTGGGAGTGGCGGCGGCTGACGCAGTCTGCTGGGCCCCGACCGAGAGGTCCTGGCCCTTGCGGACCAGGCTGCGCAGGATGTTGGTGATGGGCGTCCTGAGCTCGAGCGCCTGCTGATGGAGCGCCTGCGTGTCCGCGATCTGCTGGTCGATGGAGCGCCGGGTGGCAAGCAGACGGAAGAGAACGGTAGCCTGGCTGCTGACGCCGGAGGACTTCTCGCTGCTCAGGCTTTCGAGCTGGGTGGCAACGACTTTGGATTTCGTGTCGGTGAGCTCTGGTGCGGTGCGTTGGAGGCGTTCGATGTCCCCCGCAAGCCCGGCTCTGCCCTGGGTGTCGGACATGGCAACGATCTTGCCGAGGGCGTCGGTCATGGCGGCGTTGAGCTCGAGGGCACCCTCCACCTGCTCCCTCTGATTGCGGAGCTCCTGCACCTGTCTTGGACGAGCGTGTGCCAGCTGGTCGTCGATCAGCTTGTCCTGTGCCTCAAGGTCAGCAGTTCGCTTGGCGACGTTGAGGCGAGCAGCTTGAAGCTTCTGGGCCTCGCCCTCTGCGCCCTGCTGGGGCTGCGATCCCGCTTGTTGTTTTTGATAGGCGACAAGGAGGGACGCCTCGGCCTTGCCGGACTGGAAGGCGTACTGACCGACCTGGCGAGCATCGGTGATGGCCTGATCGCGGTAGAGAGCGTCGCTCGGTTCGCCCACGGTCTGGATAGGTGTCTGAGTGGAACGGAAGTAGCGGATGACGGCGCTAAGATGCGAGAGGACCTGCTCGCTGCGAGCGGACACGTCGAAGTCAGGCGGCGGTGGTTGCAGAGGCACCGTGGCCGCGTTCTTCCTTGAGGGGCTGGCTTCGCTCCCTGGGGTGTGCGCCTGTGCCGACCCCGCCAGGGATGGGGTGTCGGGATCCTTTGCGGCGGGTGTGACCTGCGGGACGGCGATGCCACTGGAGAGAGCGATGAGAGCAACGCCGAGAATGAGGAGTCTGCGAGATGACCGCTGGAGCCGGAGTGATGGGACACTCGGAGTTAGGGAAAAGACCATCCTCCCATTATCGAGGATGGAGCTCGCTTAGCGGGCGGTTTGACCTTTGCGGGCTAAACGCTTCTACTCAAGGCTGGGTGCCGCTGCCGTTTTTAGTGCGCGGCAGAACGAACCAGGAGCTAACCGGATGAGTAGTGAAAATCAGAACTCCGCACCAGGCCGACGCAACTTTTTGAAGTCCACGGGAGCGATTGCGGCGGGACTGCTGACCCAGGCCACGGTGCCCAGCGCGCAGGCGGCGGAACCGAAGGGCCCTCCGGTCGCGCTTCAAGGGACGAAGAGCATGCCGACGCGCAACCTTGGGCGGACGGGACATAAGGTAGGGATCTTCTCAATGGGTGGGCAGGCGGCACTCGAACGGCCGAACAACGAGGCGATCGCGGTTCCGATGATCGAGCGCGCGCTTGATCTCGGTGTGAACTATTGCGACACCTCCTCGATTTACGGCGGCCCGGACCGGTGGAGTGAACAGTACTTCGGCAAGGTGATGAAGCACCGCCGGGGCGAAACCTTTCTCGCGACAAAGACGAAGGAGCGCACGCGGGACGGGTCGATGCGCATGATCGAACGATCGCTGCAGCTGCTCCAGACGGATCACGTCGACCTGTGGCAGCTTCATGACATCGGAACGCTTGAGGACGTGAACCAGTGCTTCGCCAAGGGCGGCGCGATGGAGGCGCTGATCGAGTGCAAGCAGCAGGGCATCGTGAAGAACCTGGGGATTACCGGACACCACCGCCCGGCGTCGCTGATCGAGTGCATTCACCGCTTTCCGTTCGACACCGTGCTGATGGCCTTGAACGCGGCAGACTCGCACCAGCATGCCTTTACGGATGAGCTGCTTCCGCTGGCGGTGGAGAAGCAGATGGGGATCATCGGGATGAAGGTTCCTGCTCGCGGCAGGATTCTGGCTTCGTGGACTCCGCCGCCGACCGAGAAGCAGCAGCACTCGTGGGAGGGTGAGGCGGTCATCTCGACGAAGCCGGGCACTTTGAAGATGCAGGAAGCGGTGTACTGGACGCTCTCGCAGCCGGTAAGCACGATCATCATTGGGTGCGACTCGATCCCGCAGCTGGAGGAGAACATCCAGCTTGCACGGGAGTTTACGCCGATGACCCATCACCAGATGGCAGAGCTTACGGCGCGAACGGAGCCGATTGCTAGCCAGGCGTTGTTCTTCAAGAACTTCAAGCGCGCCGACGTCTAGCGGATAGTTCACCTCTGAGCGTTTTCGCTGAACGTCGGCGCGCTGCGGCAATACTTGATCAGAACTCCAGCTTCACAGAGACCTGACCGGTGCGATTGCCTCCGAAGTCTGAGCCTCTTGCCTGGGTGATGGTGCCGAAGGCAGGGCTGGTGACGTCGAGGTTCGGGTCGGCCAGGTTGGTGTGATTGAGGACGTTGGTGAACGTGCCTTCGGTGCGGAGACGGACACTCTCGGTGAGCACGAAAGCCTTGCTGAGGCCGGTTGAAAGGCTGACGGTTCCGGGCCCGACCACGTCACCGACGGACGAGGTACCGAAGCGTCCGATGGGTGCAACGGATTGCTTGTTGGCGTCGACGCCGCCTACGACGCAGTTGCCGTTGAGCAGCGAGTCATAGCCGGTGGACCCTGGGCAGGCGAAGGCGGCGTTGTTGAACCAGCCGGAACGGCTCCGGTGTGAGGAGTTGCCGTTCGCGACGCGGTCGGGCCGCTGCTGCCGGAAGAAGAGGGTTCCGGAGCCGGTGCCGGAGGGGTCCGCGGTACCGCTGGGAATGTAGGGCGTGAGGAAGGGCCCTGTCTGATAGAGGAAGATGCCGGAGACCTGCCAGCCGCCGACGGCGAGATCTGCGAGGCGGTTCATGCTGCCGCCGAAGTGCTTGCCGCGGCCAACGGGGAGCTCGTACACGCTGCTGGTGAGAGCGCGGTGGCGGCGTGTCCCGGTGACGTTGCCGTAGTCGAGATGGCGATCGTTGGTGTAGGTGCCGTTGTATCCTCCCTGCTCATCGACGAAGCTCTGCGTTGCTCCCGCGGCTCCGTAGGTGCCCTGGTTGTCGGAGAGGTTCTTGGCGTAGGTGTAGGCACTGTTGAGCGAGAGGCCGTGGGCGAAGCGGTGGGAGAGCTCTGCCTGGCCGGCGTGGTAGCTGGCCTGCGCGGATGTGGAACGATCCGGGACGCTCGAGAAGTTGGGGAAGGGGAAGGCCGAGCGTGGCTGGTCGCTGGCTGCGGTGGTGGTGGAGTACGGCAGCATGTTGAACTCGGGCTGCCAGATGAGATGCCACGTTTTAAGGCCGATGTAGGACACGCGAAGGCCGAAGTCGTGGCCCAGGTCGTGGTCGATGGAGAGATTAGTTTGTAACGAATATGGATCGTGCCAGTTGATGTCGATCGCCGAGTAGAACTGGACGCTGCCGTAGTTGGGGGTGAAGGTGTTGCCGGCGGGCGAGACGTTGGGGTAGGTGAAGGCGGGACCGGTCGGGGTCTGGGAGTTGTAGAAGGTCTGGAGGTTGGCGCTTACCGTGCCGGTGAGGGCGTAGAAGAGCGCGCCGGTGGTGGTGATGTTGTAGTAGCCGACACCTCCGCGGATAGCCGTTTTGTCGTTGCCGAAGGGGCGGTATGCGAATCCGAAACGGGGCTCGAAGCGGAGCTTGGGAGCGGTGCGGAGGCCAGCGGGAAGCCCTGCCTGCTGGTTCGAGACGACGGGCGTGCAGGGCGCTCCGTTGACGGCCGCGTTGGTTGCGAAGGGATTGGTTACACCGGGGGTGATGCAGGCGTTGACGTTCGCGAGTTCCTGCGGGTCAAGCTTCGCGACCTGTCCGGCGTTGTAGATGATTCGGCCGGATTTCGCGACGGACGGATCGAAGTTGCCGAGAGCTCCGCTGTTGGTCGAGAAGGCGGGGTGGAACTCGTAACGGAGACCGAAGGTGAGGTTGAGATTCGGGGTCGCCTTCCAGTTGTCCTGGACGTAGACGGCGTAGGAGTTTGCCGTGCCGTTGTTGTCGGAGGTGACGTTATCGGTCTGCGAGAAGTTGGGAGCGCCGATGAGAAAGTCGGCGAACTCCTCGCCAGTGAAGCTGCCGGTGCGGACGAATGCGAAGTTTCCGAAGTTGTCGGAAGGAGCGAAGCTGAGCGGTGTAAAGGCGCCGATGTGGCGGAGGTCAGCGCCAATGCGAACGTTGTGGCCGCCGTGCAGCCAGGTGAGGTTATCAACGTATTGGAAGACGCGGGAGCGCTCGCTCTGGTTGAGCCGGCTGCCGACCGATGTGAGCTGCTGAAAGCCGAAGTAGGGGACGCCGTTGAAGGGAAAGGTCCTGCTTATGCCGTTGAAGTTGGCGCTGTTGGTGAGGCTCACTCCGTCGAAGCTGGTGGAGTTGCCGTCTTCCTCGAGGGTGAACCCGAAGCGGAACTCATTGGCGAGGCTGGGAGTGAAGACGTAGTTGAAGGAGGTTGCGAAGATGCGGTACTTCGCGTCGGCCACGCCGTTCGGGAGAGCGAGTTGTCCGGGCTGAATCTGATTGATGGACTTGTCGGTGTAGCGAGCGAAGAGCGTGGCCCTGGAGCCGAAGCTTTGGTCCACGCGGACGTCGTACTGGTTGGAGTCGATGTCGTTCCGGCGCGTGCTGAGATAGTTGTAGCCGGGGTTCGCGAACGCGGTCTGGACGGATTGGTCGGCGCTGATGTTTGGATCGGGGAACAGGGAGAGGAAGGCGACGGAGCTGGGATTGAGTGAGGGGAGCTGCGCGTTCGGGTAGGTCCCGCCTTTGAAGGGGTTGATAAGTGTCGAGGTCTCCTGGGAGAAGTCGCCCTGCTTCATGCGGACGGTCGGAACGAGGTACTGCACGATCCGCGTCTGTGGGAAACGCAGGCCCTCGTACGTCGCAAAGAAGAAGGTCTTGCTGCGGCCGTTGTAGAGGTGCGGGAGCACAACGGGCCCTCCGATCGATGCGCCGAAGTCATTGGCGACCTTGTGAGGCTTGTTCGCTGCGTTCGTTCCAAACGGGATGGCGTCGAAACCCTGGTTCTGGAAGTACCAGAAGGCTGAGCCGTGGGGGTGGTTGGTGCCAGACTTGGTGATGGTGGTGATCTCGCCGGGCTGACCGAATTCGGCATTGTTGTTCACGCCGTCCACGCGGATCTCGGCGATGGACTCGGCCGAGGGGAAGGCGTCGGCCTGGATGTTGTTGGAGGTCTGGTTTTGCGCGGAGATGCCGTCGACGGTGGTTTCGGACTGCGAGGGTAGACCTCCCTGGATGGAGAACTTGATGCTCGGATTCGGGGAGGCAGAGGGCTGGGGCGGATAGGTCCCGGAGTCGGGCTGGACCCCTGGCAGGGTCTGGATGACGTTGAGCGGAGAGGTGGATCCGGCGCCGCGGTAGTTTGCCGGGAGGTTCAGCACATCGCGAGGGCTGAGCGAGGCGGAGATGGACGCGTCGTCGGTGGCGATGGTGCCGGCATCGGAGGCGTCGACCTGAACGGTATCGGTGACCGTGGCGGCTGAGAGGGTGAGGTCGAGGCGGAGCTGCTGGCGAGCGGCGAGTGGGACGTTGGTGCTGGTCCTTGTCGCGAATCCGGCGAGGTCAACGTCTATGTTGTAGGTACCCGCCTCGAGGTTGAGAGCCGTGTAGCTTCCGTCAGGACCGGAGGTGGTGGTGCGTTCGGTGTTGCTCTCGTTGCGGTGAAGGGTGATCCTGGCGCCTACGAGTGCGGCGTCAGTTTTGTCGTGGACGGTACCGGTGATGGAGCCGAGCGTCGACTGCGCGGTTGCCGCGGCGCCGGAGCCAAAGATAAAGAGCAGAAAGAGAAACCTGGCGGGGGGAAGAAACATGATGTGACCTCTGGGAATGAGTTTGGTTCGTCTGTTTGGTGAGCCTGGACCAGCGGATGTGCGTGGGGGCCTTACTTGACGTGCATTGGTTGAAGGATGGCGATACGGTCGGGCGATCTGGCCTCGCCTGCGCGTCGGAGGCGCAGCTGCCAGACGAGGCCCATGGTCAACGCCGTGACGACGGCTGCAACGGTGCGACCCAGCCAGAGCCCGCTCAGGGCGAGGCCGCTGTGAAAGGCGAGACCGTAAGAGAGTGGGACACCGATGGCCCAGTACACGGCGGTGTTGGCGATAAGCGGTGTACGGGTGTCGCCGAGTCCAATGAGAGCCGCGCAGAACAGGACGTTGGCAGCATCTCCAAGCTGGGCAAATCCGCAGATCAGGAAGATGGGTGCAGCGGCGGCGATTACGGCTGGATCGTTGGTGTAAATGCCGGCCCAGGTGCGAGGAAAGCCTGCGAACATGAGGGCTGCGAAGACGATGAAGCTCATTCCAAGGATGAGGCTGGCCCGTGATGATCTGCGGACGGCAGCGAGGCTGAGACGGCCCGCGCCCTGCCCGACGCGGGCGGCCGTGGCGTAGGAGAGGCCGAGGGGGACCATGTAGATGAAGGCGTCAAGATCGAGGACGACCTGATGTGCTGCGAGCATGGTTGCGCCAAGCCTCGCGCAGACGATGGACATGTAGGTTGAGAAGCCAAGATCGGTAAGCTCTTCGATCGCAGCGGGCCAGCCAATGCGAGTCAGCAGGCGCAGACGGGCGGGATCGGGCCGGAGAAAGGCGAGACTGTAAGGCTGCCCGCTCTTGCGAGCTGTAAGCAGGAGACCAAGGAGCAGGAGCGCGACCATGTAAACGCGAACCACGCAGGTCGCCCATCCCGAGCCGGCGATGCCCATGGCGCGGAAGCCGAGGTGTCCGTAGAGGAGAGCCCAGTCACCGACGAGGTTTACGAGATTTGCAGTGACAAGCGACACCGTAATCAGGAGGACACGATTGATGGACTGCAGGTATCGGCGAAGAGACCAGTAGAGAAGCAAGGGCGCGGTGGACCAGATAAGTGCGTGGAGGTAGCGGCTGGTTTCCGCGACGATCTCGGGAGATGTGCCGACGCGACTGAGCAGGGGAAGGCAGGCGATTGTGGCCACCATCACGATGGGCGTACCGAGAAGGACGAACCACATGGATTGCGCCAGGGTACGAACACAATCCTCTTTGTCTCCACGGCCAAAGGCCTGAGCGGTGAGGGTGCCGACGCCGGTAAGCAGGCCTATCGCCGAGAAGACGATGGCGTAATAGATGGTGTTGCCGAGCGATGAGGCCGAGATCGAAAGCGCAGCGTGGGGCATGCGGCCGACCATAATGGCGTCCACGATGTAGGTGGACATCCAGCCGAGTTCGCCGAGAGCAAGGGGCGCACCGAGGCGGGTGGTCACCTTGAGTTCAGCGCCCAGGGTTTCCGCCGCTTCAGCTGAGCTAGAGCCTGGGAGCGTCGCAGAATCGTCAGTCAGCAAAATTTCCTCTTGCGCCCTTCGAGTGGTACCCATCAGATGCTTGCAGCTTGGCGGACAGGGTATCTCACTTCGTCCCTGCCGTAAAAAGTGCGGCTTCCTCCGACTTTGATGAACAGGTAAGTGTGGCGGAAAAGTTTTCCAGGTCGTGGGCAAAGCCCTGCACGTGGCCAGGGAGGCAGGTATTCGGTAGCAGGCGATGCTCTAGGATTGACCCAGGACGTTATGGCGCACACACTCACACCCGCGCGTTACCTGATTCTTCTTGCGGTGATGCTTACTGCCTCTGTGGGAGACACGCTGCTGTCACACGGTATGACGCAGGTCGGCCCAGTGGACTTCGCGCATCTTGGCCTGCTGCTTCACGCACTGCTGAACCCTTGGGTGATCGCGGGGGTGCTCTGCCTCCTTGGTTTTTTCGCGAGCTATCTTTCCGCTCTCTCGTGGGCTGACCTGACCTTTGTGCTGCCGTCCACGGCCTTTGGCTATGTTGTGATTGCACTGCTTTCGCATTTCTGGCTCGGTGAGCACATCAGTGTGTCGCGCTGGGCGGGGATCCTTCTGATCGTCTGTGCCGTGGGTTTCGTGGCCAACGGACCTTCGCTTACGGAGCTCCCGAACGATGGGGGAACTTCGGGCGATCGAGCGGGTGAGAGCTCACGTGAGCTCGATGGGACGGAGAGGGTGAGAGGCGACCTGGCTCGAGAGCTCCATCGACGACGATGACGATCAATTTCGTGATGACCTGGGTGGCAATCCTGGCGATTGCCGCGACGGCCGTCGCCGGAGATGTACTTACGGCTGGGGCCATGCGGCGAATAGGGGATCTGGACGTGATCCGGGCGCGTTCAGGGCTGTCTGGAGCGATACGAGCAGTGGTATCTTCGCCCATGTTTTTGATGGGCGTGCTATCCATGGCGCTGTCGTTCTTTACCCTGCTGTTTACGCTTTCGCGAGTGGACGTCTCGCTGGCTGCTCCTGCGAGCGCATCGTTGACGTTTATCGGCAATGCATTCGCGGCGAAGTTTTTTCTTCACGAGAATGTTGACCGCCGGCGTTGGCTTGCTGCGATATTTGTGTGCGTCGGAGTGTTTCTTCTGGCGCACTAAGCCTCTGCTCGACGAGGCAGCTAGCGCCAGCTGACGGCGAGATGCCAGCGCATGCTTCTTTGCCCGACTTTTTCGAGCACCCGGGCATATTCCTCGAGCTCCGACACCACGCCACGGCCTTCGCTTCCGAGCTGCTGGGGTTCGTCCTCGAGGCTGCGGATAAGCGCGCGTACCGTGGCGAGGCCATCGTTGGCCGTGTACCACTGGGGCGGTGGGAGACGGCGCATGAGCTCCTGGTTCCCTGCCCCTTCTTCGATCAGGAGCGCCATGGAGTTTTCGTCGGCGGAGAAGAACTCGATCAGCGGCCGGACGCCAACACTCAAGGCCAGCTTCTCAAGAGCGTCTTCATGGCGCGCCATTGAACGCCCATTGACGAAGGTGTCAAACCCGGGATCTTCGCCCTCGACGACGATGTACATGGACGCTGCCATGGGGAGATTGTAGCCGCGACGAACCAGTTAGAAAAGTTATCGGGGGAGTGACATCGGTGAGTCCGGCTGCGGGCGACCGCTCCCTATCAGGAGGGCAGCAGAGACTGCGAGAGATGCAATGGCAAAGAGCATGCGAAAGGTTAGCGGGGGCTTGAGGAGGATGCAGCCCTCGATGGTCGTGAGCAGCGGGACGAGCAGATATCGCGTGGAGAGGGCAATCGGAGCAATCGTCCTGAGGAGAAGAACGAGCAGGGAAATCTCCGCAGCTCCCCAAAGAAGCGTTGGGAGGTCGCCGAGGGTCGGCAGTGGCGGGCCTTGATGGGTCATCGCCGAGATGCTTGCGAGCACGACGAGGCTCGGGGCGAGAAGCAGGATCAGCGAAGATCGGAGAGGCAGAGGCCGAGTGGTAAGGTGCGCGGTGTAGCTTCCTATCGCTATCGAGAGAATGGTCGCGGCCGTTGCCGCTGTGGCGCGGGGACTCTGAAGCAGGAGTTCGGGGCTTGCAGGCAGAAGCAGAAACACGCCCGCGAGACCACCGAGAGAGGGTGCGAGAAGGGTGAGGAGATCGAACCGGCTGCTCTCTCGAGAGGCGGTGACGACCGACAGGCAGACAGGCACAAGGGCCAGGAGAGCGATGCGGGTGAAGGCGGGGAGGCCGTGCTCGGAGAGAGGCAGGAGCAGGGTGGGCAACGCAAACAGGAGCAGGCCTGATGCGATCGCGGGCCAGGATAGGCGCGGGTCGAGCTCGCTCCAGCGCGGTCTTGACAACAAGGGCCACAGTAAGGCGGCGAGCAGAACGGAGAGGTTCTGATCGGCAGCGGGCAAGGAAGCGGGGAACGCAAGCTGAAGGATCCAGCCCGAGCTGGCGAGGACGAGGTAGGCGCACCACCCGGCTATGATCGATCGGCGCATTGCTCCGTCCCTGAGCTGGTGGTATTCGACAATAGTTGATCCAGGCTGACGGAGAACTGAACCGCATAACCCACGGGAGTACCGCTGTTCAAGAGGTTACCCTGTCGGGTTTGTCGAAAGGCTTCGAACAGGCACCTGGATGGCCCACGTTGTGGAGCACATGGCCTTCGCGCTTAGCGGTCCCTTGGTTTCGGGAGCTTCAGCGGCTGAGGCGGAGGGCGAATTGGACTACGCGTGGGTCGGTGGTGGTGGCGGTGATGCTGCCGAAGGCGGTGGTGCCGAAGCTGCCGTTTGGCTGGGCGAAGGCCGGGGTGTTGGTGATGTTGAAGATCTCTGCGCGGAACTCGAGGTCGTAGCGCTCGGCGAGGGCGGTGTGCTTGATGGCGGCGAGGTCGAGGTCGCGGTAGGCGGGGCCGCGGACCGGATTGCGCGATGCGGTGCCGACGACGCCGGATGGGGTGCCGAAGGCGGCGGTGTTGAAGAAGTGGGCGGGGGTGCGGGCGTCCGGGGTGAGTGAGGGCTGGGAGAGGATGTCGGGGCGGCGGGTGACGATGCCGGCGAAGGCGTAGTCGTTGGTGGCCATGGTGACGGTGACGGGCATGCCGGACTGTGCGGTGGCGATGGCGTTGGCGCCCCAGCCGCCGAGAAGAGCGGCGGAGATTCCATTTGAGGCGAAGCGATGGCCGCGGCCGGCTGGCAGCTGGTAGATCGCGCTGAGGGCGGTGACGTTGGGGACGTCGCCGGTCGAGGAGTCGCGCTCGAGGTATGGGCGGGCGTAGTCGGCGCCGACGAGGGAGTTCGAACTGGGCGAGGAGAAGACGGTGGAGGAGAAGACGGAGGAGGCGTCGTCGATGAGCTTGGAGTGGGTGTAGCTGGCGAGGAAGGAGAGGCCGTTCCGGAAGCGCTGCTCGACCTTGGCCTCGATGGCGTTGTAGTTAGTGGTGCCGGTGTTGTTGCGGTAGGCGGCGATGTTCTGGAAGCGGGGGTAGGGCTTGAGGAGCTGGGCTGCCGCGACCGTCTTTCCGCCGAGGGTGGAGGAGCTGGGAATCTGGCCGAAGTAGGGGTTGGCGACCTTGGCCTGGAGGAGCTTGAGAGCGGCGAGGCCGGCGGGCGTGGACTCGGATGGGAGGCTGGCGACGGGGAGCTGGTTGAGGTTGGCGTCGGGGATGCCGACGTGGACGATGTGCGAACCGACGTAGGCGACATCGAAGGAGAGATTGTTGGTGAGCTCGCGCTGGAAGGCAAGGTTCCACTGCTGGACGTAGCCGGAGCCGAGCTCGCGGTTGGCGGTGTAGACGCTCTGGCCGAGGCCGGCGTCGGGGGTGAGGGCGATGGGCGCAACGGTGGGTCCGGAGGAGAGCGCGAAGGCAGCGATTGATGCTGTCCTGGGTGGCCTGCCGGACGTTCTGGATGAAGGGAAACTGCGGCGTGGTGAAGGGAGTGGTGATGCCGGACTGATCGATAAAGACGATGCCGAAGCCGGAGCGGATGACGGTGCGCGGGTCGACGCGATAGGCGAGGCCGATGCGGGGGGCGAGGTTGCCGTAGTGGAGTTCGCGGGCGCTCTTCGAGAAGCCGTCGACGCCTAGGTACTGGAGCTGTTGGGTCTGGAGATTGAAGATGGCGCCCTGGTTGGTCTTCTCGGTGGAGGGGTGGTGGAGGGTGTAGCGGACACCGAGGTTGAGGGTGAGGTTTCCGGTGGCGCGCCAGTCATCCTGGGCGAAGAACTCCTGGATGTTGTCGCGGGGGCGGAGGGTGCTGCTCTGGAGATCGATCGAGAAGGTATCGACCTGGCCGAGGAGGAAGCTGGCGAGGGCGTTGCCGTTGGTGCGCTTGTCGGTTGCGGGAAGGGTGAGCCCCTGCTGGTTGGTGCCGGTGGTGGTGAAGGCGAAGGAGCCGGTGGGGTTGGCGGGAGCGATGGCGTTGAGCTGGTACCAGCGGAGGTCGCCGCCGAACTTGAGGGCATGCTTGCCGGCATCGATCGAGAGGGTGTCGACGAGCTCCCAGACGCCGGTCTGGTACTGCGAGAAGACGCTTCCGGATGAGCCGAGCTGCTGGAAGCCGGTGAGGGTGAAGAGCGGAAGGGCGTTCGAGAAGGCGGAGCCGGTGGGGATGCCGGGGATGCCGAGCACGGAGGATGCGGGGCCGGAGAGGGTGGCGCCGGCGATGTCGTTGCTGCGGCGGGTGTAGCCGAGGCGGGCGTCGTTGAGCAGGCGCGGGCCGAAGGTGTGGGTCTCGTTGAGGACGGCCTGCTGGCCGAGGACGTGCGAGAGGCCGGAGACGTTGCCGGTGCCGGTGACGGAACCGGGGATGACGCCGCTGCCTTCGGGGAAGGGCGTGACGGGGTTCTCGACGTCGTGGAAGTAGGAGTAGCGGATGAAGGCGCGATCGGAGCGGCCGAGGTTGGCGTCGACGCGGGCGTCGAACTGGTTCTGGTGATCCTGGTCGTTGGCGGTGCGGCTGTAGTTGTTGGCGGTGCCGGTGGTGGTAGGTGGGGGGATGCGGGCGAGGAGCGCGGCGGCGGCGGGGTCGAGCGGGGTGGTGATGACGTCGTTCGGGAACTCCTGCCGGGTGTAGGCGCCGTTCTGGAAGACGGTGGTTGCGGGGTTGAAGACGTGGGCCGTGCCGGTGAAGACGCCCTGGCGCTGGAGCGCGGTGGGAACGGTCGAGATGCGGGTGATGCCGATGGCCTGCTGCTCGCCCTGGTAGCCGCCGAAGAAGAAGAGGCGGTTATGGAGGATGGGCGCGCCGAGGGTGGCGCCGAACTGGTTGCGGCGGTACTCGGGCTTGCGGGCGCCGGCGGTGGCGAAGTAGTTGCGCGCGTTGAGCTGCTCGTTGCGGAAGAAGTCGTAGAGGCTGCCGTGGAGGTCGTTCGAGCCGGAGCGCGTGGAGAGGTTGACGACGCCACCGTTGAAGCGGCCGAACTCGGCGGGGACGTTGTTGGACTGGACGGTGAACTCCTGGATGTCGTCGATGATGGGGAAGAAGGCGACCTGGCCGGGCTCGGGCTGGAGGGCGGAGATGCCGTCGAAGAGGTACTCGTTGGTGCGTGGGCGGCCGCCGTTGATGCGCGGAAGGAGCGTGCCTGGAGGGAGCGAGACGCCGGGAGCGAGGGTGGCGAGCTGGACGAAGTTGCGGCCGTTGAGAGGGAGGCCGACGATGGCGGAGCGCGGGATGGAGGTCTGGATGTCGCTCGTGACGGCTTGGAGCAGAGGTGCGTCGGCATTGACGTTGACGGTCTGATCGGGGGAGCCGACGGAGAGCGATAGATCGATGACGGAGGTGGTGCCGGTGGTGAGGACGATGCCCGAGCGGACGAGGTGGGCGAAGCCGGGCGCGTCGGCCTCGATACGGTAGCGGCCGGGGAGGAGCTGCGGGAACTGAAACTCGCCGGCGGCCTCGGAGATGGCGGTGCGTGTTTCGCCGGTGGCTTCGGCGACGATGCGCACCTGCGCGTTGGCGACGGTGTGCGACGCAGGATCGAGGACGGTGCCGCGGATGCCGGCGTCGCTCTGGGCGAGGGAGCTCGGGGCGACAAGAGAGAGGCTGGCAAGACAAAACACAGAATTGAGCAGGACAGATCGCAAGGAAGAAGACACCGGGACAGGCTCCAGGGAAGACGTGCTGACAGAGGTGCGACCCGCAGGCGTTCGTGCCGGTGGCAATCTGGCGCTGCTTCGAATCTACACGATTCGAGTCGTATAGGTGCGCCTGCCGAGGTTGTGCTTGTTGACGAGATGCAGCGAGACTTAGAGGGTTACAGGCGCTCGATCATGACGTCGGTGGATTTGACCAGAGCGGCGGCGGTGTCGCCTTTGCGGAGACCGAGTTCGCGGGCGGCGTCCGCGGTGATGATGGCGGTGATCTGCTGGTCGCCGATGGCGAGGACGACCTGTGCGAGGAGACCTTCGATGCGCAGGCTGACGACCTTGCCGGAGAGCTGGTTGCGGCCGGAGACGCGGCGGAAGCGTTCGCGGGAGTCGGTGGCGGGGAGCGCGGAATCTTTCTCGAGGAAGGGCTTGAGCGCGGACTCGGAGATGCGGTGGTGGCCACCGGGCGTGGTGCGCGAGCGGAGCTTGCCGTTGAGGATCCACTGCTTGATGGTCGGGTAGCTGATGCCCAGCATGTGGGCGGCTTCGCGCGGGCGTGAAGTAGGCTTGCGGCTCGGGCACGGCGGTCTACCTCTTCCTGCGGAGCGGCTGGTGTGGGTTGGGCTTTGAGGCTGAGGCTAGACCTTTGCTCGTTTCGCGGCTGCCTGCCGAAGGAGATCTGCGGCGGATTCGGGAGTGATGTCGCGCTGCGGGGAGGCGAGGAGCTCGAAGCCGACCATGAACTTGCGGACCGTGGCGGAGCGGAGCAGCGGCGGGTAGAAGTGGAGGTGGAACTGCCACTCGGGATGGTCCTCGCCATCGGGGGGCGCGGGGTGGAGGCCCATGGAGTAGGGGAAGGAGACGTCGAAGACCTGGTCGTAAGTGGAGGTGAGCTGCTGGAGGATGTCGGCGAGGCCGTCGCGGCCTGCGGAGTCCAGGTCTTCGAGGCGGGCCACGCGACCTCGTGGGAGGACGATGGTCTCGAAGGGCCAGACGGCCCAGTAGGGGACGAGTGCGACGAAGTGGTCGTTCTGGACGACGAGGCGCTCGCCGGAGGCGAGTTCGAGGTCGAGGTAGGCGTGAAGGAGCGATTTGCCGTGGTCGGCGAGGTAGGCCTTCTGGGCTGCGAGTTCGACGACCTGCTCATCGGGGAGCGAGCGGCTGGCCCAGACCTGGCAGTGCGGGTGGGGGTTGGACGCACCCATCATGGCGCCACGGTTCTCGAAGACCTGTACGTAACCGATGTCGTTACGATTGCCGAGCTCTTCGAACTGCGCGGCCCAGACATCGACCACTTTGCGGATGGAAGGGACGTCCATGCCGGCGAGGGTGAGGTCGTGGCGGGGCGAGAAGCAGATGACGCGGCAGATGCCGCTTTCGGCTTCGGCGACAAGGAGGCCATCGACGTCGGACTTCGACTCGGGGATGCCGGGTTTGAGGGCGGCGAAGTCGTTGTCGAAGACGTAGGTGCTGGTGTACTTGTCCGTCATGTTTCCGCCGGCGCGCTTGTTTCCGGGGCAGAGGTAGCACTCGGGGTCGTACTGGAGGAGGACGGGCTTGGCGGTGGTCTCGGTCTGTCCCTGCCAGGGTCGCTGCGTGCGTTGCGGGGAGACCAGAACCCACTCGCGCTTGAGGGCGTTCCAGCGGCGGTGCGGCAGCTGCCGGAGATCGACCTGCTGGGGATGGAGACGACGGTGTGGAGCTCATGACGATGGCCTCGCGAGGGCGCCATCGGCCGCGCCCGAGATGTAGGATTCGGCTTCGATGCCGAGGTCGGTCTTGTACTGCCGGACGAGTTCGTGGCGGAAGGCTTCGGCCTGATCGGCGGCGACGATGTTGACGGTGCAGCCACCGAATCCGCCGCCGGTGATGCGTGCGCCGAAGCAGCCGGGGAGGGTGCTGGCGATGTCGACGAGCTTGTCGATCTCGGGGCAGCTGGCGCTGAAGTCGTCGCGAAAGCTTCGGTGGGCCTCGTACATGAGCTCGCCGAAGCCCTTGAGGTCGCCTGCCTGGAGAGCGACGCGGGCGCGGCTGACGCGATCGTTCTCGGTGATGATGTGCTTGCAGCGGTGGTAGGAGGCGGGCGACATGAGGGCGCGGCAGGCGTTGAGATCGGCGAGTGTTGCGTCGCGGAGGGACTCGACGCCGGGCCGCTCACGAACGATGACGGCCTGCCCGGCCATGACCTCTCCGTTGCGGTCGCCGTACTCTCCGTGCGCGACGTTGTGCTTGACCATGGAGTTGCAGATCACGACGCTGACCGACGAGGGCAAGGGGAGGTACTCGTAGGCGAGCGATCTGCAGTCGAGAAGGAGGGCGTTGCCGGCGCGGCCGTAGACGCTGATGAACTGGTCCATGATGCCGACGGTACCGCCGACGAAGTCGTTTTCGGCGCTGCGGCAGAGTGTTGCGATCTCGGTGCCGGGAAGGTCGACGCGGGCATGGTGCAGGATGGCGAGGGCGGTCGCGACCTCGATGGATGCGGAGGAGCTCAGGCCGGAGCCGAGCGGGACGTTGCCGTTGAGCCTGAGGGTGAAGGCGGGGACGGCGATTCCCTTCCGGCGCAGAACCCAGAGGACGCCGGCGGGGTAGTCGCTCCAGTGCGCGCGGCCATGCGAGGGGAAGTTCGAGAGGCTGTAGGTGGCCTGCTCGCCGAAGTTCTCGGAGATGAAGGTGACCGTATCTCCTTCCGCGGGCTCGATGGTCGCGGTGGTCGCGAAGTCGATGGCCATGGGGAGGACGAAGCCGCCGGTGTAGTCCGTGTGTTCCCCGATAAGGTTTACGCGGCCTGGGGCCGTAGCGGTGTGCCCTGCAGGCGACATGTCCTCGGTGTTTCCCTTCTCGGGGCGTTCAAAGTCTTCGCAATTGTATCCCTTAGGGGGAGCGGGCAGGAGGAGAGCGTCGGTGGGGGGCGTAAGGGAGATATTTGAAGCCGCTCGATCGAGAAAAGAAGGGCCGAAGGGAGTGAGATCCCTTCGGCCCGGTGCGCTTTTCTGGAGCAGGTCTAGACTGCGACGGGATCGAGCACGCGAGCGAGGCGAAGCTCCTTGCGGTCGGTGTAGGCCTGCTTGTGGTAGGCGTAGCCGGTGATGAGCGGGAGGGCGAGGGTGGCCTCGGAGAAGACCATCTGCTCGTACACCGTGTCGACCTTGCCCCAGGAGCTGGCTTCTTTGAGAGTGCTCGAACTGAGCGCGCCGTCGCGGACATCGGCGACGGTAATCTGGATGGCGTACTTGTGCATGGAGGCGTCGACGCCGAGGACCTCGGCCGCGACGACGACGTCCTGCGCGAAGTTCTTGGGGACGCCGCCGCCGATCATGAAGATGCCGGTGGTAGGGTTCTCGATCTTCAAACGAGTGAGCTCGTAGAAGTCCTTTGCGGAGTCGATCGAGACCTTGGGCTTGTCGCCGCGCTCGTGCTGGTGGACGACGAGGCCGAAGCCGGCGGAGCAATCGGAGAAGGCAGGGACGAAGATGGGGACGTCCTTCTCGTAGGCGGCGAGGACGATGCCGTCGGTGCCGCCGTTCGCGGGAGTCTTGCCCTGCTCGACGAGGTAGGCGCCCATGGCGGAGATGACCTCGCGGGAGCTGTAGGGGCGGGGTTCGAGCGAATCGACGATCTGCTTGATGGTGTCGTCGCAGATGCGGAGCTCGTCCTCATCGATCAGGGTGTCGTAGATGCGATCGATGGCGAGTTCGCGGAGCTTCGAGTCTTCGGTTCCGGACTTGAGGAGTTCGTCGGCGATGTAGTGACGGAAGCCGAGGGCCTCGAAGAAGTCCTGGTCGACGATGTTGGCGCCGGTCGAGACGATAGCGTCGACCATGTTGTTGCGGATGAGGTCGACGATGATCTGCTTGAGGCCCGCGGAGACAAGCGATCCGGCGAGGCATAGGATGACCGCGCAGTCGCGGTCGCGAAGCATGCGCTCGTAGATGCTGGCGGCCCGGGCGAGGTCACGGGAGCTGAAGGCCATGGACTGCATGGCGTCGACCAGGGGGACGACATTGTGCTGCTTGATGTCGATGTGCTGGATGGTTTGCTGGAGAAGTTCCTTCTTGGATGCCATAGACCTCTAGGATATCGAAAAAACCGCGTCCCTGCTGGATCTGGCCTGGATCTCGGTGCTTTGCTGACGTAGATTGTTGGTGTGTTCACGCCGGGGTGCGGGGCCGGGCTTCTCGGGTTCCAGGTTCTTCGTGCGGCGAAAGTGTTCCGTGGTGACACGAAGGCGAGATCATGGCTGCCGGATGGCGGAAATGCGTCGTCGGTTGTAGAGTTTTCGTATACGCAAGCTCCCTCTTGCCGGTGCCCCGCCCGGCGACACCAGGTCGTCAACACCTCATTCTGAAAGGCAGAACGTATGGCCGAGTCTCCCAAGACCTTCTTCTCTCGACGCGGCTTCCTAAAGGGAGCTGGCGTTACCGCGGCGACGACCGTGCTCGAATCCGCGCAGGCGCTGGCGCGCGAGACCCATGACTGCTGCGGTGGGCGAGCATGTGTCCGGACCGGATGCAGTTCCCGTGACTCTGCGCGTCAACGGGCACGACCATGCGGTTTCGGTCGAGCCGAGGTACACGCTCGCGCAGACGCTGCGAGACAACCTTGGCCTGACAGGGACCAAGGTGGTGTGCGACCGCGGTTCGTGTTCGGCATGTACGGTGTGGCTCGACAAGGTGCCATCGCTTGCGTGCATGACGCTGGCGATCGATGCGGTCGGGCGTGAGATTACGACGATCGAAGGGATGGCCGAGGGCGACCGGATGCACCCGGTGCAGGCGGCGTTTGTGAAACATGACGCAATGCAGTGCGGCTTCTGCACGCCGGGTATGGTGATGAGCTGCGCGGCGCTGCTTGAGCGCAATGCGAACCCCAACCTGGCGGACGTGAAGCATGCGATCAGCGGAAACCTTTGCCGGTGCGGGACGTACCCGAAGATCTTCGCGGCGACGCTCGACGTGGCGCATGAGCGTCGACAGGCGGCAGGTCTTGTGACCCTGCACGTGGAAGGGGTGGCCTAGATGGCAGACGAGACAATGTTGCTGGATTCGGTGGATCTGCAGGCGCAGGAGCAGGCCGGGGCGGCGCAGGAGAAGTCGCGCAAGAAGGGGGTGCAGGGCGAGGCGAAGCCCACGCGGGACGCCGAGAACAAGGACGCGAAGACGCCGCCGGCAAAGGCCATTGTTCCGACGAGGACAGAGAGCTTTGTCTTCGGCATACCGCAGAACGGGCTCGAGCACAGGGAGCGGAAGGTGCCGCTGGACGAGCCGCCGCCGCTTGCCGCGAACGCAGATCTGAAGTACATCGGGAAGCCGACCGAACGCTATGACGGACCGGCAAAGGCCACAGGGAAAGGCAAGTACACGGCCGACGTGCATCTGCCGGGGATGCTGTTTGGGCGCATGGTGGACGCGTCGATTCCGCACGGAAAGATCGTCTCGGTGGATACGAGCGCGGCCGAAAAGCTGCCGGGAGTTCGTGCGGTTTACGTGATTGAGCACGTGATGGGAAGCGCCGAGCTGCGCGATCCGAAGCTCGAGACGCCTTCGCGGTACCCCATCATCCGGTATGCGGGGCAGCCGATCGCGGGCGTGGCGGCAACGTCGCAGGTAATCGCAGACGACGCGGCCGCTCTGGTGAAGGTCAATTACGAGGCGATGCCGTTCGTCGTGGACGGCGGCAAGGCGCGGGAGAAGGATTCGCCGAAGGTATTTCCCGGGGCCGCAGACGAGGGCGGAAGTGCCGGCGGCGGTGGGGGACCTAAGGGCGTGCCGCAGGTCGGCAACGTCCACGGGCCGCGAGACGAAAAAGGTCGGCGACACGGCGAAGGGAATGGCCGAGGCGGACGTGATTGTGGAGGGTGAGTACTTCACGCAGGTGCAGACGCACTCAGCGCTTGAGACGCACGGCTTTGTGGTGGATTGGAAGCCGGAAGAGGTCACGGTGTACGCGTCAACGCAGGGGACGGCGAGCGTGCGCAACGAGTTTGCCGATGTTTTCAAGCTGCCAAAGAGCAAGATACGCGTGATCACGGAGTTCATGGGTGGCGGATTTGGAGCGAAGTTCGGCGCGGGCAACGAGGGAGTGGTTGCGGCCAATCTTTCGCGCAAGGCGAATGCTCCGGTGCGGCTGATGCTGGATCGGCGGCAGGAGCACATCGTGTGCAACCGGCCAGACTCCCACCAGAAGCTGAAGATCGGTGCGAAGAACGACGGGACGCTGACGGCGATTGAGCTGACGAGCTACGGGACGGCGGGTGTGGGGACGGGTGCCGGGACGGCAGGGCCGGCGACGAATCTTTACAAGTGCGCCGAACCTGCTGACGAACGAGTACGACGTCTTCACGAACGCGGGGCCGGGTGCCGCGTTTCGCGCGCCAGGTCATCCGCAGGGCTGCTTCGCGTTTGAGCAGGCGATCGACGAGCTTGCGGTGAAGCTGAAGATGGACCCGATGGATCTGCGGGAGAAGATCGACGAAAGCCCGGCGCGCAAGGTGGAGCGGCAGTTGATCCGGGAGCGGACGAACTGGAGCAAACGGCAGCCGGCTGGGTCGGATACGGGACCGGTGAAGCGCGGGATCGGCATGGCGCAGTCGGTCTGGTACCGGTTCGTGAACATGGACTCATCGTGCGAGGTGCGAGTGTCACGCGACGGATCGGTCGAGCTGATGTCGGCCGTGCAGGATCTCGGCACGGGCACGAAGACGATGCTGGCGCAGATCGTGGCGGAGGAGTTTGGGATACCGCCGCATGAGGTGGTGATCCGGATCGGTGACACGCGGTATCCGATCGGGCCGGACTCGGGCGGAAGCATCACCGCCGGGTCGATCACACCGGCTGCGCGCAACGCGGCATTCCAGGCAAAGGGAAGATGTTCGCCGCGGTTGCGCCGAAGTACAACACGACTGCAGACGACTTTGTGCTCGAGGGCGGACGTGTAAGCCTGAAGAGCAAGCCGGGCGAATCGTGGACGCTGAAGCAGGTGGCGGCGAAGATGCCGACCGACAGGTGACGGCGCAGGCGACGCGCGTGGCGGAGTATGCCAAGGAACGGATCACCTATGGTGGCGCCGACTATGTCGAGCTGGCGGTCGACACGGAGACGGGCCGGGTGCATATCGAGAAAGTCTTCGGTGCGCATGACTGCGGACGGCCGATCAACCCGACGGGCGTGATCAGCCAGATCAACGGCGGTGTTCTGCAGGGCATCTCGTATGCGCTGTTTGAGCAGAGGATCATGGACCGGAACGGCGGGTACATGCTGAATGCGAATCTCGAGAACTACAAGATCATCGGCGCGCGCGAGGTGCCGGAGATCGAGATTGCGCTGGTCGAGAATTATATTGCGCAGAGCTCGACGGATGCGGCCGGGATCGGCGAGTCGGCGGGGATTATCACGCTGGCTGCAGCGATCGGGAATGCTTTCTACAACGCGACTGGTGTGCGGATGCGGAAGATTCCGATGACACCCGCGAACGTGCTGGCGGCGCTCGGCAAGGTGCAGGAAGAGGTACAGGCATGAACAGGTTCAGCTATGTTGACTGCACAACAGTAGGGCAGGCGCTAGACCAGATGTCCCCCGAGGCGACGGTGAAGGCAGGCGGAATCGACCTGCTGGATCTGATGAAGGACGGGATCGTCGCGCCGCCGCGCGTCGTGAACATACGCAACGTCGCGAGTCTGCGTGGAATCACGAGCACGCCGAAGGGACTGCAGCTTGGGCCGCTTTCGACGTTGACCGAAATCTCGGAACACCCGGAGATCCAGAAGAGCTATAGCGCGCTGTGCGGATGCTGCGGGGCATGCGGCGACACCGCAGGTCCGCAACATGGCGACGGTGGGCGGGAACATCATGCAGAGGCCGCGGTGCTGGTACTTCCGGTCGACCGACTTTGACTGCAAAAAGAAGGATGGTCCGAGCGACCACTGCCATGCGCACGATGGCGAGAACCAGTACCACGCGGTGATGAACAACGGCACGTGCGCGATGGTGCATCCGTCGTCGACCGCGGTTCCGCTGCTGGCGATGAACGCGGAGGTGGAGCTGACGTCAAAGCGCGGGAAGCGGATGGTGGCGATGCGCGACTTTTATGTTCCTCCTGAGAAGAGCGTGAAGAACGAGACGGTGGTCGAGCCGGGGGAGCTGATCACGGCGATCTTTGTGCCAGAGCCGGCTGCGGGCACCAGGTCGGCGTACCAGAAGTACGGCGAGAAGGAGAGCTTCGACTGGCCGCTGGCGGATGCGGGCGTGGTCCTGGTGATGGATGGGGCGCACTGCCGGAGCGCGTCGATCGTGCTTGGCGTGGCGGCTCCGACACCGATCCGGGCGACGGCTGCGGAGGCGGTGCTTACGGGAAAGACGATCGACGAAGCGACGGCTCGCGCGGCCGGAAAGGCAGCCATGGTGGGAGCGACGCCGCTCTCCCAGAATGGCTTCAAGACGCAGCTCTTTGAGACGGCAATTTACCGAACGATCCTGCTGGCGGCAGGGCAGATGCAGCGCGATCCGAGCGCCATCGGATAGGAGGGACGGTATGACGACACTGACTCGACGACACGATGCAGCGCACTTCGCAGCAAGTCCTCCTACGGCGCCTTCGGAGATTTCACGAGGAGCTGGTGGAGATATGGGTGCGACGACCACGTACTGGTGCCTGCAACAATGGGCAAGGCCGGGCCGGATGAGCACTACGTTCATCGCTCGCTGTGCCAGGAGGGCCGGCGCTGCTGGTGTGACCGACTGCCGACGACAATTAACTGCCAGGTCGCTCGCGTGTTGGTAGAGGCGTGCGGGCCTGATGTTTCAGGCGGCGACGGACGGGGCGTCTAGACTGAGCGGGATGACAACCGCGCTCGGACGTCCGGGCTGACACACGGAAACAGGCGCGTACCCGGCGGGACCTCGCCTGCTTCCGCGGCTGCTCGCCGGTGGACCGTTCCGAAGAACTCTGCGGAGTTCATGCTGGAGAACGCGAGCGAGTTTGGCGACCTGAATCATTACCGCGGGTTCGGGCGGCATGTCTACCAACTGAATCATCCGGATGCTGCTGAACGACTTCTTTGCTCGGGACGCGCCGAACCACCACCGAAACCTGGTGATGCAGGCGGCGCGGGATGTGCTGGGGCACGGGCTGCTTACAAGCGAAGAGCCGTTGCATATGCGGCAGAGGCGGCTCGCGCAGCCGGCGTTTCTGCGCGAGCGCATTGCGGCGTATGCGGAGGTGATCGGCGGAAGACGCGTCGCGATGACTTCGCGATGGAAGCCGGGAACGGTGACGGATCTGCATCCGGAGATGCTGGAGCTGGCGCTGCGGATCGTAGGCAAGTGCCTGTTCGACATGGACAGGCTGGATGATGTGGCGGCGATCGCGGCGGCGGTGGAGCGTTCATGAGCTTCATGCCGCTGTCTTTTCTGCCGTTTTCGAAGCAGATTCAGCGGCTGCCGATTCCTTCGATGCTGCGGCTGCGGGAGGAAAGGCGCACCTGGACGGATGATCTACAGGATGATTGCGGAGCGGCGGCAAGATCCGACGGATCGCGGCGATCTGCTGTCGATGCTGTTGAATGCGACGGATCCGGAGGGCGAGGGCGGAGGGCGAGCCGGAAGGCTTCCACCACGATGACGGACCAGCAGCTTCATGATGAGTGCGTCACGATAATCCTGGCGGGGCACGAGACGACGGCGAATGCGCTCTCGTTTGCGCTGCACCTGCTGGCGCACCATCCGGAGGTGCAGCAGCGGCTGGCGGACGAGGCGGCGGAGGTGTTGGGCGACGGGCTCCGACGGCCGCCGACTACCCGCGGCTGCCTTATCGACCCAGGTCTTTGCCGAGACGATGCGGCTGTATCCGCCGGTTTGGGTGACGGCTCGGACGTCTGCGGGCCGTAGAGATCGCCGGATACACGGTGCCGAAGGGGGCGACGCTGCTGGCTCCGCAGTTTGCGGTGCATCGGGATCCGCGATTCTGGGACGACCCGGACTGTTTGATCCGTCTCGTTTTGCGGCTGAGGAAGGGTACGGCCACGGTACAGCTACTTCCCTTTGGCGGTGGGCGCGGCAGTGCATCGCGGAAGGGCTGGCGTGGATGGAGGGCGCGCTGGTGCTGGCGGTGATGGCGCGTGACTGGCAACTGGCTCCGGTTGCCGGGGCGTCTCGGGATCCCGCCGTGCGGCCGGCGATCAGCCTGCGGCCTGCTCACGGGATCCGTTTGCGAATTGGGAAAGACCTGCGACAGCTTACGGTTGCAGAGGACGCGGGCGGATTGGTGAGCGTCGCGATGTCGGGGCGGTGCAAACGCGATCTTGATTGGGAGCGAGGGCCTCGGTTCTGGCGACAAAGGTGAGCTTTACCGCAGGAGAGGGGCCCAAATGCTGGCCACGGTGCAGCTCGGCTATGGAAACGACGCGCCCGGGATGGCGGTGAGGAGGTTCATGTTGCCCAATCGGGTCATTGTTTCGCCGATTCTGGTGCAATAATCTCCGGGCTATGAGCATTCTGACTACGTCGGACAGCCCTGGCTCGCACGGAAAATGCTGTGAATTTTGCACCACGTTCGTCACGGGCGGAGCCGGAGTTACCACACTCACCATTCGGCCATCGCACAACGGGAGATGAGCCAACCCGAGTGCCTGGAGGCCATCTCCGGAAGAGCTAGAAGTACCTATTTCGCATTGGTAGGAAGGCGGCGCCGTCGGGGTGTCCTGAGCGCGCTCCTCAACCCCGCCCCCGGGGAGCCACCGCCTGTTTCAGTCAGGAGGTGGCAGGCTGGCAAGTCGGCCTGGACGTCTCAAAGCTCTGCCATCCGTTCTCACTCTCTGCAAAATATTGCAATCCGAAAACTTCTGCTTGTCGTATCCAGGGCTGGGATGCTTAATAGCGTCCTGTAACTTGTTCCAGGCAAACTGGACCAGCAATAATTTGACAGAGCGACAGGAGGGTTCCATGGTTCTGGAGCACAAGCAAGGAGGATATCTGAGGCTCCGGAAGATGTTCAGGCCGGGGTTATCCGTGCCATCTTGAGTTCACTCGAGCGGCGAAGCGGACCTGAGGGGCCGCCCGTGGAGCAGGAAGCGAGTGGACGAGCCGGGGGCGGCCAGGAGTGGGAGCAGCAGGGGAGGTGGTCATGAGTAGATTGCGCTCGCACCATGTATGTGGAGACGCCTTTCTCGCGCATTGACCGGACGCAGCCAGGCCTTTCAACTGCAAAGATCGCGGCAGTTTCCCATCTCTGAAAATCGGAGCTGCGCAAGACGAACGCCTGGGTGTATTGTGTTTGTCATTGGAGCGCGCGTCGGGCGTTGAACCTGCTAAGAAGGACGTTCTGATGCGTGGGGAGGAGCTTCCGTAGCAAGAGCGTGCTGAGGACCGTGTTGACGATCCTGATGTACTCGGGCGTCGTTCTGTTTGCTTTGTTCCTCTGTTTGGGGAAGGTCCATGGGAGTGCGCTGTTCCAGGTGGGCGGGGTGCTTCTCGCCGTCTGCCTGCGGAATACTATGCGGTGTTATTGGACCGATGAGGAGTGCTGGTCGCACGTCCACTAGAGATCGCTTCGCCTCAAAACCATCCCCGGTATGGTAGTCGGCTTCCGGGGAGGCCTATCCACGTGGAATCTGCTGTTTTACCCAGTTGAGGCAGCAGCTTCGTGCCTTGCGCCTGACGGGTAAATCATCGATAACGCAGCTCTGGGTTTGTGATTGCGGAGCTGTCGTCGGCTGCAAGAAACAGGACCAGGCGGGCGACCTCTTCTGGAAGGATGAGTCGCTTGATAGCCTGGCGCGCAAGGACTTCGGCGAGGTACTCCTCTGTGAGCCAGAGTCTCCTTTGCCGTTCTGTGGTTGTGGCTCCGGGGAGCACGGAGTTGACGCGGGATGTTGTCGCGGCCGAGCTCGTGGGCGAGGGTGCGTGTGAGCCCGACGACTCCGGCCTTTGCGGTGACGTAGACCGGTAGTCCGGTGGATGGGATGACCCACGCGATGGAGCTCATGTTGATGACCGAGCCCACCGGCCCGCCTGATGAACGGTATTGCAGCCTGGGCGGTAAAGAACTGCTGCTTGAGGATGAACTGCCATGATGTCCGATCCCCCAGGACTCCGAGGTGACCTCCTCGATTGTGTGCAGGGTGTCGTTCCCTGCGTTGTTGACGAGGACGTCGATTCGATCGAAGCGACGCCCCACTACCCCCCGCGATGGCGGAGTGGACCGCGCCGAGTCGGTCAGATTGCAGGGGAGAAAGACCGGAGGCTCGAGGCCAGTGTCGCGGAGACGCTCGACGAGCCTGGTCGGCGGCTCCTCCTGAATCGAGGAAGATGACACGCGCCGCCTCGCGGGCAAAGTGCTCACCAGAGCTCCGCCGATGCCTTCTGCCCGCCGGTGGTGACGACCACACGTTCGCGAAGGCTGGGATAGGTGGGAAAGATCAGTGGTGAGGCGTCGACGGGCATGCTGGCTGGCCTCCTTGCGTGGCCGGGTAAGGGCGCTTTCGAGGCTGGACGCCACCCCCACTCTATCGCTTTCGGTGCTGCGCCGGAGGTCTGCCGAGGAGTTTCGGCTCGGTGGACTGGAGCGGGAACATGTGGGGGCCACGGTGTCTAAGGAAGCACGGACGCATTCTCGCTCAATGCGCACCTCGATCCTGATTGTGTGGATGGTGCCCAATGTTTGAGCAGAGTCTGTTTGTTTCGCAGGGAACACGTTGAACGACGGCGGCGCGTTGGACCTGGGCGGGATCGGTGACCCTGCAATGCGTCGTGGCGGCCCTGTTGATCACGATCCCGTTGTTTCACCCAGAGCGAATCCTTTTCCGTACAACGGCCCCATTGGTGTTTGTCCAGGTCCCAAGGGTGCCACCGGTTCGATCAGAATTGTTCGAACCGAGGCGTCGTCGGCGCCGACGCCGCAGCCTCAGGAGAGCTTGCCGGATCCGGGACGCGCGATGGGCGCCGCCTGTCATTCCGCACGGCGTCGCTGCCGGGGATCCGCCTCCGATGAGTCTGACTGGCGGCCTGGCAGGCTGAGCGCGCCTCTGCCTATGGCCCTGGCCAGGGTGGGTTCGGGAACACACGTCTCGGTGGCCCCGAGTGCTGCGAACGGAACGCGCACGCCGATGCGGATCTCTTCGGGTGTGGGTGCGGGGATGTTGATGGACCGATTCGACCGGTGTATCCGCAGATTGCCAGGGCGGCGCATGTTGAGGGGACGGTGGTCGTGGATGCGGTGATCTCACCGGACGGGCGAATCGAGCGGGCTCATGTAGTGAGCGGGACGCCGATGCTGGCCGGTGCTGCGCTCGAGGCAGTCAAGGCGGCGAGGTACGTGCCTTTTCGCCTGAACGGCGTGGCGGTGGAGGTCGAGACGACCATTACAGTGAACTTCAAGTCGGTGGATAGTTTGGTGCGGGAGCGGACGGGAGCCTCTCGGAGTGAATCACGCGGTGGCCTGGAGGGCACGGCTGGTTCGATCGGGTTCGACGTAGTCTTCGAGCGGGTAGCCGGAGTCGCGCCAGCCTCGAAGCCTCCGCGAAGGGGGCGAACACGGTGGATGCCGAGCTTTACAGCTGCAGGGCGACCTTGGCGCTGGTCTCTTCGGAGGGGCAGGTGCAGTAGAGGATGACGTCGCGGTCACGCGGCAGATCTCGGCATGCGGGCGACTCCTTGGGGCCGACGCGGAGCGCCCGGGAGTACGCGGGGTCGGGCAGGTAGTCGAGCGGGTGGCGAGGTCGACGATAAAGGGCGGGATGTTGCCCTGGCTCTGCCGCGGTTCGATCATCTCTTGAGCTCGGCGGGCTCGAGGCGGAGTCGCGGACCTCACAGGAACGGCGCTGCTTCCAGACGCGCTGAGCCATGAGGCCGAGCACCATGAGGACGAAGATGGCGACGGCGAAGTGGCCGAGGATGGAAGAAGGCGCGCGCTGCGCTTGGCGACGTCGCCGAAAAAGCGGCCGGCGAGGAGGTAGGCCACGGCCCAGAGGATGGAGCCGGCGAGATCGTAGAGAAGAAAGCGCGCGTACGGCATGCCGGTCTGGCCGGCGATGGGCGCGGCGACGGTCGAGAGGCCGGGGACGAACTTCGCGAACAGCAGCGTACGGCGCCGCGGCGGGTGAAGTAGCCTTCCGTCTTGGTGACGCAGGTGGAGGCTTCGAAGCGAGAAGCGGCAGAGGAGCTTCAGGACGCGTTGCCGTAGCGGCGGCCGAGCAGATACCAGACGGTATCGGCAAGCAGGCAGGCGGCCAGGACAGAAAGAGCGCAGGCGGCGTGCTGATGCGATGCGTGGCGCCGAGGGTGCCGGCGGTGAGCAGAACGGGGACAGACGGGAGGGAACGCCAAGCTGCTCCACCAGCACCCAAAGGAAGAGGATGCGCGTAGGCGTAATGGACGAAGAAGGCGAGGGCGATGGGCATGGGACGTCAGCTACTGCTGTAGATAGATGACTGCCGAGTCGAATTTCGGTGCGGCGTCAATAAAGATGAGACAGGCCGGACTGCTTCATGGAGCAGCGAGGCCGGGACCGGCGCGTCCGGAGTTCGCTTAGATCGGAGCTGCTGTCGAGGATCAGCGGCATCTCGACCAGGTGCTGGCCGATGAACCAGGACTGCAGTTCATTGGGCCGCAGAATGTCGGAGACGACCATGTCGTTGGTGCCGTCGTCGCCGGCCTCGTCGGCGGCTTCGGCGATGTCGTGGCATCCTGCATGATGATCTTGTGAGCCTCGAGCAGGCGCGAGATCTGCACGGGAACCTCTTCCCTGCCGCGCGGCGGACGCGGGAATCTTGGTGAGCTCGGCGACGTCGCCGCCCATGGCGATCGAGACGCCGCCCAGAAGCTGGATGCGCTCGGCGATCGTGTCCGCCAGTCTCGACCTGCTCCTCGAAGTGCTTGTCGAAGAGCAGATGGAGCTGGTAGAAGGTGGGGCCGGAGACCTGCCAGTGGTGCTTCTTGTACATGTCGCGGATGCGTGATGGTGTCGGCCAGCAGCTGGTTCAGCATCTGGTCACCATCTCGGCGCGCACTTCGCGTCGAGCCGATGCGGCATGTCCTGCGATCACGGTGCCGAACTTCTGAATCTCTTTGGCCTGCGCGTGCCAGTGCGGAGCGACGTGTCGATCTTGACGTCTTACTCGTGGAGTTTTCTTGTAACATGACTGCCATGGACGATACCTCGTTGCATCTGCAGCCAGTTAGATGCCGGGTGGCCGATGGCTTGCTGGCATGCTAGGGCAAGGCCATGCCTTGAGCGCGTTGTGCCACGCCGTGAGGCTGGCTCTGGCAGTGTCGCCGGCGCCGAGGTCGCTTCGAGTGTTCAGCTTGCGGCACTTCACTTGACGCGACCTCCGGGGTGACCGAGAAGCCCGGGCCGCAGCGCGTAGTCGCCGTTCTCCTTCTGCAGGTTGGTGAAGTCGATGCGGACCGGGATGCGCTGCACGACCTTGACGTAGTTGCCGGTCGCGTTCTCGGGCGGGAAGAGCGAGAGCGTGGAGCCGGTCGCGCCGCCGATCTGCGTGACCTTGCCGGAGAACTTGCGGCCGCCGAGCGCGTCGACCTTGATGTCACGTCCTGGCCCGGGCTGCATCTTGCGCGAGCTGCGTCTCCTTGAAGTTGGCCGTCACCCAGAGGTTGTCGAGCGGGACGATCGTGAGCAGGTCCTGGCCGGCGGCGAGATTGCCGCCGACCTCCACGTTCTTCTTGTTGACGATGCCGGCGACGGGCGCGACGATCGCGGGTGTAGGAGAGATTCAGCATGGCCTGGTCGACCTGGGCCTGCGCCTGCTTCACCGCGGCTAGCGCGGCGCTGCGCGCGCGCCTGCTGCACCTTCACCTGCTGCGGGCCGTTCTTGCGCGGCCTGCTGCGGCCTGATGCGCGCGACTGCGAGCCGCTGCTGCGGCCTGGGTGACGCCGTCCTGCTGCGCGACGCAGGTTCTTCTCGGCTTCGAGCACCTGCGGCGTTCGCGGCCGCCGCCTGCGGCAACCGCGGCGTCGTACTGCTGCTTGGAGATCACATCCTTCTGCGACCAGCGGCGTATAGCGCTCGACGTCGTGCTGGGCCTTGAGCGCGTTCGCCTTGGCCTGCGTCGACGCGGGCCGCGGCGGCTGCCGCCTGCTTCTGCGCCTGCGCGACGCTGGCTGCGCGGCGCCGCACGTCCGACGCCGGCGTTGGTGACGCTGGTGCGACGTCTGATGCCGGTGATGGGCACGTTGACGGTGGCCTGGGTGTACTCGGCCTGCGCGGACTGGCAAGCTCGGCCTGGGCCTGCTCGAGCGCGACCTGGTAGTCGTTCGGGTCGATCTCGACGAGCAGCTCGCCCTGCTTGCACCTCTGGTTATCCTCGACGTAGACCTTGATCACCTGGCCGGCGATACGCGAGCTGACCTGGTAATGTCGCCGTCCACCTGCGCGTCGTCGGTGTCTTCGGTGAAGGTGGAGCGCCAGTAGAAGAAGCACCGCGCCGAGGACCAGCAGCAGGACCACAGCGATGACGATGAACTTGCGGCCGGTCTTCTTGGCCGGGCGACTCTTCTGGGGCCTGGCGTGCGTCGCTTTGCTGCCGACCCTGCTGCGGCTGATCTGACTGTGCGGCTGTCGGCCTGCGGTCTGCGTGTCTGCCGCTGTTGCTGTCTGATCTGGCCACGGTTACTTGCCTCCGAGATAATCTTTGTAGTTGGTCTGGGCGACGCCCAGCGCACGTGCGAGCGAGAGCTTCGCCACGTTGTGCTGGTAGAGCGCGCTGATGTATTGATCGTTGGCCTGCTCGAGTCTGAGTCTGCGCCTGCGAGACCGGCAGGTTGTCGGCGACGCCGGCGTGGAAGCGCTGCTGCGCCTCCGACAGCGCCTCGTTCGCAAGGTCGACGTTCGACTTCGCCGCATCCACCAGCTTGGCCGCCGACTGGATGTCGAGGATCGCGTCGCGGACGTCCGCGTTGACCTGCTGGACCTGGTCGGAGAGCCGTGCCTTCGCCTGGTCGAGCGCGGCGTCCGCGACCTGCTGCTCGCCGCGCGTCTTGGCGATCTGCAGGATCGGCGCGCTGCACCTGGCCGGTCGCCGTGTAGGTGCCGTGCGAGTGGCCGGGCGTGGTGCCGAGGTCGCCGAAGTCGCCGGTGACGCTCGGCCACGGGAAGCTGGTCGGCGAAGGCGGCCTTCTTCTGCGCTTCGGCGCCTTCACCTGCTCGGCCGCGCCGGCGAGATCCTTGCGATTCTTGAGCGCCTGCTGCGAAGGCGGCCTCGGGTCGAGATTGTCGAGCGCCGTGTACGGCGCGGTGTCGGTCGAGGCGGAACTGCTGGTCGAGCGGCAGGCCGATGGCGCGCGCCAGCGCGATCTTGTCCTTCGCAAGCTGGTTGGTGGCGGAGATCAGGTTCTGCTGCTCGTTCTGGTAGTCCACCTGGGCGCGCAGCACGTCGAGCCGGGGGCTATGCCGGCATCATGCGCGGCGGTCGCCTGGTCGAGGGTGAGCTTGCGGTGTCTTCAGCTCCGCATTGACGGCCTCGATGCGGGCCTGCGTCCGCGATGCAGAGCAGATACGCGTTGCCCACCGTAAGCACCACCAGGTCGCGCGCGTCTTCCGCGGTGAGCTTCGCGGCGGCGAAGTTGTGCTTCGCCGCGATGTAGTTCTCAAGCGCGGGCAGGTTGACCAGGTTCTGCGTCAGGTAGGCGCGGAAGTCGACCACCTGGAACGGTCCGACGATGGGCTTGAAGCCGGGAACTTCAGGCCGAACGCGGCGAGATTGACCTGCTCGACCTGATGCTGGCGTCGCCGGTGACGGTCGGCAGCAGCGCCTGCAGCTGCTCCAGCCGCTGGCCGTTGGCGTTCTTGCTGACGGAGTCTGCAGGATGATGCCGAGGTTCTGCGCAGGCCGCGCTGGATGGCATCGTCGAGCGAAAGGTCGAGCATCTCGCCGGTCGCCTTGCCCTCGAATGACTGAGCCGCGAAAGGAATCTGCTGAGGCTGTGCCCCGTGCGAGCCGTGAGGACGGCTGTAGAGCTGCTGCTGCGCCTTCGGGATCGGCGACTGCCCGGAGGTCGCTCGCCGCCGCTGGCACCTGACGCGCTGCCGCCCGGCGACGTTGGTCCTGCGGTCTGTGCCACCTGCCGGCGACACGGCGCGATGGCCACAGAGACCGGCTACGCAAGGTACGCGCGGCTGGCCAGACATTGCCTTGAATTTGAGTCATCATGTTCCATGCTACCTGCTCGAGACGAGGAGCCATTCCGCAGGAACGCATTCGTGCGCTACTCGCTGCAAATCTTACATGGTTGGATGCGTGCGTGACAGTGAAACTGCAAAAATTGCGGGATGGAATGCGCCTGGCGACAATCGTGGTTCAGCAAATGTCGTTGCCGAAACGGTGCACCGAACAACCTGTCAGCCCCAGGACGTTACACTCCCTGGACAGACACAGGAGAAGAGCGATGTTTCTTGGCATCGATGTAGGAACCGGCGGGACGCGCGCCGTGCTGATTGACGCAGGGCGCCGTGCTGGCCTCCGCCTCAGCCGACCACGCAGAGATCCGGTCCGAGCACATCGGCTGGGCCGAACAGGATCCGAACGACTGGTGGAGGGCGGCGCAGGAAGCTATCGGCGCCGAATTCGAGCTCGCAGGAACGGGGCCAGGGCACAGGCGATCGAAGCATGGGGCTTACCGGCCAGATGCACGGTTGCGTGATGCTGGACGCCGACGGCGCAGGTGCTTCGGCCGGCGCTGATCTGGTGCGACCAGCGGACGCAGCCGCAGTGCGACTGGCTCGACGGAGAAGATCGGCCGCGCGCGGCTGATAGAGCTGGTCGCGAATCCGGCGCTGCCGAACTTTACGCTGACCAAGCTGCTCTGGGTGCGCGAGCACCAGCCGGAGATCTTCGCGAAGATCGCGCACGTGCTGTGCCCGAAGGACTATGTCGGTTACAGGCTGACCGGCGAGTTCGCGATCGACATGCAGGAGGCCAGCGGGACGCTGCTGCTGGACGTGGCCCACCGGCGCTGGAGCGCGGGAGGTGGCGGAGGCGGCGGGCATCCCGATGGAGCTGGCTGCCGCGGCTGTTCGAAGGGCCGGAGGTCTGCGCGCGGATCTCCGCCGAGGGAGCGCCGGCGACCGGGCTGAAGGCAGGGCACGCCGGTGGCGGCGGGTGCGGGCGATCAGGGCGCGGGCGCGGTGGGCATGGGGATCCTGGCGCCGGGGTCCGTTTCGGCGACGATCGGCACCAGCGGCGTAGTGTTTGCCTCGACCGACCGGCCGACGATGGATCCGAAGGGACGGCTGCATACCTTCTGCCATGCGGCGCCGGGCTTGTGGCACGTGATGGGCGTGACAAATGGAGCGGGGCTGAGCCTGCGCTGGTTCCGCGACACGTTTGCGCCTGGCAAAGCTACGACGAACTTGCCGGTGCTGGCGGAGCTGTCCCGGCGGGGAGCGACGGCCTGCTGTGGGCGCCCTATCTCTTTGGCGAGCGGACGCCGCACCTCGACCCAGGCGCGCGCGCCGCGTTTGTCGGCATCACGGCTTCGACACACGCGCGGCGCACTTCGTGCGGGCCGTGATGGAGGGTGTGGCTATGAGTCTGCGGGACACGCTTCACGCTGTTCGCCGAGCTGGGGATCCCGGTCGAGAGCATCCGGCTGGGCGGCGGCGGTGCGCGCGGGCAGCTGTGGCGGCAGATCCAGGCGGACGTGTACGGGCGGCCGGTGGAGTTGCTCGAGGCCGAGGAGGGCGGAGCGTTCGGGGCGGCCCTGCTGGCCGGGACCGGCGTGGGGGCGTGGCCCAGCGTCGAAGCCGCCTGCGCGGCGACCGTACGCGTCGCCGCGACGATCGCCGCCGCAAAACGCGACGGCCATGGACAAGGCCTATACGCCGTACCGCAGTTTATCCGGCACTTCAGGAGATTGGGAGGGTAAATGGCAGACCGAGATTGGCGTTGGCGTTATCGGTTTCGGGCTGGCCGGGCGCGTCTTCCACGCGCCTTTCGTCAGCGCGGTCCCCGGGCTGCGCTCGAGGTGACGTGCAGCGCCGGGAACGAGGCCGCCAAGGCCTATCCGCTGCCAAAACGGGTCGCGGGACCTTCGGTGACGAGGTGCTCGCCGATCCGGCGGTCAACTCGTCGTCGTCTCGACGCCCAACGAGACCCACTTCGCGCTGGGCAGGCAGGCGCTCGAGGCGGGCAAACACGTCGTCATCGACAAGCCCTTCGCCGCCACCAGCGAAGAGGCCCTGGAACTGATCGATCGCGAAGAGAAAGGCATGGCGCCGTCCCCTTCCATAACCGCCGCTGGGATGGCGACTTCCTGACCTGAAAAGATTACTGGCGGAGGCGCCCTGGGACGCCTCGTGACCTTCGAGTCGCACTTCGACCGCTTCCGGCCCGTTGCAAGCCCGAGAACATGGAAAGAGGCCGAGAGCCCCGCCAACGGGATGCTGATGGATCTCGGCCCGCATCTGGTGGACCAGGTGCTTGCCCTCTTTGGCGTGCCCGCGGCGATCCCCGCCAGCGTCCGCTGGGACCGCGACCAGACCGGCATCGAAGACGCCTTCGACATCACGCTCGAGTACGAGCAGCTGATGGTGTACTGCCGGTCCACGATGCTTGCGGCCGAGAGCTCGCCACGGTTCCTGGTTCATGGGACGCGGGGAAGCTTTCGCAAGTGGGGCCTCGATCCGCAGGAGCCGGCGATCGTACATGGGGCGACGGTGCCACGTATGGGTGAGGCACGCGAATGGCTCCCCGAGGACGAGAGCGCGTGGGGAACGACGACGATCGCGCCGGATCCCAACGCTGCCGGACGACGTTGGTGCGGACCAGGGTAAGGACCGAAAACGGGGACTATCGGGACTTCTATGCCAATGTACGGGACGCAATACTTGGGAACGGGTACCCTGGCGGTCACCGGCGAGGATGGCTTCCGGGTGGTGAAGCTGCTGGAGATGGCCCGGGAGAGCTCACGGTCGCGGGAGCGCCTCATGGTGGCGTTCTGAGTTCGCGGGCTCCCGTTAGCCAGGCCGGAGAGGACTGGGAGTTCCGGCCGTGATGCGTTTACGGGAGCCCCCTGTGCTGGTCCACACGCTGGGCGAAGTCGGCCCAAAGGCGTTTTGAGTCTACGCGGGTAATCCAGGTGATCGTCCGGTCGGCTGTCGAGGCGGTCGAAGCTGGCGTCATCCTTCATGTGGGGGCGGCCGGAGGTGTGCTGTTCGTCATCCCGAGGACATAAGCGAGGGTGATGTCGTCCAAGATGTACCAGGGCTTGGAGAAGTCGTCGACACGGAGCGGCTTGACGTTGCGGAAGTACCAGTTTTGGTACTCGTCCCACAACCAGGCGCCGATGGGACCGAGGCCGGCGAGGTAGCTGCGGGCGTGGTCATAGGTCATGGCAAGGTCCTGGCGGCAGACGCTGGCAGGGCCGATGACGAGGGGTGCGTCCGAATCGAGGATGACCTGCTCGGCGCGAACATCGTTGAGGATGTTGTACTCGTCGCCGCCCTGCTCGTTGACGAAGCCCATCTGAACGATTCGGACGCGGTCAACGATGGATGGGTCGGTGAGGATGGCGGAGGCGATGTCGGTGCTGGCGCCGATAGCCAGAACGGTCAGGCGATTGTCCTTTGAGAACGGCTTCGAGGTCTTGATCAGGAAGCTGACGCCGGCGCTTGGCTGCGGCTTGCCCGTGCTCTCGAGCGGAAGGCTGCCACCCTCGACCAGGGGTGGATGGACGCGCATGCCGAGGCGGTGTTCGACGACATCGATGAGCACGCGAAATGAGGCGTGGGCAGCCGGGGAAGGAAGGGACGGAGCATGCGCGGACATAATGCCGAGCACGTGGAAGCGCGGCTGCAGAAGAAGGTAGGTGACAGCCCACTGGTCATCAATTTCGTTGCCGATGTCGGTGGACAGGACAACCGGAATCCGTGCCTCCTGGGATGTGGCAGGCGGGTTCGGCTGCGGTCGCGGCGGCGAGGAGCCCGGAGCTGAGCAGGAGGGATGCGGAAGAAAGGGTAAAGAGTCGGATCCAGCGGTTCACGTGTTGATCTCCGGTCAGCGGGGACGGCAGGTGGTTGCTCGGGAGGTGTGAGGGGAGGCCGGGCTCGTGAACCGCGGGGTGGCTGAGCCGCAGGATTTTACGGTGCCCGTTCTAGTTCTTCTGCCCGTAGGTCGCGCCGGCTCCGTGCTTGCGGAAGTAGTGGCGATCGAGCAGGGCCTGGGAGACGGTATCCGCGTTGGCCTTGAGGGTAACCGTTCGGTAGGCCATGCGTGCAATCGCCTCGAGCACGACGGCGTTATGGGCAGCATCGTGCGGATTCTTGCCCCATACGAATGGAGCGTGTCCGGCGACCAGGCAGGCGGGAACGGCAAGCGGGTCGATGGCGAAGGAGTGGGCGCCGGTGCGGCTGGGGTCGGGGCTGAGGCTTCCGCCGGCATCGGCCGCGTGAGTCGCGTCTCCTGCCACGGGCGCGGTCTGAAGCGAGGAGCTGGGGCCGGGGCGGAAGAGGTGGACGATGGCCAGGCCGGTCTCGTGGACATAGCGGCCGCCGATAGCCTGGTCGGAGAGCGGAGCGGTGCACGGGATGGGGCCGTAGAAGTAGTCCGCGTGGGTGGTGCCGAAGGCGGGGATGGGCATGCCGGCCTGGGCGAAGGAGGTGGCGTACTCGGAGTGGGTGTGGACGACGGCGCCGATGGTCGGGAACTCGCGGTAGAGGAGCGTGTGGGTGTCGAGGTCGGAGGAGGGCGGAGTGTGCCGTCGACGATCTTGCCGTCGAGGTCGGTGACGACCATGTGCTCGGGGCGGAGGTCGTCGTAGTCGACGCCCGAAGGCTTGATGACGACGAGCCCCTGCTGACGATCGACGCCCGAGGCGTTGCCGAAGGTGTAAAGGACGAGGCCGCGCTTGACGAGTTCGAGGTTGGCTTCGAGGACTTCTTCGCGAAGGGTCTGGAGGAGCATGAGCGGTTTCACCTTGGGGAGCGGGATGGGGCGCCTGGTGCGCCGGAGCTTCAAGAATAGAACGGAGCTGCTCCTGGCGGTGCAGCGGAGCGGAAGGGCGTCCCATGCGGCCCGGAGCGGGCGTCCGAACGCGGGTTTGCGGCTGCTTGTAGATTATGGGGATGACAGGTGAGGCTACAAAGCAGGGTGAGGGTTTGCCGCTCGGGTTCAGGTGGGGCGCGGTTCGGGCAGGGATCAAGGAGAGCGGGAATCTGGATCTCGCGGCTGCCGTGGTTCCGGGCGGGGGGAACGCGGCGGCGTGCTACACGCGGAACCGGGTTGTGGCGGCGCCGATCACGGTGGGGCGCGAGCACCTGGGGGCGACCGGCGGGCGGGTGAGCGCGGTCCTGGTCAACGCGGGCAATGCAAACTGCGCGACCGGAGAGGCGGGTCTCGAGGCGTGCCGAAGAACGTGCGTGGAGGCGGCCGAGATCCTGGGGTGCATCTTCGACGAGGTCTTTCCTTCCTCGACCGGGATCATCGGTGTGCCGCTGCCGACGGCAAAGATCGTCGCGGCGCTGCCGGAGCTGCGGGAGAGCCTGGGGGATACGCCGGACCATGCCGATGAGCTTCGCGACGGCGATCATGACGACGGATACCAAGGTCGAAGGTGGCGCGGGCGGTGGTCGAGGTAGACGACCTGGAGGTGCGGATCTTCGGGGTCGCCAAGGGTGCGGGGATGATCGCGCCGGAACTTGGGGTGCCGGTCGCGCCCTGCCGGACCGGCGCACGCGACGATGCTGGTGTACCTGTTTACGGATCTGGAGGCCGAGACGGAGGAGCTTCGGGCGCTGCTGGCACCGGCGGTCGAGCGCAGCTTCAACAACATCTCGATCGACGGCGACACGTCGACGAACGATACGGTGCTGCTGCTGGCGAGCGGGGGGAGCGGGGTCGCGACGAGCACACGGGTGAACGAGGCGTTTCGGAGCGCGCTGGGACTGGTATGCGGATCGCTGGCGCAGCAGATTGTCGCGGACGGCGAGGGTGTGGGTCACGTGGTGACACTCCATGTGACCGGGGCCGAGACCGAGGCGGACGCGCGACAGGTGGCGCGGACGATCGCGAACTCTCCGCTGTGCAAGACGGCGTGGTCGAGCGGCGACCCGAACTGGGGCCGGCTGCTGGCGGCGGCGGGACGGAGCGGCGTGGCGATCGACGCTGACCGGATCAGCATCGCGATCGGCGGTGTTCCGGTGTTTGAGAATGGCCTGCGGGCGGCGGACTTTGATGAGGCCGAGGCGCACGCGGTGATGCGTGAGCGGGAGTACACCATCACGATCGACCTGGGGATGGGAGAGGCGGAGTGCCGGTTTGTGACGTGTGATCTTACGGCCGAGTATGTTCGCATCAACGCGGATTATTCCACGTAACGGCCGGGCTTGCGCTCGGGGATGTTGGCGTTGGGACGGAGGTGGATGTGCGATTTCTGCAGTGGTCGGGCTACCTGTTTATCGTGCTTCTGCTGGCTGACGGCGGTGGTGCTGGGGCTGGGCAGCAGGCTTCCGGTGGAGCATACGGCGACGGTGAGCAGCCTTGATTCCGGCGAGCCAGGAGAAGATCTGGGCGCTGATCACGGACGTGGAGGCGCAGCCGCGGTGGCGGACGGGGTTGAAGGCCGTGGAGGTGCTTCCGGCAGGGCCTGACGGGCCGTGCTGGCGGGAGATCCAGACGTCGATGGCGATGCCGCTCTGCGTTACAGCGAGTGATGCGCCGAGGCGGCGGGTGGTGCGGATCGCGGACCCCAAGCTGCCCTTTGGCGGTGACTGGACCTATGAGCTTGAGCCTGCGGGTGCGGCGACTGGGACCGGCGCGACCAGGGTGACGATCACGGAACGGGGGACGACGGGGCCGGCGATGTGGCGGTTCTTTGGGCATTACCTGTACGGGGAGGACCGGAGCATCCGGCAGTACCTGGAGGATATGGAGCGGGCGGCGGCAGGTGGGGGCCAGGGGCCGGTCGCCGACCGCCAAGATGACGTTTCGGCGTTCAGCTTATATCGTGATAAGCGGATCACCTGTGCGGAGCTGTGCCGGTAATCGCCGGGCCGGAGCTGGTGCCGCAAGGCGAGATCAGGCGGACGTAAACAGGCAGGGGTGCGAGCGATGACGACGAAGATTGACGAAGCCGTAAAGCAGGATTTTGCCGCAGAGATCGCGGAGTGGATTGAGGCGTTCGACGACGTCGTTGCGTCCGACTGGGAGCAGGGTGCGGAGCTGCTCGAGACGCTGCGGCAACGTGCGCGCGAGGCGGGGGTGCCGGTCGCAAGCGAGCTGACCACGCCGTATCACAACACCATCCCGAAGCATGACGAGGTCGAGTACCCAGGCGATCGGCACCTCGAGAAGCGGGTGGAGGCGCTGATCCGCTGGAACGCGATGGCGATGGTCCATGGGCAGAACAAGAAGGACTCGGGCATCGGCGGGCACATCTCGACCTACTCCTCGCTGGCGACGCTGCTTGAGGTGGGGTTCAACCACTTCTTCCGGGCGAAATATACGGGCGCGAACGGCGAGGAGCAGCCGGGTGACTTCATCTACTTCCAGGGCCATGCCTCGCCGGGGGTGTATGCGCGGGCTTACCTTGAGGGTCGGTTTGACGAGGCGCGGCTGAAGAACTTCCGGCACGAGCTGCGCGGGGAGCCCGGCGCTGTCGAGCTATCCGCACCCATGGCTGATGCCGGACTTCTGGCGCTTTCCTACGGTCTCGATGGGCATCGGGCCGCTGAATGCGATCTACCAGGCGCGCTTTATGCGGTACCTCGAGAATCGCGGGCTGATCGAGAAGACGGATCGCAAGGTGTGGGCGTTTGTGGGCGACGGCGAGACGGACGAGGTCGATACGCTGGGTGCGATCTCGCTTGGCTCGCGGGAGAAGCTGGACAACCTGATCTTTGTGGTGAACTGCAATCTCCAGCGGCTGGATGGGCCGGTGCGCGGCAACAAGCGCATCATCGACGAGCTCGAGGGAGCGTTCCGGGGCGCGGGCTGGAATGTGATCAAGGTGGTCTGGGGATCGGACTGGGACGGCCTGTTTGCGCGCGATCACAAGGGGCTGCTTCTGAAGCGCATGGAAGAGTGCGTGGATGGAGACTTCCAGAGCTTCAAGGCGAAGGGCGGAGCGTACCTGCGCAAGGAGTTCTTCGGCAAGTATCCGGAGCTGCTGGAGCTGGTGGCGGACAAGACGGACGAGCAGCTTGGGCGGCTCCACCGGGGCGGGCACGATCCGAAGAAGATTTACAACGCGTACAAGCGGGCGCTCGAGCACAAGGGCGGACCGACGGTGATCCTGGCGAAGACCGTCAAGGGTTACGGGCTGGGGTCGACGGAGGCGCGCAACGCCTCGCACCAGGAGAAGAAGCTGACGGACGACGGTGTGACCGCGTTTGTGAAGCGCTTCGACATTCCCCTGCCCGAGGGTGCGGCCAAGGACGGGGCGTTCTTCCGGCCGGGGGACGATGCGCCGGAGATCCAGTACCTGCAAGCAGCGGAGGGCGGAGCTGGGTGGGTACCTGCCGAAGCGCGAGGTGCCGACGCTTGAGGCGCAGAACTTCAAGGCGCCGGAGCTGAGCACGCTTTGGCGAGTGGACGGGCGGGTCGAAGGGGCGCGAGGTTTCGACGACGATGGGCTTTGTGAGCCTTCTTCGAAGCCTGCTGAAGGACCCGAAGATCGGCAAGCTGATCGTTCCGATCGTGCCCGACGAGGGGCGGACCTTTGGCCTCGAATCGGCGATCCGGCAGGTGGGCATCTATGCGCCCGAGGGACAGAAGTACAGCCCGCACGATGCGGACATGCTGCTCTACTACCGCGAGGACAGGGACGGGCAGATCCTCGAGGAGGGCATCACGGAGGCGGGGTCGATGGCCTCGTTCACGGCGGCCGGGACGGCCTACGCGAACTACAAGGTGCCGACGGTTCCCTTCTACATGTACTACTCGATGTTTGGGTTTCAGCGCGTCGGGGATATGGTCTGGGCGTTCGCGGACTCACGCGGCAAGGGCTTCCTGATGGGCGGAACGGCCGGGCGAACGACGATGCTCGGCGAGGGCCTGCAGCACCAGGACGGGCACTCGATCGTGCTTGCAAGCACGGTTCCCACCTGCCTCACGTACGACCCGGCGTTCGTGTACGAGCTCGCGGTGGTGGTGCAGGACGGTCTCCGCCGCATGTATGAGCGGGGCGAGGACGTCTTCTACTACATCACCATGTACAACGAGGACTACGCCATGCCGGCGATGCCCGAGGGCGCGGCGCCGGGCATTCTGCGCGGCATCTACAAGGTGAAGCCCGCGATCGAGGGGACGGCGACGGCGCAGCTCTTTGGCAGCGGACCGATCCTGAACGAGGTGCTGCGCGCGCAGGCGATCCTTGCGACGAAGTACAAGGTGCAGGCCGATGTTTGGAGCGTGACCAGCTACAACGAGCTGCGGCGGGATGCGCTGTCTGTCGAGCGATGGAACCGGCTCCATCCAGCTGAAAAGGAGCGGACACCGTACGTGGTCGAGGCGCTGAACGGTGCCGTCGGACCCATTGTTGCGGCGACCGACTACATGAAGTCTGTGCCGGACCAGCTCTCGCCGTGGCTTGGCGGCCGCCTGGTGACCCTGGGGACGGACGGCTTCGGACGCAGCGATAATCGCGAGCACCTGCGGAGGCACTTCGAGGTGAGTGCCGAGGCGATCACCGGGGCGATGCTTTCGAAGCTCGCACGCGAAGGCAAGATCAAGCCCAGGGTGGCGCAAAAGGCGCTCGAAGAGCTTGGGCTTGATGTCGAGGCCAAGGATCCGGCGCGCGCTTAGATCTTCGGACGAGGCAAGACCAACGTTGTGTAAGGGAAACGAGGGTTCCGCTGGCGGAGCCCTCTTTTATCACCGGGGGGCCTCTTTCTTGCAAGGGGGAGCCCTCTTTCTTGCAGGATCAAGTGAGGTCTCTCAGGAGAGGTCTACGGAAATGACGGAAGAGCAGACGGTCGCGGCAGGGAGGCATGAGAATCCGCTGGTCCCTGACGAGAGACTGCGCGAGATCTACACGGCGATGGTGCACATGCGGCTGCTTGAGGAGCACCTGGTCGCGAAGGAACACCAGAAAAAGGCAGCTAGGTCGATCGACTCCGTGCGCGGAGAGGAGGCCGCAAGGGCGAGCACAGCGCTCTCGCTCGGCAGCGGCGACCTGATCCTTGACTACGTGGCCGCGCCTGGGATGAAGCTGCTGCTGGGCGCGGAGCTGAGCAGTTTGACCGGGACGACCGGCGCGGGGAACCACGCTGGGAGCACGCGCGAGCTTCCGCGAACGCTTCCCATCGCCAGGGATGCGAAGGAGCAGGTCCAGAGAGCCGTCGGCGCTGCAGCGGCGCTGAAGGTGCAGGGCCAGGGACGGGCCGTTCTCGTCTACATCCAGCGGGAAGACCTTAGGAGGAAGGAGTGGAAGAGAGCGCTCGAGGCCGCGGGTTCCGAGGAACTGCCCCTCATCTTTGTCGCTCTTCCGAGCGGGCCGGACCTCTCCTCCTCAGCCGGCGAACTGGCGGAACGCTCCAGAGGCTGGGGCGTGCCCGGCTTTCCGGTGGATGGCAGTGACGCGATCGCGCTTTACCGCGTTATGCAGGAGTCGCTGCTGCGTGCGCGGTCCGGAGGCGGGCCAGCGCTGCTGGAGTGTCTCTCCTTCCACCTGAAGGGTCAGGGCCGGAAGGAGAGGGAGGATCCGCTCCAGCGCCTCGAGGAGCTCCTCGTGATCAAAGGCGTCGCCGGTGTGGCGTGGATCAAAGGGCAGCGGCTGGCGTTTCTGAGGCTGCTTCGAGGACGGCGTCGCGGGACGCGGTAGGTTCACCATTGGTGATCGTCTTAAGGGTCGGCGGTTTACACTTGGGGATTGAAGTAAAGGCGCCCCCGGGCATTTTGAGGTGTGAGTGCGGATCAACGTTTCTTTCCTGCTGACGGGCATTCTGGCCTGCGGTGTTTCCGGGCTCCAGGCGCAGACGTCACCCCCTGCCGCGCCTGCCGAATCACAGCAACCGGCCGCAGCAGCTCCTGTTCCCGCAGCGCAGCCGAACGACACCGTTCTGTCCGAACCGGCCTACGACCCCGACAGGTCGAAGACCAGGTCACCCACCCAGTCCGTGCCGGTGCCCCAGAGCCAGAGCGCGCCCGTAGTCGCGCCCGCGCAGCCGACGGCGCAGAACCCAATCGGCGCCTATGTGGCCTACGAGGATGTGACGCAGTTGCATGGCGACCACCTTGGATCCACCTACATCCCTCTCGACAGCTGGGTGTATCCGGCGATGACACGCCTCTACTCGCTGGGCTACGTGGACACCATGTTTCTGGGCATGCGGCCGTGGACGCGGCGAAGCGTCCTCCACATGATCCTCGACTCTGAAAACGACATTCAGCAGGACGAGAACAAGGAGGCCGAGAGCATTCTGAACGACGTGCTCGAGGAGCTTCGCGCCGAGGTTCCAACCGGCGACTCTCCGCGAGGCGCGGTCTTTGGTCTCCACTCGGCGTACACGCGTGTGATGGGAATCGGCGGGCCGGTGTTGCGCGACAGCTACCACGTAGGCCAGGCGATCAACAACGATTACGGGCGGCCGTACGCGACGGGTTTCAACAACATCACGGGCTTCTCCAGCGTCAACGAGTTCGGACGGTTCTCCCTTTACGTCCGCGGCGAGTACCAGCATGCGCCGGCGACAACCGGGTACTCCCCCGATGTTGCAGCCAATATCTCCTCTTACGACGCGATTCCATACAGCGGCTTCAACGTGCCACAGGACACGATTCCAGCCGGGGATCTTCCGGCACAGAATCCGTTCCGGCTGGTTGAGGCGACCTTATCGTTCCACGTGCTTGGCCATGAGCTTTCGGCGGGCAAGTCCGACGCGTGGCTCGGGCCGGCGCAGGGTGGCGCCATGGCGTGGTCAAACAACGCCGAGAACATCTATTCCGTTCGCATCAATCGCATCGAGCCTCTCCACATACCGTATGTTTCGCGGGTGCTTGGACCTGTCCGCTACGACTTCTTCTACGGCAGCCTGAAGGGTCATACCAGCCCGAACCGCCCATACGTCCACTCCGAGATGTTCGCTTTCCGGCCTACGGATAACTTCGAGTTCGGCTTTCAACGAACGATCATCTTTGGCGGCCACGATCACGCGCCCGTGACGCTCCACCTCTTCCTCAAGGGCTTTTTCAGCATCAACGACACCACCGCCGACGAGAAGCTTTCGCGCGAAGATCCGGGCGCGCGCTTCAGCGCCTTCAACTTCAGCTACCGGCTTCCGTTCCTGCGCAAGTACGCGACCTTCTACGTCGATTCGATCGTGCACGATGACGTTACGCCGATCAGCGCGCCGCGACGTTCGGCCTTTCGGACGGGGCTCTACCTCTCGCAGATTCCCGGAATTCCCAAGGTCGATCTGCGCGCCGAGGCAGCGCTGACCGATCCGCGGGTCTCGCGCAGCACCTTTGGCTCGTTCAACTACTACGAGATCATCCAGAAGCAGGGTTACACCAACAAAGGCTTCATCATGGGCGACTGGATCGGCCGCGAGGCCAAGGGCGGCCAGGCCTGGCTCACCTACCACATGAGCGGGCAGGAGTGGGTGCAGCTCGAGTACCTCAACAAGAAGAACGCCAAAGACTTCGTCGCGGGAACCACGCAAAACCAGTTCAAGGTGGAGGTCGTAAAGCGACTTCGTCCACAGCTGGAGCTTGACGCGTGGGTGCAGTACGAGAAGTGGAAGGCGCCGATCTTCAAGAGTGGAGCACAGAACGACACGGTGGTGTCTGGACAGCTGACCTGGTACCCCAAGCTGCATTCGCTGCCCGAACAGCACTGACGCCTCGGTGGCGGAATCGAACGAGAGGCTGGGTTGTACGGATCAGGAGCAATCCGGTCGGCAGCCCGATGTGAGCGAATCGAGGGACCGCTGGCATCATCGCCGGCGGTCACGTTTTGCTGCCTAAACCTTTGCGTCGACGCACGAGCGGAAGTAGTCCAGCGAGAGCTCGAGCCCTTGCCGGAGCTTGACCCTCGGCTCCCATCCGAGCAGGGTTCGCGCTTTGGTGATGTCAGGCCGGCGGCGCGTGGGGTCGTCCTGCGGAAGCGGTTCGAAGACGATGCTGGAGCTTCCGCCAATCAGGCCGAGGACCTCCTGCGCGCACTGAAGAATGGTCCACTCCTCGGGATTGCCGATGTTGACGGGCAGGTGTTCGGCCGACTTCGAAAGCCTGACGATGCCGTCGATCAGGTCCGAGACGTAGCAGAAGCTCCTCGTCTGCGAGCCATCGCCGTATATGGTGAGCGGCTGGTTGCGAAGGGCCTGCATAACGAGGTTGGAGATGACGCGGCCGTCGTTGGCCTGGAGCCGCGGACCATAAGTGTTGAAGATGCGCACAAGGTGAGTGTCAACGTTGTAGTAGCGGTTGTAGGCGGTGACGGCGGCCTCCGAGAAGCGCTTCGCCTCGTCGTACACGGAGCGTGGCCCGATCGGATTGACACGACCCCAGTAGCTCTCGACCTGCGGGTGGACCTCGGGATCTCCATAGCACTCGGAGGTCGAGGCATGGAGATAGCCGGCCGCGTACTTTCGCGCCAGATCGAGCGTAACGATGGTGCCCGCGGAGCCCACCACAAGCGTCTCCGGACCGAGGCGGCTGTAGTCGACAGGACTGGCCGGGGACGCGAAGTTGAAGATGTAATCGACCTTGCCCGGATCAAACGGCTTCGAGATGTCGTGCTCCAGGAGCGAGAAGCGCGGCTCGTTGCCGAGGTGCGCAAGATTCGCCCGGTTGCCGGTGCAAAGGTTGTCCACACCGATCACGGTGTTTCCTTCCCCGAGCAGTGCGTCCGTGAGGTGGGAGCCAAGAAAACCGGCGGCACCGGTGACAAGAATCGTTTTAGGCATCTTTGCTCCTCGCGTCAGCTGAATGCATCTCCCCATTGGGAGCATGCACAGCCGAGGTCGGTCCAGTTGGTTGAGCATGGTCCGCAGCAGGGCGCGGAAGCCGTTGCGGACCATGCTCCATGGTGATCGGTACGCGTCTAGATAAGCGCGGCGGCCGCGTTCACCGCGTCGCGCTGCGGGTAGGCTGTAGGCCGGCCTACGCTGAGGTAGGTGAAGCCCTGCCGGGTCATGACGTGCGGATCGTAAAGATTGCGACCGTCGATCACGATGGGGTAGCGGAGTGTCTTGTTCAAACGCTCGAGGTCGAGCTCAGCAAACTCCGCCCAGTCGGTCAGGATCAGGAGCGCATCCGCATCAGCCGCCGCCGAGTAGGCGTCCTCAGCATAGCGAAGCTGGGCCATGGCGGGCAGGACCTCCTCGGTGCGCTTGACCGCAGCCGGGTCAAAGGCGGTGACGTGGCAGCCCTCGGCAAGAAACATCCTCACGAGCTCGATGGCAGGCGACTCTCGGATGTCGTCGGTCTCCCCCTTGAAGGCAAGGCCAAGAACCGCGAGGCGTTTGCCGCGAAGGGTCCACAGAGCGGAGCGGACCTTCGCGAGGAAACGCCGCTTCTGCTGCACGTTGATCTTCTCGACCTCGCTGAGCAGGTTGAAGTCGATGCCGAGCTGATCCGCAACAGAACGGAACGCGGCCACATCCTTGGGGAAGCAGGAGCCGCCGTACCCGATACCCGGCCGGAGAAACTTGGGCCCGATGCGGCTGTCGAGACCGATGCCGCGCGCGACCTGCTCGACGTTCGCGTCCGTCGCCTCACACAGATTGGAGACGGCGTTGATGAAGGAAATCTTCAAAGCGAGAAAAGCGTTCGACGCATGCTTGATGATCTCGGCGCTCTTGGTGGAGGTGAGCAGCAGTGGCGGCGGCGCCGCCGCGTGGCAGCAGCCTGCGATGGCATCCTGCTGATCGTAGTAGGAGCCGTCCGTGAGCGGGGAGTAGATGGCTCTGAGAACGGCAGCCGCCCTCTCGGAGTCCGACCCGACAACGATACGATCCGGGTGGAGAAAGTCGGCAACGGCCGTGCCCTCTCGCAGAAATTCGGGATTCGAGACAACATCGAACAGCTGCCGGTCCACCCCGTTGCGCTCGATCGCTCTCCGGATCCACTCGTTCGTATAAACGGGGACGGTGCTCTTCTCGATGATCACCTTGTAGCTCGTGATGGATCGAGCGATCTCGCAGGCTACCGCTTCGACGTAGGAAAGGTCGGCGTCGCCGGTCTCGCTCTGGGGCGTGCCGACCGCGATAAAGATGGCCTCACACTCGCGCGTCGCCTCCATAAGATCCGTCGTAAAGCGAACCCGGTTGTTTCGGTAGCGCTCAAGCAGAGCCGGGAGGTAGTTCTCATGGATCAGGGTGTCGCCACCCTGAAGAGCTGCTACCTTGCGCTCGTCGTTATCGACACAGATAACGTTGTGCCCCATCTCAGCGAAGCAGACTGCGGCGACCAGACCGACATAGCCGGAGCCAACAACAGCAATTTGGATATTCTTACTCATATGGTAAAGACCTCGTGGTGAGTACCTGTAACTCCGAGGATATCCGATGTTCGCCCGATGCCGGCAACACTCTCGTATGACACGGAAGTGTAGGCACTGGAATGCGCCCGGGAGCGCCACTCGGTTAGACTAGGAGAGATGGCATCTCCCCGATCCACGGCCCAGCCCTTTGTGGCCGGCAGTGACACAGCTCCGCCCGCGACGGGAGGAGGTAGCTCCGATACCACGCTCTCCGATGCCCTCCTTACCCTCCGCAAACGGCGATGGGTGCTGGTCCTCGCCGTGCTCCTCGGTCTGCTCTACGGAATCTACCGGGCCGTGTCTCAGCCGCGACTCTATGACGCGTATGGGCGCATCGAGGTGCGGTCGGGCTCTTCAAACGAGTACCGCGTCAGCGCCATCTCGGGTGGGTCCGATACCGCGAACAAGCTGCTGACCGAAGTCACCATTCTGTCGAGCGACCAGCTGATGCTCTCGGTCGCGCGGCAGATGAACTTGAACAACAACCCGGATTTCTGGGAAGAAAAAGGGCCGCTACCGCATACCTCTCTCGACGATCCTGCGGTGAGGCAGGACACGATCGAGCGGCTGCAGGCCAGGCTCGGCATCCAGCTGGTTCAGAAGACGGACATCATCCGGCTCGACTACGTGTCGCTGAACCCGAAGCTCGCGACCGACATCGTCAATACCGTCATCGCCAGCTATATCCAGAGGAGCTACGAGACCCGCTTCCGGTCGACACAGCGCGTGTCACAGTGGCTCTCGGGGCAGCTCGACGACCTGAAGCAGCAGGTCGAGACGTCCCAGGAGCAGATGATGGATCTCCAGCGCCGGCTTGGCATCCTGGGCTTCGATCCGAATCACAACCAGATCTCGAACTCGCTGGAGGATCTGTCGCGTGCGCAGGGTTCGGCGCGGCTGGCCCGTATCGTCGCCGAATCGCGCTACCGCGTGATCTCGGGCATGGACCCGGACACGATGGAAGGCACGATCGAGACCACGCCCGGAACGGCGCCTTCCGAGTTGAACTCCCTTCGTGCGCAGCTGGCCGTGGCACGATCGAACTACGCGCAGATGGAGGCCACGCTGGGTCCGAATCATCCCCAGGCAAAGGCCGCCAAGGCACAGATGGACGAGCTCAGCCGCGAGATCGGGCTGGAGCAGAACCGGCTCCTGATCCAGGCCAAGCAGAACTATGTGATCGCGCGCGCGAACGAAGACCAGACAACGGCCGCGCTCGAATCGCAGAAGAGCGATGCGTACAAGCTTCGTGACGACCTGGTCGAATACACGATTCGGCAGCGCGAGTTCGAGACCAACCGCACTCTCTATGAGGGGCTCTCGCAGAGGCTTCGGACGGCCGGCGTGCAAGCGGGCCTTGAGTCGCTCGAGATCGACGTGGTCGACCAGGCGCTGCTGCCCGCAAGCCCGCAGCTCCAGTCCGAGTCCACCCTGATCATCACCACCGTCGTGTTCAGCCTGCTCGGCGGCATTGTCGTGGCGTTCCTTCTCGAGAGCCTCGACACCGGTCTGCGCAGCATCTCCGAGATCGAGGCAGTCACCGACCTTCCGTCGCTGGCCGTCATCCCCAAGGCCCGGCGGTCTTCGGCAGAGCAGGCGAGTCACCTTACAACCGCGCAGAGAAATATCGGTCTGCTCACCCAGCCGAAGTCGCAGTTCGCCGAGGCGTTCCGGTCGCTCCGAACATCGCTGATGCTGTCGATGGTTGGGCAGCCGCCCAAGCGCATCCTGTTCACCAGCGCTACGCCCTCTGAAGGCAAGACCACCGTCGCAACGAACCTGGCGTGCGTCCTGGCGCAGGGCGGTGAGCGCGTGCTGATCATCGATGCCGATCTCCGCAGGCCCAACGTCCACCATCGTTTTGGGCTGAACGGAAGAGTCGGTCTGACGACCCTGCTGACGGGCGCAACCAGCTTCGAAGAGACAATACAGAAGGTGCCGGAGATCCCGAACCTGGACGTCATCCCCAGCGGCCCGGTGCCGCCGCTCCCGACAGAGATGCTGAGTTCGGAGGCGATGCACGCCTTTCTGGCAAAATGCTCCGACCTCTACACCCACGTGGTAATCGACTCGCCGCCAATCCTCTCCGTGACGGACGGCGTGATCCTCGCCCGCGAAGCCGATGCGGTCGTGCTCGTCGTACGGCACGGTCGGGCAAGCAAGCAGATCGTCCGCAGGGCGCGCGATCTCCTGATCCGTTCGGGCGCGCCGATTACCGGCATCGTTCTGAACGCCGTCGATCTCCGCTCGCCGGAGTACTACGGCTACTACGGCTATTCGAGCTACGCCTATGCCAGCATGGACTCGGGCAGCTGGGAGCCTACCAAGCCTGCAGCTGATGAGAAGTCAGAGACGGGAAACGGGTGACCCATGGCCGAGCGTCTCTCTAGCAGCACCCGGATCATGACCACTCAGCGGAACCGCTGCGGGCGTTTCGCCCTGCTCGCGTGCCTCATGCTCCTGTCACTGATCGCCGACAAGAGCAGCATCGCGCAGTTCAGCGGACCGGCGCCGAAGCCCTCAATCTCAACCAACGTCGCACCGGTGCTCACCACCGATCCGGCGATCCTCTACCCGGGCGCGCGAGAGCTGCACCTCGACGTGGGAGACCTGATCCAGGTCCACATCTTCGGCTCTTCGGACTACAACCCGAGTGTCCGCATAAGCCTGGATGGATCGGTGCAGATCCCCCTTGGCGGCGTGGTTCAGGTGGCGGGTCTCAGCCTCCACCAGGCCGCCGACCTCATGGCCCAACGACTCATCGCCGCAGGGATGTACCGGGATCCCCAGATCACGATTCAGCTGATCGAATCGCCAAACCAGGTCATCACCGTCACCGGCGAGGCACACGGAGTCGTCCCAACAACGGGCGCGGAGAAGCATCTGTACGAGGTCCTGGCGGCAGCCGGTGGATTTCCAGCCACGGCGAGCCACACGGTCACCATCCAGCGCCCCGGCGTCGACCAGCCGATCGTGGTCGACCTTGGCTCCGATCCGGCGCACAGCGCGCGCGCCAACATCCCGGTCTTCCCTCACGACAACGTCATCGTCTCCCGTGTCGGTGTGGTCTATCTGCTCGGCGGCTTCCGAACGCAAGGCTCAATCCCGCTGCAGCAGAACACGCCATTGACCTTGATGCAGGCGACGGCGCTCGGCAATGGCAACCTGTTCGAGGGCAAAACCGACGACCTCCGGATTGTGCGCACGATCGGCCTCGAGCGCAAGGTGGTACGCGTCAACATCTCCAAGGTGATGAAGGGCAAGGAGCCCGATCCGGTGTTGCAGCCTGACGACATCGTCTACCTTCCCACGAGTGACATCAAAAGCTTCCTGAAAAACGGCGGCATAGGGACGCTCTTCGGCGTGATCTCAATCCTCCTGTTCACAGCCCAGTCCCTCCCGTAATGGCAGCCCAGAGGAGCAGGACCATCAGGCTCGCGTACCTGGTCAGCCATCCCATCCAGTACCAGGCTCCGCTGCTGCGACGCATTGCCGCGGAGCCGGATATCGACCTGACGGTCTTCTTCGGCTCGGATCTTTCAGTGCGCGAGTACAAGGATGAGGGGTTTGGCGTTGGAGTCGCTTGGGACGTGCCCCTGCTCGAGGGGTATAAGTACGAGTTTCTGCCGGTTCTTCGCGATCGCCGCAGAATAGGTCTTGCAACTCCTTTGAACCGTGGCATCTTCGATCGGCTGCGGGGACGCGGCGGCGAGCTCCCCTTCGACGCCCTTTGGGTGCACGGGTACGCGACCGTGAACTCCATGCACGGCATGCTGGCGGCCAAGGCACTCGGTATCCCGGTCCTTCTACGGGCGGAGTCCTGGCTCCAGGATCGCTCGCGAACTCCGGCCAGGCTGGCCATCAAGCGGAGGTTCTTCGACGGCCTGAAGACGCTGGTAGACGCGGTGCTGCCCATCGGAACTCTGAACGCAGACTACTGGCGCTTCTACTTCGGCTCCCACGTGGCGCAGTTCCCTGTTCCATATGCGGTCGACAACGAATATTTCGAGAGACTGAGCCGGGCTGCCGTAGCAGGTCGTGAGTCGCTTCGCGCCAAGCTCCACCTTCAGCCTGGGAGGCCGGTCGTTCTATTTGCATCCAAGCTTCAGGCGCGGAAGCGATGCGCCGACCTCCTCGAGGCGTATCGAAGACTGATCGCCGCACGCACCTGCGAAGAGACCTCGCCCTATCTGGTCATCGTAGGTGACGGCGAAGAACGCACAAGCCTCGAGGCACAGGCAAACGAGGCTGGGATCGCGGACGTACGCTTCTGTGGTTTCCGGAACCAGTCGGAGCTGCCCTCCTTCTTCGATCTGGCAACTGTCTTCGTCCTGCCTTCGGAGCATGAACCCTGGGGTCTTATTGTGAATGAGGTGATGAATGCGGGCCGGCCGGTGATCGTCTCGAACAACGTAGGTTGCCAGCCGGATCTGATCACGGATGGCGTCGAAGGCTGTGTGTTTCCGGTAGGCGATGTCGAAGCGCTCCGGGGCGCCCTCGAGCGGGTTCTCCAAAGGCCCGGGACCGCGGCCGAGATGGGCGCACGGGCAAGACAGCGCATCTCCGGTTGGGACTTCGAGGCCGACGTTCGCGGTCTGCGTTCCGCCTTGATGACCGTCACCGGAGGCGGGCGCGCGTGAGCGGAACAACCCTGACCCCCGTCCATCCGGAGCCCTCTGCTACGATTCTCGGTCGAGGTACGGCAGGAATGATGCGGCTGCTGCACATCATCGGAACCATGAGCCCAGAGGCGGGCGGACCAACGGAATCGGTTCGCTCCCTGATCACGTACGGCCTGCCGGAGTACATCGGCGAGGTTGTAACCCTGGACGCTCCTGACGCCCCCTTCCTCAAGAACTACGAGTTCCCGGTGCATGCCCTGGGTCCGATCGATACGGTGTACGGTTACAACCGGAAGCTGCTGCCATGGCTCCGGGCAAACGGCCACCGCTTCGATGGCGTCATCGTGAATGGCCTGTGGCAGTACTGCGGGTATGCGGCGCGGCGTGTGTTCGGCGGAAACAAGCCCTACGTCGTGTTCACGCATGGCATGCTCGATCCGTACTTCAAGAATCGCTACCCGCTGAAGCACGTAAAGAAATGGGTCTATTGGCTCGCCGCCGAGTATTGGGTGCTGCGTGGCGCGGAACGCGTGCTGTTCACGACATCTGCTGAGGAGCGTCTCGCCAAACAGAGCTTCTCCCTCCACGACTGGAACGGCCTTGTGGTGCCGTACGGAGCTTCCGCAACGGACGGCGATCCAGAGGCGCAACGAGAGGCTTTCGCCCGCTGCTGCCCAGCCGTGAACGGTCGCCGATTCATCCTGTTTCTCGGCCGCATCCACCCCAAAAAAGGCTGTGACCTGCTCATCGAGGCGTTCACAAGGATCGCCGCCGGAAATCCTGGGCTCGATCTTGTCATGGCTGGACCCGATCAGCAGCAATGGGGAGCCGAGCTGCGAAGCAGGATCGAGATCGCCGGGCTCGCGGACCGTGTGCACTGGCCCGGCATGCTCAGGGGCGACGCCAAATGGGGAGCCTTCTTCGCCTCCGAAGCTTTCATTCTCCCCTCGCACCAGGAAAACTTCGGTATCGCTGTCGCCGAGGCGCTCTCCTGCGGCCGGCCGGTATTGCTCGGTGACAAGGTAAATATCGCGCAGGATATCGCCGACTTCGGTGCGGGCCTGGTTGAACCCGATACCCTCGCCGGGACGCTGCGGCTCCTGGAGCGCTGGATCGCCATGAGCGTCGACGAGCAGCTCGAGATGGGCAGGCTCGCACGGCAGTGCTACGACCACCGCTACGACATGCGGCGGAACGCCCGCAAGATCATCCAGCTCTTTGACATGCGAGGCGCACGTCCGGCGCAGGCCGTCAGGCGATCAAGCGAGGGTTGATGGAAAAGCAGGTGCACTACAACGCGGCGGAGCACATCGATGCGAGAACGGCGGCAGACCCCTACCTGCGCCCCGCCTTTTCAGGCGCGGACCGCTCGCGCCGACTGCTGTGGAGCATCTGCTGGACGCTCCTTTACCGGCTGTCGCCGCGGCCGCTCCACGCGTGGAGAACCTTTCTTCTGAGGAGCTTCGGAGCAACGATGGGGCCGAACTGCCACTTCTATCCTGGCTCCAAAGTCTGGGCGCCATGGAATCTCACCTGCGAGGACCAGGTGACCGCGGCGGACGGCGCGCAGATCTATAACCCGGCACCGGTACGGCTCGGGTCTCACGCCATCCTCTCGCAGGACGCGTACCTCTGCTGCGCAACGCACGACTTCGACGATCCCGCGTTTCCGCTGATCGCATTTTCAATGGTGATCGGGCCCTATGCGTGGGTGTGTGCGCGTGCCTCGGTTGCTCCGGGGGTCAACGTCGGCGAAGGTGCCGTGCTGGGTCTGGGTTCCGTTGCGACGCGCTCGCTGGAACCCTGGGCGGTCTACGCCGGGGCGCCCGCGGTCAAGGTCAAGGATCGCCGGCGCCACGGCTTCCGAAGCTGACGCAACGCCGAGGCCCCCAACTACACGGGCGAGAAGATCGTCACGAACGCAGTTTTGCGAGTAGATCGGTCGGATGCACGGGCTTTGCCAGGATCTCGAACTCATGCCCCTGGGCCCGCGCCTTCTCAAGCAGATCCGCGGTAGCCGCCTGCCCCGAAAAGAGCAGGATCTTGCACTGAGGAATCTTCGTCCGGGTGATGATTGCCGCCTCGATCCCGGTCATGCCCGTCATGATCACATCGCTGATCAGCATATTGGGCTGAAAGCTGTCCAGAGCCTCAATCGCCTTCTCCCCACTGAAGACCGCTCGTGCCTCAAAGCCCGCCTGGTTGAGAATGATAGCGAGAGTATTTGCGATTACCTGCTCGTCGTCCGCAACGAGCACCCTAGGCTTTGAAGTCGTGCCTATCGGTTCTGCCATGCTGAATGTCCCCGGGATTCCAGACTTTAACAATCTAGGCGAACATACCACGAACGCCTTACTGATCGGTTCTCGTATGAGCTAATGATACGCTGAGGCAAAGAGAGTCGGAAGCACGACATCCGCGCGACTTCTGCGCGTAAAAGCTCCGGTCCCGCGGAAACCTATGCAGCCTCCAATCATACGTGCAGAACGTGTTGAGAAGTACTACGCGCAGCCGAGCGAGAATCGCATCCAGGTCATCTCGCCAACGGATCTCGCCATTCACGCGGGCGAGATCGTTGCGCTGCTCGGACCCTCGGGCTCCGGCAAGTCCACACTTCTCCGCATGCTCACCGGACTCTCGACTCCCTCCGCCGGCCAGGTGTACTGGCACGAGCAGCCCATCGCCTCGGCGGAGGTCAACGTCTCCATCGTCTTCCAGAGCTTCGCCCTGTTTCCCTGGCTAACCGTCTTTGAGAACGTGGAGGCGCCGCTCAAGGCACGCGGCATGGATGCGGCGGAGCGCCGAAAGCGAAGCTTGAAGATCCTCGACACGGTCGGTCTCGACGGCTTTCAGGCCGCCTACCCGAAGGAGCTCTCGGGCGGCATGCGGCAGCGCGTCGGCTTTGCGCGCGCCCTGGTCGTCGAGCCCGAGGTGCTGTTCATGGACGAACCCTTCTCCGCTCTCGACGTCCTGACGGCCGAGAATCTGCGCAGCGAACTCCTGGAGCTTTGGCAGAAGAAGACGATCCCCACGCAAGCCATCTTCATCGTCACCCACAACATCGAAGAGGCGGTGCTGCTGGCGGACCGCATCATCGTTCTCGGGCGCAATCCCGGGCACGTCCGCACGGACTTCAAGGTCGGCCTCCCGCACCCGCGCGATCGCAAGGCCACCGGCTTCACCCAGCTGGTCGACTACATCTACAAGGTGCTGACGCAGCCCGACGCGCAGCCGCCGGAGCTGCCGCAGACACGCAGCCGGCCGCAAGGTCCGCGACCAGCGCGAGATGCACTACCAGATGCTGCCGCACGCGCGTCCCGGAGGCATCGCCGGCCTGCTTGAACTCGTGCTCGACCACAACGGCAAGGACGACATCTACCGGCTCGCCGACGATCTCGCCTTCGAGATCGACGACCTGCTGCCGATCGTCGACGCCGCGCAGCTGCTCGGCTTCCTCACGGTAACCGAGGGCGACGCGGCCATCACGCCGACCGGCACCGAGTATGCCAACTCCGAGATCCTGCGCCAGAAGGAGCTCTTCCGCGCCGCCGCTCTCGAAAACGTGCTGCTGCTGCGGCAGATCGTCCGCGCCATCGAGACCAAGAGCGACGCACCGTCTCCGAGGAGTTCTTCCACGACATGCTCGACGAGCAGTTCAGCGAAGAGGAGACGCTGCGGCAGCTCGAGACGGCCATCAACTGGGGCCGGTACGCCGAGCTGTTCGACTTCGACGCCTCGCGCCGCCGCTTCATCGAGCCCGAAAAGCTGCAGCACGAGCTGGCGAGGCCACCGAGCGGAGATCGATGCGTGATCCGTCTGCCGCACAGCTTCAGCTATAACCGTGGTCGCGAAACGCTGGCGCGATCCCAGGTGCTGCAGCGCAGCTGGCCCTTCGTCCTGGACCTCGCCGTCGGTGCCATCGGACTTGCCTTCTTCTACTGCGTCGTGCTGATCGCGAAGTTCTGGGCCGGCCCTCCCAACGTCGCAGATCGTCGTCTCGCTGAGCCCGCGGATGCTGCCGCTCTACGCCTTCTACTCGGTCGTCGGATCGGCCTCGCCTACCTGCTCAGCCTTGTCTTCGCCGATCGGTTACGGCTATCTCGCGGCCTACAACAAGCGCTACGAGGTCTTCATGATCGCGGTGCTCGACATCCTGCAGTCGATCCCCGTCCTGAGCTTTCTTCCCGGCGTGATGCTGGCCATGGTCGGGCTCTTCCCGACCCGGCACATCGGCGTTGAGCTGGGCGCCATCGTGCTCATCTTCACGGGCGCCGTGTGGAACATGGCCTTCAGCTTCTACTCCTCGCTCAAGAGCATCCCGCGCGAGCTGATCGAGGCGACGACCGTCTACCGCTTCTCCCGCCTGCAGCGCCTGGTGCAGCTCGAACTTCCTTACGCCGCGATCGGCCTGGTCTGGAACTCGATCATGTCCGTTGCGGGCGCCTGGTTCTTCCTGATGGCGTGCGAGATGTTCCACTTCCGTTCCCGCGACTTCCGTCTCCCCGGACTCGGGTCCTACCTCCAGACGGCCGCCGATGCCGGCAACGGGCACGCCATCCTCTGGGGCCTGATGACCATGGTGGCGATCATCGTCGCCACCGACCAGCTCCTCTGGCGACCGCTGATCGCCTGGAGCGACAAGTTCAAGTTCGAGCAGGTGGAGAGCTCCCAACACATCGCGTCGCCCATTCTGCATCTCCTCACGCAATCGAATGCCCTGCGCGTCCTCGGCGAGCATACGACCGAGCCGCTGGCCGAGCGGATCTATGCCCGGCTGGCACGCCGGCGTGAGTTGCGCGTCAAAGCGCTGGCGGCCCGTTCCCCAGAGCCCGCGCCCTCCGGGGCCGGGGTGCTCGGCTGGGCTCTGATCGCCGCTTGGGACAGCGGTCGTCCTCTACCTGGCACGCGCAGACCGTGGTGCTGGTACGCCCCGTGCACGCCTCGCGAATACGTGGAGCTGCTCAAGGGTGCGGCGGCGACCTTCCTCCGCGTCAACCTCTCGCTGGTGCTGGCCGCGGCATGGACGATTCCGGCCGGCGTGGCCATCGGCTTTCATCCGAGGCTCGCCCGCATCGCGCAGCCGCTCGCGCAGATCGCCGCGTCTGTTCCCGCCACCGCGCTGTTTCCCGGTCATCCTGCTCGGCCTCGTCCGGCTTGGCGGCGGGCTGGGCATCGGGTCCATCGCGCTGATGCTGCTCGGCACGCAGTGGTACATCCTGTTCAACGTCATCGCCGGTGCGCTTGCCATTCCGACCGACCTCAAGGAGGTCGCGACCCTCTTCCGCTTCGGCGCCATCCAGCGCTGGCGGACCGTGATCCTGCCCGGCATCTTCCCTTTCCTGATCACCGGCATGGTCACGGCCTCAGGCGGCGCCTGGAACGCAAGCATCATCGCCGAGTACTTCCGACTCAACAACCAGACACTCGAAACCGTCGGGCTTGGAGCGCAGATCAGCGCCGCCACCGATCAGGGCCAGTTCCCCATCCTTCTGCTCGGAACGGTGTTGATCTCGCTGATGGTCGTGACCACAAACCGCCTGGTCTGGCGGCCGCTCTTCCGACTTGCCGAGACGCGCTACAAACTCGGCGCCTGACCCGTCTAGCTGGCCTCGTTCACGGGCTTAGGTCGACGAAAGGCGTAGATGACGGCGAGCAGGGGTGGCGCGATCAGAACGCCCCAGGGCGGAATCAGGATGCCGAGGACGATCGGCCCAAGCAGCGAGGCCCACCACGGCACGCGCGTCGTGCGATGGAGGATATAGCGGTCCGATGACCAGCCCCTCGAGCACGGCAATCAGGCCGTAAAGCCCGAGAACATAACCGAGCCGGTACCAATCGTCGCTCGTCTGGACCGTGAGTACCGTCGAGAGCACGGGCCCGATGACGGACAGCATGCCGCCAACACCCGGAATGAACTGGCACACAGCGCCGATAACCGCCCAGAGCGGAGCCCATGGAACATGTAGAAGCTCCAGGCCGACAAGCCAAAGGCAGCCGACGATCAGCGCATCAATCGTCGCCGCACGGCCCCAGCTCAGAAGCGCTCCACCCGCGGTCCGCAGCGCTTCGCCCGGCCTCCGTCCCGATCGCGAAAGATCTCTTCCGGGCAGCTCGTAACTCATCGTCGGTCGACCTCTCGTGGTGCCAGACCCGATGATACTGCCGGGCCCTCGTCAGGTGTCTCGCGCTAATCCAGCTCCAGGGCACAACCCCGCATGTGCCCGATCGCAGCCTCCGCAGTGCTACGCTTGAGGCATGAAATTCGGTGTGCTCGTCTTTCCCGGGTCGAACTGCGATCACGATACCTACAACGTCATTGACGCTCTTCTGCATCAGCCAGTGACCTACCTCTGGCACGCATCCGAAGACCTCCAGGGCTGCGACGCGATCCTGATTCCGGGCGGCTTTGCCTACGGCGATTACCTCCGCACAGGAGCCATCGCACGGTTCGCCCCGGTAATGCAGGCGGTCAAACGCTTTGCCGCGGCCGGCGGGCCGGTGATGGGCATCTGCAATGGCTTTCAGATCCTCTGTGAGGCGGGCCTCCTGCCCGGCGCGTTGATGCGCAATCGCGACCAGCGCTACCTCTGCCGGCAGCTCCACCTTCGCGCCGAAACGACCGACTCGCCGTTCACCCACACCCTGTCCCGTGGCGAGGTGCTCCAGATGCCCGTCGGCCACATGGAAGGCAACTACTTCTGTGACAGCAGCACGCTGTCCGATCTGAAGCGCGCCGACCGGATCGCCTTCCGTTACGCAACTCGCGCCGGTGAGCTAACCCTAGGCGAACCCGAACGGGTCTCTCGACAACATCGCCGGGGTGCTAAGCGAGGGCCGAAACGTGCTCGGGATGATGCCGCACCCCGATCGTTCGAGCGAGTTATTGCTGGGCTCAAACCATGGTCTGCGCCTCTTTGACGCGCTCGCCCGGTCGCTCGCGGCCGCCGCCTGAGTCAGGTCGATGAGGTGCCTCTGGGGTGCTAACCTAGACCCGCAATGATCGACATCCATCATCACCTGCTGCCTGGGTTCGACGACGGCGCGACAGACATGGCCACCTCGCTCGCGATGGCCAGGATCGCCGCCGAGGATGGCATCACGCACGTGGTCTGCACACCTCACGCAAACAGCCGCTACGAGTACGATCCCGAAGCCGTCGACCGGAAGATCTCGGAGCTTCAAGGGCGCCTCGAGGCGGAGCGGATCAACCTCAAGCTGGGCCGCGGATGCGACTTCCACCTCACCTACGAGAACATCCAGCAGGCCAGGGCCGAGCCGGCGCGCTTCAGCATCAACGGCCTCGGCTACCTGCTCATCGAGATCCCGGACTACGGGCTTCCGCAAGGTCTCACCGACACCTTCTACCAGCTGCAGATTGCCGGCCTCACGCCCGTGCTCACCCATCCCGAGCGCAATCCCACGCTCCAGGGGGACGCTGGCCGGATGGAGCACTGGCTGCGCGGAGGTCTGCTCGTCCAGGTCACCGCCGGCTCTCTTCTGGGGCAGATGGGAAAGGCCGCGCAGAAGATGGCGCATCGGCTGCTCGAGCGCCGATGGGTTCACTTCATCGCCACCGACGCCCACAACACCAGCTCGCGTGCGCCACGAATGCGGGAGGCGTTCGACGCGATCGCGTCCAGGTACAACCCGGACTACGCCCACCTCCTGTGCATCAGCAACCCGCTCCATGCCTTCCAGGGCAAGCCGCTGTTGGCGCAGCCGGAGCCCGCCGGGCTCTACGAGGATCAGGAGTCAGAGAGCTGGTGGAAGAGGATGTTCGGCTGAGCTCGCGCACGCTACCCGCCAGTTCTGTCCTTCGTTAGAGGCCCAGGCCGCCATCAACCGCCAGCAACTGTCCGGTGATGAAGTGCGGACTCGTCGCGAAAAAGAGAACGGCCGCGGCAACGTCTGCCGCTGTCCCGTTGCGCCGCATCGGGGTCTTGTCCGCAAACTGCTGGTACCCGGCGCCCAACCTCCCCCTGCACGATCATCCCTGGCGCAACGCAGTTCACGCTGATCTCGGGCGCCCATCCCTTCGCCATCGTCTGCGAGAGCATGTGCAGAGCCGCCTTCGACGTGCAGTAGTGGCCATGCGTCGCCCACGGGTGGATGCCGCCCAGCGAGCCGATGTTGATGATTCGCCCGCCCGCCGATCGCAGGTGCGGAAGCGCCGCCTGAGCCAGCAGGAAAGGCGCCCGCGTGTTGGTGGCGAACATGTGGTCCCACTGCTCCACCGTCAGATGCTTCGAGCGGCGCCGACTCAAAGAAGCCGGCGTTGTTCACCAGGATGTCGAACACGCCCGAACTGGTCGGCGACAGCGGCCACCATCTCGCGTGATATCCTTGGGATCGTCCAGGTCGCACCGCGCCGCAAACGCGTCCACATCGAAGTCGCGCAAGATCGCGAACCGTCTGCTCCGCCTCTACCTGCGATCCAAGGTAGGTCACCGCGACGTCCGCGCCATGCTCGGCAAGCGACAACGCGATCGCGCGCCCAATCCGTTTTGCGCCGCCGGTAACGAGCGCAGTCTTTCCTGCGAGGGGCTTATCCATGTAGGTCACAGCTTACTGCGGTGCGCCTGTCGAGGGTAGCGGTCGTGTTCGACGGTGGCGCGCGGAAGCGGCTTCGGAGCCGTCGCCGGCTGCTTCTGTGTGTCGGCCTTCACCGGCTCCTGCACACCCGCCTTGCGTGTTGACGCCTTGCCCGTGTTGTCCTCATATGCCGAGATCTGCTCCTGCGGCTTCAACAGCGCCACAGAGATCTGCTGGCTCGCATCGCTGACCACATACTCCTTCGCGTAGGTTGCGAAACCATTCGCGATCACCTGGACTCGTACCGTGCTTCCGGTCGGGATCACGTCGATCGTCGCCTTTCCCTCCGGGTCGGTCTTGACCTCCATGTTGCCCTCATCCTTGCCCTCCTGGTTGATGGGATGGAAGACAACTGCGGCATTCACAACCGGCTTCCCGGTTGACTTCTTCACGACCAACACTTCAATGTGCGAGGTATCTGCGGGAGCCTTGTACTTGCGCCCACGGCGCTGTGGAGCGTCCTGGGCAGAGACAGTCAACGGCATGGAACCGAGTACGGAACACAGGGCAAGAGCGGCGGCAAGCAGACGGACAGCCATGGCACATAGTCTACTCTGCGCACGGCTTGCCGGGCCCAAACGTCCTGGCGCCAGGGCACACGGACAGGGTTGCGCGACTTTCACTCACATTTCATCGAGGCGTGTTGACAGATGGCTCCCCGTGTCCTATCGTTAGCAATCGGAAGGGTTGAGTGCTAACGAGCTTTAGCTTGAGGTACGAGACCGCGGCAATGTGCCGCTCCAGATAGCTCCCCCAGGGAACATTGCTGACTTCGGCTCCCGGAAAATGCCGGGAACGCGGGTCGGGCATGGCCAAAAATTGCGGCGCCAAGGCGTCCGCCAAATCGTTTGAAGGAGAGGTAATCTATGGCAACAACATCATTTACGCCACTACACGACCGCATTCTGGTTCGCCGGGTGGAAGAAGGCGAGCAGCTTCGCGGTGGCATCATTATCCCGGATTCAGCAAAAGAGAAGCCCCAGCAGGGCGAGGTCATCTCGGTGGGCAAGGGTAAGTCCAACGATGAGGGCAAGACCTTTCCGCTCGACGTCAAGGCAGGCGACAGCATCCTGTTCGGCAAGTACTCGGGCACCGAGATCAAGCTGGACGGCGAAGAGCTCCTGATCATGCGCGAAGAGGAAGTCCTCGGCATCATCAAGAAGTAGGCACTGCGTGCGGCGGGCGCGGCCTTCAGCCGCAGGAGCTTGAACAACCGCTGCTACTTCAATCGCTAAACACAATTTTTTCAATCGGCTATGGCCGATGAACGTACAGGAGCAACACGATGGCGAAGCAAATTTTGCACGGAGAAGACTCGCGACAGGCGATCCTGCGCGGAGTCAACATCTTGGCGGACGCAGTCAAGGTCACCCTTGGACCCAAGGGCCGCAACGTTGTAATCGAGAAGAAGTTCGGATCCCCGACCATCACCAAGGACGGCGTCACCGTCGCCAAGGAGATCGAGCTCAAGGATGCGCTCGAGAACATGGGCGCGCAGATGGTGCGTGAGGTTGCATCGAAGACCTCGGACGTCGCCGGCGACGGCACCACCACCGCAACCGTTCTCGCCCAGGCGATCTATCGCGAGGGTGTGAAGACCGTTGCCGCCGGTGCGAACCCGATGGCGCTCAAGCGCGGCATCGACAAGGCCGTTGAGGCCATCATCGGCAAGCGCGACGAGCATGGCGCCGTTATCGGCGGCGAGCTCTCGAAGCTCTCGAAGCCAGTCTCGGGCGACATGATCGCCCAGGTCGGAACCATCTCGGCCAACTCTGATTCGCAGATCGGCACCATCATCGCCGAGGCCATGAACAAGGTCGGCAAGGATGGCGTCATCACCGTCGAAGAGTCGCGCACCATGGAGACCCAGCTCGAAGTCGTCGAGGGCATGCAGTTCGATCGCGGCTACCTCAGCCCCTACTTCGTCACCGACGCCGAGCGCATGGAAGTCGCCCTCGAGAACCCCTACATCCTCATCTACGAGAAGAAGATCTCGTCCATGAAGGACCTGCTGCCCCTGCTCGAGCAGATCGCCCGCACCGCCAAGCCCCTCGTCATCATCGCCGAGGATGTAGACGGTGAGGCGCTCGCCACACTGGTCGTCAACAAGCTGCGCGGAACGCTGAACGTCGCTGCCGTCAAGGCCCCTGGCTTCGGCGATCGCCGCAAGGCCATGCTGCAGGACATCGCCATCCTCACCGGTGGCAAGGCCATCACCGAAGACCTCGGCATCAAGCTCGAGGGCGTCAAGGTCGAGGATCTCGGCACCGCCAAGCGCGTCACCATCGACAAGGACAACACCACCATCGTCGACGGCGGCGGACAGGACGGCGAAGTTGAGGGTCGCGTCAAGGAGATCCGTGCGCAGGTCGAGAAGACCACCTCGGACTACGACCGCGAGAAGCTCCAGGAGCGCCTTGCCAAGCTGGTCGGCGGCGTCGCCGTCATCAAGGTCGGCGCAGCTACCGAGACCGAGATGAAGGAGAAGAAGGCCCGCGTTGAGGATGCCATGCATGCGACACGCGCGGCTGTGGAGGAAGGCATCGTCCCGGGCGGCGGTGTTGCCCTGGTTCGCTGCGCTGCTGCAGTCGACACGCTGGTGAAGACGCTTGAGGGCGACGAGAAGATCGGCGCCAACATCATCCGTCGCGCCATCGAAGAGCCCCTTCGTCTCATCGTCGCGAACGCCGGCGAGGAAGGTGCTGTCGTCATCGGCCGCATCCGCGACTCCAAGGAAGCCAACTTCGGCTACAACGCCGGAACCGACAAGTACGAGGACCTGGTCGCTGCCGGTGTCATCGATCCCACCAAGGTAACGCGCACCGCACTTCAGAACGCGGCGTCGATCGCAGGCCTGATGCTCACCACCGAAGCCATGATCTCCGAGATCCCGGAGAAGAAGGAAGCGGGCGGCGGACACCAGCACGGCGGCGGCGGCGGCATGGACGGCATGTACTAAGAATTCGCTCCATGCGCTGATGCGGCACGACACAGAAGCAAGGAGGCCCCGAGGAGACTCGGGGCCTTTCTTTGCCCGGTGACGGTGAGTCGGGAGGGCATCGCCCTTGTCCTTCCCGCGAATAGGCACAAATTCATCGCCCTGTAACGAGGCTTCCCCCCGTCTTCCCTAAACTTCTGCACATGCGCGATGAGCCTTTGAAGTGGAGCAGCCGTCCTGGCGATCGTGCTGGTGTGCTCGTCCTGGAGTTAGCCGGACCGCTGACGCTCGGAAACATCTTTGATCTTCAGAGCCGGCTCCATGACCTCACGGATCCAGTGACGATCGTCGATATGACGCGGGTGCCGTATATGGATTCGGCCGGCCTCGGCGTGCTCATGAACTTCTACGTATCGGCCGAGAAGAACGGACGCCGGATCGCCCTGGCTGGCGTGAACGAACGGGTCTGTGCGCTGCTGGATCTCACGCGGGTACGGGAGCTTCTCCGGCGTGAGTGCCACGGTAGAGCAGGCCGAGATGTTGGCGATCTCCTGAGCGACGCTGGCCTGTAGATCCGCGTTCTGCTCCCCTGGCGTTTCGGCTACCGGCTCTGGAGCGGCTTCGAGATCGACTCCAGGCTCTTCCCTGCTGTCTCGATCCCGATAAAGAACTCGCACACTGCCGCGCCCAGCATCAGCGCCGCACCGATGGCATATCCGATGCCGACCTTCGGCTTCGAACCCGTGTTGATCAAAAGCCCGAACAGGAGTGGTGCGCCCACGCCGCCAAGCAGTGTCCCCAGCGCGTAAAAGATCGCAATCGCAAATGCCCGGATCTCCAACGGAAAGATCTCGCTCACCGTCAGGTACGAGGCCGACGCAGCCGCCGAAGCCACGAAGAAGATGAGACTGAAACAGATATTGAGCGACTTGTCCGTCAAGATCCCGTGCGCAAACGGGTAGATGGTTCCAGCAAGCGCTATGCCGGCGATGGCGTAGGTTGCCGTAATCATCGGCTTCCGTCCGATGCGGTCGAACAGCGGCCCGAGAATCAACGGACCCAGAAAGCTCGCAATCGCAAAGGGAAGCAGGTGGAGCGGTAGATCCTTATCAGCGATCCCGAAGAACTTCTTCACGATCAGGCCGTAGCTGAAAAAGATCGCGTTGAAAAAGAACGACTGCCCGACCATAAGGGCAAGGGCCAGAAACGATCGCTGACGATTGTCCCCGAGCATGTTGCGGAAGATGTCGCTCCATGGCGTATGGTCACGGACACTGATCTTCAGCTTTTCACCCTCAGGCGCGGGCAGGTCGCCCTTCTGCTTCTTCACTCGCTCTTCAATCTCGGTGACGATCTTGTTCGCCTCGTCCTCACGGCCGCGAAGCATCAGCCAGCGGGGACTCTCGGGAACCCGCAGGCGCAGCAGGAGAACGCCCCCGCCGAGCACGGCCCCCGTGGCGAAGGCGACGCGCCAGCCGATGTTGGGGGCGATACCATGCCCGCTCAGCAAGTACATGGAAGCGAGTGATCCACCCACAGCGCCAAGCCAGAACGTCCCGTTGATGATGAGGTCCACGGTGCCGCGAACGCGTCCCGGGATCAACTCATCCACTGCGGAGTTGATCGCCGCGTACTCCCCGCCGATACCCAGACCGGTGATGAAGCGGAAAATGGCGAACGACGTGAAGTTCCAGGAGAGCGCGCTCAGCAGCGTCGCAATTGAGTAGGTCGCCAGCGTAACCAGGAACAGCTTCTTACGGCCGAGCCGGTCCGTCAGGTAACCGAACAGGATTGCCCCAATCACCGCGCCTGCAAGGTACGTCGTTGCACCGGCCGTCACCTGCGGGTCCGTAAGTCCGAGCCCGGATTTGTTCTCAAGTATGCCGGCAAGCGATCCCGCTAGCGTCACCTGCAAGCCGTCCAGCAGCCAGGAGGTCCCGAGCGCCGTGATGATCAACCAGTGCCAATTTGACCAGGGCAGACGATCCAGGCGTGCCGGCACATCCGTTTCAACCGTCTGGTCACCCTGGTCCCCGGCGCCTGGCTGCGGTGCGGCAGAAGCCTGAGGCTCCGGCGCATGTTTTGCTGTTATCGACGCGGGCATTTCGATCTCCGATGCTTTCCTTTTGGCGTGGGTCTTTCGCGTGCGACAGGCCGCTTACTCTTCTTCCTTGATGATGCTGATACCGCCATTCCGTTCGAGGATGGCGTACCTCACTCCATGAATCGAAGTCACGCCCTTGGTGCGCGCAGCGGCCATAACGTCTTGGGGAGCAAGGCGCATTCCCTCCATCACCTCTCTCTGCCATGCGCCCTTCCTTAGCAGTACCAACGGTGTCCCGTCGATCACCGCGCCGAACTTCGGGAAGCGACTCTTGAGCGCCGAGACCATCGTGTGCATCAGGCACACCGCGAGGATGGCCAACCCACAGTTTGTAATGGAGCGGTCCTTGCCAACCGTGGCGAGGATGATGACGCCACCCATGAGGAACACGATGACAAATTCAAAGAGCGTCATCTGGGCTCCCGGCCGGCGCGTCAGAATACGGACGGTCAGCAACAGGAAGCAGTAGCCGATGAGGGCGTGCACGATAGTGGCCATGGAGCGTCTCCTGGTGTTTCGTTTAGGGAAGGACGAGCACCTTTGCGTACAGGGGCTCTGACCCGGGAGACCGAATAGCGAAGGAGAAGATGCCCGGGCCGTCCGGCTGTAGCGCGATCTCAACGATGCCTGGCGGCTGTGTCGCCGGGAACGAATACGTGAGCCCATCATTGCCGACCGAGCTCTCGAGCGGCGACGGGATGATGCGCTGAGCTCCAAGCTGCTTCACCACGCTCGAGGTGACGAACAATTGGATCCTGCCATCATGAATGGCCTGCGGGCCAAACTGGATCGACACCATGGACGGCGTCCCGGTCCGCTGGATGCGGTCATATTTCACGTCCAGACCGCCGTCGGACGTCTTCCGCTCGGTCTTCGCAAGCCAGCCCCGGCCGAAGACGCCAAGCAGAGCAAGCAGGAGAAGCAGAGCAAAGAAGGACCAGAGAATCCGCTCAAATCTCCACCACTTACGCTGGAACTCAAGATCTTCCCCAACGGCGACCTCGCCGTCAACCATTGGGACGGAGTCTTCAACCGGTTTTTCTAATTCAGCTTGAGCCATAACGGACTCCTCTCGAAATGTATTGGTGCGCGTCTGACGATGTTGAGCTCAGGAGCCTTGCTTGGCCTGCGCAATGCTGATCTCGCCGTTGCGTTCAAGAATCGCGGTCTCAATGTCGGCAAGCGTCTTCACGCCCTGATCCCGCGCAGAGGACATGACGTCGTCATCCTGAAGGCCCATGCGCCCAAGCGTGTGCGACCGCCAGTGTCCGTTCTCGAGCAGTATCAGCGGCGTGCCATCGAACAGGCGCGCCACACGCGACGACTTCGTACGGATCCACGTGATGACGTAGTGGCCCATTCCGATCGCGATGATCTGTAGAAGGGCGTTGGTGAGCGACGCCTCGTCCCCCACGATCGCCGTAAGAGCCAGACCACCGATGAAGAAGATCAGAACAAACTCAAACGGCGTTAGTTGCTTTCCCGGCCGGCGGCCGACAACGCGGACCATGAGCACAAGAAACAGGTAACCGAAGAAGGCCCGCAGGACGGCATACATGGGGAGGAGCGCACCTTGTCTGGATTGGAGATCGTGCACGCACGTCGACGTGTCGACGTTTCTTTACGGTGAGAGTGGGGTCGGGCGGAATAGGTTTGCCGCCAGCGACTCGATCTCCGCTGCTTCTGCATGTCCCGTAAAAATCCTTTTCGTCACACTTCCCCGCCCGCAAGAAAAGCCCGCCAGGGACAATCCTGGCGGGCTCGTTCTACTTGCTTCTCCTGGTGGAGGTTGACTTGGCGTCACTGTCCGGAGGAGACGACCACCGCCCCGTAGCGAACGCCGTTTGCTGAACGCACCTTCACGGCCTTGTTGCGGCTCCGCAGCCTCAACGTCAGCAGGTCCTTCGAAGGCGGCGCATCAAAAGTCGCCACGTAGGTCTGCGAGATGTCCGCCGCGAAGCGTGCCAGGTACGGTGCCAGCGAGACCGGGTTCATGCGGCCCTGGTAGTAGGAGTACCCACCCGTTCCCTCGGCAACCTGTGCGAGATAGCCCTGACCGCTGAAGCTCGCCTGTCCACCGCGGATTCCAGCGTCGCCATAGTAGATCGACGACACGGAGATACCCGCCCGCTGCGCGTCAGTGATCGCGCTCTGGACGTAGGGGCTGTTCTGGTTCATCACCGATGTGCTGCCGTTATACGGATCGACACCGTTGGTGAGCATCAGGACGAAGCGCGCCTTGCGGCCTGCGCTTCCCGTCGTTCCATACGCTGCACTCTCGGCCGGCCAGCGCTTGGCGAAATCCGACAGGCAGAAATACGGGCTGGCGCTGATCCCCGGACTTCCAAACGGGATGCGCAGGTTGGAGGCGGCTGCCTGGAGGTCGGACGTGAACGGCTGGCTGGCATCGACGCGCCCGTTCGACATGTAGCCAACCATGACCTCCGTCCCGGCAGGCAGGCCGTGGATGAAGCTGCGGATGTCGTCGAGCTGACGCGCGACCGAGGTACGAAGACCGTCGTCAATAAGTATGGCCACCTGGGCCTGGCGCGGCGAAACGGGAGCGACTGCGGTGACGGTTCCCTGCTTCCCGTTGAGCTCGACCGTGAGGTCGGCGGCAGTCAGCGGGGCGGGCACTTTGGAGGTGACGGTTACAAGAGCCTGGGTAGGCTGGGGACCTTCCTGCTGCGCCGCCGCATCGAAGACGGGGAAGAAGGAGGTGAGGGCTAGTGCAAGCAAAACGCGAAACGACATGGGTATACCTTCACTCCTTTAGACGAGTGTAAGGGCCCAAAAGATGGAAAGAGTCGAGCCGGGAGACGGTGCGGCTCAGTCTCCGCCTAGGCGCAGCTTCAAACCAGCTCGTACCGTGAACGGCAGGCCCGGGTAGCCAATCGGTCCGATGTGTTGGTTGTTGAGCAGATTGGAGAGATCCGTGAAGACGGTGACGTGATGCGTCGCACTGTAAGTACCATAGAGGTCGAGCTTCGTGTACCCATAGTCGAGGTCGTGGTTAGGCAGAAGCAGCGTGTTGCCGAAGGCGGGGTCGAGTCCACCCAGAAAGGTGGAGTCGTCGGCCCGGCTCGCGACGGCGCCCTTGAGAGCTGCCGTCCACCTCTGGCCCGTGTACTGCGCGGCGAAGTAGGCCGTGTGTGGTGGACGGCGAAATACGCGGCCGCCAACAAACGGCGAAGTCGACCCAATCGGAATCTCCGGGAAGCTCGGATTGGTTGACGGAAAGCCGCCCCGGGCAGAGGTCGCATCCGACGAGAAGGACTGTTCCACAAGCGTTGCGAGATACGTATAGCCGCCGCGGAAAAAGAGACGCGACGCCGGCTGGTACTGGATCTCGGCCTCGATTCCCTGAGCCCGGAAGGCCTGCGAGTTCAGCTCCGCGCCGAAGAAGAACGCAGCCGCGTTAGTGTTGGGCGTGAAACCAAAGTAGGTCTGCAGGTCGCCCGAGCCAACATACTCCAGCTGGTGCGAGAACTGGTTGTGGAAGTATCCCGCCTTGATCACCAGCTTGTCGCCGATGATGTTCTGATCGATGCCGGCATCCAAGGTGCGCGAGCGCTGCGGTCCGAGCGGCGTCACGCGGTAGGCCGCAATGTCAGCCGTGTCGCCAAGCGCGAGCAGCGTGTTGTAGAGCGAGGAGAACTCGGTCGAGAGGTTCGGCTCCTGGACACCGGTAGCCGCGTTTGCACGGAGACGTGTGCCGCGGAAGTAGCGGCGCGACTCCGGCCGCACCGCGATCCACGCAAGCCCGATGCGCGGTGTTCCGGCAATGCCGTACAGGTGGTTCTTCTGCAGCGATCCGCCCAGCGAATAGAACAGCCGGTACTTCAAGTCGCCCTGCAGCTGGAGGTTGTACTGGAAGTTCGTGCGCTCAATGCTTTCGTTCTGGCCGAAGGCAGGGATGTTGGAAGAGCCGCGCTCGTTCTCGTAGCGGAAGCCGAACAGGGCCGTGTAGCGGTGGCGAAAGGTCATGTCCGACTGGTAGTACAGCTCGTCGCGATTCGAGTCCTGGTCGCGGTCGCTCGAAAACAGCTCCGCCTGGCCCGTGGTCGAGTAGCCATTCGCTCCATGGATCGTCACGATGTTCCCGAAGTAGCCGGAGTTGGTCGTCGGTCCACCCGGGTAGGGGAACGGGTAGGGAAAGCTCAGGAAGTTGCCGCCGCCGAAGTACGCGGCCTGCTCGCGTTTGCGCGCGATGCCGTACCGAACAAGGTTGTGCCAGCCAGCAAGCGTGGTGTTTTCAAGCGTTGCGCCAGAGTAGATGTCCTGGTCCGACTGCTTGCCATCCTGCACCAGGCCGTAGAAATCGTATGCGTTGGGCAAGCCACCCGCTGAGTCCGCATTGCGAAGCGTGAACCGGAGCTGCGTGCTTGCGGAAAGATTGTAACCAAGATTGGCTGCCGCCGTAGAGGAATGGAAACGATCGTGCGGAAGCGCGTTCGAGGTATCGAAGCGCGAGTAGGCGAGCAGGTAGTCCGCGCGCGAGTGCGTACCCGACACAATCGCCTCGTTCCGCCACGTATGGAGATTTCCGGCATCGCCCGAGTAGTTCAGTACCGGCCTGAGCGAGCTTCCGCGTGGTGTCGAAAGGTTGACGACCGAGGCCAGCGAGTCCGAGCCGTAAAGCGCCGAGTTCGGCCCGCGGTAGAGCTCAATGGCACTCCCCGTGCCAGGCCCCGCCAGGCCTGTCGACGACACATTTCCATAATCGAAGCCCCCGCCCACATCCTCCGCCGGTATGCCGTCGATCAGAACCTTGTTCGCATCGGAGTTGCCGCCCCGCACAAACAGCGAGGTCACGCCGCCCGTCTGCCCGGTCTGGACCACGCTGACACCCGGCGACTGGCGAAGGTCATCGACCAGGCCGATGCGCGTCGCAAGATCATCCCGTGCGATCAGCGTCACGGGGGCCGTCAGCTGCGCGAGCGGCGTCGGCGTCCCCGTGGCGGTCACCGACACCACCGTGCGGACCTCGTCCGGCGACAGCACCACCGTCCGCACCACCACGTCCGTCTTTCCACCGTAGAAGTCGGTGCCAATGTTCGGTGCAAAGGTGATCGCGGAGGTCAGCAGCAGAAAGCGTCCGGAGTCACCGGAGCGAATCTCAAACGATCCGTCCGACCCCGACATCGCAAACGAAGCCGTCTGCTTGCCCTGGATAAGCTGCACCCTCGCGCCAGCGACGGGCGCTCCGGACTGATCCGTCACGGTTCCGCGAACTACAACGGCACGGGCAGCCACAGGAAGACAGGCCAGCGCGGCGAGGGTGAGGCGGCTAAGTTTACGGCGGGCGGAAGCAGGCGCAGCTCTCTGCGCGGACAAGGCGGTGTGTGGCATGGATGAGACTCCTCCGTTCCCCCCTCGGGAACGTGGCTGGGTGCGCAAGCGGAACCGGTCTCCTGACTGTCGCGAGCGATGTCCGGCCGAGGTGCTCGATGCCTCCCTTCCCAACACGCTCTGGTGAGCGCATCAGTGAGGGCATCTTCGGCGGACCTTCACGTCCAGAAAGCCAACAGCTCAGGACGTGCGCGAATCACAGTTGCGGGGCAGTGGCGGAGTCTCACCGCGCTTCCCGAACATTCCGATGCGGAACGGGGTGAATGAGCACGGTCCGAGTCAACGGAGGCCGCAGGCATTTCGGATAGATCCTAGGTTAGCAGAATGCAGGAGACGACCAGGCTCAAGGCAGAAGAAGCAGCTTCCCCGTGGTCTTGCGCGATTCAAGATCCCGGTGAGCCTGCGCAGCGTCTCGGAGCGGATAGGTGTACTCCACCCGCAGCTTCAGCGTCCCCTGCGCGACCTGGTTCAGAACCTCCGTCGCGCGAGCGTCAAGATCAGCATGCGTTGCGATGTAGTCCTTCAGCGTCGGCCGCGTCACATAGAGAGAGCCCATGGTCGACAGGCGGATGAGGTCAAAGGGCGGAACCGCTCCCGAAGCGCCACCAAACAGAACCAGGAGGCCCCTTGGCCGAAGACAGGTAAGCGAGCCTTCAAACGTCGACCTGCCCACGGAATCGTAGACCACCGGAAGCCCCGCCCCATTCGTGAGCCGCTTCACCTCCGCCGCGAAATCTGTCTGGGTGTAGAGGATCGTCTCATCCGCGCCAGCCTCCCGTGACAACGCCGCCTTCGCTTCCGTCGACACGGTCGTAAACACGCGCGCACCAAGCTGCTTCGCGATCTGTGTCAGCAGCAGCCCAGTGCCACCCGCGCCCGCGTGGATCAGCACCGTATCGTGCGGCTGGATAGCGTAGGTGGAGTGAGCGAGATAATGCGCCGTCATGCCCTGCGTCATCACCGCCGCGGCCTGCTCGGAGGTGACGTGGTCCGGCACCCGGATCAGCCGGTCCAACGGCGCCACGGCGAGCTCCGCATACGTCCCCGCAACGCCCGTCCAGGCGACCCGGTCGCCGGGCTTCAGCGACGTCGCCGATCCTCCCTCGATCCCAGGGCCAAGCGAGACGATCGTCCCCGCCGCCTCCTGCCCGAGCGTGTATGGGAGCTGCGCCGGATACCGTCCCTCGCGCAGGTACGTGTCGATAAAATTCACGCCCGACGCCTCAATCCGGATCAGAGCCTCGCCCGGCCCGGGAACAGGGTCGGGGATGCTGCGGAAGTTGAGGACCTCGGGGCCCCCCGTGCGATCAATCTGGATGGCTTGCATGGAGATGTTGGATGCGCCTTTTCGCCTCGTCGCTCAGGATCCGTTCCCGCGTGCAGACGAGCCCCCGCGAACTTCGGTACAGTGGAATCCATGGCCTCCACCAACGGTTCCACCGGGCAAAGCGCACTTCCGATCGCCATCTACTATGAGCAGCCGAACTGGTTCAAGCCGCTCTTTGCCGAGCTCGAGCGTCGAGGCGCCAGCTTTGTCGCGCTCAGTGCGGTCGAGCACAGCTACGGTCCCGAAGACCGGCCCGAAGAACAGTACGCCCTGGTGCTCAATAAGATGAGCCCGTCAGCGTGGAACCGCGGGCATGGCGACCAGATCTTCTACACCCTTGGCTACCTCGAGCACCTGGAGGCGCGCGGTGTGCGCGTCGTCAACGGAGTGCGAGCGTTTCGGAGCGAACTTAGCAAGGCCGCACAGCTCACCATGCTCGACGGCCTCGGCCTCCCCTTCCCCAGGGCCCGCGTCATCCACCGCGCAACCCAGGCGGCCCAGGCGGCCGAGGGACTACGCTGGCCAATAGTCGTCAAGCCCAACATCGGCGGCAGCGGCAGCGGCGTCAAGCGCTTCGACACGGCCGCCCAGCTTGCCGAGGCCGCAGCGCTCCCCGACGGCCTCATGCTCGGAATGGACACCACCGCCCTCGTGCAGGAGTTCGTCCCCGCACGCGGATCGCACATCATCCGCGTCGAGGTTCTTGACGGCAGGTATTTGTACGCGATCAAGATACATATCACCGGCGAGACCTTTGACCTCTGCCCCGGCGATATCTGTAAGACGCCTACAGGGCAGGAGCTGAACCGCTCCATCTGCGCCGTCGACGCGCCCAAATCCGGCCTGACGGTCGAGGCCTTCGATCCAGAGCCGGAGGTCATCGCCGAGGTCGAACGCATGATGGAAGCCGCCGGAATCGAGCTTGGCGGCGTCGAGTACATGATCGACGATCGCGACGGCCAGCGGATGTACTACGACATCAACGCGCTCTCGAACTTCGTTGCGGACGGCGAACGCGTAGTCGGCTTCGACCCGTTCGTGCGCCTGGCCGACTGGCTGGAGCGCGAGGCCGCCGACGTCAACCGGCGCCGCGCCGCGACCAGCTTCGATCCGGGCTCGACCGAATCCGCCAAGGAGTCCGCCGCAGCCGGCGCCGAGCGCGAAACCATGGCAGGGATCCGCTGATGCGTTACGGCTTCTGGCTCCCGGTCTTTGGTGGCTGGCTCCGCAACGTCGACGATGAGCAGATGGAGGCGAGCTGGGAGTACGCCCGCGATCTCACCGTGCGTGCCGAAGAGATCGGCTACGACCTCACGCTGATCGCGGAGCTGAACCTGAACGACATCAAGGGTGTCGAGGAGCCCTCGCTCGACGCCTGGTCCACCGCCGCTGCGCTCGCCGCCGTCACAGCGAAGCTCGAGCTGATGGTCGCCGTCCGACCGACCTTTCACAACCCCGCGCTGCTTGCAAAGCAGGCAGCCAACATCGACCGGATCGCCGGCGGTCGGCTCACGCTTAACGTCGTCTCCAGCTGGTGGAAGGACGAGGCCACCAAGTACGGCATAGCCTTTGACGAGCACGACGACCGGTACGCCCGCACCGGCGAGTGGCTCGATGTCATCGATGGCTGCTGGCGCACGCAGGGATACTCACACACCGGCCGCTACTACGATGTGCGGGATAATGTGCTGGCGCCCAAACCTCTGCGGCAGCCCCGGCCAACCCTCTATGCCGGCGGCGAGTCCGAGACCGCCAAAAACCTCATCGCGACCAGGTGCGACGCGTACCTCATGCACGGAGACTCACCGGAGGCAGTCGGCGCCAAGATCGCGGACATGCGACAGCGGCGCGAAAGAGCCGGTCTGCCCCCGATGACCTTCGGCGTCAGCGGGTACGCGATCGTGCGCGACTCCGAGGCCGAGGCACAGCGCGAGGTCGAGCGCATCACCGACGTGAAACAGACCGCGCGTGGATACGCCAACTACCAGCAGTGGGTTACCGGCTCAAAGCTCGGGACAGAGATCTCGCAGAAGGACTACTCCGTCTCGAACCGCGGTCTCAGAAGCGGCTTCATCGGAACGGCAGCACAGGTCAAGGAGCGGCTCGAGGCCTTTACCGACGTGGGTGTGGACCTCGTCCTCCTCCAATCAAGCCCGCAACGCGAAGAGATGGAACGCTTCGCGGCTGAGGTGATCAGCACCGAAACACAGCCGCCTGACCGCCGGCCGTGGCCCCGGCCTAGGCAGGCGTAAGTGTGGCTCTACCGTCGTGCACCGGCGGAACGAAGTGCGACGCAACCCGGTTCGATTCGGCGCTGACCAGCTCTGCCAGCGACTCGTCGGTAACCGGAGTCTCGGAGACAGGGGCCGTCCCACGCTCGCACACAGCATATTGGTACCAGCCGTCGTACTGAAGATCGGCCGACGCCCACGTCTGCGAGTGGATCAACGTCGCGAACGCCGGCCGGCTCATCACATCGGCCTGCTGCGGCTCGCGATACTTTCCCGCCGCCGACGTCGTCAGCCGCGCCAGCAGCCACATCAGCGCCAGCGGCAGGCGTGTCCTGAACCCTGACGTCGGCTCCGCGATAAAGCACCGGCCCGAGGGCTTCAGCACGCGAAAGATCTCGCGAACGATGCCCTCCTTGTCGGGAACGATCAGAAACAGCCGCGAGACGACGATGGCATCGATCGAGCCCGAGGCGTAAGGGAGGGCATGCGCGTCCGCGCGTTGAAAGCTGCAGTTCGAAAGCTGCCGGGCGCGCGGCTCGATCCTTGGCGCGCTGGATCAGGGAGAGCGAAAGATCAACGCCGGTCGTCCGCAGGTTCGGAAACTCTTCCGAAAGTCGGCACGCATAAAACCCCGGACCGCAGCCCAGCTCCAGCAGCCGGGTTCCCGGCCTCGGTCCCTCGGGAGGAAAGAGCGAGTGCACAATCTCCTGCGTGTGGTCGCGAAACAGGTACTCGCGACAAAGCGCGTAGAACCACGACAGGCGTTCAAAGAGGCTGTCCGGGGCGAGCGGAAGGCTGGACGCGTTCATCTCGCAGTTGCTGGAATTCATCATCAATGCCCTTTGAGGTCGGTCGTGCGAGGCTGATTGCTCTCATCCGGAGGAACAAAGGCCCACCCGCACACGCATCAGTTTACTTGATGCACGACCGAGCCGGACAAGTCGCCTGACAGCGTCTCCTGACGTGGACCGTCCCCGAAGCGCGGCCGTCAAGTCGACCCTATCTCACCCCGTCCTCAATCCCGGTCCTAAGCCCAGTCCAGAATCACCTTTCCCGATCTCCCCGACCGCATGGCCTCAAACCCGACGTCAAACTCCTTCCAGGGCAGCCGGTGCGTAATCACCGCCGAGATGTCCAGGCCGCTCTCCAGCATCACCGTCATCTTGTACCAGGTCTCGTACATCTCGCGGCCGTAGATCCCGCGCAGCGTGAGCTGGTTGAAGATCACCTGGTTCCAGTCGATCGCGATCTCCTCCGACGGAATGCCGAGCATCGCGATCTTCGCCCCATGGCTCATATTCGCCAGCATGTCGCGAAAGGCGCTCGCGTTTCCGGACATCTCCAGCCCCACGTCGAAGCCCTCGCGTCATCCGCAGCTGTGGCTGGATCGCCGCCAGCGACGTCGTCCGCGGGTCAACCGCAAGCGTCACGCCAACCTTCTCGGCGAGCTCGCGGCGGTAGGGGTTCGGGTCCGAGATAACCACGTGCCGGGCCCCCGCATGCCGAGCAACCGCCGCTGCCATAATGCCGATGGGCCCAGCCCCGGTAACCAGCACGTCCTCCCCCAGCACCGGAAAGGCCAGCGCCGTGTGTACCGCGTTTCCGAGCGGATCGAAGATCGCCGCGATCTCGCGAGCTATCCCGGGCGAGTGCTGCCAGATGTTCGTCATCGGAAGAACGATGAACTCGGCAAAGCAGCCGTTGCGCTGGACCCCCGTGCCAAGCGTGTGCGCGCACAGGTGCCGTCGGCCCGCAAGGCAGTTACGGCAGCGTCCGCACACCACGTGGCCCTCGCCCGAGACCGTATCCCCGATCTCGAAGTCCACAACGTTCGAGCCGACCTCGACGATCTCCCCCACAAACTCATGGCCAATCGTCAGCCCGATCGGAATCGTCCGCTGCGCCCATGCGTCCCAGTCATAAATATGGAGATCCGTCCCGCAGATCCCGGTAGACAGCACCCGGATCTTCACATCGTTGATGCCAATCTCCGGCTCGGCAACATCCTCAAGCCAAAGACCGCGTTCGCCGCGGCTCTTTACCAATGCCTTCACAAGTACCTCACGTCAGAATGGGGCCTACAGAGCTGCACCCAAAGCTACATTCTAAAGCGACACCTCGAAGGCCTCGCGTCTCGGACACCTCGCACCTCTCCCCAGGGCATCGCGACCATCCCACAAGCCCCCTCTGCTAGACTTCCGCTGAATCTTTCCAATCAAATTTCTCCCGGAGCCAACGCTGATGATGCTGCGCATTGCACTCGCCACGATCTATACATGTTGCGGAGGTCTGGCGCTCCTCCACGCACAGGTGCACCCCGCTGGACGGACGCTGCTGCGTGCCGGCCACGTGTTGGATGTGCGCACCGGAGCCGAGCCCGCCGACCAGACCGTCATCGTCCAGGGGGAGACCATCGTCGGCATCGCCGCAACCAGCGCAACACCCAAGGCCGCCGGCGACACCGAGATCGACCTCCGGCAGTACACCCTCCTTCCGGGGCTCATCGATGTCCACACCCACCTCACCGGCGCCACCAACTTCGACCCCTTCTTCGAACTCAGCATGACCCCCGCGAAGGAGGCCATCATCGGTGTCGAAAACGCCAAGGTCACGCTCGAGGCCGGCTTCACCACCGTCCGCAACGTGGGCGCCGGTGGGTACACGGATGTCGCGCTCCGCGACGAGATCGACGCCGGTCACATCCCCGGTCCGCACATGCAGGTCAGCGGTCCACCGCTCGGCATCACCGGCGGCCACTGCGACGAAAACCTCCTCCCCTTCCAGTACCACCTCACCGGCGATGGCGTCGCCGACGGCATCCCCGCCGTGCAGCAAAAGGTGCGGCAAAACATCAAGTACGGCGCCGACCTCATCAAGATCTGCGCCACCGGCGGCGTGCTCTCAAAAGGCGACGACCCGCAGGCCAGCCAGTACACCCTCGAGGAGATGCAGGCCATCGTCGCCGACGCGCACCGGCTCGGTCGCAAGGTCGCCGCGCACGCACACGGCGCGCAGGGAATCCTCTGGGCCAGCGAGGCCGGCGTCGACTCCATCGAGCATGGGTCCTACCTCGACGAGGCCGGCATCGCCATGATGAAAAAGCACGGAACCTACTTCGTCCCCACCGCCTACCTCGTCGACTGGATGCTGACGAACGGCAAGCTGCCCCCCTTCTACGAGCAGAAAATGAAGGACGTAAGCGCGGTCGAGAAGATCAACGCCAAACGCGCCATCCGTGCCGGCGTCAAGGTTGCGCTCGGCACCGATGCCGCGGTCTACCCGCACGGCCTCAACGCACATGAGGTCGACGTCTACGTCAACCAGTTCGGCATGACCCCGCTCGAGGGCATCCAGACCGGCACGGTCAACGCCGCCGACCTCATGGGCTGGACCGCAAAGGTAGGCACGCTCGAAGCCGGCAAGTGGGCCGACGTCATCGCCGTCCGTGGAGACCCACTCAAAGACGTCAAGGTGCTTCAGGCAGTGGACTTCGTGATGAAGAGCGGCGTCGTCTACAAGTCACCGCGCTCCCGAGACTGACGCCGCTCCCTCCGGCGACTCACGCCGGGGAAGACCGCGTTCTGCGCCTGAAAAATCTTCGTGCGCTCGTCCACCACGCGCGCTGCAAAAATCACGCACGCACTTCAGAGCCTCCAGACTTTTCGCATCTCACACTGGAGGAGAATCAGCCCTATGAGCTTGAACGAAGTTCTTATCGATGAATTACGTGACCTGTACAGCGCCGAAAATCAGCTTGTCAAAGCACTTCCCAAGGTGGCAAAAGGCACCAGCGATCCAGCCATGAAGCAGCAGATTCGCGAGCATCTCGAACAGACCAAGGGCCAGGTCCTGCGCCTCCGAGAGGCATTCCAGCAGCTTGGAAAGAAGCCCACCGGCCAGCACTGCAGCGGCATGGAAGGCTGCATCAAGGAAGCTCAGGAGGCGCTTGAAAAGGATGAGGAGGGTGCCCTCAAAGACGCCGGTCTCATCGGTGCCGCCCTGCGCGTCGAGCACTACGAGATCGCCGGATACACCACCGCCATCGCGATCGCGAAGACGCTCGGCGAAAGGGAGATCGTCGCGCTCCTGACCGAAACCCTCAACGAAGAGAAGGAGGCCGCGAAGAACGTCCTCAACGGCGCCAAGGCAGTCCTCAAGGACGCAGCGTCCCAGGAGGACGAGGAAGAGGATCAGGTCGAGAAGCCCAAGACCCCCAAGGAGCGGAAGTCCGAGCAGCAGAGCGAGGCCGACGAGGCCGAGGCCGCACCAGAGCTCGGTAGCGAGAAGAAGCGCAAGTAACACCGCTCCCGATCGGCCGCTCACCGTGCAAAACAACGAAAGGCTCTCAGCCCAACCTGAGAGCCTTTCCTTTTGCGGTCTCTCGGCCTGCGCTGGCTACTTCACGCCATCCTGCCCGGCCCGGTACGCCACCATCGTCTTCAATGTCTCGTACGGAATGGCGGACAGCGGTAGGAGGTGCCCGTTCACCGCCAGCATCGGCGTCTGATCCACGCCCAGATCCTCGCCCAGCTTCACGGAGGCATCCACCTGGCCCTTGGTCGCCGCCGTCGCCGCGCAGCGAGCCACAACGTCGGCGTCCATGCCCGCCTTGATCACAGCATTCTTGATCGTCTCCTCCCCGCTCTCGGCAGTCAGCCCGCCCTGCGTGTCGTAGACCGCCTGCAGATACGTCCAGAACGCCTCCGGCTTCGCCTTCGCAATGCACACACCGTCAGCCGCGGCCTTGAAGGCGAAGGGATGAATCTCCGTCAACGGAAAGTTCTGATACACCAGCCGCGCATTCGGAAAGTCCTTCACCAGCTGGTCCATCGTGCCCTGCACCTCCTTGCAGTGCGGGCATTCCATGTCAGCAAACTCAACCAGCAGCAGCTGCTTCCCCGCAGCCCCGCGCCCCGGTCCGTCAGCCCTGCTCTGGAGCATCTGCCGCGCGTCCGCGAACGGCGTCGCACCGAACACCACTACCCCGTCACCCGCAATCGCATGCTTGCCGTCCGGCGTCACAAAGAACGCCGAGGTCTGCACCTTCGCATTCGGGCTCTTGTCCGAAACAAACACCACCACCCGCGCAACTCCCGGAGCCTGCGTCGTCGAGATCGCCTCCACGCGCCAGATCCGGTTTGTGTCATACCCCCAAAGCTGCTTCAGAAACGCGTCCACCGTAGCGGCCGTCGGCGTCGCGGCCGTGAAGTTCTTCGGATTCGCCGGTGGAAACGGGTCCGTGGCGCCCCCGGCTGTTGCCGTAGCCGAGGGTGCCGCCGGCACATCCGCCGCCTGTGCATCCGCGGGCGCCGCCGCTGTGGTCTGCGCCTGCCCTATCACCGTACCCGCCATCAAAACCGCCGCGAAACAAACCGTCGTTCGCAAAACAGAACCTCACCTTCGCCATCCTCAAAAAAGAGGCACAGCCGCTTCGTCTAAACCTGAACCTTGACCGCGATCGGAAACCGCCGGCCCATCCCAAACGCCTTCTTCGTCACCTTCAACACCGGTGCCGCCTGCTGCCGCTTGTACTCGCTTCGCTCCACCAGCTTCAGAACGCTGCGCACCTGCTCGACGTCAACCTTCTGCGAGTGCGCAATCTCCTCGGCCGACCGGTACTCCTCGACATACGCCTCCAGCATCGGGTCCAGCACATCGTAGGGCGGCAGCGAATCCGTATCCCTCTGCTCCGGCCGCAGCTCCGCCGACGGAGCCTTCTCGATCGTCGCCCGCGGAATCCTCTCGCGCTCGCGATTCGCGTACTCGCTCAGCTCGTACACCCGCGTCTTCCACACATCGCCGATCACCGCCAGCCCGCCCACCATGTCGCCGTACAGCGTGCAATAGCCCGTCGACATCTCGCTCTTGTTCCCGGTCGTCAGCACCAGCGCACCGAACTTGTTCGACATCGCCATCAGCAGCACACCGCGTATGCGCGCCTGGAGGTTCTCCTCCGCGAGGCCAAACGGCGTGCCCGCAAACATCGGATCGAGCGCCCGCATGTACCCCGTAAACACGTCGCGGATCGCCACCACCTCGAATCGGACGCCAAGGTTCTCCGCCAGCCGCCGCGCATCCTCAACCGATCCCGTCGACGAGTACTCGCTCGGCATCCCGAGCCCCATCACGTTCTCCGCTCCCAGCGCCTCCACCGCGATCGCCGCCACCACCGCCGAGTCAATCCCTCCGCTCAGGCCCACCAGCGCCTTGCCGAACCCACACTTCCGTACGTAATCGCGCGTCCCGAGCACCAGCGCATCCCACGTCGCCGCGATTTCTTCACGATCGTCAGCAGCACGGCTCACCATCGGCGCAGCGCCTCCGTCGACGGCCGTGTCGAAGACCACCAGGTCCTCCGCAAACGACCGCCCACGCGCCAGCACCGATCCGTCGCACCCCACCACCAGCGACGATCCATCAAATACCAGGCCGTCGTTTCCGCCCACCTGGTTCGTCATCGCAACCAATGCCCCATGCCGCTTCGCAAGCGCCCCCAGCATCCCTTCGCGCACGCCGCGCTTGTCCTTCCAGTAGGGCGAGGCCGAGATGTTCAGAATCACCCGCTGCTCTCCAGGCCGCGGCTCCCACCGCCGCATCAGCTCCTCGACCGGGTCGATCTCATACCTGCGCTCCGGCCAGAAACCCTTGTCGTTCCAGGCGTCCTCGCAGATGGTGATGGCCAGCCGCTGCCCGCGAAACTCCGTCAGTGACTGCTCCGTGCCCGGCACGAAGTACCTCTGCTCGTCGAAGACGTCGTAGAACGGCAGCAGGCGCTTCTGCTGCGTAAACACCACGCGTCCACCGTCCAGCAGCACCGCCACATTGCGCACGTGCTTGCCTTCAAGCGACTCGGCCGGCAGCACCGTTCCGCACAGCAGACCGGGCCGCCCCGGCTCCTTTGTCCACGCCGCAAGCTCCTCGACCACCTCAGACGCGCGCCCGACAAACGCCTGCTTTTCGAGCAGATCCGCCGGCGGATACCCGCACACCGCCAGCTCCGGAAAAACCACGAGCTCCGCACCCTGCTCCGCGGCACGCCCCGCAAACTCGATCATCTTGGCTGGATTGCCGGTGAAGTCCCCCACCGTCGGGTTGATCTGCGCCAGAGCTATCTTCACCGCTCCAGTCTAACCGTCTTTGGACGGCACGCCAAAGCCTGCCCTACGCTCCCGTACCGCTCAGAACCACGCCCACCGTCCGCGCCAGGATCTTCAGATCCAGCCACAGACTCCAGTTCTCGACGTACGCCGTATCCAGCGAGATGTAGCTGTCGAACGACGGATCCTGCCGCGCCTCCACCTGCCACAGACCCGTGATGCCGGGCAGCACATCCAGCCGGCGAAGATGCGACAGATCGTACTGCTCCACCTCGGAGGCGATCGGCGGCCGCGGCCCCACCAGGCTCATATCGCCCCGCAGCACGTTATAAAACTGCGGCAGCTCGTCCAGCGAATACTTCCGCAGCATCCGTCCCACCCTCGTCACCCGCGGGTCGTTCACAATCTTGAACAGCACGCTCTTGCGCTCGTTCATGTGCTCGAGCGAGCCCTGCATCTTGTCCGCATCCTCCACCATGGTGCGGAACTTGAAGCAGACAAACGTTCGCCCCTTCCGCCCGATGCGCTGCGCGCGGTAGAAGATCGGGCCCTTCGAGTCCATGCCGTATCGCAATCGCGATCACGACCATAATCGGGCGAAAGCACCACCAGCGCAAGCGCCGCGAGCACCAAGTCGAGCGTCCGCTTCAGCAGCACCGCCCCAATCGCGAACTCCCGCCGATGCAGAGGAATCGTCGGAAACTGGCCGATATACTCAACCGGCGCATTCCACGCCAGGCCGTCGTACAGGTCAGGCACAACCCGCACATCGATCCCGGCCTCCCGAGCCTCTTCGACCAGGCCGATCACGATCTTCTTCTCCGCCGGAACCGAAAAGAAGATCTCGTCCACAAACAACGATCTCGCGACAGCCAAGCAGTTCCCTACATCGCCGACCACGTCGTGATCGCCCGCCTCCGCCTCCCGCGCCGTCAGCGCAACAAATCCCTTGAACCGGAATCCAAGGTGCTGATGAGATTCCAGGTGATTTCGAAGCGCATGGCCCACCCGTCCCGCGCCCACGATCATCACATTGCGCGTCTCGATCCCCTCCAGGTACCGCCGGTACACGATCCGTCGCCACAGCGTCCGTCGCAGGCACAACAGAAACACCGTGATCACCACCATCAGCGCGACCACAATCCGCGACATCGCCACGTTGTGCGTGAGGTACAACGCCCCGCTCAGCAGCAGGCCCGCCGTAAGCGTCGACTGCACCGTCATCCGGATCTCGTGCAGCCCGCTCCTGTTCTGGATCGGGCCATACATCCCGTGCGACCGCGTCACAAACACCAGGCAAACCGCAAACCATCCCACATAGGCCGCCGACATCCGGGGAGCTGCGTGGAGCAGCATCGGCAGCATCGCAAACGTTGTGGTCGTCGGCGGAACCACACTCCGCAGCCGGAGCGCCACAACCCACGCGACAAACACCGTCATCACATCGAGCGAACTCCACACAAGGCTCGTGACAGACGGGCGCCAGAGCCACCCCGTCCGATGCGCCCGAGCCGATCGTTTGCTCGAGCGCCGGCTTTGCCCGGATATCATCGCCTGCTGTATCGAATCTGGTGTCGCCACTCCTGGTCCTTTAGCCCTCTTGATGCGTCTTCCAGTGTAGTTTGAGGGCCCCGACACGGCGGACCTGGGGACAAACCACGAAGCCGTCCCGCCTCGACCTCAGGCAAATCCGCTCCTACAGGCCATATAACACCATCCCAAACGCGAGGTTGTAGTCACATACGACTTTCGTATCAGGGCGCATGGATTGTTGATCCCGCATCCAGGCTCCGGAAGTCTCGGATGCTCCCAGCAACATCCCCGTTTCAGATTCTCAACCGATTTCCACAAACGGCGTCATCTGTCGGGCTACGCCGGTAAAACCAGCGCGTCGAGTGCCAGGAACTCACGCAGCACCGGGTCTTCGCTTCTCTCCATCTCCTGCATCGTCCCGAAAAAACGCGCCGTGCCCTCGTGGAGAAAGACCACCTTATCCGCCAGCTTCTTGGCGAAGCGCATATCGTGTGTCACGACTATAGACGTAAGATGCAGCTGCTGCTTCAGGCGTTCGATCAGGTCGCCCAGCAGGTGACCCATCAGCGGATCGACCATGGTCGTCGGCTCGTCGTAGAGAACGGCCTCAGGCTGGCTCGCCAGCGCCCTCGCAATCGCCACCGACCGCTTCATTCCTGTCGACAGGTCGCTTGGAAGCAGACCATCCATCCCCGCCACACCCACCATCTCAAGCAAACCCTTAACAATCTGGTAGATCTGCTCCTCCGCCAGCTCTCCACGCTCCCGAAGCGGAAATGCCACGTTCTCCCCCACGGTGATCGAATCAAACAACGCCCCGTTCTGGAAGACCATCGTCACCTTGCGCCGGATCGCCTGCAGTTCACGTTCCGTAAAGCCCGTAATATCCTCCCCCGCCACCCGCACCACTCCCGCATCCGGCTTCAAGAAGCCGAGCAGCATCTGCAGCGACACCGACTTGCCGACACCGCTTCGCCCAAGAATGCACAGCGTCTCCCCGGCATCGACCGAGAAACTCACATTCTCGAGAACCACAAAGTCGCCAAAGGCCTTCGATACCCCCTCAAACGAGATGTAAGGGCCAGCCTCCGCCGTCCCTGCCTCCGCAGCCACCTCTGCAGCCGCAGCCTCGTTCTGCTGCGCCGCCTGCTCCATAAACTCGACCACTGCAGGCGAAGCCTCGTCCGACACACTCTCAATCAGCGGCGTATCAGGAGTTGGCCTCCCATGATCCTCTCCATGCTTCGGGTGCCGGTCGTCCTCCCCACCGACGCTCTGCCCGGCCCCGCCATCCGGAGCAGCGTGCCGCTCATCGAGCACTTCGCCCGCCGCCCCCTGGGCACCCGCTCCATCCTTCGCTCGCCCTTCCGCTGTCTCGTCCGGCATCATGCCTCTCTCTCGTCTCTCCCATTCTCCCATCGATTCCCGCACCGCCCCGCCCACCAACCTGGCCGCGCCCCCTGAATTAGCCAGAGCAGCGAAGGCACCAGAGCCGCTCCCTTACGCAGAGAACAGGCTTGCCGCAGACTGACTCTGGATGCTTACGGAAGAGAGACGTCACATGCGAGCAAATGCTTTGCAGCGCCAAATGAGGTCGCAGGAGATCTTCGGTACTTGACTCAGCACTTCGGAGACCTGAAAGGCCTACGCTTTGGGCCGCCCTGGCTGTCTGTCATGCTGCTTCCACTCTTCATGGGAAGAGACACCTCACCCCGGCAAATAGCTCTGATCGTTGTACTGATTGCGGCGTTCACAACGGCCTGGTACATCTGTTCAGGTGGCTGGTATGACAAGCACTATGGGTCCGTGAGCAATGAATCCTTGAGTCTCGATTTGGCTCCAGGGTTTCGTTGGGCCGCGTTCGCTCTCCTGGGCTATATGGTGCGTATCGGAATCTTCGGAGATGTGGGCCACTATCCCAGATACTCACCTTGGCTTTGTTGCCTTGTCGCGATTTTGCCCAAGTGCTTTTACCCCGTCTCGAACAGTTGGCCGATTCGCCTTCGGCGCCTGTTCTATATAGCGGGCGCACTTACACTTCTTGCGATGGCTGTTTCTGCCCGCTTCATGCAGCTGCATCCTTCCTCTTACACAATCGTCCTTTCGTCTGTATCTCTCCTGCTCGGTTTCTACGATCACTGGCTGCTCAAACACCTACTACATGGGGAGAATCAAGGAGCAAGGTCATGAGTGATATGCAGGAGCGCATGCCAGAGATCGATCGCTTGGTACTCGAACCTGCTCGATTGGCCATCCTCACAGTGCTTGCTGCTTGCGAAAGAACGGACTTCCTCTTCCTCGAGCGCGCGACTGGTCTGACGCGGGGCAATCTCTCAGTCCAGCTTTCAAAGCTGGAAGAGGCGGGTCTCATCGAGATCGAGAAGACGATTGAGCGCAAGCGAACGCTCACAACAGCGGCGCTGATACGTCGCGGTCGCACCATGCTGGACGACTACTGGCGAATGATGGAGTCGATCCGTGACGCGGGTACCCGCACTGCGGAAGCAAAGAATCTACGGCGCCACCGGAGCGCATTCCCATCACTTGTGGGCCAAGAACCATGAGGGTACACAGGAAAGACTGGTCAGTCCCCCACACGCGCGAGTAGCTCTCATGCCGAGCGAAGTGCTCATTGGGGATCAGGGCAGGCCCCATGTCCATGGAGCCGGGCCTATCGACAACGGGACTCGAACTACCCAACCTTCCCAGGAACATGGCCTGCAAGGGCAGCTTCGTCAAGGAGTGCCAGAAGTGCACCTGCGAAGCCTCTAGGATCGGCGAGGTCAATAGTAAGCGTTCTTAGCGCGGCACCCCCTGCCTCAAAGCGCCAAGCGACAAGATGCGCCGCGGAGCGCGCGCCTGGATCTTGGAAACGCCCTTTCTACCTACGATTACACGCTCTCGCTTCCCGTACTACATCCACACGGCGACAAGCAAGCTCACTTCACGCGACGGCAACCTCGATCTTGCAGGTCGCGACCGGGCTCACGGCCGTTGCAAACAGCTCAGGCCGAGGTTTGGTTGCCGGAACGCCCGAAATGCATCGGAGGAGGAGTGTTTCGCCGAACGAGCGTCGTGTCAAATCAGCGGGAACGCTGCGGGGCTTTAGGTGCTGGAGTAGACCGGCAACGGGGCGGCTACGTTGAGAGCGGCTGGCGGTGGTGGGCCGTTATGGCGTTGTCCAAAGCTGCGTCCGGGAATGGGCAAAGGAGGGAGATGACGAAGAGGAGGAGGAGGAGGATCGCGCGGATGGGGCCGGCGATGGTTTCGCCGTGGATGATGATTTCGGTGAGGGGGGCGAAGAGGATGGCGAAGCAGAGGAGGGTGAGATGGAGGGCACGCGGGGCGGAGCGGAGGCCGTCCTGCCGGTAGCGGTCCGTTTTGTAGCGTTCGTTTTGTAGCGTTCCGTTTTGTAGCGGTCCGTTTTGTAGTTATAGCGTTCCAGGGTGTAGAGGACGAGGAGGGTCCAGGGGGCGTAGAGGTGGATGAGGGTGTAGTCGAAGGAGGTGGGCGGGAGGAGGATGGAGGCGATGGTGAGGGCGAGGAGCTGGTTGATGACTGGGAGCTTGCGGATGCGGAGGGCGTAGAGGGCGATGCCGGCGGTGGCGGCGATGAGGAGGTAGGCCGAGAGGATGCGGGCTAGCGCTGGTGGAGCGGGGAGGTGCGGGGCGAGGTTTTTGAAGAGGCCGAAGAGGGAGTGGTCGAAGCCGCGTTCGGGGCGGAGATGGAGCATGAAGACCTGCCGGAAGTTCTCGATGCCGGCTTCGGTGAGGTGCCAGCTGACGGGGATGTCGGGGTAGACGATCCAGAGCGAGACGAGGGTGAGGGCGACGGCGGCGACGATGCCGACGGCGATGGCGCGGAACTGGCGGCGGGAGAGGAGAAGGCCGAGGTAGACGAAGGGAAAGAGCTTCATGGAGCCGGCGATGCCGATGCAGATGGCGGCGGTGTAGGGGCGCTGGTGGAAGAGGCTCCAGAGGCCGATGGAGAGGATGAGCCAGATGGCGAACTCCATGTTGGCCTGGCGGTAGAGGAACCAGATGGGGAAGGAGAGGAGGAGGGTGGAGGCGGTGAAGGCGGCGGCGCTGGCGGTGTTGAGGCCGCGTGCGCGCAGGGCCCGGGCGAGGAGGGCGGCGGCGGCGAGGAAGGAGAGGAGGATGGTGAGGAGGAAGAGGCTTTGAGCGTGGTGCGGGACGCCGCGGAAGAAGAGGGCGTAGGGGAGGGCGACCGGAGCGGGGTACATGAACGGGTGCTCGGGTGTTCTGGTGAAGAACTCGAGTGTGTGGAGGCTTGCGAAGCGGTCGGCGAAGAAGCGGAAGTCGGGGTACCACTCGTCGAGGAGGACGAAGCCGTAGCGGGCGTGGAGGTGGAGGACGGAGGTGCAGAAGAGCTCGGAGAGGCCGCAGAGCAGGGTGAGGCTGGCGAGGAGCTGGACGAAGCGCCGGAGGATGGGTGGGAGGGCGATGGCGTCGAGGGGGGAGGCCGGCTTCATCGGGGGCGCTCCGGTCGGGAGCGGTCCGGTCGGGAACGTTCCGGGGGTGCGTCTCCTGTGGGTTGGTGGAGTTCGCGCTCGATGATGGTGATGGAGCGATTCTTGGTCTGGAGGTACATGCGGCCGAGGTACTCACCGATGATGCCGAGGAGGAGGGCGTTGATGCCGAGCGAGGCGAGGATGAGGACGGTGATGGTGGTGAAGCCGGCGGGGGCGCGGAAGCCGACGGTGTAGTAGGCGAGGATGTAGCCGAGCGAGGCGATGACGGTGAGGGCGGCGACGGAGATGCCGACGTAGGTGGCGACGCGGAGGGGGACGACGGACTGGTTGACGATGCCGTCGAGGGCGAGCTTGATGTTGTCGTAGAAGGAGAATTTGGAGTTGCCGACGGTGCGTGCGGCGCGGGCGTAGTCGATGCCGGTCTGGGTGAAGCCGAGGGTGGCGATGGTTCCGCGGAGGTAGGGGCTGGGCTCGTTGATGCGGCGGAGCTCTTCGATGACGCGTCGGGAGATGAGGCGGAAGTCTCCGGCGTCGCGGGGGATGGGGTCTTCGGAGAGGAAGTCGACGAGCCAGTAGAAGAGCTTGCGGGCGTACTGCCAGCGGCGGCCTTCGAGGCGCGACTTTCGGACGCCGTAGACGACGTCGGAGCCGCGCTGCCAGACGTCGAGGAAGGTGGGGATGAGTTCGGGCGGGTCCTGGAGATCGCAGTCGAGCTGGATGGCGGCGTCGCCCTCGCTGCGGAGGTAGGCGGTGAGGATGGATCGCTGGTAGCCGAAGTTTCGGGAGAAGCGGAAGGCGCGGACGCGGGGGTCGGCCTGGGCGAGTTGGGTGAGCAGCTCGGGTGTGCGGTCGGAGCTGTGGTTGTCGGTGAAGATGAACTCGAAGCGGAAGCGGTCGCTGAGGGGGTCGATGACCTCGAGGACGGCGGGGTAGAAGAGCGGGAGGGTGTCCTCTTCGTTGTAGACGGGAACGATGATGGAGATGAGGGGCTTCGCGGTGGTCATGGTGAGGGGTCAGTCTCCGCCGGCGCCGCGCAGGGCCTGCTGTTGCTCGAAGAAGGCGCGGAGCTCGGGTTCGCAGTCGGCGAGGGCTTCGGCGAGGGGGCGCATGCGGAGGGAGGGATGCTCGGCGGCGAGCTTCTGGGTGAGGAGGCCGGCGGAGAGGGGGCGGGGGGCGCGCTGGCCGAGTTCGGCTGTGGGGATGGGGCGGAGGTTGTGGTGGTCGAGGCCGAAGAAGGTGAGGACCTGCCGGGCGAAGTCGATGCGGGGGAGGAGCTCTGGGCCGCAGACGTGGAAGATGCCGTGGGCCTGGGCGGCGACGAGATCGACGGCGGTGCGGACGAGATCCTGGTTATAGGTGGGGGTGGAGACCTGGTCGGCGGGGACGTTCATGGTGCGGCCTTCGGCGACGGCTGAGAGGAGGCTGTAGATGTAGTTCTTGTGGCGATCGTCCTGGCCGTAGACGACGGTGGTGCGGAGGATGAGGGCGTCGGGGTGGGCGTCGAGGACCAGGGCTTCGCCGTCGAGCTTGCTCTGGCCGTAGACGCTGAGGGGGTTGGTGGGGTCGTTTTCGAGGTAGGGGCCGGAGTGGCCGTCGAAGACGTACTCGGTGGAGAAGTAGACGAAGGGGAGGGCGTGCTGGCGGGCGTAGCTGGCGAGGATGGCGGGGCCACGGGCGTTGATCCTGTGGGCGAGGTCGGCCTGGATTCGCAGCCTTCGACGTCGGTCATGCCGGCGATGCAGTAGATGGCGGAGAGGGGATGGGGGTCGAGGAGAGCGGCGGCCTGGGGCTCGGCGGAGAGCGCGGCGAGGTTGAGCGGGAGCCAGCCGGGGTTTGGGGGTGTACGGGAGGTGGGCAGGGCGCGGCCGCTGCCGAGGAGCCGGAGCATCTGTGCGCCGACCTGGCCGGCGGCACCGACGAGGAGGGCTCGGGGGGAGGAGGTCACTGGGGTCGGGCCTCTGATGTTTGGGAGTGGGTTGGGTGACGGGGGGATTCGGGGCTTCGTAGCGGAAGGGGCTTTGGAAGTCGCGGAGGGCGGGAAAGCTGGCGTCGCGATCGGAGAGGATGGGGTTGTCGACGGGCCAGGGTGCGCCGAAGGAGCTCCACAGGATGCCCTGGTCGTGAGCGGGGTTGTGCTCGGTGGTGACGTGGTAGACGACGACGGATGGGGCTTCGCGGACGAAGAAGCCGTGGGCGATGCCGCGAGGGGAGGTAGACGGCGTTGTTGAAGCGCTCGGAGAGCTCGTAGACCTCGTGCTGGCCGAAGGTGGGGGAGCCGACGCGGAGGTCGAGCGCGACGTCGAAGATGGATCCGGAGGTGCAGTAGAGGAGCTTGGCGTGGTCGGCTGGGGGGCACCTGGAAGTGCATGCCGCGGAGGACGTCCTGGTTGGAGGTGGTGTAGAAGACCTCGGCGAAGTCGGCCTCGAGGCCGTGGGCTTCGAAGGCGGACTTCTGGATGGCTTTGACGAAGTGGCCGCGGTCGTCGTGGAAGGCCGGGAACTGGACGACAAAGCAGCCGGCGAGCCGGGTGGCGGCGAACTGGAGGTGGCGGATGGGAGCCGGGTGTCTGTTTTCTCGGGGCAAAGGGGGAGCTTTCTGGTGGACTGCTCTGCTGGGGAGTGCGTTGAGGGTTCGAGGTTGGTTCAGTATACGTTTGGGCGGGTGGTTGCCTCGCGGTTTCGGATGCGGTTCGGCTGGACGGGATTAGGCTGGGAGGAGAAGCGGATCCTCCGCCTTTGGCGAAGGCATGACAACAAAGGCGCGCCGGTGTCGAAGGATGACAACAAGGGGGGAGCGCGTGTGGTTGCGTCGTGCTGGGGGTGGTCAGGCCTTGATGCTTTGGACGATGCCGTTGGCGCGGAGGCCGGCTTCGGCTTTGGCGAAGTAGTCGTCGACCGGGCCCTGGGTGCGGATCCAGTCGATGTAGCGGCCGATTCCCTGCTCGATGGTGACGGAGGGCTCGTAGCCGATGGTGCGGATGCGGCTGATGTCGGAGATGAGGGAGCGGATTTCGCCGGGGCGGAACTCGCCGCGGGCGAGGGGCGCGAGGTCGACGCCGAGCTTGCTCGGCGATGATGCCGGCGAGGTCGCGGACGCTGGTGGCGCGGCCGCTGCCGACGTTGACGGGGAGGCCGTCGAGTTTGTCTGGTGGTGGCGACGAGCAGGTTGGCGCGGGCGATGTCTTCGACGAAGCAGAGGTCGCGGGTCTGGCTGCCGTCCTCGTACATGACGGGCTGCTGGCCGTTGAGCAGGCGCGTGCAGAAGATGGCGATGACGCCGGTGTAGGGGTTGAAGAGCGACTGGCGCGGGCCGTAGGTGCAGGAGTAGCGGAGGGCGACGGTGGGGATGCCGGTCTGCTTGCCCCAGAGCAGGACGAGGCGCTCCTGATCGACCTTGGTGAGGGCGTAGACGGTCTCGCCGCCGCCGGGGGTGGACTCGGGGGTGGGGATGGAGGTGGTTGGCTGGCCGCAGGGTCTTCCAGAGACGAGGACGGGGCAGTGGACGGCGAAGTCTCCGGAGCGGAGCTGCTCGACGGGGCGGAGGAGGGGGACGACGTGGCCGTGCTCGGGGCAGAGGGCGGCGCCTTCGGAGTAGACGGCCTGGGAGGAGGCGACGACGACCTTCTGGATGGGGAGCTTCTTGTCGCGGATGATCTCGAGCATCTGGGCGGTGCCGAAGCTGTTGACGAGGACGTACTTGGCCATCTCGGGCATGTATCCGCCGTAGGCTGCCTCGTGGAAGACGACGTCGATGTCGTCGAGGGCGGCGTGCATGGTGTCGTAGTCCTGGACGAAGCCCTGGCGGAACTCGGCCTTGGGGTTGACCCATTCGGGCTTGCCGTTTTTGTGGGTCTGGGGCTCGAGGTTGTCGAGGATGCGGACGGTCCAGCCCTCGCGGAGGAGGAGGTCGACGAGGTGGGAGCCGATGAGGCCGGCGCCTCCGGTGACGAGGGCGCGTTTCTGGTGGGGCATGCTTTCTCCTGTACGTGGTGATGGTAGCGGAAGGGTGGGAGCGAAGGCGAGTCTGCGGGTGCGGCTTTGGGAGGGCTGGGTTGTGGTTCAGGGCAGAGGAGATTCCGCCGCTTCGCTTCGGAATGACAGGCGGGAACGTGCAAGGGCAAGGGCGAAATACGGGGGTTCTTCCGCTTCGCTCAGAATGACAAGGGGGGCGTGGTTTGAGCGCAGTGCGGAAGGCAGGTGCACGGGCGGGGGGCTTCGTGCCAGATGCGCGTTGAGCCGGGCGGCGGCGGGCGGGCGCGGGCGGGCGGAGAAAAGTTGGGGCGGAGATGCTTTCGGGGTGTTTAGCGGCGGACGGCTCGTTTGATGACGGCGTACTGCTGGAGGATGAAGGCGTCGGTCATGCCGGCGATGTAGTCGGCGACGACGCGGGCGAGGCCTTCGGTCTGGATCTCTTCGATGTAGCCCTGGGGGAGCTCTTCGGGGTTTTCGATCCAGAAGTCGAAGAGAGCCTTGACGACCTCTTCGGCCTTGTCGTGCTCGAGGGTGAGCTCGGGGCAGCTGTAGAGGGTGTCGTAGAGGTAGCGCTTCTCTTCGAGGCGCTGCCGCTTCGACGGCGGGGGAGAAGCGGCGAGGCGGGTGGGGTGGCGGCGGATGTCGTCGAGGGTTGTGGCGCGCGATGGCCCGAGCGTTGGCGCAGGGTGGTGGCGATGAGGTCGTCGGTGAGGGTGTTCTGCATGAGCTGGAGGGCTTCGTTGAAGAGGTACTTTTCTTCGACGCCGGGGTGCTGCGCGGCTGACCGCGGTGTAAGAGTCGGCGAGGATGCGAGACGTGCTCGCGGATGTGGGCGATGTCGAGGAGGCCGGATTCGACGCCGTCGTCGAGGTCGGCGGTGAGGTAGGCGATCTCGTCGGCGAGGTCGATGATCTGGGCTTCGAGGGGCGGGCGCTGGTCGAGGAAGTAGGGGGCGAGGTCGGGGTGGGTGGCGGCGGTGTAGTCGCGGGAGTGCTTGATGATGCCTTCGCGGACGGCGAGGGTGAGGTTGAGGCCGCGGTGGGCGGCGTAGCGCTGCTCGAAGTGCTCGCAGATGCGGAGGGCGTGGAGGTTGTGGTCGAAGCGGAGGCCGTGGCGCTGGAGGCAGTCGTCGAGGGCGCGCTCGCCGGCGTGGCCGAAGGGCGGGTGGCCGATGTCGTGGACGAGGGCGAGGGCCTCGGCGAGGTCTTCGTTGAGGCCGAGGCGGCGGCGACGTCGCGGGCGATCTGCGCGACCTCCATGGTGTGGGTGAGGCGGGAGCGGAAGTGGTCGGAGGCGCGGGAGGTGAAGACCTGGGTTTTGCCGGCGAGGCGGCGAAAGGCGCGGGACTGGACGATGCGCTCGCGGTCGCGCTGGAAGGCGGTGCGGGCGGGCCGCGGGGGGGCGGGGTAGACGCGGGCGTGGAGTGGTCGTCCTCGTGAGTGGGGACGACCGCGCAGGTGCGGAGGTCGGGAGGCATTTGCTGTTTCAAGTTTAGCGGAGGGGCGGGGAGGGGTTTGCGGTGATCTCGTCTGACCTGGTGGTGATTGAGACGCAGGTCCTTCGGCTTCGCTCAGGATGACAGCCTCAGGGTGGGGCGGACTGTGGGGTTTGTCGTCGACGGGGGTGCCTGGGTAGAGACGCGGGTGCTTCGACTTCACTCAGGAGGATAGCGGGTTGGGGGCGTGAGTCTGGTGGGAGTGCGAAGGCCTGGAAGGGCGCGTGCGTCCCGGAGTTTGGGCGCCTCGCGCTCTTTGCTGAGGCGCTACTTGTCTTCTTTGGCGGGGCTGGGGCGGCCTTGGCCAGTTTGACGCGGGCGTTCTGCGAGCTTGTGCTGGACCTTGGCGACGTCTTCGGGGTCGGCGTCGGCGGGGAGGGAGTGGGCGTACTCGGTCATGGAGCGTTCCCATTGCTCGACGGCGAGTTTGAGCTTGCCGGTCTTCTCGTAGACCTCGCCGAGGTGGTCGTGGACGGTGGGGTCGGAGGAGGAGCGCTCGATGGCCTGGCGGAGGTACTGCTCGGCGAGGGTGTACTGGCCGGACTTGAAGTAGACCCAGCCGAGCGAGTCGAGGAAGGCGTAGTTCTGGGGGTCGAGGTCGACGGCCTTGCGGATCATGGTGAGTGGCCTCGGGGAGGCGGACGCCGCGGTCGGCGAACATGTAGCCGAGATAGTTCAGGACGGTCGGGTTCTGCGGATCGGTCGACGAGGACCTTGCGGAAGCTGGCCTCGGCCTGGTCGTAGCAGCTTCTGGCGGTCGAACATGGTGCCGCGAACGAAGTCGATGTTGAGGTGCTCTTCGGGCTTGGTGGTGAGGGCTTCGGCCTTGTCGAGGTTTTCGGAGGCGTCCTGGAAGCGCTTGAGACGGATGTCGATCTGGGCAAGGGCGAGGTAGGTGTCGCGATCTTCGGGCGCCTTGGTGAGCTGGGCGTTTGCGAGCGCGATGCCCTCGTCCGACCTTGCCGGTGTCGGCGAGTTGCCCGGCGTACATCAGCTGGACGCCACGATCCTTGGGAAGGGCCTTGGCGGCGTCGGCGGCGACGGCGGTGGCTTCCTTCTACTGGTGGGCCTCGCGGTAGGCGTCGATCTCTCCCTGGTAGCCGCGCAGGGCGAACTCACCGCCGAGGTCGGTCATCTGCTTGTAGTAGCCGACGGCTTCGGCGGTCTTGTTCTGCTCGCGGTTGATGGCGCCGAGGCGGTCGAGGAAGAGGTAGCGGTTGGATTTTTCGGGGTCGCTGTATTTGCCGTCGGGGTGGTTGGAGGCGGCGAGGAGTTGCTTGAGGACGTTGAGGGCCTCGTCGTAGCGGCCGAGCGAATCGTAGATGAGGGCTTCGTTATAGGTGAGCTCGGTTGAATCTGAGACGAGCGCCTTGGCCTTGTTGAGGGTGTCGAGGGCGATGCTGGTAGTGGCCTTGGCGGCGCTGGATCTCGGAGATGCGGATCTGGGACTGCGCGTCCTGGGGCTCGGTGGCGACGATCTGCTGGAAGACCTTGAGGGCCTCGTCGATCTGGCCGTCGGTGAGCAGGGCGTTGGCGAGGCCGCGCTGGACGTCGATGGCGTTTTCGGGGCTCGGTTCGAGGGTGCGCGGTAGGCGGCGATCGGCGTCCTTGGGGTCCTTGAGCTGGTCGTAGCTGGCGGCGAGGGCGAAGTCTGATGCGGGCGGTGCGGTCGTCTTCGGGAACGGCGGAGAGGGTGTCGGCGGCGCGGCGGGAGTCACCCTGCTCGCTGTAGAGGCGGGCCATGTTGAGGACGACCTCTTCGGAGTCCGGAGTCGAGCTTCTGGGCGACCTTGAACTGTGCCTCGGCCTTGGCGGAGTCGTGGTTGAGGCCGTAGAGCTGGCCGAGGAGGAGGTGGGTTTCGACGTCGTTGGGCTTGAGCTGCGCGAGCTTTTCGTACTCGGCGATGGCGAGCTGGAGCATCTCGCCGGACTGCTGGGATCTGCATGTCGCCGAGCGAGCGGAGGTAGACCTTGCCGAGCAGGGTGTGGGCTTCGACGTCGTAGGGGTTCTTGTTGACCTGCTCCTGTGCGGCGGTGACGGCTTCGCGGATGCGGCCGAGCTTGAAGTAGAGGTCGGCGAGGCCATTCTGGAGGAGGGCGGAGTTGGGGTCGGCGTTGAGGGCGAGCTTGTACTGCTCGATGGCCTGGGTGGCGTAGTCGGAGCGGCCGGCGCTGGTGGCCATGTCCTCATAGAGGTGGGCGAGGCCGTAGTGGTAGTAGGAGGCGGCGCGATCGGGATCCTTGGCGGCCGCGGAGACGGGATGCACTAGCTGCGGGGCTCGCCTGGGCCATGCGCGGCGTGAACACCGACGAGAAGGGTCGCGACAGAAAGGAGGCGGGGGAGGCGAACGAGGCAGGCGCGCGAGAACAAGGGTCATCAAGTTCCTAGAGTGCGAGGCGAGTTACAGGATGGTGTCTACGGGTTAGACGGCGAGGCGACGATGCTTGGATGCAGCGACGGGCGAGACGCAACGGACGACCTGGGCGAGATTATAACGCGGAGGCGCACGCGCTCGCCGACTGCCCTCTTTCAGGGGACGAAATCGGGAGCGGGAGGTGTGAGTGCCGGGCTAGCCGTGGCGGAAGTGGCGGACTGCCGGTGAAGGCCATGGCGATGCCGAGGCGGTCGGCGGCTTCGATGACCTCGGCGTCGCGGACGGAGCCGCCGGGCTGGATGACGGCGGTGGCGCCGGCGTCGGCGACGACCTCGAGGCCGTCGGGGAAGGGGAAGAAGGCGTCCGAGGCGGCGACGGATGCCGGCGAGCGGAAGGGCGGCCTTCATGGCGCCGAAGCGGGCGGCGTCGACGCGGCTCATCTGGCCGGCGCCGATGCCGACGGTCTGGCCGAAGCCGGCGTCGGTGCGGGCGTAGACGATGGCGTTGGACTTGACGTGCTTGCAGACGCGCCAGGCGAAGAGGAGGGCTGCGGAGTTCGTCGGCGGTGGGCTGACGCGCGGTGACGAAGTTGAGATCGGTTTCGGTGACGCGGGCGAGTGTCGGCGTCCTGGAGGAGGAGGCCGCCGGAGACCTGCTTGAGGACGGCGGAGCGTTTGCCGGGGGTGATCTGGACGAGGCGGAGGTTCTTTTTGGCGGCGAAGCGGGCAGGGCTTCGGGGGTGAAGGACGGGGGCGACGATGGCTTCGACGAAGAGCTTGGCGATCTCTTCGGCGGCTTCGGCGTCGACCTCGCGGTTGATGCCGATGACGCCACCGAAGGCGGAGACGGGATCGGCGGCGAGGGCGCGGTTGTAGGCGTCGAGGACGGTGGCGCCGGTGGCGGCGCCGCAGGGGTTGGTGTGCTTGATGATGGCGACGGCGGCGGTGGTCGCGTCTCGGCGGCGTGGCAAGTTCGCTGGGCGAGTTCCCAGCAGGCGTCGAGGTCGACGAGGTTGTTGAAGAGAGTTCTTTGCCCTGGAGCTGGGTGGCGGCGGCGATGCCGGTGCCGGAGCCGTCGGTGTAGAGGGCGGCGCGCTGGTGGGGGTTTTCGCCGTAGCGGAGCGATTGGCGAGGGTGTAGTTGATGCGGAGTGTGGGGGGAAGTCGCGTTGGTGTCGGAGGCTTCGGCGGGCTGTTCGGGTGGGGCGCTGTCGGGATCGAGGTCGAGGGTGTTGGCGATGGCGGCGTCGTAGGCGGCGGTGGTGGCGAAGGCTGCCTTGGCGAGGCGCCAGCGGGTTTCGCGGCTAGAGGGCGCCGGCGTTGGCGGCGAGTTCGGCGGTGAGGGCGGCGTAGTCGGCGGCGCTGGTGACGACGGCGACGTCTTCGAAGTTCTTGGCGGCGGAGCGGACCATGGAGGGGCCGCCGATGTCGATGTTTTCGATGATGTCGTGCGAAGGCGACGCCGGGCTTGGCGGCGGTCTTCTCGAAGGCGTAGAGGTTGACGACGACCATGTCGATGGGCTGGATGCCGTGCGCGTCGACGGCGGCGACGTGCTCGGGGTTGCCGCGGATGTGGAGGATGCCGCCGTGGACGTTGGGGTGGAGGGTCTTGACGCGGCCGTCGAGCATCTCGGGGAAGCCGGTGAGGTCGGAGATGTCGCGGACTTCGAGGCCGGCGTCGCGGAGGGCGTGGGCGGTGCCGCCGGTGGAGACGAGCTCGACGCCGTGGCTGGCGAGGGTGCGGGCGAAGTCGACGAGGCCGGACTTGTCGGTGACGGAGAGGAGGGCGCGGCGGATGGGTTTGAGGTCGGTCTGGGTGGCGGTCACGTTTGTAAGTTTAGCGGACGGGCGAGGGGGGAGTCCTTGTCGGGGTGGGGGTTTGTGGTAGAGAAGCAGATCCTCCGCCTTTGGCGAAGGATGACAAATCAAAGGCAGGGGATAGCGGGGAGCGGGGAGCGGATCGGCGGGGGACGGTTGTGGGGTTGCGGGAAGCCCGGAGAGTTGTGGGGCTCATTGTCGGGGTGTGGGTTTGCGGTAGAGAAGCAGATCCTCCGCCTTTGGCGAAGGATGACAAATCAGAGGGAGAGGATATCGGGTGGGTGGGTGGGAGGTTGTTGAGAGAAGGAAGTTTAGGCGTCTGAGATGGGGTTGGTGGCATCTGATTCCTGAGAGGGTACAACCATGCGAAGCGTGACGAGGTTGATGCTGATGGCTCTGGGTGTGCTGATCGTTGTGGTTGCGGTCGGGGCTGTGGTGCTTCCCATGTTTTTGAATACGGACAGCTTTCGCGCGCGGATCGAGGCTACGCTTGACGAAGTCGCTGGCGCGCAAGGTGACGATCGGGTCGGCGAAGCTTTCGGTGTGGTCAGGCGGGCTGGTGGCGGAGAAGGCGACGGTGGCGGACGATCCGCAGTTCAGCTCGCAGCCGTTTATCCAGGCGGACAGCGTGAAGATCGGGGTGGAGATGCTTCCTCTGCTGCTGCATCGGGAGGTGCAGGTTCGGTCGTTTCTGCTCGAGTCGCCGCAGATCCAGCTGCTGCGGGCGGCGAACGGGACGTGGAACTACTCGACGATTGGGGGAGGCGAGACGAACCAGAATGAGGATACGAAGAAGACGTTTCCGGATCTGACGGTGGGGAGCGTGGATGTGGAGAACGGGCGGATCACGGTGGGGACGCAGCCGGGCGGCGACGGGTGGCGCGAGCGTCCCGAGCCGGGTGTATGAGCAGGTGGGTTTGCAGGTGAAGGGCTTCGGGTTTCTGAGCTCGTTTCCGTTTACGGCTTCGGCGAAGCTGCCGGGCGACGGGACGGTGAACATGAGCGGGTCGGCGGGGCCGATCAACCAGCAGGATGCTTCGGCGACGCCGTTCTCGGGGCATCTGGAGGTGAAGCATATGGATCCGCTGGCGGCCGGGTTTGTGGATGCGTCGGACGGGATCTCGGGGCTGGTGGAGAGCCTGGTGCTGGATGCGGCGTGGAGCGGGCAGCAGATGCATGTGACGAAGCTGGTGGTGGACAGTCCGCACTTGACGGTGGTGCGGAACAATGTGCCGAAGCAGCCGAAGCCGGCAAGCGCGAATGCCGAGGGGTCGAGCGATGCTTGCGAACCTGTCGGTGGACTCTGCGGAGGTGAAGAACGGGTCGGTGACGCTGACGACGGCGGGACAGGCGGGCGCGCCGGCGGTGTACCAGGGGTTGAATGCGGAGATCACGAACCTGACGCCGAAGAGCGCGTCGCCGTTTACGGTGAGCGCGCAGCTGCCAGGCGGCGGGAGGTTGAATGCGACGGGAAGGGCCGGGCCGTTCAACCAGGCGGGCGGGGCTGAGACGAACGGCGGGTCTACGCCGGTGGATGCGCAGGTTACGTTGAAGCATGTGGAGCTTGGGACGAGCGGTGTGCTGGCTCCGGATGCGGGGATCAGCGGGATGACGGACATCCAGGCGCAGGTGCAGTCGAATGGGCAGACGCTGAATGCGACGGGAACGGCGCACGTGGAGGGGATCAAGCTGGCAAAAAATGGACAGCCTTCGGCGAAGCCGGTGGATGCGCAGTTTGCGGTGATCCAGAACGAGCGGGCGATGACGGGGCAGGTGCAGCATGCGGCGATCTCGGTGGGGCGCGCGACGGTGAATATTGCGGGGACGTACCAGACGAGCGGGCCGACGACGGCGATCAATTTGAAGGTGAATGGGCGGGCGATGCCGATCGACGAGATCGAGGCATTTCTGCCGGCGGTGGGGGTGCGGCTGCCGCAGGGATCGCGGCTGCAGGGCGGGACGGTGACGACGGCGCTGACGGTTTCGGGGTCGACGGCGAGCCCGGTGATCAGCGGGCCGGTGCGGTTGGACAACACGCAGCTGGCGGGGTTCGATCTTGGGTCGAAGCTGCAGGCGCTGTCGCAGCTGACGGGCGGCCGGATCGGCGGGGCGACGGGGTCGGGGACGAAGATGCGATCGCTGAGCATGGATGTTCGCGAGGCGGGTGGCGGGATCGAGACGGACCGGGTGGCGCTGGACGTGGTGGGGCTGGGGACGGCGACCGGCGCGGGGAGCGTGAGCGCGGGTGGGGCGCTGAACTACAACATGGTGCTGAAGCTTACGGGGCTGATGGGGGGTGCCGGGGGAGGTGGCGGGCGGAGCGGCCCAGGCAACGAGCGGGTTGGGCGGGCTGGCTGCGCGGCCTGGCGGGGTTGATCCCGGGCGGCGGTGGGGGCGGTGGGACGCTGGGAGCGTTGACGGGCGGGCTGTTGAAGGGCGGGATCCCCGTGGCGATTGGGGGGACGACGAGCAATCCTACGTTTGCGCCGAATTTGCGGGGGGTGGCTACGGGTGTCGGAGCTGGTGCGGCGCAGGGACTACTGCAGAAGAGGGCGGTGGGGAGACCGGATGGCAAGGTGGTTGGGGATCCGCTGAAGAACGCGCTGGGGGGGCTATTCGGGAAGCACTAGGCGCGTGTTTCCAGGGGCGCTGGAGCTGGGTGCGGGTTTAGAGGATGGCGGCGCCTGTGAGCTCGGCGACGCGGTCGATGTTGTGGGAGGCGCACCAGCGTTTGAGCTTCGCCGCGATGTTTTCGACGGCGCGCGGGTCGGCGTAGCTGGCGGTGCCGACCTGGACGGCGGTGGCTCCGGCGAGCATGAACTCGACGGCATCACGCTCGTTGAGGATGCCGCCCATGCCGAGGATGGGGAGTGAGACGGCGCCGTGGACCTCGTGGACCATGCGGACGGCGATGGGCTTGATGGCGGGGCCGGAGAGGCCGCCGGTGATGTTGGCGATGCGGGGCCGGCGGGTTTCGACGTCGATGGCGAGGGCGAGGAAGGTGTTGACGAGCGAAAGGGCGTCGGCACCGGCGTCGGCGGCGACGCGCGCCATGAGGCCGATGGAGGTGACGTTGGGGGAGAGCTTGACGATGAGGGGGAGGCGGGCGACGGCTTTGCACTTGCTGACGAGCTCGAACAGGAGCCGGTGGTCGGTGCCGAAGACCATGCCGCCGTGCGAGGTGTTGGGGCAGGAGGCGTTGAGCTCGAGCATGCTGACGCCGGGGGTGTCGTTGAGGGTGTGGATGACCTCGATGGAGTCTTCGACGGTGAAGCCGAAGACGTTGACGATGGTGACGAGGCCCTTGATGCGGCGGAGTTCGGGGAGCTTTTCGGCGATAAAGGCGCGGACTCCCATGTTCTGGAGGCCGATGGCGTTGATCATGCCGGCGGCGGTCTCGATGATACGGGGGGCGGGGTTTCCGGCCATGGCCTCGCGGGAGAGCCCCTTGGTGACAAAGGCGCCGATGCGATCGAGCGAGAGGATCTCCGCGAACTCGACGCCGTAGCCGAAGGTTCCGCTGGCGGCGATGATGGGGTTCTGGAGCTCGACACCGGCGACACTGACGCGCATGTCGGGCCGGGTGACGGCGCCGGTGGGGACCTTGGCGAGGGAGTCGGAGGCTGGTGGTGCCATGGATCGAGTGTAGCGGGCTTGGGGGGCGCGGGTGAGGTTTGACGGAGGGTGGGGGCATTGGAAAGAGGGAGCCGGTGGGCTCCCTCTTTTGAGCGGGGGATGAGTGGGGCCGGGTTTCGGCTTACCGGGTGAGCCTGCGCCGGGCGAGGCCGCAGACGCCGAGGAGACCGGTTCCCATGAGGAGGAGGCTTTCGGGCTCAGGGGTGACGTTGGTTGCGGGGACCGAGGCGATCTCGACGTTGCCGCTGAGGACCTGCAGGCGCTGGCCGTCGGTACCGATTCCGATGGATTCGTGCGGTCCTGTGAGATCGTCGCAGCCGCCGCCGACGCCCTGGTAGCAGAGGTAGTTCGTTCCAGTTCCGATGACCGGGCTCTCGAAGGCGAGGACACCGCCGAGGGGAGCGCCGAAGTCAAAGAAGAGGCCAGTGGTGGTGGCGGTCAGGTTGTTTCCCAGAACGATGTTCTGGGAGTTGCCCGGGGTGAGGTGGAGGGTCTGGATGCCGTCGTCGAGAAGGAGGTCCCAGTCGGTGAAGGAGGTGGTGGTCAGGATGCCGGAGTTGACGTCGGTGACGGCGGTTCCGGTGACGCTGAAGGACGCGAAATGATCGTTGAAGGTGTAGGTGAAGCTGGCCGCATGGGCGAGCGTCGGAACAAGGAGAAGAATCGCGGCAGAAGCAAATTTTCGGAGACCCATGGCAGGTTGCCCTTTCGGAAGTAGAGCAGTAGGAACAGTTGACGACAGATGTAGTGCATTTTTAGGTCCAAAGATAGTGCACGAATCAGGGCATTTATGGGGTGCCTGGTGGCTGATGATGCAGGGAGTTGCATATGTGCGAGGGTCAACCCCCGTCTCAGCGAGGGACTGGAGGGAGGCGCAGGTCCTTCGGCTTCGCCCAGGATGACGGGCTTCCTGGGGTGGATGACGGGTGTTCCGGGTTGGGTGGGGTGAGGAGAGCTAGGAGGCTGGGCGGGCGGCCAGGGGCAGGGTGAGGGTGATGGTGGTGCCCTGGTTGAGGCCGGGGCTTTGGGCGGTGGCGTCTCCGCCGTGCTGGCGGAGGATGGCGCGGACGAGAAAGAGGCCGAGGCCGGTGCCCTTGATACGGACCATGTTGCGTCCGGGGACACGATAGAAGCGCTTGAAGATGCGTTTCTCGTACCCGGGCGGGAGGCCGAGGCCGTTGTCGGTGACGCGGAGGGCGATGCTGGCGGGGCGCTCGAGGGTGAGGCTGCAGTGGATCTGGATGGGTGTTCCGGCGGTTGCGGGGGAGTACTTCACGGCGTTGTCGAGGACGTTGAGGATGGCGGTGCGGAGGTCTTCGGCGAGGCCGAGGGTCTGGAGGCAGGGTTGGACGGGGTCCTGCCCGGGGGTTGGGGCGGGGGTTGGGGCGAGCGTGATGGCGGAGGCGGGGAGGTGGTGGCGCTGGGAGGTGATGGTGATGCACTCGGCGAGGAGCGGCTGGAGGTCGATGAGGGTGCGGTTGAGCTGGCGATGTCTTTGTCCGAGCTGGCCGGCTTTGAGGACCTGCTCGACGGTGGCGAGGAGGCGGTCGGAGTCGGCGAGCATGATGCTGTAGAACTCCTGCTTCTGCTGTTCGGGAACGGGGCGGCGCTGGAGGGTTTCGAGGTAGAGGCGGATGGAGGCGATGGGGGTTTTGAGCTCGTGGGTGACGGCGTTGACGAAGGCGTCCTGGCGCTCGTTGCGGCGGATCTCGCGGAGGAGGAAGACGGTATTGAGGACGACGCCGGCGATGAGGATGGCGAAGCAGATGATGCCGAGGACGAGGAGGGCGGCGCGGCGCTCGTTGAGGATGATCCAGCCGATGTTGAGGGTGACGGCGACGCCGATGAGGAGGGCGCCGAGGGCGATGAAGAGGGCGACGGCTCCGCGGCGACGGGTGAGGTTCATGGCTTGGGGTTGAGTATATCGGCGGTGGTGTGGAGGGCGATGCGGAGGTGTGGTCGAACGCGGGCGGAAGACGCCTCGCGGGGGGAGGGCCGACGATTCCCCATGAAGCAGGACTGGTGGCCTGCATCATAGTGTTGTGCGGAGTGGGAGGCGGTTGATCGAGCTTCTTGCGTTTGGGCTGATCGAAGAGGTTGCGGAGTGCTTTTTCTTGTGAGCGGGTTTGCTCATCAAGATGGAAGCGATGAAGACCAGAGCGGTTTGCCGGGCCAGAGCCGGGGAGTTATTGATGCGGGAGTTTGCTTCGATCTTGTATCTGGATGATGTGCGGGTGCCGAGCTTGCCCGGGGTAGTGTTGGTGCGGAGCTATGCGGAGTTCGTCGAGTACCTCGCGAAGGTGGGAATGCCGGAGCTGATCTCGTTCGATCATGATCTTGCGCGGGAGCACTATCCGGTGGGGCTGAACAGGGCTGGGGAGACGATTCCCTACTCCGGGTACCGGGAGAAGACGGGTCTCGATTGCGCCCGGTATGTGACGGAGAACAAGCTTCCGCTGAGGTATTGGGCGGTTCACTCTTCGAACGTGCAGGGGAAGATCAATATTGAACGGGAGTTGCGGAGGTACCGGAGGCTCGGTGAGATTCGCGGGCTCGAGATCCCGTTCGAGATTCCGCAGGCTTTGGAGGAGCTCGAGGTGGTCGAAAGGGTGGCGGCTCCGGAGCCGAGGCGGTTCAGCGGTACGTCGCTGCTGCAGTTTCAGGAGGAGATTGCGCTTGAGAGCTGGGAGCGGGGACGGATGCGGGCCTTCGAGGGACGGCAGAGAGGCTAGGGCTGCAAAGGGAACGGCGCAGAGGATGATCACTCTGCGCCGTTTCGTGCGGTTTCGGGGGAGGGGTTCTAGGCGCCCGCGGGCTTGGGGTCTGCGGGGTCGAACTTGGCGATCTGGACCTTGTGGGCGAGGCCTACCTTTTCGAGCAGCCAGATGCCGTAGTAGTTGACGTCGAACTCGTACCAGGCGAGGCCGTGGCGCGCGGAGACGGGGTGGGCGTGGTGGTTGTTGTGCCAGCCTTCGCCGCCGGTGAGGATGGCGACCCACCAGTTGTTGCGGGAGTCGTCCTTGGTCTCGAAGCGGCGCTTGCCCCAGAGGTGGGTGGCGGAGTTGACGAGCCATGTGGCGTGCAGGCCGACGATGACGCGGAGGAAGGTTCCCCAGAGCATCATGCCGAGGGCGCCGACGACGCGGTGGCCGGTGCGGGGCGAGTGCGGCGCCGAGCGCGATCTGGAGGAGGCCGGTGAGGACGAGCGGGAGATAGTGGTACTTCGAGAGCCAGACGTGGACCTTGTCGCGGGTGAGGTCGGGGGCGTAGCGGCCAAGCAGCGCGGTCTCGGAGTGCAGGGCGCGGCCGGAGAGGATCCAGCCGGCGTGCGCCCACCAGGTGCCGTCGTGCGGGGGTGTGCGGATCGCCTTCGTGGTCGGAGTTCTGATGATGGACGCGGTGGGTGGCGACCCAGAAGATGGGTCCGCCCTCGAGCGCCAGGCTGCCGCAGGCGGTGACGAAGTACTCGAGCCACTTGGGGGTGCGGTAGCCGCGATGGGTGAGCAGGCGGTGGTAGGCCATGCCGATGCCGACGTTGATGGAGAAGAAGTACATGACGAAGAAGACGGCGAGGTTCTTCCATGAGAAGAAGAAGAGCGCGGCGATGGCGCCGACGTGGAAGGCGCCCATGGCGATGGTGGTGATCCAGTTGATCTCGCCCTGCTGGTGTTCGCGGCCCATGCGGAGATCCTGCTTGACCTTGCGGGCGACCTCTTCGGCGGTGTTGGCGCGATAGGAGGCTGGTGCGGTGACGGTGGCCTCGTAGGCGGCCTGGTCGGCGATCTGGTCGGTCACTTGATCTGTTACCTGATCTGGGGAGAGAGTGTGCGGAGTCATATGGCCTAGTGAGTCCTCGTTGCTGCTGTTAACGACGCTAGCAGGGGGTGGAGGGGCTGGGGTGTAAGAGTTTTGTAATGCTCCCCGGGGGTTGTACAGGGAGCTTCACCGGGGGTTGGTGGCGCGCCGGAAACGCTGGATTTGTGAGCTTTCGAGGGCGTGGAGGACGATGTAAGAGTTTTGTAATGCCCGGGGCGGGCGGCCTTGTGTAGGGTGGTGGGATGGTCTGTGCGACGGGTCTTCGGAATGCGGGTTCGAGGTTCGGGATGGGGCGGTCGGCGAGGCTTCGGGCGAGGTCGGCCGGGAGCGGGTTGGTTGTTGTCGGGATTGTCGGCCTCGGGCTCGGGGCGGGTGGCGGCGCCGGGTTCGGGCAGGTGGTGGGAGGAGCCGGGATCGACCTGCCGACGAGCAAGCAGATTGCGGCGCCGGTGCCGGGAGATCCGCAGCGAACGAATGGGCTGCCACTCTCGATGGCGGTGAGCCCGGATGGGCGATGGGTGGTGACGGTAAACGCGGGCTATGGGACGTGGGAGTCGGGGTACATGCAGTCGCTCGCGGTGGTGGACACGCGGACGGGCAAGGTGACGGACTCGCCGGACGAGCGGACGCTGGTGAATGCGAGGCAGACGCTCTACTCGGGGCTGGTGTTCAGTGCGGACGGACGGCACCTGTATGGGACGGTGGGTTCGCTTTCCGATCCGGAGGGAAAGGAGGCCGGGGACACGGGGAACGGGGTGGTGGTGTATGGGTTTGCGGACGGGCGGTTGACGCGGGAGCGGGTGATCAAGATCGCGCTGCAGCCGTTAGCCGGGCGGGCGGCGGACGAAGCTGGTTGGCGGGGTGGAAGGGGCGCTGGGCGTGCCGTTTCCGGCGGGGATCGCGCTGGTGCACAAGCGGTCGGGGGGCCCGGGGGTCCGGGGTCCTGGGAGGGCGGAGGACGATACCGATCTGCTGCTGGTTGCGGACAATCTTTCCGATGATGCCTTGTTGATCGAGCCAGGCTCGGGGCGGGTTGTGACGAGGTTTGATCTTTCGGAGACGGATGCGGTGCCGGGGACTTACCCGGTGGCGGTGGCGGTGTCGCGCGATGGTGCCCGGGGTTTTGTGGCGCTTTGGAATGCCAGCGAGGTGGTGGAGCTGGACCTCGTGCGCGGGACGGTAGGGCGCAGGCTGCCGCTGTTGAAGCCGACCAGTCCCATTGCGGCTGGAACGCATCCGTGTGCGCTCGAGCTCGCTCCGGATGGGCGGACGATGTATGTTGCGCTGGCGAATCGGGACGCGGTCGCGGCGGTGGATATTCGTCGAGGTGGGTCGGGGAAGGTGAAGGGGGCCCGGGAGCCGGGGGTGCGTTTGCGGTACGGGGCTACTTCGATACGCGGCTGCCGGGCCAGAGCTACTTCGGGGCAGAGCCGGAGGCGTTGGCGGTGAGAGCGGACGGGCGGCGGTTGTACGTGGGGGATGCGATCTCGGATGCGGTGGCGGTGATCGATACGGGGAGGCTGACGGCGGGGGCGGCGAAGAAGGGGTTTGTGGAGCCGATCGGGTTTGTGCCGACGGAGTGGATGCCGATGTCGATGGCGGTGGCGGGCGGCAAGCTGTTTGTGGCGACGGCGAAGGGCAGGGGCACGGGTCCGAACAACTTCGCGCAGAGGCAGACGGAGGGGACCAAGGAGAAGAAGAGGTTTCAGAGTTCGTCCACCTATATAGGGACGCTCTTGTATGGATCGGTGGCGGCGCTGGATATGGGGGCGATTGAGCGGGAGATGCCGCGTTGGACGTCGGCGGTGCTTGAGGATAACCGGATGAAGGCGGCGCGGGCGCGGATACGGTTCGCGGTGGGTGGGGCGGCTGACGTGGGGGACGGGGGAGGTGGGGGTGGATCAGGAGTTCTGGGTAGAGAAGCGGGTTCTTCGGCTTCGCCTCGGAGTGACAACCAAGAGGGGAACGCTGGCAGGACGGCAGGCGAAGGTGGACCTCCTGCGGGTTTTCCGGGGCCGATCCGGCATGTGATCTACATCATCAAGGAGAACCGGACGTATGACCAGGTGTTTGGGGATCTGGAGCAGGGTGGAAGGCCGGTTGGGAACGGGGACAAGGGCCTGACGATGTATGGGGCGGAGGTGACGCCGAACCAGCACCGGATGGCGCTGCAGTTTGGGGTGCTGGACAACTTCTTCGACTCGGGCGAGGTTTCGGGGGATGGGCACGTGTGGTCGAACGCGGCGATCGGGACGGACTATCTCGAGAAGACGTGGCAGGCGAACTACCGGGGCAGCGGAGCGGACGTACGACTTCGAGGGAATGGTGGCGGAGGGGTATCCGATCGAGCAGCATATTCCGGATGTGAACGAGCCGGCGAGCGGGTACCTGTGGGGCAACCTGGCGCGGCACGGGCGAACGCTGTACCACTTTGGCGAGTACATCTCGACCAGCTTCTGCAACGAGAAGATGAGTGGGAGCTCGCAGGAGGGACCGGTGCTGGAGGGGGCTCCGTGCGCGCGACCGACGATCAAGCCGGGGGAGCGGATTCCGGAGGAGTGGGGGGGCGGGGTGAACCGGTTTGGCGTGGGAGATTCCGCTGATCGCCAAGAACGTTGCGACGAAGCCGGAGCTGGTGGGGCACTTTGCGGTGGAGCAGGCGGACTTCAACCTGAAGGTGCCGGACCAGATCCGGTACGCGGTGTTTGAGCGGCACTTCAAGGAATGGGCGAAGGAGCGTGAGGCCGGGCGGGACACGATGCCGAACTTCGTGATGCTGCGATTTCCGAACGACCATACGGCGGGGACGACGCCGGGGTCGCCAACGCCGAAGAGCTCGATAGCGGACAACGACCTGGCGATCGGGCGTGCGGTGGAGCTGGTGTCGCACTCGGCGTACTGGGCGGACACGGCGTTCTTTATCCTCGAGGACGACGCGCAGAATGGGGCGGACCACGTGGATGCGCACCGGAGCCTGGCGCTGGTGGTGAGCAAGTATGCGCCGCGGGCGAAGGACGGCGCGGCGTTTGTGGACAGCCGGTTCTACTCGACGGTGTCGATGGTGCGGACGATGGAGACGGTGCTGGGGCTGCCGCCGATGAATAATAACGATGCGTTCTCGTCGCTGATGTCGCCGGAGTTTGAGGGGCCGGGGGACCAGGAGGCGTTTACGGCAGACTTCCGGAATCGCGATAATGGGCTGATCTATCAGGCCAACCCGAAGGTGACCGCGGCGATGTCTCCTGCGGCTGCCGAGGGTGCGCGGGAGTCGGCGAAGATGGACTTCCGGCATGCGGACCGGGCGGATGCGCGGAAGCTGAACGTGATTCTGTGGCGGGATGCGATGGGAGACAGGCCGGTTCCGGCGCTGGTTCTGGAGAAGCGGAAGAGGCCGAAGGATGACGATTGAGTATTTGTTCTTCCGGGTTTGAGGTTTGGGGTATGAGGTATGGGGGGATTCGATGAGTGTGGCGCCGTTTCGGTTGAAGCCGTTTTTCAGTGAGAGGGTGTGGGGGCGGGCGAGTCTTGAGCCCTGGTACATGGATACGGGGACGCCGGAGCTGGTGGGCGAGGCGTGGATGACGGGGCCGCAGTGTGTGGTCGAGACGGGACCGATGGCGGGCCGGACGCTGGCGGAGGTGGCGAAGGAGTGCGGGCCGGAGCTGCTGGGCGAGGGCGGGGATGGCGAGTTTCCGCTGCTGGTGAAGGTCCTGTTTCCGAATGACAAGCTGTCGGTGCAGGTGCATCCGGATGACGCGCGGGCGCAGGCGATGGGGCAGCCGCGGGGAAAGACGGAGTGCTGGTATGTGCTGGAGGCGGAGCCGGGAGCGGCGGTGGCGCTGGGGTTGAAGGAGGGATCGGAGGCGGAGGGGGTGGAACGCGCGATCGCCGAGGGAAGGCTCGAGGAGATGCTGGTGCAGGTGCCGGTGAGCGTGGGGGAGATGGTGTTTGTGGATGCGGGGACGGTGCATGCGATCGGGCCGGGGGTGACGCTGCTCGAGACGCAGCAGACGAGCGATACGACGTTTCGGATGTGGGACTATGGGCGGCCGCGGGAGCTGCATGTGGAGCAGGGGGTGGCGGCGACGAAGTTCAAGACACGGGCCGGTAAGGTTCGGCCGGAGACGATTGGGAAGGGCGTGACTCGGCTGATCGCGGAGCAGTACTTCACGGTCGACCGGTTCGATGTGGGGGCGGGCGAGGTGCTGGTGGAGATGCCAGGGGCGGGATGCCTGGTGGGGCTGGAGGGGTCTGCTGTGCTGCGAAGCGCGGGGGAGCACGAGGTTGAGCTGCGTAAGGGGACGGCGGTGGTGGTTCCTGCTCACAGCGAGGTGGTTGTGGCAGGCGAGGGGCCGGTGAGCTTTGCGCGTTGTTTTGCGCCTTCGAGGTGAGAGATGGCGAGGTGAGGGATGGCGAGGTACGCGGCGCTGCTGCGCGGGGTGAATGTGGGCGGGAAGAATGCGGTGCCGATGCGGGAGCTGGCGGCGTTGTTCGCGGCGGCCGGGTGCGTCGATGTTGCTACGTATATTCAGAGCGGGAACGTGGTGTTTGGGGCGCCGGCTGACGGGGTGGCGGGGTTGGCAGAGGTGCTCGAGGCGGGGATCCTGGGGCGTTTCGGGGTTCGGTCGCCGGTGATCTTGCGGACGGCGGCCGAGGTGCGGGGGGCGTATACGGGTAATCCGTTTCGGGGAGCTGCGGAGGAGATGCTGCACGTGTATTTTCTGCGGGATCTGCCGACCAAGGCGCAGGTGAAGGGGCTGGACTACGAGCGATCGGCTCCGGATGCGTTTGCGGTTGTGGGGCGGGAGATCTATTTGCATCTGCCGAACGGGATGGCTCGGACGAAGCTGAGTAATGTTTACTTTGACAAGGCGCTGGGCACGGTGTGCACGGCGCGGAACTGGCGGACGGTGGGACGGCTCGTGGAGATGGTGGGCGAGGGGTAGCGGCTGTGCTTAGGAGAAGCCTGGTTCGTTGCCAGTGGGGCGAGGTCTACCGATCTTGGTAAACACCAAGGCTGCACGGAGTGGGCGGGCAGGTGCCGTCGACAGCTTTCAGGCAGCGACCAATGTGCGGGACTCCTTCTTCTTCGCCGACCGATGTCCGAGGGCGAGCATGGGCTTTTCGATGGCGTAGTGCATGACGAGCGCGGCGATGACACTGAGCACGATGTTCTGGGGAAACGCGGCGTACCAATGCGGAGGGAGTGCTTGTTCAGGAAGGGCTGCTGGCAGAGATAAAGTGCGTAGCTGAGGCCACCGAGGTACACGATGAGGCGATTGTTGAGCAACCTAGTCTTTCGCGTTGAACCAAGATGTGAAGGCAGAGTGCGACAAGGCAGGGAACGATTCCCCACGTCAGGACGTTGCGGTCCACGGAGGAAGAGCGCCGCGGCAACGGCTGAGCTGCATGCGAGGAGGGTAGTGGGAAGGGAGTACATCCATGAGGGCAGGCGGAAATGGGGGTAGAGCGCGAGCAGGCATCCTGGCGCGAGGGAGTCGGCGATCGCGGGTAGGTGCTGAGCCGTACATCCCTGCGTGCCGGGCGAGGGGAGACAGAAGCATGACGGCGCAGCAGGTCAGCTTCCTCCACCGATAGAAGGTGTGAACAGGATCGGCCAGACGATGTAGAACTGCTCCTCGACGCCGAGGGACCAGAGGTGGCGGAGCTGCCAGGGCGGCTTCCGCATGTAGTTCATGGTGTAGGTAAGAGCGCCGAAGACGTAGCGAGCTTGGAAGGCTCGGCCTATGGCCGCCCAGACGGAGACGACGACCAGGATGTAGGCCATTGCGGCAGGGAAGATCCGGAAGGTTCTGCGACGGTAGAAGGCGAGGAGGTCTACCGTCGACCTGTAGCAGGCTCGTTCTCTTAGAAGAAGGGTCGTGATGAGAAAGCCGGAGATCACGAAGAAGATCTGGACGCCGAAGCGAGCCAACGGGTCGATGAAGCTGGTGAAACGGGTTCGCTGGGTAGCCTTGTGTTCCATAGGCGTGTCCCAGGATGACCAGGCAGATCGAGATAGCTCTAAGTCCATCAAGTGACGCAATCCTGCTTTTCACGTGCGTGCTTCCCCTGTTCCTGGCGCGATCCTAACCTGCCATATCTTTCTGACGGCCAGGATTTTCCGGTTCCTGTGGACTGGGAGTTCCCCATTCAGGAAACGATGCTTGCCGGATGAGTGAGGACTAACGAGTTACAAGTTGCCAGGACTTCGGAGGAAGCCTGACCAGAGAGCACGCTGGGGAGGCGCAGGTGACCGTGCTGCTGTCTGCGCGAGCGAGCGTCGAGCAACTGGATGCCGTGAGAGGACTTGCGTTGCGGCTTAGAACTGGAAGTAGAGGAAGGAGGTTGTGCTGTCGAGGTTGGCGAGCACGGCGAAGAAGAGGACGGCCATGGCGAGGGCCCAGCGGAGGTTGGCGGACCAGCGGAGGCGGGCGAGGAGCGGGGTGGGGGCGGCGGGGTCGCGGGGCTCTGAAGTGGGGGTGTGGTGGCCGGGGCCGGGGCGCTGCGGTGTGGGCTCCTGGCCGAGGATCTGCTGGGAGTTGGGGAAGAACCAGACGATGGGGAAGAGGGCGAAGGCGAGGGCTCCGTCGAGCAGCGAGCTGGTGGTACCGATGCCGTGGCGGCCGGCCATGTCGTGGAGGAGGGCGAAGGCGCTTCGGAGGGAGTCTGAGCGGAAGAAGATGAGGGCGAAGGAGACCTGGGCGTAGACGCCGATCATCATGAGGAGGCGGGGGAGGCCGGTGACGGGCGCGGGGTTGGGGCTGCGGGGGCGGAAGTGTCGCCAGGCCTGGTTGGCAGTGAGGTAGAGGCCGTGGATGAGGCCGAAGAGGAGGAACTGGATGCCGGCTCCGTGCCAGAGGCCGGTGAGCAGCATGGTGACCAGGGTGGGGTAGGCGACCATGGTGGTGAAGCCTTCGGGGGTGGCGAGGGCCTTGCGGGAGGTCTTCCGGCCGGTGGCCTGGCGGCGGCGCTGTACGGCAAGGAGGAGCGGGTTATAGAGGTAAAGGGTGATGTAGCGGGTGAGGGTGATGTGCCAGCGCTGCCAGTACTCGGTGACGCTGGTGGCCTTGTAAGGGGAGTCGAAGTTGATGGGAAAGCGGATGGAGAAGATGCGGGCGAGGCCGAGCGCCATGTCGGAGTAGCCGGAGAAGTCGAAGTAGAGCTGCATGGAGTAGACGATGAGACCGGTCCAGGCGTGGGTGGCGGTGAGGGTGCCGGCGTTGTGGAAGGCGAGGTCGGCGCCGGGGGAGAGCTTGTCGGCGATGAGGACTTTCTTGGCGAGGCCGATGAGGAACCAGGTGAGGCCGAGGGAGACATCCTCCGGCTTGAGGCGGAAGCGGCGGTGGGTGGTGGGCGAGGGTGGCTGGATGGCTGTCGGGGAGGTGGCCGGTGTCGCGGCCGAACTGGGGCATCATCTCCTTGTGGTGGAGGATGGGGCCGGCGATGAGGTGGGGGAAGAAGGTGACGAAGAGGAGGTAAGAGAGGAAGTCCTGGCGCTCGGCCTGGCCCTGCGCGAGGTCGACGAGGTAGGAGATCTGGGTGAAGGTGAAGAAGGAGATGCCGAGCGGGAGGAGGATCGGGTGGGGATGGACGTGGATGAGGTGGAAGGAGAAGAGTGAAAGTAACAGTTTGAAGAGGTACTTGAAGTAGAAGAGGGCAAGGAGGTTAAGCGTTATTCCGAAGGCGAGGAGGCGCTTGCGGTGCTCGGAGTTGTCGGGCGCGGAGGCGAGGTTGACGGCGACCAGGTAGTTGACCAGGATGGAGCCGAGCAGGAAGAGGACGAAGGCGGGGTTCCAGGCGGCGTAGAAGACGACCGACATGAAGGCGAGCCAGGCGATGACCGGGCGGCGGCCGTAGCGCCCCAGGAGGTGGAAGCCGAGCATGGTGACGGGAAGGAAGAAGAACAGGAATCTGAGCGAGTTGAAGAGCATGTTGGGGCTTGGTTGAGGGTAACAAAGGGCCTGGCTGTGCTGGGGGAGGTGGGTCGGGAGCCGGTGGGCCTGGGAGGCGCGGGGTCTTCGACTTCGCTCAGGATGACAGGTTTGTGGGGGTGCTCAGGACTTGTGGGAGGCAGGAGGTTGTGGAGGGGCGCGGCTCTTCCCCACTGCGCTCGGGCGTGCGGGGTTTGGATCTGGGGTCTAGTGGTGGCGGAGGACGATGCGGCGGAGGTGGGCGACAGAGATGGGCGGGGTGTGGCGGCGGGGGAGGGTTGGGCTCTGGCTGGTGACCACGTTGAGCTCTTCGGAGACGAGGCTCGAGACGATGTTGGAGCCGACGGCGGTGTAATGACGGCCGTCGTTGAAGAGGCCGATGGGGAGCGGGAGGAGGTTGTTACTGGTGATGCCGTCGAGCTGGGAGATGTAGGCTGCGAGGTTCTGGTCGCAGGCCGGGATGGGGGCTACGTTGACGAGCACGACCCCGGTGCGGGCGGCGTACAGCTTTCGGTATCCGTCGACGAGTGTTCGCGGGTAGTCGGCACCGGTGGTGCCGGGGCCGGGCGCGGGTGCAGGGTCGCAGGAGGTCCGGGGCGGAGACGGAGGTGTGAAGAAGCCGTTGTGAACGGTGATCAGGTCTTCTTCGGGGCGGATGTGGGTGAGGTGAAACCAGACGTCCTTGATGCCGTAGAAGGCGCTGAAGCCTGCGGCGTAGCCGGCAAAGGCGATGGCTTCCTGGGGGTGCTGGACGAGGGTTCTGCGGGCGACCTCGCGGTTTCCGTGGCGGAGCAGTTCGAGGAGGCCCTCGGCGTAGATGGTGCGGCGCCAGGCGTGGTTTTCGCTTTGGAAGCTGTCCGGGCTGAGCTGGACGAGGAGGACGCGGGGTTGGGGGTTGTGCTGGAGGTACTGGTCGAGCGTGAGGTTGTCGGTGACGGCGAGGACGGCGTTGGTGACGGAGATGTTGCAGGTTCTGAGGCCGGTGTTGCGCTCGACGACGTCGGGGTTGATGCCGGTCATGGCGGTGGAGTCGCCGAAGATGAGGACGTCACAGGGCCGGTCGCGCATGCCGAAGACGGCGTCGTTGGAACGCACCCAGACGCTGGCACCGTGATTCAGAAAGAAGTCTGAGCGGCCCAGGGCGATAAAAAGAGGGATGGCGAGGAGGGGGAGAAGGAGGAAGACGAGGCTGTAGCGGATGGCGGATCCGCCGTTCTCCTGTGCGATTGGCTGCTCGTGCAAGGCGATGGAGATGGACCCCGGTGGGATCGGATCTTGAGTCGGAATCGGCAAAGCTAGTGCGAAACTCCTGAGCTGTGTTGTGCCCGCATCCTGATTATGACGCGGTCCTGAGAGGAAAGTTGCCACCCGGGAGATTGTAACGCGCCCAGTCGGGCACCCCCCCGGGTGGGTTGCCGGGCTGTTTGAAGAGGCGGCTACCGCAGAAAGGGGCCGACTAACCGCAGAAAGAGCGGGACGACCTTAGAAAGAGCCGACTAGCGCAGAAAGAGGCCCAGCTCGTTTGCTCCGGCGCGCAGGGGAGGCAGGAAGCGGGTCTGCATTTCGAGGACGGAGAGGCGAGGTGCGTTGCCGCTGAGGTTGAGTGTGGCGACGACGCGGCCGGTAGGGCCGAAGACCGGGACGGCGATCGATCGGAGGCCTACCTCGTACTCCTGATCGCAGAGAGCGAAGCCGTTGCGACGGGTGGAGCGGAGGAGGCCGCGGAGCTTTTCGACGGAGGTGACGGTGCGGGTGGTGTGCGGTGTGAGGACGACGTCGCGGAGGTAGCTTTCGAGCTGCTCCGGGGGGAGCCATGCGAGCAGGATGCGTCCCATGCTGGTGCAGTAGGCGGGAAGCCGGCTGCCGATGTGGAGGTCGACGCTCATGACGCGCGAGACGCTGGAACGGGCGATGTAGACGATGTCCTGGCCGTCGAGGGTGGCGACGGAAAAGCTCTCGCGATAGGTGGCGGACATGCGCTCGAGCACGGGCTGGGCAGCGGTTGGCGAGGGTGTTGGTGGCGGTGAAGGTATTGGAGAGGGTGAGCATGCGGGGACGGAGGCTGTAGCGGGAGCCGTCGTCGGAGCCGGCGAAGCCGAGCTTGGTGAGGGTGTAGAGGCAGCGGCGGACGGCGGCGCGGGAGAGCCCGGTGCGGAGGCTGAGCTGCGAGATGGTCATCTGCGGGTGTTGGAGGTTGAAAGCCTGGATGACAAGGAGGCCGCGGGCGAGCGACGTCATGAAGTTTGGGTCGCCGACAAAGACGTCGAGGGCCGCGGAGGGGCTGACCCGGGCTGGAGGGGGCGGCGGTGCGAGGGTAGCGGTTGGGGGCAGAGCGGAGGGAAGGTTCATCGAGTTAGTTTTTCCAGTGCGGTTTGTGCGGCGGAAGTAGTTCGGTTCGATACCCGGTCTATACATACGATAAACGCACAGCCAGTGCCGCGGCAAGCAGAGGCGCGCGGGAGAACGGTGCTCGGTCGAAATGTTTCACGGTTCGTGTTGAGCGGGCTGCTGGTGACTGGCGGATGGAAGCGGCGACTGGCCGATGTCGGGGAGGCGGGAGGGGTTGGCGGGGCGGCTCTACACTGGTGGAGATGATGTGAGCCTGGGCGAAACGGGCGAGCGTGGATGAGAGAGGGAGGACTGACGATGGACGTGATGAAGACGGCAACACCGCTTGCGGAGCTGGGTGCATGGAAGGCGCTGACGGCGCATGCGGCGGAGATGCAGGGGACGACGATTGCGGAGCTGTTCCGGACCGATGCGGCTCGTGCCGAACGGATGACGGCCGATGCGGCGGGGCTGCATCTGGACTACTCCAAGAACCGGGTGACGGACGAGACGCTCGGGCTGCTGGTGAAGGTGGCGGAGGAGTGTGGTCTGAAGCGGCGCACGGAGGCGATGTTTACCGGCGAGAAGATCAACATCACGGAGAATCGCGCGGTGCTCCATGTTGCGCTGCGTGCGCCGATGGGCGAGAAGATCCTGGTGGACGGCGAGGACGTGGTGCCCGAGGTCCACAAGGTGCTGGACAGGATGTCCGGCTTTGCGGACCGGGTGCGGAGCGGGGAGTGGAAGGGGCACACGGGCAAGCGGATCCGGAACGTGGTGAATATCGGGATCGGCGGATCGGACCTGGGGCCGGTGATGGCGTACGAGGCGCTGCGGCACTACAGCCAGAGGGACCTGACGTTCCGGTTCGTGTCGAACGTGGACGGGACGGATTTTGCGGAGGCGGTGATCGATCTCGAGGCGGACGAGACGCTGTTCCTGGTGGCGTCGAAGACGTTTACGACGCTTGAGACGATGACGAATGCGCATACGGCGCGGGAATGGGCGTTGCGGGGGCTGGGCGGGGATGAGACGGCGATCGCGAAGCACTTTGTGGCGATCTCGACCAATGCGAAGGAGGTGGCGAAGTTCGGGATCGATACCGAGAATATGTTCGGCTTCTGGGACTGGGTCGGCGGACGCTACTCGATGGATTCGGCGATCGGACTTTCGACGATGGTGGCGATCGGGCCGGAGAACTTCCGATCCATGCTCGCGGGGTTCCATGCGATGGATGTGCACTTCCGGACGACGCCGATCGAGCGGAATGTGCCGGCGCTGCTGGGGCTGCTGACGGTGCTGGTACACGGAGTTCTTCGACGCGCAGACGGTGGCGGTTCTGCCGTATGAGCAGTACCTGAAGCGGTTTCCGGCGTACCTGCAGCAGCTGACGATGGAGTCGAACGGGAAGCATGTGACGCTGGGGGGCAGAACATGTGACGTACTCGACGGGGCCGGTGTACTGGGGCGAGCCGGGGACCAATGGGCAGCACTCGTTCTACCAGCTGATCCACCAGGGGACGCGGCTGATTCCGTGCGACTTTATTGGGTTTGCGAAGACGCTGAACCCGCTTGGGCGGCACCACGACATCCTGATGGCGAACGTCTTTGCGCAGGCGGAGGCGCTGGCGTTTGGCAAGACGGCGGAGCAGGTGAGGGCGGAGGGGACGCCGGAGTGGCTGGTGCCGCACAGGGTGTTTGAGGGGAACCGGCCGTCGAATACGATCCTCGCGAAGGTGCTGACGCCGGAGCTGCTGGGCAGCCTGGTGGCGATGTACGAGCATGCGGTGTTTACGCAGGGGGTGGTCTGGGAGATCGACTCGTTCGACCAGTGGGGCGTGGAGCTGGGCAAGGTGCTGGCGCAGCGGATCATCGGAGAGCTCGAGAGTGCGGGGGCGCCGGAGCTGAAGCATGATGCCTCGACCAACAACCTGATCGAGTGGTACCGGGAGGAGCGCTAGCAGAGCCCGATCGCGAAGGGTGGGAGCGGTGCCTGTCGCGACAGTGCGCGCTGTGACGGTGTGCGGGAGGGTTACAGGCTGCGAAGGACGGCGAGGATTTCGGCGGGTTCGGGGCGGACGCGGAAGTCGGCGTGGGCCTCGGCGAAGGCGACGGTTCCATCCTGGCGAAGGACAAAGGTGGCGGGCATGGGAAGGCGCCAGGCGGAGTCGGGTGCCTCGTCGTAGCTCTTGCCGGAGTTGGCGAAGGGGATGTTGACGAGGATGGAGCGGTAGTAGCTGCGGCCGGCCGGGGGGATGGTGTGGGCGACGCCGAACTGGAGGGCTAGCGCGGCTTCGGGGTCGGACAGGATGGGAAAGGAGAGGCGGCCGGGCGCGGCGTCGGCTGAGCGCGGCTTCCCTACCGTCGACTGCGTTTCCGGGTCTGTGTGTCTTTTCGAGGTGGGCGTGCTTTTGGAGATGCTCGGCCGTGAAGGCGTTCTGACGGCGATTCTGGGGGGAGATGGCGGCGAAGACGGCGCCGGCGCGGCGGATCTCGGGGTAGAGGTCGCGCCAGGTCTCGAGTTCGGTGATGCAGTAGGGGCACCAGCGGCCGCGAAAGAAGTTGAGAACGAGGGGGCCGAGGGCCAGGAGGTCGGGGGAGCGCACGGTCTTGCCGGTGGAGGCGTCGGTGAGTGAGAAGGACGGGGCTGTGGCACCGACGGGCAGGATGCGGTCTTCGATACCGGAGGCGAAGAGGTCGGCGGTGGCCTGCTCGGAGAAGGCGAGGCGCTCGGGCTGGACGAGGCGACGTGTGTTGGAGGTGATGCGGTCGAGCTTGTCCTGCAGACCCTGCATGGGTCTAGTTTAGAACGGGCCGGGCGCGGAGCGGTTGGGTCAGCAGGGCCGCTCGAGGGGTGGGGATGATGGCATGCGATGCGAGGCGCCCAGGGGGGTGTGGTGGGGATCGGTCCGGTCTAGCGGTCTAGCGGGCTATCGGTCTTTCGGGCTAGCGGCCACCGGTCTAGCGGTCTAGAGGTCTAGCGGTCTGCCGCCGGAGGCGCCGGCTTGCAGCTCCTAGGAGGCCGAGGGCGCCGGTGCCGAGGAGGAGGAGCGAGGACGGCTCGGGCGTGATGTCGGTCGAGAGGTCCTCGGCGAAGACGAGCGTGTCGTTGATGGTGTCGATGTAGACGGCGTCTCCGCTCGAGTTGATGAAGCCGCCTGCAAGCAGGCCGTTGCCGAGGTAGCTCTTGAGGGGGTCGGGTGCGGGGCCGCCCCAGATGCCGCGAAAGGGCTGGCCGGCGGGCGGTGTGTAGACGCCCGAGACGAGGTAATGCGCTCCGTTGCAGATGCCCTGGTCCCCAGTGAAGCCGGCGCCGGCGGATGGGGTGCAGGGGGACCCGTTATCCCAGGCGAGGCCGGGTGCGAGGACGCTGAACACAGGGCTGCCAGCGCCTGCGTAGAAGGTTTCGAAGCACGAGATCGCGTTGGCGACGCCGCCACAGGTCTTGCCGAACTGGGTGAGAGTGTTGGTGCGATTGACGGTGTAGTCGCCAAGGGCATCGATGCCGAGGAAGTTCTCCTGCTGCGTGTGTTCGACGATGGTGACGTGGTAGGTGTCGGCGAGGCTGCGGTGGGGAGATGCGAGCAAGAGCAGGATGGCAAGGGTCGTGAGGAGAGCGATGGGGCCGGTGGGCCTGGTCTGCTGGGGCATGAAGGTCCTTGAAATAGATTTGAAGGAATCATGCCCTTAAGGAGCCCTGTCACGGGCCTCCGTGGTGGAGTCGTTCTAACCTTCAGTAACCATCTGAGTCACAACGGTAACAGCCGGGGTTAGCTAAGAGCGGGTCAGTGAGGAATGAGTGACTGGCGGGGCGGGGTGGCGGGTGGTGGTTCCGGGGGACGGTCGGCTGCGGGCGGGGCGGCACTGGGCGATAGAATGTCGGGATGCTGGATTTGGGTTTTGTTCGGGCGAATCTGCCCTTTGTGGAGGAGCGGCTGCGTGCGCGGGGGATGGATCCGGGGGCGGTGCTGGGCGATTTTGTGGCGGTGGATCGTGAGCGGCGGGAGGCGATTACCCAAGCGGAGACCCTGAAGGCGCAGACGGAACGAGCTGACGGTTGCGATTGCGAGGCTGCGGAAGGCGGGAGAAGACGCGAGCGGGCCGACGGAGCAGACGCGGGCGTTGAAGGCGGAGGGAGAGGCGCTCGAGGAGCAGGCGGCGGCTGGCGGATCTTCGGTTGCGGGAGATGATGCAGGGGGTTCCGAACCTGCCGCGTGCGGATGTGCCGGTGGGCAAGAGCGAGCGGGAGAATCGGGAGGAGAAGGTTTGGGGAACGAAGCCGAGCTTGGACTTCCCTGCCCTGCCGCACTGGGAGATTGGGGAGCGGCTGGGGGTGCTTGATTTTGCGCGGGCGGCGAAGATCTCGGGGTCGCGGTTTGCGGTGCAGTTCGGGCAGGGGGCGAGGCTGGAGCGGGCGCTGGCGAACTTCATGCTGGACCTCCATACGAAGGAGCACGGGTATACGGAGGTGCTGCCGCCGTACATGGTGAACTCGAAGAGCCTGTATGGGACGGGGCAGCTGCCGAAGTTTGCCGAGGACCTTTTTCACTGCGATGACAAGGGGCCGTATGTGCCGGGGCAGTTTGAAGAGAGCGACCACTGGATGATTCCGACGGCGGAGGTCCCGGTGACGAACCTGTTTCGCGACGAGACGCTGGAGGAGGCGGAGCTGCCGATCTCGTTTTGCGCGTATACGCCGTGCTTTCGGAGCGAGGCGGGGAGTTATGGGAAGGATGTTCGGGGGATGATCCGGCAGCACCAGTTTCAGAAGGTGGAGCTGGTGAAGTTTGTGCGGCCGGAGGATTCGGACGCGGAGCATGAGCGGCTGACGCGCGATGCGGAGACGGTGCTTGAGCGGCTCGGGCTGCCGTACCGGCGGATGCTGCTGTGCACGGGCGACATGGGGTTTGCGAGTGCGAAGACGTTTGATCTCGAGGTTTGGCTGCCGGGGCAGGGGCTTGTACCGGGAGATCTCGAGCTGCTCGAACTTTGAGGCGTTCCAGGCGCGGCGGGCGAATATCCGGTACAAGGCGTCTGCTACAGAGGCGAAGGGCGCAGGAGCGAAGGCAGGGAGCGGGAAGAAGAGCGAGTTTCTCCACACCATCAACGGGAGCGGGCTGGCGGTTGGGCGGACGTACCTGGCGGTGCTCGAGAACTACCAGCAGGCGGATGGGACGGTGCGGGTTCCAGAGGCGCTGGTGCCGTATATGGATGGGGAGACGGTGATCGGGAGGCATACGGGGCGGCAGGCGGTGCGAGAGAGGGGGAGCACATGTTGAAGGTGCTTCGGAGTTACTTGTTCTGGACGTATGAGCGGGGGAGCTTTCACTATGACGTGATGGTGACGCTGATCCTCGTGTTTCTTTTTGTGTCGCCGCGGCTGATCGATTTCAAGGCGCGGCCGGTCGAGACGGTGGCGCTCCATGCGAGCGAGGTGCTGGTGCGGGAGGCGGGAGACAGCAATGGGAGCAGCCGGTTCCGGTACCAGGTGCGGGCGGACGATATGGGAAAGGCGGCGACCGAGGACGAGAAGCGGGCGGCGATGCTGCGGGTGATCGAGCCGATCTCGGGCGAGGTGATGCTGGAGAAGTATGACGAGGTGAAGGACGCGAGCGGGAAGGTGATCGCGTATGACGCCTGGGTGGTGCGGCGGTAGGCGGGTCTTCGTGGGGGCCGGACGCGTCTTAGTGAAGGAACTGCGAGACATTGAGGCGGGCGAGGTGTTGAGGATGGGTATGAGACGGTTGCGGATTTCTGGATGGATGGTTGCGGGCCTGCTGTTTGGAGCTTCAGGGGCGACGGGCGCTTTGGCGCAGACGGGCGCGGGCAACCTTGATGCGGTGCTGCGGCAGATGGATGCGGCGAGCGCGAAGTTCCGGTCGGCGGAGGCGGACTTCAAGTGGGACCTGTACCAAAGGGTGGTGCGGGAGACGACGTCGCAGACGGGGCAGATCTACTTTCTGAAGAACGGGAGTGCGCTGCAGATGGGAGCGAAGGTGGCTCCGCCCGAGGCGAAGACGGTGGAGTATAAGGGCGCGAAGCTGACGCTGTTCGACCCGGCGCAGGACCATGTGACGGAGATGAGCGCGGGTGCGAACCAGGCGACGTATGAGAGCTTTCTGACGCTGGGGTTTGGCGGGAGCGGGAAGGATCTTGAGAAGACGTGGACGATTACGGACGGGGGCTCGGAGCAGATGAATGACGGCTCGGGGACGGTGAAGGTGGAGAAGCTGGACCTGGTGTCGAAGGACCCGAATGCGCGGAACACGTTTACGCATGTGACGATCTGGGTGGACCCGGTGCGGGGGATCTCGTTGAAGCAGATGTTTTTTACACCGAGCGAGGATGTGCGGACGGCGGTGTACACGCATGTTCGGTACAACGAGAAGGTGGACCAGGGGAAGTTTGCGATCAAGACGGATAAGAAGACTACGTTTGATCGGCGGTGATGCGTGTGGGTTGGCGGGCTGGTGGAGGAGGCGCAGGCCTCCGACTGCGCTCAGGATGGCGATATTTTTGGGGCGAGGAGGGCGGCTATGCCGGTGATGAGGATGGGGAAGAGTTCGAGGGTGTAGCGGGGTTCGGAGTTGTCGAGGGTGAGGAGGAGGGCGCAGCGGAGGAGGGTGAAGGCGATCATGGCGAGGGCGATGACCCGGGTGGGGTCATTGGGGCGACGGATCCAGCGGGCGAGGCCGAGGGTGCCGGCTACCAGGTAGGCGAGGTTGAGCGTGGCGTAGGCGAGGGCGAATACGGTCTCGTGGGGGTGCTCGTGGTAGCGCCACCAGGCGAGGGAGATGGGCAGCATCTCGACGCGTGGGCGGAGGAGCATGTTGAGGAGGCGGGCGGTGGGCAGGAGGAGGTAGTAGCGAACGGGGCCGGCGTGGATGCGCTGTTCCGCGATCTCTCGGAAACGGGCTTCGAGCTCGGGCGAGGGCCTGGTGGTGAGGTTGTAGTCGCGCAGGAGGTCGGCGGTGGCGGTGAACTGTGCGGGGGAGTCGAAGGCGCGCGAGGGGAGGTCGGTGAGCTGGATGGGGGCGCCGTCGTAGTTCCAGTAGATGTCCTCGGTGGAGGTGAAGTCCACGCCCCAGGTTCGGTACCAGAGGTCGAAGCCTGAGGCGATGTGGTCTCCGGGGTCGGTGGCGGAGCGCGGGGCGAGCGGCTGGAAGGTGTGGAATGTGCGCGCGTTGCGAATGGTCCAGGGGAGGAGCGGGAGGAGGATGCAGACGGCGGCGGCGAGAGCGGGGGCGGCGCGGCGGAGGTAGGAGCGGGCGGAGGCGGGGGCTGGGGGTTGGGCGGGAGCGCTGTGGGTTGCGCTGTGGGGGCCGGGACTGTCACTCGGGATGCGGGGGGGGTGGCGGAGGGAGATCCAGAGGATGGTGGGGAGGATGGCTGCGGCGAGCAGGCCCTGCTCCGGGCGGAGGAGGATCGAGCAGCCGACGGCGGCGGAGAGGATCCAGAGCCAGCGGTTCCAGGGATTCTTCCAGGGGTTCCAGGGAGAGGCGGGAGACGAGGGGTCAGGGGTGTTCCAGGGGTCTTGATTCCCTGCCCTGATGCCTTCGTGGGGGCGCCAGCGTTCGAGGGCGTAGAAGGCGACGGTGATGGTTGCGAGGGTGAGGGTCTCGGTGAGGGCGGCGGCGGCGTAGCTGGCGGTAAAGGGGCAGAGGGCGGCGAGGAAGAGAGCGAGGGTGGCGGCGCGGGAGCCGAAGAGGCGGCGGCTGAGGGCGGCGAGGAGGAGCGAGGCGGCGAGGTCGATTGCGACCTGGACGAAGAGGACGGCGGTGTAGTGCTCCTGGCCGAAGATGCGGAAGCAGAAGACGAGAAAGAGGGGGTAGCCGGGGAGGCGGATGAGGGTGGGGACGGGGTCAAAGGGCGGACGGGAGAAGCCGTAGATGCCGTGGTTGAGCCAGGAGAGGGCGATGTCGCCGTAGATGAAAGCGTCGCCGGAGATCGTTGGGGCGTGCGCGACGAACCACAGGCGCAGTGCGGCGCCGAGGGTGATGGCGAGGACCAGGCTCACCCAGAGCCTTGCTCGAGCTTGAGTCATGAGAGTCGATGATACTTCGGGGTTCGCGGAGAGAGGCGGGTGCGAGCCGGGCGATGCTTGGGGGCGCGTTTTGTTGGAACGATGCATGCCCGGTTCGCGTAGGCTCTCCCAAGCAGAGGAGATCTCCGTGCGCTTGATGCTGATGTGTGCTGCGGGGCTTGCACCGTTTTTATTTGCGCAGGGGCAGGCGCCGCCGAATCCGGAGGGCGGAGCCCGGGCGTCGGGGCCTTCCTATACGGCGGACGGGCGGTTGATGCTGGTGCCGAAGTATCGCGAGTGGATCTACCTGACGAGCGGCCTGGATATGAGCTACACGCCGCAGGTGGCGGGGATGGCGGGCCACTCGACGTTTGACAACGTGTTTGTGAACCCGGAGGCGTACCGTCGGTTTCTCGAGACGGGGACTTGGCCGGACAAGACGATGATGATGCTTGAAGTTCGCGGCGCGGAGAGTAAGGCGTCGATCAACCGTTCGGGGCACTTCCAGGGTGAAGGTCTGATGGGCCTAGAGGTGCACGTGAAGGATGAGGCGCGAGGCGGGTGGGCGTTCTATGGATTTGATGGCGACGCTCCGGCGACGATGATGCCGAAGACGGCGGACTGCTACACGTGTCATCGCGAGCATGCCGCGGTGGATACGACGTTTGTGCAGTTTTATCCGACACTGATGCCGCTTGCGAGGGCGAAGGGGACGTTGAGCGCGGCCTACGTGAAGGAAGCGCATGCGACCAAGTAGACGCTGGAACGGTGAGTGCGTGCGCTGTGACGATCCGTTTTGGGACTCGCGAGAGTACCTCAGGGGCGCGGGTCGGATGCGTTTCGTTGACTCTCGGCGAGCAGGTGCATACGATTCAATGGAAAGAGCTTGCAGACGAGCTCTGATTCTTCCCCGATGAGCGAACAGGTATTTTTTGATCCGCAGCGGAAGCGTTGGAAGCGGCTACGCCGCATCTTCGACGTGGTGGCGCTGGCAGGGCTGGTTCTCGGAGCAATCTTCGTGATCGGGCTGTTGCGGATTCGACCTTTGCCGGAGCTTCTGCTGGAGACGCCGAAGCGGAACTACCGGACGCTCTCGAATCCGCCGGTGGTGGCGAAGACGGGGCAGAAGCTGAAGCGATCGGCGCATCGGAAGACGGACACACGGCCTTCAGATATTCCGCTGAACTCGGGCGAGGGTTTGCGGGCGGCGTACTACGTTGAGGACGACCCGGCGAGCTACTCGTCGTTGAAGCAGCACATCAAGCAGATCGACCTCCTATTCCCGGAGTGGCTCCACGTGGTGTCACCCGATGGAGGTCTGACGGCGTACACGATCGATAACCGGGCGTACGCAGTGGTGGATGCCGGGGGCGTTCACGAGGTGGACCGGGAGCAAAAGGTGAGGCGGGTGGTCTCGCAGTCCCGGCAGGACACGGAGATCTTTCCGCTGGTGAATAACTACGACCCGATGAAGGGGATGTTTCTCCCGGGGGTTGGGGCCTTCCTGATGAACCCGGCGGCGCGAGCGAACTTTATTCAGCAGCTTGACCGCTTGATGGCGGCGAACCCTGACTATCGCGGGATCTCGATGGACCTGGAGGAGATTCCGGATTCGGCTCAGTCGGGGTTCAACGCGTTGATCGCGGAGCTTTATGCGAACTTCCAGTCGCGCAAGCTGCGGGTGTATGTGAACACGCCGGTGGGCGACGACAGCTTCAGCCTGCGGTTCCTGGCGGATCACTCGGACGGTCTGCTGATGATGAACTACGACCAGCACCAGACGGAGAGCGCGCCGGGGCCGATTGCGTCGCAGGACTGGTTTACGGAGAACCTCCAGAACGTGCTGAAGGTGGTGCCGAAGGACAAGATCATCTGCGCCCTGGGCAACTACGGCTACGACTGGACGACGGAGCTTCCGGCAACGCCTGGGAAGGGCGCGAAGGCGAAGAAGGCGGCTCCGCCGAAGGTGCTGCGCTCGCAGAACATGTCGACGCAGGAGGCGTGGCAGGCGGCGTCGGACTCGGACTCGCAGGTGGAGCTGGATGGGGACTCGCTGAACGCGCACTTCGCGTACGACGATGAGGATGCGCATGTGCGGCACCAGGTGTGGTTTCTGGATGCGGTGACGGCGTTGAACCAGATGCGGGCGGCGCGGGCGCTCGGGATCCAGACGTATGCGCTGTGGCGGCTGGGGCAGGAGGACAACTCGATCTGGAAGGTGTGGGACGCGCCGACGACGGTCGGATCCGGTGAAGGACCTGGCCGAGGTGGAGCCTGGGTACGACGTGGACACGGAGGGCGAGGGGGACATCCTGCGGGTGACGCGGAAGCCGCAGTACGGACACCGCACGGTGACGATGGACGACGACAAGACGGTGCCGACGCAGTTTCGATCGGTGACGGATGAGTCGATGGACTCGTACCCGCTCTCGTACACGGTGGAGCAGTACGGGTATCACCCGAACCAGGTTGCGCTGAGCTTCGACGACGGGCCGGATCCGGAGTGGACGCCGAAGATTCTCGACATCCTGAAGAAGTACAACGTCCGCGGCACGTTTTTGATGATCGGGGAGGAGGCGGAGAACAACGTCGGCCTGATGCAGCGGGTGTATCGGGAGGGGCACGAGATTGGGAATCACACGTTTACGCATCCGGACATCAGCGAGATCTCGAACCGGCAGGTGGACCTGCAGCTGAATGCGACGGAGCGCCTGTTCGGGTCGAAGCTGGGGGTGCAGCCGCTCTACTTCCGGCCTCCGTACTCGATCGACCAGGAGCCGGATACGAACGACCAGGCGGCGCCGATCGAGCGCATCCAGGGGCTGGGGTATGTGATTGTCGGGAACAAGATCGACACGAACGACTGGGACGAGCATCCGCGGAAGACGCCGCAGGAGATCACGGACAGCGTCTTCGAGCAGATCGATCAGATGAAGGATCGGCCGTGGGCGAGGGGGTCGATCATCCTTCTGCATGACGGTGGAGGGGACCGGTCGCCGACGGTGGCGGCGCTGCCGAAGCTGATCGAGTCACTGCGGGCGCGCGGATTCGAGATTGTGCCGGTGTCGCAGCTGCTGGGCAGGACGAGGGCGGAGGTGATGCCGGCGCTGACACCGAAGCAGCGGTGGCAGGCGCGGGCGGACTCGGTTACATTCTTTTTGTTTGCGTTCTTCAACAAGTTCGTCGTCGGTGTGTTTTTTGTGGGGGATGTGCTGATGAGCGGACGGCTGATCATCATCGGCCTGTTCGCGATTATTGACCGGTTCCGCAAGCGGCAGAGCTTTGCAGGGCCGGAGTACCAGCCGAGGGTGGCGGTGCTGATCCCGGCATACAACGAAGAGAAGGTGATCGCGCGGACGATCCGGTCGGTGATGATGTCGACCTACAAGAACATACGGATCGTGGTGATCGACGACGGGTCGAAGGACCGGACGTTTGATGTAGTGCACGAGACGTATGCCGAGGAGATCAAGAGCGGCGGATTGACGGTGTTGACGAAGCCAAATGGGGGGAAGGCGGAGGCGCTGAACTTCGCGCTCGAGCAGACGGAGGAAGAGGTGTACGTCGGGATCGACGCGGATGGCGTGATTGCGCATGATGCGATCGGGCGGCTGGTGAGCCACTTCGCGAACCCGAAGATCGGGGCGGTGGCGGGGAACGCGAAGGTGGGTAACCGGGTGAACCTGTGGACGCGGTGGCAGGCGCTTGAATACATCACGAGCCAGAACTTTGAGCGGCGCGCGCTGGATCTGTTTGACGTGGTGATGGTGGTTCCGGGGGCGATCGGGGCGTGGAGGACGGCGGCGGTAAAGGCGGGCGGGGGGTACCACTCGAACACGGTGGCCGAGGATGCGGACCTGACGATGAACCTGCTCGAGCAGGGGTATTCGGTGATCTACGAGGACCAGGCGCTGGCGTTTACGGAGGCTCCGGTCGAACATGGACGGGCTGATGCGGCAGAGGTTTCGGTGGTCGTTCGGGATTCTGCAGGCGGTGTTCAAGCACAAGGGTGCGATCACGAAGCACCTGGCGATGGGGCTGTTTGCGCTGCCGAACATTCTGATCTTTCAGATTCTTCTGCCGCTGGTGTCGCCGCTGATCGACCTGATGTTTGTGGCGGGCGTGATCCACTATTTCGTGGACAGGTTCTTCCACCCAGAGGCGGCTTCGACGGCGAGCTTCTACAAGCTGCTGACGTTCTTCGTGGCGTTCCTGGTGATCGACTTCATGGCTTCGGCGCTGGCGTTTGCGCTCGAGCGGAAGCATCCGGCGAGCAAGGGTGACGGCTGGCTGCTGTTCCACATCTGGATCCAGAGGTTCAGCTACCGGCAGGTGTTCTCGGTGGTGTTGTTCAAGACGCTGAAGCGGGCGATCGACGGGAAGCCGTTCAACTGGGACAAGCTGGAGCGGACGGCGCAGATGTCGAAGGCGACGGAGCAGCTGACGGAGAGCTGAGTTCGCACTCGGGCGGCGGCTTCAGGCAGGAGTGCGGGCGGAGTTGCGGGCGTAGAATTGGGGCGATATGGCTACTACACTTCCCTCCGCACCGCCCGTGTCCGCTGCCTCGCTCCAACCGTTTGCGAATGAGGCGTTTGTTGACTTTACGACGCCCGAAAACCGAAGGGCGATGGAGGCGGCGCTCGGGCAGGTTACGCGCGAGCTGGGTTGCGAGTATGACATGGTGGTGGGCGGCCGGCGTTTGAAGACGGCCGAGAAGATCGTGTCGAGGAACCCGGCGCGGCCCTCCCAGGTGATCGGGGTGCACCAGGCGGCGGGGCCGGAGCATGCGGACGGTGCCATGGCTGCGGCGACGGAGGCGTTTGGGAGCTGGAGCCGGCGGCCGATGACGGAGCGGGTGGAGTTTCTGCTGCGGGCGGCGGAGCTGGTACGGGAGCGGAAGTTCGAGTACTGCGCGTGGCTGACGCTTGAGGTGGGGAAGAACTGGGCGGAGGCGGATGCGGATGTCGCGGAGTGCATCGACTTCCTGGAGTTTTATGCGCGTGAGGCCTTGCGGCTGGACCAGGCGACGACGCCGATCCAGTTTCCGGGCGAGCGAAATCAGCTGCGGTACCTCCCGCTCGGGGCGGGAGTCGGTGATCTCGCCGTGGAACTTTCCGTTTGCGATTATGGCGGGGATGACGGCAGCGGCGATTGTGTGCGGAAATACGGTGGTGCTGAAGCCTTCGGTGGATGCGCCGACGATTGCGGCGCGATTCTTTGCGCTGCTCGAGGAGATCGGTCTGCCGGATGGAGTGGTGAACCTGTGCCAGGGTGCGGGGCCGGGGTTTGGGAGCGCGATCGTCGAGCATCCGAAGACGCGGTTTGTCGCGTTTACGGGGTCGAAGGCGGTGGGGCTCGAGATTCACGAGCGTGCGGCGAAGACAAAGGCGGGGCAGATCTTTATCAAGCGGACGGTGCTTGAGATGGGTGGCAAGGACGCGATCATCGTTGAGGCGGACTGCGACCTGGACGCGGCGGTCGAGGGAGTGGCGCTGAGTGCGTTCGGGTTCAACGGGCAGAAGTGCTCGGCGTGTTCGCGGGCGATTGTGGATGAGAGGGTGTACGACATCTTCTGCGATCGGCTGCGGGAGCGAGTGGAGAAGATCAAGGTGGGGGATCCGGCGGAGAACTTCTATGGTGGGCCGGTGATCAGTGAGAACTCGTACAAGAAGGTGCTCGGGTACATCGAGACTGGCAAGGGGGAGGGCCGGCTGCTGACCGGCGGGAAGGCCAAGGAGATGGAGGGCGGCGGGTACTTCATCGAGCCGACGGTGTTTGTGGACGTGGCGGGGACGGCGAGGATTGCGCAGGAGGAGATCTTTGGGCCGGTGCTGGCGGTGATCAAGTCCGCGAGCTTTGACGAGGCCCTTGAGATTGCGAACAGTACGGAGTACGGGCTGACGGGGGCGTTGTACTCAGGCTCGCGGGAGAAGCTGGAGCGGGCGCGCGAGGAGTTCCACGTGGGCAACCTCTACTTCAACCGGAAGTGCACGGGGGCGATGGTGGGAGCGCATCCGTTTGGCGGATTCAACATGAGCGGGACGGACTCGAAGGCTGGTGGGCCGGACTACCTGCTGCTGTTTACGCAGGGCAAGAGCATCGCGGAGAAGATTGGGTTTGCGGGGGCGCAGGCGGAGGAGCAGGAGACACGGATGGGCCTCTAGGGCGCGAGCTGAGACGGAGTGACAAAGAAGGCCTCCCTTAGGGGAGGCCTTCTTTGAACCAGAGTGCAGGCAGGGGATAGGTTTGAGACAGGAGGGACTGCAGTTCGGCGTCGAGCGCGGCGTCGTCAGGCGCTCTTCATCTGGAGAAGATTTCCGACCTTGGCGGCTTCGTCGGCAAGAACCTTGTGGTGAATGGTGAAGAGGGCGAGTTCGAGCCGATCGGAGACGCCCGTTTTGTCGTAGATGGCCCGGAGATAGTTCTTGATGACCTGCTCCTTGGTGTTGAGTTGGAGGGCGATGTCCTTGTTTTTGCAGCCCTGAACGATGAGAGCGACGATCTGCATCTCCTTGGGGGTGAGGCGATCGCGGACGCGGGCACCCACGCTATCGGGGTTCTGGATAGCCGTGACGTTGACGGAGGTGATGCAGCGTTGACCTCGGGCGACGCGCCGGACGCAGTCGACGAGGTCGTTTCCAGCGACACTGCGAAAGAGGACGCCATGGAGAATCCGGGTGATGGATTCGGGGATCTCCTCGTGGTTTTCGGCGATGAGGATGGCGCGGCTGCCCACGGCGTTGATGCGTTCGAGTAGGGCTGGTATTTCCTGCTTCATGCCTGAGGCGAAGAGAACGACGACGCCGTGGTGGGCTTCAACGGCGGCGGCCAGTTTGAGGTTGTCGTCGCACTGGGCTACAAGGCGGATATCGTCTTCAAGGGCGAGGACGCGTGCGGCGCCTGCGCGAAAGATGGCTTGATTATCAGCCAAGATGAGTCGTGTCACTGGGTATAGCCTCCCGCCGTTTGCGAAGGTTCGGCACTTGCGTTATCGGCGTATTGGGGAGCGCCAAGAACACTGTACCCAATCCGGACACTTACAGGGGATCGAGGGGATGGCGAGTAAGTTGCAGAGGATTCTGCACCTTTAGGCCTCACGCCACAATCGAATTGTATGTGTAACGCGGGGGAGCAGCTTTTGGATGCCCGTGGTTACGTATAAATAGAGCCATGCCTAAACCGATCCTGCTTGCAATCGACGACGACACCAGCGTTCTGGAAGCGGTAGTGCAGGACCTGCGTCGTCAGTACGGGGAGCACTACCGGATCGTGCGCGCGGCTTCTGGCCAGGCGGCGCTTGATATCTGCCGCCAACTGAAGGAGCGCGGGGACACGGTGGCGCTGTTTCTCTCGGACCAGCGGATGCCTGGAATGACGGGCGTTGAGATGCTGCAGCAGGCGATGTTGATCTACCCCGAGGCAAAGCGGGTTCTGCTGACGGCGTATGCGGACACGGAGGCGGCGATCCGTGCGATCAACTCGGCGAAGATCCACTACTACCTGAACAAGCCCTGGGATCCGCCGGAGGAGAAGCTGTACCCGGTGCTGGACGACCTGCTGGAGGCGTGGAAGCAGGGCTATAAGCCGCCTTTTGAAGGGATTCGCGTGATCGGGATGCGGTGGTCGGCGACCGACCATGCGGTGCGGGACTTCCTGTCGAGAAACAGGATCCAGTACCAATGGTTGAGCCCGGAGAGTTCGCCCGAGGCGGGTGCGCTGCTGGCGGAAAAGGGTATCGACGACACCAAGCTGCCGGTGGTGCTGTTTGGGGATGGGACGGCGCTGGTGCAGCCATCGACGACGGAACTGGCGGCGAAGGTGGGGCTGCGGACCGAGGCGAAGCAGGAGTTTTACGACGTGGTGGTGATCGGGGCGGGGCCGGCGGGGCTGGCTGCGGGGGTGTATGGGGCGTCTGAGGGTCTGCGGACGTTGATTGTGGAGGCCGAGGCGCCGGGGGGGCAGGCGGGGTCGAGCTCGCGGATCGAGAACTACCTGGGCTTCCCTGCCGGGTTGAGCGGGGAGGAGCTGGGCAAGCGGGCTTACCTCCAGGCGACGCGGCTGGGGGCGGAGTTTCTGACGCAGAGGGTGACGTGCATTCGCTCCGAGAACAGCTATCACATTGTGCAGATGGAGGATGGGCGCGAGGTGACGTGCCACGTTTGCGTGATCTCGACGGGTGTCTCGTACTGCAAGCTGGACATCCCGGGGGAGGACCGGTTCAGCGGTGCGGGGATGTACTATGGCGCGGCGCAGACGGAGGCGATGGCGTGCACGGACGAGGAGGTGTACATCGTTGGCGGGGCGAACTCGGCGGGGCAGGCGGCGATGCATTTTTCGCGGTACGCCTCTAGGGTGCGGATGCTGGTTCGGGGAGAGTCGCTGACGAAGAGCATGTCGAAGTATTTGATCGACCAGATTGAGGGGACGCCGAACATCGTGGTTGAGACGAGGACGGAGCTGGCGAGCCTTTCGGGGGATGGCCACCTGGAGTGCTTGACGCTTAGAACACCTTCGGGAGAAGAGGTGCGGCCGGCGAGTTCGCTGTTCATCTTTATCGGCGCGGCGCCGAAGACGGGGTGGCTGCCGAAGGAGATTGCGCTGGACGAGAAGGGGTTTGTGCTGGCGGGTCCGGACCTGAAGGCGAAGCGGGCGGGCGAGTGGAAGCTGGCCGGGACCCGTACCTGCTGGAGACGAGCGTGCCGGGGATTTTTGTCGCCGGGGATGTGCGGTTCAACTCGGTGAAACGATGTGCCTCGGCTGTTGGCGAGGGTTCGATTGCAATTCAGTTTGTGCACCAGTATCTCGCGACCTTATAGGCGCGGGCAGGACGACAAGATGTCAACCGAAGTAATAAGCGATATGAGCGTGCCGGCACCCGGGCGAGGAGATCGGGTTTGCGCGGCGAGGATCTGCTGCGAGAGCTTCGCGAGGTTCCGATTCTTGCGACGCTGAAGGAGACGGATCTGGAATGCCTGGGTCAGCTGCACCTGGTGCGCCTCCGACCGGGCGAGGTGATCGTGCAGCATGGGGAGCTGGCGCACTTCTTCTGGATCGTGCTCGACGGGAAGCTGGAGATCTTTGAGTCGACGCCGGAGGGGCATGAGATCGTTCACTTCGAGTACACGCGCGGGTTTGCCTTCGGTGAGCTGTCGCTGCTGACCAATCTTCCAAACCAGGGGAGTGTTCGGGCCAAGGGCGAGTGCCGGATGCTGCGGCTGGATGAGGGTGCGTTCTGGAACCTGATGACGGTGTGCCCGGAGGTTCGCAAGGGCATTTTGACGAACATGGCGTTTCGTCTGCAGAAGTCGCAGAACAGGACGCTGCAGCAGGAGAAGATGGCGTCGCTGGGGATGCTGGCGGCGGGCCTGATGCATGAGCTGAACAACCCGGGGTCTGCGGCGAAGCGGGCGGCCTCGCAGCTGCGCGAGAACCTGATGCGGATGCATGCGCTGACGGCGAAGTTCAGCCGAACGCGAGCTGAGCCGGGAGCAGAAGCAGTGCATGTGGGAGCTGCAGGAGCATGCGCTTGGCGCGCACAAGCCGCGTGCAGATGAGCTCGATTGAGCAGAGCGATGCGGAGGAGGCGCTGGCGGAGTGGATGGACGTCGGCGAAGATTCCGAATGCGTGGAAGATGGCGCCGACGCTGGTTGGCATCGGGATCAATTCCTCTGAGCTCGAGTGTGCGCGGGCGGAGTTTCCGGGCGAGGGCCTGGCGGATGCGTTGAACTGGCTGGAGGCGATGGTCTCGAGCGTGCAGCTGGTGACGACGATTGAGGAGAGTATTGGGCGCGTCGCGGACCTGGTGCACGCGGTGAAGTCTTACGCGTACGAGGGCAAGGGTCAGAAGCAGCTGGTGGATGTGAACGAGAGCATTCGGGCGACGACGGTGATTCTTGGGCACAAGCTGCGGGAGAAGCAGGTCGTGCTCGAGAAGGAGCTGGGCGAGGGTCTGCCTGCGATTGCGAGTATGTGCACGGGCTTGAACCAGATATGGACCAACCTGCTCGATAATGCGATCGACGCGGTGCCGCAGGGTGGGCGGATCAGCGTGCGCACGTGGACGGAGGATCGGCGGAACGGCAAGTCGGGCGTGGATGTTTGCGTGCGGATTGCTGACAACGGGAGCGGCATTCCGCTGGAGGTGCAGCCGCGGATCTTTGACCCGTTCTATACGACGAAGGATGTGGGTGTGGGCACGGGAATGGGGCTGGGAATTGTGCACCGGATCGTGGAGCAGTTCCATGGGACGATTCTGTTTTCGTCCGAGCCGGGGAGCACGGAGTTTGTGGTGCGTCTGCCGGTGGAGCGAGAGTAAGCACGACCCAACGACACAACATTGTTTCGGAAGCTGCGTTTCTACGAGCATGTGCTTCCCTTCTGCGCTGAGACTGCAGGCGGGGAGAATCGAGGCTCGTGTGAGACGTGTTTCCTTTGGCTTTCTTCTTCTTCCGGCGGCGGCTCTGCTGATGGCTGGATGTGCTTCGAACCATCCGTACTATGCCGCGGCTCCACCTCCGCCACCGCCCGGGTTTCGCGGGCAGGCGCCACCGCTGGTCGAGATCGCGAGGCAGGAGGGCTTCCGCGCGGGCGAGGAGGATGGTGCGGGCGACGCTTACAGTGGGCGGCGATACGGGCCGAAGCGTAACCGGAGCTTCCATGACACGCCGGGGTATGACCGGAGCATGGGTCCGTACGAGCCCTACCGCGACACCTTCCGGGACGCCTATCTCCATGGGTATGCGAACGGGTATTCGCGGCGGTGAAGCGTGCCGTGGCGGCGCGTTATGATGAGGTGCTCAAGGAGACCTGATCCCGTGTCGCTTACCCCGTTTCACATTGCCTTTCCTGTTAATGATCTCGCGGCAGCACGGAAGTTTTACGGAGAGACGCTGGGGTGTCGCGAGGGCCGGAGTTCGGAGGAGTGGATCGACTTCAACCTGTTCGGGCACCAGATCGTGGCGCACCTGAAGGTCGGGATGGAGGGAAAGCCGGCGCACCACAACGCGGTCGATGGGCATGCGGTGCCGGTGCCGCACTTTGGCGTTGTGCTGGAGATGCACGCGTGGGAGCGGCTGGCGGAGAGGGTGCGGGCGGCGGGCGTGGTGTTTGTGATTGAGCCGTATGTGCGGTTCAAGGGTGAGGTGGGCGAGCAGGCGACGATGTTTTTTTATGATCCGGCGGGGAATGCGCTGGAGTTCAAGGCGTTCGCGGATATGGGGCAGGTGTTCGCGAAGTAGGGTTGCGACTGCGTCCATTGTTGCTGCGGGTGGGTTACCGGTGCTACCACGCGGTCGAAATCCCTATCTTTCGTCAATGTCCTCTGATACGGTAGCGACCGTAACCCGGCTCTCTCCTGCCGTTTCGAAGGCCCCAGCATGCACGCGTGTCACCGGCTCCCGCATCTCCTCGCCATCATCGCCATAACCACCGCTGCGATGGCCGCCCCCGCCCAGTCTCCCGTGTCCCGCATCCGCGGGCCAATCGAGCCGACACCATCCGTAACCCTCGCCGGCTCTGTTGATCCTCATATTCGTACCGCTGATGATCTCGGGCCCCTTCCGTCCGACACCCCGATCCCGGGTATCACGCTGGTCTTTTCCCGCTCCCCTCAGCAGCAAGCCGAACTGGACAAGCTCCTCGCCGAACAGACTAATCCCGCGTCGCCAATGTTCCATCACTGGCTTATGCCCGACGAGTTTGCCGCCCGCTTTGGCCCCGCGCCCTCTGACCTGGCCGCAACCGAAGAATGGCTTCGGCTTCGCGGCTTCACCTTAGACGCCGGCCCACGCACGTCCGGCGGCATCACCTTTTCCGGCAGCGCCGAGCAGGTGCACGCGGCGTTCGGCGCAGAGCTTCACCGCTTCCGCACCGGTGACGAGCTACACTTCGCTACTGCCGCCGAGCTCTCGCTTCCGCCCTCGCTCGCACCGGTCACCGCCGCGGTCCTTCACCTGTCGGACTTCCGGCCCAAGCCCAACGTTCGTCTCCGCCCGAACTACACCACGCTTTCCACGCAATCGCACTTTCTCTCGCCCGGAGACGCCCTAACGATGTACGACATCGGGCCGCTCTACGGCTACACCTACGCCGGGTTTCAGTCGCTCGCGATTGTCGGCCAGTCCTTCGCGCCTACCGGCTTCGATTCCGCGGTCTTCCGCTTTGCAACCATCAACCCGGGCGGCGGCGTGTCCGTCACGCCCGTGCTCGTTCCGGGCTCCGGCGTCGAAGCCGTTTTCCCCGGCGACGAAGGTGAGTCCGAGATCGACATCGAGTACGGTTCGAGCGTCGCCCGCGCAGCAAATCTCTTCTTCGTCTTCACCGGCTCGAATCGCAACTACGACGTGAACGACGCCATCGCGTTCGCCATCACGCACGACATCGCGCCGGTGATCAGCATCAGCTACGGCGAGTGCGAACCGTTCGTCACCCCCGCGCAGCTTCAGCAGTACAACGCGCTCTTCCAGCAGGCTGCTGCGCAAGGGCAGACCATCATCGCCGCCTCCGGTGACCGGGGCGCGACCTCCTGCGTCTACTCCTCGGGCGGCGGCATCACGACAGCGCAGCAGGAGGGCCTCGCGGTCGACTTCCCGGCCAGCAGCCCCTTGGTGACCGCAGTAGGCGGTACGCAGATGGCGCCAGGCACGTTCACGGCTGGCTCAAGTCCCTACTGGAACGCGGCAACTGCGATAGATCTCCTGGGTTCTCTCATCGGCTACACCTCTGAGGTCGCCTGGAACGAAGACTCGAATGCCGGCATATTCTCCTCGACGGGTGGAGCGAGCGTGCTGTTTCCCCGTCCGTCTTGGCAAACCGGCGTTCCCGGCATTCCCTCAGGCAGCTTTCGCCTGGTGCCGGATGTTGCCTTCCAGGCGTCGGCTGCGAATCCCGGTTTTGTCATCTGCACCGACGACCCCGGCATCGGGGGCGACTCCTCTGACTGCGCCGGTAGCGACCTCCGCAACGGCAGGGGCGAGTACGTTATCAACGGCGGCACGAGCTTCTCTGCTCCTCTGTTCGCCGGCTTCGTCACATTCCTGAACGGCTACGAGCGAAGCAACGGCCAGGGTAATGTCAATCCGGTCCTTTACGGCCTCGCGGCCCAGCCGGCCGTGTACGCGTCCGTCTTCCACGACATTACGGCCGGCACCACCGCGTGCGTCTCCGGCCAGGGCAGCTGCAGCACAGCCGGACAGTCGGGATTCGGCGCGGGCCAGGGCTACGATGAGGCCACGGGCCTTGGTAGCCTGGACTTTGCAAAGCTGATCGCAGCGTGGCCCGTCAACCCTTCCAGAAGCCTTATCCTGACCGGCCTCTTCGCCGGGGGTGTACGGTCCGCCAATCCCGGCGACCTCGTCGACCTCCCTATCCAGATCGTGGAAACCACCATCGACGGGGCTCCCGGTCCCACGGGCAACGTGTCCGTGATCTTCGACGGCGGGGCGCCGACCTCGGTCCCTATCTCGACCTCCGGAACGGCCGCCACGGCCGACTATACCTTCGTGGCTCCCTCCACCATGGGCTCGCACACGGCCAACCTGGTTTATCCCGGGGACAGCACGCACTCCGGCTCGGCATTGACGGTCTCCGTGATGGTCGGCTCCCCCGTGGCCACCGGCGGCGTTACCCTGTCTGCCAACAATCTCACCCTGACAGCCAACAGCAGCGGATCGACTCAGATCACGATCACTCCATCGGGCGGCTACAACGGCGCGCTCACCTACAGTTCCAGTTACACCGGCGGCAGCGTCGCCCAGACCATCTGCTATTTCGTCGCTACACCGCCGGTGATCAGCGGCACAAGCACGGCGACGATGCACATGGGCGTGGGCACGGCCTGCAACTCACCCCTGATCACGAAGCAGGCGCGAGCCTCCGACGTCGAGCGGAAGGCTCTCGATGCGCCCTCGCCGCGCACGAACTGGCAGTTGCTTAAACGCACCGCCAAGACACCCGCGACGGCGATCTTCGCCGTCCTGTTCTTCGGCCTGCTTCCCCGTCGACGACGCAGAGCGCTGCCGGTCCTCGCGGCGCTGCTTCTGGCCACGCTACCGCTCGGTCTCTCCGGATGCGGGGGCGCGGGCGCATCGGGTGGCGGAGGAGGCGGAGGAGGCGGGGGAGGCGGCGGAGGCAGCACCCCACCACCACAGGTCTACACCGTCACCATCCGCGCGACGGACTCCGTCCAAACCTCGATCTCTGCATCAACCACCTTCACCCTCACCGTCAACTAGCCCGGGCTCACCCGCATCGCGCGACGCCACGCACGTCATGTGCTCATGGAAGGCGGGCTTCCTGTGTGTGGCAGCCATACAGCGGATGGCCGAGATTGAAGGATGTTGTGCTGCCGCCCGAAGCGCAAGAACTTCCCTGCCACAAATTTGCTCTGCCTCTCGTTATAGAGGTGTAGAAGCGATCTTATGAGCGATCTCTGGGTCGAAGCAGAGTTTGAGAGGATCTTTCGGGAGCACTACACGCGCGTCGTGCGAATCACGCGGCGAGTGCTGCGGCGCAGCTCCGAGGCCGAAGAGATCTGCGCTGAGGTCTTTCTGCGGCTCTACCAGGGCGGTCCTGGTATTGCCGCGAATGGTTCGGTCGGTGGTTGGCTTTATCGAACCGCGACTCGGGCTTCGATCGATGCGCTTCGCGCCAACCAGCGGCGCGGTACTGAAGAAGAGCTGGAGGGCGACGGTGCAGGCCAGGGCGAAGATGTCGCTGAGGGTCCCCTGACGGTGCTGTTGCGACAGGAGCGGATCCTTGAAGTGCGCCAGATCCTAGCGAAGTTAGATGTGGGAAAGGCGCAGATACTGCTGTTGCGTCACGATGGGTTCAGTTATCAGGAGATTGCCGAAGCGTTGCAACTCAGCTTCAACTCAGTGGGCAAGAAGCTGTCGCGGGCGGAGGCCGAGTTCGCGGCGCTGTTCGACCGAGATCAACGGCGCAGTCGCAGGCCGTCGGCGCTGCAGACTGCCAAGGAGGAACAATGAGACACGAAGAGCTTAATGAGGGTGACCTGCGAGCGTACCTGGATGGCCAACTTGATCTCCGGCGAAGCTCAGAAGTTGACCAGCACGTGAAGAGCTGCCAGGTGTGTTCCGGGGAGATGGACACCCTTCGCAGCCATGCTGCGCGTGTGCGCGACGGCCTTGACCTGCTGCCGCAGATACCTGTTGGTGATCCGTCCGCGACGGCATGGGCTGGATTTCAGAAGCGGCGGGGAGAGTGGAAGGACCAGCGGCTGAGCCAGTGGACCTTCTGGCGAGGCTTGTCCGTTGCGGGTGGATCTGTTGCCACGGTTGCGGTGCTGCTGGTTCTTACGGTCGCACCGATTCGATTGTGGGCGGAGAACCTGCTGGCTATCTTTCGGGTCGAGCGCTTCACGGTTCTCGACATCAACCCCGCTTTGCTGAAGAACAATGGCCTTCAGAACAATCCGATGCTCAACCAGAGCCTAGGCCGTCTTCTCTCGGACGAGTTGACGGTGACGCAGAGCCCAGAGAAGGCTCAGTTGATCAAAGATCCGGCGAGTGCAGCCAAGATGGCCGGCTTTCCGGTCGAGCTGTTTGCGGGTGAAACGCCTTCCAGTCTTCTTCTGGAGAGCGGGGCGGGCATGAACCTGAAGCTTGATCGTGACCGCATCCAGTCGATCCTGGACGAGGCAGGACATGGCGACCTGCACATTCCAGCGTCGGTGGATGGCGCCGTGATCGGGGTGCGCGTGCCTCGGGGCGTAATGGCGCGCTATGGCAACTGTGGCGATGGAGGCGCGCGGACGGGTGGCGCGACAACGGACGCGACACCTGGTCAGAGTGCGACGGGGCCCTGCATTTCTCTGTTTGAGCTTCCCAGTCCCGTGGTGTCCGCTCCGCAGGAGATCGATCCCGCGCAGATTGCGCAGATCGCGCTCCAGTTGCTGGGCATGAGCGCCAAGGATGCTTCCAGCTTCACCAAGACTGTGAACTGGTCGTCTACGTTCGTGCTTCCGGTTGTGCGGGGCGAGTCGAGGTATGAACAGGTACAGGTTCACGGCAACGAAGGGGCGCTATTGCGACCAGCAAACCAGGACGCTGCCGGTCACTTCACCCTTATGTGGGTTGAGAATGGAATTGTTTTTGCTTTGAACGGGACCGGAGACGACACCACGGCCATCAACCTGACATCGCGGTTGCAGTAAGCAGTTATTGTGTTGGAGGCTTTCCAGCCGAATGGCAACGTTCACGATCGACGCTTCGCAGCTGCGAAAGACTTATGGAACCCGCACTGCGGTCCGTGACCTGACTCTCCAGGTTGGGCGCGGAGAGGTGGTCGGGTTTCTGGGCCCGAACGGCGCTGGCAAGAGCACGTCGATCAAGATGCTGCTGGGCCTGGTAAAGCCGAGCGGTGGGAGCGCTCTTCTGCTTGGTGAGCCTGTGGGCACACGAGCGGTACGCGCGCGCGTAGGGTTTCTGCCGGAGCACTTCCGCTTTTACGACTGGCTCTCTGCTTCTGAACTGATCCTGTTCCACGGAAGGTTGTGCGGGCTGGCCGAAGACCAACTTCGGCACAAGGTCCCACGATTGCTGGAGCGGGTAGGGCTGGGGGCTCAAAGCAACAAACCGGTCCGCAGCTTCTCGAAGGGGATGATGCAGCGCGTTGGTCTCGCACAGGCAGTGGTCAACGATCCGGAGGTGCTTTTTCTTGACGAACCGACATCGGGTCTCGATCCTGGAGGACGCAAGCTGGTGCGCGAGGTAATCGCGGAACAGCGCAGCCGCGGTACCACGGTCTTTCTCAACTCACACCTGCTTGGCGAGGTCGAGCAGAGCTGCGATCGAGTGGCCTTTATCCGTGACGGCCTGATCGTAGACATGTACGAGATGGGCGCATGGCAGACGGCGCAGACGGACGTCGAGATCCAGGTCGCATGTGTGACCACCGTGACACTGGAGCGGCTCAAGGCGTTTACCGAGGACGTTCGACTTGAAGGGGATCTGCTGCGGTTGCGGGTGGCGAGCGTTGACGATCTTCCTGAGGTGGTTCGGTTCCTGGTCGACGCGGGGGTCAAGGTCTTCTCTGTCGTTCCGCAACGCATGAGCCTCGAAGACTTGTTTCTGCGGACGATGGGGCCGGCGCCAGGCCTATGAGCGATACGTCGATGAAGGTGCAAACTGCCGCAGGTAGAGGCGAGGTGGCGACGCGCGAGGAAGAGTCTGCGGGTTTGGATACCGCTGAGCCATTAACAGGGCGCCATTCGCGCGGGCCGGGTGCGTTTTACACGACACTCCTGATGGCGCGGATCACATTCCGTGAAGCCTCACGGCGGAAGATCTTGTGGATTGCCACGCTGGCGGGCATTGCTTTCCTGGCATTTTTTGCGACGGCACTCCACTATTTCCTGAAGCAAATCAGACCGAATACGCCGGTCATCAACTTGCGTGAAGGCGTGGTGATGATGACCATGATGGTGCTCTACGCGGGAAGCATGATGACCTCGCTTATGGCGGTGCTCACCTCATGTGACACGCTCTCCGGTGAGATTGCTTCGGGTACGATCCACGCTATTGCCACGAAGCCTGTGGAGCGCTGGTGCCTGGTTTTGGGGAAGTGGGTCGGCTTCACGGGAATGCTGACGCTGTATGTACTGCTTATTGAGGGAGGTTCGATTGCGATCAGTGCCATCGAGAGTGGCTTCCTGGCGCCCCATGGCGCGATCGTGCTCAGCCTGATCTGGCTGCAATGCCTGGTTCTGCTTGGGGTGACGATGGCAGCGAGTACCCGCTTCTCCTCTCTTACCAGCGGCGCCGTGGCGCTTGGACTCTACGGATTGGCCTTTGTTGGCGGGTGGATCGAGCAGTTCGGATCGCTGCAACATGTGAGGGCGTGCGTCAATCTCGGGATTCTGTCGAGCCTTATTATGCCAAGCGATGCACTGTGGCGCCGCGCAGCGTTTCGCTTCCAGCCCCCTATTCTTGCAAGCGCTGGCGTCGGTCCATTCAGCGGTACGCTGGCGCCGAGCCAGGCTATGGTCATCTACGCTGCCGTCTATGCCTTGTCAGGGATCGTCCTCGCCCAGATCCTCTTCTCGCGACGGGATCTCTAGGGCGCTCCGGGGCGCCCGGTTCGGTTCCCGGATGAGGAACAAGCTGCTGGTCACGGGCGAAGCCGTCTACACGGCTGGGGAGAGAAGAGAGCCCGCCAGAGACACCAGGCCGATGCCTTCGGCATATGCCCGAATGGGCTGGTCTGGGGCTCTCTCTTCGGAATGTTCTCTGATCCAGACAACTCGACCCATTTGGAGGATCCCTGTGCTGGCGTGCGTTCCCTTGAGTTGGCCTTCTTCGACCTGGTAGGGTGTGTCCTCGTTGACGGTGTAGCTTTGGCGGTATTCGTTCGGTTTCATCTATGCGTCCTCTTCATGTTTGAAGTTGCGTTGTGACTCGGTTTCGACGTGCGGTAAAGCGATTCAGAGTTGAGCGATACAGGGTAGCAACCCGAGGCCTCTCCGCCCTTCTGGCGATCGGCCGCGCAGGTCATGGCGACGTTTCGTTCGGCGCCTGGCAGAGGCTCTCCTTTAGTGATTTGCCAGTGCATCGGCTTTTACCAGCCACCGGGGATCGAGTGAGACAACCCCGACGCCATCGACGAATGCGGTGGCTGAAGGCGGACACTTCCTGAACTCGTACGCCTCTCTTGTCCAAACCATCTGTCCTCGGCCCAACACACCACCGGATGGAAGTGTTTCTTTTGCAGAGCCTTCTCCGCAGGTGTACGGAATGTTTTGAAAGGCTATGTACGGTTCGTGAAAGATCTCCGGTTTGAGCAACGCTTCTCCTCATTAGGTGTTGCTACACGCTTCTGCGGCGTGAGTGCGAGTAGCCTGACGCTACTGGATGCCCCTTGCGGAGAGAGTTATCGATATGTCCTGGCCAAGCCATCCGGGCTCTCGGTGCAATAAGAGGGTGAGTGCGCGCGTACCCCTCGCCGTTCCCCAGAAGACGCGAGTGACATCCCGATAGATCGTCACGCTGCGCTTTCCTAGGAAGGTCAGGTTCTATGCCGGGAAGAAGTCTGGTTGCCGGGGGACGAAACCGTGTGCGATAGCGCACGGAACGGGAGTAAGCGGCCCTTTGTCCCGCACGGGACAGAGGATGCGGTCAACGATGGCTTCGTGGTCGAGATTCTGACGGGAAAGTCTGCAAGGTGATGGATCCGTGCAAGGCTGTTTTGAGCAGTGGTCGGAGTTCCCGGATCACCTTGTCTCGCTGTGTCTTTGAACTGCGCCATGGGTCTTCCTTTTGGATCAGTTATGCAGCGTGTGAACGCGACGTGTACTCGGAACCGACGATACCGGTGGCTTGACCCCCTCGAAAATCACCTCTACCGGCGATGAAAATACCAGAGTGGAGACCTCCGTACTCGAATCTTCGGTTTCAAGGAAAGGTGGACTGACAACTCGGGTCCGACTTTATGCGTCGAAGTTGCCACCGTCTGTCCGACGGCGAACGTTCGAGTGTATGGCAGCGTACAAAAGGTCGGATGGAAACGGGGTACTATGTTGTTCGCTGGGGGCCTACATGGCCGATTCTCATCAGAGACGTGACCGCGGTACTCCAATCGCAGCCTCCTTTGCGAACTGAAGCGAGGAGCTCTTATCCATTCTGGGCACTCCAATCTCTTTCTCGATGCACTGTCTCCAGCCAGCCGTGACGGATTGGAGCTTCGCTGCGTAGAGGTCGATCTGTGTACGAAGAAGGTGCTGTACGAGCCGGACAGTACACCGCGGTATGCCTATTTCCTGACTTCCGGAATCGCGTCGGTGGTCATGGCCACAGGGAATGGTGATACCGCGGAAGTGGGACTTATCGGAAAGGAAGGGGTCGTCGGGAGCTTTCATCTTCTCGGACCCGCGAAGGTGTCGACGACGTGTTACATCCAGTTGGCCGGGACGGCGTTAAGGATGCCGTTTCCCGAACTCGTTAGCGCCTTCAGAAGAGATGAAGAGATCAGATACCGGCTGCTGGAGTTTGTGCAGGAACAAGCTCTCATTCTCACCCACATCGCCGGATGCAATCGGCTTCACGAGAATGAGGAGAGGCTCTCCAGATGGCTGCTGATGAGTCAGGATCGGACTGGATCCGATGTCCTGGATTTTACGCAGGATTTTCTAGCGATGATGCTTGGAGTGAGGCGCCCAACCGTTACGGTCATCGCGGGTGCGTTGCAGCGCAGTGGCCTGATCGAATACGAGCGCGGCAAGGTGAGAATCATCAACCGGAAGAATCTTGAGGCGGCGGCCTGCGACTGCTACCGAGTGACGAAAGAGCTTCACACCAATCTGTACAGCGAGGCATTGCCGGGCATTGCTGCGGAGAGCGCGAAGGTGAGGGAGATTCTGGTTTCGCGCGCTTCGGTTACGTAAACCTCGGACGACGTCGGAGGAGCTTACAACATGGGAGGCGCAGGAGCCTCACGCGGCATATGATCGACCCTGACGCTATGGTCAAAGCAGAAATGGTAAGCGATCCCATCCGGGAAGCGGAGTTGATCCTGAAGCTTTACGAGCTGAGGAGAGAGTCCGTGATGCGGGAGGCTCGCGCCTATATCGGTGGGGTTTTTCTTCCCCAATCGGTTGACGACCTGGTGCAAATCGTAAGTGGAAGTGATCGTCATGCGCAGTTCGTTCTGCAGGTTTACGGATATTGGGATATGGTGGCCGCTTTCGTCCTGCACGGTGCCCTCAGCGCTGACCTGGTCTATGGGACCTGTCAGGAAATGTACTTTCAATACGCAAAGATTCAGCCCTATCTGGTGGATTTTCGAGATGCCATGAAGTTGCCTGAGTTTCTTTCTAACCTCGAACGTGTCGTGGACGGTTCAGACCAGGGTCGCCGACGCGTTGAGACGATGAGGGAGAATATGGCTGCCCTGGCCCAAGCACGCACTACGTCGCCAGAGAGCGCTTTGTAGGGAGAGCATCTGCTCAGGAGCGACCTCAGACGAGGAGTTCGAATTGAACGGTCCTCTTCCTTGAGGTTCCGAACGGAATCCGAGACCATCATTCTCGGAAATTTCAGCAATTTTCATGTAGGGGTCACAAGCCGGTTCGCATAGCGCTGCAATACTCCTGCGGTGGGAGGTAGAGCACCGGCGTTTCCACGTTCTGCGCCGTTCTACGCTCGCCTCCAGCGCTTTCAGAATTCGTGGTAGATCGACAACTTTGCCTTATTTCCAAGGTCCGCACCCTGTTGCTCCTGTCCGTTTCTGTCCTCCTACTCGCCATCGGACGAAGATCACGCTTGTCCTCTTCATGTCCCGGTCGGCAATCACAACTTGCGTTGTCAACAACCGTGAGGGATCATCGATGTTCCGCAAAACTTTTCCAGATCTGCATCCGCATGCAATCGACGACTGAACCGTCTGCTTCCGCTCGCTGGCCTGCTAGCGGCAGGACTCAGCGCTACCGCGTTCGCGCAGTCCGTGCCGTTCCCGACCTACAAGGTAGGTGAGAACAAGAACGCATCGAAGGGTCCGAACTACCCGTCAACCCTGCCCACCCCATGGGTCGTCAGCAGCGGCCAGATCATCACGCCCCTCGGCACCCAGGTCTATCTGGGCACCACGACCCGCGCCAAGGCCGTCGCGCTGAACCCGACGGGCAATCACACCGCCGCCGTGCTGCAGATGGGTGCTCCCCAGGCTGTCACGATCTTCAACACCCAGACCGGCGCCGTCCTGCAGACCTACTCACCGGCGGCGGGCAAGGATCCGGGACGGCAGCAACACCGGCATCACCTATACGCCGGACGGCAAGTACCTGTTGTTCAGCCAGGACGGCAGTTCCGGTACGGGCAGCTTCGTTGGCATTGCCAGCGTCAGCTCCGCAGGCCGCTCTCGGACTACGCGCATGTCAGCGTTCCGATGGACGTGAACTCCGCCGGCGTTCTGACCACGGTCACCTGCTTCCCGACCAGCGTTCCGGGCACCACGGGCAGCGACGAAATCCCCTGCGGCCAGACCGTCTCGATCGCACTCGAATGGCGTCAAACACGTCCTACTCCCTACGGGCATCGCGATCTCGCCGGATAACAAGACCGCCTATGCCGTACTGGACAACAACGACACGCTGACCAAGATCGACCTTACCGCGGCGACGCCGGTGAAGGGTGCGAGAGGTTCGTGTGGGCAACGTGCCGCACAGCGTCATGATCTCGCCTGATGGAAAGACCGCTTACGTCTCCAACGAGGCTGGACGAATCGCGAAAGAGAACGACTTCCAGCGGATACTCCAACGGCACTCCGGTCGTCGCCGCGTTCCCGACTGGATCAACGTCGACCGGCACGGTCTCCGTGGTCGACCTGGCGTCGTTCACGGTGACGGACAGCATTCCGACCGGGCTCCATCCGACCGGGATGGCGTTCTGGGGCAAGAAGCTGCTGGTCGCCAATACCTACAGCGACACCATCTCGGTGATCAACACGGGCACCAACCAGGTGGTCGGAACGATCAACCTGGGTCTGCCAATCTCGAGTGCCCGGGCAAAGCGGTTCCGCGTACGGCGCGGGCCCGAACTCGATCGCGGTCGACCAGGCCAACGACATCGCCTATGTCGCGCTTTACAACGCCAACGCGATCGCCGTGGTGAATCTCAACAGCGGCGGTTCGAACTCGTCGTGGGCATGATCCCGGTCGGCTATGCGCCGAGCTCGGTCGTGCTGGACGCTGCGGACGGCACACTGCTCGTTGCGAACGACAAGGGCATCGGAACCACGGGCTTCGCGGTTGCGCCACCTCCGACGAAGACCGCGGAGAACTCCTACGGAACGTATCATGGGCGTAACCGAGCTTCAACACGCACCAGGACCTTGGTACGGTGAGCATCGTCCCCGTACCCACATCCAGCGTGTCTGGGAGTGTTGACGCAGCAGGTGTTCACAGAACAACCACTGGGACCTTGCGGAGAACATCTTTGCGGCTTCTGGCGGCAGGAAGAACGCCGAAGCCGCTTGCGATCCCGGAGCGGATCGGCGCTCCATCCAAGATCAAGCACGTCTTCGTGATCATCCGTGAGAACCGCACCTACGATCAGATCCTGGGCGACGTGTCGGGCGGCAATGGCGATCCTGTCGCTCGCTGTCTTCGGCGATAATCCCGACCTTTGGCCCGGTGACGCCCAACGCCCACGCACTGATGCAGCGGTTTCCGCTGTTTGACAACTTCTACGATCCAAGCCGGCAGTCTGCTGACGGACATAACTGGATCGTGCAGGCCATGGCGCCCTACTCCGACGACATCCAGTCGCCGGACTGGCTGCGCGATTATCCCTCCAACGGTGGCGATGCGATCGCGTACCAGAAGGTGGGTCACCTGTGGGACGTGGCTGCGAAGCAAGGTGTCACGTTCAAGAACTTCGGCGAGTACATCGAGTACAACACCTTCCTGACGCCCACCGGGTCCACCAACGAGCCGCAGTGGATCGACTTCTACAACGACACGCTGGCGTATGAGGCCGGCGCGGAGAGCCAGCTTTACAACTTCAACACGGTTGCTTCGCACTCGCCGCTTGCCGAACCTGATCAACAACACGGTCCAGAACTACCCGCAGTTCGATCTGGGCATCCCTGACCAGTTCCGCTTCGACGTCTGGAATCAGGAGTTCCAGAAGGACGTCGCGAACGGCTCGGTGCCGCAGCTGGAGTTTATGTGGATCAGCTCTGACCACACCGGCGGACCACCGACGGCGCAAGCCATGCAGGCCGACAACGACCTGGCCCTCGGCCGCTTCGTCGATGCGATCAGCCACAGCTCGATCTGGAAGGACTCGGCGATCTTCGTCGAGGAAGACGATGCGCAGAACGGCGTCGACCACGTGGACGGTCACCGCAGCCCTGGCTACATCATCAGCCCCTACGTCCAGCAGCAGGTGAAGAAGGATGGCAGCGGCGCTGGCGTCACCGAGGACAGCACCTTCTACACGCAGGTCAACATGACCCGCACGATCGAGCAGATTCTTGGATTGACGCCGATGAATCAGTTCGACCTGACGGCCTCGCCGATGAGCGAGATCTTCATCGACAATCCGCCTGCGGCCAACTTCAAGCCGTGGACGCACGTGGCGAATGGGATTCCGCTGAACCAGGGCGTGAGCCCAGACACCGACTCAGCCAATCCCGCCCTCGAAGTTCAGTGCCGGGGTAACTGTCGAACGCTGCGCCGGTCCACGCTGAGAGCCCTTACGGTCAAGGCGCTGAGGGCTGGCTGGATGAAGAAGAAGTCAAAGGTGTTCGCGGGCAAACAGCACATCCCGGACTCCGAAGATGCGGATACCGTCAATCATCTCGACTGGTACGAAGCCACGAACTTCAAGGTTCCCTACCCTGGCGAGAAGAAGGTTCGTCCTGCAAGCGACTTCAACAAGGCCGCACCGACCACCGCTGACCTGGACGACTAGAAAGGTTCTCCAAAGACTGAGGCCCTCTCCCTGCCTCCTGGGGAGAGGGCCTTTCTTATCTGGTGCGAAGCCCGCTATCATCCTACGGCACCCACTCACAAGGCGGTTACCAGACCTCGCCTGGATTGGACAGGACCTCTCCGGGGCAGGACCTGTCCGGGTCTTGCTTCGCTCAGGCCGCGCCGCACCTTCATCAGAACTCCAGTCGGAACGCAAACTGGATCTCACGCGGCGTTCCCGACCCTACAGGGGTGATCGGCGATATGTTCAGGTTCACCGTACTCGTGATGCTCCCGAAGCCCGCGGTGTTCGATGGATTGAAGATGGCCTGCGGCGGACCCAGCTGCGGATGGTTGAACAGGTTGAAGAACTCCGAACGAAACTGCAAACGCGCACGCTCTCCAAGGGGAAACGTCTTGGCGATACCGGTGTCGACCTGCCAAGTGCCAGGTCCGGCAAAGAGGTTACGGGGCGCGTCTCCGAGCGTCCCGGCCCGGGGTGCGGCGAAGGCAGCGGGATTGATCCAGTGTGCGATCGTCCTGCCTCCCGGCGGAGTCAGTGGGACGCCTGGAACCAGGTTGGGACGCAGCGTGCCGGAGTTTCCAAAGGGCGAGATGTAGCTGCTCGGCAAGAGCACGTTGACGGGAAAACCGGTGCGCGCCAGAGCCGCCGTGGTTAGCTGCCAGTTGCCGGCGAGGGTGCCGGCAAAGCCGTGGCTGAACAGACGCTTTCCAGGGCCAAATGGGAGCTCGTAGACGGCGTTGCCCTGGACCACATGGCGGGCATCCCACGCACCACTGGCCCACTCACACGAGATGCAGAGGGGGTTCTGGGGCGAGATCTCGTCACCATCTCCGCTGCCATTGGAGCCATTGTCGAGCTCGTGCGTATAGGCGTAGTTGGCTGCGACCAGTAGACCATGCGTGAACGGGCGCCGCACCGATACGGTGAGGCCGTTATAGGAGCTCGCCCCTACCGAGCCACGCCAGCCGATAGCAGGAGCAAAGGCCGGATACTGGATCAGCCCACTCTCTGGATCGATGAGATTCACAGCATTGGTGTCGAGCAGATGGACACCTTTGCTTCCCAGGTAGGAAATGCTCGTGACGAAGTTCGCCGGCAGCTCCTGCTGAACAGACAGGGTCCACTGCTCAACATATGTATCCTTGCGGTTCCGTTGCTCCGCGTTCGGCGACAGGGTTCCAGTTCCGGTGAAGTATGGGTCGACCGGGTAGGTGAGGTTCGTCGCGGAGAACGAGGGGATTTCGTTTTTTGCGGGGAGGTTCTGATCATCCAGCTGGCCATCTTCGTGGTAAATCCCGAAACCTGCGCGAATTATGGACCTCGCGCTTCCGCCGAGCGACCAGGCGACACCCAGACGCGGATCAAAGTCTCGGTAGTTCTGCTGGCCGAAGCTGGCGCCGACGCCGCAGAAGCCTTGTGATCCGCAGGTACCGAAGTCGAATGGATTGGCTCGTCCATGCGCCTCGTGAAAGAGGTCAAAGACCGTATACCGCCCGCCCAGATTGAGCGTCAGGTTTGGCGTGGGCTTGTACTCGTCCTGCACGTAGCCCATAAACCAGGCTTTGTGCAAGTCGTTGACGGGCAGAGCACCCGTGAGACTCGCCTTTCGTACCTTGTTGGCTGCCAGTTGTTCGAGCGTGGCAAAGGTGACCGCTCCATGCTCCCCGTAGTGCTGGTTCAGCTGGACCTCGCGTATCTCCACTCCGGCTTTCAAGGTATGCCTGCCGCGAACCCAGGTAAGGCTCGTCGATCTCCGAAAGCGTACTGCCGACGTACACGGAGCTGTAGTTGTAGTTTGAGGTTACAAATCCCGGTCCGGGCCCCGATGCGATCGCGATCTGATAGTTGATACCGGTCTGACCGGAGTTGTAGGTGTTGGACGTCGATCGATTGAAACCGAACTTCACTTCATCAGTCAGGTAAGGACTGAAGATGTGCAGGAGTTCGATTGCTCCATTGATCGGCGTGGTCACCCTCTGCTGCAGATCCGTCGCGGCAGCGGAGACAGGTTGCGTATTCACGGAGCGGTCGTAATTGAAGCGCAGGAAGCCCGTCGTCTTTGGTGAGAAATTCTGGTCGACCCGAAACATTGCCGAGTTCTCGTTGACGACCTGTGTGCAGGCACAGGTTAGAAGGTCGTAGTTCGCATAGTTCGGATCGCCCGGATCGTTTTGTGGAGTGTAGGGCGTAAGAACTGTTCTTGGGCCAGCCCGCGGATAGGCATTCACGATTGCATAAACAGGTGAAGATATCGGGATCGTAGCCCTGAATGCCGCGCTGGGCACGTCACCGCTCGTCGGATAGCCCCACACTTGCCTGTAGGCTTCCGAAGCCAGGAAGAAGAAGGTTTTCTTCTCCACGATCCGGCCGCCCAACGATCCGCCAAACTGGTTAAGACGGAGCGGCTGCTGTGACACGCCGTGCGAGGCCCAGAATGGCTCGGGCGCGTCGAAGATGTTATTACGGAGGAATTCGAAAAGGCGTCCGTGAAGCTGGTTCGTACCCGCGGGCGAAACCACGGCGAGTTGAGCGCCGCCGGTCGCGCCCTCCTCTGCCGTTGCCAGGAGGGTATCGACCCGGAACTCCGCGATCGCGTCCAGCGGTATGGCGAGCCTCGCCCAGGCTCGCTGCGTCTGGTTCGCGACGTTGGTGGCGTCGACGCCGTCATAAGTGAAGTTGCTGTCGTCGAGGCCACGTCCGGCAAACCGTATGGACCGTTGGTTGCTGCCACCGGTGTCGATGGCGCCTGGTATATATGCCGTGAGGGAGGCCCAGTTGCGTCCATTCAGCGGCAGCTCATCGGCCTGCTTTCTCTCAATCAGACCTGTCACCGTGCTGGTGTTGCGGTCCAGCAGCTGCGAACTCGCGGAGACGTCCATCTGTTCCTTCTTGCCAGCGACCTTCAGCCTGGCATCCAGGGTGCGGGTTCTCCCGACTACCTGCCCAACATCTGCGAACGTCAGAGTCTCGAAGCCGGAATGAGCGAAGCTAACGGTGTACCGCCCCACCGGAAGCTCAGCGATTCCATACCTCCCAAACGCGTCCGAGACTCCTTCACGCCGGAGTTGCGTCGATGTCTCCAGAGCAGTGATGTGTGCTTGCCCCAGCAGCCTTCCTGAGGGGTCCGTTACGGTACCTGTCAATGCGCTTCGGTCCACCTGGGCAACAGCCGGGATCGTACAGCAGAGAGCTACGATCGCGGGAACGACCGATACGAACGGAGAAAAGAAGGAGTGGGAATGCTGCATGTTGGCCTCGCAAGGGGTCACGCCTGGTGACGGAGCAAGCTGACCTAAGCCAGAGTCCCAGCAAGCACGCGCGAAGGAGTGGCAGTTGGGTGGTGTGCAAGCAGAGCGGCACCAATACAAAGCTGTGTGAGCTTCACTCCTTTTACAGCGCCTCTGTTACAGGTCGCCGACTAAATTGTGAACACCAGATTTATTGTTCTGATTAAGATACAGGATTCCACCATGTCGAGATGGTCTCGCACTCTGAAGCTTCATCAGCGATCAGACCTAACCGAACATTCACGTGAATGAAGACACGAAGCTTGTAGAGTAGCCACCAAGTTCACCATCAGGAGGTTCTCCATGCGTTTAAGCTCTTTCGTGGCTGCCATCTCGTTACTGTCGGCCAGCCTTGCTGCTCGTGCTGACAGCTTCGATTTCACCTTCGGCAACGCTTCCAGTTCGTTCAGTGGGTCGGGGGTCCTTAAAACGGGAACGCTCGAAGCTCCCGGGGAGTATTCGATAGCAAGTGTGACGGGTACCGCTGAAACGGCTCCCCACGGTGCGAACCTGGTCATCAACTCCGTTCTGGCTCCCGGCACCTTCCCAACAGTTACAAACGGGGGCACCTTTCCCGCGAACGACGATGTTCTATTTGTGACGGACGGTGTCGGCAGCCTGGATGGCAACGGCCTGGCGTTCATCCTGAGCAACGGGGCCCAGATTGATCTCTACGATCCCAGCGGCTCCAATGCCGATGCGCTGCTGGAACGAGCCAACGGCAAAGATGTATTTGAGGATGTGCCGATCACGATTACGGCAGTCACCTCAACTCCCGAGCCTTCCACCATCGCTTTGCTCGGCACTGGCCTGCTCGGCTTCGCTGGCATGGTCAAGCGCCGCCTGGCGTAACCAGCGGACCAGGCGTATTGAGAAGGCGTTGCATGGCCTGGGGAGACTGTCCGAAGGATCGAATAAACGAGCGTCGCATGCGGTCGCGGCTGACGAAGCCGTTCTTCCGAGCGACTTCGTCCACAGAGAAACGCCCACTTTCCATGAGCGTCCGGGCGGATTCCACGCGAAGCAATTCGACGGCCTTCGCGGGTGTGTGTCCGGTCTCTTCCCTGAAGACCCTGCCGAACTGCCTGGGACTCAGGCAGGCCACACCGGCGAGGTCCGACATGGAGAGATGTTTGGTGAGATTTTCCTTCGCAAAGGCTAGGGCTTTCTGGACGCGGTCGGATGCCGCGTCCAGATCCAGCAACGTCGAGTGTTGTGATTGGCCACCGGCCCTACGTTGATAGACCACCATCAACCTGGCGGTGTCACGGGGCACTTGGTGTCCAAGATCCTCTCCCACCAAGGCCATCGCCAGATCTTCTTTCGGTCTTGGCGCCCAGCTGGCGAAGCCCGTGCCGTCGTACTCATCATCCCTGGCTTCAATGCCCACAGCGGGTACTACGAGTGGGTCGCGGAACAGTTCGTTGCTGACGACCTAGCGGTGTATGCAGTTGACCTGCGTGGCCGAGGAAGCTCGGACGGTGAACGGTTTTACGTTGAAGCGTTCACGGATTACGTACGTGATGTAGAGGCGGTGATGAGCATCGTGTACTCGCGTGAGGGGAAGGCGCCGGTGTTCCTGCTTGGTCACAGCGCGGGTGGCGTGGTCGCTTGTCTCTATACGCTTGACCACCAGGCTGAGTTGGCAGGTCTGATCTGCGAAAGTTTTGCGCACGAGTTACCCGCGCCTGATTTTGCTCTCGCTGTCTTCAAAGGTCTGAGCCATCTCGCACCTCACGCACACATTCTCCATCTGCCAAATGAGCGGTTCTCCCGCGATGCCGAGGCTGTCCGGACGATGGATAACGACCCCTTGATTGCCCACGAGACGCAGCCGACCATGACGATGGCAGCGATGGTTCGAGCGGACGAACGGCTCAAAGAGGCGTTTCCTTCGATCACGCTGCCGGTCCTGATTCTCCATGGGACGGCCGACAAGAACACGAGGCCAAGCGGAAGCCAGCATTTCTACGACATGGCCGGCTCGGTAGACAAGACACTCAAGCTCTACGATGGGGGCTTTCACGATCTCTTGAACGATATCGATAAGAGGGTGGTCATGAATGACATCAGCTCCTGGCTGAATGGGCACCTTCCGGTAAGGAAGCAGTAAGCCGTTCTTCGTTACCACTTCAAACAAGGAATCACCGAACGGCTCTACACCATCCAAGACCTGTTCGCTGCGGATCTGCGGAACACCTAGCCGGTGCGAGGGAGGGATAACGATGAAGGTACTGGCGCTGGAGGAGCATTCCGAGATTCTGACATGCGAACTCCTTTGAAGCGCCCGACGTTCGCAGTAGCGGGAAGAAGGAAGTTGCGCTGAGTTGTTTAGCAAAGGTGGGCTTCTACCCTGTCCGCGAACCGGATGAGTCCTTCACGCTGTCCGGATAGTACAGCTACCGACAAGCTGACTGATGGTGACCTCGGGCGGAGCGCTCCTGGGCCTTAGGTCTCCGACTTCGCGCCGTATGCCGGATCAGCATCGCTGGGCCACGCCGATGAAGATATCCCCAAAGAGGGCGCGGTGAACCTCAGGGTCAGGCCGGAGATCATGATTGTTCAGAGCTTCGAGGAATTCCACCTCGCTGAAGCGATTCTCCCTCGGGTGCTTGAGAAACGTGCGATAGCTCCAGCGCTCCAAGGCTGCGCGCGTCACCTCTTCGAAGAAGAAGACTCCACCCGGCTTGAGGACCCGGGCAATCTCGGCGACACCGTGCTGCCACGCAGGAACGTGGTGCAGGATGCCGAAGTCGAACACTGCGTCGAAGCTGCAGTCCTCGAAAGGTAGCTGCTCTACGGAGGCAACGCGAAGATCGATGCGTCCCGGATACCTTTCCGCAAGGCGCCGTTGCGCACGAGCCACCTGCCGGGGATCCAGGTCGACGCCCGAAACATGCTGCGCACCGAACTCTTGCAGGAGCAGAGGAAGGCCCACACCGCGACCGCAGCCCACTTCGAGCACACGCCCACCCTCAACAGGGCCACCGAGCCTCCGCAGAAGAGGTATCTCATAAAGGCGCTGTACAAGGGCTCGCACGGGGTTGTTTACGAGCCACTGTTCTGCGACATTTAGCTTCACGTGTCCGCCTTACGCAGCGAAAAGCAGCGCACAAACGGCGTCACTCCGCGCTGCTGCACGACTCGAAGGCCGGCCGCACGAATGCTGCCAAGCCAGCTGCGGCCTGCGTGGAAGTGAAGAAAGCCTGGCCCGAACGCCACGAAGTTCGGAAAGTCGCGCAGATGTTCCACGAGCACGATCTGCCCGTCTGGCTTCAGCACGCGATGCGCCTCGCGAAGGAATTGGGTGCGGCGTTCGGGATGGCGCAATTCATGGGCAGAAAACAGCAGAAAGATCGCATCACGGTCGGCATCAGGTAGGGGCAGCTTATCGGCACTTCCCGCCTGAAAGGGTTCCGTGGCCGGGTACAACTGGCGCGCCCTGGCTATCGAGGGTTCCGTCATCGTGCGTGGGTCGTAGATATCGACCACGACGCCGTCTGTACCCGGGAGCAAACGCCGCAGCCAGACAGTGGACTCGTCAAGGCCTGCGTGAATGTTGGCCCATCGTTGCGGCGGGCGGTGCAGCATCGATCCCATCCAGTTCAAACGCATTACTCCTGCATGGTCGTAGACGTACCACGAGACGAGGATCGAACTCAGAGTCCAAAACAGCATCAGGACCATGCCCAGGATCACACCCGCTCGAAGCCACATGGGCATGGAGATCAGTCTCAGCATTAGCACGGCAGCGGTCAGGCCCAGAGCGCTGCCGATGTAGAAGCGGCTGTTGAACTGGATGATCTTCGCCACGCCCTCATAGCTGCTGCGTTGGCCTGAGTTGCTCATGTCAGAACTTCCCTGATTCCCGGCTTCCACGCATAGGGAACGTTCTCAAGGTAGAAGGCGTTCGCCAGCACTGCGCCCGCAGAGCGAAATGGGTCCTGCTGCAGAAAGGTGTTGCGACGAACGGTGACCGCCACCGGTCTCGGGTTCCAGTCCTGCCGGACACCTTCAACACGGATGATGGAGTGCGTCTGCCGTTCGTAGTCGAACGTGAACGGAAGCGGCCCCGCAAACTTGCGAGCTTCGCGAAGATTTGGGAACGGGGACCCTGGCGGGGGAGACACCACTTCGGCGGATAGGTCCGCCTCTACGTTGAGGTCCGCTCGCCCATGAGGCGAGTTCACCTCCACGGCATAGGTCTTGTCTGAGCGACTCACCTGGCACCGGGACCGCTCATACCCGTAATGCGTAAGCAAGTTCCCGAAGACTCTCATGGATTGACGATCTGTGTCGCTACGCAGAATGCGCAATCCACGCAGTGTTCGCCCCGAGGGAGTCTGGTAGCGAGTAAAGATGCGGTAACCAGCCAGGAAGAAGTTCAGCCCCAATCCTGGTGGCAGAAAAGCAGGACGAAGAGCTCGGGTCTCGACCAATGCAATGGCGAGAAAGCCTAGATCACCGTACGTGTCCAGCTTCAGACCTGGAGCCAGGAGCGGGGTCAAGACCTCGGCAGGCAAGGCGTAGGCCAGTACCAAAGATGCCGCCAGTTGGGCCTTGATCGGGAATGCGTGGCGCTGCAGCAGGTGAACCAAGCGAAGCTCCTGCCCCACAGTATAGGCACAGCTTAACGGATTGGCCGCAAGCGTATGCGGGGCAGACCAGGGATCCGGACCGGTAGGGTGAGGGGCCCGCCATGCAAGCTATTTTTTGTAAATCAACATTGCGAAGGTGTTCGGGGTGATCGACGGCCACGGATGTGGATTTTGCGGGGTGGCCGGTTTTGGCGGTCCCATCTTTGCGGTGACCGTGTAGACAGTGTGAGTCTTGCGATCCAGAGTCATGGTACGTGCTCCTGGCTCTGTCTCAATTTGTTGAACTGCCTTGTAGCTTCCGGGAGAGTCTTCATGCACGACGGTGATAATGCCTTGGCCGCATGAAGCAAATGCAAGCTGGGTGCCGGGGTCATACGAGACTGCATCTGTACCCTTGGCGATCGGAGCCGAACCCAACTCTTTTCCGTCGGTATATCGAACTGCGACCATGACATTGTTACCGCCGCAGCCTACGAACAGTTGCTTATGATCGACGTCGATGGCTAATCCAGAAGGTCGCTGGCAGGTGCTCATGGGAAACTCATTCAGGACTTTCAGTTGTTTCGCATCGATTCGGGCAATCAGGTTTTTGTCTTCGATGTTGACGTAAACAAAGCCCGAGGCATCTGCTTGCGCGAACTCCGGTTTGCCACCCAAGGGGATAGTGGCAAGCTTTGCGCCCGTTGAAGTATCGAAAACGGTCGCACCCTTTTCACCAAAAGCGAAGACACGCTTCGTCGAAGCATCGTAAAGAATCGCGTCCGGTTCATTGGTACTGAGGTCGAGATGCCCGGTGATCTTGTTGGTTTCCGTACTGAGCACCGTTGCCCTGTCACCGTCACTGATGTATGCAAGCTTTGAGTCCGGAGCAAACGCGATTGCATGTGCTTCCTTGAAGCCAGGGATCAAAGCCAGCTTGTTTCCATCCCCATCCAAAACGATAACGTTGGCACCGCGTGGAATGAAGACGTGTCCCGTCGATGGATCGACGGCGAAGTAATCCCAAGACCCGTCGCCTCCAAGGAGGACACGCTTAGCCAAGTGGTAACCAGGACTCGATTGCGCGCAGGCGAGTGTGACGGCAAAGGAAAGCACCGCGAAGGCTATGGCTTTGCTGACGTGGTTGCGAAGTGAGGCCGATATGGTTCGATACATTGATGAGACTCCACCGCTCAGTTTGATGATTATAGGTCCACTGAATCGAAGGGCCTGCTGTACCTCGCCGCTATAAGAGATCTACCAGCGTCGCTTTCAGTTTCCAAAGGCACAGTGAGTGGCTCCCACCCGATTCTGCGACCCCGGAGTGTGTACTCGTGGCCGGCTATGTACCAGCCGAACCGAGTACCTGGCCTTAGAAAGCTGGCTGGCTGCTAGCCACTTCGGTGCGAGGCAACGCTACACGTCCTCATGGCCTGGGACTCAGGGCCGCTGTGGGAGAAGTTTCAGAGCATTGTCGCGGTAGACCTTGCGGAGGATGTCGTCTGGAAGGAAGATTCCGTAGATGTTCCAGCGGCCCTGGCGTGAGGCGTGTGACGGGTACTCGAAATACTCGTCGGCGGTTTCAAGGAAGCGGTAGTAGAGGCGGTACATGTCGACCTCGGGGAGAAGGTCGGTGCCGAAGAGGATGCGGTCGGGGTAGCGAAGGAAGAGGTCGCGGGCGCGGTATGGCTGACGGCCAAGCTCCGGGGTGCGAGCGCTGATGTCGACGAAGAGATTGGGATGGTCGTCCAGGGTTTGCGCGAGGAAGTCGAGATCTTCGCCAGACTCCGCGAGGTGGGCTCCGACGAAGGTGGTTTCGGGGTGGCGGGCGAAGACGCGATTTCGCTGATCGAGGAGATCGCGCTTGGAAACGGGAGCAGTACTGAAGCCCCAATCGGGGTGAGCGGCCAGCTCTTCAAAGCGTTCGTTTTCGGGAGTGATGGGGTCGAAGAAGGCGGTGGGATCGGAGGTGTGGAACATGACCGCGAGGTCGAGTTCGCCGGCTTTGGTGAAGATAGGAGCAAGCCGCTCGTCGTCGATCCGAAGCAGATCGCCGGAGGCGTCGCGGACGGAGAGGCCGAGGTCTTTCCAGAACTTGATTCCCACGGCACCGTGCTCACGCATCTCCTCCAGGCGGTCGCAGGTGAGCGCTACGAAGTCGGGGGCGGGGACATCGGACCAGTCCATCCATCCGATGGACGCGAGGCGGTCGGGCGCGGCGCGGCGCAGACGGTCCATCTGGAAGATGCCGGCGGCGCCCGTCTGCATGGTGATGTTGACGAGGAACTCGACACCGGACGCGTCCATTGATCTTCAGGAGCTCCGTCGCGCCGATCGAGTCAACGTGATTGTGGTAGTCGATGACGGGAAATCGGGGCTGAGTGATGGTATGGACGGGCGACTTAGCGAGGAGCGTGGCTGGAAGTCGCTGAGCGGAAGGTCAACCGTAGCGCGCGCACTGACCATGTCGACGAACTTGTCGGTTGGTCCGGTTGCGGATGATGGGTGGTCCGGCATGGCACGGGTGCTCCTGGTATGCTTCCGAAGTGTTCGACGCTTATGCTTCGGTCTGCGTTGCGATCGCGGAGATCGGGCGGCCCTGCCACTTGCCTCCGGTGAAATCGGGGAAGTCCATCGGTGCGCTGCCGTGCGCGACGGAGCGGACGCTGAGCTCCGTAACAGCCGACCATGCGGCGGCATCGTAAACATCAATGTCAGGCGGAAGTCCTTGCCGCATGCAGGCGAGAAGGCGGTAGAGCATGATGTAGTCCATCCCGCCATGGCCGCCAACCTTCTTGGCAGTGTCGCCCTCGGACTTCCAGAGCGGGTGCTGGAATTGCTTATAGGCGTCGAGGGTGACCCACGCCTCATCCTTGTTCAGGCCGTCGAAGTAGATGCGGGCCGGGTAATCCTCGAAGACACCCTTGGTCCCCGCGACCATATTCACACGGTCATAGGGCCGGGGCGTCGAGACCGTGTGCTTGACGGTGATCGTGAGGCCGCGGGCCGTCTGGATCAGCGACGTATTCATATCTCCGGTGATGTACTTTTCTTTTTGCCGGGGATCGTCGGCCTTCAGGTGCTCCTTGCGGTAGGCATCGAGACCGCGTTCTGGAGAACTCATGGAGACGAGGTGGCTGAAGCGATCGCCACGCTGGATCCCCATGTAATTCGCAACGGGACCCAGGCCGTGGGTGGCGTAGAGATTGCCGTTGCGGAGAGTGTGCTCGGTGCGTCGCCATAGACCTTCGCCGTGGTCGGAGAACAGCTCCTCGCGCAGATCGTGGAGGTAGGCGCCTTCACCGTAAAGGAGATCGCCGAAGAGGCCGGCGTGAGCCATGCGCAGCACAAGCGTCTCGTTGTACCCGTAACAGCAGTTCTCAAGCATCACGCAGTGTTTGCGTGTCTCTTCCGAGGTCCGAACGATGGCCCAGCACTCGTCCAGGGTGCGCACAGCGGGAACCTCGACCGCGACGTCTTTCCCGCTCTTCATCGCGGCGATCGCCATCTCCGCATGCCAGGTCCAGGGCGTGGCGACGATGACAAAATCGACATCCTGTCGATCGAGCAGCTTGAGAAAGGCGTGCTGGTCCCGGGTGTAGAGCTCCGGCTTCTTCTGACCGGCCGCGACCACGAGGGATGCTGCGTGCTCAGCCTTTTCGGGCACCACATCGCAAAGGGCCACCACCTGAGCGTCCGCGGCGAGGAGGTTCCCGAGCAGCGAGGTTCCGCGGCCGCCGGTGCCGATCATCGCCAGGCGAGGGTTCCGCTTCGCGAATGGGACGTCGATCATGGATCCGCTCGAGCTGGCGGTTTCAGCATGGAGCGCGGGCGTCAGGCTTGCGGCCACGGCGGTGACGGCACTGACCTGCATAAATCTACGTCGTGTCCACGGATCGATTGGTTCGCCGAGCTTCATTGTGTCTGTCCCCTGATACGAGAATGAATGGTGGTGGTGACCTGCGCAGCTACCTGCTTTGCCGGAGTGCCTGCTCAGCGATCTTGAAAGGCGTTTGCAGACGGAGAGGAACTCGAAAGTATTCGCAAGAGAATTGCTTTCGGTGAGATTAGGTTGGAAGGCACGGTCGTGTCAAAGGAAAAGCGGCAGTGGAGGGCAAAGTGTTGAAGATGTGGCGTGCGCTCCATGCTAGACTTCTCCCACTTCAGCAAAAGAACACGTAGGGAAGTGAAAGGGATCGACATGGCCCGGCTTCCATACAAATGGGGCGACAGGAGATCTTGCCATGAGTGAACCGGTGGTGGCCGAGGCAAAGCTGCAGCAGCGAAACGTCGCGGTGGACGCGTATCGGGGTCTCGTCATGCTGCTGATGATGGGCGAGGTAATGCAGTTCGCCAACGTGGCAAAGTCATTTCCGGGTAGCACCTTCTGGCATGTGCTGGCGTACAACCAGTCGCATGTGGAGTGGACCGGCATGAGCCTCCACGACACCATCCAGCCCTCGTTCACCTTTTTGGTCGGCGTCGCCATGCCCTACTCCCTGCGAAGCCGGCAGAGACGGGGAGCGACCTTTCAGAGCATGTTGGGGCACACGATCTGGCGAAGTGTGCTGCTTATTGCGCTGGGCTTCTTTCTTCGCTCGATGCACAGCCCCATGACCAACTTTACGTTTGAAGACACACTGACGCAGATCGGGCTGGGGTACACGTTCGCGTTCCTGCTGAGTTTTTGCAGGCCACGATGGCAATGGACCGCGCTGGGGGTGATCCTGTTTGGATATTGGCTGGCGTGGGCGCTCTATCCGGCTCCAGGCGCCGGCTTCGACTGGGCAGCGGTCGGAGTTCCGGCGGATTGGCACGAGCACCTGTACACCGGTTTTGCGGCGCACTGGAACAAGAACAGCAATCTGGGACAGGCTTTCGATGTCTGGTTCCTCAACAAACTGCCACGACCCAGCCCGTTCCTGTTCAACGACGGAGGCTATCTCACGCTCAGCTTCATCCCGACCCTGGGAACGATGCTGCTCGGCTTGATCGCAGGGCAGTGGTTTCTTGAGGTCGCGCCGCGCATTCCCTTTCGCAAGTTTGCGATCGCCGCGGCGGGGCTGATAGCCGGAGCCCTGCTTCTGCAGTTCACGGGTATCTGCCCGATCGTGAAGCGGATCTGGACGCCCTCCTGGGTGCTGTTCAGTGGCGGCGTGTGTTTCCTCTATCTCATCGTCTTCTCATGGGTGGTCGATGTGAAACAGCACCGTAAGCTCGCCTTTCCGCTGGTCATTGTGGGTCTGAATTCCATTGCCGCATACATGATGGCGCACCTGTTCGAAGAGTTTGTCGAGGGCGCGTTTCACACGCATCTGGGCAACGGGCTCAACCTGTTTGGAAACGCCCTCGAACCGCTGCTCGTGGGTGCCCTGACGCTGGCCACCTACTGGCTGATTCTTTTGTGGATGTATCGGAACAAGGTTTTCATACGCATTTAGGCACGCTCGCCCACTCGGCTGTCTAAAGAAGTGGGCTCTATGAATCAGCTGGCGCTATCATCATTTCAACCTCAATGGAGTTTCGATGAAGCGCGGATTGGCAGCGAACGGAGACATCGGCGCGCGAACAGATGCGGCTATGCCGGACGGGATGATGGTCGAGGAACGACGCACGCAGATCCTGCAGATCGTGCGATCGGAGGGCCGGGCCAAGGTGAACGACCTGGTGCGCCGCTTCAACACCTCCGCGGTGACTATCCGCAGCGACCTGAACGAGCTGCACCAGCGCGGTGTTATCCAGCGGTCGCACGGCGGCGCTGTGATCCAGGAGACCGTCTTCCGCGAGTCGCCGGTACAGGAACGCGTGAAGGATCGGTCGAATGAAAAGCAGCGGATCGGGGCCATGGCTGCAACGCTGGTGCAGGAAGGCGACACCATCATCCTGGACTCAGGCACGACTACTCTCGAGATCGCGCGACATCTCCAGAGCTTTCGGCACCTTCAGGTGATCACGAACGGCCTGAATATTGCTGTTGAACTGCTTGGGTCGCGCACCATTCAGACGATCATCATGGGTGGCAGTGTGCGGAACGACTCGGCGTCGGTGGTGGGCCGCGCGACAGAAGATATGCTGGAGCAGTTCTCGGCAGACAAGCTGTTTCTCTGCGGCGCCGGCTGCGATCCGGACTTCGGCGTGAGCGGGACCAACCTTGACGAAACCATGGCGAACCGGGCCATGCTCCGCGCCGCGAGAGAGATCATCGTCGTGGCGGATTCAAGCAAATTCAGCAAACGGAGTATGTCTCTGATTGCTTCGTTCTCCGAGGTAGACATGGTCATCAGCGACGCAGAGATGATTCCGGAGATGCAGGAGCGGATCCGGTCGTTTGGGTGCAAGCTGGTGCTGGTCTAGCAGGCACCAGCCTCCACCCGCTGCTGAGGTTCAGTAGTAGAGCTTGGCCCCGATCTGGATGAGGCGAGGATCACGCGCGGCGGTCGTAAAGCCGAAGTTGCTGGAACCGAAGGTAGTCGCGTTGTTCGAGTTCTGCGGGCCCGCCGCGGCGAACAGCAGGTTCGGGTGGTTGAACGCGTTGTAGAACTCGCCGCGGAGTTCCAGGCGCATGGATTCGTGGATGGGAACGGTCTTGAGCAGGGACATGTCCCAGTTCTTTACGCCGGGTCCGTTGACCGAGTTCAGCGACACATTGCCAAAGGAACCCGGGGCGGGATCCTGGAAGGCGCAGGTATTGAAGAACGTTCCTGCGACACAGGGCTTTCCGGATGACTTCTGACCAGGGACGACGTCGGGGCGCTGCTGGCCGTCGGAGTTGGCGAAGTTGAAGTTGGCGTCTGTGACGGTGTACCAGGTTCCGGAGGAGAGCGTGGCAACGCCAGAGAGTTGCCAGTGCCCAATCAGAGCGTCGACCACGCGAGGCGTGTTGCTGGCGAGCGCCATACCCCGGCCGATGGGCAGATCCCAGGAGTAGCCGGTCGTAAAGCGGTTCCGAACATCGAAGTCGAGGTTGCCGTACTCGCGTTCCGGGTGGCGGCTGTCGCGGAAGCCGTCGTTGTTCTGCGGCCCAAGGTTGGCCGAGGACGAGTTGCCGAGCGCGTGGCTATAGGTGTAGTTGGCGATCACCGCGACGCCATGGCTTAGGTGCTGTTCGAACTTGACCTGGAGAGAGTTGTAGTTCGAGAACCCGTTCGAGCGAAGCCAGCCAATTGCGGTGTCGACCTGGGGGAAGGGCCGCCGCGGGGCATACGCCGCGAAGTTATCGGCCGTGGGGCTCGCCTGGTTCAGATTGGAGTAGGTGTAGAGGTGATTGCCCTTGGAACCAACATAAGCGACATCGATCGTCGACTTTGCAGTGAGCTCGTGTTGAACGGTGAGGTGCCACTGGGCAACGTAAGGCGTGCTGAGCCGGCTCTCGGAAAAGAGGTTGGGCGTGTTGGGATCGTCCAGTGCGTTCGTGGGGAAGCCTTGCGACAGGATGCTGATACCCGGAACGGCACAGGAGGAGCCCGGAGCGTAGGAGGAGAGATTGCACGGGGCGGTGAAGTTCTGTGAAGCGAAGTAGGGCGGGTTGAAACCCGGGACTCGGGTTGCTGTAGGGGCCGCTTTCTTCGCCGTTGAAGAAGATGCCGAAGGCTCCGGAGCGGATGACCCATCCGGGCTGGAACTGGTAAGCGAGGCCCAGGCGAGGAGAGACGTTGGTGCAGACAGGAGTGAAAAGCCCTTTCGTCGCAGTGTGATTGACGGTCAAGATGCTGGCGAGCGTGGGGGTGAGAGTGACGTTGCTGCTAGCCGGGATGTCCAGGCTGCCGGTGTCGGGGTTGAAGTTGGCCTGCGCATTGTGGCGCTCGAGGATCGGCGAGAAGAAGTCGTACCGTACCCCCGCGTTGATGGTCAGCTTGGCACTGACGCGCCAGTCGTCCTGCAGGAAGAGACCATAAACGCGGCGGATGTAGTCGACGTTGTTGATGTTGTTGATGGTGCCGCCCCGGGTTGCCCGGTCAGCAGGGTGGCCAGGCCGCTGCCGCCCGTGCCTGGCGCCCCGGGGTTATCGGTAAAACTGTGGGCCAAAGGTCATAGTGCCGCGAGGTGTCGGCGGGCTGAAAGATGGTGAACTCTTCGGGGCGGAATTCGCCGCCGAATTTGATGCTGTGGCCGTGAGCGATGAACGTGAACGTGTCGGAGACGGAGTACGTGTTCTGAATCTCGTTGGAGGGCAGATAGGTGGGACTGCCAAGCGTCGCGGCGTCGTTGAAGTACAGTTGAGGCAGGCCGCCGTTATTAGTTCCGGCCTGATACGGGACGCCTGGGAAGCCAAGGGCTGCCCGGAGACGTCGGCGCTGAGTTGAACTGGTTGCGGTTGGATGCAGGCGGTTGTAGCCGAGCCGAATTTCGTTGACGCGCGTTGGGGAGAAGACATGCGTTTCACTCGAAGGCGAGGGATGTAGGACCGTTGTCGCTCGATCCCGGTAGAAGAAGCCGCCGCCATCGGCAAGACCGGCAAAGGGTCCTGGGATGGTGGAGGGCGCGCGGCTCACACTGAAGCGATAGAAGATGTTGTCGCTGCGAGGTAAGGACCTGGTCGATGCGAACGTCGCCCTGATTGCGACCTGCGCGAAGAAGCTGGGGTTGGAGAGATAGTTATAGCCTGCGCCGCTCGCGTTGGGCTCGGGTAGAGCGCGAACAGTTTGGCGCCGAGGGGATCCTGCTTGGCATGCCGGGATCACGTTCGACGGTACTCCAGCGGGCGCTGTAGCCAAACGGTACGCCGCAGTACCCGGTGGGACTCCAGCGCTGATTGGCAGCCGCCAGGGTCGTGTTGAAGAGTCTCGCCGGCATAGGTGGTGTTGCCATTGCAATCGGCGACACCGGTTGGAGTAGATCAGGTCGAGATGGTTCGAGAAATCCCTTGGCTTTGCGGCCGCGGTGGGAACCAGAGCGGTATCGGTCTGACTCTGCGACATGCGAAGGCCTTCGAAATCGGCAAAGAAGAATAACTTGTCGCGGAGGATGGGAAGACCGACAGTCGCGCCGAACTGGTTCTGGTGATACGGCGGGCAAGGTTGGATCGAAGAAGTTGCGGGCGTCAAGGTCTGGTTCCGCAGAAATTCGTAGACGCACGCCGTGACACGTGATTGGTGCCACTCTTGGTGGTGGCATTGACAACCGCTCCTGTCGCCCGGCCGAACTCGGCGTAGTAGGAGTCGGTCTCGACCCTGAACTCCTGAAGCGCATCAACCGAGGGCATCACCACATAGTTGGCTTCGTTCAGGAGGTCCGGCAGGTTGGAGTTGTTGTCGATGCCGTCCAGCTAGGAAGTTATTCTCGAGGGAACGGGCTCCATTTGCCGAGAAGCCGAATCCGCCTTCATCGCGCGCTCCTGGCTCGCTGATCGTGACGCCTGCAGTGAGTTGCGCAAGCTGGACCGGGTTTCGGCCGTTCAGCGGAAGCGTCTCCATCGTGCGGCTGTCGATGAGCTGGATCGCTCGGAGGTGGCGGTTTCGAGTGTCGGGGCGGAGCCGGTGACTTCCACCGTGGCGCTCACCGTACCGGTCTGCAAGGTGACATCCATCTGCTGGCGCTGTTGAACGCTGAGGGAGAACGGGCCAGCGACGGCACGACTGAAGCCCGCCGCGGTGATGGCAAGACGGTAGGTGCCGACGTGGACCGGGCTGATCGTCCACTCGCCGCTGGTATTGCTGGTGGCGTGATAGGTGAAGTTCGTTTCGGTGTTGGTGACCGTGATCTCGGCGCTGGGCACGGTCGCGCCGGTAACGTCGACGATGCGCCCGGCTACCGTTGCGGTGTCGATCTGTGCATGGAGAAGAGCGGGCCCCAGGAAGAGAGCGGAAAGGGCCAATAGACGAGCCGTTGATGCAGCCGAGGGCAGGCGCATGACATTCTCCTTGCACAGGTAAGGTTTTCGTTTAGTTGCGTATTGTTGCTGAAGTTTCCGATATGCGCAGAGAAGTGTCAACTGTTTTTCACAAAGGAGGGATGGGTGCCTGGTTCGAGACCCGGTTAGCGCCGTTCCAAGAGGTGAAAGGGCAGCCGAAGCCACCCTCTCGTTACGAGGCTCGAAATCCGATGTGTGCAGCCTCCTTCTGGTAGGTCCCTGATGAAACTGCTGGATGTGACCGTGGCTGATCTGCCGGTGGTACCCGCGGACGCTCTGGCTGGGCACCCGGGCGCTGGCGGTGTCGGCGGGGGACGACCTTGATATCGGTCGGGTCGAGCGGAGTTACTTTGGGGCTCGCCGAAGGATCGACTGCTACATTGCGGGTGGTCGGGTCGAGGCTGTACATCAGGTGGTCGTCCCCACCAGAGATCCCAGGAAGGCCGTAGTTAGGTGTGAGGCGACGGGAAAGCTTGAGGAACCCTCCACGTAGAGCGCGTACTCGGTCGCCTTCAGCGCGCGGGTCGCTCAGCTGCCTTTCTGCGTCGAGCCCAGAAGGAAGTCCGCATAGGCATTTTTCCGCGTGTTGGCGCCGTCCCCGCCGGTCAGCAGGCCGGTAAAGGTGAAGGTGCCGTTAACTCGGCACAGTACCCGTGGAAGGTGCTGAAAGGCTGCGCCATCACGCCGAAGCGAAGCACACGCTTTCCGATTTAGGAGCTCTCCTGATCAGCACGCGATACGTCCGGGGAAAAGGCCTGGGCGGCGGCTTTCGGTTGGTTGGTGAACCCACAGTTTCGATCACGAAGATGGTGCGTCGCAAGGAATAGGTGTCACGAATACTTTTTGGAGCTGTTCCAGCCGTTGCTGGACCTGCTCGACCCGGTACGCACGCCCCGGCCTGGTGCGCCGGGCAGAACGGCAAGACAGTGAGACACCGCCGCTCGTGCTATAGTGATTTCGTTTTGCTCCGAACGCTTTCATTATCGCGCGTGTTTGCTTGAAGGAGATCTCCATGGCCAGCTTGGTACTTCGTGTCAGCGCTTCCGTCATTTTTTGCGTAGGTGTCGTGCTGCCGGCGCATGGTGCGCAGGCCGAGGGACCGCTTACGCTTCGGGCAGGGCTGCTCGATGCAGAGGTGGACATCGAACGCGGACACCTGGCGCCGCTCCGGCTGCATGACCAAGGCTCCCGTCAAACCCCCATCCTCGGGCCGGAGTTTCTGCTCAAGCTCACCGGCGGTCGTGTCCTGCGATCGACGGAGATGAAGCTCGCACACGCGCCGGAGACCCTGGCGATTCCAGCGGAACCAGCAGCTTCGCGCGCCGCGGCCCGACTGCCGGGGCAGCAGATCTGTGCCGATCTTGAGGACGCGGAAAGCGGAGTCGGCGTGCACTGGTGCCTGATCTCGCGTGGACCAACCCCCTATCTGCGCCAGGAGGTGACGGTAGAGGCAGGCAGGACACCGCTGCCGCTCGAAGAGATTGACCTGGTGGAACTGCGGGAGGCCGGGGCACACGTGGTTGGAACCGTGGCGGGCTCGCCGGTGGTGAGCGGGAACTTCTTCTTCGGGCTGGAGAACCCCCTCTCGTTCAGCGCGGTGCAAGCGGGCGAAGCGGTCAGCGGCCTGAAGCGAACTCTGCCGCTTCCTCAAGGACAGCGGATCACCTATTCCTCCGTGATGGGCGTAGCGCGGCCAGGCCAGATGCGGAGGGACTTCCAGACATACGTCGAGATGGAGCGAGCCCATCCGTACCGGACGTTTCTGCACTACAACACGTGGTACGACCTCGGCGAGGGAAATCGCTATGGGGCGGCGCAGGTTCTGGATCGCATGCACGCGTTCGGCGAGGAGCTGGTGCGCAAGCGAGGCGTCACCATGGATTCCTTCCTGATGGACGACGGGTGGGACAACACGAGTTCGCTCTGGCAGTTCGACCGCGGCTTTCCGGACGGCTTCGCTCCACTCCAGGCGACGGCACAGAAGTATGGCTTCGGGATAGGCGTCTGGCTTTCGCCGTGGGGCGGCTACGAGCGCGAAAAGCAGGAGCGTATCGCCTTTGGCAAGAGCCAGAACTACGAGGTCGTCAAAGATGGCTATGCGCTTTCGGGCCCGCGTTACTACGCCAAGTTTGAAGAGGCATGCCGCAACTTCATCACGAAGTACGGCGTAAACCAGTTCAAGATCGACGGAACCGGCAACGCCGACCAGGTGTTTCCGGGCAGCATCTTCGACAGCGACTTTTCGGCCGCAATCCACCTCATCGAGAGCCTCAGGCGAATCGAGCCGAATGTGTTCATGAATGTCACAACGGGGACGAAGCCCTCCCCTTTCTGGCTCCGATACGCGGATTCCATCTTCCGTTCCGGAGAGGATCACGACTTCGCCGGGGAGGGCAGCTGGCGCCAGCGCTGGATCACGTACCGGGACGAGCAGACCTATCGCAATATCGTCCAGGGTGGGCCACTGTTTCCGCTCAGCTCAGTGATGCTGCATGGGCTTGTGTATGCCGCCAAGGCGGAGCACCTGGGCGATGATCCCGAGCATGACTTCCCTGCCGAGGTGCGGTCGTTCTTCGGCAGCGGAACGCAGGTGCAGGAGATGTATCTGACACCCAGCCTGCTTTCGGCCAGCGACTGGGACGTGCTGGCTGAGTCCGCCCGGTGGTCACGCGCTAACGCGGCGACGCTGGTGGATACGCACTGGATCGGTGGCGATCCGGGCAGGGGCGAGGTTTACGGATGGGCGTCGTGGAGCGCGGCCAAGGGAATCCTGGTGCTGCGTAACCCGACGTCCAAGCCGCAAAGCCTTTCGCTGGATCTACAGAAGGCGTTTGAGCTGCCTCCTGCAGCACCCAGGCGCTATCGGGCCAGGAGCCCGTGGGCTGCGGACAAGGCACTCGCCGAGCTGCCGCTCGAGGCAGGCAAGGCCCATGCGTTTGCGCTGCGGCCGTTCGAGGTCCTGGTGCTCGAGGCCACTCCCCTGCCCTGACCAAAGCGCGACTCTTACAACGGCGGTTTGCCGATGGGGCGTCTGTCGGTGACACTGTTGCATGGGCCAACGCTGGGCAGGCACGATGCCGGCGCATGAGCCTTCAACGAATTCTGCCTTCCATGCCGGCCTTGATGGGACCACTCTCCGGGGCCGATTGCAGCAGGAACTCCATGGCGTAGCGGCTGCTCACGATCGAGGCAACGCGGCCGCCTTCGGGGGGAACGACAGAAACCTGTAGTGCTCGTTTGCGAGCCAGTGCTCCGCGCCACGCTGGAGGTATTCGGGGCTGGCTGGCGGGGCAGACTCAGACATTGTGCGCCGACTTGCCCGTGCAGGCTGCCTGGTACACCCGCAGAACATCACGGATCGCGTCGACCACGATCGACGCAGGATCGGATGGGATCTCCCCTTCGCGTCGTCGCTGGTACTGCGCGGGCAGGTACCGGCTGAGCATGGTTTCGGGGATTGAGACTGAGGTCAGATTGGAGACAAGGCGGTCCACGGCAGTGGCAATCTCAGGCCTGTGCCAGTAGTACCGAACGCGATCGCTGTAGCTGTAAACACGAAGGAGGTGTTGCTGCGCGGGGCTGCCGGTGTAATAGCTTTGCCAGTCACCCGGGTGGTCCAGCATGCTCCCCTCGATCACCTGAGGCAGTCCCGACCGCTGGTCGGCCGCAATCAACTGAGACTCTATGTCAGCCAGGGCAAAGAGCGCTTCGCGAAGTGCGAAGGTAAGGGCGGGACCAACCTTCAAGATCGCAAATCCATCCTGGACGAGTTGCGGGTACGCGGACGCAAGCTGGTAGTCCGTTGAGTGCGCTTCAAAGACGATCGAATCGGGCTGACCATCGAGCCAGGTCGTCAGCGCTTTCGCTTTGGCGCGTTCATAGTGCACCACGGAGTCATGATCAAACTCGACTCCGGGCTGGACAACAAGGGCGATCACCCTCGACCACGCATCCTCGAGGCCTGCTTCGACAAAGGCATGGCGGTGCACAGCAAGGGTCTGTGCGGCGGCGGCTGGTGGGGTGACGTCAACGCCGTGAAGGGCGTGGGTCGCTCCGCCGGGAACGGGAACCTCGGTGCCGATCACGTACACCGGGGCTTCACCGCCGTTAAACGAGGCCTCCGCGGCACGACAGAGCCGGGCGGCACGCTCGGCGACGATCTCGTCGGAGAGCAGGCTTGTGTCGCCGCCTAAAGCCATGCTCGCGTCCAGGTGAATCTTTGTGAAGCCTGCCTGGACGTACTCGGCCACCATGAACTCGGCAAGCTCCATTGCTTCAGCTGCGGGCCTGCTTCGCCAGGGGTTGGGGCCGAGATGATCGCCGCCAAGGATGAGGTGCTCGGGAGAGAGCCCGGCGGCGGCGGTCAGACCGATCGCAAACTCACGAAAGGCTGCGGGACGCATGCCCGTGTATCCGCCGAACTGGTTTACCTGGTTGCTGGTGGCTTCCAGCAAAAGGAGCGATCTGGTCTCTACGGCCTGTTCCGCGGCCGCTCGAATGACCCACGGGTGCGCCGAGCAGACCGAGGTGATACCGGGGCTCTCGCCGGTGCGGCGCGCGGCAAACAGCGTCTGCAAACGATGTCGTGGAGCTCCCGGCCTAGTGTCGTTCGCCATGGCGAGTCAGTAGATACGGAACTTCTGGACGACGCGGTTGATCACGTCCCCGGGACTGGGGGCATCCGGCTTCAGGCCCTGGGCGACCGAGCAGAACAGGCCGAGAAGCTGTCCGAAAAGCACGTCAAGCGCTGGTCGGTACACGTCGGCTATGTCGTCCTCGAGCCCTAGAAACAGCTCAGAGCACGGGGTCATCTCTGCCCTTGACGCAGAGGGCGCGATGACGATGCGTTGGGCCGTGACCTGCTTCTCGCCTAGTTCGACCAGGAGGTCGCGGGCGTACAGCGCTCGACGCCGGTCTTCAGAGACGAAGCACACGAACAGCGTGCGCGCATCGAGGGCAGCCATGGGCCCGTGGCGCAGGCCGAGGACCGTTTCGGACATCGTCTTGATCTGTCCGGCGGTCATCTCCAAGACCTTCAGGGCGGACTCGCGAGCGACGCTCGCAAGTGAGCCGGAGCCGACAAAGCAGACCCGGTCGAACTCCATCGCGGACACGCTCTCCGCGGCGTCGGCGGCAGTCTCAAGGAAGCCGCGGCCGGCGGCCACAAGGCGAGCGTTGATCGGAGCGTACTCGTCGATCGCCCACGCATGTGCCAGGCACTGACCCATCACGATCATGTTCGTGAAGGAGCTTGTCATCGCCAGGCTCCGGTCGTTTACGGCATCATCAAGCACGACCGAACAGGTATTGCTCGCTTCGCCGCACACGCGAATCATCTGCGCCTGGGCGTTGCAGGTCACAATCAGGTGCGCCACGTCCGGGTATTGCTCGATGGCCTGTTCGAGAACGGCCACTCCCTCGGGCGAGTCGCCGGAGCGGGAGAACGAGATCCAGAGATAACGGCGGCCCGGAACAAGGTAATCGTCAACATTGGGGAGCAGGTCGGTGCTGGCGCATGCGAAGACCTCGCAGCCCCAGGTCCGACGGAGAAGCAAGACCAGTGCCTGGCCAATGTAGTCGGAGGTGCCGGCGCCCACGAGAAAGACCGTCGGGCGCTGTTGGAGTTCGGCGCGAATGCCGGCCGCATCAAGAAATCGGGTGAGGCGGTCCTGATTCTGGCGAAAGATCTCGAGCGTTCTCTTCCAGGTGTCAGGCTGTTGCGCGATCTCGCGCGGCGTGAAAGCCAGACCGCGGGTCGCTTGTTCCTGTGGGTTCATCGTGACAAAGCTGGAGAGGGTAGGCACAAAGCTCCTGTAGAATCGCGTTTCCAATATGGCAGTAAACGTAAACAAACACAAGCAATAACAAGCATGCAGTATGTTGATATCAATTGACAATATTGGCGGGTCAATGAGAGGCGAACGATGGCGAACGGACCTGAGAAGAGTACGGATGAGCGATTTGACATCACGCTGGCTGGAGAGACGAATCTCGATCTGATTCTGTACGGGCTTCCGGCCCGGATGGAACTCGACCGCGAGCTCCTTGGTTCAGGATTCGATATGACCCTTGGTGGCTCGTCCTCGATCCTCGCGCACAACCTGGCGACGCTGGGCAGTCGGGTGGGGTTCATCACCCAGCTCGGACGCGATGAAATGGGAACCATCGCGCTTGGTCGGCTGCGAGAAGCGGGCGTTGACCTTTCGCGGGTGACCTTCCGTGACGACAAATCGACGGGCGTCACGATACTTCTGCCGCATGGCGGAGAGCGTCACATCCTGACCTATCCCGGGGTGATGGATGCCATGACGGTGGGGGATCTGGATGTCTCGTACCTTTCCGCCTCGCGTCACTTCCACCTCTCATCCCTGTTTCTGCAGACCGGTCTGCAAGCAGGTCTGCCGCAGCTCTTTTCGACCCTCAAGGGCTTGGGGCTGACGCTGTCTCTGGACACGAATGACGACCCGATGGACGAGTGGGGCGGCGGCCTCGACGAGCTTATCGACCTGGTCGACGTGCTCCTCCCTAATGAGGATGAGATACGGCGGATCACCGGTAAGACTTCGCTTGAGGATGCTCTCGAGGCGCTGCGGCATCGAGTGCCGGTGATTGCGGTCAAGTGTGGGGCTCGCGGAGCCGTCGTCCAACGCGGTAACCAGCGCACATGGATCGATCCGGTGGCCGTCGATCCGGTGGACACGATTGGAGCAGGAGACAGCTTTAATGCGGGATTCCTGCACGTGTACGCCCGGGTAGGGGATCCAATTGCTGCGGCAAAATCGGGTGTGATCATGGGGGCACTCTCGACATTGCGTCCCGGCGGTACGGAAGCGTTTCGCGACGCGAGCTTGAGGAGCGAATTTGCTGCCAAGAATGGGGCGAAGGCGTAACGCTCGATTGCTGTGGAAGCGTGCGCAGCCGTGGAGTCAACGGGGTTACGGCGTGCTGCGTGATCCATCAAGCCACCAGCAATGCTCGTGCACAGCTGGACGCGGAAGAGTGCTCGCAACATCGGCTGGCTTGGCTCAACCAGGTCCGGACTGCAGAGCGGAAGGCCTCCGGACTTTCGATCGAGTGCACGTAAGCTCTGCGAGACCGATGCGAATCCTAGGGATTTACACGTGCGGTGGACCTTCGAACCTTTAGTTCTGCCGGCAGCCGAACATCTTTGTGGATCAGTTCTGCAGGTGATTGCCCCTCGATCATTTCGAGTAGGAGACGAAAGGCCCGACTGCCAATCTCATGAGTGGACTGAGCCACAGCAGTCAAGGTGGGACTGAAGTACCTGTTCCAAAGGTAATCGTCGAAACCAAGCAGGCTGAGCTGCTCTGGCACGGTGATATTCCTCTGGTCAATCGCCTGCAAGATCCCCAACAGTAGTTTGTTGTTGCTCACCATGAGGGCAGTGGGGGCCTCGAGCAGGTCGATGATACGGTGCCCTGCAGACAAGCCATCTTCAACCTGAACACCCCCGCATACGAGGTACCGGTCGATGACGGGAAGACCCGACTCCTGCATGGCCTTGCGAAAGCCTTCCAACCGATCCCGGTGCGGTGAGAGACCAAGATGACCTGCCACCATGCCGATACGTTCATGACCCAGATCGATGAGGTGCCTGGTCGCCAAGTACCCGGCCCCAACGTTATCTGTTGAGACCGTTGCGCCTGAAGAGGCCTGTGGCAGGCGATCGACGAATACTACGGGTGTTTTCCGCCGAGCCATCGTCTCGTAGGCCACTGAGTCAACACAGCATGCGAGCAGGACCCCGTCGACCCGCCTCGAAGAGAGCACACTCAGATGTCGCTGCTCGACGAGAGGATCCTCGTTTGAATCACAAAGGAGGACGGAGTAGCCCGAAAGCTGCGCCGCTTCCTCAACTCCGCGCACCACCTCTGGATAGAATGCATTTGTGATGTCCGGGACCACGACGCCGATCGTGTTCGATCGCCCGGTCTTAAGGCTGCGCGCGATACTGTCCGGGTGGTAGTCGAGACCGGCCATTGCTTCAAGTACCCGGGCCTTCCGCTTATCCGTGACCGGGACGTTCCCGTTGATGACCGCAGACACCGTCGAGGTAGATACCTGGGCGAGACGGGCGACATCGCGCATTGTGTATCTAGCTCGTTCCGACACTGTCTACCTCGTTTCCGTCAGCCACTTTGGCTGCAAACGTTGATCATACGTTCTGGTCTTTACGATGGCATGCTCCGGATCAAAGCGGTGTCGTTGCGGCGTCCAGGGAGCATTATCGGAACGTTTCGCTTGACAGTCCAACGGTCAGGCTTGTATAAGTTCCGGGTACTTGGATCGCCGATAACGGCGGTCTCGTATATCCGGTGGACCACATGAGGGCTACTATGTTGAGAAGTCTGCTCCAAAATCGTAACGTTTCGATATTGCCCTCACGGCACCGGTCCCTTTCGGCCGCTTGCTCCCGGCTGCTGGCCGCGTTTATCGCAGTTAGTCTCGCCTTCCTCGCTCCCTACGCTCAGGGCCAACTCGAAACCGGCAGCATTCTCGGCGTTGTCAAAGACTCAACGGGGGCCGTGGTGGCGCATTCCCATGTGAGCGTGGTCAACGTTGGGACGGGAGCCGTCGCGGAGGTAACGGGCGACGACACAGGGAACTTCGTTGCCCCCGTTCTGCCGCTCGGAACCTACCGAGTCATGATCACCGCAGCCGGCTTCAAGCAAAGCCTGGTCGAAGGTGTGCAACTGGCTGCGGCAGAGCGCAAACGTATCGACGTCGTCCTGGCGCCCGGGGCAGCCACGGAAAGCATCACTGTCACAAGCGAGGCGCCCCTGCTGCAGACTGCCTCCTCCGAGTTAGGGACGACGATCTCGTCGGAGAAGGTGCATGATCTCCCACTGAATGGACGGGATGTGGGTGGGCTGCTCGCCCTTCTGCCCGGTCTAAGTGGTGCGAATACCAACTACTTCCAATCTTCCATCGCTTTTACAGTTGATGGGACGGACGCAAGTCAGATCGACTCCGGGTTCATCGGCGCGGCCTATAACTCTGACCAGCGCATCACGCGCACCAGTCTCGATGCGGTCGAAGAGGTCCAGATTCAGACCAGCAACTTCTCCGCGCAGTGGGGTCAGTCGAACGGTGCTATCTTCAACATCGTTACGAAATCCGGAACGAATAACTTTCACGGCAGTGCTTTCGAATATCTCAGGAATGAAAATACAGACGCGCGCAACTACTTCAATACTCCGCCCCTGGTAAAGCCGCAGGATAGGGTCAACCAGTTCGGTGGATCAATTGGTGGTCCGATTCTCAAGAACAGACTCTTCTTCTTCGGAAACTACGAAGGCGTGAGGCAGGTCTCCGGTGTGACCTATTACAACGCGCTGGTGCCGACGGCCGCGTTTCGAGCCACGCTTCCGGCCGCGCTGCAGCCGGTCATCGCCCAGCTCCCGCTGCCGAACGGAGGGTCAGCCGGCTCTGAACCACGGCTGGGTTTCTACAACGAGACGACTCAGAACCATCTCACGGAGAACTCCGGTTCAGTGAAGGTGGACTATCAACTTACGCCGAATGACAAGATTAGTGCTCGCTGGAATGGAAACCAGTCGACCACAGCCGACAGCTTCGGTGTCGCACAAGGACAGGTCCGGGACGTGCAAGGCCTGCTTCAAACGGCGAGAGTCGCCTATACCAAAGTTATTACGCCCAACCTATATAACGAGGCCAGCGTCGCTCTGAATCGGATGCGCTACATTGATGGCTCCTCAAACATAGATGCGATCCGAACTCAGCCGCTCATCTTCTCGATCGGAAACGGGGCGACTGGCCTTGGGCCCGCGCTCTTTGACATCCGGGTGGGCAATACCTCCTTTACTTACCTGGACACACTCTCGTGGGTCAAGGGAAAGCATCAGATGAAGTTCGGCGTGCAATTCATCCGCAACCAGCAGAACAAGGTCCTCAACTTCCAACGGGATATGCTCTTCCTGACATTGGACCAGCTGGCCGCCAATAACCCGTTCTTCATCGGCACTCTTGGATATCCGACAACAGGCATCCGGCTGCTGTACTCCAACGGTTTTGTCCAGGATGACGTGCAGGTCACGCCGGCGCTTACCCTGAATCTAGGCCTGCGATACACGTACGACACCCCGCCTGGAGAAGCTCATAACCGACTCGAGAACTATAATCCGGCAACAGGTACGCTGGACCCTCAGGGCACGACCGTGATGAGTATGCCTGCAACCGAGTTCGCCCCCCGGGTAGGATTCGCTTACAAACCATGGGAGCGCGGAAGAACGGTCGTTCGCGGGGCTGCCGGCCTCTTTTACAACGACTTCAACGTCGCCCAATCGCAGGAGTTGCTCGACAACTGGGCTGGGCAAAGCAGGACGGTGTTCGATTACCAGGATCCCACGATCACCGGATTTCCCTTCCCTCCAAACCTGGCACAGACAAGCGTTCCAAACATCTGGGGAGTTTCGAAGCAGGGATGGAAAAACAGCCACTCCTACCAGTGGAATCTTGCGGTGCAACAGGAGTTCGGGAAGAGCTCGTCCTTCCAACTGGCGTATGTCGGGAATGTGACGAACGATCTTAGCCCGTATTTCGACGTCAATCGACTGAACTTACAAGGAGTTCGCCCGAATCCGAACTTCGGAACAATCAATATTTATCGGCAGTGCTGCAATGCTAATTACAACGGCCTGCAGGCAACGTTGCGCGAGCGCCTTTCGAAAGGTTTAACTCTCGGCGCCAACTATGCGTGGTCCCGGTCGATGGACCACGGGGGAGCAACATTCGGAAGCAGCACCTTTCAGGACGATCAGAACCTGCGTGCCGAGTACGGACCCGCCGATTACGATCAACGTCACTACTTCGAGACCGACTTCAACTACCAGGTTCCTGCGCCGCATCGACTTCCCAGCTGGGCTGGCGGGGGATGGCAATTCAATGGCATCGTGACCGCCCACAGCGGCCTTCCCTACACCGTAGTCTGCGGATGCGATAGTGGGGGGACCGGTGACGGTGTGGGTCGCCCTAATGCGGTGCCTGGTATTGATCCGCACGTACCGAGTCTCAAGCCTCCTTACGTTCCACAGGCGAACATCGCAGCCTTTAGTGAGCCGGCCTTCGGCACCTTCGGCGACGTTCGCCGGAACTCGATGTACGGCCCTCGATTCGTCAATGCAGACCTGTCCCTTTTCAAGAACTTCAGGATTCGAGAGCAGTCGACCTTGCAGCTGCGCCTTGAAGATTTCAATGCCTTCAACCATCCGAACTTTTTCAATCCCGACGCTAATATCAATGGCGATCCCAACTTCGGCAAGAGCCTGGGCGCGAGCACAGCGCGACAACTACAGTTCGCCGCTCGGTTCGATTTCTAGCCACAACGAAAGATGAGTGGACTGCGGCTGAGGCGCGTACGCGAGGCCAGCCGCAGTTCAAACAAGGTCGACGTCGCAACAGACACTAACCCCGGAGCTCCACATGAAGTCAGTTTGGTTGGTGGTTTTCTTTAGTTTGGTAACGAGACTCCCATCTCTCGGGCAGGCGGGGAGCTATGACGGTCTTGACAACTCGTTGGGAAACCTAAGCCGGTTATCCGCGGCCAAGTCCTTCGCGATTACGCCTGAGAACCTTACCGGGGGAAAAGGGCAAGGGTGGGATGGCTACCGAGGGAAGCGCCGCGCGGGCGGCTCGAGATCTTGGCCAGGGGTGGAAAGAGAACCCGTTCGTCGTCATCCAGCCCGGGCAGACGTTCACGCTTGGTAGTGTTCAGGGATCCGGTGCGATCCAGCACATCTGGATGACGCCAACGGGCGACTGGCGCCTCTCGATCTTGAGAATGTACTGGGATGACGAGACGGAGCCATCGGTACAGGTTCCAGTGGGCGACTTCTTTGCGATGGGCTGGGGCCGGTACTCACCCCTCACCTCCTTGCCGGTTGCGGTCAACCCGGGTAGCGCGTTCAACTGTTACTGGGTGATGCCCTTCCGAAAACAGGCAAAGATCACGCTCGAGAACCTCGACCTGAAGCCAATGACGATCTATTACGAGATCGACTACACCAATACAGTCGTGCCTGCGGATGCGGCTTACTTCCATGCGCAATTCAGGAGAGCGAACCCTCTGCCGTACAAGGAGGCCTACACGATCCTTGATGGCGTGAAGGGGAAGGGACAGTACGTCGGGACTTACCTGGCATGGGGCTCACACAGCAATGGCTGGTGGGGTGAGGGCGAGGTGAAGTTTTACATCGATGGTGACAAGCAGTTTCCGACCATCAACGGTACCGGAACGGAAGACTATTTCGGCGGTTCCTATAACTTCGAAAATCAGAGCAGGAAGCAGTACGAGACGTACACCGCACCGTACTCGGGCCTGGCACAGGTCATCAAGCCGGATGGTCTATACGACTCACAGCAACGCTTCGGGATGTACCGGTGGCATATCCCTGACCCCGTGCGCTTCAACAGCGATCTGCGCATTACCGTCCAGGCTCTCGGTTGGCAGAACGGAGGAACTTATCTCCCGTTGACGGACGACATTGCCTCCGTCGCCTACTGGTACCAGGCCGAACCTCATAAGACCTTCCCAGCGCTGCCCTCGAGAGAGCAGCTCGAGGTCAACTAGCGCCGGTCACGGTGGGAGAGGGTACCCATGGAACCAGCACGAGATCCACAAACGATGACGTGCAAGCATCCTTCCCGACGCGACGTGATACGCGCTTGTGCAATCGCCGGCACGTTTGCGGCAGTGGATCCGGGTGTTCTGTTTGGCGGGTCCTGGGTGCGGGATACACAGTCGCCGAAGGCGCCTTCCTGGACAAAGACAGTACTGATCAGCCAGGAGACCGGCACGTCTGATGCCGAGGGTACGCCGGCGACGAACGATACAACAAAATGGGGCGCTCCAGGAACAGACATGGGATGTCCAGTCGAGTTCAACGGCAAGCTCTACCTGCTGTTCGGCGACGTACCCTCATTCCCAGGCGATACGAATATCACGGACGCGGATCCGATCTGTTACACAACCGATGCTACCGTCAACGAGCGAGGAATCGGATTTACCTGTGTGCGGAAAGCCTCGGGTGCTTTCCGACCGCTCACAATTGCAGGCTATGGCGCGCTCGGCACGGTTGAGACTCCAACGGGCGCCTTCGCGTACGGTGGGCGACTCTATGCCTTTGTCGTACGTGGCGGCGACAAGCCGTACTCGACTCTCATCAGCACCGCAGATCCGGACTTGGACTTCACGGCGCACTACGACGTCTCCTCGGCAAAGGGAAAATTCTGGCAAATCGCGCCCTGGGTCATTCGGAATCAGGACTGGCCCGGGGTTCCCTCGAGTACGGGAGATGGGTTGCTGCTTTGGGGCCAAAGAGGAACTTCAATTTACCTGGCTTGGATGCCTCTCTTCCAAGGCCAGGTCCCCCCACGAGGGATCCAGTACTACGCTGGACGAGGATCCTGGTCTAAGAACGAAGGCAGTTGCGCAGCCCTCTTTCCTACCCAGGGGACTACCCAGCTTTCTGTCACCTGGTTAGCTGGCCCGCGGCGCTGGATCTGTCTCTATACAAGAGCCTCTGTTGATCACCCGCATGAGAGTGTCGTTGCTCGCATCGGAAACGATCCCTGGAGTTGGTCCGAAGAGATCGTGATCTTCAACCCGGATCGGGAGTCCGCTTGGGGTAGATACATGCACCTGCCTGGAGGGGATCGCCTGGACAAGGCTCCTCCGAATACGAATCCTGAACATGTCCCCGGGTATGCTTACTCACCCTACCTTCTAAATCGCTACACCGAGTGGGAGGCGCGCAGCCGCACGGTGCGTCTGTACTTCCTCATGGCGACCTTTGTCCCATACCAGGTGGTGCTGATGAAAACTGAGCTGACGTTCTAGCACCGTGACGGCTCTGTTCCCGTGAGTAACTTGAGCGCAGTCGGCTTGCTTTTCGGCGAGCACTCGAGCGGCAACTCGGAAGAATTAGTTCACAAAGCGGATCTCATTCCGGGGGCCTGGCTTGCAGGTTAGCCAGCGTTCGCGTCGAATTATCCGCGTGATCTCGAAGCCTTTGCTGCGGCTAGACAAGGATTGGCATCCCTGTCCACGCCGATCCGTTCCGGGCCGAGTCCAGCACTGCCTGGATGAACTGAATACCATGTACTCCGTCCTCCACCCCCGGTACCAGCATGGCTCGCGTATCCGGTGGTCGCCCTTCAATCCTCGCGGTGATCTGCTCGGCGAGGTCTGTATAGAGCTGCGCGAACGCTTCGAAGTATCCTTCCGGATGCCCTGCGGGCAAACGCGTCCCCCACGTCGCAGCCGTTCCGACTCCCGGGCCGCCCCGAGTGATCAGAAGAGGCTGCTGTCCGAGCCGAGAAAAGCGCAGATAGTTCGGATTCTCCTGATCCCAGGCCAGCCCACCGTTTTCCCCGTAGATGCGCAGGTGCAGACGGTTCTCATCTCCGACCGCAATCTGCGATGCCCACAGACTGCCCTTCGCGCCCCCTTCGAAGCGAAGCATTACTTGGACGTTGTCGTCCAGTCGCCGACCTGGGACGAATGTGGTCAGGTCCGCCGCCAAGGTCGAGCAGCGGAGACCCGTGATGAAGCCAGCCAGGTGAAACGCATGTGTGCCTATATCGCCGAGACATCCAGCCGGACCACTTCTCGCGGGATCGGTTCGCCAGTCGGCCTGCTTGGAACCCGTGACCTCAAGCGGCGTCGAGAGCCAATCCTGCGCGTATTCGACCTGGATCATCCGGACCGCGCCCAGCTCCCCGCCGAGCACCATCTCGCGCGCATGCCGGACGAGTGGATAACCCACGTACGTATGGGTCAGGCCGAAGATCAACCCAGTCCGCCGCACTGTTTCAGAAAGGTCAAGCGCATCGTGAAGTGTCGTCGTCAGAGGCTTGTCACAGATGACGTGGATGCCTGCGTCGAGAAAGGCCTTTGCTGCCGCATGGTGCATGTGGTTGGGAGTCACGATGCTGACGACATCAATCCGGTCGCTTCGCTTCGCCTCCTCGCGCGCCATCTCGGTAAAGCTCTCGTAGGCCCGCGGGATGTGCAAAGCTACGGCTGCCGCCAGGGACCTCTCCGGATCGGAGGAGAGCGCCGCCGCGACTAACTCAAACCGGTCATCCAGTCTGGCGGCTGCTCGATGCACCGCCCCGATGAACGCCCCTGGTCCGCCTCCAACCATGCCCAACCTGATCCGTCTGCTCAAACTCGTTCTCCTCTCTGCCCAAGCCGTGAACGCCGGCGGGCGCGAATCCTCTATCGTTTGTTACTTGGTGGGCGCGGGAGCCTCTCGACGTGACTGTGTAGGAGCATCCAGCGGGTTCAATCCCTTGGGATAGTTCGGGTCCAACGCCGCCAGATCCGACCGGTAGCAAACGGTAGTCTCATCTGGAAAGGTGGCCGGCACCTTCTGAGTCACCCTGCCCGTGGCGGCCCATTCCACTCCGCGCTGCAGCGTCACAACCGCGTCGACCGAACTCATCGCCAGCGCGTCGTGCCCCACCACGGTGTGGACGACCCGGCCCTTGCCAAAGCTGGAGACCATCAGCAGAGGCTCGTTGAGCCCGGTGCCGCCGTTTGCCGGATCGGAGTAGCCCGTGGCCAGAACCGTCATGTTCGTGCCCGGACCACGCAGGCTGTCATAGAGTTCATCTGCCTGGTGCATCCAGACTTTCGGAAGCCCCTTCATGATCGGGTGGTCAAGGTCGCGGGCGGTCATTGTGAAGGGCCGCCGTAGGCCGTGATGCCCAGCTTTACCTGGCTTGTCATCGGACGCCAGCCTGCCCTCGCTGTAATACCAGTGTGGACCCGACGTCTCGTCCCTGCCTCGCCAGCCACCCACCCCGATCATCTCGTTGTAGGCCTGCCAACCAGCAAAAGCGTTATCAGCCGCATGCACTGAAACCATGCCTCCGCCATCTTTCATATAGCTCTCGAACGAGGTCTTCAGCTCCGCCGGCCAACGGTCGCTAGGGGCGTCATAATTGAAGACGATGACGTTGTATTTGCCCCAGTCCGGCCTGAAGCTGCTGAAGTCCTCACCCGCTGGCGGTGCGGTGACGATGTCCACCGCAAACAGACCAACCTCGTCGAGTTCCTTCTTAAGCACCTGAGTTGTTACTCGCCAGTTGTGATAAGTCCCGCCACTCTCTCCATCCAGAATCATCACGCGCAGAGGTTTGGCCGCCGTTGCCGGTAGAGTCAGCAGCCAGACGGTAAGAACCAGGACAACAAGCGCAACCTTCTTCACGAGACAGCTCCCTTTTCACAATCACTCAGCGGGTATCACTATACTTTTCTCGACAGGTGATGCGCTTGCCTGTGTTCCGGCAGGAAAGCAGACGCGCTATCAACGTTTTGAACCTGGCCTTGGGCGAGCCGTCAATTTGGACAGTTAGCTTCGATCGATTCCGGCAAGCAAGGTTGCCTGGTTGGCGTGGTGCTGTCAGAGAGCAATCCCCCGGAATCAGCCTTACGTGCGGATCATGCAGACGTCTTCATGTGTTTGCTGAGAACTTCTATCAGGCCATGGTTGCGAAGACACCGCTTTGCCGAAAAAGACGAGAGGATGTCATCGATCTCGATCTCGGAGAGGCCTTTGAACAGGCTGGCATAGAGCGGCTGCATCAGCGTTCCGGTGTAGAAGCAAAGCAACGTCTGCTTGACGCACCGTGCATTGAAGCGCGCATCCAGCTGCGGATCGCCCACCACTTGAAGGATCTGGTCAGCGAGCTGGGCAGTTGCGTCCTTGACAGGTGTCGGGGGGAGCCACGACATCCAGTCGTCGGTGCCGAGCGCCGTTTTTTTGCGCAGAAGATCGCCAATGCGCTCCATGTACGGAGATGCAGGATCGAGCGTCAGCATCCCCATGACGCCAATGTCCTTATAATTCCACGTGGTCCAGTGTGCCTCGTTCCGCTCGAAGATGCCGATCTGGTCGTCCATCGCGCGAAGCCGATCGCCATTCTCGCCAGACGGCCCATTGTAGACAGAGCCGAACTCGCCCACCCACAGCGGAACGCTATGTTGATGAGTAAATCTTGTCCCCTCAGCATCGAGGAAGTTACGCTCCAGTTTTGCCAGATCCCAGGCCTCGGGGCCGTTCACGGCAGCGGATCTGGACCGTATCTCGCCAGGATATTGGCCGGGTCCGAACCCCGGCAGAGTGTAGTTATGGGAACTGTAAGCGAGATTGTCATCGGAGGGCTTATCAAGTCCCGAGAAATCATGCGCGTAGTTATCCCCTTCGAGGAAAATATATGTGCCTGGAATCTATCTTGCGAATCTCGAGATGAGCCGCGTATAGATAGCATTCACCCGCTTCCAATTGGGCTTGTAGTTGGAATAGATGTTCCATGGATAGTCCCCAATGCTGTTGTTCGAACAAGGCTCGTTGAGCAAATCGTAGCCGGCGATCACGGCACGGTTCTTGTAACGCCGAGCGATCTGTTGCCAGAGCGCGACGACGCGGTCCTGATATGAGCAACGTCCCAAAACAAACTAATGCGCGATGCATTATCGGAATGCCAGTGGACATTCTGCCATCCCTGGGCCGAGTGAAGGTCCAGAATGACGTAGAGTTCGTGCTTCTCGCACTGGCTCAACAATTGATCGAGACGCTGGAAACCTGCCTCTTTGTATTGAAAGGGAGTGGCATCGTCCTCGAAGTGGCGGTAGTTCAGAGGCGTTCTGATGACGGTCGCGCCAGTCTCCCTGAGAAAAATCACGTCGTCTTCATTGAAGAAGTGATCGAGCATCCGCTCGAAGAAGAACTGTGCCTTCGCCCGCCCCAGAACATCCGCCATCTGAACTCGCAGAGTGTGTTCCGCGCCTGGGTGTCCGTTGATGAAATCTTCCATGTTCATCCAGCCGCCCGGACAGGTTCCTCTCAAGCGAACCTGTTTCCCTTTGCATCGACGATGTGACGGCCGCTCACACGAAGAAATTCCATCTTGCCTGTTCCCTCGTAACCGATCCGGTGCTTGTGGAGTCGTGGTTTGCCGGGCTGCTTGCGCTCTCTGTCCCGTTAGGGTCGCGGCCCCGGTCAGAGTGGCGAGCTTGAGAAACTCACGCCGTGGCTGCGGATCCGTAGTTTTTTCTTTCATTGCTGACCTCGATTGTTGGTCCTGCGCCCGCCAGTTCGGGGCGATGCAAGCGATTATCTGGACTACTTGAAGCTGCGGTTAGCGGGTCACTCAATCGCAAGCCAGCCGGGATGATCCTCGCGTCCGATCGGCGCCTCGTGTCAACTCTGCGCTACATAGTTGGTCAGGGTTCCGAGAGCATCGATCGTGATGCTGATCTCGTCGCCGCTGTGGAGCGTGAAGGAGTCGTCCGGCACGATGCCGGTGCCAGTCATCAGGTAGGCACCATGCGGAAAGCTTAGGTTCGAAAAGAGACATCGCGCGAGATCTTCGGGGGCCCGCTTCAACTCTGCGAGCGTCGTCTGGCCGGTGAAGGCAACCGCGCCGCTGCGTGTGATCGTGATCTGAATCCTGGTGCTTTTTTCGATGGGAGTCTCGGCAAGAAGAACGGCGGGGCCAAGGGCGCAGCTGCCGTCATAGACCTTGGCCTGCGGCAGGTAGAGAGGATTCTCGCCCTCAATATCGCGCGAACTCATGTCGTTGCCGATGGTGTAGCCGATGATGTTGCCGGCGGGGTTGAGAACCAGGGTGAGTTCCGGCTCGGGGACGGACCAGGTGGCATCGGTGCGGATGCGAACGGCGCCACCTGGGCCGACGACGCGCCAGCCGTTGCTCTTGAAGAACAGCTCAGGGCGAACGGCTGAGTAGACGCGGTCGTAAAAGGTGCCTCCGCCAGCGTCCTTGCTCTCCTCGATCCGGGCGCTGCGGCTGCGGAAGTAAGTCACGCCTGAGGCCCAGACCTCCTGGCTCATGATGGGTGCAAGCGCCGCGGAGGGGTCAAATGCGACGGGCGCTCCAGTGGTTGCTGCCCGGGCTCTTTCAATAGTTGCTGGATCACAGAGCAACTCGTCCCAGGTGACAGCAGGCACGGGATAGAAGGTGGCCTCGTGTTCGACGATGATGGTTTCGGCTGTGCGGTAGAGCTTCACGGATTGGACCTCGGCTAAGGGGTTGTCACGGCAACGGTTCTTCAATCGACGATACGGGGCCACGGCTGAGTTGAGAGATGATGGCGTCCGCGTCATAGACGCAGCCTCCCCAGACGCCCCCGCTGGCCTGGATCAGGGCAGCCCAGAGACGGGTGTCGTCGGGTAGATGGGGATGCGGTGCGAGGTCCGGGCGCGGCGGGCGCGTGCGGAGACGCAGCGTGCCTTCTTCGGCGGTGAAGCGAGTGCTCCGCTTCGCCGATCAGGTTGACCGTTCCGTGCAGCGCGCTGCGATCGACGACGATCTCGATGAGATCGCCATCGCGCACTCTGCCGATCGGGCCGCCGGCCAGGGCCTCGGGCGAGATATGGCCGATGCAGGCGCCGGTGGAGACGCCGCTGAAGCGGGCGTCGGTCAGGACGGCGACATGCTTGCAGAAGGGTAGATTCTTGAGCGCGGAGGTGACCTGGTAGATCTCCTGCATGCCTGCGCCTTGCGGGCCGCCGCAGATCAGCACAATGACGTCGCCCTGCGCGACGCGACCGTGCTTGATGGCCTCGATCGCGGCTGCCTCTGTGATGAAGACGCGCGCCGGACCGCTGTGGCGATAGATGTTCTCTTCGTCAATGAGCGAGGGATCGATCGACGTGCTCTTGATGACGGAGCCCTCGGGCGCAAGGTTGCCGACCGGGAAGCAGACGTGTCGGGGTGAGGCCACGGGCGCGCGCCCGGTCTGGTGACATGATGACGTCGTCGGCGTCAACGCCGTTCAGCGTGGAGAGGCGCTCGCGCAGAATCGACGCGGCGTTCGCTCTGTTGCCACCAGTCGAGATTGGCGCCAAGCGTTTCGCCGGTGACGGTGCGCACGCTGGTGTCCAGCAGGCCGGCGCGTGCGCAGGTGCAGCATGGCTTCAGGGACGCCGCCGGCCAGGAAGACCTGCACCGTTGCGAAGCCCATGGGGCCGTTGGGCAGGGCGTCGACCAGCCTTGGTACCTGGCGGTTGATCGTGGCCCAGTCCTCCGCGGTGGGTCGCCTGAGGCCGGCGGCGTGGGCGATGGCGGGGATGTGCAGCAGGAGGTTGGTCGAGCCACCAAAGGCCGCGTGGAGGACCATGGCGTTGCGGATGGCGGCGTCCGTGAGGATGTCGCGGGTGCCCAGGCCAAGCTGTGTCAGGCGCAGGATCGCACGAGCCGACCGCGATGCGGCGTCGAGCCAGATCGGCTGCCCGGACGGTGCGAGCGCGGTATGCGGAAGTGACAGCCCCAGCGCCTCAGCGACGACCTGCGAGGTGGCCGCGGTGCCCAGGAACTGGCAGCCGCCGCCCGGCGTGGCGCAGGCCTGGCAGCCCATCTCGGCGGCGTAGTCCAGCGTGATCTGGCCCTGCGCGAAGCGCGCGCCGATGGTCTGAACCTTGCCTGCGTCCTCGCCGTTCTTCGGGCAGCAGCGTGACGCCCGCCGGGCACAAGGATGCTGGGGTAGCTGCCCGACGAAGCCAGCGCCATCATCATCGCCGGCAGGCCCTTGTCGCAGGTGGCGATGCCGAGGACGCCGTTGCGCGTGGGCAGCGAGCGCATCAGTCGGCGCAGAACCATGGCGGCGTCGTTGCGATAGGGCAGCGAATCGAGCATGCCCGCGGTGCCCTGCGTGCGGCCGTCGCAGGGGTCGGTGCAGGCGCCGGCGAAGGGGATGGCGTGGCGGTCGCGCAGCTCGCGGGCGGCCTCGGCGACCAGCAGCCCGACCTCCCAGTGCCCGGTGTGAAAGCCGAGCGCGATGGGTGTGCCGTCGGCGCGCGCGCAGGCCGCCATGGGTGCTCAGGATGAGGAACTCGGGGTCGAGCAGGCGCGCCGGCTCCCAGCCCATGCCGGCGTTCTGGCTCAGGCCGAAGAGATTGCCGGAGGGCGCATTGAGCAGCATCTCCGGCGTGATGGGCAGCGATCCGCTGGGGCCTGGTGCATGGGTCTGGGTTGAGTGCAGGGCCGCGGTGTCGCCTTCGAGTATCTGCTCTACGGTGATCGCATTCCGCGATCGGCTTGGTGTGTCTGTCAAGCGGCTCTCCTCTTTCTGATCGCGCCGGCGGACACTGGGCGAGGACGATGGAGATCGTGCGGTCTGATCGGCCGGCCTGTCCTCGAGCAAAAACATCCCCCCTGCAGCGCATAGCAGCGAGAGACTCATCAGGAGGTAGCCATCTTGCGAACTGCCGGTCCAGCCCTGCAGCCAGCCCACGAAGTAGCTGCCGAAAAAGCCGCCAAGGGCGCCCGCGCTATTGATCACCGCCAGCACCTCCGCTGTCACCGAGCGGGGCAGGCGTTCCGGCACGATAGCGAAGAAGGGACCGTATGGCGCATACATGCAGGCACCGGCGACGACCAGCGCGATGAAGGCGATGGTGAAGTGTGCGTGTGCGAGGAACGAGACCGACAGCGCCATGCCCCCGAACAGGAGCGATCGCCAGACCAGCGACCTGTGTTGCTGGGTCTTGTCCGCGCGTTGTGAGACGACCACCATCGCGACGATGGCGGCGGCATACGGGATTGCAGAGACCAGGCCCGTGCGGCCCATCGAGAGCGCGGAGCCCTGATGCACGATGGTTGGCAGCCAGAGCACAAACCCATAGACGCCGACGCTCCAGAAGAAATAGATGATCGAGAGCAGAAGCACATCTGGCCGAACGAGAGCAGTGCGCAGCGTTCATTGCCGGGCCGACCGCCTGCTGCTCCGTGAGGAGGTGGGCGTTGAGCACCGAGACAGCCTCGGCGGACATCCACCACGAGTCTTCAGGTTTGTCGCGTATGAAGGCTATCCAGACTGCGGCCCAGAGGACGGATGGAATCCCCTCGTAGATAAACGTACGCTGCCACCCGACCGCCTGAATCAGGTAGCCCGTGACCGCGGACATCCAGAGCACCGTGACGGGATTGCCGAGGATCAGAAAGGTATTGGCCCGGGAACGTTCCTTGCGGGTGAACCAGCTGCGTCAGCAGCAAAAGCATTGCGGGAAAGATGCAGCTCTCCGCCACGCCGAGCAGAAACCGAATCACGGCAAGAGCCCAGAAGGTGGTGATGACACCGGTAAGTGCGGAGAGGATTCCCCAGGGAATAAGCGCAAAGAAGATGAGGCGCACAGGACTGTGTTTGCGCGCGATGATGGCGCCCGGTAACTGGAAGGCGAAGTAGCCCGCAAAGAAAAGCCCGGCCAGCAGAGAGCTCTGCCCCGAGGTGATGTGCAGTGTCGTGGCCAGGCCGGCGGCTGCACCGAAGCCGAAGTTGGCACGGTCCAGGTACGCAAGGCTGTAAGTAATGAAGACGGCGGGAAGCAGGAACAGCCAACGGCGGCGGAGGCTCAGGTCCGCAATCTGAAAGCTCGGCTGGAGAGCGCCTTCGGCCATGTTCAGGCCGCCTTGTTCCGTCGGCGCCAAGTGGGCGAAACACGTTGCGCATGCGTCGGTGCGCTCCTGACGAGTCCTGCATGGGCGTCCGTAAAGGAGGACGCGTTCTGAGTGCGATTGAGGACGGTCAGCAAGGCTGTCTCCTCGCCGGATGGCGTGATCTTCGACCACCCATCCTAGCAAGCGAAAGCGGGGCTGGATAGCCTCGCAAGGGCCATGCTTGCCGCGAGTGATTTCGGTGGTCTGAAGCCGATCTGGCGTCCTGGATCCGTGCTGAGACGTGGGAGGGTGACGGCTGCGGGATGCAACTTAGAGCCGGAGGTCTCGAACTCGACCTGGCACATACGCTGCAGGCACCTTGGCGCGTCACAGCTTAGATTGGGAGAGCACAATGTACAGTCGAACGCGGAGGCGATTATGGGTGTGCGTGGAGTGTTGTTGATCGGCGGCGAGGAAGTCGTTGGAAGCGAGCGAGGTGTGTACGCCGTCAATCCAGCGACCGGCGCTGAGATGGAGACGGCGTTCACGGGGGCGGGTGATGTCGACGTTGACCACGCGTGCACGCTGGCAGCGGCCGCGTTCGATGCCTATCGCGAGACCAGCCAGTCGGTCCGCGCGGCGTTCCTGAGGGTGATCGGCCAGGGCATCCTGGCGCTGGGCGACGAATTGATTGATCGTGCCATGGCCGAGAGCGGGTTGCCGCGGCCCAGGCTTGAGGGCGAGCGTGGACGAACAGTTGGGCAGCTGGAGATGTTCGCGGATCTTGTTGAACGCGGCGTATTCATGGGTGCGGTGATCGATACGGCGCAGCCGGACCGCAAGCCGCTGCCGCGCCCGGACCTGCGTCTGCGCAAGATTGCTGTCGGTCCGGTTGCGGTCTTCGGCGCGAGCAACTTCCCGTTGGCATTTTCTGTCGCGGGGGGCGATACGGCTTCGGCCTTGGCGGCTGGCTGCCCTGTGATCGTCAAAGCGCACCCGGCGCACCCAGGAACGTCGGAGCTGGTCGGACGGGCGATCCAGGATGCAGTAAAGCAGTGTGGTCTGCCGGCCGGAGTGTTTGCGATGCTCGAGTGGCGCAGGCAATTCGGTTGGTGAGGCAATGGTCCGCCATCCTGCGATCAAGGCGGTGGGCTTCACCGGCTCCCGCAAAGGTGGGCTGGCCCTCATGCACCTGGCCGCGGCTCGACCGGAACCGATTCCCGTCTACGCAGAGATGAGCAGCGTCAATCCTGTTTTCGTGATGGAGCATGCGTTGGCAGAGACTGCAGAGCCGCTGGCCAAAGGTTTCGTCGACTCCATGGTGCTTGGTGTGGGGCAATTCTGCACCAATCCCGGCCTCGCGATCGGCCTCGAAGGTGACCGCTTCTCCAGATTCGCAAAGGCCGCGGCGGAAGAGGCTGCGGGCAGGAGTGCGGGCACGATGCTGTCGCCTGCGATTCATGCGGCGTATACCCGCGGAATCGACCGGCTGGCAAGCTCCGGCGAAGTCAAGACGCTGGCCAGGGTGGAGCCGGTCGCTGGCTCGAAAGGAGCGCCGGCGCTTTTCGCTATCGAAGCGACCGACCTGCTCGCGCAGCCCGAGTTGGGCGAAGAGGTTTTCGGGCCGTCGTCGCTGCTGGTCACCTGCAATTCTGCCGAGCAGATGCAGGAGCTGGCCGAACGGATGGAAGGGCAACTGACCGCCACACTGCTCGCCACAGATGCCGATGCGGAGGCGGTTCGTCCGCTGCTGCGGATCCTTGAACGGAAGGTCGGGCGCATCGTCTACAACGGCTACCCAACTGGCGTCGAAGTTGCCTGGGCGATGGTGCATGGCGGTCCGTTTCCGGCGACGTCCGATAGCAGGACGACTTCGGTGGGAGCCGGTGCGATCGAGCGGTTCCTTCGCCCGGTCAGCTACCAGAATGTGCCTCCGGCTCTGCTCCCCGAGGTGCTCCAGGACGGTAATCCGCTGAAGGTACCGCGCGTGGTGGATAGAAGAGCGGAGTAGCGTCAGTGCGGCGCGCGCGAGGAGCGTCTTCGACGCCCCATCTGCTCGGCCCTCAGGAGCAGTCGCATAGGGTTTTGGGAAAACTGATCGACATCTGTTCTCACGATGAACGTGTATTCGCACGTGCTTCCCTCATTGCGAGACGAGGTCGCTGACCGGATGGATCAAGCATTTGCTGTCAATGAAGCTGTCAAACCCGAGACAGTCCTCTTGCAATAAGTGGTGCCCGGAGGGGGACTTGAACCCCCACGACCGTTTATGGTCAGCGGATCTTAAGTCGCTTTTGAGCATTTTGCAGCACGTTGCACAGAGTCGAGTAGTGATGCAAGTCGTCCATGTCTACGCACGTTCTACATTTACATCAGTTGCATGACGATGAACTGAGTAGCACAAAACTCTGTCACCAAGTGGCACTGCAAGTGGCACCAGAACCAGCACCACCTCGAAGCTCTCAGGCAACACTCGGCTTGTTCTCGCTTCATCGTGAATATCAAATGGTCCACCGTGCGCCGCACGATCTCTTCTGCTTCCACGCGCGGCAACGATCAGCTTTCGTGGCGTGACGGCCCCACTGCCCGCGCCGACCCGAGCGCCTCCAAGCCCTGGCCTTGCACGTCGGTTCCGCGAAACCTAACCGTTTGGCGCCTCGCAGAATCGGAAGCTGTTCCTGTCATTAATTGCGACTTCTCCGCGTTGGGGCAGACCTTACATAGGGGCTTGAATTTCACACCTTACCCAAAATATTCATGATGGCGACGAATCGATCGGGTAACCAAGGACGGGTGACCACAGGGACAGGCGTTGATGCCTGTTCAACCATTAGACTTTGTCGCTGGCTTCTCAGATTTCGCTTTCTTCCTGGGCACGACAAATAATTTCGCCGAGCTCAAATTCGACGGCAAGCCGTTGCAGAGTCATGAACCGGGTGAAGACGACCCCATCATTCCGCACGATGAGGTTCCGCCGCGGCTAGGTGCAACAGAGGACTCTTCCGGGCTTGACGGGAATAACCACGAATTGATTCGCGGTGCCGCCTTGTGTTCGTCAACCCGGCCGCCCTCTAGCTCCGGCGGCTCAAGGTCCGTGTTAGCACGCGAGTCTCCAATCTAGCGCAAGCGGCAAGGCCCGCGACAGCGTCGGGAGATGTCGCGCAGTTTCGGTTAGCGGCCTAGCGCGATATCAATTGCACCCGCGTCGTTTGCTAAAAAGCAAAGATCCTCCACCAATCGAGCTATAGCTTCTTTGAGGAAGGGCCGCCGCAGTGGCACTCACCCCCGGTCACGACGATAGAAAACCATTCCGTGGGCTGCAATTCTTTGCTGCTTCAGTCATTAAGAGAAAGAGATAGACATTCTAGTGTGCAAGTCGGGTCAGAACTCCACAAATACAGCAAAGCAGCGCAACTTGGCGAATGCTTCCGCATCCGGCTGCTGCAGAAAACAGCTTCTGCTCGGAGCGAGCCTGGGACAGGGTGTAAGGTCGCAGGATCTAAAAGCTACCGATTGTCAGCGGTGCCGCCTCTCAATTGCCTTCAACTTTATCGATCGGGCAGCCCTAAGGGACGTTACCGAGGCGGCTGTGGCCGACCTCTTTGGTGTATCAGCATCAAGACTTCGCCACTTATGGAAGCTTTATCTAGGTATAGGTTTCAGGCAGTACATGATCCGGATGAGGATGGAACGGGCGAGGGAGCTCATCTTTATTCAGGGTTTGTCGGTGAAAGCGGCTGCAGCCGAGCTTGGTATCGAAGATCCGAGCCACCTTTATAGAGATATCAGGCGGCACTTGCCCGTCATTGGCACTACGTCGCACAGCATTCCTGACGCGGCCATAGATTGCGGCGACGCGCCCCAGTATTAATTGAAAAAGGTTGTCTTAAAGCTCTGGTTTACACCGAATAGCCAAATTCGCCTGTTGTTATTAGAGAAGGGCAAAGATATTACCTATATAGCAGTAAGGCAAAGAGAAGTCGCGCGTAAGGCGGCCACGTCGCCTCCGCTGTTTAGCAACCGCGTCGAAGAACTCTTTCCCGATTTCATCTGTTTATTAACCTTTAGGTCTTAAGGGGAGAGTTGCATGGAGGAGAAGGCATGTCTGTAAAACCTATCTACCGGTTAGTGATGTGGGCGGCCATCGGTGCTCTCGCTCAAAGCCCTGTTCGCGCCCAGTCTTTCAACGTGCAGTGCCCCGCCAAAACAGCGCTGCACCCGGGGACGGCCGCTGACGCGGGCGCCATCAAGTGCCAGGAAGTGTCGGGCGGGGACGGCTTCGCGACGATGGCTGACGGGAATCAGATCTTCCTCTTCGGGTTTGGACCTCTGTCGGGCCTCACCGACATCCAGCTTGGGCTTCCCGGCACGGAAAAGGCTGCGGAGTTCAACAGCGCTAATGGCCCAAACCGTGCCATGACCACGGTGGCCGACATCATGAACACCGGTGTACTTAATGCGGAAAGCCCTGCACCGACCATGGCGATCGATGAAGACGACGAATTCTTCCTTACCCTCACCAACGTCGGGATGATCATGCGTCCCGATCTGTTTGAGCAGCACACCATTCACTTTCACGGCTATCCGAACGCCTCGTCATTCTTTGACGGTGTGCCGGATGCCTCGGTGGCGATCAACATCGGCGGGAGCTTTACCTACTACTACACAGCGCCCGATGCGGGGACCTACTTCTGGCATTGCCACATCTCGCCGCCAGAGCATTTGCAGATGGGCATGGTCGGGCAGCTGTACGTACGGCCGCGCCAGAACCGGGTCAAGGGCGATCTCTACAGCGCGCTTGTGGCTTCCAACAAAATCAAGGGCAGTGTCGACGGCCTGAAGTGCTCTGACATCCTCTGCACGAATCAGACAACGGCGCCCGCTGTCAATACGCACAAGTCCGGAGCCGGCTCAAGCGCGACCGCGGCCACCGGCCCCATGTACGCCTACAACGATGGAGACGGTTCGACGCAATACGACGTCGAGTACCCGATCCAGATGATGGGCTTCGACCCTAACTTCCACTTCGTCGGCACCACTTTCAACCCGGAAGGCTTCGCCGATATGAAAGACAAGTACTTCATGCTGAGCGGCCGCGGCTACCCGGACACGGTCAATCCGAACTACATCTCGACCGAGGGCTCGGACGGCACCAGCAGGCCCTCGCAGCCGGTGCGTAGCCTGATCGTGATTAACAAATCGATGAACCAGAATCGCGCGCTTCTCCGCATCTCCGACCTGGATGTAACCGAGTTCGCCACCCTGGGCACAATTGGCATTCCGATGACGGTCATCGCCCAGGATGCCCGCCTATTGCGCGACTCACTGGGCAACAACATGTACTACAACACAAATTCCATCACCATAGGTGGCGGTGAGTCGACCGATGTCATTTTGGACGCCACCGATATTCCCACGGGCACTTACTTCCTCTACACGACTAACCTCGATCACCTGTCCAATGATGCCGAGAATTTCGGCGGCCAGATGACCGAGATTCATGTGATCTAGTTCACGGAGACCGAGATGCAAGGTATGAGCAAGTCATTGCAGTACACAGTGAGACGCCTGCTGCCCGCCGTCGCAGTTCTCGCGCTGGCGCTGGGTGGGCCAGCCGGGCGAGCTACGGTGCCTGGTATAACGGGCGGCCCCGGGACCCCGGTGTTCAATCTGACCGCGAGCGCCGACTACATTACCCAGCCTGACGGCATGTCCATCTACTCGTGGGGCTACGGCTGCTCAACTGCCCCTACCAGCTTCTCGCCTTTCTCGGGTAGCTGCCCGACGATGCAGATGCCCGGGCCGACGCTGATCATCAACGAGGGCGATACGGTAACGGTCAACCTGACCGACACCCTTCCCGCCGTGGCCGGCAACACCTCGATTCTGTTCCCCGGCTTCACGGTCACAGCCACGGGCGGCGTCGCGGGTCTGCTCGTGCAGGAGGCTACGCAGGCAACCCCGGTCACTTACACGTTCAAAGCGACCACGCCCGGCACCTACAGCTACTACAGTGGGACCCGGCCAGACCTGCAGGTGGAGATGGGGCTCTTTGGGGCAGTCATCGTCCTGCCGGCGAACGCTCAGGCCGGCTGCACCAAGGGGGAGTACTCGCTTTCGTCCTCGGCCTACGACAACCCCAACACCTGCTACGACCGCGAATACCTGTTCCAGTTCAGCGAACTCAGCCTCAGCGTCCACCAGCAGGTTGAGGCGCAGGTGCAGGCAAATGCCGCGTCGCTCAATGTAGCGGTCGAGCCCTATCACCCGCAGTATTTCCTGGTGAATGGCCGTTCCATGCCCGATGACATGGACGCTAACTATGCCGGTGCCTACCCGCATCAGCCTTACAACGGTAATCCGCATATGCACCCGGGCGATCTGGTGCTGATGCGTGTGATCGGCCAGGGTCGCTGGCAGCATCCGTTCCATCACCACGGCAACCATGCTCGCGTTCTCGCTCGTGACGGGAATCTGATCACCAGCCAGTCTGACCTGACCAATACCGCGCTGGCTGGCCCGCTGGTCTTTACCGTACCCACCGTCTCCGGTCAGACGGTCGATGCGATCTTTACCTGGACCGGTCAGGGCCTGAATTGGGATGTGTATGGACCGATCACCGGACCCACGGCGCATACCTGCAATGCGGTATCGCCCAGCGTGCTTGACCCAGTAACCAAGGAGTATTGCCCCGACCATGGCAAGCTGATGCCGGTCACCCCGCCGGACCACAACATCGTCGCGAATGGCCTGTGGTACGGCGGCAGCCCATATCTCGGCACAAAGGTGAGCACGCTGCTCGCCCCGGGTACCGATTCCCAGAACACCGGCGGCAGCTACGCCTATATGTGGCACTCGCACGATGAGCGTGAGATCACCACGAACGACATCTTCCCCGGAGGCATGATGATGATGCTCCTGATTGACCCGCCGGGTCAGCCGATCAACGAACAGCAGTAAACGACTGACAGTCGACAAGGATCGATCATGCACATGCCAAGCATAAAGAATGCTCTGAACGTTGCTGCGCTTATTTCACTCTCCGCCTTGTCTCTGCTGACCGCGCGAGCGCAAAGTGCGCCGGCCCCGGTGGCGGTAAGCCTGACCGCCCAGCGGACGACCCTTGCCCTGCCGGACGGTAAGACGGCGCCCATGTGGGGTTACTGTGCCACGGGCTCTACGTGTGGGGCTTGGGCTCCCGGGCCGATTATCACTGTTCCGGTTGGGCAGAGTTTGACGATCAACCTTACCAACAGCCTGCCCACGCCGACGTCCATCGTGATTCTGGGTCAGCTGGGTGGCGACCTCGGCACTCCCACCATGGTTCCCAGCCCTGTGCATGCGGATAAAACGCAGACCACCTGGCCGGCCAACACCTCTGCAACGTTTACGCCGCCGGTGCAGGGACCCCGCATGGAGTCCTTCGGCTCCGAGACTCCCGGCAACGGCGGTACCCATGCCTACACATGGAAGGCGATGAAGGCCGGCACCTACCTTTATGAGACAGGTACCCACCCTTCAATCCAGGCACCGATGGGACTTTATGGCGTTGTGGTGGTGACCAATGCGCCGATCGCCGGCACGACCCTGACGCCCGGCGCGGCCTACCCGAGTGCCTTCGCGAACTCCGCCAAGCTGAAGGGGATAAGTTATGACGCCGATGCGGTACTGCTGATGAGCGAGCTCGACCTGGCGCAGAACACTGCGGTCGATGCCCTGGCGGGCTCGGCAGCGACGGCCAGCAAGCTGATCGACCCTCTCGCGTATCCTCCGGCCGTGAACTACGCACCCACCTACTTCATGATGAACGGCCAGCCGTTTAGCCGTTCCAATCCGAGCGGGGTGATGGTGGGCAACCCGGTGGTAAGCGGGAACGTGCTGCTGCGCTTCGTTAATGCCGGACTGCGCACTCACGTCCCCTCGGCTGTAGGCCTGAGCCTGCAGCTGGTGGCTGAAGACGGCAACCTGCTGCCCGGCAACCCCAAGATCCAGACCGAGGTGCTGCTGCCGGCGGGCAAGACCTACGACGTGATCGTGAACCCGCCGAGCGCCGTAGACCCCACAAGCAGCGCCAACGCTTACCTACCTCATTCGTACGGCATCTTTGACCGCGCGCTTGGCCTCTCGGCCAACGGCGTTCCCGACAGCGGCATGCAAACGTTTCTGCAGGTTGGGGGCGCCAGCCTCCCTCAGGGTGTGGCTGCCCAGGCCGTGGCCGATACGTACACCGTTCCCACGAACGGATCCAGTTTCGCGGGCAACGTGTTGGCCAACGACATCGCGGTGTACAGCGCGGCGCTGGTTGCGCAGCCCGCGACCGGCACAGTGAGCCTGAACACGAACGGATCCTTCACCTACACGGGCAGCTTTCCGGCGACCTTCAAGTACTGTGGCAACGGTTCCACCGCAGCCAACCTGTGCGCCACGGTCAGCCTGAACAGCTCGGGAGCAGCGGCCGCCGCTCCCATCGCGCAGGATGACACCTACTCGAGCCAGGTCGCGACGTTCCTTCGCATTCCACGGCCGGGCGTGTTGGCCAATGACACGGACCCCGCGGGCTATGCGCTCAAAGCAATGCCCAACCCGGCCACTCCCCTGCCGAGTGGTGTCACTCTCAATTCTGATGGATCCTTTGCGGTCACCGGCTCCGGAGTGACCAGCTTCACCTATGTCGCCGTCAACAGCCAGGGCGTCCAAAGCGCCCCGGCGACTGTCGCGCTCAACTTCAGTGCGGGTAGCGGTCTCAAGGTCTCAGTCACAGATGCACTGACCAAGGCCGACGTCGCTGACTATCGTTGGACGATTGAAGAAGACACGACCTTCCACAACAGCCTGGCGGTGCCGGGTCCCGGAGCCCCACCCAATACCATCGCCGTCAACTTCCACAAGAGCTACATGCCCGTGGTAGCTACCGGCTGCACCGGACCGCTGAGCTGTGGCGATGACCAGACCATCGGCGGAACTCCCCAGCAGCAGACCGCGCGCACCAGCGTCGGTGATGTCGCGCTCGACCCGACCAAGTACTACTTCATCTCCGTCCTGCCGGGCGATGCGGCCAACCCCTTCAACGCGGCGAACGGGAAAGCTCCCACTGCGCAGACCTGCGCCGTTCCCGCCGGATCACCGGCGGGTACTCCGAGCCCGTGCGGTCACACCATGGGTGGAGTCAACATCTCGCCAAGCCAGTCCACTGCCAATATCCTGGTCGAGCCGAACCCGCTCCCCACGGCACAGCTGAGCATTATTGTCTTTGAAGATAACAACCCGACCAACGGGGACATTGATGGCCAGGAGGAGAACCAGGGACTTGGTGGCTTTACGATCACGCTCAACGACACGGCCGGCCGCACTGGTGACCCTGCCGGGCAGATCGACTATGACGCCTTCAATATGCCGCTGACCAACGCGCTGATGGGCCTGCCTGAGTGCCCAGCGCCTGCCGCGGCCAATGGCAAAGATCCGAACCTTCAGGGCACGGTCATCACCTGTCCAGATGGCATCAACCCCAAGACCCACCAGAAGTATGCGCTAGCTGGACAGGCATTGATCAAGAACCTGATGCCTGGTCGCTTCGATGTCTTTGCCAATCCAGGAGGTGCAAGAGAAGCAGCGGGCGAGACGTGGTACCAGGTCTCAACACTAGAAGGCACCCACGCCAATGACGCATTCGCCAAGGCGGGCGAGCCGGCCTACTTCCAGGAGTTCGGACCTCCGGGATACCACGCATTCATCGGCTTCGTGAACCCCGCGCATATTGCGGCTGTGAACAAGCAGTTGACCACCGGGGTCAAGAGCCTGCACACGATTACCGGCCAAATCACCAACCTGCACATGTCGCGGCCCGTCAATGAGACGCTCTACAGCGGCTCACACGACCCGATTGCACAGACCACCTGCTATGTGGGTCTGAATGCAAGCGCCGGAACCGGAGCCAATGTCGACTTTACCAAGTGCGATCAGGACGGCAACTTCAAGCTGACCAACGTGCCGGACGGCGCGTACCAGATCGTGGTTTGGGACGACTGGCTCGACCTGATCATCGAGTACAAGGATGTCACGGTCACGGGCGCCGATGTTGCCATGGGAGCGGTGCCTGCGTTCACTTGGTTCACCCGCATGGAGACGAACACCTTCATGGATAATGACGGGACCCACCAGCCGAGCAAGAACAACGATGGGCTCTCGCAGATCCCTTTCAACATTCGCTTCCGCGATGGCAGCTTCTCGAACAAGCTGGTCACCGATTCCACCGGTCACGCTACCTTTGACGAGCTTTTCCCGCTCTTCAACTGGTACGTCCTGGAGTCGGATAGGACCCGCTTTAAGGACTCGGCCGTGCATGTGGTCGTCGATGCCGGTGGCCAGCCTGATACCACCGGTAACTACGCCGGAATCCTGAACTCGACCTACCCGACCGGCGAGTCGACCGAGAAGGTCTACATGCCTGGAGATCTATCCCCTTCCCAGACTCTCGGCATGCAGGGTTTCATAAACCAGACTGAAGTAGCGGACTTTGCCAAGGTTCCCTATGGGGCCGGTGAGACGGGCGGCATTACGGGAACGGTGGTCTACTCATCGACCCGTCCCTTTGATGACCCGCGCTTCCTGATCCAGAACATCTGGGAGCCGCTCGTACCCCGCGTTACCGTCAACCTTTATCAGGAGAAGACCGCGCCTGACGGCACCCTAAGCCAGCAGTTCGTCGAGTCGACCCAGACCAGCAGTTGGGACGATGTCGCAAACGCAACCGGACCCGCCGCGATGCAGTGCCCTGGCCAGCTCGCGAGCGATCCCTTTGTTGCCCAGACGATCGGCGCCAACAACATCAAGAAGTGCTACGACGGCTTCCACTCGTTCAACCAAGTGCAGCCGGCAGTCTACGACGGCCGCTATAACTTCCTCACCATGCCTGACGGCAAGACGCCCCTGCCCGCTGGCAAGTACGTGGTCGAAATGGTCCTGCCTGCTGGCTATGAGATCGTCAAGGAGGAGGACAAGAATATCCTGATCGGCGATGCCTGGATCGCGCCGGTTACACAGCAGTTTGGCGCGCTGAGCAACATTTTCATCCTGCCCGATCAGGCAGAGGTAAGCGAAGCGGCAGCCACCGGCAACACCAATAACCCGACCGCCAATCTTGGCCGCACCACCGGGGCGGAGATTTATCCGGCCTGCGTTGGCAGCCTGCACCGGGTGCCGGACTATATCAGCCTGTTTCCTCTCTCTGGCCAGGTGGCTCCCTTCGCCGGCTCGGACCGACCGCTCTGCGATCGCAAGGAAGTCGTGCTGACCCAACAGATGCAGTCCAGCGCCAACTTCTACGTCTTCACGCAGGCTCATATCGCTTCGCACTTCACGGGCATGATCCTGAACGACGCCGCTTCGGAGATGAATACGGCCTCTCCCGACTTCGGCGAGAAGTTCGCGGTGCCCAACGTTCCTGTCTCGATCAAGGACTTCAACGGAATCGAGATTCAGCGCCTCTACGCTGACCAGTGGGGTAACTTCAATGGCCTCACCCCCTCAAGCTGGCAGGTCAACGTGCCTAACCCAGCAGGCTACTCCCCGAACATGCTGATCACCTGCATGAACGACCCCGGTCCGATTCCCGATCCCAAGAACCCGGGCAGCCTAATCACGGACCCAAACTATAACCCGATGTACTCGAACTTCTGCTACACCAATGCCTTCATGCCAGGGCTGACCGACTACCTCGACACCCCCGTGGTGCCTGTGGCCGCATTTGCCACGAACTACAACCAGACGGACTGCGCCTACCCTGACGCTACACCGGCGATAAAGCGGGTAGATTCGAGCGCTGGCTTCGGCCCGTACCTTACGACCGCAGGGGGCACGCTCACCATCACCGCGCTTGGTGACGTTACCGTGCCGAACCCCGGCTGGGGCGGCCCACCCGCTACGACACCGCCCGCCAATCAGCGGACGATCACGCGCCACTACGGCTTCGGCTCTGCGGGGACTGGCAGCAAGGTCACCATCGGCGGCGTAGACGTGACTGCCTACGTTCAGTCCGGTGGCTGGAGCGACGGCTCGATCGTCCTCAACCTGCCTAAGGGCGTGGCTGGCGGCGAGCTGATCATCACGGCCGCGAATGGCAAGTCCTCGGTGGACGCCATCACGGTCACGATTGAGGACCGCGCTCCGACGCGCGTACAGGCCAACGTGGGGCAGAAGCTCCAGGATGCGCTGGACGCGGCCCGGCCGGGCGACCTGATTCTGGTCGACGCCGGTACCTACAACGAGCTCGCGATCATGTGGAAGCCAGTTCGTCTGCAGGGTGTCGGCGCAGCCTCGGTGATCATCAACGCAGCCAAGTACCCCACCAACAAGCTGGAAGCGTGGAGGCCTGAGATCAACAAGCTCTTTGGCATCGACGCAGCCGGCAATCTGACCCAGCCTGCGTACGTCGACCCACTCCCAGGCCAGGAGATCACCGGCGGCGTCGTCATCCTTGAGCCCTCGGTGCTCGGCCAGGAAGAAGGAGCCGGTATCACGGTTCTCGCCAAGCACGGTACTCAGGCCAACTGCCGCGTACCTTCAACCAACGCGGTTTACGTGAGCAACTTCCTTTGCAATCCCTCACGCATTGACGGGGTCAGTGTCACCGGCGGCGACGCCGGCGGCGGCATCTTCGTCAATGGCTGGGCCCATAACCTCGAGATCGCTAACAACCGGGTCTACGGCAATGCAGGCAGCTACCATGGCGGTATACGGGTCGGGGTTCCCTACCTTGAAGGCCTGACAGGGGGCGACTTGGGCTTCAATACCAACGTTCACATCCACCACAACTCTGTCACCAACAACGGCACCGTGGAGGCCACCAAGGGCGACTCGGGTGCAGGCGGCGGCGTGAGCATGTGCTCGGGTACCGACAACTACCTGCTCAATTACAACTTCATCTGCGGCAACTTCGCTTCGACAGATGGCGGCGGCATCGGCCACATCGGGGTCAGCGACAACGGTGTGATCGCCAATAACCAGGTTCTCTTCAACCAGAGCTACGCGCAATCGAATGTAGTGCACGGGGGCGGTATTGCGGTTGAGGGAGAAACTCCGGTTGGGGCGGGTCTCTCGCTCGGCGCTGGCAATGTCACTATCGACTCGAACCTGATCCAGGGAAACTTCGCTGAATCGGGCTCGGGCGCCGGCATCCGCCTCGAGAACGTCAACGGAGCTGAAATCACCCGAGGCACGGTCTACAAGGTCTGGGTGACCAACAACATGATCGTGAATAACGTTGCAGGGCTGGCCGGCGGCGGCATCTCGCTCGCGGACACCCTTGCTGCGGCGATCGTCAACAACACGATTGCGGACAACGACAGTGTTGGCATCATCGGCGGCCTGTTCACGACCGCAGCACCGACCACCGCCCGGCCCAACCCTGCCGGCGTGAGCTCGGACCCCACCAGCACGCAGCTACAGGCGGTCTACGGACGCACCCTGTTGCCTGCTGCCGGCAAGGCGATCTCGAATCCCTTCTTCGAGAACAACATCATCTGGCATAACCGTTCGTTCTTCTTCGACGCCGCATCCGGCACCGCGCAGGAGTGCTCGTCGAACAATGTTGCCGATGCCACCGCACACACGTGCGTCACAACCCCGGCTTACTGGGATTTGGGCGTACTGGGTGATTCGACCACGACGCCTGGAGCCAACAAGCTCAACCCAACCTTCTCCATCCTGACGAGTACGGCAGGGTACGCGGCGTCCAACAAGGCTACCGACCCCGGCTTTATCTCGCCGTACTTCAATGCTTCGACGGCCGCCCGCGGACAGCTGCTGCCGAACGAAGCCTATGCAGCCTTTGCCACCCTCGATGAAGGCGGCAACTTTGTCGACCTGAGCTATGGCCCGCTGACCGTGACCGGGGATTATCGGATCACGGCAGCCTCACCGGCAATCGACGTGGCCTCGGCGAACCTTGCTCCGAACCATGACTTCTTCGGGATCACGCGACCCCAGGGAGCCGGGTTTGACATCGGTGCGCACGAGTTCGCGGCTGCACCGCAACTGGTGAGCCTCTCGCCCCCCGCGCTCGCGTTCGGCGACGTGCGGCTTGGGAGCACCAGCGCGCCCCAGACAGCTACTCTCACCAACACGGGGACCGTGCCGGTAACGATCAGCAGCATCGCATTTGCCAGCCCGCTTGCGCAGTACTCGCTGACCAAAACCTGCGGGGCGACGCTGCCCGTAGGCGCAAGTTGCCAGATCACCATTACTCTCAGTCCGACACTGCTGGCCGGGGTCCGCAACACGACCCTCAACGTGGTGGATGGGGCGGGGACGCAGGTGGTGACGCTGACCGGAAACGCGGTTGCTCCCAGGGCAACGCTGACCCCGAACAGCCTGGCTTTCGGAACCGTAAAATCCGTGACCGGAAACGTAACCAAGACGGTCACACTGACCAACACCGGTACCGTGACGATCAACAGTACAGTAAGCTTCGTCACTGGCATCTTCCAGCAGCCAACCACGCAGTATAAGACGGTCACGGGCACAAACGCCTGCGGTGCTACCCTGGCTGCCGGCGCAAGCTGCAACTACTACGTAGTCTTCGCTCCAACCTCCACGGGATCGAAGCCTGCGATCATGAACGTCAACGATGGGGCTGGCTTCCTTGGCTTGCCGCAGACCGTCACGCTAAGTGGCACCGGCAACTAGGAAGGAACATGATGCCCACCAAACACTGCTTTGCTGCAATGCTGCTCACGGGAACACTCGGGGGCAGCACCCTCTTCCCCCAGGCTCTTCCGGGGCAGACTGTTAGGCCGGCCGCTTCTCCGATCCTGGCAGTGTCCGCCACAAAGCCTCAACCGGCAGGCCCCGGTAACCTTTCTGCCGCGAAGGCTGGGGGCTGGCATGCCCGGCAGGGTGAATACTACAAGCGCACCTGGGGCGTGGACATCGTCGATGTTCGTGAAGTGGCCTCGGGCGAAATGCTCGCCTTCCGCTATCTCGTCCTTGACCCCGAAAAGGCCAAGGTCCTTAACGACAAACGCAGCAGCGCATATCTGATCGATCGGAAGACCGGGGCCAGGTTGCAGGTACCGCAGATGGAAAAGATAGGCGCGCTGCGCACTACCGTCACGCCCAAGTCAGGTCGCATGTATTGGATTGTCTTTGCGAACACCGGCCACATGGTCAAGGAAGACTCCCATGTAGACGTTGTGGTCGGCGACTTCCACGCACAGAACCTGGTTGTCGATATCAAGCGTTAGACCTCACCCAAGGGAACGAACCCATGTTCAGTAAACTTCTGCTACTTCTGGCTCTGCCGCTCGCGGCAATGAGCGCTGCAACCATCCCAAACACGCCTTCGGACAAGCCCTCGGCTCCCGGCATTGAACAGATCATCAGCCGCAACATCGCCGCTCGTGGAGGCGCCGCGACCTGGGCTCAGGTGAAGTCGATGACGATGTCCGGCCAGCTGGATCTCGGAAAGGGCATGCAAGCGCCCTACCTGGTCGAGATGAAGCGGGGCCGCAAGGTGCGGATCGAGGTCCAATTTGAAGGGCAGACCGCGGTGCAGGTCTACGACGGAAAGAATGGCTGGAAGCGCAGGCCCTTTCTCGGGCGTAAGGACGCGGAGCCTTTCACGGCCGATGAGATGGAGAAAGCGGCGCTGGACGCCGACCTTGATGGCCCGTTGATTGACCACGCCGCCCGGGGTACCCGAGTTGAGCTCGAAGGCGAAGAGGCGATCGAGGACCATCTCGCCTGGAAGCTGAAGCTCACCCTTAAAGACGGCCACACGCGGCATCTTTGGGTAGACAAGCAGAGCGCACTGGAGGTCAAGATCGACGGAACCCGCCGCATGGATGGCAAGCAGCGCACCATCGAGACCTACTACCGCGACTACCGGACAACCCAGGGCATCACCCTGCCCTACCTGTTCGAGACGGCGGTGGATGGAGTTAAGTCCACTGGGAAGATCCACGTGGAAAAATTTGAGGTCAATCCCTCGCTCGATGACTCACTCTTTGCCGCTCTCCGCTAGGAGAGCACTGGCATGTCTGCGCGATTTCCGAAGTAGCGCGAATCAGGCCTCGCCGTTGAAGAAGATTTGCCGTACTGTAACTACGGTCGCGGAACAATGACTTACTTTGCTTTCAGTTCTCTAGCCGATTGGTGGCCCCGGTGCTTTCCCAACGCGGCTTGAGAAGGATTGGACCTCTTGCCTTGCGAACAGTGATTTTCACCCTTGGTGCTGTCCTGCTACTCTGTGCCACGTTCTTCATGGGGCGGCGCAGCGCTCCCTTGGTCGGGAATGGCTCCGGGCCTGTGCAGCCGGATCTCAGGCAGGTGCTCTATTACGTAGATCCGATGCACCCGGCCTATACATCCGACCGTCCCGGCATTGCACCGGATTGCGGCATGCAGCTGGTGCCGGTTTACTCCGGCGGGACCGCAGAGCGGGGAACGCTGACCATCGATGCCCAACAGCAGCAGTGGATCGGTCTGCGCACGGAGGCCGCTGCGGCGAACTCCGGCTCGGCACCCCTTCGAGTTCTGGGTCGGGTGGCAGCCGACGAATCTCACGTCTACAGCCTGAACAGCGGGGTCGACGGTTGGATACGGCAGACCATGCATGATGACGTCGGTACGCGAGTGCACAGGGACGACACTCTGGCGACGTTCTACTCGCCTGAATTTGTGGCGCTCGAACAGGGGTACCTCGTCGCGACCGAGCGGATGGCAGGCGGGGTGCGCCAGCAGGCCGCTCCCGGCACACAATCGACCGCGGCACGCCTGCGCGATTACGGCATGGGAGAAAAGCAGATTGCCGCGATTGCCGCGACGCGCCAGATGCCGGAGACGGTGGACATCACCGCACCGGCGGACGGGGTCATCGAGGCTCGGAATGTCCACGCGGGCCAGCGCTTTCAGAAGAACGCCGAGCTCTATCGCATTGCGGATCTGGCTCATGTCTGGATCAACGCTGATGTTGTGGACCAGGAGGCTCGTCTGTTCAAGCCCGGGCAGACGGTGGTGGTGCGGCTGCCCGGGCAGGACGGACGGGTGCTGCACGCCAGGGTGGCCCAGGCGCTCGCCCAGTCCGAAGGAGACTCGGGGACGACTCGGGTGCGGCTGGAGGCGCCCAACCCCGGTCTCATCCTGAGGCCGGGTATGACCGTTGATATCGAGCTGGAGGCGCATGGCCCTGCCGGGGTGAGCGTGCCGGCTGAAGCGGTTCTCGATCGTGGTTCCTTCCAGCGGGTCTACGTCGACTTGGGTCGTGGGCGCTTCGATCCACGCAAAGTAACAACAGGCGAGCGGACCGGTGGAAGGGTCGCTATCCTAAGCGGCCTGGCTACCGGCGAGAAGGTAGTGGTGGAGGGGAACTTTCTTCTTGACGCGGACAGCCGCCTGACCGACACGTCGCTGGCTGGCAATCCTGCACCCCGAGCCGCTCTCGCAGGCCCTGGGAGCCGGCCATGATCAACCGCATCATTGACCTGTCGGTCGCGCACAGATACGTTGTCCTGCTGCTGATTGCGATTCTCTGTGGGGTGGGCTACTGGTCCATGGTCACCATCCCGGTGGACGCGACGCCGGACCTCAGCGATACGCAGGTCATCATCGCGTCTGAGTGGGACCGCAGCCCGGACGTGATGGAAGACCAGGTCACTTATCCACTCGTAACCGCACTGCTCGGTGCACCGCATGTGAAGACTGTCCGCGGTCTCTCTGACTACGGCACCTCGTTTATCTACGTGATCTTTGATGATGGAACGGATCTTTACTGGGCCCGCTCGCGAACTCTGGAGTATCTCTCCGGCGTGCTGGCCCAGCTTCCTGAGGGAGTCAGGACCCGGATCGGCCCGGATGCAACGGGTCTCGACTGGGTGTATCAGTACGCCCTCACCGACACGACGGGACGGATGAGCGCAGCGGACCTGCGCTCCTACCAGGACTGGACGCTGCGTTACGCCCTGAAGGCTGTTCCCGGTGTGGCCGAGGTTGCAACCGTCGGTGGCTTCCAGAGACAGTTCCAGGTCAATATCGACCCCGCCCGGCTGCTGGCCTACGGCCTCAGCATCCGCCAAGTCGCGGAGGCAGTACAGGGCGGCAACACCGAAGCGGGGGGCCGGCTTCTGGAGTTCGGCGGCAGCGAACTGATGGTGCGCGGCCGCGGCTATGCACGCTCCATCGAGGAGTTCGAGAACATCATGGTCAAGGCATCCGCCGACGGAGCCTCGATCCGCATTCGAGATCTCGGACGGGTCGAAATGGGTCCGGCGCTGCGCCGCGGCGCCGCCGACCTGAACGGGAGGGGCGAGACGGTGTCTGGCACGGTCATCATGCGCAGCGGCGGAGATCCACTCACAGTCATCAACCGGGTCAAGGCCAAGCTTGAAGCACTGCACAGCGGCCTACCGACCGGCCTGAGGGTAATCCCGGTCTATGACCGCTCGGAGTTGATCCACAAAGCGATCGGCAGCGTGCGGAGCACCATGCTCGAGGTCTTGATCACTGTCACAGTTATAATTCTCGTTTTCCTTTGGCACTTCCCAAGCGCCGTCATCCCCATCATCACAATCCCTGTGGTGGTACTGCTGACGTTTATTCCCCTCCGGCTGATGGGCGTCAGCGCCAATATCATGTCGCTGGCCGGCATAGCCATCGCCTTCAGCGAGCTCGTCGATGCCTCGATCGTAGTCGCGGAGCAGACCCATAAGAAGCTTGAGGCATGGCAGCGCTGCGGAGCGCGGCAGCATCACGCGGAGGTCATCGTTGGCGCCATCAAGCAGGTGGCCGGACCCATCTTCTTTGCCCTGCTTATTCTCGCGATCTCGTTTCTGCCTGTCTTTACACTGCAGGCCGAGGAAGGGCGCATGTTCCGGCCGCTGGCGATCTCAAAGTCGCTCACCATGATCGCGGCAGCGCTGCTGGTGGTTACCTTTGAACCGGCTCTCCGACTCGTCCTGTTGCGGATGCGTCCGACAGTGGGAGATGGGCGTAAACGTTCCCGCGTATACAACATGCTGTTCATCGGCAGGATGCGCTCTGAGCAAGATCATCCCATCAGCCGCATGCTGATTCGCCTCTACCGGCCCGTGGTGGACTGGACGCTCAACCACAAGGGCCTGGTTTTCGGGGGGACGATAGCGGCGATGCTCGTCACCATTCCGGCCTACCTGCGCCTGGGCTCCGAGTTCATGCCCCCCCTCGATGAGGGAACGATCCTGTATATGCCGTCGACTATGCCCGGCATTTCGATCACAGAGGCGCGCCGCCTGCTCTTCACCACCGATCAGATCCTCAGGCAGTTCCCCGAGGTCGACCAGGTGCTCGGTAAGGCGGGCCGCGCAGATACGGCGACCGATCCTGCGCCGCTCTCGATGCTCGAGACCGTGATCACGCTTAAGCCACGCTCGAAGTGGAGGCATGTCGATACCTGGTACTCGGCTTGGGCGCCCGGATGGACCCTACCCCTCCTGAGGCAATTCTCTTCCGACCATATCTCGACCGAAGACCTGGTAGCGCGGATGGACGCCGCGATCCGCATACCCGGCCTGGTGAATGCGTGGACAATGCCGGTCAAAGGGCGCCTCGATATGCTGGCGACTGGCATCCGTACCCCGATCGGCATCAAGGTCACGGGACCCGACTCCGCTACGCTTGAACGTGTCGGGCAACAGATCGAAGAGATTCTACGGCCCCTGGCCGGCACCCGCAACGTCTACGCCGAGCGCGTTTCCTCCGGCTCCTATCTGGACATCATCTGGGATCGCGACGCGCTGGCACGCGCTGGCATCAGCATGGCCGATGCCCAGAGTCTGGTGCAGCATGCCATAGGCGGTGAAGATGTAACGACCGCGATCGTCGGCCGGCAACGCTTCCCGGTGCAGGTACGGCTCATCGAGGACTACCGCAGCAACATCTCGGATCTGAAGCACCTTCGCCTCGCCTCGGCAAGCGGCCGCCAGGTGATAGTAGGCGACCTCGCCGTGATCCGCATGGTTCAGGCACCAGCCATGGTCCGCGATGAAGATGGTCTGTTGACCAGCTACGTTTATATAGATACGGTGGGTCGCGACGTCCGGGGATATGTGGCTGAAGGCCAGCGCCTGCTAGACCGCCAACTTCAGCTGCCCGCGGGCTCGGCCTACTCGTGGAGCGGCCAGTACGAAGCCATGTCCCGGGCGCGTCGGCGTCTGCTCTACATCGTTCCACTTACTATCCTGCTTGTTGCCATTCTGCTTTACTTCAGCACGCGCTCAGTGGTAAAGACCGGCATTGTCCTCCTTGCGGTCCCATTCTCCGCCATCGGCTCAGTGTGGTTGCTGTACCTCGCACACTATCATCTGAGCATTGCAGTCTGGGTCGGGATCATCGCGCTTATGGGGGTGGACGCCCAAACCGGGGTGTTCATGCTCCTCTACCTTGATATTGCCTGGCAAGAGGCGTGCCTCGCCGGGCGGCTCCGCACGCCTTCCGAACTCCGTGCAGCTATCATCGAGGGCGCGGCCAACCGGGTCAGGCCCAAATTTATGACGTTTGCTACGACCTGGGTCGGCCTCCTGCCCATTCTTTGGTCGACCGGCGTGGGGGCAGACCTGATGAAGAGAATTGCAGCACCGATGGCGGGAGGAATCTTAACATCGTTCCTGCTGGAACTCCTGGTCTACCCGGCGCTTTACGCGACTTGGAAGGCGCGCTCTCTCGCTGGCGGCCAAAGTCACAGCGATGCAAGTCAATCTCGATTTACAGGGATGGAGGTCGATGCTCTGCAGTAGCCTACGAGCCAGGGTCGGCTCACCAGGGAAGCGGACTGCCAACCTTCGCTGCCGTCCTGAGAGTGCGGGCAATCCGTAAACGTTGATGTCCCATCCCGGAGTGTAGCCATGAAGAGATCGAACCCTCGCCCTGCACACGCTGCCCGCCCACTCCATGCCCTCGCGGCTGCTGGTCTGCTCCTTTGCGCAGCTTTCTCTATTTGGGCGGGTGAGGCCCGCGCCCAAGAAGCCGCAGTGCAGCCCGAATCCGGCGGCGCTCATCAATCATCTGCGCAGCAAACTGCGCTTCTGGCGCCTTCTTCAGCGCCCGCCGGAGCGGCCTACGGTCTCGCACTCCAGCCGGTCAAAGTAGCCTATGCGGCGCACCATCTCTCGCTCGACTCTGAAAATACGAGCGTTGCCGAGGCTTTGCTCGCCATCAGCCATGCCACTGGCTTGCAAATCGAGTCCAGCTATGACAGCCCGGAGCATTTTCCGGCCCACTACAGCGGAACCGAGCAGCAGGTCGTCAACGCGCTGCTTGATAGCTCCGACTGCGGCTTCGTTATCGTCCCCTTCAGCACCGATCCGACAACGATTGAAAAGGTTGTCATCACAAGGTTGTATACCGTCGCCCCCTCGGGAAGCCAGGGCGCAGAGACCCGCACCAGCCTTGATCCCCGGATGGAGCGCGTGGCTAAGTATGTGCCCCCCGAGTCGGTGGCCGAACGCAGGGGGGAAAGCGTTCTGGATATTCAAAAGCCGGCCCCCCGCGAAGACTCAGCTCCCGACGAGGCGCACCTGCGGCCAGTGCTGCCGGCCGCCACCGACGGATTTGCCGGCAGTTCGGTGCAGCCCTCCATCGGCTCCGCGGCCGGCGAAGAAAAGCACGCGGACGACCAGAAAGTAAGCGCGCAAGGCCGGTACATGCAGGAGCTCTATAAGAGCCGCCTGCAGCAACAGCAGCAGAACGCCCCAACGGCTCCGGTACAGTAAGTTACCGGCGAAAGCCATGGACATGAGAGTTCGTTAGCTAGCAGTACAGCGCTACAGTAAAGGCTGCGGACACGGCGGATGAGGCGCCACAGGCGACTTACCCTGCCACCAGCGAAAGAACGGCCTTGGTGCGGTGGACCCGCGCACGGTGGGCAGGACACAAGGACAGCATGAGATTCAGAACCACATACCCGCAGGACACGCGGACCAAGTGCCACTCATTTATAAGTCTTTTGGATGGTGCCCGGAGGGGGACTTGAACCCCCACGACCGTTTATGGTCTGCGGATTTTAAGTCCGCTGTGTCTGCCGATTTCACCATCCGGGCGCGCAGTCGCCGTACAGTCCCATGCTATCGCAGGCCGTTCTGCTCTCAGCGTGGAAGTCGAGTCCCAGGTCCTGGAAGGTACAGGCCGACCTCAGGGCGTGGACGAGTTCCCGATCGGATAGAGGATTCTGTACAGCTCGCGATTCCGCAGGATCGCCTGGACATACTCGCGCGTTTCCGTGTAGGGGATTGACTCAACGAACTCCGGAACGTCCCTGAAATCCCCACTCGCAATCCACTGGCGCACGGGCGTATCTCCGGCGTTGTAGGCGGCGAGGGCGTACTCCAGCTGTCCGCCGTACCGGTTGATGACCTGCTTGAGATTGGCGGTTCCGAGCTGAAGGTTGATGTGCGGGTCGAGCAGGCGGCCCGCGTCAAAAGGCTTGACTCCCTGCTGCTTCGCAAGCGATTTCCCTACCGATGGGAGCAGCTGCATCAAGCCGTATGCATTTGCGTGACTGACGGCCGCCGGGTTGAATTCAGATTCCTGCCGAATGAGCGAGGCGACAAGATATGGATCGAGATCGTTACGTTGTGACTGCTGCACGAGATCAGACCAGTATGGCTGCGGGAATAGCAGGTGCCAATACGCGGCCGGAACGCTTGCGACCGGCTGCGTGAAGAAGGATATGCCGCTGTGCTTCATAGACTGCAAGGCACGAGAGTTCTCGCCAAAGGACGAGTAGATCTGTGCCTGCGCCAGATCTCCCCATGAAGCCGAGGTAGGACTGGCCGAGATCTCAGGGCCGATGTACTCGTTCAGGGCAGCGTTCGCCAGCAACCTGGCCTTGCTCAAATGCGGGTCGTCGTCCGGTACGGTCTCGAGGGTCGGCGTTGTCGGCTTGCGGACCGCAGCCAGCACTGGAGAAGGTTCGACAGCCGGTTGTTGCCCGAGAATGCGCATTCTCCTTCGCGCGAGCTCCGCGTAGTAGAAGTTGCAGTAGGACTCCGAGATGGTGCGGTAGAAGGCGTAGGCTGCCGCCGGGTTTGACTCCTCGGTCTCGTAGATCCGTGCTCGCCAATAGAGCGCGGCGGGCACCTCGATGCCGGCAGAGTACCGCTCGATCTGCTCGTCCATAAGACGAGCTGCCTCCGGCAAGCGCCGCATCCGGTAGTTCATCCAGGCCCAGCGCCAGTGAGCGGAAGGAGCGTATGTGCTGGTCGGAAACGAGGTGGTGAGCTGAGCGTAGAGCTCGGCCGCGTGGCTCGAGTCGTGCTTGAGCAGGTACATATTGCCGCCTGAGTAGAGCGCCTCCTCAAGCCATCGGCTGGTTGGATATCGGGCGACCATATCGGCCACAATCCTGTCGTGCGCGGACGTGTCACCTTCGTTTCGAGAGAGTTCCGAGAGCAGGTACAGCTTCAGCGCAGCACTATCGTCGCCGGTCTCCGGCAGCTTCTCCACCTCGCGCCTGCTCAGCCTCTTGAGTTTCAGGTCGCAGACAGCTGCATAGATCGCGAGCGCATCGCGATCCGCGGGGGTGAGAGATGCCGAGTTCTTTGCGATCGCATGGTACTGGTCGCCGGCCTCCGCGTAGCGCTTCGCATTGAACATCTGGTCTGCATGGACTTTGAGTTCGGCCGGAGAGAAGTCCATAGACATCGCCTGCATCTGCTGGCGAGACTGCACCGCTTCATTGGTGAGCGGCTGCTTGACGAAAATCTCACGATAGAGCGCCGCTGCGCGTGCCCTGTCACCGGCCGCCTGGTACGCTCGCGCAAGCGTAAACAGGTAGTCTGCGTGAGAAGAGATAGGTGTGCCCTGCAACGGCTCGAGCGCCTGAACCGCACCCGGTCCGTCGTTCTGCTGAAGGTGAAGGTTTGCGAGTAGAAGGGGCGCGTTCTGGATGAAGATGCTGTCCGGATACTTGTCTTCGAAGTTTTCAAGCAGGGAGTACGCCTCCGTGCCTCGGTTGGCTCGGAACGCTGCCTGCGCGCCGAGAAAATCGGCGTAGTCGTCGAGAACCTCTCCGCTTGCATTTGCCTGCCGAAAGGCCACCATGGCGTCGCCATAACGGCGGTCAAGCGCGGCCGCATGCCCGAGCGCAAGGTAAGCTGCGGCGGCGGCCTCGCCCGTATGCTGCCGGGCGTAGGCTTCGACACCCTGATATGCGGCTGGCGATCGTGTCGCGGCAAGCTGCTGTGCCATGGGCCGAAGCTGCTCGGAGGCGACAAATGCGCTCCGGATCTTTTGATTCTTCTGAGCCGCAGCCCTGGAAGCCGCAGTAGATCTCTTTCCGCCGGCCTTCCCTTTGCCGACCTTCTTGCGCCCGCTCTTCTGAGCACCATGAGCGTTCTCTTGCCCGGGCCTGGTGGCTCGCTTCTTATGCGGCGATCCAGCTTTCTTTCCTGTCGTCTTCCTCGAACTCTTTTTGTCATGCTGCGTTGCGACACCTGCTGCTTCGCCCAGGATGGCGGGGCACTCCACCAGCATCGCCCAGCAGAGGATGAGCGCCAGAAGGCGGGACGGCCGTGGCGGCAGACCCGGGTTACACGATGCGAACACGCTCATAGCTTCAGAATAATCTGCGAAAGCTCGACGCTGGTCGCCGCGGGCTTGTCGAACCATCAGGGGTACGTCTGCGTAACGCTTTGTCGATGAGTCGGTTCAGGGCAGCTGCTCCAGATCCTAAGAACGCCGCCGACAGTGCGTTGCCTTCTCTCAAGTGAGACGACAAGGTATGATGAATGGTATCGGTGAGCGCAGGTCTACCCTGCACCGCGCCTGACGAATCTCGCACCGTTCCACTCATGTCCACCATCCAATCTCCAGTTACGGAAGAGGTTCATCCTGATGTCGCGCTTGTTGCTCGAGCGAAGGGCGGGGATAGTGCCGCATTCGAACAATTGGTGCGGCAGTATGAACGGCAGGTCTTCCGGGTAGCGCAACATATTACGCAGAACAGAGAGGACGCGGAGGACATTACCCAGGACGCGTTTCTTAAGGCGTACGAAAAGCTGGATCAGTTTCAGGGAAATTCGAAGTTCTCAACCTGGCTGATCCGGATCGCGGTGAATGAAAGCCTCATGCGGCTGCGAAAGCGCAAGACGAGCAAGACTGTATCCATGGATCAAGACGTGCAAACAGAAGAAGGTTCTATCCCGCGAGACTTTGCCGAATGGCGGCCCAATCCCGAGCAGATCTTTGGGCAGTCCGAGCTCGGCGAAATTCTTCGGAAGACGATCCAGGGCCTGCCTCCCGGATTTCGTTCCGTGTTCACGCTTCGCGATATCGAAAATCTCTCCACCGAGGAGACAGCCAGTGCTCTTGGCCTCAGCGTCCCTGCGGTCAAGTCGCGCCTGCTCCGTGCTCGTCTGCAACTCAGGGAGCGGCTCAGCCGGTACTTCCGACAGCAAAAAGGGGAGGGTCAAACCGCATGACCTGCACTGATTTTCTCAGCAAGCTGACCGACTACTTCGATGGCCAGATCAGCCCGGAGCTGCTTGAAGAGGTTCGCGCTCACACTGCATCGTGCAGCCATTGCGAGGTTGTCCTGGATACTACGCGACAGACCATCGAGGTCTACCGCGACCACGAGCTTTACGAGTTGTCGACGGAGTTTCAGGAACGCCTTCACACCGCGATCATGGCGAAGTGCACGACCCGACGGAAGTCCTAGTATCGGCCCTAAGACCACTCAGTTAGAAAGTCCCCGGATCTTCCGGTATGAAACCTACGGCCGCCTTCAATCCGCCATGGCCGATGGCACGCGCATGCCTTTGGCAGGCGCGGTCCCTTGTTGACCTTGTGAACGGGCGAGCACGAAATCCCCGCCTCCATCCGGTCTTTCAGGGTAGTTTGCCCGTCACATGACAGAGTAGTCATCCTCCAAGCGCCGCCGAGGTTGTATGTGGATCGTTAGACTGGCGCTTCGGCGTCCGTATACGTTTGTCGTCCTGTCGATCCTCCTCTTCATCCTGGGGATAGGGTCAGCAGTCGTCGCGCCCAAAGACATATTTCCCTACATCGACATACCCGTCGTAACGATCGTCTGGACCTATAACGGTCTTCCTCCCGACGAGATGGAAGGGCGCATCGTCACCGTGTGCGAGCGCGCGCTCACCACCACCGTTAACGACATCGAGCACAGCGAGTCCGAGTCCTACCAGGGCGTTTCGGTCATTCGCGTTTACTTCCAACCGACAGTCAAGGTGGAACTGGCCGTCTCGCAGATCACGTCGATCGTGCAGACCATTCTTCGCGTTCTTCCCCCGGGCACCTTCGCACCGGCCATCCTCAAGTACGACGCCTCAAGCGTTCCGATCGTGCAGCTCGCCCTGGGTGGCCAGGGGCTCAGCGAGGAGGACCTTTACGATCTCGGCCTCAGCTTCATCAGGCCACGTCTGGCGACGGTCAAGGGTGCCTCGATTCCATTGCCCTACGGAGGCAAGGTCCGCCAGATCATGGTGGATACCGATCCCAACCTGCTTTACTCGAAGCATCTCTCGGCCACCGACGTTTCGACTGCCATCAACCAGCAGAACCTGATTCTGCCGGCGGGAACAGCGCGACTAGGCGACCGAGAGTTCATCGTCAAACTGAACAGCAGCCCGACAGAGATCTCTGCGCTGAACAACCTGCCGATACGCGCCTCAAACGGAGCTCTCGTCTTCATCAAAGATGTCGCGCAGGTTCGCCAGGGCTACGCCGTTCAGAACAACATCGTGCGGCAGGATGGCAAACGCTCCGCCCTCCTCACAGTCCTCAAGAACGGAAAGACATCGACCCTCGACATCGTCTCGCAGGTGAAGTCTTCCCTTCCCCGCGTCAAGGCTGGCCTGCCTCCCAACCTCAGCATCACTCCCCTGTTCGACCAGTCGATCTTCGTCCGCAACTCCATCTTCGAAGTCGTGCGCGAGGCCTCGATCGCTGCCCTGCTCACCGGGCTGATGATCCTGCTGTTCCTTGGCAGCTGGCGCAGCACGCTCATCGTCTGCACCTCCATCCCGCTGTCGATTGCCACCTCGCTCATCATTCTTACCTCGCTCGGCGAGACGATCAACGTGATGACGCTTGGCGGGCTTGCGCTGGCTGTCGGCATCCTGGTAGATGACGCCACAGTTGAGATCGAAAACACCCATCGCAACATGGCGGAGCGCAAATCGCTCGTTCGCGCCATCCTCGACAGTGCGCAGCAGGTGGCAGCTCCCGCCTTCGTCTCCACACTTTCGATCTGCATCGTCTTTATTCCGGTCGTGCTTCTCACGGGCGCGGCCAAGTATCTCTTCACGCCGCTGGCCATGGCCGTCGCATTTGCCATGATGGCGTCCTATTTTCTTTCAAGAACGCTCGTTCCGACCATGATGCACTTCCTCCTTCCATCCGAGCTCCACCTCTACCAGGAGGAGTCCGCCGTCGAAGCAGGAGGAGAAGAGGAACTGGGTCTGGCGGTGGCACATGCGCTTCGATCGCCAGTTTGAGCGCTTCCGTCATGGCTATAAAGGCGCACTCGAGTGGTGCCTCAGCAACGCCGCACTCACCCTCACCATGTTCGCAATCTTTGTCGGCCTGTCCCTCCCTGTCCTCTTCTTCATCGGGGAGGATTTCTTCCCATACGTCGACTCCGGCCAGATGCGCCTGCACGTGAATCCGCCGGAGGGCCTCCGGATCGAGGACTCGGAGCAGTACTTCGCTGACGTGGAAAAAGAGATTCGCCAGATTATTCCTGCCCAGGAGACGCAGCTAATCCTCGACAACATCGGGCTTCCAAACGGTGGGATCAACCTAGCGTTTTCCAACAGCTCCACTATCTCGAACAGCGACGGGGAGATCCTTATCGCGCTCAAGCCAGGCAAGCGCGACACCGAGAAGTACATGCGGCTGCTCCGCGCCGACCTCGCTCGCAAGTTCCCGGACGGCACCTTCTTCTTTACGCCCGCGAACATCACCAACCAGATCCTGGACTTCGGCCTTCCCGCACCGATCGACCTGCAGGTCGTTGGTCGTGGAAAAAACAATTTTGCGATCGCACAGGGGCTGATGAAGAAGGTCGCTGCCATCCCCGGCGCCGTCGATGTTCACCTGCACCAGCAGGTCACCTATCCGACCATGCAGGTCAACGTCGATCGCACCCGCGCGCGGCAGGTGGGCCTTACACAGCAGGATGTCGCCCAGAGCATGCTGATTTCGCTTACCGGCACCGGCCAGACAGCCCCGAACGAGTGGCTCAATCCAGCGAACGGCGTCAACTACCAGGTTGTCGTTCAAACGCCACAGTACCGCGTCAACACGCTCCAGGATCTCGCCCGCACTCCTGTCACATCGCCGGCTGGGAACACCAGCCAGCTGCTCGGCAACCTCGCAACCTTCCGGCGTGACGCATCGCCCATCGTCGTCGACCACTACAACATTCAGCCTGTCTTCGACATCTACGCCGACGTAGATCAGCGCGACCTGGGCGGCGTCGCCTCCGAGATCCACAAGATCATGAGCGACACCGAACGCAACCTCCCTGTGGGCACCACGCTCGAGCTGCGCGGCGAGGTCAAGACCATGCACGATTCCTTTCTCCGTCTCGGAATCGGCATCGTCTTCGCGCTCCTTCTCGTTTACCTGCTCATGGCGGTGAACTTCCAGAGCTGGCTCGATCCGCTCATCATTCTGATGGCGATTCCGGGCGCCTTCTGCGGCATCCTCTGGATGCTCTTCGCCACGCAAACGACGTTCAACGTCCCGTCTCTCATGGGAGCCATCATGACCATCGGCGTCGCAACCGCGAACAGCATCCTGATGGTGGTCTTCGCTAACGATGAACGCACCGCCGGCAAGGATCGCTTCGATGCCGCATTGAATGCGGGCTTCACCCGCCTTCGTCCCGTCTGTATGACCGCGCTTGCGATGATCATCGGCATGCTGCCCATGGCCCTCGCGCTTGGCGAAGGTGGAGAGCAGAACGCGCCGCTTGGACGGGCGGTGATCGGAGGTCTGCTCTTCGCGACTGTCGGAACCCTCTTCATCGTTCCGGTCATCTACTCCCTTTTGAAGAAGAATGCTCCAGTGGATTACGACCGGGAGATCGACGACGAGTATGCAGAAGGGCCAGACGCGCCCAAGGAGCAGCACGCCTGATGATTGAACAACAGAAGAGGTTAGGGGACGACCGGCGAGAGATTGGGGACGACTTCGAACGCGCACAGGCGCCGGAGGATCATCGCCTCGGACGGTCCTTTGTGGAGCACCAACGCGCCGATGTCGAGACAGTCGGAGATCAGTTCGCGCATCCTGACACCATCGATCGCCACCGGCTTGGCGAGAGCTTCGCCGATCCGAACTCGTTGGACGATCAGAAGCTCGGCGAGTCCTTCGAGGAGACAAACTCCCGCAGGAGAAAGAAGCGCCGTGAACCGAAGCGGCCCAATCAGCCGGGAGGCCATCGGCTGTTGTACTGGATACTGGCCGGCGTCTTCGTCGCATTCCTGCTCATCTTTCTTCTCGGCTACCTCCCCCGCCACAGCCGCAACAAGGAGAACGCCCGGAACGCCAAAGAGGAGCGCGACGATGTACCCGTCGTTGAGGCGCAGAAGGTAGAGCGGGCGAAGGACGCGGCCGGTCTGGTCGTTCCCGGCACGACCACGCCCCTCACCGAGGCCTTTGTCTACGCCCGGGCGAACGGCTACCTGAAGAAGCGCTACGTGGACATCGGGGATCGCGTCAGAAAGGGCCAGCTTCTCGCCCTCATCGATTCCCCCGATCTCGACCAGCAGGTCGATCAGGCACGCGAGCAGCTTCGGCAGGCGGAGGCCCAGAGGTCCCAGCAGGATACCCAACTCGCACTCGCTCGCATCACCGTCGAACGCTGGCGTGTCCTGGTGCAGAAGGGCGTCTTCTCCCGTCAGGAAGGCGACCAGCGCGAGGCCGACTACCAGGCGCAGCTTGCCAACGTGGCCGCCGCGGAGCGTAACGTCGAAGCCTTCCGGGCGAACCTCGGACGGGTTATCGCGCTGCAGTCCTATGAGCGCGTCACCTCGCCATTCGACGGCGTCATCACCTCGCGCAATGTCGACGTGGGCGCCCTGATCTCGGCGCAGGGATCGGCCGGTGGAATGGGCGCGTCTTCGCCTTCGTCGCAGAGCGGTGGCACATCCAGCGCCGGCAGCTCCAACTCCTCTGGCAGCAACGGAAGTGCACCGACGGCAGGCTCCGAGACAAGCTCTACCGGAGGCAGCGGCGGAGCTCTCTTCAGCATCGCGCAGGTCGACCGCCTCCGCATCCTCGTCTCGGTTCCCGAAGGTTACGCCTCGGCGATTCGAACGGGTCAGAGGGCCACCGTTCACTTCCAGGAGCTGCCAAGGGACGAGATTCACGGTGAGGTGACCCGCTCCGCGGCCTCCATTGACCAGAACACGCGCACGCTCCTCACCGAGGTCCAGGTCGACAACCACGACCGTCGCCTGCTCACCGGGATGTACGCGGTCGTCACGTTCCAGGCTGTGGGTGGCCCGGGTCCACTTACGGTTCCAGGGGACGCCATTGCTGTGCGTCAGGATAGAAACGTCGTCGCCCTTATTCGGGACGGCAAGGTCCACCTGCAGCCGGTTGAGATCGGCCGGGACTACGGCCCAGCGGTCGAGGTAACGGGCGGCCTCGAGGCGGGGGAGACTATCGCGGCCAGCTTCACCGACGACGTGAAGGAGGGTGCGAAGGTAAAGCCGCAGGAGTCGAAGGTTGCCGGCGAGGCTGCCGCCCCCAAGGCAGCCCCCAACCAGAACGCACCTCCGGGGGGCTCGACGCAGTACGGAAACCAGTCCGTCACCGACCAGAATATGCAGGGGCAGGCTGGCAAGCAGAGCGGGGGAGGGCAGAAACAGGGTGCCTCCGGCCGGGCAGAAATCAAGCGGGAGCGGCAAATGACCAGATCCGGCCCCCACCGGCCTGCCGCACGGAAGCTTGCCTCAGTCCTTCTGCTCCTGGTCTTCCCACAACTTCCCGCGCAGCAGGCGGGACCTGCCCCGGCGAACTCACAGGCCACTCCTCCCAGCGTGCCCGACGCGCCTCCGATCTCGCACTTCATCGAGAGTCCAAGCTCATCGGCGGAGGCTCCAGGCATGCTCGGGATGAAAACCCCCGAGCGGCTCCGCCCCGCCGGGCTCACACTCAAGATGTTGGGCCTTATCGGCCCCTACCATGCCCCCACCGTTCCGCAGCTGTTTTCTGGCAGCGGCACCCGCCTGAACAGCCTCGTACACGACGACAAACTCTTCCTCACACTCCACGACGCCATCGCGCTCGCACTTGAAAATAACCTCGACGTAGAGGTCGAACGCTACAACCTGGAGCTTTCCGATACCGATCTTCTACGCGCAAAGGGCGGCGGCTCGCTGCGCGGCATCGACTACACCCTCCAGGAGCCGCCAAACGGTGTCGGCGGTCCGGGCAGTCCCCTGCTCAACTCCACCGCGACCAACGTCAACCCGACGACACCAGCGGTCACCGATCTCACCGCCCTCAACTCCACAGCGCAGGTCCAGACCAATCTATCGACCAACGGACAGGGCCTCACCTACGCTCCTGGCCCGACGATCCCGCTCTTTGATCCCAGCCTGATCGGCACAGCAGGGTACTTCCGGCGTTCCAACACCGTCTCGCTCGTCTCGACCGGCTCCGGTACAACGGGTTCAGATCCGGGAACAACGGGGAGCGGCGTCACCACGCAGACCCCGCCGCTCACGTTTGTTGCGGCAAACCTGGCCTACCTCCAGGGCTTCAGCACCGGCGCTCAACTCGAAGCCACGGTCAACAACGATTCGCAGGTGATCTACTCGACGAAGTCCGAGAGCAACCCCTTCTACTCGCCCAGTACCTCGGTCACCCTCACCCAGCCCCTGCTTCGAGGCCGCGGGCGCAGTGTGAATCTGCGCTTTATCAGAGTTGCCAACATCAACCGCAGGGTCTCGCGCCTTCTGTTCGAGCAGCAGGTGCTGGACACCATCTACGGCACCTCACGCATCTACTTCGACCTGGTCAGCCTTGGCGAAAACATTGTCGTCAAGCAGGAGGCCCTCCGAGCCGCGCAGAAGCTTCGCCAGGATGACGCCGATCAGGTCGTCCAGGGCACGCTCGCGCCCATCGAACTCACCCGCGCCTCCGCCCTCGTCAGCAGCAGCGAGTTCGATCTGACACAGGCCCAGGGTCTCTACCGGCAGCAGGAGGTCATCCTTCGCAATCTCCTCATTCGCTCCAGTTCGCCTGTCTTCTCCGCCTCCTTCAGCGAGATCGTGCCCTCCGATCGCATCGTCGTTCCCGACAGTCCTGAGCCGCTGAGCCTTGAAGCACTCGTGCAGCAGGGCCTTTCCCACCGGCCCGACCTCGCGCAGGCGCGGCTCCAGATCCAGGCGAACCAGGCGAACGTCCAGGGCTCGCGCAATCAGGTGCTGCCACAGCTCAACGTCTACGGCAACGTCGAGACCCGTGGCAGCTCCGAGGTCTCCTATGAGCCCCTCGGATCCCCGGGCACCGGGGCGCCAACGATCCCCCAGAACCTCGCGCTCGGTGGTCTCCGAACGTCGACGATTTACCAGGGGGGCGTTCAGCTGACGCTTCCGATCCGTAACCGCATCGCGGCAGCCGATGCCGCTCGGGATACGGTCCAGCTCCGGCAGTCGCAGGCGCGGACCGAGAAGCTCGACAACCAGGCTCGCGAAGAGATCGAAACCGCACTTATTGCGCTCGAGACCGCCTTGGCCGCCTATAAGACATCCGTCACGAGCCGCGTCTACCAGGAGCAGTTGCTCGAAGCCGAGCGTGACAAGCTCGCCGCCGGTCAGTCGACCAATCTCCTCGTCGTCCAGAATCAGACCTACGTCGCCCAGGCTCGCTCCACCGAGATCGCGGCGCGCAGCAACTGGGTCAAGGCCCGAATCGAGCTCGATCGTGCAACCGGCGATCTGCTCGAGAAGAACAACATCCAGCTGGATGATGCCGTAAGCGGAACCATCCCGCAGCGCTAGATCGTGCAGCGGGATGGTCTGGATCTACGCACGCAGGCCTTCTACACGCAGGCGTTCTTCTACGAGGCCTTTAAGGGAGCACGGTCACCAACACCACCCCATGAGTCGGCACCTCCGCCGAGTAGCTGCCGGTTTGGCGTCCCGCATCCTTTGCGGCCCACAAGTCGCGTACGGATGCGGGGAGCGTGGGCGGGTACCCGATATCCTCCCACGATGCGGTGATCTTCGCCGAACCTGTCCCGCGGTTCACCAGGGCAACGGCGCGGCCACCGCCCGCCAGCTGCTTCACCCAGACCTCCAGGTCGCCTGTCTTCTTCACTCGCCTTCCCTGCATGCCCCTGGCATCCTGGTCGACGGCGATCACTTCCTTGTTCAGCAGGATCTCGCGCGTGTCGGCGGACATCTTGCTAATGTCATTGCCTGCGAGCAGCGGTGCCGAAAACAGCGCCCACATGCTGAAGTGCGTCCGGTACTCCTCCTTCGTCATGCCGCCATTGCCAACCTCCAGCATGTCCGGATCATTCCAGTGCCCGGGCCCGGCATAGCTCTCGGTCCCGTTGATCTGGTCGATGATCTCCGAGACTCCATTGCCGCCCCAGTCCTTCTTGCAGCTCCAGCAGTCCTGAATATCGGCGGTGGAGCGCCACAGGTTCCCCACCGGTCCAGCCCAGAGCCACGGCTTCGTCGATCCCCATTCGCAGATGCTGAACACGATCGGCCTCCCCGTCGCGGCGAGCGCATTGCGCATCAGGGTGTAGGAGGACTCGGAGCTCTGCCCCGGGAGCGTGTTGCACCAGTCCTCCTTCAGGTAGTCGACGCCCCAGTTCGCATACTGCTGCGCATCCTGGTACTCGTGCCCCATGCTTCCCTCGCGCTTCGCACACGTCATCGTTCCAGCGTCCGTATAGATGCCAAACTTCAGCCCCTTCCCGTGGACGTAATCGGCGAGCGCCTTGATGCCCGAAGGAAACTTCTTGGCGTCGGCAACAATGTTGCCCGCCTTGTCCCGGCTTATCTGCCAGCAGTCGTCGATCACCACGTACTCGTAACCAGCGTCCTTCATTCCATTGCTGGCCATCTGGTCCGCCGTGGCGCGCACCACAGCTTCGTTGATGCCTTCGCAGCCGAACTTGTTCCAGCTGTTCCACCCCATCGGCGGCTTACGCGCGACACCGTTGTCCAGCGCAAGTCCGCGCCCCGCCGTCAAAATCCCGACCAGGAGGCAGGTCAGAAAAACAGGTACGCTCCATCGAATTTGCATGTGTCGTTGAACCCTTCGTGACGGTCCCGTTTGAGTGTCCTGGTCCGCGCAACGATCATAGCGCGGGCTGTCGAGATCAGCACGCGAACGGAGCTCCGATGCCTTCCTGGCCTGGCCCGCGTATGGTTCCGAAGTTTGTGCTGTCGATCCTTTGGGTGCTCCGCTGCCCCAATCGTGGAGTTCCTCAGTCCCATGCCGAAACTTAGAGTCGAAGCCATGAACTCCTCCGGCCGTTTCTCCTCGCGAAAGCACAACCTGCTCTTCGACGCCCTGCAGGCCTCCGGGCAGACGAGTGGCGACTACACCGATTTCAACCGCTGCATGTCCGAGGCGAAAGCCAAGGGACTCACCTGGGTTCAGGGCCTTGACTACACCGTCAAGAAGCTCCAGCCAGAGCGAACGACCCACCAGGATCGCCAGCAGAGCATATGAGAGACGTCCCTGTAGCGCTTCCCATGACCATCCTGGCGCCGCCTCCGGGCCGCATAACGCGCCTTGTCAACCTCGCGCCCGGGTCCCGGAACACGCCTGAAAACGACACACTCGAGGCCGCACATTCACGACCTCGTACGTGCCTCCGATGTTCAACGTGTCTGAGAGCCCCAGACCAGCCGGGCGATATCTCTCCGGTACGTCTCGTTAGTCCTTCTTCTCTTTGTGCCCGCCAAACTGGTACCGCATCGCGGAAAGCAGCTGGTTTGCAAACATTGCGTTCGACTGGGACGTAAACCGCGCAAAGACTGCGGCACTTAGGACATCGGCTGGAACACCTTCGTCGATCGCGGCGATGGCTGTCCACCGTCCCTCGCCTGAATCCGAAACACGTCCGCTGTAATCCTTAAGGTCCGGCGACTCCGTCAGGGCCGCCGCCGTTAGATCCAGCAGCCACGAAGAGACCACACTTCCACGCCGCCAGACCTCCGCAACGTCTGGAATGGGCAGATCGTACTTGTAGTGGTCCGGCTCCCGCAGAGGCGCGGTTTCAGCGTCGAACGACTCCTGCCTGTTCCCGATGTTGGCATGCTTGAGGATGTTCAAGCCCTCCGCATAGGCCGCCATCATTCCATACTCGATGCCGTTGTGGACCATCTTTACAAAATGCCCAGCTCCTGGAGGCCCACAGTGCAGGTATCCCTCTTCAGCCGTTGACGGGGGCGCCTTGTCCCGTCCCGGCGTGCGCTCGATCGAGCCACGTCCCGGAGCCAGTGTCTTGAAGATCGGATCGAGGTACTTCACAGCCTCATCCTCACCGCCGATCATCAGGCAGTACCCGCGATCCAGGCCGAACACGCCTCCGCTGGTACCCACGTCCACCCACTTCAGTCCAGCCTCCGCAACCGACTTCGAGTGTCGCAGGTCGTCCACATAGTAAGAGTTCCCACCGTCAATGATGATGTCGTCTGCCTCAAGGTGGGGGCGTAGCTCTGCCACCGTTGAGTCCACAACACCCGCTGGCACCATCAACCACACGGCTCGCGGCTTCTGCAGCTTCGCCGTCATCTCCTCAAGCGAGCTGGAACCGGTCGCCCCCTCCTTGACCAGGGCCTGCACCGCATCTGCGCTCCGGTCATACACGACGCACTCATGCCCGCCCTTGATCAACCGGCGCACCATGTTCGCGCCCATCCGCCCGAGACCTACCATTGCAATCTGCATTCTTGTCTCTCCTCTAAGCAACACACGCCTTCTTCTGTGATGCGTCTCCCTCGTACGGAAAGCCACCTGAAGTTGTAGCTAGCAGTCTAGACCAACCGGCCGCTCAATTGATGAAGTCACAGCTCCATCGCGAACTGGTGCGCCGGGTCCTCCGAGGTCGGAGCCTTCGGCTCACTTGCGAGGGCAAGCACCAGCCGTTCCAGCACCAGGCGCTTTGAAACGGGAGAGGAACGGAGCTCAAGGTCAGCCCGTGCAATCAGCCGCAGCGCCCGCGTGAGATCCCGGCGAGACTTGTAGCGGCGCGCCTGCCGGATGACATCGTCGGCCGCAAACGGTGGCATCCGGAAACCCTGCCAGAGAGCCTGCCAGATGGCGCGTGAGTCGCGCACGTTTCGCTCAAGGATGACAAGCATCTGCCGGAAGGTGCGAGCCAGCATGTACAGGTGACCAATGGCGGCCTCGTCGCCGGCATCGGAGGCGTTCAGCAGCCCGTGAAGAAGCATGATCGCGCGTGGTCGGTCGCGAGCGGAGATGGCATCCGTCAGCTCGTAGAGCGAGCGCTGCTTCGCCGCAAGCACCATCGTCTCGACATCGCCCAGGCCGATCGAGGGCTGGGACAGACTCTTTCCGCCGTCGGCTGCGGTGGCTGCGAGTACCTCGTTTGTGGGCCTCTGCGCACCGGCAAACCGGGGCGCCGTAACGTAGAGCACCAGCTTCTCAAGCTCGCTCGCGATCAGCATCATGTCGGCACCGAGCGAGTCCACAAGCTCCCGCGCGGCATCCGGCTCAAATCGGACCTGCCGTGACTGCGCGGTCTCGATAAGCCAGCGGGCGGCATCAGTCTCCTCGACACGCGCAAGCTCTACCAGGCTGCAAACATCTCCCAGCGTGTCCCGGATCCGCTCGTAACGATCCTTGTCCTGCATGTCCATTCGGCGGAGGTCGGTCGGGATGCGGAGGTGGTCCGCAACAAAGATCAACAGGGCCTGCGGATTAGGCGAGCGAAAGTACTGCTCAATCGCTGCAAACTCTTCCTTCTTCGATCCCCGGGTATACAGCGTCTTCAAACCCCGCAGAAAGAACACCTGGAAGGGAGCCATGAGAGAGGGTGTCTGGGCCTGGTCAAGGATCGTAAAGATGGAGCTCTCGGATAGGTCCAGATCGTGAAGGCAAAAGTCCCGGCGTTCGGGAGGCGCGAGCGTTTCAAGCACAGCCCTTCTGCAACGATCCTGCAGAAAGGTCTCGTCCCCAAGAAGTACGTAGCCGGGTCGAAAGGACCCGGACGAGATCTCCGCGATAAACCGGTCAGCCGATGCGAAGCTGCGAAGGACTGCCGGCATCTCAGGCCACCCTGCGAGCCAACGTGGCGGCCGCGGGCGAGCTCACAGCAGAAGCACGCCTGTTTCGGGTTTCCGTGGATACTGTCATCAGAACGACTCCAGCATATCGCTCACAGCCGTGCGCGCGAAGTCTCGCGATACGCGATTCACCGCGGCGGAATCTTCCTGGATAAACCCGCTCAGGTCCTGCGTCGACTGGTACTGCTCACGAAATACCAGGGCGTCGTTTTGGTAAAGCACACGTCCGTCATGAGCCGTAAGAAGAATCTTCGCCGTGATGGTCATCAGGTAGCTCGACGTCTGCCCACTCGAGGCGTCGTAAGTTAATGGTGCAACGGTTTGCGACAGGATCGTTCCACCCAGCGTGGCGTCTGCATCCGGCGCCGCCCCGTTGAGCACACGGTATCTCGTGCGGCTGTTGAGTTCACGAATCACGGCCTCTGTAAACGCCATCTCCGTATGGAATGCCTGGGCATGGGTGGCGAAGATAGGTACCGCAAGCGTCTTCACCCCGGCGGGGATGTGCGTGGCAGACCCGGCAGTGTGATACCCGCACCCCATGGTCAACAACAGCAGCAATGATGGAAGAAATACGAGGCGCATGGAGAGAAACCTGATGCCTGAGGTCATGCTACTAGACTCCCAAACGCAGAGAGAGCCAGCCCAGGGCTGGCTCTCTCCAGAAGCAGGTGCAGATCTTAGGCCGGAGACGTATGCCCTTCGCCGAAGCCGGGCTTCCGACCGTTCTCTGGCTTGAGGACCTTTTGCGTATCCCCAGGATCCCCGCTGTTTGCCGCAGCCAGGGCCGAGCGCGCCGGTGGAAGATCCTTGCCTTCGATGATGAGCTTGATCTCCGCCGCATCCAGGGTCTCGCGCTCAAGCAGGGCCGCAGCCATGCGGTGCATGATGTCCCCGTTCGTCTCGAGGATCGAGTACGCCGATTTGTAACCCGAATCCACCAGGTTCCGAACCTCGGCATCGATCTTCTGCGCCGTGTTGTCTGAGTAGTCGCGAGCCTGTCCGATCTCGCGGCCGAGGAAGATCTGCTCTTCCTTCTTGCCGTAGGTCAGCGGTCCCATGCTGCTCATGCCGTACTCGCAGACCATCTTCCTCGCGAGCTCCGTGGCTCGGACGATGTCATTTCCAGCACCCGTCGTCTGCCTGTTCATGAAGATTTCCTCGGCGCAGCGTCCGCCCATGAGAACGGCAAGCTGCGTATCGAGGTAATCCTTTGTGACGGTGTGCTTGTCCTCTTCGGGCAGATGCATCGTCACACCCAGGGCCATACCGCGCGGAATGATCGTGACCTTGTGGAGCGGATCGGAGTGCTGCCGCAACGCCGCCACGAGAACGTGACCGGCCTCGTGGTATGCCGTGTCGCGCTTGTCGTCGTCAGAGAGCAGCATCGACTTGCGCTCCGCCCCCATCATCACCTTGTCCTTGGCGACCTCGAAGTCGTACATGTGAACAGCCTTGCGGTTGAACCGCGCAGCCGTCAGGGCAGCCTCGTTGACCATGTTCGCCAGGTCAGCACCTGAGAACCCCGGTGTTCCGCGGGCCAGAACGTTGAGGTTCACGTCCTCGGACATCGGAACCTTCTTCGAGTGAACCTTGAGAACTTCTTCCCGGCCACGGATGTCCGGCCGGTCGACGATCACACGTCGATCGAAGCGCCCGGGACGAAGCAGCGCAGGATCAAGGACATCGGGACGGTTCGTGGCGGCGACCAGGATCACACCATCATTCGCCTCAAAGCCGTCCATCTCCACGAGCAGCTGGTTCAGCGTCTGCTCACGCTCATCATGTCCGCCGCCCAGGCCGGCACCGCGATGACGTCCAACCGCGTCGATCTCATCGATGAAGATGATGCACGGGGCATTCTTCTTCCCCTGCTCAAACAGATCGCGAACACGCGATGCGCCCACGCCCACAAACATCTCCACGAAGTCCGAGCCCGAGATGGAGAAGAACGGGACATTCGCTTCGCCTGCAACAGCGCGGGCCAGCAGGGTCTTTCCAGTACCCGGAGGTCCAACGAGCAGCACGCCCTTGGGGATCCGGCCGCCCAGCTTCTGGAACTTCTGGGACTCGCGCAGGAACTCGATGATCTCCTTCAGCTCTTCCTTTGCCTCGTCTACCCCGGCGACATCCTTGAACGTGATCTTCTTCTGCTGCATGGAAAGCAGCCGAGCGCGGCTCTTTCCGAAGCTCATCGCCTTGTTTCCACCGGACTGCATCTGCCGAAGAAGGAAGAACCACAATCCAAGCAGGAGCGCGAACGGCGCCAGCTGAATCAACAGGCCAAGCCAGGCGTTCGAGTTCTGATCCTTGATGGTGATGTTCACGCCGTGGTCGCGCAGCGTCTTGTACATGTCCGGATAGTTCGCCGGAATGGTGGTGTGGAACTGGGTCTTGTCGTCACGAAAGTGTCCTGTGACCTCGGCTCCGTTCACAATTACATCTCCGACCTTGCCTTCGTCGGCCTTGTTGAGCAACTCAGTCAGGCTGATGCTCTTGTCCTGCCCTACGCCGGTGCTCTTGACCACGAACTGCCACAGAAATACAAGGCAGGTGATCATGAATACCCAAATCAGAATCTGTTTGACGGTCGAGTTCAATCGAATCCCCATTTCCAGCCTGCGGCGATCAATCCATCGTGATCGGGTGTCAGGTTCGGATCGCGATATGTTGCAATCGTTTGCTACACCTTTAGACGATGGTGAAGCGAGATAAGGTGCGGCCCCGGCAGGAGCCCGGGTTGACCGCAACCGCCCTTGCCGCCAGATGAGAGAAATTCTACTCTTTCCCCCTGGCGTTCGGGCGTACGTTGCCTTTACTTGATGCAACTATTGGGTCATGGTTGCAGAATCACGCAGGTGGTTCCGCCTCACAAGCCAGCCGCAGCTCGCGGACCGAACGTTCCGCCAGGATGTTGCCCGAGATCCGTAGAGTGGTGCCTGGTTTGGCCCCCACTGTCGGTAGTTCGACGATGCCGCAGAGTGCCAGAAGCCTCGAGGTCTCGGCAAAGCTGATTCGCGCGCCCAGCTTCCGCGCCGCCGCCCGAAGAACCCGGCGTCGGAGACTCGGATCGAGGCTTCGAAGGCGCTCAATCTCGATCGCAAGACTTCCCTGCCCCGCCCCGGTCCCAACTGCCCGGCCACCCCCTCGGACCGGCTTGCCCGGCAGCAGAAGGTGCGGAAGAACGCGGCTCAGCTCCGCGTCCCATCTTGCCTGGTCCTCGCGGGCCAGCTCTGAAAGGTTAGAGAGTGCCTGGTCCAGCGACGGATTGAACTCGCGAAGCAAGGGGAGAACCTGGTGCCGGATACGGTTGCGCGTAAAGACCATCTCGGCATTAGAGGAATCCTCTTGCCATGGCTGGTTGAGGGAGCGCAGGTACGCCTCCACCTCGTAACGCCGGGCGCAAAGTAACGGTCGAACGATCCGGCCGGACACCTTCGCGGGGCTGGCGGCACCGCTGTTCGCCGGCAGCACTACCACCGGGTGGATTCCGCCCAGCCCCTCCGTCCAGGCCCCTCGCAACAGTCTCAGCAGCACCGTCTCGGTCTGATCGTCCATCGTGTGCGCCGTCACGATCGCGTGGGCCTCGCCCGAACCCAGCAGGGCATGGAAGATCTCGTAGCGAGCGGACCGCGCGGCCTCCTCCATCGTCTCGCCAGACGCGGCCGAGCGTGCGGGTACGTCCGCACGCCGGAGGTGCAGGGGAACATCGAGCTGCAGGCAAAGCTGCGCAACGAACTGCTCGTCTTCATCCGCCTCTACGCCCCGGATGCCGTGATGGACATGAACGGCGGAGAGCCCGACGCCAAGTGCAGACCGTGCGGCTCCGTTTGCCGCATGGAGCGTGCGAAGCAGGGCCACAGAGTCTGCACCGCCAGAGACAGCAACGCAGATGCGGTCGCCAGGGTGGAGATGGGAGCGATCGAAGGTCAGGTCAGGGGCCGGCATGCTCCCACCAGTCTAGGGTGTCTCGCCCACCGCGGCCCGACTCCCCGCGTTGGGCCCGCTCCTTGGGTACGCTCCTCGGGCCGCTCCTTGGGCTCGCTCCTCGGGTTGGCTCGGCAGGCTCTCTCGTCCGATCCGGTATGCTGCGCCAAGGGGCGCGAGAACAGCGGGCCCTGGGGAGATGAATGGGCAGATCGATCGTCAGGCGGGTGCGGCACTGGGTCGCGAATCGTGGCTGGCGTGGGCTCTTCGGCGAAGTCCTGCGACGCCTGAAGCTCAAGCTGCACGCCGGGACCAACGCTGTCGCGGGCGCCCCCGGACGCCTCCCTGCAGCTGCGATCCACCCCTTCGATGCTCGCTACGACGTGGACACCAGCGGACTGATCTGGGGCGACTCGCTCAACTCCGGGGAGAAGGGTGAGTATTGGGCGACCGGATACTACGGCATCTCGCCCTCCGTGTTGTGGGAGGCCCTCGATCGGCTCGACCTGGACTGGCCGAGCTACGCCTTTCTGGACATCGGGTGTGGCAAGGGACGCGCCCTGATGCTTGCCCTACGCTACCCCTTTCGGCAAATCGTCGGTATCGAGCTCTCGCCCGAACTTACCCGCATCGCCAACCAGAACCTCGCTCAGTTTCACCCGGAGTGGCGGACCGGTGCCACGGCCGTGGCGATAGCCGGAGATGCGACGCGCTTCGACCTCCCCGACGGCCCAACGCTGATCTACCTCTACCACCCCTTCGCCGCGCCGGTGATGCGCCATTTCCTCCGACTTCTCGCGGCATCTCTTGAACGGGATCCGCGTCAGGTCTACCTCATGTATGTCAACCCGGAGCTCGACCATCTCTTTCGCGAAAGCGAGTTCCTCGACAAGGTGTCGCAGGACTTCCTGTCCCTCGCCGAAGAAGACGTGTCTGCGGACCGCTTCGGATCCCGGGAGGAGTGCGTCTCGATCTACCGTTCCCGCCCGAGCCGCTGAGTCACCCGATTTCACCCGGTTGCCCCAGATACCCGCCCCCTCCCTCCTCATCCCAATCGAACCGCGGCCAGGCCTCGCCGCGACCGCCCAGCACCGCCTTGCTATACTTCGTCGTTATGCGAGTTTTCGTTATCCTCCCCGCCGCAGGCATAGGCACACGGATGGCTGCAGGTGTGTCAGGCGGAGTCTCCCCAAAGCAGTTTATGGAGCTCGGCGGCATTCCCGTCCTGGTCCATCCAGTCCGCGCCTTTTTGGCGGTTCCGCGTGTCGATGCCGTATGCGTCGTCGTCCGCGCGCAGGAGCGGGACCGGGTACAGGCCCAGATCGCCGACTACAAACTGGGGGCGCGGGTCAACCTGGTTGAAGGCGGCGAGAACCGGCAGGCCTCCGTCAGCAACGCCCTTTCCGCGCTCGAGTGCGCAGAGGATGACGTCGTCCTGGTGCACGATGCCGTTCGTCCGCTCATCGATCCAGCTACCATCGACCGCACCATCCAGGCCATCATCCGGCACGGCGCGGCCATCGTCGGGATGCCGGCCGTGGACACAATAAAACAGGTGGAGCGAACAGCCGATGGAGCCATTGTCACCGCTACGATCCCCCGGGAGCGAGTCGTTCATGCCCAGACACCACAGGGGGCGCTCGCAGGACTCCTGAGACGTGCCTTCCGAGAAGCCGAGGCAGACGAGTTCGCCGGAACCGACGAAGCCAGCCTGCTCGAGCGTGCCGGGATCGACGTCGCGGTCGTGCCCGGGTCGGCACGAAACTTCAAAATCACCCAGCCGGGCGATCTCGCGCTGGCGGAGTTCTATCTTGGTCAGGAGGCTGGTGGCCGATGAGTCTGCGGATAGGGTACGGGTTTGACTCGCACGCATTCCAGCAGGGCGTTCCGCTCATCATCGGCGGCATGCCCATCGAGCATCCAGAGGGCCTCGCCGGGCACTCCGATGGTGACGTCCTCCTCCATGCGATCACCGATGCCCTGCTTGGAGCAGTCTCGGCCGGTGACATCGGCACGTTCTTCCCGCCGACCGATGAGCGCTGGAAGGGAGCGGCCTCCACCCTCTTTCTCCGGACCGCGCTTGAAGAGATCCACACCGCCGGCTACCGGATCGTCAACATCGATACCGTCCTCATCATGCACCGGCCCAAGATCATCCCCATCGCAGGCGAGCTTCGGCAGTGCGTTGCCGAGCTCCTGGGCGTGAAGGCGGGAGATGTGGGCATCAAGGCCAAGACGCCCGAGGGCCTCAACCAGGATGGCGTCGCGGTGGCACACGCAACCGTACTGCTTGAAAGCATTGAGACGGGCGACCCCATCAAGGTCCTGGTCGCAACAGCGGACGTGGATGAGGTCAACGAGGTCGTCGAAAGCCTCGTCACGGGCGTCCGCGATACCTCGGCCCTGGGCCGGCGCATCCCGGCCTTCGACACGGACGATCTCACCTGATCTCCGGTCCTGGCCCTCCTCCGCCGAACGTGGAACTACCCTGAGCCGTACTACCCGGCTTGGAGCTCTTCGAGGCGCACACGTATCCTTGAATCATGCGTCCGCATCTGAGCGCTTTAGTAGTGGGGATGAGTCTGCTGGGCGGTGGGGCAGCTTTGGGACAGGTCGTTGGAGCAAACCAGGTCATACCCGTGCCGGCGCCCTCGGCCGACATCCGCCGCTGGACCGACGGTCCAGGCCGCTTTCGTGTAGAGCTTGAAGTCGGCGGGGCAAAGCTGCGGGGCTGGCACTACAAAGCAGGCGCCGCCGCCGCAGCGCAGGCCCACAGAGCCGACGGGCCACGAGGCAATCCCGAGCCCGACAGCACCGACCGCCCGGTCAGCTCTACCCGCGCCCCCATTGTCATCTTCTTCAACGGCAACCTGATGACTATCGATCGGGCCGACGAGCTCTACCGCAAGCTGGCAGGACTCGGTGTTGAGGTTGTCGCGTACGACTACCGCGGCTACGGCTTCAGCGAAGGGCAGCCTGATGTCGGTCGCTTCCGGACCGACGCCATCGCCATCTACGACAAGGTTGCAGAGGAGAATGCCGGCAAGCGCGTCCTCGTCTACGGCTTCTCGCTGGGCACCGCCATGGCCGCCTATGTCGCGTCCGAGCGCAAGGTCAACGGCGTGGTGCTGGCCGCCCCCTTTGCCACTGCGGAGGAGGAGATGCCCGTCTTTGCCCGCCGCCTGGGCTTCTCTCCAGAGATGATCCGCACCATGGTTCCTGCCGAGGACGCAAAGCTGGCCTTCAACGAGGTAGGCATGATCCAGCGAAGCTCAGCACCTCTGCTTGTTATGAGCGGATCGGCCGACATGCTGGTCCCCATGGTGCAGGGCCAGAGGGTCGCCGAAGCCAGCGGCTCCAGCATCAAACGTTTTGTCGAGCTCCGGGGCACCCAGCACCACGAAACCGTCTTCGCTGAGACGGCTTGGCGCGCTCTCCGTCAGTTTCTTCTTCTGCTCTGAGCTCCACGGGCTTAGCCATCCTTTGGCGGGTCGACGCTGCTCTTCTCGCGAGGTTTCACCGTTCCACGAACGATCATGAATCGGTTCAGCGTATCGAACCAGAACGGCGCCCCGAACGAGAGCGCAAACGCAGTGATCAGCCAGCCCGCCACAGACTGCAGCAGAGATCGGAACCTCGCCCAGCTCGGGCTCCGGAGCGACCTCCAGTACTCCGGCAGCGTTCGGTGCCAGCCTACCGGAAGACCGAGGCTGCCACTCACCTCGTTGAACGCGTCCACCGTCGAGCGAAACCTCTGGCCAGGGTAATCAGGCGAGCTCCTGGCCGGCAGGTCCAGCGCCGGTGGATTGCGAATATAGGCGTCAGCAGCACTGGTCAGGGTCTGCCGAAGCGTCGGTTCGATCCAAAGCGTGCGCCCGATCCGAATCGAATCGACGTTGAAGGCAGCTGACAGCAGCATGGCCACGACCAGAAGGATGTTCTGGACGTGCTTCTTGTACCACCCGGACACCCGGTCCATGGCGTCGTTATACCAATCCTCGAGGTATGTCTGAAACGCCTCTTCATCGTCGCCGGCGCGTAGCGCAAGTGCCCGGAGAGCGACGCCCGCCCTTCCTCCGTCAGGCATCGTCGTCAGCGTCTGGCGAATGCTCGGCATCATCTCCCACCCGCTCGCCCTCTCCTCGTTCAGGAGGTCCATCATCGCGAGCGCAAAGGTGCGCGCAGGGATGTACGCCGGGAGCAGAAGCGGATCCGTCGTGAACTCATCCTCCGGAGGCGGGGCGATGCGCGCGATTCCAACTACGGGCTGCAGCCGGAGCCGAAGCCATTGGAACGAGCTCCGTCCAAGACCCGCGAAGTCCTGCGCCGGATTCTTATAGAGTCCCGCGATCAACCCGTGCGTGTAGAGCTTCTTCAGCCGTTCCGTATCGCCCGAAAGCAGGCTGCGAATCCCGTTATAAAGGTTGGCCGAGCGCGACTCCACCAGCGAAGAAAGCAGCTCCTGGATAGCCGAAGCGATCAGGCTCAGCAGCAGGTAGATGAACGCCATGCCAACCGCAACGTCGAGAATCGGGGAGCCAAGCATGCGCGTGTGCCTTTGCCGAAAGGTAAGGGATCATTTTCGGCCGGGATCCCGCTGACTCTATGGTGCGGCACCCCGGTTGTCAAACAACGGCTCTTCCCGGTTGCTGACCCCAAGGCGAGCCATCAGCACGACTCAGGAGCTTCCGATGGATGCTCGATCGGCGCCGCCCGCGCGCAACGCGGCGGCGAGGAGAAAGCCTCGGCGTGAGGAATGCCGGACTTTACGGCTACGGGCATCCGGCCCGGACGACGCAACGGTCCGACCCGGCGCACTGTTGCTCCGATGTGGCTCATTCGTGGGGTTGAGTTCAGCCGCGATGTGTGTTGGACTCACACGAGCAGTACTTCGGCTACGGGGTGTTTCATTGAGTGAGCTGTTGCAGGGTGGTGGACGGGGTGGGTTTCGCGGTCATCCAAGGCCGCAGATGGAACGGTCCGACTGGATCTGCCTCAATGGCCAGTGGGACTTCTCGATCGACCCAAGGGCGGAGGTAAGCCTGCCGGAGCATGTCGTCTGGAACGCGAAGATCCAGGTTCCATTCAGCCCGGAGACCCCGGCCAGCGGGATCGGCAACACCGGCTTCTTCTGTGTGGTCTGGTACCACCGCAGCTTCGATCTGCCCGAGCTTGGCGACGGAAAGCGCCTCCTCCTCCACTTCGGCGCCGTAGACTACAGCGCAACCGTGTGGGTGAACGGCGTTCAGGTCTGCACTCACGACGGCGGCTACACGCCGTTCTCAGTGGACATCACGGAGGTGCTGCGCCAAGGCGTCCCCCAGGAGATCATCCTCCGCGCCGAAGACGACCCGGCCGATCTCGCAAAGCCCCGTGGAAAACAGGATTGGAAGCTCGAGCCGCACTCCATCTGGTACCCCCGCACGACAGGCATATGGCAGTCGGTCTGGATGGAGGTCGTCCCCGCGACCTATGTCGACCTCGTTCGCTGGGCCTCCAACCTCGAGCGTTGGGAGATCGGGTTCGAGGCCCACGTCACCGGACACCTCGGACCGGGCTATTGCCTCGTGGTCCGGATGCGCGCCGGCGAACAGGTCCTCGCCAGCGACTCTTATTCGCTGATATCGGGCGAGGTGCACCGGCGCATCGCCCTCTCCGACCCAGGCATCGACGACTACCGCAATACGCTCCTCTGGAGCCCCTCTACACCCACCATCATCGACGTCGAAATCGAACTGCAGGATGGCGATGGTCTTGTCATCGACGCGCTTCAAAGCTACACGGCGCTTCGCTCCATCGCTATCCAGGGAGATCGCTTCATCCTCAACGGCCGGCCGCTCCTTCTTCGCCTCGTCCTTGACCAGGGCTACTGGCCCGAGACCGGTCTCACCGCTCCCGACGACGACGCCCTGTTCCGGGACGTGCTGCTCGCAAAGAGCATGGGCTTCAACGGCGTTCGCAAGCACCAGAAGATCGAGGACCCCCGCTTCCACTACTGGGCCGATCACCTCGGACTCCTGGTCTGGGAGGAGATGCCGAGCGCCTACCGCTACACGCAGAAGTCCGTGGAACGGCTCACGTCCGAATGGATCGAGGTCATCAAGCGCGACAACAGCCATCCCTGCATCGTCGCCTGGGTGCCATTCAACGAGTCCTGGGGCGTGCCCGATCTCCCCGAGAGCTCAGCCCAGCGGAACTACGTTCAGGCCCTCTACCACCTCACCAAGACCCTCGACCCGACCCGTCCCGTCATCGGCAACGATGGGTGGGAGAGCGTCGCCACCGACATCATCGGCATCCACGACTACGACGACCAGCCCGAACGTATGGCCCGGCGGTACGGAATCGACGATATCGAAGCGCGCCTCCTCAAATCCGAGCGGCCGGGCGGCAGGCTCCTGTTGCTGGGCGAAACCGCTCTCACCCGCCCACCCATCGTTCTCACCGAGTTCGGCGGCATCGCGCTCACCACAAAGGCCGGCGACTGGGGCTACTCCACCTCGGAGACTCCAAAGAACCTACTCGAGCTCTACACCGCCCTGCTCGAAACCGTCCGCGCCCTTCCCGCACTCGCAGGCTTCTGCTACACCCAGTTCACCGATACCTACCAGGAGGCAAACGGTCTGCTCTTCGGCGACCGGACACCCAAGGCGGCCTTCGACGATATCGCGCTGGCCACGACCGGAACCCGGCCAGACCAGGACAGCCGGGCAGAGCTCGCCTGGAGAGAGCGCCTGATGGACGGGCAGCGCCGCAACCCGCCCAAGTACGGTATGCCTCATTCGGGCGACTGAGCCCGAAGCACACTCGGCAGCAGAGGGAGCAGCCCTGCTCCTGACAGTACGAACAGCGATTGCAGAAAGGTCTGATTGCGGGAGTTCCAGGCAGTTGTCACCGATATTCGGGAAGAGCGTCGCGTCGGGGGAAAGATCCGCTGGCAGCTGCAACTCGACCGCACTGAATTCGCGCCCGGCGATACAGGGCGGATGGAGGCTGTCAGCAGGAGCGGCACCTCCCTCAACATGCCAGTGCTTTCGGTCATCGCGGACGACGCCGGTGAGATCTGGCACACGGTAGAAAAGCCGCTCGCCGGAGGAACCGAGGTCACATGCCGCCTCGACCCCACTCCAGGCGTTTGAGCGCCCTACACCCAAGCTGGTACACTCAACGAGTTGTCTTGATTCCCGAGGGGCCCGCGTAGATCGGCGCGCCAGGGGCAATGGTGGGGGGCTGTAGCTCAGCTGGGAGAGCGCCTCGTTCGCAACGAGGAGGTCTGCGGTTCGATCCCGCACAGCTCCACCAAAATATCAAGCATCCCCCAAGAACGCCGACGTTTTACCTGGACCGGGCAACATCCCCGCTGGAGTAGCATCACTTCGATCCCCAGGAGCTGATCGCCAGTCGATGCGAACACGGATGTCCCCAGCCATAACCCTCGCTGCTCTGCTCCTCTCCGATCGCCCACATCGCCCCTTCCCAGTCCCTCGGCACCTTCGCCCGGCCCGTCGAGGCCCCGGTCATCCAGCCCAACAAGCTCTCCACTTTTACCGATCCCGTCACGCACGCGACCGTGCACTGGGAGGCGCTGCACACCTTCAACCCAGCCGCGATCGTCCGCAACGGCAGGATCGGAGTCCTCTACCGCGCCGAAGACGACTCCGGCACCATGAAGATCGGCGGCCACACCTCCCGCCTCGGCCTTGCCACCAGCACCGACGGCACGACCTTCACCCGCAGCTCCGATCCTGCCTTCTTCCCCGCCCCGGACGCCCAGCAGCCTCGCGAGTGGCCAGGTGGCGTCGAAGATCCGCGCATCGTCGAAGGGGATGACGGGACCTACACCCTCACCTACACCCAGTACAACCACGTCACCTACTCCATCGGCATCGCCACCTCGCCCGATCTCATCCACTGGACGAAGCACGGGCCCGCCTTCCTCGGCGCCAGCGCGAGGCCGCTACGATCACCTCCAGTACAAGTCCGGCGGCATCGTCACCCGCCTCTCTCCCACGTCCGCCAACCCAGATCGCATCGTCGCCGCGAAGATCAAGGGTCGCTTCTGGATGTACTGGGGCGAAGGCGCTATCCACCTGGCCACCTCCCCCGACCTTATCCACTGGACCCCTGTCGAAGATCCGGTCACGCACCAGCCGATCGAGGTCCTCACCAAGCGCCCCGGCCACTTCGACTCGGGCTTCCCCGAGGTAGGCCCACCACCGCTGCTCACACCGTCCGGCATCCTGGTCCTCTATAACGGCAAGAACGACCCCACGCATGGCGACCGCAACCTGGGCGCGAATGCGTACGCCACCGGACAGGCCATCTTCGCCCCGGATAATCCCGCCCACCTCGTCAGCCGCACCGAAGCCCCTATCCTCAAGCCCGAGCAGCCGTTCGAAAAAACCGGTCAATACGCCGCCGGAACGACCTTCGCCGAAGGCCTGGTCCACTTCCACAACCGCTGGTTCCTCTTCTACGGCTGTGCCGACTCCGCCGTGGGCGTCGCCACCACCCAACCCAAACCATGATTCACCCAACACCAGCGCCCCCGCCTTTCGGTCTCCATCACTTCAGCTTTTCGATCCCCTCTCTTGATTAGTTGTCATCCTTAGCGCAGCGAAGGACCCGCTTCTCTACCTCAGCCGCTTACGCACCCCGATCGACCATCGACGCCCTGCTACCCTGAAACCTGACCCATGACCCCCGACACATCCAGCCCACAGTCCCAGACCGCCCCGCCGTCTCCCGGCAACGAAACCCGCGTCCGCATCGCCCCCTCGCCCACCGGCGACCCCCACGTCGGAACCGCATACATCGGCCTGCTCAACCACATCTTCGCCCGCCAGCGCGGCGGCAAGTTCGTCCTCCGCATCGAGGACACCGACCGCGCCCGCTTCGTCGCCACCTCCGAGCAGATGATCTTCGACGCCCTCCACTGGCTCGGCCTCACCTGGGATGAGGGTCCTGACTGCGGCGGCCCCTACGGCCCATACCGCCAGTCCGAGCGCACCGCGATCTACCGCGAGCACGCCGACATCCTCCTCGCCAACGGCTCCGCCTACCGCGCCTTCGAGACCCCCGAAGAGCTCGAGTCCGAGCGAAAATCGCAGATGGCCGCCAAGCAGCCGCCTCGCTACAACGGCCGCTCCCGCCATCTCTCGCAGTCAGAGATCGAAGCCGAGCTCGCGACCGGCAAGCCGTACACCATCCGCATGCGCGTCCCCGCCGAAGGCTCCACCACCTTTCGCGACGAGCTCCGCGGCGACATCACGCTTCGACCACACCAACGTCGACGACCAGGTCCTCATGAAGTCCGACGGCTTCCCCACCTACCACCTCGCCAACGTCGTCGACGACCACCTCATGCGCATCACCGACGTCATCCGCGCCGAAGAGTGGATCTCCTCCACCCCCAAGCACGTCCTCCTCTACCAGGCCTTCGGCTGGGAGCGCCCCCGCTTCTGGCACATGCCCCTGCTCCGAAACGCCGACAAATCCAAGATCTCCAAGCGCAAAAACCCCGTCTCGCTCGTCTACTACCGCGAGGCCGGGTACCTCCCCGAGGCCATCATCAACTTCCTCGGCCTCATGGGCGGAGGCATGCCCCCCACCGAAGGCAAGTCCTCCGACATCTTCAACCTCCAGCACCATGGTCGAAAACTTCTCCTTCAGCCAAGATCTCCCTCGGCGGCCCCGTCTTCGACCTCACCAAGCTCAAGTGGCTCAACAGCGAGTACCTCCGCGCCCTCTCGCCCGAGGCCTTCTTCGAGGCTCTCCGCTCCACCATCTTCTCCGACACCTACCTCCGGCAGATCTCCGCCCTCATGCAGACCCGCATCGACACCCTCGGCCAGATCGGCGACATCACCAACTTCTTCTTCGCCGACAACATCATGCCCACGCCCGAGGTCTTCCTTCCCAAAAAGCGCACCCTCGAAGAAACCCTCGCCTTCACCGCCGACCTCCTCACCACCGTCGAGTCCACCGACTGGACCCACGACGCCCTCGACACCGCACTCAAGTCGCTCGGCGAGCAAAAGACCTGGTCCGTCAAGGAGACCTTCATGCTCCTCCGCGCCATCATCACCGGCTCCACCACCTCACCGCCATTGCTTGAGTCGCTCCTGATCTTCGGCAAGGCCCGCTCTATAGACCGCGTCCGCCGCTTTCTCGACACCCAGAAGAAACTCGCACTCGCCAGAAAGTAACGACATGCCCAGGATACCCATCAGCTACATCGAGCTGCCCTCTTCCGACGTCGCCGCCAGCAAGCAGTTCTACGGCTCCCTCTTCGGCTGGACCTTCGAGGACTTCGGCCCCGACTACGCCGCCTTCCACGAAGCGGAGGTCGAGGGCGGCTTCAACGGCGACTCAACCCACCAGCACGAAAGCTCCCCTTGTCATTCTCCAGACCACCAACCTTGAAGAGACCCTGGAGAGGGTCCAGGCCGCAGGCGGCACCATCACCCTGCCCATCTTCGCCTTCCCGGGAGGTCGCCGATTTCACTTCACCGATCCCGCCGGCAACGAACTCGGCGTCATGCAGTCCGACTAGCCCGGTTTCCGGCAACACCAGGCCAACTCCATCCGCCCGTCTGGCTGATTCGGCGGCTCACTTCGCCGTGAACAAGACCTCAACGGGCAGCGACTTCGGCGGATAGCAAGCCGCATGATCGCAGGCCTGGTACCGCAGCACCCCCGTCAGCGTGTGCTCGCCAACCTCCGCCACTACCGGCAGCCGCACATTGAAGTCTCCCGAGTACACGTCCAGCCTCTCGTCAGGCTGGGCTGGAAAGCTGTAGGCCACCCCCGCCGGATACTCAGGCGCTCCCGCACGAACCCCAGTCGCCGGCTCCATCGTGACGGAGGTCGCGATCAGCAGCTCCGACTTCGGCGTATGCGAGTTCACGTGGTAACCCTCCCCAACCCGGAAGCGCAGCTCAAGCACACCCCGCTTGCCCGCTACCACGCTCTGGGGCTCCGCCGTGTAACTGATGTAGGACTTCGTCTTTGCCGGGCGGTCAAGCAAACCAGGCACCTGGGCCCTGGCCCCTGTCCAAAGACCCGCCCCAAGCGCTACGAAACCCGCCACCGCGGCCGCCAGCCCTCTCACAGCCCCCCCGCAGCTCCCTGCGCCGCCGCCGGACTCGCCACAATCTTGCGAATGTTCGCCTCGATCTGATCCTTCGACCCCAGACCCGCCGTCTCCTCGACCACCACACCTTTCCGGTCGACATAGAACGTAGTGGGGAAGTAATCGATCCCGCCAAACTTTGGCGCCACCTTCCCGTCCGTCAGCAGGATCGGGTAGGTGACCCCAATCTTCTTCGCCGCCTTCGCAATCTCGTCCTTGCCGGCTTCGTCCTCGGCGATCCCAAGGATCTCAAACCCCTGCGCCGCGTACTGGCTATGAAACTGCTCGAACCAGGGCATCTCCACCTTGCAGGGAGCACACCAGGTAGCCCAGAAGTTGATCAGCACCGGCCGCCCCTTGTAGTCGCTGAGCGAGACCTTCTTGCCCTCAAGCGTCGTCAGCGAGAACGCCGGCGCCGCCTTCCCCAGCAGGTGCGAACCTTGGGACTCATCGCTCGTCTTTTCTCCGCCTGGAGCCGGCGTCAGCGTTACCCGGTTCTCCTGCGCCCGCTGCATCGCCAGCCTGCGCTCCCGCAGGTTGTGCCACCCAGCCCAAAGCATCATCGAGATCCCAAGAACCATCAGTCCGAGCACAAACGCGTACCGCTTCACAAGGCCATCCTCTCGGGGCGCCAGACCCGCACCCCAACAGGCTCCAGTCTATCGCGCCGCACCTCAAACAGCCCCTCCCCGGCGGAAGCTCATCTGCTAGCATCACCAGCGATGAACTCCGAAGTCCCCCGAGCGACCTTCGATGGCCGGCAGCCCGGCAGCAGCAATCCGGCTCCGCAAACCGAGCTCGCCACCGCCGCCGCACCCTCCCGCCCCTCGGACATCGTCCGCATCGAAGCCGCCGCCCTGGCCGACCTTGCCGACCGCCTCGACGGCCCCGGCGCCGATCCCTTCAGCCGCACGGTAGACCTCCTCGGCCCAAACCGCCGCCGGAAACCATCGCGTCCTCCTCACCGGCATGGGCAAGAGCGGCATCATCGCCCGCAAGGTCGCCGCCACCCTCCGCTCGACCGGCACCCCCGCCCACTTCCTCCACCCCTCTGAAGCCCTCCACGGCGACCTCGGCATGCTCACCCCCGGAGACGTCGTCGTCGCCCTCTCGGCCAGCGGGGAAACCGAAGAGCTCCTCGCCTTGCTCCCCCTGCTCCAGCGCCTCGAGTCACCTCTGGTCGCAATCTGCGGCTGCCCCACCTCCACCCTCGCCAAAGGTGCCAGCATCGTCCTCGACGTCAGCATCTCCGCCGAAGCCTGCCCTCACAACCTCGCACCCACCGCCTCCACGACCGTGATGCTCGCGCTCGGCGACGCACTGGCACTCTCCGTCAGCCGGCGCCGCGGCTTTCAGCCCGAAGACTTCGCCGACCTCCACCCCGGCGGCCGCCTCGGCAAACGCCTCACCCGCGTCCGCGACCTCATGCACACCGGCGACGCCCTCCCGCGGGTCAGCCCCGGCACGCTCCTCCCCGACATCATCTACGAGATGTCCCGCAAGAAACTCGGCATGACTACCGTCCTCGACCCCGGCGACCAACATCTCCTCGGCCTCATTTCGGACGGCGACCTCCGCCGCCTTCTCGGCGCCGACGGCGCCCGCGCCCTCACCCGATCCGCCGCCGAGATCATGAACCCGCATCCCATCACCATCGCCGAAGACACCTTTGCCTCCGCCGCGCTCACCGTGATGGAACAGAAGAAGATCACCACCCTGCTGGTTACCCGCGACGGGAACGCCGTTCTGGGCGCAGTGCACCTCCATGACCTTTGGGCGCTCCAACTCCCCTGACCTCGTTTTCTCTTCGTGGCCGAGCAGTCCTTCCTCCTGACGATAGAATGTTCGGAGCACCAGGACATCCAATCGCCCCAAGCGAAGCGCCCCTCAAACTCCGGGGCCGGAAAGCCATTTCACGCCCATGCATCGCTGGTCCCAGCTCTTCATCCCCACCCTCCGCGAAGCCCCAGCCGACGCCGAGGTCGCCAGCCACAAGCTCCTCCTCCGCGCCGGCTACATCCGCCAGCTCGGCGCCGGCATCTACAGCTATCTCTTCCTCGGCAACCGCTCCCTCAACAAGATCTCGCCATCATCCGCGAAGAGATGGACACCATCGGCCAGGAGTTCCTCCTCCCGGCCATCCTCCCCAGCGAACTCTGGGAAGAGTCCGGCCGCTGGACCGGCATGGGCGACAACATGTTTCGCCTCAAGGACCGCAAAGGCGCCGAGCTCTGCCTCGGCATGACCCACGAAGAGGTCATGACCTCCATCGCCCGCAACGAGCTCCGCACCTACAAGCAGCTCCCCCAGATCTGGTACCAGATCCAGACCAAGTTCCGCGACGAGCCCCGCCCCAAAGCCGGCCTCCTCCGCGTCCGCCAGTTCCTCATGAAGGACGCCTACTCCTTCGACATCGACGAGGCCGGCCTCGACCAGAGCTACCACAAGCACGACCGGGTCTACCGCCGCATCTTCAACCGCTGCGGCCTCGAGTTCGTCGCCGTCGAGGCCGACTCCGGCGCCATGGGCGGCTCGCAGTCCCAGGAGTTCATGGTCTACACCGAAGCCGGCGAAGACCTCATCGCCCGCTCCGCCTCCGGCTACGCCGCCAACCTCGAAAAGGCCACCAGCGTCCTCGCCCCGTCGAAGACCTCGCCCCGACCGGCGACGGCCTCCCCGAGCTCGTCCACACCCCCGGCCTCGGCTCCATCGCCGACGTCAGCGCCTTCTTCGGCATCCACGCCTCGCAGGACATCAAGTGCGTGGCCTTCATGGGCACCCGGACCGCCTCCGGCCCCCATGCCGAGCCCGCTCCGCCCCGTCGTCGCCTTCCTCCGCGGCGACCACCACGTCAACGAAACCAAGCTCAACGCCGTCGCCGGCACCGCCGAACTCCGCCCCATGCTCCCCGAAGAGCTCGAGCTCTACATCGGCGGCCCCGCCGGCTTCCTCGGCCCCGTCGGCATCCCCGAGGTCATGACCGGCGGCTCGCTCAACGGCCTCAACTCCGGCAAAGCCCTCGACAAACTCAAGGGCGTCCTCCGCGACAACCCCGCCGAAGGCCTCAAGACCATCGTCATCCTGGACCTCGGCCTCGAAGGCCGCACCAACCTCGTCGCCGGAGCCAACAAGCTCGACTACCACTTCCGCAACGTCACCCCCGGCCGCGACTTCACGCCCACCCTCATCGCCGACATCCGCAACATCCACGAAGGCGAACTCGACCCCATCGGCCAGCAGCCCCTGCGCCTCGGCAAAGCCGTCGAAATCGGCCACATCTTCAAGCTCGGCTACAAGTACACCGAAATGCCATGGGCGCCTCCGTCCTCAACCGCGACGGCAAGGAGGTCACCCCCATCATGGGCTGCTACGGCATCGGCGTCGAGCGCATCCTCACCGCCGCCATCGAATCCTCCGCCGCCAGCCGCGCCGGTCTCGACCCGCCAGGGCAAGGGCGATCAGACCTCCTACGCCCTCCCCCCCTCCATCGCCCCCTTCCAGGTCGTCGTCACCATCACCAACATCGGAGACCGCCCCTCCTCGACGCCGGCGAAAAGATCGCCGCCGACCTCAGCCGCCGCCGGCATCGACATCCTCCTCGACGACCGCGACGAGCGCGCCGGCGTCAAGTTCAAAGACGCCGAACTCATCGGCATCCCCTACCGCATCAACATCGGCAAAAAGCTGGCCGAAGGCAACGTCGAACTGGTCGACCGCCTCCAGAACCAGACCGTCGACCTCCCGGTAGACGGCGTTACCTCGGCTCTTCGTGCTCTGCTCGCCAACGTCCACAAGCTCCCCGCAACCCCCAGATAGCGTCCAACAAGGGAGACACCTTGCCCGTCAAAGTCAAATACCGCACCGGCAGCACCCAGGCGCACGGCATCCTCGCGAACCCGTTCTTTCGCGCCTTCGCGATCCTCGTCATCGCTGGCGGTCCTTCTCTTTGCCGCCGTCTTCGCCTTCTACTACCACGTACCAGGGCGTCGTCGACGACCGCCTGGCCTCCGGCCCACTCTTCGCCTCCGTCGCGCAGATCTATGCCGCGCCTCGCGAGGTCCGCAACGGCCAGCACCTCACCGCAGCCGACATCGCCCGCGATCTCACCCAGGCCGGCTACAACGGCAACCCCCAGCTCGGCACCTTCGAGCTCAACGGCGACTCCATCCTCATCAAGCCCGGCCCCCAGTCCTTCCACTCCACCGACGGCGCCACCATCGACACCTCCGGCGGCACCGTCCAGAGCATCACCGCCGAAAACGGCGCCGCGCTCCGCGCCTACCAGCTCGAGCCCCAGCTCATCACCGCCCTCTCCGAAGACAAGAACCGCACCAAGCGCCGCCTCGTCACCTACAACGAGATCCCCCCGCGCATGGTCCAGGCCGTCACCTCCATCGAAGACCGCCGCTTCTTCGAGCACGGCGGCGTCAACTACCACCGCATGGCCGGAGCCATCATCCACGATCTCCAGGGCAACCACCGCTTCGTCGAAGGCGGCTCCACCCTCACCATGCAGCTCGCGCGCGGCTTCTTCCTCACGCCCGAAAGCCGCTACACCCGCAAGCTCAAAGAGATCCTGATCACCTTTCAGCTCGAATCCCGCTTCACCAAGCAGCAGATCTTCGAGATGTACGCCAACCAGATTCACCTCGGCCAGCGCGGCAGCTTCGCCGTCAATGGCTTCGGCGAGGCCGCCCAGGCCTTCTTCGGCAAGGACCTCCGCCAGCTCGACGCCGCCCAGTGCGCCCTGATCGCCGGCATCATCCAGAGCCCCAGCCGCCTCAACCCCTACCGTCACCCCGAGCGCGCCATCGAGCGCCGCAACCTCGTCCTCGACTCCATGGTCGAAACCGGCGCCCTCACCGCCGCCGAAGCCGCCCGCGCCAAGGCCGAGGCCGTTCGCCTCGCCCCGCCCAACGTCGACGCCAGCGAAGCGCCCTACTTCGTCGACCTCGTCCACGAGCAGCTCTCCAGCGCGTCGGCGAGCAGGAGCTCGGCCACGACACCCTCCGCATCTACACCTCGCTCGACCCCGAGCTCCAGCGCGCCGCCTCCGAAGCCGTCGAGATCGGCATGCGCAACGTCGACGAACTCGTCCGCAAGCAGCACGGCAAGAACGGCCCGGCCCCATCACCTACCCGCAGGTCGCGCTCGTCGCCCTCAACCCCCACACCGGCCAGGTCCTCGCGCTCGTCGGCGGCCGCAACTACGGCGTCTCCCAGCTCAATCACGCCGTCTCCAAGCGCCCCACCGGCTCCATCTTCAAACCCTTCGTCTACGCCACCGCCTACAACTCCTCGCTCAACGGCCTGTCGCTCGGCGATGGCGGCGTCTTCACCGCCGTCACCAAGCTCAACGACATCCCCACCACCTTCACCTTCGACAACGGCCGCCAGACCTACAACCCCGGCAACTTCCACGGAGAGTTCCACGGCGAGGTCACCGCCGCCTACGCCCTCGCGCACTCGCTCAACAACGCCACCATCTCCCTCGGCCAGCAGGTCGGCTTCGAGAACGTCGCCGCGCTCGCCCGCGCCTCCGGCATCGTCGCCGCCCAGGGCACACCCGCCGTCGCCCTCGGCACCTACAACGCCACGCCCGCTCGACATGGCCGGCGCCTACACCGTCTTCGCCAACGGCGGCGTCCACCTCAACCCCTGGATGCTCGCCTCCGTCCGCAACGCCAACGGCGACATCGTCTCCGACTTCGCGCCCGAAGCCAAGCAGGTCATGGACCCGCGCGCCGCCTACCTCACCCAGTCCCTGCTCGAAGGCGTCATGAACTTCGGCACCGCCTCCGCCGTCCGCGGCCGCGGCTTCTCCGCCCCCGCCGCCGGCAAAACCGGCACCTCCCACGACGCCTGGTTCGCCGGCTACACCTCCAACCTCATCTGCATCATCTGGGTCGGCAACGACGACTACACCGACATCAAGCTCCAGGGCGTCCAGGCCGCCGCGCCCATCTGGGCCGAGTTCATGAACCGCGCCATCAAGCTCCCGCAGTACTCCGACATGAAGAGCTTCACCGCACCCGACGGCGTCACCACAGTGCGCCTCGACAGGACCACCAACCTCCTCGCCGACGCCTCCTGCCCCAACGACTACACCGCCGCCTTCCTCGACGGCACCGCGCCCCAGAACACCTGCTCCCAGATGCACGAGAACCCGCAATCCTTCATCCAGAAGATCCTCGGCATCGGCGACACCAGCTCCCCACCGGCCCCCGACCTCCCCAGCCCTGACGACGCACCAGCCGTCCCCGCCGACCCAACGCACCCCAAGAAGCCCGGCTTCTTCCGCAAGCTCTTCGGTGGGGCCGGCAAGAACAATGCGCAACAGCCCACCCCAGAGCAGCAGCCGCCAGCCCCCATCGTCCGCCAACCTCCACCCCAGTAGCCTCTCGGAACCCCAGCACTCAGAGCACCGTTACTCCCGGGAGAACTGTCATCCTTAACGCAGTCCAGAGACCTGCGTCGCTCCACCCCTAACACCCCACCTTACGTCTCCGCGACCCACGCTCCCCGCCCACTGGCGCTACCACGCTCTGCCCCTCCGCCGCCACCCACGGCTGGCAGGCCGGACACCAGTAAGTCGATCGCGCCTGCTCTCCCTGCTTGCGCATCATCACCGTCGCCCCACACCGCCGGCACTCCTGCCCCTGCCGCCCATACACCCACAGCCGCTCCTCCCGGTCCATCCTCCCCGTCGTCCGCCGGTTCCCCGAGTACGTCACAATCTGGTCTCCGCCCGTCGCCGAGTTGCCGTCCAGCACATTCGCCTTCATCCACTGCTGGCTCTTCTCGACCATCACCTCCCTCTCGCGAGCCGTGATCGTCCGCATCGCCCGAAACGGATTCACCCCCGCTGCAAACGCCACCTCACTCTTGTAAACATTGCCGAGCCCCGCCAGCACCCGCTGGTTCAGCAGCACCACCGCGATCTCCGCATCCGGATGCTCGACCCCGTAAGCCTCCATCCGCGCCATCCCAGCCTCGACCGTGAACTCCTCCGACAGCAGGTCCGGCCCCAGCTTCGGCACCTGCGAGTTCCGCTCGAGCGTCCGCGCGGTATGGAACTCCACCACCGGCACATTGAACGCCACCGCCTGCCATTCGGCCGTTCGAATCGCCACCCGCATCCGGTCCCGTCCCATCCACCACTTCTCTCCCGTCCGATACAGGTGCCACGATCCCGCTCATCAACATGTGCGTCACCAGGATCAGGTCCCCCGAAAAGTAAACCAGGCACCACTTCCCTCGCGACTCCACCTTCTCCACCGTCCGCCCCTCAAGCGGCGTGTCGTCATTCACGCGCGCTATCTTCGCGAGGCCCGTCTCAAAGCCCGTCACCACCTTGCCCCCAATCGCCCGCTGCATCGCCCGCGCAGCCCGGTAGATCGTATCTCCCTCCGGCATCAGCTTCCCCTCATCTCTGTCGACACTCGCCCCCCCGTCTCAGCCTCTCGTGTCCCAAAACGGGGCGAGCAAACCAACGGAACTGCCTCCTTGTTACTTCGGAACGAGGCAACCCTTGCGTGCCAGTGTTCAATTCCGAGGAGCCGGTGCCAAACTCTTCCATGCTATCGCCGTGATCGCTGTCTCGCCCACGTTTCAGACTGGCGCGAGCTTTTCAGCGAGGCAGAGTAGTCGCAGTCAGTCAAGCCAGCGCATCTAGATGCGCACGCAGCGGACCTTTCTCAGGAGTACGACCTTGCTTCTCTTCCTTGTTCTTCCTTCTGTCGCCCTCGTCCTCCTTCCCCTTGGCCTCGCTCGTGTGTATAAGCGCCCTTGCCCCTATTGCGGGAGACGCAGAAGTCGCGAGGCCATGTACCACCACCCTCGGCTTCACTGGTACTGCTGCCCATCCGAGGTCGCATTCTTCTTCGACCGCTCCCACCGATAAAGCCCGCCCGCGACAGCTCCGGGCCTGGAACTCAAGGCCAGACCTTTCCCACTCGCCTGTCGCCCGTTGGCATCTCTCATCGTCACCAAGACCATGTCCCATCGGGCCTGCAACATGCGCCCTCAAGACCCATGGTTTACCATCCTCCCGCATGCAGCCCACTGATGCTCAGCTCACGGCAAGCCAGGTCCTCCGTGCATTCCATCGCGACGAGCCCTACCTCTTCCTCGGCGCGGCCTTCACCACAGTCGGCCTGGTCTCCGCGGCGCTCTGCACCATTCGCCGTCGCCTCGATCCCCTCCTGCTCTGGTTCGCCGCCTTCGCCATCCTCTACGGCCAGCGACTCTGGCTGAACTCCCGGATCCTGGGCATCACCCTCCCGGATCCCCGCTTGCTCGACCAGCTTCGGTTCGAGATGAACTTCCTCGTTCCCATCCCGGCGTTCTTCTTCTTCTACGCCGCCGGCTTTCTCGGGAAAGCCGGCAAGCGATTCGTCTACGCCTTCTCCGCTCTTCTCCTCTGTCTTGCCCTTGTCAGTCTCGCCTTCGGCCCAAGGCCTCTCTTCCTCCAGATCAATAACGCCCTCGTCATCGCTTCACTCATCACTCTTGTCACCCACTCACTGCGAAGCGGCGTCAACACCCGGGACTTCCTCATCCTCCGCCGCGGCCTCTTCGTCTTCATCGCGTTCGCCTTGTGGCAAAACGTCATCGGCCCCATCCGCGACATCTGGAACATCGAGCCCTTTGGCTTTCTCATCTTCCTCGCCACCCTCGGCTATGTCGCCGCCCGCCAGACCCTCGCCCGCGACCAGCAGCTCACGGTCATCCAGAAGGAGCTTGAGATCGCCCGACACATCCAGCTCTCCATCCTTCCCGGTCACTTCCCTGCCTCCACCAGCTTCCGCGTCGCCGCACGCTACCTCCCCATGACCTCCGTCGCCGGAGACTTCTACGACTTCCTTGTCGCTGACAACATGCAGGCCGGTCTCCTCATCGCCGACGTCTCCGGCCACGGCGTCCCCGCTGCCCTCATCGCCTCCATGGTCAAACTCGCCGCCACCTCCCAGCGAGCCTCCGCGACACGACCGTCCGACCTCCTCCACGCCATGAACTCCGCCCTGTGTGGCAACACGCAGAGCCAGTTCGTCACCGCCGCTTACGTCTACCTCGACGCTCAGAACCGTGAACTCCGATACGCCGCCGCCGCGCACCCGCCCATGCTTCTCCTCCGCAACGGCGTCGTTACCGAGATCCTCGAAAACGGCCTCATGCTCGCCGCCTTCTCCTTCGCCACATATGAGACCGTCTCCCACCCACTTGAACCCGGCGACCGCCTCCTCCTCTACACCGACGGTGTCCTGGAGGCCTCCGACAAAGCGCACGAAGAGTTCGGCCTCGAACGCCTCCGAAACCTGCTCAGGGAGACGGCCCACCTCCCTGAAACAGAAACCGCCGACCGGATCATCTCCACCATCCAATCCTGGTCCGCCATCCAGAACGATGACCTCACCGTCCTCGTCTGCGACTACACGCTCTGAAGCTCCTGCTGCGTTCCCACCGCCGGACTTCAAACGGCAAGTCTGCGTCTACGTTTTGCTCACGAGATCATCTCCGCCGCAGGACCCCTGCTGCCCGGCAGAGCCGGCAGGTTCCTTCGCACATTGAACCCCACAGCCCCGGCCTGGAACCCCGCATCCAGCAGATACCGCGCCAGCGGCGACTCCGCCACCGCCACTCCGTTCACCGTCCCAACCACCATGCCTCCGCGCCCACCCGCATCCGCCTCACCCTCCCGCATCCCCTGCACCCGCCGCACCAGGAACTCCGCCAGCGCCCGCGCCACCTGCCCCCGCGCCGGCTCCTCCTCGGGCAGCCAGACCTGCAGGTTCGGGTTCCCGCGCCGCAGATAAGCCGCCAACGCCCCATCGCAGAGGATCACCTTCGCCCCCACGCTCCGCGTCAGCGACGACCCCTCATCCGGAGGCGCCGGCCACCGCATCAACGCCCCATACGGGTTCGCCGGATCGGTCGCCGCCAGCTGCACCATCTCCGGCCTCCTCACCCTCCCGCTCCACCCTCAACGACCGCAGCAGATCCACCGCCGCCGGCATCGCAAACTGCGTCGCCCCCAGGTCCGCCGCAAAGAACCCCCGCCGGATCCGCCCACTCTCCTCCATCGCCTTCAGCACGTCGTACACCGCCGAAAACCCACCCGGCAGACCCTCCGCACTGCGCCGTCTCCCGAAACACCACGCCATACCGCGTCAGCAGCTGCTGCGCGATCGCATGGCTCCACTCCGTCCCCCGCCGCCCCTGATCTTCCGCAGTTACAAATGCATTCGGCTGCAACGCCCATCGCCCCTGCATCGTCGGCGGCGTCGTCCGCCGGCTCCGGAATCCCGCCTGGTTGTGCACCCGCCGCGCCGCCGGACGCCCATTCTTCGCCGTCGAAGTCGTCGGCCGGTCGCAATATGCCCGCAGCGACGCCATCCCATCATTCGTCACCATCCCTCGCCACACCAGCCCCCACACCGCCTCGATCGTCTCCCCCGGGTACCCACCACCCACACCATCATGCAGCTCCTGAAAAAACGAAGCGCCGCGCGCTCGCAAATATGTAACCACTTGAGTCTCTCTCTCGCTCAGCCCATCCTGAACAACATCGGATGTCCCCTCGCCAACGACTCTGTCATCCTGAGCGGAGCGAAGCGGAGTCGAAGGACCTGCGTCTCGCCGCGGATGCTCCCTGCCCGCCGGCATCTGCTTCTGCGGAGGCCACAGCAGCGCGCAGCCGCTCCGACAGATACAGCCCCACCCGCCCATCCCTCTCCCCCAGCGGCTCGAACCCCACCCACACCACCTCGCCCGCAGCAATCAGCGTATCCAGGTCCGCCGACCGATACCCCATCACGCGCGCCGGCAGAATCTCCGTCTCCAGAATCGAAGCCGCCAGCGGAGCACCCTGCAGGTTCTCAATCACATCCAGCAGCGCATCCAGCCCGCGCCGCGGCTGCACCACCCCCTGCCACCGCGTAAACAGCCGCGCCAGCACCTTCTGCTCGACCGGCTCGACCTCCTTCCGCAGCCGCGCCAGGCTCTTCCGCCGGATCTGCCGCAGCACCTCCACATCGATCCACTCGCGATGCACGCCGCCCGGCCGGAACCCACCCTCCTGCACCCGTCCCACCTGCACCAGCCGCTGCAGCACCGCCTCCACACTCACCGTCGGCAGCCCAAACCGCGCCGCACACTCTGCTCGTCGTAAACGGCCCATGCGTCCGCGCAAACCGCCGCACCACATCCAGCAGCGCATCCGGCACCGCCGTCAGAAACGCCGTCGGCAGCCCCGGCGGCAGCGGCACCCCCACCGCATCCCGATACCGCGCCGCATCCTCCACCGCAATCACCCGCTTCACCCCGCAACCTGCACCTCCAGCGCCCGCCGCGCCTTCATCAGCCGGTCCACACTCTCCGCCACCTCCGCACTCACGCACCGAACTCGTAACTCATCCCGTGACAGATCCCCCAGCCGCAGCAGCAGGTCATGCACCCCGTCCATCGACCGCGCCCGCCAGCTCTCGGTCAAGCACTGCAGCTGCTCCTCCGTCTCCTCGATCGCGTTCGACATCCAGCAGCTCGCGCAGATCCGCATCGCCCATCAGCTCCCGCAGCTGGTCCTGATCGATCGACAGCGCCTGCGCCCGCCTCTCCGCCAGCGGAGCATCCCCGTCGTAGATGTAGTTCGCCACATAGCTGAACAGCAGCGCCGCTCGCAAACGGACTCGGCGTCCGCGAGTCCACCGTATGCACCCGCAGCGTCCGGTTCCCCACCGCCCGCAGCACCTCCATCAGCGCCGGCATATCGAACACATCCCGCAGACACTCGCGATACGCCTCCAGCAGGATCGGAAACGAAGGATACCGGCTCGCCACACCCAGCAGGTCATACGACCGCTTCCTCTGCTGCCACAGCGGCGTCCGCCCATCCGCCCGCCGCCGCGGCAGCAGCAGCGCCCGCGCCGCACTCTCCCGAAACTTCGCCGCAAACAGCGCCGTCGATCCCAGCTGCCGCAGCACCAGCTCCGCCGCCTCCTCCGGCTCCAGCAGCATCTGCTCCACCTCCGGCGGCTGCTCCGTCTCCGGAAACCGCAGGCAGAAGCCATCCTCCGACCACATCGTCTCCACCTCCGGCCCGCCATTCGCCCGTATCTTCGCCGTCACCGCCATCGCCCACGGCGCATGGATCCGGCTCCCCAGCGGCGTCAGGCAGCACACCCGCCAGTCCCCCAGCTCATCCCGCACCCGCTCGATCACGATGTTCCGGTCATCCGGCACAAGCCCACGTCGCCAGCTCCTGGTCCGCCAGGTACCGCAGCACATTCTCCGCCGCCCCCTGCTCCAGATCGTGCTCCGCCCATCAGCCGCGTCATCGCCACGCTCCGCGGAGCCTCCCGCAGCTCCCGCACCAGCGCCCCGATCCTCCGCCCAAACTCGATCGGCCGCCCCGCCTGGTCCCCATGCCAGAACGGCATCTTCCCCGCATCGCCCGGCGCCGGCGTCACCAGCACCCGGTCATGCGTAATCTCCTCCACCCGCCACGTCGAAGCCCCCAGGATGAACGTGTCGCCCGTCCTCTGCTCAAACACCATCTCCTCGTCCAGCTCGCCCACGCGGATCGGCTTCGCATGCGTCCCCGCCAGAAACACCCCATACGTCCCGCGATCCGGAATCGTCCCGCCATTCAGGATCGCAATCTTCTTCACGCCCCTGCGCGGCGTAATCCAGTTCCGCGTCCGGTCCCACGTCATCCGCGGCCGCAGCTCCGCAAACTCATCCGACGGATACCGCCCCGCCAGCATATCCAGCACCCCATCGAACACCCCCTGGCTCATCCCCGCAAACGTTCGCCGCACTCCGCACCAGCCCCAACAGCGCCTCATAGCTGATCCCCGGAGCTCGCCTCCTCATCCGTCCTCGCGCTTCTCCCGCCGCTCCGCGTCCTCCACCCCCAGCGGCGGATGCGCAATCACCGCCACCATCTGCTGCGCCAGCACATCCAGCGGGTTCCGCAGAAACCGCGTCGACTCCACATGCCCCTCATGCATCGCCTGCGTCACCGCCGCGCACGCAATCAGGTCCGCCCGATACTTCGGAAAGATGATCCCCGCCGAAGGCGCCCCCACCTGGTGCCCCGCCCGCCCAATCCGCTGCATCCCACTCGCCACACTCGGCGGAGCCTCGATCTGGATCACCAGATCGACCGCCCCCATATCGATCCCCAGCTCCAGCGAGATCGTACACACCAGCGCCTTGATCTTGCCCGCCTTCAGCAGCTCCTCGATCTCCGTCCTCTGCGCCGCCGCCAGCGACCCATGGTGCGCCCGCGCAATCTGCTCCCCCGCCAGATCGTTCAGCGCCCCCGCCAGCCGCTCCGCCACCCGCCGCGCATTCACAAAGATCAGCGTCGACGTCCGCTCCGCGAATAATCTCCAGCAGCCGCGGATGAATCGACTGCCAGATCGACGTCCGCTTCGGTCCCTGCGATCGCCGGCCCGCTCGGCTGATCCTGGATCTCGCCCAGCTGCGCCATATCCTCGACCGGAACCTCCACCCTCAGCTCCAGCACCTTCCGCGCCCCCGCATTCACGATCGTCACCGGCCGATACCGCACCCCCTGGCCACCTCCGCCGCATCCTCGGCTATCCTGGCGGCTCGCTCCGGCGCTGCCATCGAACCCCCGGCAACGTACTCCATCCCTTCGCGTCCGCCCCCGCCACCTCCATCAACTCGCTGGTGTCATCCTCCGACATCCGGCGCCATCTGCGGCTGTCCCTGCCCTCCGTTCGCGACCCCAGCCCCTCCGCCCCACCCAGAAACCGCGCCACCTCCTCCAGCGGCCGCTGCGTCGCACTCAACCCAATCCGCTGCAGCCTGCCTGCCCCGCCAGCGCCTCCAGCCGCTCCAGCGACAGCGCCATATGCGCCCCGCGCTTCGTCGGCACCAGCGCATGAATCTCATCGACGATCACCGTCTCCACCGACCGCAGCGACTCCCCCGCCTCGCGAAGTCAGCAGCAGATACAGCGACTCCGGCGTCGTAATCAGAATGTCCCCCGGATGCCTGCGAAACCGCGCCCGCTCCTTCTGCGACGTATCCCCCGTCCGCACGCTGATCTCCGGCATCCGCACCGCCACACCCTCCCGCCGCGCCATGTTCGCAATCCCCACCAGCGGCGACCGCAGATTCCGCTCCACATCCGCCGCCAGCGCCTTCAGCGGCGAAAGGTACAGCACCCGGCACCCCTTCTCCGCTCGGCAGGCGTCCGCAGCATCAGCTTGTCCAGGCACCACAAAAACGCCGTCAGCGTCTTACCCGTCCCCGTCGGCGCCAGGATCAGCGTCGACTCCCCCCGCGCAATCGCCGGCCACCCCTCCACCTGCGGAGCCGTCGGCCCCTCAAACACCGCCCGAAACCACTTCGCCGTAATCGGATGGAACAGCCCGAGTACATACCGCCCCAGCGGCGGAGCCACAAACGGAGCGCAGCATCAACCTCCACATGCTTCAGCGTGGGCACCCGGCGCGACTTGCTCTCCGTTACTGCTTTCGTCTTCGCCATCTCGCCCCTCGTTAGACGCTCAGCAGATCTCAATCATTCTCAATCCTCATAGCCCCG